>JANSYQ010000053.1 GCA_024742305.1 bacterium | reverse complement strand
TGCCCCGTTCGCAATGGAAGGATGATTCCAAACATCTTGGGTTTGCGTTGAATCGTAATTCAACATGCTATATCCTTCAATACTAGCACCGCCATTATTCTCGAAATACTTTCTGTTAATAATTTCGTAGCGATGCTTGGTCACCAAACCAAAATGATTCAATGAATCTGACGTGAAATTCAAAAAGTTTTGCAATTCGGCAGTTGCCATACGCGTTTCACTGTTCGCCGTCTTCTGAACGGGAACAAACTCTAGCCCTAATCCTAGCAAAGTGTTCACATCAACCGTAGTATCTGTGGTGATTCCGCCAGGATGCGATACCAAATTGGACTGAAAGCTTCCTGCAAACTTCATCGAGTATCGCAATCCATCTCGCTGTACGCGCAGACGCACATTATCTGAGGAGAAATCACTGTTTCTCAGTAATCCAGCGCCAGTCATTCGGTCATAATCAAGGTTCAACTTAAATCCGTACAAAAATGCCTGTGTATAACGCAAATGTAAAAACTGCGTTCCTTGGGAACCGAATGAATACGCGAAACCAAGGTGAGGTAGAGAACTGTAGCGCATTCGATCCTGTTGAGCGAATTGATTCAGCCGGTAATTGGTAATATCAAGAAAGAGTTGATCCACGGAGAGCGCAGACTGTGTGGATAGATTTCTTCCTCCATCAAAAGAACTCGGAAGTGGATTTCCTGCAATGTCGAATGTATCCTGAATACCGCCGGTTCTTTCTGTGAATAGAATGGTGTCTGGAACGAGGTCGAGCTGGGCATTCGAAGTCGTTGATAGTGCTAAGAACAAGAAGGAAATCCAAAATTTCATCTCAGCTAAAAGTATAAAAAAAGGGCTGCCCGAAACAAATCAGGAGCCCTTCGAAATGGGTTTTAACAAAGATTAAAGCGCGTTAACACGTACCTGAAGTCCGGACTTCAAGTTAGCCGCCTTATTCTTATGAATAATGTTACGCTTTGCCAATTTGTCGATCATAGCAGCAACTGAAGGAAGCATTTTTTCTGCCTCTTTCTTGTCTTCGATGCTACGCAATTTACGAATCGCGTTACGCGTCGTTTTGTGCTGATACTTGTTGCGAAGACGTTTTGCTTCGTTTGATCGGATTCTCTTCAATGCTGACTTGTGATTCGCCATACTTAACCTTTCTTTTTTTAAACTGTTCGTTGCAGCCCATAGGAGAATCGAACTCCTGTTTCAAGGATGAAAACCTTGCGTCCTAACCACTAGACGAATGGGCCATTTTGCAGTGTGAGTGCGAGTGGGGAGATATGAGGAGTGTAAAACCTCGCTCTCAAACATCACTCTCGCTCTGCTCTTGCAGCCCATAGGAGAATCGAACTCCTGTTTCAAGGATGAAAACCTTGCGTCCTAACCACTAGACGAATGGGCCGTGTGCAGTGTGAGTTTGAGTATTGAGGGCTGAGGCGATGCCTATCTTCGCTCTCAATTGTCACGCTCACGCTGTTTTAATATTTCAAAGTGTCGCCAAAAGCGAGTGCAAATATAATTTGAAATTCCGTAATCACAAACGTTGATAGCGATTTTTTCTAAAAAATCACATCATCTTCTGAGGAGAACTTGAAGCCCAATCTTTTACCGGTTGCCGTTTGCAAATCTGAACTGATTTGATTCACCTGTGCAACTGAGATTGCCTGAACTCTTTCGTACGGTGGAACTACCAAATCAAAATTAATTGCGAATGCCATGGCGGTTTGAACTATTTGTCGTTGTACCTCGTCTGTCAGCACGTTATTTTCCAAGTCTTTAAACTGTGTATTCAATGGACCTTTTCCTTCCACCATGAAGTGGTAGTTGTGGTTCATTAGCATGCGACCGATGAGATAACCGATATCGTTCATTCGATTTTGCTCTACCGATTCCGCTAAGAAATTGAAGATGTTTATGATGGCAAAGAACCCATTTGCTCCGTTTTCTTTTAAATAGTCGGATTCCCATAATGGATTTTCGTCATCGAAACGGAAAATATTCGAATGCAATTGAAAGACGAGCGTATCACTTCCGATGTGTAAACGAAATTCGTACTTGCCTTTATCTTCATAAATCAATCGAACACGAGAGTCATCTACATGCTTTCTCAATTCCTTTAGCTCGTCCTGAACCACCACTTTGAATGATTCAAAAACGCCCTCGGAGTAGTCGGCAATATCTTGCTTCATTGCGGCTTTGTTGACCAACAAGTCAATTATAGCCTCTCTTCTCTCGTGCTTTTTATCCATTTTAATACGCCTTTGCGAAGACTACGCGACCTGCCGACGGTTTTCCTGTAACCATACATACTCCTGTCTCCTCTTCTCGATCAAAAGGAATACAGCGAATGGTCGCTTTCGTTTCTTCTTTAATTTTTTGCTCTGTCTCCTCTGTTCCGTCCCAATGCGCTAGGAAGAATCCGCCTTCACTTTCTATTTTCTTCTTGAACTCTTCATACGAATCGACCTTCCGCGTATTCTCTTCACGGAACTTGTACGCTTTATCGTAAAGATTTTTCTGCATTTCTTCTAACAGAGACTCAATGTAGTCAGCCACGCCGTCAAATGAAATGACTTCTTTTGTCTTTTCGTCACGCCGTGCTACTTCCACCGAACCGTTTCCAAGGTCACGAGGCCCCATCGCCAAACGAACAGGCACTCCTTTCGCTTCGTATTCTGCAAATTTCCAACCCGGACGCTTGTTATCATCGTCATCTAGTTTGAAGGAAATACCGCGCGACTGAAGTTCTTTCGACAATTCGTTGAATTTCTCTGAAATCGCTGCTAAATCTTCGTCCGATTTAAAAATGGGCACTGCTACTACTTGAATAGGCGCCAATGCTGGAGGTAAAACCAATCCCTCATCATCAGAGTGCGTCATGATCAATGCCCCCATTAATCGTGTGGAAACTCCCCAAGAAGTGGCCCACACAAAATCTTGTTTTCCTTCTTTGTTGGTGAATTTAACATCAAATGCTTTCGCGAAATTTTGCCCTAAGAAGTGAGAAGTTCCAGCTTGAAGCGCTTTTCCATCTTGCATCATTGCTTCGATACAATAGGTTTCGTCAGCTCCTGCAAAACGCTCGCTGTCACTTTTCAACCCTTTTATCACAGGCATTGCCATATATTCCTCGGCAAACGAAGCATAAACATTGTTCATGCGCTCCGTTTCTTCCAATGCTTCCTCTCTTGATTGATGCGCCGTATGTCCTTCTTGCCACAAAAACTCAGCTGTTCGAAGGAAAATTCGTGTTCTCATCTCCCAACGCACCACGTTTGCCCATTGGTTGATCAAGATTGGCAAATCGCGATAGGATTGAATCCACTTTTTATAGGTATTCCAAATAATTGCCTCACTGGTTGGTCGAACTACCAATTCTTCAGTTAGTTTCGATTCAGGATCAACGATTAGTTTCCCTGGGTTGTCAGGGTCATTTTTAAGCCGATGGTGCGTAACAATAGCACACTCCTTGGCAAACCCCTCGGCATTTTTTTCTTCAGCTTCAAAAAGACTTTTCGGAATGAAAATGGGGAAATACGCGTTGGAATGCCCTGTTTCTTTGAACTTTGCGTCCAAAACATCTTTCATTTTTTCCCAAATAGCATAACCGTAGGGCTTAATTACCATGCACCCTCTTACATCTGAATGCTCTGCAAGGTCCGCTAGCTCTACCAATTCGTTATACCAGTCTGAATAGTCGTCTGCTCTCTTAGTTAGTTTCTGAGCCATTTGAAATCTGAATTTTAATAAAGACAGCAAATATAACAAGAAGGAAGGTTTGATAAGCAGAAAGCAGAAGGATAAAGGTTGAAGGAAACTTTTTACCTTCCACTTTCAACCTTTTGCAAAAAGTAAACGCCCTACCCTACGCTTTCTGTGCCAGCCCTTCCTGAATGGTTTGATCGAACGGAATTTTATTCAGTTTACTTTTCACCCAAGCAGAGATATTGAAGTATTCCAGCACCACGCGTTCATTATGATCTTTCAACAATTCAGTGATTTCTTCGTCCATTTTTTCGAAAATCTCCAAACGGTTGACGCTATCAATTGTTTTCGCCAGTTTTCGGATATGTTTGATGCAAACATTCTCTATTTGGTAGTCTCTATCTTGCTTGCTCAGGTAACGGTTGGTTGATTTCACTACGTACTCCAAAAAGTCGTAGTTCTCTAATTCATAGTGAATTACAATATTAAACAAGCGAGAGAAACTGTAAATATCACGACGGAGATTTTGCTCGTTGTCATTCAAAACTTCGTTTAGGTAATGCAGGGCCTTTTTGTAATCGCCTACTCCGAAGTAACTGTACGCTTTGTTGTACGTGAGTAAGACCTCCATTTCCTTACTGATCTTACCATCGTACGTTTTTTGAAGATCTTCAATCGTCGGAATGATGGCAACACTTCCTTCAAAATCACCCAACGAGTGCAAAAGAACTAACTCTTGGTTGTAGGTATTTGAAACAATTCGAACTGCAATATCCACTGATTTGAACGCCTTTTTCCCTTGCAGACTGCGAATATCATCGATGAGTGCCTTTGCTTTGTCGAATTCTCCTAAATCTGTATGACAACGGAGCAAGTGAAATAAAGTGTTTACGTAACGTTGCCCGGCGTCCAACTTGATATCAGGATTATTGTCCAAGATTTCGCGCGTTCGGTTAAAAAATTGGAAGCTATCCTCATAGTTTCGATTCGTTGCTGCACAAAGCCCCTTGATATAATAACAAATGGAAGCCGCTTTGGTACTTAGCGCTGTATTCTTCCCCTTAATTAAATGGTAGTCGGCTATATCTTCTACCACTTTACGTTCTTTTTCGTTGCGCGTAAACCCTCCGGAGCGGAAAATTTGATTGATCTTACTGTATATAATGGTGTACTCGGCGAGGTTTCGAAGTTTGGCAATCACCATTTCCTCCTCCTCTACCAATTTGTCGAGATCCGTGGAAAATTCCCCAGACTCATAGGCAGATTCCAACAACTTCTTCTCCCAACTAATCAACTCGAACCAATAATAAAACTTCTCGTGTCGTTTCGCGATTTCTTTGGCTCTCCCCACAAACTTTTCGCATTCCTTATACAATGCCTTATTGTAAAGAATCTCTACATTCTTAATCTCTTGCGTCAATGTACTGCTGATACTTTGCTCGCTGTAATAGGCACGCAAACTTTTCAAAATCAGTTTGTAAAGGTGATTCTTTTCAGAGGGCAAGTGCTTAATGAAGGTTTCTCCTTTAAATTCTTTTTTCAGTGCAGCTTCGTCATACACGGACTGTTTTTCGATGTAATCAAAGATTTTCAAGTAATTCTTTTCTCCCGATTGCAAGGAGGAAGAAAGTTTGAAGAAGCGCTTCTCGGATTTCGTAAGCGACTTCACGAGTTTGAAGAGTTCCGTAGATGGTTTCATGGTCTACTGTTGGGGTTTTAGTCAAAGAATATCACGCAAAATAACAATTAAGATTCAAACCATACTATTTGAAACCGAATATTGTTTAATGTGTAAACTCCCTTGATTCTTGCGTAGAATAACACACGTGATCAATAGTATAGTCACCCAATAGAGTAATAAGAATACAAGAAAGGCCTTGGTTTCCCAAAGCCTTTCACAAACAACAACAAACTAAAAAACCTCAATTGAACCTAGTCCTACCTGAGGGTTATCTTTTCACCCTTTTTGATGAGATCATCTGGACTGGTGAAACCATTCAATCGCATGATTGTTTTTGCATTCAATGCGAATTTCTGAGAAACCTCAGCTACGGTCATATCTTCCGAAAGCGTAGTTCTCGTTCTTTTAAAAATATTTGATCGTTTTTTCGGCTGAATGTAAACAACATCGCCCGCTTCCAACATATCTTTTTCACTGTCAAAGTCGTTGTATCGGTATAGTTGCTTTAATGTCAAACCAAATTCCTTCGAAATCTTGTAAAATGTATCTCCTTCCTTCACGATGACATACTTCACCTTGTTGGAATGCAACATTACTGAATGCTTATTCGCAAGGGACTCGTTATTAACTATGAGTTGTGGCGCCTCAAGCTGCATGCCGCTATCGTATTGATCTAG
>JANSYQ010000037.1 GCA_024742305.1 bacterium | reverse complement strand
TCCTCCTCCGGCCTCCGCCGTCCTCCGCCGTCCGTCCTCCTCCGCCGCCGCCTCCTCCCCTCCAACTCCGCGCTGCGCATGCCACCGGAAGGCAACCCGGGTGAGAAACAAAGTGTCGGCGCACTGCAAACACGGTTTGGCAAGTTGCCCGCGGCAATTGGCACAAGGTCCGCGGCGCCCGGCAACGGACCAACTTGGGCGCCTGCCGCAAAGTCTTCTTCCGGCACAACTCCCGTGGGGGTGGCACACAACAACCCAAAGTGCCAAATCTTTTGCGGTGGGCACCACCGGCCACGGGGCAAACGAGGCAACGGAACCGGGTGCGGCACACGGAATGGACAACCCGCTGCTGCTTCTGGTTCAGACAAACAAAAGGCACCAATTTTCTCCCCTTTCGCAAGAGGTACGAGGTACTTTTCCTTTTGCTCTTCCGTTCCAAATTTCTCCAATCCCCAGCAAACAAGCGAGTTGTTTACAGACATACAAACAGAAGTGGAAGCATCGACTTTGCTAATTTCTTCCATGGCAAGAACGTACGACAGTGTATCCATTCCGGAACCACCGTATTTTGGATCTACCATCATTCCCATAAATCCAAGTTCTGCTAGTTGCTTGATTTCAGCCTCGGGAAAACGCTGCTCATTGTCTCTCTCAATAACCCCTGGTTTCAAAACGTTTTGAGCAAAATCTCTCGCTGCTTCACGCACTGCTAAGTGCTCTTCTGATAAATCAAAATTCATATTCTGGTTCGTTATATTTCTGCGAAAATGCGCGTACAAATTTACGCATTTTGTGTGATTTTTCTACTTTTAAACAGCATGAGTTTATACACAATGATCGGCGCTATGTCAGGCACCTCCATGGATGGGTTGGACCTTGTATTGTGCGAAATCAAATCGCAGCAAAACGAGCATTACGAGTATAAAATCCTGAATTCCAAAACCTTTGAGTACCCAAAACAGCTATTAGAGAAATTAGTAACGTCTAAATTACTACCGACAACGGACCTGTATGAACTGGATAAAATACTAGGAAAACATTATGCATTGTGTATTAATAATTTTCTGAAATCGCTCGATAAAAGCGCTCAAGATATTGATGCAATTGCCTCTCACGGACATACGGTTTTCCATCAACCTGAGAAGGGCTACACTGTTCAAATTGGCTGTGGGACAACTATTTCGATGGAAACAGGCATCCCAGTGATTAATGATTTTCGTCAGCGCGATGTTATCGCAGGTGGACAAGGCGCTCCACTGGTGCCTATCGGAGATCAATTGCTTTTTGGTGATCGTGCGGATGCATATTTGAATATTGGAGGGTTCACGAACATTAGTATTCCCAGTGGTGAAACGATTGCTTTTGATATTTGTCCAGGCAATCTTCCACTAAACATAACTTCTCAAGAACTCGGACTTTCCTATGATGAAAATGGTGCTTTGGCTCGGTCGGGAGTCTTACACCAAGAAGTTCTAGACAAATTGAATGCACTTTCATTCTACCATCAAAAAGCACCAAAATCTCTTGGAACCGAATGGCTAGAACAAGTTTTCATGCCCATAATGAGTGAGATTTCCGTTCCAAAAGACAGGCTGCATACCACGGTACATCACATCGCTGATCAAGTTGCAAAGGTTTATCGAAACAATCACATTGACTCGTTGTTCATTACTGGTGGAGGAGCTTTTAATGGTTTCCTGATGGAGCAGTTGACGAATCGAGGGGTGAAAATCATTCTTCCAAGTGAAGACGAGATCAATTTTAAGGAAGCATTAATTTTTGCCTTTCTTGGCGTTCGCTTTTTAGAAGGGAAATATAACTGTCTTGCCTCGGTAACTGGCGCATCTACTAATGTTTGCGGAGGAATTTTACACCGACCGAAATAATCGACATCAAACATGTTTGTAACTCGTGCATAACGTCGGTTTGAAACGATTTTACGGTTCGATAACTTTGTTAACTTTGCTTGGCTTTAAAAAGTATTATAGTTGATGAAAGATTTACTTGAAAAGTTCGAAAACAAGCAACCAGAAATCGTTTTCGAATGGAAAGACGCCGAAACTGAAGCAGAAGGATGGGTAGTGATCAATTCGCTTCGAGGTGGCGCCGCAGGAGGAGGAACCAGAATGCGTAAAGGGCTTGACAAGAGAGAGGTAGAATCACTTGCGAAAACCATGGAAGTGAAGTTTACCGTGGCAGGTCCACCGATTGGCGGTGCAAAATCAGGAATCAACTTTGACCCGGACGATCCACGAAAAGACGGAGTTTTGCGTAGGTGGTACGCCGCTGTTACTCCATTACTGAAACATTATTACGGAACTGGTGGTGACTTGAATGTCGATGAAATTCACGAAGTAATTCCCATTACAGAAGACTGCGGTGTTTGGCATCCTCAGGAAGGCGTTTTCAACGGTCACTTTCAACCACGTGAACCTCAAAAAATTCATAGAATTGGACAATTGCGCCAAGGAGTTTTGAAGATCATTGAAGACGAGCAATATTCACCGAACATCAATCGTAAATACGTTGTTGCCGATATGATTACCGGCTATGGTGTAGCAGAATCTGTGAAGCACTTTTACGATATCTATGGTGGCGATGTCGCTGGAAAACGCGTAATCGTTCAAGGATGGGGAAATGTAGGTTCCGCTGGAGCATATTACCTCGCACAAATGGGTGCTAAAGTGGTTGGAATCATCGACCGTGTTGGTGGGTTGATCAATCAAGACGGTTTCACTTTAGAAGAAATTCGAGAATTGTTCCTCACAAAAAAAGGGAATGCTCTGAACCATCCGAACATGCTTTCTTTTGATGAAGTCAACAGCAAAATTTGGGATGTAGAAGCAGAGGTTTTCATTCCTTGTGCTGCATCTCGCTTAATTACTGAAGATCAATTGGACCGCATGATTGCTGCTGGAATAGAAGTGATTTCTGCCGGAGCCAACGTACCATTTGCAGATCCGCAGATTTTCTTTGGACCAATTGCCGATAAAGCAGATAATAGCATCACCGTTATTCCTGACTTTATTTCGAACTGTGGAATGGCGCGTGTGTTTGCTTATTTAATGAGCAACGATTTGGACGAACTGACAGACGAAGGCATCTTCTCTGATACCAGTCAAATTATTCGCGAAGCACTCAACAATACGCACTCACTTAACTCAAACAAAACCGGAGTGGCAAAAACAGCGTTTGAACACGCATTGAATCTTCTTGTGTAAACTTTAAAAACTACTAAAACTACGTACTATGGAAATGTTTATTGTTGTTGTCTTTGTACTCGGCTACCTCGCAATTACACTTGAGCATAGCTTGAAAATTGACAAATTGGTTCCTGCGTTAATGATGATGTCGATTGCATGGGCGGCCCTTGCATTTGGAATTGACGGTTTCGACCAATGGTTTGCTCCACATGGTGGAAGCGGAGAACTAATGTCTCTTGAAGGCGCAAAACACGAAACCCGCATGCACTTGATGGAGAACACACTGCTTCATCATTTCGGAAAAACCTGTGAAATTTTGATTTTCCTTGTTGGAGCCATGACAATCGTGGAAATTGTTGATCACTTCAATGGATTCTCGACCATCAAAGGATTTATCCGCACAAAAAAGAAAACAACTTTGCTCTGGATTGTTTGTATCCTAGCATTCATACTTTCTGCAATTATTGATAACCTCACAGCGACGATCGTATTGATTACGATTCTCCGCAAGATGATTTCTGATAATAAGCTACGGATTTGGTATGCGGGTATGATCATCATTGCAGCAAATGCCGGTGGTGCATGGTCGCCTATTGGAGATGTAACAACTACCATGCTATGGATGAATGACCGCGTAACCACAATGAAATTGATCGAATACCTCATTCTACCATCCTTCATCTGTATGCTCATTCCTACAATTATCGCCAGCTTCATGCCAATTTTTAGAGGAGAATTTGAACGACCGAAAGAAGAGGAAGGAATTAGTTCTAAAGGTCCATTGATGTTGTACCTAGGTTTAGGGCTAATCGTATTTGTACCAATTTTCAAAACAGTTACCCACCTTCCTCCATACGTAGGAATGATGTTATCACTTTCTATTGTCGCCTTGGTTGCGGAAGCCATTAGTGCCCGAGAATTCTCCATGACAAGCGTGAACGAAGTTGAAGAACACGGTGGTCATCACAGCAGTCCTACTTTTGGCGCCCTTTCGAAAATTGAGATGCCTTCCATCCTATTCTTCTTAGGAATTTTGATGACAGTAGCTGCACTCGAATCCCTCGGATTGATTTTCAGCTTCGGGCAAGATGTACAGGGAGCGATGCACAACGACGTATTCATTATGTTACTTGGAGCCGGTTCAGCCGTAATTGATAACGTACCGTTGGTTGCCGCTTCTATGGGAATGTTTGATGTTTCACAATTTGGACCAGATGATCACATTTGGCATTTCATTGCTTATGCCGCTGGAACAGGAGGAAGTATGTTGATTATCGGTTCCGCAGCAGGAGTTGTTGCCATGGGGATGGAGAAAATTTCTTTCTTTTGGTATTTGAAGAATATTGCATGGCTCGCCTTAATTGGATACCTTGCTGGTGCAGGAGTTTACCTACTTGAAGGCATGCTCTTTGGATAATTGGAATAGTATTTGAAATAATAATTTGAACTTTAATAACGTTAACACACTATGAACTTCACTCTACCTCTCCAAATGGACGTCACTGGCGACAAGGTTACCGATGGCGTAGAACAGCAGTCAGTATGGGACATCATCGTTCAAGCGAGCGATAGTATGTTCGGACTATTCATTAACGTTTTGTTGGCTTTGATGCTCGGTTATGCGATCTTCATTTTCGTGGAACGTTACCTTGCCTTGCGCAAAGCATCCAAAGAAGAAGCAGGCTTTCTTGCTAAGATTAAAGATTACATCATGGATGGAAAACTGGACTCGGCAAAAGATTACTGTGCTCGCTCCAACAACCCGTCTGCTCGAATGATCGAAAAAGGAATTTCTCGCCTAGGAAAACCGATGGAAAGCATCTCCGCTTCAATTGAAAATACAGGGAAGTTGGAAATCATGCGATTGGAACAACGATTGAGCTTCTTGGCAACTGCTGCCGGAGCTGCACCAATGATTGGGTTCCTTGGAACAACAATTGGTATGATTATGGTATTTATCGACCTAATGAACACCAACGAGTTGAACGTGGCAACTATTGCACCGGGAACTATGACAGCGATGGTAACAACCGTAGAAGGATTGGTTGTGGGTATTATCGCCTACATCGGATACAACTTCCTCGTTGGACGCATCGGACGCTTGGTATACCAAATGGAGAACGACGCGTTGGAGTTTATGGACTTGTTACACGAACCAGGTAAATAGTCGATTATGAATTTAAGATCAAACAACCAGATCAAGGTCGAAGGCGGAATGGCCTCGATGACGGACCTTGTCTTCTTGTTGCTTATTTTCTTCATAATCATGAGCTTGATGAGTAACAATACGATGACTGTGGACGTGCCTCAGGACAGTGAATTGCCTCAGGAAACGAAACCAATTAACGTAACTGTCGTAATAACAGAAGACAACGGCTACATTTTAAAGTCGGGAGGTAAGGAAGATCCGCCTCAAGTTGAATTCAAGGATATCGTTCCACAGTTGAACGCTGCCATGGATAATTCGCAAGATTTTACCCTTCGTATTGAGGGGCATCGACTTGCCGACTATGAAGCAGTTTTTAAGGTAATGGCATACGCAGACAATCAGCAATGGAAGCCTGCATTGGCCTTTAAAAAGTAAGGATATGGCAACAATTCCAATAGTAAATACGCAAGACAAACGCATCGGATTGATTACGTCTGTAGTGTCCATGCTGTTGGTTTTGATACTCATGTGGTTAATCAAATACGAAGTAGTTGATCCACCACCGGAGGATATGCATCTAGAAACGGCAACTGAATTAGATAAAACAGTTATAGAGGATATTATTATCGCTGGAGGTGGTGGTGGAGATCCATCGAACGATCCTGTAAATAATACGCAAACAACCGAAAACATCATTACGAACAACAATTCGGATGTTACGGTGAACTCTGGCAATGCAAACACCACAAATTCACCTAATTCCGATAGTCCTCCATCTGGGAACAACGTTGACAACCCATTCGGTGACGGTGGATTTGGCGGAGGTACCGGCGGCGGAAACGGGTCGGGTGATGGATCGGGAATTGGCAATGACAGTGGTCCCGGAACCGGTGGACCTGGAAATGGTGGTTCTGTAGATCGTAAGGTGTTATCACACGTAAACTCTGACGACATTCACTACAATTACGATGCGAAGTTTTACTTCAAAGTTGGAGTGAATGCTGACGGATATGTTGTCGATGTTCAGAACATCAAATCGAAGACAACCACATCTGACGAGGTCATCATTCGCAAAGTAATGGCATTGGTAAAAAATCAAGTTCGGTTTTCGAAAGCACCGGGTGCGACCATTCAGACGCTCGCCTACAACGTAAGTTACAAAGCCATTTAATGAATGGAAGCCCTCGATTGGCTCTTTCAGCAGTTCCCCTCGTATCAACTTATTGGCTCCAAAGCCTTTAAGCCAACACTGGAGAATTCAAGAAATATTCTTGCCCATTTAAAGCATCCTGAAAGTCAACTACGATTCGTTCATGTAGCTGGAAGTAACGGGAAAGGATCCGTGTCATCCTATTTGGCGTCTATTCTTTCCGAAGCTGGACTCCGCGTTGGTTTGTTCACATCGCCGCATATTGTTCATTTTTCCGAACGTATTCGAGTGAACGGTCAACCCATTTCCAACCAAGAGATAGAAGCATTTGTACAAGATATTCGCGAAACAAAACTCTCCTTTTCTCCGTCTTTTTTTGAGATCACTTTCGGTATGGCCCTGCAGCATTTCGCAAAGGAAAACTGTGATATCTGCATCATAGAAACAGGACTCGGCGGTCGATTGGATGCCACCAATGTTATTTCTCCTGAGCTCAGCATCATCACTTCCATTAGCTTGGAGCATACTGATATGTTGGGAGATACCTTGGAAGCGATTGCCACGGAAAAAGCGGGAATTATTAAATCGGAAACACCTGTCATATTGGGAAAAGGATGTTCCAACGTTTATGCTGTTTTTGAAGAGAAAGCCGCATCGTTGAACGCCAAAGTTACGAAAGCTCCCTCTTCTACTCGATTCGATGCCTATTTCAGAGCCTCCTATCAAAGAGAAAATTTTGCGTGCGTTCTTGAAGCTATTGAACAACTACCCTATCCTGTTTCCGAGGAAGCAATAGAGCAGGGAATTTTGAACGTTTCACAAAACGCTGGATACTTTGGACGCCTTCAGTTAATGCAATCAAATCCAAGAATTCTTTTCGACGTAGCGCACAACCCCGATGGGATAAAAAATACCTTGGAAGTCGTCATGGAGGACTTAAAAGGAGATTTATACATCATTTATGGTTCTAGCAGGGACAAAGACGTAAAAAATATTGCGCCTTTTTTCCCTAAAAATGCAACGCTTTTGGCGACTGAATTCAGCAACTCGAGAAGTATGAGTATAGTGGATTTGAAAACGGCATTTCACGGAACTAATTTGAAATCAATTGCTTATTATAACAACCCTCCATCTGCTTTACAAGCAGCCACTGCTCTAGCAAAGCCGGAGGATACCATTGTTGTAATGGGGAGCTTTTTCTTGATCAGTGATTTTTTCTAAAATTTTTCACTTTTTCGTTTGCAAGTAAGAAAAACACGTGTATATTTGCACTCGCCTCTGCGAAACACAGAGTAGCAAGGCAGCCAATCGCAACGGCGATGGAACAATGGGAGCTTAGCTCAGTTGGTTTAGAGCACCTGCCTTACAAGCAGGGGGTCGCTGGTTCGAATCCAGCAGTTCCCACAACGAAGGTCTTACGCTAGTAAGACCTTTTTTTGTGCTTGGAACTCTGAGATAATTACGCAAATCGAAGTGGAGAAATTAATAGCTCCCACTACAATTAATCTTAATCTTCCAAGCTCTTCTCTGCCAAAGTCGTATCTTACTCCAAACGCACAAGCCTCGGCTTACAGAACTACACAACTTGCACACTACTTACGAATTGGTCTATTGCTCCACAGCACGCCCAGACCTTACCCAAAAAGACATTCAAAACATCCTAAAGGAGTCAAGACCACATAACGTTAAAAACGGCATTACCGGTTGTCTGCTTTTTTACGATCAAGAGTTCATTCAAATTATTGAAGGTGCAAAAGAGGAGGTTTGTCGATTGTTTGAGAAAATTAAAAACGATGACAGACATTCTGCCGTATACTTGATTGCTGAAGGGAACAAGGAGGAGCGAAGCTTTGAACGTTGGTCGATGGCATATCAGCACTATGCGGATGAAAACGCCTTCAACAAGCAATTCAAAAGTAATTTTCTACGTTTTTCCGACCTAATTGAAAAGCCCACGCTGGCTTCTGAGGTGTTTTGGGAAATGTCTAAGCTAATTCTAACGCAATCATAAAAAGTACATTTGAAAACGCATCAGATTTCCTAAATTCGGAAAATGACAAAAAATCAGATTCGCAAGGCCGCCTATCAAGCCATTTATAAAGAGGGAAAAACGCACAACGAGACTTTCATTGAACTCAAGGCAAAAACTAAAATGGACGGCGATGGATTGGCCGATATTATTAGTGGAACTATCTCCCGGGCGAAGCACGATCAAACCAAACCTATTTGGACCGCCTACTTAGCTGTTTTGGGTGCGATTATTCTTTTACGCTTGTTGTACCTTTATGTCCTCTTTAATGGCTTTAGTTCCAACATCGCAAATCAACCCATTTTCATTCTTATGGCCGTAGTTTTTAGTCTCGCCGTTCCCGCGTATGGATTTTACGGAATTCTAACCGCTAGAAGAAACGTCATTGTTCCCGTAGCGCTGTTATTGATTCTTGGCATTTTCAGAGGATTACGGCATGTTCAAAACCCACTAAATTGGGACTCGTTAATTGTCTATGCTCTTGTTGCCGGATTGGTAGTGCTCAGTATTCTTTTGTGGACAAAATGGAAAACTCCATACTCCAAAAAAGTAGAAACCGTTTCAACAGAGGCAGGCGAGAAGAAAAAACTTCGATATGAGTTTGAAGAAAGTTCTGTAAACAGCGAACTACTCGATGATATGCCTTAATGATCCAAAATCAACTTTTTCGTGGTCACGGAACTTCCCGACTGAACCTGAACAAAGTAGGCTCCATTGGCAAGATCAGACAAGTGTAACGTCACAACGCCTTCACCTTCGCTCATCTTAATTGCCTTACCATTCATATCTAAAACGGTTACTGAAAAACGTCCGAATTCATCAAGAATAATGTCCACATAATCAGAAGCTGGATTTGGCATCATGGTTACTCCCGATGGTGCGTCAAGGGAAATGGCTGAAAGTACTCCCTCTTCACATTGCGCATTGGCAATTGTGTCGTAAAACGTGTGTAGTTCGTCTGCCGCCAGGTACATTGCATCAACGCTTTGTAAACGCGTTCCATTCTTCATGTAAACAAAAGCGAAAGTTTGTGTAATTCGATCTCCGGGAGCGAATTCCCCATTCTCTGTAGCGAGAATTACTTTATTGTTTGTTTGCCAAATAGACGTTTGCTCTTCACTCCATCCATTCGGAATATTTGGGTTCTCGTTAAAAATGAACTGCGTTGTATCCCCTTGAAGATTGGTCATGGCATTTTGACCGAAGCGCAAGCCTTGCATTTCTCCCCAAATTTCCGTGATGCTTCCTCCATTCACTTGGTCAACAACTGCCGTTAAGGGCTCCTCCAATGCAACAATTCCAAGAACGGGTGGATCCATTCCTAAAGTTGGGTGTACATCATTATTGTAATATGCGTAAAACAAGCTACGACTTGAGTCGGATCCAAAATAGGTGTTGCTGAAATTCGGTGTAGTGACATCGGTATTTATCGCGTAATAAAACTCAGGGTAAGTCAAATTGCTTCGATTGATGATTTCCACCTCCACGAACGTCACATCATTCAATAATCCAAAATTTCGGTACTGATAGGTCATGTAGCGCATTTCTATACCCAGCGGATCGGCCCCTGACATAGTATGAATATCAGCGGCGTCATTATCCACGCGCCACGTAGCGCAGCAGCCTTTTATTAATGGGTAATCTCCTTCACTTGGATCATAAGCACCATCCATATTATAATCCCAAAACGGTGCCATGTAATAATCTTCACCGTTTGCAGTATTACCGTGCGCCCTCCAATTATAAATACGCATGAGCGTTTCATTTGAAGGAACCTGTGCAGTTACACAGTCGTTTGGGTTTTGATTGGGACCTTGGCATGCCTCCCACCAGTTTTTATAAATATCTATTTCTTCCTGACATATTTGCCAAGAGCGATCTTGCCAAGCCGCCTGATAATTAGAGCCGTAATTCCCTAAGCTAGAATACGGTCCATCAAATACATCTTGCCCCATTTGCGAAGGTCCTCCAATGGATGCATGCAGTGTTCCATTGACATCCTTTCCCATAAAGTAGAATTGCATACTGTTGATCATATGATCACCTGAATTCACAGGAACTTCAAAACCGGGACCGCCACCTGGAGTGTAGAAAAAGTTACCGCTTCGAGGTAGCGTTACATTGGTGTTGTTGTGTCCTAAGTAATCCACTCCCTGAGCGAAAACTGTTATAGAAACAATTGCGAATAATCCGGCTAAAAATGATCTCATAAGTATGTCTTTCAAGTAATGATAGTAAGTTCCATTCAATCTTCCTCACGAAACTAGTAACCGATGATTGAAGCGTGGATTTCTTTTATTTAACGCACCCGTCTAGGCTCAATATACTATCTTCGAAGAGGTAAATTTGATGGTATGGAACGACTACTTTCCTTCTATATACTTCTTTTTATAGTTACTACGCCCTTTAGTTTTCTTGCGCAGGAAAAACTGGAGATGGAGAGTCGTTTGAATAATGAAGAAGTACCCGAATCTGCGCTACTTTATGTCGATTCAATTTCACCTAAAAACAAGGTAAAGTGGTACTTAGATGAATCCATCAATTTCTACACGTACGAAGCGAAGTTTGTTCATCGTTCGAAGAGGCACAGCGTAGAGTTTGATTCTTTAGGAAACTTGCAAGATGTGGAGGTGGAAGTTGAGTTTGAATCTTTACCATCGGATGCTTGCTCTGTCATTAGCGACTACTTGAAAAATGACAATCAGCGATACAAAATCAAAAAAGTTCAAATTCAATATTCGGGAACTCCGGATGCGGTGCTTGATGCTGTTAATGATGAAGACTCCAATAAGCATTTTGTTCGCTACGAGCTTGTAGTAAAGTGTAAAAAGGACGATGAAGTTCATTTGTACGAATATCTGTTCGATGCTGATGGCAGATTTATGTCCATTGCGAAAATTCTTCCTCTAAAAGCCTCCAATATTGAATATTAAGATCATATTGATAGGGCTTTTTTGTGCTGTCTTAGGACTCGCAGCATTTGGTCAGAACTTGTATCAAGTAGGATTAATGCCTTCGGTCAACCTGAACAAAAAACTAGACAGCAAATGGGAGGTGAACGTCAAAACTGAGGCTCGACAGTATTTTTATCAAGATGCATTTAACGAACCCTCTAAAATTGATTTTCAGTATGATCTCACCGACTTTTCTGTGATTGGATCACGCAAAGTGGGACTTGGAAAAAAAATAACGGGTGGATACCTGCTTCGAGTGAGCGATGCTTCGCCAGTACACCGATTCATTCAACAATTCATCGTTACGCAACAACTTCGCTCCTTTCGACTTTCGCATAGATTTGCAACCGATCAAACCTTGTCTTTTGAGGAACCAACAGAATATCGTTTGCGCTACCGTATTGCTTCCGAAATTCCATTGAATGGACAACGAGCTGACCTGAAGGAGTTTTATGTTAAGGTCAACAACGAGTATCTAGGAAGCATGCAGCAACCCGACTTTTATTGGGAAGTTCGATTGATCCCGATGCTTGGATACACGGCTTTCGAGAAGCATAAAATCGAGTTGGGAATTGATTATCGTAATCGTTCTTTTTTGAATTTTGTAGCCAACAGACAAAGTTATTGGGCACGTGTGAATTGGTATATCAGTCTTTAATTCAGCTCTACCCCTTCGTCCAAATAACCATTTTAGAGTCATCTCCACAAGTCACAAAGCGATTCTCATCCAATTGAACAGCGTCGTTTACAGAATGTTTGTGCCCACCTTCTTTGTGATCGAGGCGCTGGATGAATTGAAGGTTGTTAGAAAAGATTTTCACCGTTTTGTCACGACTGGCTGAGATAAAGGTGTCTCCAAGTTGCAGAATTTTGTAAATCGCGAAGTTGTGTGCTGGAACTTCCTTTAAACAGCTACCGGATGGCAAATCCCACAAACGCAACATGGCATCTTTACCGCCGGAAATGATAAGATCGTTGTTATTTCCATCAAAACAGGCTGCCGTTGCTCCATTCTTGTGTGCGTTGATGGTGAATAGCTCGTTAAACGTCTCCGTATCGAAAACTCGCAAGAATCCATCTTGTCCGCAAACCGCAATTCTTGAACCATCAGAAGAAACAGCGATCTCCCGAATTTTTCCGCAGTCTAAGGGTAGATACAACAGTAACTCCCACGATTCGCAATCCCAAACACTCATGTTTCCATCGGCATCCGCTACATAGCAATGCGACGTACTCTCATTCACGGTGATATTGAAAATTGCCTTGGTATGCTGCGTAAAATACTTTTCCTCGACACGTGATTCGGTATTGAAAACGTGAAAACCTCCGTCAGATCGACCTACTAAAAGGTATGCTGCTGTATATGCTAGTGCATAGATAGAATGTTCAAAACGGATGGCGAACTTGTCCTGAATGCCTTCTTCGGGAATCCATCGCGCCACAAACTTGTCGGCACTTCCCGAATAAATATAGCTTCCATCAAAAGTACAGGAGTAAATGGCCCCGGAGTGCCCACTTATTTCGCGCTCCTTGCGAAACATCTTATTCTTCTTCCTCTGAGTTCACCTGTTTCAGGCGCTCAGCGTAATCATCTGGTAAGAACTCAAAGAAAGTATCGCCACGCAGGCCTAATCGAAGACATTCCAAAGGAATCATTTCGTAGGGTGCGATATTCCCTAGGTTTACGTTGGCACCGAACAATTTGATGAACCACACTTGTTGGTTTTTCTGCGGTGCTTCCCAAAGAATATCGTCTGGGTTTACTTTTGCGATGATTCTGTTGATCAACATGGTATGTGCTGTTCCGTTAGGGCGAAAAACACCTACATTTCCCGACTCACGTCCTTCGGCAATTACTTTCCAAGACCCAGCTTCCAGCTCTGTTGACATCATTTTGATCCATTTTGCTGGCGAGATGAGAATTCCTGAATCCTTCGAACCAACTTCACTCAACACTGTTCGGTCCTTTGCCATTCTTCGAATCAGTTCGCACTTTTCGTTGTGATCAATAATTATGGAGCCATCTGATATTTCAGCAAGATCCAAATTGTATTTATCACAAACGCGCAGGTAATTTTCAAACTCCCCACGAGCATAGAATACCTCGAACAGTGTTCCACCAAAGTAAGGACGAATTCCCGCTTCTTGATAGAGCTTAATTTTCTCCTCTAAGTTTTGTGTAACAAACGAAGTTCCAAATCCGAATTTTACAATATCGGTAAGGTGTGCATTGGCTTCGATAAAATTCTCGGTTTCCCGAAGGCTCAGGCCTTTGTCCATCATCATGGTAACGCCTGCTTTTCTTGGTTTTACAGTACGTTCTGGTATGAATGGAAGTTCGAAATTCATAGGCTTTTTATTGATCGCCCAAAATTAAGAATTCCTGAACGTTTTTCAAGGATGGGTCGAGGTCAAATATCTGAAGGGCTGTTTCTCGATCTTCAGTGAGGCATTTTTTAAACAGACTCAGCGATTCTTCTGACCTCCCTAACTTCCACAACAGGCTGACCTTCAACACACCAGCAATACGGTTGTCATTGTCGTTTTCAAATTTCTCTAAAAAATCAAAAGCTTCTTGGATAGACGCAATTGACAATAATTCGATATAATTTAACAAACAGTCTTCATCCGAAGGCTCCAAATCAAGTGCCAATTGATAATTTTGAAGCGCATTTTCGTCATCTTCTAGCTTTTCATAGGCTCCTGCCAAGACGTGATAAATACTAGCATTTTCAGGGTCCAATTCAGCTGCTTTTTGAATCAATACGATGCCTTCGCGCGTTCTGCCTTCCAAATCCTCAACGATTCCCAATCCTAACCACGCATCGGGCAACATGGGCGCTAATTCGAGGGACTTCTTGTAAAACTCTTTGGCTTTATCCAGTTTTCCTAGTTGTTCGTAACACTCGCCGATGTAGCTCAAAGCCAGTGGATCATCACCATCTAACTCCATACACTTTTCAAAGTTGTTGATAGCGGAGGTATATTTTTCAAGCGTTAGGTGCGTGTGTCCTAGATTGAAGTATGCTGGACCAAATCCATCGTTTATAAGCAAACAATAATCGTATGCCCAAGCGGCTTTTTCAAGGTCTTCGTTTTTCGCGTAGGCGTTCCCTAAGTTGTACCATGCCGTAAAAGAATAAGGATTGTTGTCGATAAAATCCGAATAACACTGTACGGAGGCTTGAAAATCCCCTTGCTGATCGTAGCAGAATGCCAATTCGTAAATAGCTCCTTCGTTGGATGGATTTTGCTGAATGGCCTCTCTCAATACATTGATTGCACGTTGCACCTCTCCGGCGTTTTGATACTCCATTGCAAGGTCCAAATAAATCTCATCTTGGTCCTCAGGGGCAGCTGCAGCGAGAGCATCCTTGAAATAACGGATGGCATTCTTCGTGTCTTTTAATTGACTAAACACAGAGGCTTTTGTTAGAAGCACTTCCATACCAGCAATGCCTTCACGCTCAAGTTCTGTTAAAATATGAATGGCTTCCTTTAAATTACCTATGGCTGAAGAGGCTTGTGCTTTTCTAAGTCGCAAGGTGGTATTGTAGGAAAATTGAGTTAGCGCTTCATTGACGCATTTCAGTGCTTTTGCATATTGTCCTGAGATGAGAAAATGATCGATCATCGCTTCCCATCGGTCACTATCCAAGAATCCAATAAACTCTCCTTTCAAGTGCTTTTCAAAACGTTCGAGATCGGCTTTCAATTCTCCATCCTCAAAGCCTTCGTGGTCATCATCGTCAAACATAGGCAACATTCTTTGTTCTACTTAAAGATACGCAAATTTGGTACCATTTTCAAGGGCTTAACAATTGTTATCAACAAGGAATTAACAGTGGTGAGCGTGATTGAGAAAGTCGATATAGCGAACTTCAACTCACAAATACTCGTTCGGTAACAAACAAAAAAACCTGACTCAGCATCTCGACAAGCTCGATGACCAAAGTCAGGGTTTTGTATGATAAGTATTTTATTGTCTACCTCACTTTGAAGGTTACGCGACGACTCATAGCTTGAATCATTTCTTCATCCGTAACTCCCTCCACAGTTTCGTGAGGCTCAGTACTTCCTCTTTGTGCGGAAAGCATGCTACTTGTTGGTACTCCTTGATCTGCAAGATATTGCATCACAGAAGCAACTCGTTTCGAATCCATGCTTGCATACTTGGTTTTTTCTTCACCCACAACATCTTCTTGTGCGTTGTTGTGTCCTTGAATTTCCAAACGCATTTCAGGATTTGCCTTCAATTTCTCTGCGATAAAGTTCAATGATTCTTTTCCTTCTGAACTCAATGTATTTCGTCCGAAAGCGAAGAAAATTTCATGTTCTTCAATCTGCTCTTCGTCGCTCATGTCTTCTGTAATATTGAACTGACGTTGATAAATCATCGCTGAATACGTATCTCCCGCTTCTTCCACTGCACAATCACAACG
This sequence comes from bacterium, assembly GCA_024742305.1. Classification (GTDB taxonomy): domain Bacteria; phylum Bacteroidota; class Bacteroidia; order Flavobacteriales_D; family Crocinitomicaceae; genus UBA4466. The sequence goes on along the minus strand of JANSYQ010000037.1, from coordinate 16,362 downwards.
TTCACCATTTTCTTCATCAAGAAGCGTAACAGAGATGTCGTCGATGTAATAATACGCAGCTACAATGATTTTCGCTTTTGAATCATCCGCCTTCTTCATACGTTCAGACTTCGTATCTTCATCTGACAAGAAATTTCCAATGGTGATGTACTTCTCTCCTCCAGTGGATGTGTAAACGCCACAAATTTCCGACCAGTTGTAACGCGCTGATTGGATAGTCAAGTTGTTATCGAAGTGCATCAATAGTTCGTTTCTATCTTGCGTAATCATTGGAACTTTTGCCTCTGTGCTGTAGGCTTTGTTTGTGAATCGAGCGGCGAGGTTATTGCTCGCATACTTCGATGCTTCAGAAAGCGACACATTGAATTTCACACAGTACTTCAATCCTTTCTTCATAGGAGCTTCAAGCTTCGTCATTGCGTAACTTCTTGGCACTTTGTTTCCATAAGAATAGGCTGTAATTCCGATGTAGTTGCTTCCGTCTTTCGCATCTTCTGAACCGTAGATATTATCAGGAGCATTGATGTCCTGCACTTTGTTCGGTGTGAAAAAGTCTGCTCTCACTCCTGTTGGAGAGGACCAATCGGTGGCATACGCGATAGAACCAAGACGTTTTGGTGTCTTCTCTTTCGATTCGAAACTTGGGTTCGGCACGAGGTTTTCTCCTTGCCCGAAGCTAAATAAGCTTGCGGTCATAAATGAGAATGATACAATGGCTTTTAAGTTCATATTAGTATTGAATTTCATAGCTTTTTACTGTTTGTATAAATGTTTTCACCTTTTCGGGATCAACGTCCGGATAAACACCGTGGCCTAAATTAACAATATGTCTCTGACTTTTAAAAGAATCCAGCATATTATTCGTTCGTTTCTCCACCTCTGAATGTGACGCGTACAGTGCGCAAGGATCAAGATTTCCCTGTAAGGTTCTTGTCTCACCTACAACGTTTCTAATGGTTTGCATATCCATGTTCCAATCTAGACCAACCGTATTGCACGGTAACGCCGCCAATGCCTCCATGGAAGCATAAGCACCTTTGGAGAACAGTGTAACTGGCACCTCGTCTATTTGACTGGCAATCTTTTCGATATATTTCAAACCAAATTCAGCGTATTGTTCCGTACCCAAAATTCCAGCCCATGAATCAAATACTTGAACCATGTGTGCACCGGCTTTAATTTGGGCCTTCAAGTACTGAACGGTTACATCCGTGATTCTATTAAGCAACTCGTGTGCCAAAGTCGGATTTGTGTACAATATCTTACGTGATTCCGAGAAGGTTTTCGAGCCTTGTCCTTCCGTCATATAACAAAAGATGGTCCAAGGTGCTCCGGCAAATCCAATCAGCGGGACACGGCCATTCAACTCCTTGTTGGTAATCTTAATGGCTTCTGTTACATAACTCAATCGATCTACGATGTCTATATCCTTGTCCAATAGATCCAGTTGCTCTTTTGAGCGAACTGTTTTCTCGAACCATGGTCCCTTTTTCTCAACCATTTGGTATTCTAGCCCCATTGCTTCTGGAACAACGAGTATATCCGAGAAAATAATGGCGGCGTCCACACCGAGAATATCCACGGGTTGAATAGTAACCTCAGCTGCTCGTTCCGGCGTTTCCACCAATTCTTTAAACCCTGACAAAGAAGCCCGCACAGCTCTGTATTCGGGAAGAATTCTTCCGGCCTGACGCATCAACCAAACAGGATACCTTTCAATGGATTCTCCGCGCGCGGCACGTAGGATCAAATCGTTCTGTAAATTCATGGTGCAAAGATATAGTTATGTCAGAATTAATTGATTGGAAAAAACAATAAATAGAACCTGAAAAATGGGTTTAAAGCCGCTTGTAACTTTTGCCTCACTTTGTAGTCTTACGACTGTTATATTGCACTCAACTAAATAATTACACAAATGAAAAAGGTTTTATTCGCTACGTTACTCTTATTTGCTACAGGATCCTCCTTTGCGCAAACAGACACATTAGAGATGATTTTGGATACATATTTCGAAAACATTGGAGGTCGCGAGGCACTTTCTGCCGTTGAAGGCTATAAAATGACGGCCGAGATGGATTTTCAAGGAATGACTATTCCAATTGATCAATACACGATGAAAGACGGACGCTCTATGACGTCAGTTTCTGTCATGGGAATGGACATGAAACAAGATGTCTTTGATGGCGAGACACTGTGGGGAACCAGTCAAATGACCATGCAGCCCGAAAAAGCAGATGCTGAGACTACGGAAAATAAAAAACGTAGTATTGGTGACTTCCCAGATCCCTTTTTGAACATGGAAGAAAACGGTTTCTCTGCGGAATACGTGGGAATAGAAACTGCTGATGGGACTGAATGTTTCAAAGTAAAACTTACCATGAAACCCCAACTTGTTGATGGTGAGGAAAAGGACAATATTATGTACTACTACTTCGACACAGAAAACTTCGTTCCTCTTGTAGCGAAGCAAGAAGTAATGGAAGGTCCTGCTGCGGGACAAATGATGTTGACGACCTATAGTGATTACCAAGAAGTAGACGGAATTTACTTCCCGTTTTCTTTGAAGTTTTCGGGCGAATCCGGAGAAGGACAAACACTTGTGATCAAGGAAATCGAGCTCAACCCTGAATTGGAGGAAGGATTCTTTGCTTTCCCTGATGTGGAAGAGGAAGAAGAAGAAGAAGGAGAGGAATAACCAATTACGCTTAAATCATAAACATGAAACGAATTACGCTTGCGTTTTTAATGCTGAGCAGCTTTAGCTTTGGCCAAAGTTTAGAGGAACTAAAAGGAGATGAATTATTTGGTGGACTTAGCGCTCGTCATATTGGACCTGCTTTGATGAGTGGTCGTGTAAGTGACGTTACCGGACATCCTACCGACAATAAGGTAATCTATGTTGGAACTGCCGGTGGAGGCGTTTGGAAGTCTTCGGATGGTGGTGTACACTTTAATTCTATTTTTGACGATTACTGCCAATCCATTGGAACGGTTACCATAGACCCAAACGACCCCGACAAAACTATTTGGGTAGGAACTGGAGAAGTTTGGACACGAAACAGTACTTCTGTTGGAAACGGAATTTACAAATCAACCGACGGAGGGCAGAACTGGAAACACATGGGGCTTGCCAACTCTGATCGAATTAGTTCTATTCAAGTTCATCCGGAAAATAGTTCTGTTATCTACGCAGGAGTGCAAGGAGCACTTTGGGGAGACAGTGAAGAACGAGGTGTCTATAAGTCTACCGATGGTGGCGTTACGTGGGAGAACATTTTGTACGTAAACAAAGGGACCGGATGCTCTGAATTGGTCATGGATCCATCCAACCCCAATGTATTGTACGCGTCATTTTGGGAGCACAGACGTACCGCTTGGTCGTTTAGCTCCGGAGGAGAAAACAGCGCATTGTATAAAAGTACGGATGGAGGAAAGACGTGGAACAAAATACACAGGGGTTTTCCAAGTGGTAAACTGGGAAGAATTGCCGTTGCAGTTGCCCCTTCAAACTCATCTATCCTTTACGCAGTAGTGGAAGCCGAAGATGCCTCGAAAAGTGGAATGTACCGCTCAGAGGATGGCGGCGCCAATTGGAAACATTTGAATGCCGATTTCGGATTGGTAGTGCGCCCGTTTTATTTTTCAAGAATCGTGGTACATCCGACAAACCCCGATTTTGTGGTGAAAGCTGGACTTTTTGGATCTGTCAGTAGAGACGGAGGAAATACCTTCAAAAGTCTTGGCGCTATGCACCCCGATATCCATGATATTTGGTTCGACATTAAAGATCCCGACAAAATGTTCGTTGGAACAGATGGCGGTTTGTACCGTTCTTTGAACTCCGGAGAAACAATGGAAATCATTGAAAATCTTCCATTGAGTCAGTTTTATCATGTCGCAGTCGACAATCAAACTCCGTACAATATTTATGGTGGATTACAGGATAACGGAAGTTGGTACGGTCCTTCTTCCAGCCCAGGTGGTGTAGAAGCACGTGATTGGGAAGTTATTGGTGTAGGTGATGGATTCCGAGTATATCCACACCCAACACAGCCGCATATTATGTATTCCGAGATGCAAGGCGCAGAAACGGTTTGGCGCTATGATGCAAAAGCACGTCAAACGAAAACCATCACTCCTTCCCCAGTGGAGGGCGATCCAAAGTTACGCTTCAACTGGAACGCAGCTATGACGACAAGCCCAAACGTACCGGACCGTTTGTACATGGGAAGTCAGTTTGTGCATGTTTCGGATGACAGAGGTGATACGTGGAAAAAGATTTCACCCGACTTAACAACCAACGATCCTGAGAAACAGAATCAAGCGAATTCCGGCGGACTTTCAACAGACAATTCCGGTGCTGAGAACCACTGTACTATTTTTACCATTGCAGAGTCTCCTAAAAATCAAAATGTGATTTGGGTCGGGACAGACGATGGCAACGTTCAAATCACCAAGGATGGAGGAAAAACTTGGGAGAATCGGACTGCAGCACTCATTGAAGCAGGATTACCGGCGAACACTTGGTGTTATCATATCGAAGCAAGTGTTTTTGGTGAAAGAATTGCCTATGCGGTATTCGATGGGCATACAAAGAATGATGGAGGAACCTACGCGTACAAAACAGAAGACTACGGAAAAACGTGGAAGTCAATTGTAACGGAGGAAATCGTTGGTTTTGCACGTTCGTTCCAAGAAGATTACGAAAATCCGAACTTGTTGTTTTTAGGTACAGAATTCGGGTTGTACGTATCAATTACCGGTGGCAAAAACTGGATGAAATTTGAGAACAACATGCCAGCTACAGCCGTTCATTACATGGAAATGCATCCAGAAACGAATGATTTGGTAATGGGTACACATGGTCGAGGAATCATCATTATCGATGATATTACTCCATTGCGTCAATTGACTACAGAAATGGTAGCATCAAAGCTTGCGTTTATTGATATGAAACCGTTCGAAATGAATGAAGAAAGTACCTTCGGCGGTACCAGCACAGAAACACAATTTGTTGGAGCCAACCCATCGCAGGGAGCAAGAATTGCTTACTATCTTTCCAAGCGACACACTTTCGGAAAAATGACGATGTCTGTTCAAGATATGGACGGTAATTTTGTGGCGCCATTGACTCCGGGTAAAAAGAAAGGTTTGAACTTCGTTACATGGAACTTCAATACTACGGCACCGAAAATGGCCGCTGGTCGCACCTTTGCAGCAGGCGGATTCTTCGCTCCAAGAGTGAAAGCGGGCAAATACAAGATTGTCATCGTTAAGGGAAAGGACACCTACGAGACGGTAATTGAAGTAACATATCCAAAGAACACTGTCTTTACTCTACAAGAACGAGAGGCACAGCACAAAACGACTCGAGAGCTTTACAGCATGAATGAAGAATTGGCGTACATGGTTTACGAAATCGACGAGTACATTGAGCACGCGAATTCTACGAAAAAATCGAATCCAAAACTGAGCAAGAGTGCAGACAAACTAATCAATGAGTTGAATGAACTGAAGAAAACTTTGGTGATTACCACAGGAGACAATTACGTGGGGCGCGCAGAAAACCAATTACGTGAAGATCTTGCTGAAATTTACAGCACAATTGGCGGTAACTACGGAGCACCAACCAAGTCACAACTAGCTACGGTTGAGTTGATGAAAAATAGGTTGAACGAAGCCAAAGAGAAGATGGATTCCATCCGCTCAGGTACGATGAAAAAATACGATACCAGTTTAACGAAGGCAGAGTTGAGTTCACCGAAATTGAAAACGTTTGAGGAGTATGTAGAAAAGTAATAAACTACATACATTGAATTGGAAAGGCTGTCTTATTAAGGCAGCCTTTTTGCTTTTAGGCGACTGAGATAAACTAATTCCAGTTGACTCTCAATCACCAATCTATCTCCTGCAGTCCAACCCGCTTCAAATATTCATTGCACTGGGAGAAAGGCTTCGAACCAAAAAAGCCTCTGTGAGCGGAGAGTGGCGATGGATGCGGTGCACGTAGAATCAAATTTTTATTCGGATCCACATTCTCAGCTTTACGCTGCGCCTTACTACCCCAAAGCAAGTAAACCACGTTACTTTTCTTCTCATTTAAGGTATTGATAACAGCGTCTGTAAACAGCTCCCATCCTTTTCCCGCATGACTTTCGGGCTGTCCTTCGCGAACAGTAAGCGTAGCGTTGAGCAAAAGAACACCTTGTTCTGCCCAAGCATTCAAATCTCCGGATTCCGGCGGATTGATACCTAAATCACTTTGAAGTTCCTTATAGATATTTTTCAAACTTTTTGGTAACGGACGTACATGAGGCTCACACGAAAAACACAATCCATGTGCATGTCCTTTTGTTGGATAAGGATCTTGCCCCAATATGACCACTTTTACATCATCCAAAGGGCAGGCTTCAAAAGCACGGAAAATTTCATTGCCTTTCGGAAAAATGCTCCCAGGATGACTCTGATACTCCGATTTCACAAAAGAAACGAGCTGCTCAAAATACGGTTTGGAAAATTCACTTTCGAGAGCTTTTTTCCAAGAAGGTTCAATCGCTACATCCATAAAAACGAAGGTAACACAATTCACACAAAGCACTATCTTTGGTATTATGAAGTATTGGTTGATTTTTACCGGATTGATTTTTTTAGCCGCTTGCTCATCGGAAAATAATGATGAAGTATCCGAAAAACCCGCATCAGACAAGGTAGACGAGCCGACTGACCTGAGAACTAAGATTGACGTCAAAATCAAAAGTCAGTTGAAAATTACAGCGGCCGACAAGTTTGATTCTACTTGGTACAAACGCGATTTGAACGGTGACGGTCAGGATGACTACCTCATTACAATCAATCAATTGGACCGCGCACTCAATGAAGCCATTGCCGAACAGAAGGTGGAAAAAATGAAAGAAGTTGGGTACATGGGCTACTTTAACCACTTCTTTTTTGTGGATGGAATTACCGAGCATGTGTCGGACGGAATCGTTGTTCCTTCCTCTCCCATGTTTCCCTTGAAAGTCACTTTCGAGAAGGTTCTAGGAACCGACCAAATGGACTTCTATGTGGATTACCGCGTTAGAAATATGCAACGACGCAAATTCTACACGATCTCGCAAAGCAATCCAAGAGAAGTTTGCCAGGCTGTGATTTTTGACCGCTTCGGAACTGAAAATTCGGTAGCTTATGATATTCGTATCGAAGAGGGCACATTGAACAGCTACAACGACATTGTAGAGTACCAAGCCCAACTGGAAGACATGATCGTTCCCAATTTGGATTCGACTTATTATTATTCGCCAAAGATTATTCCCACCGAAAAGGAAGTGCGCCGATGGCATTATTCCCCAAGTGCCCGGAAGTATTTTATGGTAAAGAAATAGGTTGGAATTTGGCGGACATTGAGAACGTCGAGCGGAGCCGAGACGTGAATTTTGCACTTCGGCTCCGCTCAGTGCACTAGTTCTCGGTCATCGAGCCTGCGCCGCATTGGACACGTGGAAATGCCCCTCTAAAATGTCACTTTAACGGAACCAATAAACGATCTTCCTGCGGCTGAAATTCCCGACCCGAAGGTTCTGTAGAGTTGATTCGTGATATTTTCCATTCCCACTGTCATGGAAAGATGTTTGTTGAAAAAGAAGGATGCCTTTGCATTCAAAGTGTTCCATGCAGGAGTGTATACCCTGCCTTCATCGTCTAGTGCGTAAATCAACTCATTTCGTTCTGTAATTGGAAAGCGTTTGTGGCTCATCTCGCCATTGTACACCCAATAAACTTCTGCTCTTAACTGACGTGTTTTGTATCGAAGTGAAACCCTTCCAAAAGTTGGAGCCACTTGTGCTTTTGGAAAGTATGCCGAACTATCTTCAATGAATGCAAAGCCCCGTTGAAAACTGAAGGTAGATGCAAATGTCAATCCTTTCACTATCGCCCACTCTACCCCAACTTGCGTTCCGTAGGTGTACGCATGACTTTCGTTTTGAATGGCCAACACCTGACTGGGAACTCCTTCGTAAACGATGGAATCCTGACCGTTATACTCGAAAGGCTGTCGAACCATGGCATCTTGCAAATACGTTGCATAAATGGCTACGTCTAGTTTTAGTCGAGAACCTAGCACTTTAACGAGTCCTGTTTCTCCTGAGAAAACATGTTCTGCCGTCAAATTGGGATTGGGAACAACCACTGTTCCTGGTTCTGAGTCGAAGACCTTGCCTAAGTCGTCAATATTAGGAGCTCGAAAGCCTGTGGATGCATTGAAGTACCATTTTGTTTTTACTGATGGGCGATACACAATTCCAGCCCCACCGCTCGGTGCTACTTTGAGCAGATTCGTTTCAGTTAGTGGATAGGCGAACAAGGTCGTATCAAACTCGGCACGGGCTCCAAACATCGCCATTCGCACACCAGCATTGACAATCCAGTTTTCATTCAAGTGATGTTTGAAGTTGGCGTATACGCCATGTGTTTGCCACAATGCACCGTCGGGATAACGCGGATTTATTGGCACACGAGTATTGTCATCAAACTCTCGATACGCATTAGAGCCTACACTGTTCACAACGCTTTCCAATCCGTAGAAGAAATCTGTGTGTTCTCCTAATTCCTTTTCCAAATCCCAATTGAAAGAGAAGGCATCCACACGTTCAAACTGTCGACGTATGTTGTCGCTACCCATTCTTCTATCGTTTCGACTTTCTTTGAACATCTGATACGCAGCCACCATTCGCGAATTGTCGTACAATCGGTGCTTAATGGAGCTTTTAAAAGCAATGCGGTGCATCATCCATTCTTGCGGACCATAGTACCACTCTTCGAAATCCAACTCACCGTCTTCATCCGCGTCTTCTATCAAGCGATCATACCTAGGAACATCTTGAAAATTGGTTGAGTAAAGAAATCCGTATTCCCAATCGATCCCTTCTTTCGGACGAAAACTGAACTTGTGCAATGCGTTGAATTGGTCGTAGCCCGACTGAATTTGTTGCCTTGGATTGGGATTGGCTAGCGTTTGGTCGCCCATTTGATATGTTGGACGCAAGAACGCACTATCTCCATAGGCTCCTGCTGTCAAATCGCCAAACATAGAATAAGTGACTGCTGTTGCGGAGGCAAATCGACTGTTTCCGTAAGAGAAATCGGCATGACCTGTAATCTCGTTGCTTGCGGAATTAAAGCGAGAAAACACATTGGTTTGAATGAACTCTCGCGTTGTATCCGGAGCATAGCGGGCTTTTTTTGTGTCGAACTCCATGACTCCTCCAATGGCATCACTACCAAACATTACTGAACCAGGACCGAAGATCACTTCCACGTCACTGAGCGAAAGCGGATCGATCACAATGACGTTCTGCAGGTTTCCCGATCGAAAAATGGCATTGTTCATTCGAACACCGTCTACCACTAACATTACGCGATTGGTTCCATAGCCTCTCAATTGAGGAGATCCTCCACCGAACTGACTTTTTTGCACATACACATAACCGCTAGAAGCTAATAAATCCGCCGTTGTTTGAGGATTCTCCAAGGTGACGTTCTTCACATCAATCGGTGTCACTCGATTCGGGATTTCATGTGCATCGTACTCCCAACGATAGGCTGATACCTCAATTCCCTCAACGTTTAATTGTACTTCCTCCAGTTCAACGGTAACCATTTGACGTAAATCTGAATAGGCGTATTCTGCCACGACATAATTCGGATAAATGATTTGGAGGGTATCGCAACCTTGGAAGGGCTCCAGTCTAAAACGGCCTTCAGAATTCGCAATTACACGTTGATCGGACGATTTACACATGATTTTTACTCCGGGAATGCGTTCTTGCGTCAGTTGATCAATCACAGTAATTTCCTGACTGTGAGACCACATCGTAATAAACAGCAGAAATATGACTAAGATATAGTGTTTCAAAAGTTCGTATTAACTCCGTTCTTGGGAGGGTTTAGCTGCAATAATCGCGCCGAAAAATAAGCATTATCTTTGTCCCCGATGGAACAAAAACTGACCTCTTCTAAGACTTTTCGGTTCGAAATTTCGGCAGATCCTGCTGAATTTGACACCATTTTGTACGTTTTACACGGATATGGTCAACAAGCGCAGTATTTCATCAGAAAATTTAGATCTCAGTTTGATAAAATGCTGGTTGTTGCTCCGGAAGGAATGCACCGTTTTTATTTGGAGGGAACCAGCGGTCGTGTGGGCGCCTCATGGATGACCAAAGAAGCGAGAGAGGACGATATCGCCGACAATGTTCAATGGCTAAATGCACTGGACAAACATATTTCTGAAACTTATCAACCGAAACGAAAGTTACTTCTTGGGTTTTCCCAAGGCGGGGCAACAGCTGCTAGATGGTACCATAAAGGAGTAGTGACTTTTGACGCTATGATTCTTTGGGCATGCGTGTTCCCTCCTGACTTGACACCGGATGAAGAGCTAAAACAGGCAATAAATCAGCACTTTGTAATTGGAAATGAAGATCAATTCTACGATGAAACGGCACAAGAGGAATTGGTTAAATTTTACTTAAAAAAGGGATTTGCTACCCATCAATTTCAAGGAAAACACGATATTCATGCGCCAACCTTGGATGCAATTTTGGAGTCGATACAACAATAGCAACGCATTCATAGTTTGGCACAATTTTAGATATTTGCATCAGAAAACAGAATGAAATGAAATTATTACTTGCATTATTTACTTTAGTATCATTTGCTTCGTTTGGACAAGACGCGAAGTCTCAAGCCATTCTCGATGAGCTTTCGAATAAAATGAAATCCCATTCATCCTTTTACGTAGAGTTCAGCGTGAACATTAAAAATTCCTCTACAGGAACCAACGAAAATGAGACCGGTAAAGGATGGGTGAAAGGCGATAAATACTACGGATCTTTCGGAGACAACACGATTATCTCGAACGGAACGAAAACATGGACTGTGATTAAGGAAGAGAAGACAGTATATATCACCGATGCTGATGAAGACGATGACGAAATGTTGAACCCGAAAAAGTTGATGACCCTTTGGGAAAGCGGGTTTAAAAACAAATACGGAAAGGAGACTTCGATTGGTTCGGAAAAAGTAGACATGATTTATCTCTATCCGAAAAACGCGAGCAGCGTTGACTACCACACGATTGTGATCTACGTTTCTCAATCGAGTAAAGAGTTGAAAAAAGTTTTGGTAAAAATGAAAGATGGAACGCGCATGACGTACAAGTTAACGAAGTACACTGCGAACCCATCGGTTTCAGATTCGAAGTTTGTTTACAACAAGTCGAAGTACCCAGGATATACAGAAATTAGCGACTAACTTCCTCGCTGTATTTATGATACGAATCCCGACGGCCAATAGGTTTGTCGGGATTTTTTTTGATCCCAACTTTCCAACTTCTAAGGGATAGCCACAATAGAATTCAGGTATTTGTTGCAAAAAAACGCGCACATGTTCCGGGGCGTTTTCCTTCATGTTTCCCTACCTTCGAATACGCAACCACTATTCACTGAAAATGACAGAATTAGAAATAAATTCGGATAGCAATCCGTTAGGAATAGATATTGAGAAAGTAGCAAAATACTATGGTAATCGACGTACCGTAGTGAGAGCGTTCCTTTTAGACAAGAGTAGAACACCAGAAGTTATCACGCAAAGCCAGCTCAATGTCTTTGAATTGATTGAACTGCAATTGGGCTATCCGGTTCCTACCAAAATCCGGAAAGTTGTTCAGAAATTGTAACTAGTATTTCATCAAGGCATCAACCGCCTTATCTAGTCTATCTTTCGGTAAAAACTGCTGCTCTAAATCGGCTGCGAATGGCACAGGAGTATCTAATGAGGCTACCCGTTTCACCGGAGCATCCAACCATTCGAAACAATTTTCAGAAATCAAGGCAACGATCTCCCCCCCGATTCCACCGGTCATGCAATCTTCATGGAGAACTATCACTTTTCCTGTTTTCTTGGCAGCCGCATAGATAGCTTCTGTATCTAATGGTAACAAAGTGCGTAAATCCAACACTTCGATGCTTTGATCGGAATGATTGTCGGCGTACTCATTTGCCCAGTGCACCCCGAGTCCATAAGTAATAATGGTGAGGTCTGCTCCTTCACGCGTGGTACGTGCTTTCCCAATCTCAATCGTGTAATAATCATCAGGAATCTCCTCGCGAATGCTTCGATACAGGAATTTGTGCTCGAATACCATCACTGGATTGGGGTCTTCTATGGCCGCAGTCAACAATCCTTTCGCCTCGTATGGAGTTGATGGGAAAACAATTTTCAATCCCGGTGTGTGGAAGAACCACGCTTCGTTACTTTGAGAGTGGAAAGGTCCTGCTGCTGCTCCGGCACCTGTTGGCATGCGCACTACAACGTCGGCATTTTGCCCCCATCGCCAGTGGATTTTCGCAAGGTTGTTGACAATTTGATTGAAGCCGCAAGTCACAAAATCCGCGAATTGCATTTCTACCACGGCTTTCATTCCTGCAATGGAGAGTCCTAATCCGGCACCAACAATCGCCGATTCACATATTGGTGTATTTCGTACTCGTTCTTTCCCGAACTGATCCACAAAACCTTCGGTGATTTTAAAAACTCCTCCGTATTCTGCAATGTCTTGACCCATGATAACGAGATCGTCGTGGCGTTCCATCGCTTGACGCAATCCATCTTGCACGGCATCTACAAATCGTTTCTCCGTCTTATTTCCCGTTGCTTCAATTACCACCGGATCGTACGGTGCATAAATATCTTCCAATTCATTTTCAAGGTTGGGAACAATATCTTCTTCAGCGAAGGCAATTTCCAATCCGTCTTGAATTTCTTTCTTGATGTCCTTGGCTACTTTTTTCTCCAACTCATCTGAAAGCAATCCTTCTCCTTTCAAGAATTCCGTGTAGGCATCAATTGGGTCGTAGGCTTTCCAATCATCTTGCAAACCTTCAGGATAATACTTTGTTCCTGATGCTTCCTCGTGACCACGCATGCGGAACGTCATAAGTTCTAACAATACCGGTTTTGGGTCCTTACGCATTTCTTCTGTCAGCTCGCGCATCACCGAAATGACTTCGAGTATGTTGTTTCCATTCACTTGCACCGCCTTCATTCCGTAGCCAATTCCTTTGTCGATGAAGTTTTCGCAATTGAACTGCTCGCGCGACGGCGTTGACAATCCCCATTGGTTGTTTTCAATCCCAAAAATCACGGGTAAATCCCACACGGAAGCCACATTGAGTGCCTCGTGAAAATCGCCTTCGCTTGCTCCACCGTCTCCAGTGAAAACCAATGTGGCTTTCTTTTGATCACGTAAATTTGACGCCAGCCCTACCCCACCAGCCAGTGCCAATTGCGGACCGAGGTGAGAAATCATTCCAACGATATTGTACTCTTGTGTTCCAAAGTGAAAGGAGCGATCACGTCCTTTGGTAAAACCTGACATTTTTCCTTGAAACTGTGCAAACAAGCGGCTTAATGGAATGTCTCTCGTAACGAAAACACCTAGATTTCGGTGCATAGGAAAGATGTATTCTTCCTTGTCCATTGCGTAGGTAGTACCAACCGAAATTGCTTCCTGTCCCCATCCGGAGAACCACTTAGAGATTTTCCCTTGACGTAACAAAATCAACATCTTTTCCTCGATGAGACGCGGTTTCATCAACTTTTTGTAGATATCGATGAGCTCTTCATCGCTAAATCCCGTTCGATTGTATTCGATTGCTCTTTTGTCAAGAACTGCCATAAGTCCGTGTTTTTAGCAAAGCTAACAAAAGCGGTAATATGTTGTGAAGAATTTAAAATTCATCTTTCCACACAGATTGCTTTTTTCGACGATTAGCATTCCAAGGGATAAATCAACAGGCTTCATACATAACTCTGTATCAAGCACCGCACTATCAGTAGGATTCTAAGTAATAATTAAACTACAGCAAATTGTCGATACTTATGGTAAAGCAAACATTATGTAGTCAGAATTACACATTTTAGTACACTTAATTCCTCTAAAATGATAGAAAAACGCCAATACTGTCATACCTTTAGCAGCATATTTAAACAAATACTATGAAAAAACTAATACTTTTTGTATTCATAACTATAAGCTCGATTGGTTTTGGTCAGCTTGCTTTACCTATTGATTTTGAAGGAAATCCTACGAGTTATGTATTCACCGATTTTGATGGAGGTTCATCTTCGGTTATCGCAAATCCAGATATGACTGGAATCAACACCAGCGCTAACGTTGGTAGAATGATTAAAAATACCGGTCAACCTTGGGGAGGCTCATATCTTGAAATGGCTGCACCCATTGATTTTTCAACCAATAAGATTTTCACTATGAAAGTGTGGTCGCCGAACGTTGGACGTCGGGTTTTATTAAAGGTTGAAAACGCAACGAACGGAGCAATTTTCTTTGAAAAGGAGGACACTTCAACAGTTGCTAACGCTTGGGAAGAACTAACATTTGATTTTACAGCAATTAATACTGCCAACTCGTATCAAAAAATAGTTTTGATTTGGGATTTGGGTACTGTAGGAGATGGAACGTCAAACTTTACGTTCTATTTCGACGACATCGAACTAGTAGCTTCTACAGGTCCAGTATTGGATCAAATTGATCTACCAGTTACTTTTGAAGACACTACAGTTGATTACACGTTGACAGACTTCGGAGGAAATGCGCATCAAGTTATAGCCGATCCAACAAACCCGAATAATACGGTTGCAGAAGTTACGAAAACACAGGCCGCACAATTTTGGGCAGGAACAACGATAAGTACACCAAACGGTTTAGCCAGCGCTATTCCTTTTTCTGCGACAGACTCAACAATTTCCGTTCGCGTTTGGTCACCGGATTCAGGAATTCCGGTGAGATTGAAAGCAGAAGATCATACGAATCCGACTATTTCAGTAGAGACGGAAAACTTGACTACAACATCAGGAGAATGGGAAACCATGATTTTCAACTTTAACAACGAAGTAGGAGGAACAGCGGCTATTAACTTGGCAAACACCTACGATATGTTGTCCATATTCTTCAATTTTGGAACTGACGGAGCAACCGCCGGAGAGAAAATCTACTATTTTGACGACGTACAAATGGGACCTCCTTGTCAGGTTTCAAGTACAGAAGATGTATCATTGTGCGACGCAGTTTCCTATGACTGGAACGGTACTACGTATACCATGGATGGAACTTATACGTATACCACTCAAAATGCAGGAGAATGCGATAGTACGGCTACATTGAACTTAACTTTTGCATCCTCGACTACGTCTTCTATCACGGAAACGGCATTGGACACGTATACCGCACCAAGTGGAGCTGTTTACACAACCTCCGGGACGTACAACGATACGATCACGAACGCGGCGGGATGCGACTCTGTGATTACAATTGACTTGACAGTGCAATACACTGGAATCAATGAGTATGACTTGTCGGGAGTTACTGTTTCTCCAAATCCTGCAGCTGATTATGTAACAATCACCGTTGATGAAGCCTTGGTTTCTCAATCTATATTCGTTGTTGATCAAGCAGGACGCATCGTAATTGAGTTGAACGCAAACACCACTCAGACGGATATCAATATTTCTGAGTTAGAAAGCGGAATTTACTACGTAAGCATTGGAAATCTGAAGGCAGTGAAATTGCTCAAGGAGTAATTTAAAACACTGTCTTTAATATAAGGCATAAGGGCTTCTGAATGGAAGCCCTTTTTTTGTGTTGAGTAACGTGTGTACATATCAGTCATACAAATCGCCGCGCGCTCAAAGGTGAATCCATCTTGTTTGTCAATACTTCCTATTTTTGAAAGTAGATTTGTATCAAGTAATATCTGCCGCTAAGAGAATAAAACGTTTGAAAAATTTAATTAATCGGTATTTAATGGGGCGTCTAACAATTCTCGCTTTTTCAGTCGCGATCCTCTTTTCGTGCACAACCGAAGCTGATCAAGCACAAGGGATTGAGAAGAAGGAAATTCGGCAAAGTCAATTGGTAACGCAAAAAAAAGGTGGAATCGAAGAAACGAAGACACCGAAAAGGGCATCTGACAGTTTGAAAGAAATTATTTCCGACGTTGCTATGTCCCTGCACAATTGGTGTATCCCCATAGTAAAAGACATGAATAGCTCTACCAACATTGCCGCTGAGGTGGTGGAAGGAGAAAATGGTTATTGCCGGTTGGATTACTCAGGTTATTTCAACGAATTGCGAAAATTGAACACCATTTCAGAGGACTTCCTGATTGCTGAAAAAGAACGGACAAGTGCATGTGCTGCCTTCATCTCGACCATTACTTGGGATGAATATATGAACGGAGAAGCTTATCAATACGGTGAGGAATGTCCTGAATTTTACTTCAT
>JANSYQ010000044.1 GCA_024742305.1 bacterium | reverse complement strand
AGTTGTCCGTAGAACCAATTGTGACCCACCTCGTGAACAATCACCACTTCAAGTTGGTAAGCGCTACCGGATTTACCGATAACCGTTACGTTTGGATATTCCATCCCGCCACCTGCACTGATGGTTCCGTCTACAGCTGTAACATTGTTGTACGGGTAATCGCCATTCCATAGGCTGTAATAATACACAGCGTCGTTGAGGTATTCACTCGCTTTGATCCATAAATTGGCCTCACTTTCCGTATACATCGCCCAAGAAGTAACCATGCGTCCGGAATGCGGTAATTTTACTTCGCTTTTTAATACGTTGAATCGTTTATCAGCAAACCAAGCGAAATCATGAACATTTTTCTGCGTGTAGCGAATGGTTTTCATGGTTTGAGAGGACGCAGGGAATCCGTTTCTTTCCGTTACTTCGCCGAACTCCGTGTAATTTGTTCCTTGAGCAATGTTAGCTGCGGTACTGTCCGCTCGATTGTTCAAGAATTTGATTTCTGAGGCAGTTTGAAGATCACCAGTGGCACCAACAACATAGTTTTCGGGTAGGGTAATGGAAACGTCGAAAGATCCATATTCAGAATAGAATTCGCCCTGATTGAGATACGGGAAAGCATTCCATCCATTTTTATCGTAAACGGCCGGCTTTGGATACCATTGTGTAATCTGATAAGACTGTTTGATATGTCCCAAGCGAGAAATGCTTCCTGATGGAATTTTAACTCGAAAAGGAGTGCTCACGACCAACGATTTACCGGGCTGCAACGGCGCATTTAAAACGAGATAACAAACATCTATAAACTCGGGGTGAAGTGCCCAAGTAACTGTTTTGCCGTCTACTTTAAAATCCAACGAGTCGATGTATCCTTTCTTAGAATCATCTCCGTAAACCAAGGTTTGCTTCTTGTTTTTGTACTGCTGTTGCGCAAGAGCTGTTTCTCCGTTTTTGTATGCGTTGGGCCAAATGTGCATGTAAATGGTATCCAACACATCAGGCGAATTGTTAACATATTCAAACTCTTCGAAAGCGGTGAGTACGTGATTTTCGTCGTCAAGCTTTACATTGATATTGTAGTTAACTTCTTGTTGCCAGTAATCCTGGGCAAAAGCGGCACTCGTAATCAGTAGGAAAAACAGGGTCAATCGTAGCATTGTCAGTAATTTGCCGTGAAATTACGAATTTCAGATTGCGGGCGTTTACCGTTGATGGATAATTCTGATAAAAATCTAGGTGTTTGAGAACTCATTGTTGTTGTTTCTCAGAGAAGAAGAGTAGTATGAGGTCGAATAAGGTAAATACAAAATTGATGATTGGGGGAATTTGTGTTTGCTTTGGGCAAAAGAGGGTAAATGCTAGAAATATTGACTATTTTCTGTAATACAATAAAAAAACCGGCTAAGATTTTCATCCAAGCCGGCTTTCTGTTAACTCTCTCAATATCAATGCATTTGTTCGTCCTCCTGATTTTTTTCAGGCGGGAAGATCTTCTCTGGATCATCAACTCCTTGCAATCTGTCGAATAAATCTTCTAATTGCGATACTGTCAGTGAGTAAGCAATAATTTCGTTCTTATCATTCAATATCCACACTTTTGGCGTCGCAAAGATGTCATATTGCTGCTGGTAGTTCAATGATTCCAATGTTGTTTCTTGCAGAAGTTTGCGCAATTTCGGTTGACCTGGAGATTCATCCATAGCATCTTCCTTCATGGTGTAAGTGAGTGCTACATTGATGAATTCTAAGTTGTGCTTCACGATGAATTTCTTCCATTTGTCGAATAGTTCCTCGCTGTCCGCTTTCCCCACGGCAAAAATTTCAATGTTACGATCTTTCCACTTCTTCTCGTAGAGTGTTTGCAACTTCGGTGTGATTTTCTTGCAGTGCCCACACTCCGGATCCCAGAAGTAAAGTACTTTGTACTCATTATCGAGACTTGCGAAATCATGGTAAGTGACATTCGTGGTATCGCGAAGTTTGATATTTGGTGGCGTTGCCCCCATGACTAGGTTGAAATGCGTATTTACATTGTCGCACAATTTCTGTCGCTGTGATTCTTTCGTCCAGTGAGCAGCGCTTCCTCCATCTTCCGCAGTTACCGGTTTCCAAACGCGATCGCCAATTTTGAATTGAGCATCGACATCTCCACAGTAATAGCGTTTTCCGAGGTAAACATATACTTTGTTCATCCCCATGATATTGCTCTTACTGTAATTGTTGGTTAATGTGGAAACCGTGTATTGAAAGTAATCTGATTGAATATCGAATTGATCAATAAAGTCAAAGGCTTCTACGATGATCGAATCCCAGTGCTGCTGGAGCATCTTCTTGCTGAAGTAATACTCCAATTTTTCTCCAAAAATTTTGGTGCGCACTAAGCGTTCATCCGTAAGGTCAATGTTGTCCCAAAAGTGCTCCTTGAAATAACGGTAACGGAAATCAGGTTCAAGTGGCTCTCCATTTTCATCTACTGGTCCATCGGGTACTTCCACTTCGAAGGACATTTTCAAAATTTTGGTGGCAAGCATATCGCCATGCTTTTCTACAAGATTCGTTCGGAAATCCTCCACCTCTTTATTCAGTGCTTCAATTTTCTCTTGTAATTCCTTCCACTTTTCAGAACCTTCCTCATGGTTTTGTTGCTCTTGGCGGAACTGTTCAGCCTGTGGCCTACGCGTACCGATCATCTGTACATAACCGTAAAAAAGTTTGTTTTCCTCAGACTTCTTGGCCTGCGCGTTTTGCATGAAGTTCGGACCTTTAGCACGAATCTCAATATCCTCTTCACCGCTGTAAACGAATTCTAGTAAGTTTTGATTGGGAATGTACAATGCAAGTAGTCCCGGTTTTTGCTTGGAGCCATCAAAGGTCACAGAACCGTTTTCCATGAGGGCAGTATCGGCATAGAATAGATTCTTTCCAAAGTACTTAACTAGGTGCACAGTATCCGTCTGTTGTCCGTCAATTTTGAATTGAATTTTCTGAGCCTGAGCATGATACCCGGCAAACACCAATAATACGATCAATAATTGTTTCATAAAACTCGTTCTATTTTCTTTCTATCGTCTGCTACGCAAAGGTAACAGCTACATTTAACAGTTACTTGTTTAGACGGTAAAATCTTATCCGCCGATGCGCTTCAAGGGCGCGTTAACATTATTTTAACGTTAATGTCGATTCAATACTCTTCGTAGATGCCTTTTCGTGCAGTAAGGAAACTTGATAACATGAAGAAAGTGTAGGCTACTATCAAGGCACCGAAACTCCAAGCAGTCAAGTTGTTGTCGATGTAAACGCCCCCGTCAGCGAACATTCCATCCAGCCACGATTTCAAGATGATGAATGTAGTAAAGGCAATTCCGATAATAATGGCAAAGATGATCGAGAAGTACTTGAAGAACTTTCGCACCAGTTCTTTTGGGTGATATCCAATGCGCATTAACGTGCGGACTTCATATAGGTTCCGCGTAATGAGTAATTGCATGTACTGAATAAGTACAAGACATGAAACGAAGACCGCAATAATGGAGATTCCGATAACCACTAAGAACAGCGTTCCCACGATGCTTTTCAAACGGCTGAGGTTCATTTCAGATTCAGCAGATTCTAAGGCATGTTTGTTCATGTACTCTTCCACTTTTCCGAACTGTCCATCTTTACTGGAAATCATCAATTGTGTGACTTTTTGCTTTTCGTCGGCAGAAAACTTGTTGTTTGCGTAGGACATGAAATCTTCCGGTACCAAGATAGATGCAACGGAGTTCGTGAACCCTACAATGTATGCTCTGTGGGATTCTTTTGTTTTACCGTCCTTGCTGTGTAGCGTCAGTTTGAATCGGATGCGTTTCGCCAAACTTTCGGAAACTTGTGGAATATTCCTTGATGCAGCGTAGGTATTGAGCATCACCAAGAACTGTCTTGGTAAAACGATGGGTACGTGTCCAGCGCCTTCTTCCCAAGTCCATTTTTCAGAATCCATGTCTAGAAATTCTGCATCTACAGTTTGCACGAATACGTCGGTTCCGAAATCAACGGGTACTTTATTGTCGTCTTTTTCAAAGTAGAGTCCTCGGGAAATTACTGGTTGCGCACGACTCACAAAAGGCAAATCGCGAATTTCTTTGATGGCGTCTTCACTAAAATCTGTTTTGGTTAGGTTGAATACGCTTGCTTCCGTTACTTTTTTCTGCACGACGATGGTATTCGGGCCTAGTACGTCGTTTCCTTCTCCGAATTCCTGAACTTTGATCAGGTAATGGATAGATGTTACGAGAAACGTAATTCCTAAAAAGGCACCGATCATTGCAATGACCAATTGCCGACTGTCTTGATTTCTGAATAAGAGTTTGTTCAGCATGGTCATAGTTTTAATTCGTAATCGTATTCGTAATCGTGGGCACTTCCCAATGAGGTAAGTACGAAGCCTGCTTTCTGTTCCATTGTGCGCTCGTGAATCATGACCATACATCTATCGGTATTATCCACATCCAAATGC
The DNA here is from genome assembly GCA_024742305.1 of bacterium. GTDB lineage: Bacteria > Bacteroidota > Bacteroidia > Flavobacteriales_D > Crocinitomicaceae > UBA4466. The sequence goes on along the minus strand of JANSYQ010000044.1, from coordinate 17,447 downwards.
GAAAAAGGTTCATCCAATAGTAACCATTGATACGGTTGTGCGAGAGCTCGAATGATGGCTACACGTTGTTTTTGTCCCATGGATAGTAGTCCGCAAGGCTGTTCCCACTTATCGTCGATCTCTAGTCGTTGCATCATTTGCTTGAACTCAACTTCGGAGTAGGTATCTGTGAGTTGATTTTTCAACAAGAGGTTTTCGCGAACGGAGAGATCGGGAAACAATTGCAAGTCTTGGAAGATGGCAGAAATTTTCGTTTTTCGAATGTCCGTCCAACGATCGGGGTCGAAAGAACGAATGTCTTCTCCGTCGAAAGTCACAGTTCCTGAGTAATCGCGGCGCAGACCGTAAATGGTTCCGGCAAAAGTTGTTTTTCCCTTTCCACTTGAGGCATTCAGCAAAATGCGATGACCTGATTTTAGTTCTACAGAATTGCCCCAAATACTGTCTTCACTGTGATTTATGGAAGCCAGAGGTTCGGGCATGATGTGATCCAATTTGATGTTCATAGCATGGTTTGGGTACGTGATTTCAAGAATCGTTCCATTCTTATTGACTGGATCGACTCTCTTCAAAAATGCTCAAAATTTTGCTGATTACCGAGTCTGAATCGGTGAATTTAACCCAGTGACTTTCAGGATGTCTGCGAAGCCAAGTCAACTGGCGCTTTGCGTACCTTCTTGAATTTTGTTTGATTTGGTCGATAGCCGATTGTTTGTCCGTTTCTCCGTCGAAATAGGCAAATAATTCTTTGTAGCCGACCGTATTCATGGAGGTGAGGTGTCGTAAATGCTCAACAGAACGTGCTTCTTGTTCGAGTCCTGCTTGCATCATCTGCTCGACACGCAGGTTGATACGTTTGTACAGTATTTCCCGAGGATGATCTAGCACGAATCGATGCACCTGGAAAGGTCGTTCTTTCTTTGTTCCTTGACGCAATTCTGAGTAGGTTTTTCCGGTAATTCGAATTACTTCAACAGCTCTCATCACTCGGGCTGCGTTTTGTTTGTCAACTTGATCGAAGTATTTCGGATCTTTTTTCGATAATTCGTCTAGTAGGGGAGGAAGACCATTTTCGTCGAGTTCCCGTTGAATTTGACGCTTCATCTTAGGGTCAGTTGGGATATTGTCGAGACCAATACAAAGTGCATCTACAAACATTCCGGAGCCTCCTACAAGTACAACAACGTCTTTGTCGGCAAACTCCTTTTCCAAAATAGCCAAGCCTTCCTTTTCGTAATGAGCGGCGGTAACTTCCTCCTCAAGTTGATGGGAATCGATAAAATAATGAAGAATACCTTGCTGCTCTTTCTCGTCAGGTTTTGCGGTTCCGATGCTGATTTCCTTGTAGAATTGTCGAGAATCTGCAGAAAGAATACACGTTTGAAAATGTTTCGCAATGGCGATTCCAATGGACGTTTTTCCACTAGCTGTAGGTCCTGCTATAACGATGAGGTGTTTGATGGGACGAAATTAATAAGGAATAATTAATAAGGAATAATGAATAAGAAATAAGTATAAATCCTTCTTCATACAGGCGCTGAATAATGATTTTGTGCAGTTTAAGAGGTGAGTTTTGAGCTCTTGAGTTACGAATTACGGGACTCGGAAGGTCGAACTAAAGTCTAGTCCGTTGAACTTTGTATTATTCAAAATTCATGATTCAATATTTCTTATTCAATCAATCATACTCCGTTACCCAATTCATGTAACGTTCCATTACGTCGCGGATGTAGCGATAGGTTGTGGTACCACGCATCATTCCGTTGCGGACAACCGGGTCCTGATAGTACTCCTGTTTCGAGAGATTGAGCAGCATGACCTCTACGTTATTATCCCAGCGATTCGGGTCCTTACCGTATTTCTTCGCCAGTTTTACAGCATCTTGTATGTGTCCACGACCAGCATTGTAGGATGCGAGGGCAAATTTCTTCCGTTCGAGTTCGTCAGGAACATTTTTCCAAAATTTTTCATCTGCCATCAATTTTTTGGCGCCGCCCATAATTTGAACGGAAGGCGGAGAATCGGGATATACGCCATAATGTGGTCCTGTATTCGGCATGAACTGCATCATTCCGTAAGCACCACCGAACGACTGAATTTCCGGGTTGAATTTTGATTCCTGATAAGCCACGGAGGCAATCAAGCGCCAATCCCATCCGGAGAATTCTGCTGCCTTTTTGAACAGATCGTCGAATTGAGAAATGCGGTTGCCGTTCAATACTACGTTACTATTTTTTAGTTTGGTGGCGATGTGCTTCATCTCAAAGTACTTTCTGTAGATGTAGCGATACGTAGGCTTATCCATGAATTCCTTGAGCCAGCTATCTAATTTTGCCTTCAGCAGTGGACTTGATTTTCGCAGCCCAAAGGCCATTTTTTGCTTCACGGATAGGTCCAAATCTGTATACAAGTTGTTAAAAAACTGCTCGTTCACTTTGGCGATATTATCCTCGGCGACGGTATAGTCAATGAGTCCGGTGGAAACCATTTCAATCAACTCTTCGCCTCCGATGGTTCCTTTGATCCCTTGAATGAAAATAGTATCACCAATTTCTTCTTGAAGATGAACTAAGCGCTGGTAGTAACTCGAATTCTTCCAAACACGAATGTTTTTCTGCGCTAAGTCGGAAGGATCGGTGATCATTTTTTCCATCCATTCTTCCTCCTTCATTTCTTTCCATCCATCGGGCTTTCTTTGAATGAGAACTTGTTGCGTTTGAGCAAAAGGTTCTGAAAAGTTGATCTTCTTCCCACGGTCCTTGGTGATGGTGTAGTTACAAGCAATGATGTCACCTTCGCCTTTGTTCAGTTTGATGATGAGGCTATCGAGGTTCTTAACCACTTTTACCTCCAGTTCTACACCAATGCTCTCAGCGAATTGCTGCAGCAGCTCGTATTCAAATCCCATTTCCCGACCTTTGTAGTTGAAATAGGAAGTGGAACTGTTTTCAGCAAGAACGACAAGCTTTCCACGTTTGATGATATCTGGTAGGTCCAGTTTTGCTGAACGTCTTTTGAATCGTTCGGTTCCCTCAATAGAGGGCGGAGCTTCCATTACACAGCCACCCATCGACAAAACAATTGTCAACAAGAGAATAGATATCGATAAAGTGTTCATTCGATGTCTCATGGGCGTATTCGATGTTGTGCTCAGTTAAAAAGTCCTTCAAATTGAGAGACTACATTCGTTTAGTAGTGCACAAGCAAGGAGTAAAGTACGTTTTTTCGGCGTTTTTTGGTCAAAACGATGCTTCGAATTATCAACACTAGGGATTAATTTTTCTTAAAGTAGTCCTCAAAGAAAGGTTGTGCTGTTTGCATATATTTTTGAAAAGCGTTTTCAATTTCGGGTTGTAGCATGGCAAATACATGAGGTGCTTGATGCAGATTGTTTTCGAAGGAAATTCGTCGTGATAGACCGCTTGAGGCGCTGCTTAACCCTCTGAGGTATTGGTACTGAAAGAGCCAATCGAACTCCTTCATTTTCTCGAGCATGAAGATAAAGTCGGGCATAAAACTATCCTTGAAATGCGGCTGGTGGTGGTAGAAGCGATCAATAAATGCGCGCAGAGGCAAATCGTGATATTGCGACCAATCCCGAGCCAGTAGATGATCAAAGTACAAGTCTACTGCAATTCCCGAAATTTTGGGCAAGTGTGGGTAGAGTAGATGCAATAGTTCTTTTACCTCGTGGTGCGTGTCAATGTAATGGTCGATGGTTCTGTGAAGGTGCGATCCTTGTTGAACAATTTCAGGTAAGTGTGTCAGATTTTTTCCTTTGACATAATCGCCTTGTAGGTTGGCGTACATTAAATCGAGATCGTTATTGGAGAAGAAAAGGTGTCCCAAAAAGTTCATGGAACAATATGCAAAAAAAATCCCGACACGTTTCGGATGTCGGGAAGTTCTTAATACTCGTCTTCGTTGAAGAGAAAATCTTCACGAGAGGGATAATCCGGCCAAATTTCCTCAATGCTCTCATACACCTCACCTTCATCTTCTAGAGCCTGAAGGTTTTCCACCACTTCAAGAGGGGCACCAGTACGGATAGCGAAATCGATTAACTCGTCTTTTGCTGCCGGCCATGGCGCGTCTTCCAAGTAGGATGCTAATTCTAATGTCCAGTACATACCTCCTTAATTTCTTGTTGTTTCGGCAAAAGTAATTTTAATTCCGATAAATGCAAATGAATGGTTGAAAACTTTATTTACAGGTAATCCAAAGACCCCAATAGGAGAGTTTTTCAAGCGTTTGGCGAGTCGCACAATAAGCGGAGTCGAAATGTGATCAAGATAACATCGATACGTCGCATTTCGGCTCTATTCTTATACATTCTACTTCATCCTCGGAACCCATGGGATTTCTGTTGCATTTAATTCTTTGGTCAATGCGCGAGAAAGGACAAATAGATAGTCACTTAGGCGATTCAAATACCGAATGAGAAGTGGGGCCACTTCGGCAGTTTGGGATAAATCTACGGTAATTCGTTCTGCTCTGCGACAAACACAGCGAGCGATGTGCGTATGAGATACTGATACATGTCCTCCCGGTAAAACGAAGCTTTTCATTGGTTCCAAGCCTTCTTCCATGTCGTCGATCCACTTTTCGAGGTTCTCCACGTCAGCATCGAACAATCCGGGCAGTTCCATTTTTGTTCCTTTTTCATCTACCGCCAGTAACGATCCCATGGTGAACAATCGGTCCTGAATTTCCAGTAGGCGTTCTTGGTGCTTGCTTTCTATCTGTTGATCACGCAATAACCCAACATACGAGTTCAGTTCGTCTACCGTTCCATACGCTTCAATTCTCAAAGAGCTTTTTGGTACTCGTGTACCCCCAATCAGTTGAGTAGTTCCTTTGTCTCCCTTCTTTGTGTAAACTTTCATTTCGTATTTACTATGTGTTTTATTCTTCGCTCGCGCAACTCGTTAATCCGTGCGTTTTTACCTTGTAGTCGAATGTTGTTTGCCGATTCTGTGTAGAATACGTGTCGCTTTTCCAAATACTCCAACTGGAAGTCGATCCATTCTAAGTCTGAGAATGAAGATCCGTAATCCTCCATTTCTTTGCGGAGCTTCTTGGCAATATCGTGGTAGTCGGGGCGACCTAAATAATCATGATCGGCATCACACATAATTTTTTCCAAAAGCGTTTCTGGCTCAATATCGTGCCGCGTACTCATGATTACCTTTCGAATGATCGAAATTTGGAAATCAGTATATCCAAACGAAGGCAATGTTGCTGCTGCGATGTTAGCGCCGTATTCCTCGTTGTCTTTGTATTGCTGAATAAATCCTGCATCATGATACAGGGCCGCTGTTCGAATTAAATACGTTTCTTCTTTACTCAGACCTTCCAATTTCGCGTAACGTACAGCTGCCTTTTCCACGTTTAAGGTGTGCGGTAAATCGTGGTAGGTAATGTCTTCGGGCAATGAAGACTTCAAGCGATTGAGAATATGTTCCCGCATTTGATGAAAGTCCATAGATGGCAAATCGCAAATACTACGGAGCAAACTGTTGGCAAAAACGCCTTCTTCTCTCAAGGAATACTGCGGATACAGTTTCTCCAAATAATACATATCGATGGATCCGCCTCGCTTATGAATTTCGATAGGTCCGCGTGGCGTTGATTCCATATACTTGGCAACTTGCTCTTGAATGGAAGCTGTAATGGTTATGTGTCCTTTTTTCGAAGCGGCTTCTGCTCGGGCAGCAATATTTACGGTGTCGCCCCAAACATCAAAGCTGAACTTTTTGGAACCAATGATTCCTGCTACGAGCGGTCCCATGTGGAGCCCGATGCGTATGTCCCAATATTCGCGATTCATAGCACGTGCCAAATCGCGCTCTTTCATCATGAATTCACGAATTTCCAGTGCAGCTAGGCATGCTCTCACTGCAGATTTCGGTTTGTTTTCTGTTACACCGGAAAGTGCCATATAGGCATCTCCCATCGTTTTGATTTTCTCCAAGTTGTACTTGGTAATAATCTCATCGAAGCGGGTGAAGTACTTCTCCAGTCTTTGTAGGAGACGCAATGGTTTTTGCTTTTTTGCTTTCAGAGAGAAGTCTACGAAGTCGGTGAAGAGCACCACACCGTTGTCCACTCGTTTTGGAGAGAATTTACTGTTGTTGCCCAATTCATCTAAGATGTTTTCAGGAAAAATGTTGGTGAGCAATTGTCCAATGCTCTGATCTTTGAAGAACATTGCCTTAAAGACTTCAATTTTCGATCGCACCAAATTCGGACTGAAAGGATAAATGATATGGTCTACGGCGCCTTCGTTAATTCCTCTTACCAATTGCACGCCTTGCTGGTCGTGACGCGTAATCAAGATGATATAATTGTTCTTGAAAATGCTGTTTTCGCGAATCAGACGAAATTGGGAACCACCTTCGGAAACTTCGTCGATATCTACTAAAAAAATACCGATTTCACGTTTTTCCAAGAGCGGAATCGCTTCTTTTAATGAGTTGACTAACAGTATATTGTTACCGCCGCCGGAAAGGATTTCTTTCAATCCTTTTTGAATAACCGGGTCAGGTTCAATGATTAATATGTTAATAAAGCGCTCCATTAAATACGCACGTCGTCAATTGTTAAAGGCGATTCCATTAAATTAAGAATCTTTTGGATAACGCCATCAACTGTTGCGTCTGGACAACTTGCTCCTGAAGTGATGATGATTCGAACGTTTTCCTTTGTCGGAATAAACGATGTATTTGAAGTAATATTTTTTTCGTGGATATTGAAAGACTTAATCGTATTTAAATCAAGAATCTCATCACTATCTTTAATGAAGTAGGTGGCGAATTTATCCTCCAGCAATTCCACCAAATGAGACGTGTTACTGCTATTGTACCCACCAACAACGATGGCTAAGTCTGCCTCTTCTTCCAACAGCGCCAAGGTTGCCGATTGATTATCATTTGTTGCATAACAAAGGGTGTCTCTTGTATCAGCGAAGTGCTTTTTCAAGTCTGCCTCACCATATTTTTCCAGCATTGTTTGCTTTAAGAAGTCGGCAATTTCTTGTGTTTCAGAGGCCAGCATGGTTGTTTGATTGACCACTCCAATGCGATCCAAATGCTTATCAGGGTCGAAACCATTGGATACCTTTCCTTCGAACTTTTCGAGTAAAGTTGTACTGTCAATTTTACCCAATATGAAGTCGGCGACGTGCTTTGTTTCGTCTAAATTCTTCACAATGAGTGAAGGTGCCGTTTCTTTACTGTGAGAGAACGTTGCTTTCGTTTCTTCGTGTTTGTGTTTACCGTGAATGATAATGGTATGATCGTCGGAGCCCAGTTTCGCTGATCGGTTCCAAACTTTCTCGACGAAAGGACATGTGGTATTGTACGTTTGAACATCAATCCCTTTCGATTCTAAAATACCCTGTGTTTCAACTGTGGTGCCGAATGCGGGAATGATTACTACGTCATCGGAATGCACTTCATCCCACGGAATGAGTTGATTGCCTTCGGTGTCTTGAATGAATCGAACACCTTGATCTAATAGGTCTTCATTTACGGTAGGGTTGTGAATCATCTGACTGAGCAGAAAGATGTTCTTGCCTTTATTCTCATTAATTGCCTTGTACGATTTTTCAATCGCGTTTTCCACTCCGTAGCAGAAACCGAAGTGTCGGCTAATAATGAAAGAAACATTTCCGAAGTCAAGTGTTGATGGCGAGAAGTCCTTTTTCCGAGGGTCCTCTAACTTCCGCGCCGCTTTCACTTTACTGATAATAGGTGATTTGTAGCGTTCGGGAATGTCAAATTTCTTCATAAATCAAAGGTATCAAAAAAGTAAAGTCAAGATACGATAATTTGAGGTGATATTGTGACTTGATTGGGTAGAGGTATGCTAATAGCACTTTTCCCGAAAAAGTGGTAGGAAATGAAAGAATTGAAAAAAAATGGAAAAGGAAAATAACGTGTAGGGCAGTCGTGATGTTGAACACAGAAGAATAGGTAAAAAGCTTCAACGCAAAAACCTGACTGCCGGACAGGCACGGTGCGTTTATGAAGTAATGCATTTATTAGTTTTTGCTGAAAAATTAAGTTATCTTATAAGTGAAAGAAAGCCGGTTGCGAACAATGTCGAAACCGGCTTTTTCATCGTGTCATCGGATCAATTATAGGACGACGTTCTGATCTTTATCGTATTTCACTTCATAAATGAGCTCGATCTCCTTACTAGCTTTTGGTTTCAAGTTGATCTTCCATTCAATTATTCCCGTTCTTTCCTTCAATTCTCCTTTGGAAAGCTCCGTAGCTTCAATCTCAATTTCAGGATTTGTAGTTACTGGAATTTGATCCTGGATTACCAATTCGATTGATTTCGACTTCAAGTTTTTCACTTCAATTGCGTAAGCGTAGGACTTCACGATTTTCGTTCCGACAACTTTCTCTTTGGATTCACGCTCTAACAATGTGCGCTTCACAATGATATTCGGATCCTTTCCTAAACTCAAGTGCATCGTGTCCTCCATAGATGTAGGATCTAAGTACGTTTCTCCCATGTACGTTCCATCAAAGTAGATGTTTGCCTTGGCTGGAACCAATTGTAGCTCATCGAGTTTGGTCAGTTCTGCTACTAAATAGGCGGATTTATCGTACTTCGGCACCGTGTAGTAACGATAGTTAGCGTCGATATCTACATTTTTCACCAATACCATGTGCTTCTCGTTGTTGGATTTGATAGTATAAGGCAAATCGATCTTAAACTCAGCGGAAATCACATGATCCACAACCTGTACAAAGTCAGACGAATAAACGGCATCCACAACTTCAGCATTCGAAAATGTTGTTGTTTCCGCTTCTTCCATGGTGTAGCCCAAACTTTCAGCTTTTTTATACATGCCCGGTTGTCCAGCTAAGCTTCTCGTGCGCTCTTTTTGCTGACTTTGGTTTCTGTAGGCATAGTAATCAATATACCACGGATTCAATTCAGGCTTCGTCTTGTTTTGATAAGGGTTGTTGGTGGAGATAGTCAACGGTACCTCGTCCCAATCTACTCCAGTATTTTGATATACTTGAGCTTTGTAGTTCAAGTTCACTGAATTGTCCGCAATTTCGCTACGCAAATCGTACATCGGTGTCCATCCTGCATTCGCAACAAGGTAGGAGATATCCAAATCGCCTTTTACATACGTGTCACATTTCATAGTGATAACGATTCGATGAACAGGACCCTTCGGCTTGTTCTTTAAATCGGCATTTGCTTGATAATTGCGCAGTTCTGCCAAACGTTCATTCATTCCTTTTTTCGTTCTATTCAAGCGGTCTTTTTTACGGTTCAATCCCTGCAATTCTTTGTTGATGACCATCATTTTCTCCGTGTAGTATTCAATGGCTGTTTTTAACAAAGGAATGGAATCGTTCACTTTTCCTTGACCGCGCATGGCACCGTTATTTTGCAGAATATTTTTGGTAGCCACCAATACATCTATTTCGTCTTGGAAGGTTTGGATTTCATAGTTAACGTTCAAAATGGAATCTTCTAAACTCGCGATTTGCTGACGGATTTTTAACGGTAATCCGGTTAAAGGCGTAACATCTGGCTCTGGATAGAAAATGTTGTATTTCGTATCCAAAATGATAGAGTTCCCAGTAGCTTTTACTTGCAAGCTTTTCGGGTCAATGCGAGGACTGATTCCTTCAATTACGACCTCTGTTACTCCTTTGTTGATAGTGTAAGAAGAGCTTCTGTAAACTTGTGCGCCTTGAGAGTATACCGTGACTTTGGAGATTTTTGATGGAACGATTTTATCGTCGTTCGCTTGTGTATATGCTGCGATAAGCAACAAACAGATTAATGAGACAATTTTTTTCATGACATTTTAGGTTGATAATTTTTAATGCTCATCCACTTACATTTCATCGGTGTAAATGGCGTGAGGTGGGTCAATTTGTTGATATACTTACTCATTCATAGTGCCGTACAACTTACTTTGAGATGAGTTCAAAAAGTCATTAAAATTTAAGGGTTAGAAGTTCTAGATTTGGTTGGTTGTTGTACGCTGTCGTTGAATTTCACAACGGAAACGATAAAAAAATATAAAATGAAATCTAATCCGCGAAGTTGGTGTAATTCTCTTTTATTTTGATGGCATAATTGAATGGATTCATGCATCGTAACCTTAAGTTGATACCGTCCCGAAAGAAAATCTTGCGATTTGCTCTGATTTCGATAGGTGCTATTCTTGGATTTCTTGTTTTTGCCCACCTACGAGTCGAATATGTCAGCGATCCTTACGTTACAGACGACTTACAAAAACTTCCAGCAGTGAAGGTGGGTATAGTTCCTGGAACGTCGAAGTATTTAAAGAATGGCAGTATCAATGCTTATTTTCAGCATCGGATTGATGCGGCGGTGCAGCTTTATACGTCGGGAAAGATTCGGTACTTTTTAATTAGCGGCGACAACAGTAGGAGCGATTACAACGAGCCGGCAGACATGCGCATCTCACTTATGGAGGCGGGAATTCCCGATTCTGTTATTTACCTTGACTATGCGGGTTTCGACACGTATGATTCAATGATTCGTGCGCACAGAGTATTCGGTCAACGGCGATTTATTGTTATTTCTCAAGAATTTCAAAATGAGCGGGCCGTATATATTGCTCGAAGATTTGGAATTAAAGCGTACGGTTTTAATGCGAAGGAGGTCGTTTATGCTGGCGGATTTTTAACGAAAGTGAGAGAGTTTTTTGCTCGGGGAAAGGCGTATGTTGAGGTGAATTTGGGTGTAGAGCCAACGTATTTGGGAGAGAAGGTAGTGTTGCCAAGGTGAGAGGGAAGGAGGTGTGATTTTATAATTCTACAGTTAGAGAATTCTAAAATTTGATAATTCTACATTACTACAATTAGGTAATTAGACAAGCCTGCCTGCCGCAGGCACGGTGCCTAACAACCATGATAACTAATGAAGATGTAATTAAATTTATTTAGGTTGTTCGTCTTGCCCTGAATTTGATATTAATCACTATGATTAACAACTGCTTATCACATTGTGCCAAAGGTCGAATCTTGTCGATGAACTCATCGTGTATCCAACCATTTCACTTGAAAAAGCACTAGGCAATCAGCCCCTCAATCTCTTTGATGATCTTTTCGGCAAAGGCGTTCGCTGACTCTAAGGATTTACTCTCTGAGTACACTCGAATAATAGGCTCTGTATTACTCTTTCGCAGGTGCACCCACTCCTTTCCAATGTAAATTTTTACGCCATCCGTGGTGTCTACTTCCTCGTTTCGATAGCGATCTGCCATCGTTTTAAGAATTCCATCCACGTCAATTTCCGGAGTCAGCTGAATTTTGTTCTTCGAAATCGTGTATTTTGGATAGCTGTCGCGCAGTTCAGAAACTTTCATCTGTTTTTCCGCAAGCAACGACAGGAACAATGCAATTCCTACCAAGGAGTCACGTCCGTAGTGCAATTCAGGATAAATAACACCTCCATTTCCTTCGCCACCAATGACTGCGTTTTCCGCTTTCATTTTATTGACAACATTCACTTCACCAACGGCAGAGGCATGATAATCCAGTCCTCGATCTTCAGTAATATCACGTAGTGCTCGGGTAGACGAGAGGTTGGATACGGTGCTCCCCGGAGTTTTGCTCAAAACGTAATCCGAAACGGCCACCAAGGTGTACTCCTCGCCAAACATGGATCCGTCCTCACAAACCAAAGCCAATCGATCTACATCAGGATCTACGGTGATTCCCACATCAGCGCCGGTTTCCTTGATTTTATCGGATAAGTCGGTTAAGTGTTCTGGAAGTGGCTCAGGATTGTGTGGAAAATGTCCCGTTGGATCACAATAGAGCTTCGTAATATTCTGAACGCCGAGTGCTTCTAACATGGCTGGAACGAATATTCCTCCGGTAGAATTGACAGCATCGACAACCACAGAAAAGTTCGCTGCGGCAATTGCTTCCTTGTTGACCAATGGCAATGCTAAAATAGCATCAATATGTTTTTGAAGATACGTGTTGTCGTGCGTTTCATGCCCCAAATCATCCACCTCTGCAAAGACGTAAGCATCCTTTTCAGCTATAAACAGCACTTCCTTTCCATCATCACCTGAGATGAATTCTCCGCGCTCGTTCAGCAATTTCAGTGCGTTCCATTGTTTCGGATTATGACTCGCTGTAAGAATGATTCCTCCATGGGCGCCTTCCATCGGAACGGCTACTTCTACGGTGGGTGTGGTCGATAAGCCGAGGTTGACAACGTCAATTCCCAATCCCACCAAAGTAGAAACCACCAAATTCGAGATCATTTCACCCGAAATTCGAGCGTCACGACCAATAACTACTTTGATTTTCGAGGCGGAAGCATTACGATTTTTTAACCATGTTCCATAAGCGGCTGCAAATTTCACAGCATCTACTGGTGTTAAACCGTTGTCCACTTTTCCCCCAATGGTACCGCGAATACCTGAGATCGATTTAATCAAAGTCATTGTTGTAGTTTTTTATGATTGAAAAGAGCGTTTCAATGCGATCATCTTCATACACGCAATCGCACATTCGATTCCCTTATTTCCGTGTTTTCCTCCCGATCTATCAATGGATTGTTGGAGTGTATTGTCGGTAAGCAAACAGAAAGACACCGGCGTATTGTATTTCAAATTAACGTCTTTGATTCCTTGCGTTGCACCGTCGCAAACAAAGTCAAAGTGGCGTGTTTCCCCTTGAATGACCGTACCAATTGCGATAACGCCGTCTACGTCGGTATGTTCGCAGAAGAACTGACATCCCAACGGTAACTCGAACGCACCAGGTACAAAGCGAACCCTAATACTTTCCTCGGGGACTCCATTGTCTAGCAGTGCCTGCTTGGCCCCATCCAATAGATTGAGGGTGATGTTATCGTTCCATTCAGAAACAACAATGCCGATTTTGAAATCGGCACCGTTTGGAATAAAATCCTTGTTATATTCTGATAAATTGCGTCCTGCTGTCGCCATATTATCTTACTTGATGTTCTTAACCATTGCGTAGTAACGCTCAATTTCTCGTTGCGTTGCGTACTGCGGATAATCATCCATGATTCGTTTGTAGTACTGTCTCGCTTTTTTGAAGTCTTTCAATTCAATGGCACAACCGGCAGCTTTTTGAAGATACATCGGCGTGGTGAAGTCATTGTCCATCATGTTAGCCGCTTCCACGTACATTTTCGATGCTTCAGCATACTTTTCCATTTCTGATGTACAATCAGCTTGCAAACCGTAGCACAAAACGCTTACGTAGGAATCTTCCAACTCTACTTCTTGCAATTCGTTCATTGCTTTTTTGAACTCGCCTTGATTCATCAATTGACGTGCATAAAGGAACTGGGACACTTCCCCACCAACTTTTCCGTCGTATTTGCGAACCGCTGCTCTGAACTCTTCAATAGCAACTTCCGTAGAGTCTTTTTTCGCGTAGTTCAATCCTTCCCAATAAGCGTCTTTCGACTTCTCATTTGCTGGAAGAAAAAACATCTGATACCAAACAAAGTATCCCAATACGAGCAACAAAACTCCACCCACTGAAAAGGCAATGATTCTGAGGCGTTTGTTCTTTTTGAATTGGTCTTTTATTTCTTGTCCTGAGATATCTTCTAACATTGTTCCAATTTAAGCGGAGCAAAAATAGTTTTTTTTTGGAGAATCGATCAAGTATTCCGGGAAGATATTCTGCGAATTCAACTAAATTTGTTGGGATGCATCTACAGAACTTACAGCTCATTAATTTCAAGAATTACGAAGAAGCGGAAATTATTCTCTCTTCAGGGATCAATTGTTTCGTTGGAAATAATGGGGCGGGTAAAACGAATATCTTGGATGCCGTGCACTACCTCAGTATCTGCAAATCGTACATGAATGTCATTGATCGACAGAACATTCGCTTCGATCAGCCCTTCTTTTCTATTCAAGGAACATGGAATAAAGAAGAGCAAGAAATTGCCATTCACTGTGCCGTAAAAATGGGGGCAAAAAAGGTCTTCCGGCGCAACAAGAAGGAGTACGAAAAGCTTGCAGATCACATCGGTCAGTTTCCTGCGGTGATGATTTCTCCCTACGATCGCGATTTGATTTCTGAAGGCAGTGAGCTGCGCAGAAAGTGGATGGATGGCATTATTGCACAGTTTGACCGCAAGTATTTGGAGTGCATTCAACGCTATAGTCGTGTTCTAGAGCAGCGAAATGCGTTGTTGAAAAACATGGCGGAGCATCGTTTGTTCGACCGCGAATCTATTGATGTATGGAATGTTCAAATGATTGACTTGGGACATCAAATTTTCGAGCGTCGAAAGGCATTTTTGGACGAGTTTATTCCCGTTTTTCAAAAGCATTATTCGGCTATTGGGTTGGATAGAGAAGAAGTGACCTTGGAATACAAATCGCAGTTACACGAACACTCGATGGAGGAACTGTTGGAGATCTATGAACGAAAAGATGCAGTTAAACGCTACTCCAACGCAGGAACGCATCGCGATGATTTATTGTTCCAAATCAAGGGGCACCCAGTAAAGAAATTCGGCTCGCAGGGACAACAGAAATCTTTCATTATTGCCCTTCGTTTAGCACAGTACGAATGGTTGAAGCAGCATCTAAACACGACGCCGGTCTTGCTTTTGGATGATATTTTTGATAAGTTGGATCATACCCGTGTAGAGCGATTGATGCAATTGGTCAGCGATCAGTTTTTTGGTCAAGTATTAGTGACAGACACCGATTTGGAGCGTGTAGAGAAAATTTTTAGCGACAGCAACCTTCAATGCAAGTTGTTTCGCGTAAATGAGTGCCAGATTGAGGAAATTAGCTCCGCTGCTGCCTGCGGCGGTGGCGTAAAATTAAGTTTGAATGAGTGATTTGAAACGAACAGCAGAAGAGGCTCCCTTGAAGGATGTGCTGGACCGATGGTTAAAAGCCTACGGATTGGAAGGGAAGATGAAAGAGCTGGACGTTATCAACGCTTGGCCCGAACTCATGGGGACGGCCGTCGCGAATCGAACGGAAGAAATCAAAATCAAAAACAAAAAACTCTTTCTTAAAATGGGATCGTCCGTGATGCGCGACGAATTACTTCAAGGCAAGTCCATCATCATTCAACGCGTGAACGAATTCGCCGGGTTTGAGATTATTGATGATGTTTGGTTGGGTTAGTCCAATATCTCTCCTTCCTTCAATTCAAGGTCATTATCTTTTTCTGATACTCTTAAGAACGAGAACTGCTCCTTAACGAAAAAGCCCGAGACTAGAAAAACGATACCCAATCCACCAAGAATTAGCGGAAAAGTTACGAACAATGAGTCCGCTGGTGTTTTTTCCCAATCGGGTAATAAGTACATTTGAAAAAGCTTGAAAATTAAGCCGAATACCGCGGTACACGCGCCAAATACGGTGGTCAAAAATTTTGGATTGCTGTATAAAACATACATACTCATTATTGCCGGCAAGAAAAAGGACTCAGCAAGTACAAGTGTCATGTAGTGAATTAAAACGGCGTTGTGATCGTATTCATAACTAGAAAAATCAACATTCAATAGCAAAAATCCAGCTGCTGCAATCAACAAACCAAACGACAGTCGAAAAAATACGAATGGGCGTTTATTGTTCATTATAAAAAAGAACAAGAAGCAAAAAAAGGTAGTGGCAATTCCGCTCCAAAAGATAATATCCATGGGTTGCATTAGGCTGTTATCCATGCTATAATTGCGCCAAGTTCGCTGGGTCAAATTTTCTCCAGAAGTTTCATAGAGCGACCAAAAGCAAAGGTTAACCAACGTAAACAGAGCGATAATTGCTCCACTCGAGACACGAGTAGACTGTGATCGAGGTTGTACTTCCACCTCCTCATCACTGATTGAAAAGAAAGCTAACACTCCCGTCAAAGCAAACACTAGAGCTGCACCATAAAAGGTCCAATGAATGAAGTCTCTGTCTACTAAGTAAGAATCAACGATCCAAATTCCAAGAACGGTACCCGCGTTTACAGCGCCGTGATAGAAAGAAGTCGCCGATGCTAGTTTTTTAGCTTGACCAAAATAGGGACGAAGAAATGCCGGTATATTGATGACACTATATGCTCCTGACCCAAGTCCAAATAGTACGCCTCCTGCGATAAGAAGGTCTTTATCTCCTGCAAGAATAAAGAACATAGAAATTACTTGGAACAAACTCCCCAATGCAGAAATCCAACGATGAATTTTCAGAAGATCGGCAACCAAGCCAAAAACAAACATGGAAGAAGTAACGAGGAAAACTAACCATAAATAATAGGGTATTAACTCTTCATACGCCCAACCGCAATGGTTCACGGCATAAACAACAATTGCTGCACGAACACCATAATAAGAACCTCTTTCCAAAAACCGGGAAAGAGCAATTAAATAGCTGTTTGTTTGGTGGCCGAGAAACATGGCGCGAAGTTAGGGAAATATGGTTCTTGATTTTATGCCTTTGACTACTCTAAGAAAATGATCCGAAATGATACTAATTGCTTCTTTTTTTTGCGTGATTCAATTTTTAGGCTTTAAAATTCTTCCTTTTGAGCATGAATTCATGTCTACATTTCTATCCTAAAAATGGGTATAAATTGTGAAAATCAAGGGATAGCCCCTAGTTAAAATCACGGGATATCCCTTATAGTAAAGACGTTAAGGATACTCTATCTTTGAAGTGTACACGATTGTACATCAATACCTTAAACGCTGAAAAAGATGATCACTATCCTTTTTAAAAGAGGTCGAACTGCCTCTAGTCGCTTTTTATTATTGTTCGGATTGTTAATACTTGGGCATGGAGCATTAGCCCAATTGGACTCGGTTTCTGTGACTTTATCATTCACTCAAGAGGCGACTTTAGATTCTACGCAAATCAACGATTCAACCGATATTCTGTATGTTGAAGTCTATTTGGATGATATTGACTTTTTCGGAGAGGTGATTGTAACAGTATACGACCTAAGTTCAGGGCAACCTTTAGCCATGATCAAAAGTACGAAAGCTGAGCTTGATTCATTGAATGCTATTTCGGCGTCGGTTGCGACCATAGAGTTCCCAGGGTTCCCACCTATTGCAAGTAGTTACAGGGTAGATGTATTACCAAGGAATTTCCAAGGAGGCAATCTTCCAATTATATCAGAGACCTACTAAAAGCGGTAAATCATGAATAGAATTTTAAGATATCTCCTCTTGGCGATGTGCTTTTGCATGCCCTTTGTTGCATTTAATCAGCTAGATAGCGTTGAGCTGACGGCAACCAAAGATACCTATGTTGATTCCAGGTATCCAACAACAGGGTACGGAAGTATAGATACCATGAAGTCAGGGACGAACGTAGTTACTGGCAAGTTCGGGAGTAATATTTACTATCAGCGTGTATTTGTTGAATACGATTTAAGCTCAATACCTTCTAATGCGATCATCTATTCTGCAGATCTACT
>JANSYQ010000021.1 GCA_024742305.1 bacterium | reverse complement strand
GTACGTCGTGCCTGTCGACCTTCCCGGTCGAGCACTCCTCTTCACAAGCTGCGCTTGCTCTTGAACCCGGTCTTCCACCCCTCAAAGGTCTTAGTGAAAACTAGGACCTTTTTTTTGTTTCCACCAATGTACCATGAACCGACGACCTACGGTCACCGTACGTCGTGCCTGTCGACCTTCCCGGTCGAGCACTCCTCTTCACAAGCTGCGCTTGCTCTTGAACCCGGTCTTCCTCCCCTCAAAGGTCTTAGTGAAAACTAGGACCTTTTTTATTTCTGTCAATATAGCGGCGGTCTCTTCGGTCATATAAGTCATGCCTTCGTTTTGACTCATCTCAAGATCGTATCTTTACAGCAAAGTCAATCGTATGAAAGTTTGTATCACATTTGTTTTACTAGGGTTCGTCCTCCTCTCTTGCGGCGATTCGAAGAATTTAGATGAATCACTCGTGGATATTTCCAAGTTCAAGATGGATGACTCAGCGCTGGAAGACGGTGAAGATGTCCGAATTTTGGGTGCCTCGGGAAATTTAACCAGCGATGACGAAATGGATTTCTACAATCTAATCGTTGTTGAATCTTTGGAGACCGGAAAAACCGTCAACGTTTTGATGCCAACTTACATATTTGTCGACGAATACAGTCGTGAGCTTCAATTTTACTCGTTCAAAACAACTTTTGGAAGGATCGTTGGGTCAACAGGATCAAAAGGCTTGGACAAGAACGTCGAAAAAAAGGTGAATTTGAAAGATATTCAACCGCCAAAGTTTGACAAGGTGCTCTACGATAAAGAATTCATCCAGACAAATGTTTACAACAATCCAACAATTATCGGGACACTTGGAAAAATAACAACGTACCAAAAGGACCCAAATAATTTGGAAGAAGAAACAGAAGCGCCAGTTGTTGACGTTATCGATTCACTATCTAAATTGTAGAATGCAAGCTACCTTAACTTCAAATAGGGTCGCCTAATCTTCATTTTTTTTGCTCGTCTCGACTGTCGAAATCAAAGAAATTAAATCCAATTCCTAAGCGGGTTTCAACATAACTGTTTTGGAAGTACACATTGTAATTATCCGACCCGATATACGATGCTCGTGCAAACAACGCGGCCATTGGAGTACCTGGAACTCGCCAATACATTGTCAGATGTAGGTTAAGTCTTTTGGTTGGATCGAAAAAGTTGTTTTTCTGTAAGTTGTTTATATTCTTCCCTGAATAATATTGACCATCGAGAATATATTCGATGCTTGCTGTAAAACGAAAGAGTTCTTTTCTGAGGTGATCTACTTTGTCGCTGTATAGCACTTTCCACTTATCCTTAGAGGTAAATGCGTACTCTTTCCAAAATGGTGCTATGATCAAACCTCCGGAAAGTTGTAATCGGTGGCGGCCATAGATCTTGTAGTCGCGGTATACCGTATTGGTTCCCCATGTCTCCCATGGATGATACTCGAATCCGGTTCGCCAAAACCAAATATTATCCTTGTAATCTGCCGCCCAAGTTGTCGCTCCATATTTATATCTAGGCTTTTTATTGCCATCCTTGTCTGTTTTATCGTATTCCTCGGCTTTTTTATTTTTCTTGGCAATTCTATTCAGACCACCTGCAACATTATCTTTCCGATGGGTTATCATTCCGCCCCAGAAAAACTGAAATACGATTTGTTCACCAAAATTCCCGTTGTAAAGATTAATGGTGTCCCCTTGAATTTCGGGTCCGTCTTGACCGTTGGAATGGTGGTAAGCCTTCACTCCCACATAGTGTCTCATTTTTTTATCCCCTTCAACTTCCCACATTCTTTTCGAGGCACCAATGTACGACAAACCTGGCAGATAACTTGGCGTTCTTACAGGCATTGAGCTATCGCCCCAACTGGGATCGTTCTGAAATATACGCACCTTGAATTCGGGTGTGAGCTCAACGTAGCTAATCCAATATTTATTGTTATTCCCAATGGTCCACCCTTTCCCTCCTAAGCCAATTGGTACGCGGGTTTCGGCATTCAGAATATAATTTCGTTTACCACTGTTATTAAAACTCATAAAGGGCGAAATAATCGTTGGCTCCGCAAGTAGTAATTGCGTTTTAAAGAAATGCTGTGATTGCCCGCGCCGTAGGGTTGCTTTATTTACAATTGTATCATTATTAATTTGTGCTTCTGCAATAGGTGAAATAACCAAACCGACGAGCACGAGTAAAAAGCGCATCTTTTCCATAAATAGTGTATTGTTTGCTTACCGAAATCCAGCAAGCAGTGATTCTTGTAGTTTACAGTGGATAAAACTACAGAACTGTGACAAAATAAGCAACAGGAAAAAACCTCAGAATCAGGAAGGAATATCGACCTTTTATACACAAGCTTAAGAGAAAAAGGTTCATTGGTCGCCATTCTAACCAATAACGTTATAAAACAAATCTAATCGCATATAATAGTTATCAATATTTACAAAGTAATTACCACGGTACCTTTATCCGTGATAACAATTCAATTTGTAACTTATGAAACCAATAGTTTTAACCGCTTTTGTCACGTTGGTGGGATTCACCTTCGGACAAACAAACGCAAACAGTATGAGTAAATGTCCATTTCCACATGGTGATATGGGTGGTTCAGAAAGCCACTCAAAAAATTCAGTTGCTTATGATAGCAATGATTCCACATCGACACATAGTTCGAGTGTAAAGGGAACAACCAACCGCGATTGGTGGCCGAACAAGTTAAACCTTGATATATTACGACAGCATTCGGAATTATCGGACCCAATGGCTGATGATTTTGATTATGAGGCTGCGTTTGAAAGCATTGAGTACGACTCTCTTAAAGCGGATATCGCAAAGGTTTTGACAGAGTCGCAAGATTGGTGGCCTGCCGACTTTGGGAACTATGGTCCTTTTTTCATCCGAATGGCTTGGCACAGTGCAGGAACTTATAGAACTGGTGATGGACGTGGAGGAACGCGTGCAGGAATGCAGCGATTTGCTCCACAAAATAGTTGGCCGGATAATGGTAACTTGGACAAGGCTCGTCGCCTACTTTGGCCGGTTAAGCAAAAGTACGGAAGTAAGATTTCATGGGCAGATTTAATGATTCTCACTGGAAACGTTGCATTAGAAGAAATGGGATTTGAAACTATCGGGTTTGCTGGGGGACGTGAAGATGTGTGGCAACCAGATAACAGCATTTACTACGGTAAAGAAGACGAATGGTTAGCTGACGAACGTTATTCAGGGGACCGAGAGCTGGAAACGCCGCTTGCCGCAGTACAAATGGGACTTATCTATGTAAACCCTGAAGGTCCGAACGGAAATCCGGATCCTAAATTGGCAGCGCATGATATCCGTGAAACTTTTGGGCGAATGGGAATGAACGATGAGGAAACCGTTGCGCTCATTGCTGGTGGTCACACCTTAGGAAAAACACACGGTGCCGGACCGGATAGTCATGTAGGTCCAGAGCCTGAGGCAGCTCCAATCGAAGCACAAGGGTTTGGTTGGAAAAGCGATTACAAATCGGGGAAAGGTGAAGATGCCATCACTTCTGGTTTGGAGGTAACTTGGACAGGCTCTCCAACAGAATGGAGCCATCAATTCTTCAATATTCTCTTCGCGTACGAATGGGAATTAACTAAAAGTCCGGCAGGAGCACATCAGTGGGTCGCAAAAGATGCCGATGCCTTTGTTCCGCATGCTTTTGACCCAAACAAAAAGTTAAAACCAACTATGCTCACCACGGATTTGTCGCTTCGCTACGATCCTGTGTATGCGGAAATCTCAAAAAGATTTAAAGACAATCCGGAGGAGTTCGACAAGGCATTTGCTCGTGCATGGTTCAAACTAACACACCGAGATATGGGACCAAAGTCCACATATTTAGGACCGGAAGTTCCTCAAGAAGACTTTATTTGGCAGGACCCGGTTCCAGCAGTGGATCATGACTTGGTGGAAGACAAGGATATCGAAAAATTGAAGAAAGCCCTCAGCGAGTCGGAATTGACCAATGCAGAAATGATCACTACGGCGTGGGCGTCTGCATCAACTTACAGAGGTTCAGACCGACGTGGTGGTGCGAATGGCGCAAGAATTCGCTTAGAGCCACAAATTAGCTGGGAATCAAACAACCCGGAGCAACTGAAAAAAGTATTGAGTGTGTACGAATCCATTCAAGCGGATTTCAACGCTAACAATGGAAAGAAGAAAATTTCAATGGCAGATCTTATCGTGCTTGCAGGATCTGTTGGTATCGAAAAATCATTGGAAGGAACTCAGTATGATTTCACGGTACCCTTCACACCAGGAAGAACAGATGCTACTCAGGAACAAACAGATGTAGAATCGTTTGAAGTATTGGAGCCAATGGCTGATGGATTCAGAAATTACGTGGGAGGTCGTTACCGTTTAACAACAGAGGAACTGTTGGTAGACAAAGCACAGCTCTTGACGCTAACTCCGCCGGAAATGACAGTACTAGTTGGAGGAATGCGTTCGCTAAATGCGAATTACAACGGTTCTGAGTATGGTATTTTAACAGATAACCCGGGAACCTTGTCCAACGATTTCTTCGTGAACCTGTTGGATATGAGCACAGAATGGACGGCTTTGGACCCTGTGGGCGAAGCTTTTGCAGGAAAAGACCGCAAAACAGGAGAAACGAAGTGGAAAGCCACAAGAAATGATTTGATTTTCGGCTCCAACTCAGAATTACGTGCGCTTGCAGAAGTATATGCGAGTGCAGATGCCGAAGAGCGTTTAATCAAAGACTTTATTGATGCATGGGTAAAAGTGATGGAGTTGGATCGCTTTGATCTAGAATAAGTTTCGATTGAATAAAAAAAAGTCGGTACTGAGAAGCACCGACTTTTTTTTTATCTCCTATTTCCTTTAGGCTGACCTTGTTTATTTTTTTTTCGATTCGCAAAAAACTCTTGTTTGCGTTTTTGCTTCTCCTTCTCCCATTCCTTCTTCTCTGCCTTGGTCATAGGCGTGTCCGTTTGTGGAAAGGGATGATCGGAAACTTCTTCAATACGTTGATTGATTAACTTTTCAATGTCTTTTACAAATTCGTTCTCTTCAGGTTCCGCAATAGATATCGCCGTTCCTGTTTCCCCGGCTCTACCTACTCGACCAATCCGGTGTACATACGTTTCTGGAAGATTCGGAATATCATAATTGATCACCCAATTCAGCTTATCAATATCAATTCCGCGAGCGGCAATATCCGTTGCAACAAGCACGCGTAACTGCTTTGATTTAAAATTCTTTAGCGATTTCTGTCGTTGGTTTTGAGCTTTATCGCCATGAATAGCGGCGGCATTGATCTTCTTCTTTGATAAATCCCGCGCCAACCGATCCGCACCGTGCTTGGTTCTTGAGAATACGAGTACTTGATCCTTCTTAGGATCTTTTAAAATGTGCATGATCAATTTTTTCTTGTCCGGACGGTTGGTGAAGTAAACCAATTGTGTCACCGTCTCAGCGGTAGTAGACTCAGGAGTTACCTCCACCTTTTGCGGTTTGAACAAGATTTTTCGTGAAAGCTCCACGATATTATCTGGCATTGTTGCAGAAAAGAACAAAGACTGGCGGCGTTTTGGTAGCTTTTCCAGTAGCTTTTTGATGTCGTGAATGAAGCCCATATCGAGCATGCGATCCGCTTCATCTAAAACAAAAATTTCAATTTGTTTCAACGAGATATATCCTTGTTGCATCAAATCCAGTAATCTTCCAGGAGTTGCTACCAAAATATCTACGCCTCCTTTAAGTTGCGCCACTTGGCTGTGCTGCTTTACTCCACCAAAAATCACCGCATGACGCAAGTCTGTGAACTTGGCATACGCCTTAATATTTTCCTCAATTTGAATGGCCAACTCTCGTGTGGGTGTAACAATCAAAGATCGAATGGGGCGCTTTCCTCGTTGTGGCTCTTCCTTTCCCAAAAGTTGAATGATAGGAATGGCAAATGCTGCTGTTTTCCCAGTTCCGGTTTGCGCGACTCCAAGTAGGTCCTTTTTCTCCAGAACGATGGGAATAGCTTGTTCTTGAATGGGAGTTGGTGTAGTATATCCCTTTTGATTAAGGGCGGTTAAGATCGAGTCGTCAAGACCCAATTCATTAAATTTCATGTAAGGGTATTAGTTGCCTCGCTGCGAGTGATATAAAACGGTATTGAGGCTGTTTAAAGATGTGTAAAGGTAGCATTAATTCACAGTTGCACGTTATTGCTTCTTCTCATTAACCCGTATCTTTGACCGAAACGGCGCTTCATACCTATGAAATTCAATTACAAAAAACGATTCAGATTACCATTAGCACTGATACTAATACTGATAAGCACTTATTCGTGCAAGACCATGAAGGAGGCTCAGAATGAGGTTCAAGAAAAAGCGCAAGCCAACCGAGTCGCTGATTCGGGAAGCCAAGATTATGTCTTTGTTGAAGGAACGAAAATATCTATACAGCCGCCAGCTGACTTTATCAAGGCACATACCTTTACCGGGTTTCAAAAAACGGAGAGTGGTGCCAGTATTATGATTGTTCAATTTCCAGCATCTTACGCACAAATGAAAACCGGAATGACTCCTGAAAATTTCAAAACGAAGGGTATTGAGATTGATTCAACACGAGAACTTCGAATGGACAACGTTGATGCCACAATTATGTTTGGTAAACAATACACCGTTGAATATGAGGTTGGAAAAGTGATTTTAATATTAGGTACAGACGAAGAGGTGTACTTGTTCAATGGCAACTATCCTCTAGGCTTCGATGGATTGAAGGATGAACTAACAACTTCATTTCTCTCGTGTAAATATAATTTGGAAGAGGAAATAATACTAAGCGGACCTGAAGATTACACGATTGACATAGAAGCCTCCAATTTGCAACTAGCTAAGAAAATTGGAGTTATGTATTACTATTCAGAGGACGGTTTGTTTCCAACGGAAAAAGAACACAAAACTTCTTTGATAGCCACGCGCTCGTTCGGTGAAGTAAGTACTGATGACCCAAAGCAATATGCCATTGACCGCTTTATCAATTCGCCGTATGAATTAGAAACCGTTGAAGAAACAGATTCCATTACTATTGATGGCGTGAACGGGTATATTACGAGAGGAACGGGAAGAAGTAAGAAGAATGGTACCAATTACTCCATTGCACAAGTTATTCTATTTAGCGATGATATGTATTACATTTTCATGGCTTCAGTAGCGCTCGTGTATGAGGATCGAATGGCAGCGATTATTGAAACTATTAAAAGCTTCAAAAGAAAATAAACCGCTTATCGCCTATGTTTATCTTATCCTTTTTTGGACTCCCAACAATTATTAGTTTCACCAATAGTTCGTACAGATGAAAGACCTATTATAATTGGTATTGTCAATAACGTTAAAAAATCGAAAAGCATTGGGGACATATCTGATTCCATTCCTACTAAAAAAAACACACTTATTTCTCATTTATGTAACTTTAGTGTTTCAAATAGAAAATTCTTACATTGGAACAACTTTTTACCAACACCGTGGCAGTTCAACGAACCGGAACCATTATTCAACACATCCAAACGGATTATTTCAGCCTGATTTTACGTGAAATTGAGGGCGGCGTGCTCATCGTGGAATGGGAAGAGGTTATGGAGAACTATCAAATTCAAGATTCGGAAATTGAATCCCTGCGTAAAGGCATTCGAAATTATACACTGAAGAATGGTCCAGTATTATTGTTTGTAAAAACCTTCGATGGCATAATAGTAGGTCCTGAAATTCAGAAAAAGCTCCAAAACAAAGAGTTGTACAATGGAATTCACGCTGTTGCCATTGAACTACATAGCACTACGCACCGTATCTCACTAAACTTATCAGCACAGTTAAGTAGAAACCGAACCCCTATTCGTGCGTTTACGAGTGAATCTAGTGCGCGTAAATGGCTGAATAGGAGGCGAAAATCCATTCAGAATTAAACGAACCCACGAATTTTCGTCCATCCGGTTTTCTAGGATCAACTGATTGATTATTTTAGTTGAAAATCAACTGCATGAACATACGTATCCCATCTTTTGAAGCCTATAAATCTGATTATCAAAAAAGTATCGATAATCCCGAAGCCTTTTGGTCAAATATTGCTGAATCTTTTGAGTGGA
Organism: bacterium; assembly: GCA_024742305.1. Taxonomy (GTDB): domain Bacteria; phylum Bacteroidota; class Bacteroidia; order Flavobacteriales_D; family Crocinitomicaceae; genus UBA4466. The sequence continues at coordinate 53,034 of JANSYQ010000021.1, read as the reverse complement.
AAAAGCCATGGGCGACAACGCTGGATTGGAACTTCAACGATCCGGATGTAAAATGGTTCGACGGAGGCACACTCAACATAACGGAAAATATGTTGGATCGTCATTTGGAAGAGCGTGGCGATCAAATAGCTTTCTATTGGGAACCCAACGAGCCCGGTGATGCAAACAAATCACTCACGTACAAAGAGCTGTACCACGAGGTTTGCAAACTTTCGAACGGATTGAAATCGCTCGGAATCGAAAAGGGAGATCGCGTATGTATTTACATGCCCATGACTTTGGAAGGAGTTATTTCTGTGATTGCTTGCGCACGCATTGGAGCGGTCCACTCTATCGTTTTTGCAGGATTTTCCTCAAACGCCCTCGCGGATAGAATCAATGACGCTAAGGCTAAATTGGTCATTACATCTGATGGACTGAATCGCGGGACCAAACACCTCGATTTAAAATCCATGGTGGACGAAGCGTTGAAACAGTGCGATACTGTGGAACATGTTTTGGTTCATAAGCATACGCACAATGATGCGCCGGTTGTTGAGGGTAGAGATGTTGATTATCAATCCTTGGTTGACAAAATGGACGATACTTGTCCTGCTACAGAAATGAAAAGCGAAGACTTATTGTTCATTTTGTATACTTCAGGATCAACAGGTAAACCTAAAGGAGTAGTACATACCTGTGGAGGATATATGGTGTATGCCGCCTATTCATTCCAAAACGTTTTCCAATACGAACAAGGCGATGTTTTTTGGTGCACCGCCGACATCGGTTGGATTACAGGACATTCCTATATCGTTTATGGCCCTTTACTTTCCGGAGCAAAATCGGTGGTTTTTGAAGGAATTCCAACCTACCCTGACTGCGGCAGATTTTGGGCAGTATGTGATAAATACAAAGTGAATCAATTTTATACGGCACCAACGGCCATTCGCTCTTTAATGGGCGCTGGAATAGAGTTTGTTACTCCTTACAAACTAGACTCGCTCAAAGTCATTGGTTCTGTTGGAGAGCCTATTAACGAAGAGGCTTGGCAATGGTACCATAGAGAAATAGGAAAGGAAAACTGTCCCGTGGTAGATACATGGTGGCAAACGGAAACGGGCGGTATCATGATTTCCGGACTGGGAAGTCATTCTCCGATGAACCCGACGCATGCAGGATATCCACTACCGGGAATTCAGCCCGTGTTGCTTGATCAAGAAGGCAATGAAATCACAGAAAATGAAGTAGAAGGCTACTTGTGTGTGAAGCATCCTTGGCCGTCTATTTTGCGCACGACGTATGGTGACCACGAACGCTGTAAAAATGTCTATTTCTCACATTATGAAGGCTATTACTTCACCGGAGATGGCGCCAAGCGAGACAAAAATGGAATGTATCGTATCATTGGTCGTGTTGACGACGTGATTAACGTCTCGGGACATCGCTTTGGAACCGCAGAGATTGAAGACGCCATCAACACCAACGACAGCGTGGTAGAATCAGCAGTAGTTGGCTATCCGCACGATATAAAAGGACAGGGCATTTATGCATTTGTTGTGGTTGACGCTAAGAACAACAGGGACGCCATAGAGCAATCGGTTTCAGACTCGGTTGCAGACGGTATTGGACGCATTGCTAAGCCCGATAAAATTCAATTGGTTTCGGGGCTACCGAAAACGCGTTCTGGAAAGATTATGCGACGAATACTAAGAAAGATTGCCGAAGGAGAGCGCTCTAATTTCGGCGATACCTCTACCCTTTTGGATCCATCTATTGTAGAGTCGATTATAGAAAAAGCGAAGTAACATTATAAATTTTACACCACGAGCGGAGCCGAGAGGTGGATATCGAATTAAATTGCATTTCAACTCCGCTCAATGCGCTACATTATAGAAAAATCATGAAGTACAAAAACGAAGTCATCATCAAGGCACCACGTGAAAAAGTGGTAGAATTATTCGACAACCCGGAAAATATGAAAGAGTGGCAACCTGGATTTGTTTCCATGGAGCTTATTGAAGGAGAATTGGGAAAAGTGGGATCGAAGCATAAGTTGCACTACAAAATGGGGAAGCGCGAAATTGACATGATTGAAACCATCACCAAGCGTGACCTTCCTAATTCATTTAGTGCCACGTACGAGGCGAAAAAAGTGTTCAACAACATTGATAATCACTTCGAGGATCTTGGTGACGGAACGACAAAGTATTGGACCGAAAATGAATTTCGCCTTTCAGGAAGTATGAAACTATTTGGTTGGATCATGCCGGGAGCCTTCAAAAAGCAATCACAAAAATACATGAACGACTTCCGCGATTTCGTAGAGCGTGAGGTGTAAAAAAACTCTGACGTTAGGATTGTTTGCTAGCTGCGATTGGAGCATCCAGCACGTTGCTGTTTTCCTTTAATTCTTCGGTACGGAAACGTTTCGTGGCCCAATAGAAAAGGAGTGCAGCTATTGCCACTAGCACGGCGGCTGCGTAATAGGGAGTTCCAAATATTCGCTCATCATCCGGCATTCCCACAGTCGTTAATGCGTATAACGGCATCATAATCAAAGGACCGATAATTTCCGCCAAGCTCAAAACACTCGTCACCGTTCCTTGTAGTTCCCCTTGCTCGGAATCCTTAGTATTGTTCGACATGATAGCTTGTATGGCTGGTCCTGCTAACCCTGTAATCGCATAAGGCAGCATCAGCGCATACAGCATCCATCCTTCCGAAGCCATTCCAATTCCCACGGCTGAAAGTACAAACATGATCATACTGAAATAGCCCGTCCGAACATTTCCGAACCGTCTAGAGAAAAAACCGGACAATGCCCCTTGCACGATGGCGACGCAAATACCGACTACTGCGAGTGACAATCCAACATCGCCCTCGGACCAATCGAACTTTTCTTTGGTCATATAAACCCACGTAAACTGAATTGCGGTTCCAGCCGAATAGTATAGGAAGATGACACCGAACAGCAATCCCAGCTCTTTGTATTTTGGCAATTGTATAATGGCTCCAATGGGGTTGGAACGCAATAAATTGAACGGTCTCCTTTTCTCTACGGGCAAGGTTTCTTTCAAAACGAAAAAGCCATAAATAAAGTTGATCAAAGAAACACCGGCTGCTGCAAGAAATGGAACGCGAACGCCAACTTCCCCCAAAAAGCCACCAATGGCAGGACCAATGATGAACCCAACACCGAAGGCGGCTCCCACCATTCCAAAGTTTTGCGTTTTCTTCTCCGGAGTAGATATGTCAGCAATGTACGCCATCGCAGTGGAATAACTGGCTCCGAACATTCCGCTCACACATCTTCCTATGACGAGCCAAATCAAGCTGGGCGCAAAAAACATAATTAAGTAATCCAAGCCAAGACCGAACAGCGAGAATAAAAGAACCGGTCTCCGTCCAAATCGATCGCTCAACCCACCAACAACGGGAGAAAACAAAAACTGCATTCCAGCGTACGCCACACCAATGAGCAAATAATAATTCTTGGATGCATCCAAGGAGAGATCGCCCACATCAGCAATTAATTCTGGAAGCGTAGGAATGATAATCCCCACCCCCGCTGCATCCAACATGATGGTAATGAAAATAAATATGAGGGCATTCTTGTTTTGCACGGCGCAAATGTAAGGTATTTACTACCTCACAGACTCTACAAAATGATCAATCGTGAGATAATACGGGAAGAGCGTGATGGACGGTAGATTATTCGCAATGGCGGTGAAGAAAGAAAATTACCACATATTTTCTGTCGTGTGCAACCCTTTTGAAGTGAGGCGCATTGTTACAATAAAGACAACAATGAAAAAAGCTATCATCTTTATAATTGCATTACTTCCAGTGACATCTTTTGGACAAATGAACGGAACATGGTCGGTTTCTTCCCATTTTCAGAAAGACATGCACTTCACCCCAATAAACACTTGTGGGTTTGGCATTATGAAATGTATTGAACCTATGTGGTACGATCGATTTCACTACACAGCCGGGTTAGGAGTCAACTACCGTTTCGAGAATCAGTTTGAGTTAAGTTCGGGACTTCGCTATTCAAAAAAAAAGGAGGAGTTTAGTGGGTACCCGCTTGAATGCGGCAACATTGATTTTTGTTTCATTGGGATTGCTCCTGTTACGCGCCGTTATGTTGAAATGCCTGTATTGGCAAGGTATTACTTCCTACCCGGCAAAATTAAAATGCATGTGGAATCAGGTTGGATAGGTAGTTACCGTGTAGATGAAAACTATTACAACACGGAACATGATTGGCTTTTGAGCGCTCAAACGGGCGTTGGTGTTAACCTTTTCTTGAACCGCTGGCAATTTGGCTTGGGAGCAAACTATAGACTGCAATTTGACTTGACTGAGCGCAATGATATCTACTCGATTCAACCACATGCTTTCGGAATTGAATTTAAAACCGCATTTTCGTTAAACAAGTAAACGAACTATTCGCAGCGAATTACCGTTGAAACAAGAAATGCTGAAAGATTAAAATTATACGGTCGAAATACAGACAATATTCTGAATCGGAACTGATACAAGCCTGTATTGCAGGAAAGCGTCAAGCAGAACGAGAATTGTACAACCGATTTGCACCAAAAATGAGAGGTGTAGCACTTCGCTATGCCTCTTGTGAAGAGGTGGCGGATGATATTTTGCAGGATACCTTCATCAAAGTTTTTGAGCAGTTAAAGAATTACGAGGACCAAGGAAATTTGGGAGGTTGGCTCTATCGTATTACCGTGAACACAGCATTACAGGCGTATCGCAAGCAAAAAAGTAGGAATACCCATCATGACGCTTATGGACAGGAAAATACTGGATACGTAAGCAATGAAAGTTTGGAAAACATGAAAATGGACGACTTGCTTCAGCTCATTCAAGAGTTGCCGGAAGGCTTTCGAATGGTTTTCAATTTACGCGCTATTGAAGGGTACTCACATAAGGAAATTGGCGAAATGCTTGACATTAATGAAGGTACAAGCAAGTCGCAATACGCCCGAGCAAAAAAACAATTGCAGGCACGAATAATTGCCGAGGAAAATGAACTAAAAGCACGAATTTATGGCTCATAAAGATTTCGAAAATATCGTGAAGAGCCGTTTTCAAGATTTTGAAAGCACGCCACCAGAATCCCTTTGGTCCAACATTAATAATGCACGGACGCAACGCAGAAAATGGTTCCTCTTACTGATTTGGCTATTGCCCGTATTGGCAGTTGCTAGCGGAGGCGCCTTTCTTTACAGCGTAAATGCAAGCAATGCAAATTCAAAAATACAAAGCGTTGATATTCAAGAATTTTACGCGCAATTAGATAAACAAAAAGTTAAAGAGGAATCTAAGCTAGATTTACCGGTAATTCATGAGCATAGTAAAGAACCAAAACAGCAAATTTCCTACAATACTCCAGCTTCGTCATCAATAGTCGCACAAACTGAAATTAAGGCAGATTCAGAGTTTTTTGATCCAGTGCCAAAAGAAACAAGTACCCTCGAAATGATGAGCGTCTCCGAGTTGGTAGGAAGCAATAACGAAAATGAGTTGGAATCACGACCATGTCCAGCTTACGCTCCAAGTTCGAACTTTAGGCAACACAGCGTCGGACTACGTTTGGGAAGTTTTGCGAACGTATCCCCATCGAATGCGAAGTGGGAACAACCTCCTACTACCCTTTTGGCCGAGGCCACAAATAATGGAAATGCCTCTTATCAGCGAATTTTGGAAATTGCTCCATACTACCAAATAAGGAATTTATCGAATGGAATTGGTATTCGTGCCAACCTGCTCTACGCTGCATCTAACGTAAACGCTGTTTATGAAAATAACGAGTACTTTGGAACACAAACTTCCATTGGGCTTGGTTTGGGAGGAAGTTACACATTGGTAAATGGACGCTTTCAGGTCGCTGCTTATCTTGATGTTCAAGGCGAAAACATACGAACACGATTCAATAATAGTAACTCCTATGGATGGTTCAATAATCAAGGAGGCTCGCAGGTGCAAACGAATACCGACCCTATCTCCCCTTCACGCTACGAACAATGGGTACTTTCCGCTGAAGTTGGGCTTCGCTGTGAATACATTTTACCTCGTCCACAATGGAGAATTAATGCCAGTGTTGGCTATCGAAACTACTTTTGGCAACAGAACGTAGAAACTACAGGGAACACGGCCTTGATTGAAATTCCGCAGCTTGTGCAGATGCAAGTGGGAGTTTCTTATGTGATTCGAAAGTGAAACTAAATCCTCATTCAACAAGGTCCCAAACTCCCCCAAATAAACAAACCTGACCGTCTTGACGCTCTGCTTTTCCTTTTATAACCATGGTTCCTCCTGGTTCTAAAGCTGAGATAAACTCGTACAACACCTGCAAATCGTTTGTGTTTCCTGTTATACTATGATCGTTATAAGTAGCCTCCCAATTGAGAATCGTGAAGTTGGTTCTTACAGGTATTTGATAAGACATTCTTACCTCCAAAGCTGCATCCAACGCGCTCACCTCATTTCCTGACACCTTTCCTCCTAAATAAACGGTTGGATCAGGAAGATTCGATACTCTGTACTGAGCTTTTTTCAAAAGAACTTGAGAGTCATCACTCTTAGCATATACGGAGATAGTACACAGCTTACCATCACCCGGAAGAATAGTGTATACCCCGACAGATATTTCTTCAAGTTCACCATTGTCAATCATCACTAGAGCCGAATGATCAGGATAACCGGAGATTCCAACTACGACTTGGTTATTTACCCCTCTATAAAGTACGTTCATATTTACCAAGTCAATGCATGCCGATTGAGCATTGATAACATTCGTTCCCAAGCCCAAGAATAGTATAAGTAAGAGATTTCTCATATAGCGAATTTAATTTCTAGAGCATGAAAAAGCAAAAGCGCCTTACGATTCCCACCCTTGCCAATGCAACTACTTTGCATTAATTTTGTCACATGGGTGTAGTTCGTAAAACAAAATCCGTTCAAACAATTCTTGGTGTCTTTGAGGAAAACATCGGTGCAATTTCTGTAGTAGACCTCATCGAGCTTTTGGGCGATAAGATGAATAAAACCACGATCTACCGGATCTTAGAGCGTTTGGACGAAGACAAGGTGCTGCATTCCTTTCTCGACAGTAATGGTATCAAATGGTACGCAAAATGCCAAGATTGTTCTCATGCAGAGCATACAGACATGCACCCGCACTTCCAATGTATTGAATGTGGTAAAGTTGATTGCGTAGAGGTTGAAGTGACGATACCGAAAATTCCCAACAGACAAATAATGGTATCCAACGTGCTCATACAAGGTAGATGTGAGGCTTGTGTGTAGTGAATCTGATCTGTTTTATCTACATTAGGTCAACAGATCATGAAAAAACGAGAGAAGATACATTTGAAGTTTTTAGGCGGTGCAAGAACAGTCACCGGATCGAAAACATTACTAGAAGTTGGTAACACGAAAATCCTTGTGGATTGCGGCCTTTTTCAAGGCTTGAAAGAGTTGCGCAAGTTGAATTGGCGCGAAATTACACGAAACGCTTCCGAAATTGACTACGTTTTGCTCACGCATGCGCATCTCGACCATTGCGGTTACTTGCCCATATTAGTCAAAAATGGATTCAAAGGAACGATCTATTGTACGCATCCTACGAAAGAGTTGGCAACCATTGTCCTCCGTGATAGCGGTAAAATACAAGAGGAAGATGCCAACAGAGCCAATCGATATGAGTACTCCAGCCATAGTCCTGCGAAACCCTTGTACACGCAAGCGGATGCAGAGGCGGTAGTCAATCAATTTTCTACGCATAACTATGAGGAGTGGGTGATTTTGGAACCGGAAATTAAATTTCAACTATTGAATGCAGGACATATTCTTGGATCTGCCATGGTTGAATTGAAGATCTATGATCAAACATTGGTTTTTACCGGAGACATCGGACGTACGGACCCAATGCTTCTGTATCCTCCCAAAAAAGTCTCAAAGGCGGATTACCTCATCATTGAATCTACCTACGGTGATCGCGAACATGACACCTTGGATGTGAAAATGAAACTGGAAAGGGTAATCAAGGAAACCTTTCAACGCGGTGGAATTTTGATGGTACCAACGTTTTCTATCGAACGTGTACAGGAAATTATGTTTCTGATGTATCAGCTGCGCAACGGAAACAGATTGCCGAATGTCCCCATTTATTTAGACTCACCCATGGGAATTCGCGCAACAGAAGTGTTTGAGACGTATCCGAAATGGCAAGATTTATCAAGGCAAGATCTGCAACAAATGTACGAAGGTATTCGATGGGTGAATTCCTACGAAGCTTCTAAGGCGATCGTAAAGGACAAAAATCCTAAGATCATATTGGCGGGAAGTGGAATGCTACAAGGAGGAAGGATTTTGCATTATTTGAGCGAACATATTGGCAACGAGAAAAACACCTTACTTTTTACGGGATATCAAGCCGAAGGAACAAGGGGAAGAGCCCTATTGAAAGGAAGTTCATCCATTAAGTTTTTCGGAGAATACCACTCAGTAAAGTGTCAAATTGCTTCTATTTCATCGCTATCAGCTCACGGCGACAGAACGGAATTACTTCAATGGATGGAACATTTTCAATCGCCGCCGAAAAAAGTCTTTTTGAACCATGGAGAGCCACATCAACTGGATGCCTTCCGCGTTTGGATTGAAAGTAAGCTAGGTTGGGATGTAATCGTTCCGTATCAGGAGGAGAGTTTTGAGTTGTGATCTCACATTTTTCCCTAAAACCCAATCAGTGTCTTCAAGAACTGAATAAATTCAACTGTAATTCATCCGAATCGACGATGCCAACCTCGAAGTATCAAACTTAATTTCGTTCAATATTTGTTTTCGTTTCGCTTGTTGTCGGTAATAAAGTAGCAATGCCCAAGAGCCGAAAGTGATGAAAGCAACAATGAGGTATTTGGTACTTCTTTCGACCTTTTTTATAGAATAGTTGAGTTTGATTTCAGCGATCTTCTCTTTGATTTCTTCCGGAAGGTCACTTGCTAGACATTTCTCTTGAAAACGCTGCATTTCGATAACAAGACTGATCAACTCGTCATCGGTCACTCGTCGATCGTTCAAATACCGCGTGCATTCGTTCGCGACAAAATCCAAATATTTGATGCAAGTTTCAAGGGTCATATGTTTAATTCGTTGTTGAAATCGTAAGTAATATACTCATTTGCCTAAAATGAGTCGAAGACTGAGGCTGAGCCCAACAAGGCGAAATAGCCGAAGGACAAGAACCCTTCGGTTTATCCACGCCGGGATTCATTTCTCGTGCCTCGAAATGATCCCTGAAGGGAGGTGCTTCAAAGAACAAAAGCTGCATCACTGCGTGATACTTGGCTTTTTCATTTCAATTCACTTACGAAAGTGAAACCCAACGAAAACACGATTTTGATTCACTCCAACCGGAGAAAGAGAAGAGACTCATTTGCCTAAAATGAGTCGAAGACTGAGGCTGAGCCTAACAAGGCGAAAGAGCCGAAGGACAAGAACCCTCCGATATATCCACGCCGGGATTCATTTCTCGTGCCTCGAAATGATCCCTAAAGAGAGGTGCTTCAAAGAACAAAAGCTACATCACTGCGTGATGCTTGGCTTTTTTCATTTCAATTCACTTACGAAAGTGAACTTTCGACGCGTCTTGAAATGAAAAAAGCCCGCCTAAAGGCGAGCTTTTGTTCTTTGGCGGAGAAAGAGGGATTCGAACCCCCGGTACCTTGCGGTACGCTGGTTTTCAAGACCAGTGCATTCGACCACTCTGCCATTTCTCCGCGGCAAAAGTAGACAAAAGTTTATTACTCGCAAGCGTTTTATCCTCTTTTTCTTTACAATTTCTTCATTTTATCTTGATTCATTCTCCATTCAATCTCTTCTTGCTACCGTTTATGGAAACAGAACCACTTCTGAATCAAACAGTAAAGCAGTTCACACCCGTTCATTGCGGATTTTGTAACTTTATGCTGAATAAATACACTCGAATGAAACGTTTTCTATTAAGCTGTACTCTCCTACTTGTTTGCGCCATATCTTTCGCTCAAACAGGCAACCGCGTCATGCGCGCTTATGTTGACAACAAACAGTTTTTCGCTCCAGGTGTGGGGAATTATGTCGAATTCAACTTTCAGTTTGTAGGACATTCCTTGAACTACAAGGGAATTGAAGGAGGTTTGATCGGTGACATGCTTGTAGAAACATCTGTTCGAAATGAGGACAGCATTGTTTCCGCTATGGCGTACCGCTTGGCACCTCCAATTATGCGCGACAGTATTATTGAAGATTTTTACGATGTGCAACGTTATCGTTTGACCCCAGGAGAATACCAGTTCAATATCAAATTAACCGACCTCAACAGCAACAACGATCCTATGACTGCGGTGATGCCATTGAAAGTGGAAGATTTGGGCGATGCCGTTTCCATCTCTGATATCGGTGTGGCAGAAATTGCTACAGAAGGTGATCCTAACTCTGTTTTCTACAAATCGGGGTACAACATTATTCCTCGACTTTCTTCTTATTACCCTCAAGAATTAACCGCCATGCCGATCTACATGGAAGTATACAATTCGGAACTGTTGGGCGATTCAACGTTTATGCTTGAGCAAAGTCTCATCAACGGAATGACGGGAGAAATGCTGGAAGAATTCACCCAAATCAACACCTACAAAGTGGATGAAGTGGTTCCGGTATTCCAAAAAATCAATTTGGAAAATGTGCCCACAGGAACATATGTCCTCTCCTACTCGATTCTAAATGCTGGTGGTATTCAATTGGCGACACAGCAGTACGATTTTGAGCGTACAAACGAAATACAAAACAACATCTTGGCAGAAGAGGTGATGCTTGACCCGAGCTTTCAAGAGAGTATTCCGGAAGATAGTGTCCTGTACTATTTAGAAGCACACATTCCGATTTCTACCAACGCGGAAATTCGAGGAATCGTTGAAACGTTGAAAAGTAGGGACAACGAGGAAGCTCGAAAACACCTCCAACAATTTTGGCAAGTTACCGCAGCCCTCAATCCATACGAAGAATGGCTAGCGTACAAATCGCAGATACGTTTGGTGGAAAAGTTATACGGAAACAACTTCCAAGAGGGCTTTGAAACAGATCGCGGCCGTGTATACTTACAATATGGTGCACCTACAAACATTATCAGTCGTGAAGTTTCCAACATGGAGTATCCTTACGAGATTTGGCAATACAACAAAATTGGTCGTTTTAGCAACAAGCGATTTATCTTCTACAACCCCGATTTGGTGAACAAATCCTATCGTTTGCTCCACTCTGATATGATCGGTGAATTGAAAAACGATGCGTGGCCACAGGAACTTTCGAAACGAAATACACGTTTGGGCGGTGTTGACAATCCAAATGCGCACGTTATTGATAAGTGGGGACAGAACGCACAAGACGATTTCCGTCAGTATTAATCGTTGTTTAGAATGTGCTACTTTTGTCGGGCATGAAAGATGTCGCGGTAGTCATATTAAACTGGAACGGAAAGAGCTTTTTGGAGCAATTCCTTGCCAACGTAATCGCCTGCTCTTCAGGAGCGCGTATCATTTTAGCAGATAACGCTTCTACCGACAATTCCATCGCTTACATTCAAGCAAATTTTCCGGATGTAGAAATCATTCAGAATGCCTCCAACGGCGGTTTTGCCAAAGGATACAACGATGCATTACAGCAAGTCGATGCCAAGTTTTACTTGCTATTGAATAGCGACATTGAAGTAACTCCCAACTGGATCGAACCTCTACTGAAATGCATGGATGATACTTCTATCAGCGGATGTCAACCCAAAATTCGTGCGTTTCACCAAAAAGATTCCTTCGAGCATGCGGGCGCATCCGGCGGGTTTATCGACGCGAATTACTTTCCTTTTTGTCGTGGTCGTATATTCAATGAAGTCGAAAAAGATACCGATCAATACAACGAGAACATGGAAGTGTTTTGGGCTACCGGAGCCGCATTACTCATTCGCTCTGAGGTGTATCATGCGCACCTTGGTTTCGATGAAGATTTCTTTGCGCACATGGAGGAGATTGATCTTTGTTGGCGAATCAAACGTCAGGGAGGTAGATTTTTGGTCGTGCCTGAATCGGTTGTGTATCATGTAGGAGGCGGAACACTTTCTTATACATCTCCACGTAAAGTATACTTGAATTTCCGCAACAACTTGATGATGTTGATCAAAAATCATGAGGGATTGTTGTTTCCCAAGTTGATGTGGCGCATGATTCTCGACGGAATTGCTGCCATTCGATTTCTCTTTGGTGGTGAATTCAAGAATTTCGGTGCTGTAATGCGAGCACATGGCTATCAATACGCAAACTTAGGTACTCTGCTCAAAAAACGTAGAGAACTAAAGAAAAGTGCTACTCAATTCAACCCGAAAGGCTGGTACAAGGGAAGTATCATTTGGGCTTTTTACGGGAAGAAAGTGCGGAAGTTCTCCGATTTGAATCAGCGTTTGTTCAAATAGTTCAAGCAATAATCTACCGCCAAAGCATATCCATTCAATCCCATTCCGAAAATACATCCAGCAGCCACCGGACTGATCAACGAATCGTGTCGAAACGACTCACGAGCAGCAATATTACTGATGTGCACTTCAATAACTGGGGTTGAAATCGCTGCAATACAATCACGAAGAGCTACAGACGTGTGTGTATATCCTCCAGCATTGAGAATAATGGCATCGCATTGAGCATCTTGTAAAAAGTTGATCAACTCTCCTTCCACATTCGACTGCAAATAGGAAATCTCGGCATCCTTTTCTGATTTCAGTCCCTCTAAATACGATTCGAAAGTGGTATTCCCATATATTTGTTCCTCGCGCGTTCCGAGGAGATTTAAGTTGGGACCGTTGACAATCAGAAGATGCATATTGTATGAGTTGGATGCGCTATATTAAGGATTTTGTTTCGTTTCTGAAAATCGAGAAGGGACTGGCGGAAAACTCCATTTTTGCCTATCAGAACGATGTAGAAAAGTTGAAAGATTTCGCTGAAGCCAATTCCCTGGAAGTTGATCAAATCGAACTAAAGCACCTGAACGCCTTTGTGAAAGAACTTTACGATCTCGGATTGAGCGCTCGTACACAGGCAAGAATCTTGAGTGGTGTAAAACAGTTTTTCCGTTTTCTTCTCTTGGATGGCGAGTTGAAATCCGACCCGAGTGAACTCTTGGAAATGCCTAAAATTGGGAAGAAATTGCCGGAGGTACTGACCATTGAGGAAATAGATGCACTTATTGACGCTATCGACCTTAGCACTGCGGAAGGACACAGAAACAAAGCCATTTTGGAAACGCTGTACAGCTGTGGTCTTCGTGTCTCTGAGTTGGTCAACTTGAAGTACGAAGACATCTTTTTCGATGAAGGATTCATTCGCGTTATCGGAAAGGGAAACAAGCAGCGATTGGTCCCCGTGAGTCCGTCAGTAGCCAAAGAAATTGATTTATACGAAGTGGCAACGCGCAACCATATGAACATTCAACCGGGTAATGAGAGTTTTGTGTTTCTGAACCGTCGTGGAGCCAAATTAACCCGCGTGATGATTTTTACGATCATTAAAAACTTGGTGGAAAAAGCGGGCATTCGAAAAAATGTATCTCCGCACACCTTTCGTCATTCCTTTGCTACGCATTTGTTAGAGGGCGGCGCCAACCTCAGGGCCATTCAGGAAATGCTGGGACACGAATCCATTACAACCACAGAAATTTACACCCATTTGGATCAGGCGTACTTAAAGGAGGCGATAATCTCCTTTCATCCGAGAAGTAAAAAAGGTTGAGTCTAAAAACCTACCACAAAGCCGCGAAGAATTGGACTTATTTCCTCGGTAAAATTTTTGTGTTCACCATCAACCTTTTAATATCCTAATTCAACACAATACAGGCTCTTTGTGCCTTAGTGGTGAGCGGAAGAATTAAGCTTTAAAACTTACCATCAAGTAGGCTGAAATCAACGTCACAAATACGATGCTGGTAACAACGGCAATTTTTTCTGTAGTAGTAATACTGCGTTTGGTCTGAAATATCGAATAGAAAACTGTACTAACAAATTTTTCCATAAGGTTGTGTAGGTTGATTAACGAGGCAAATGTAGGGCACTTTTTTAGAATAACCTAAACGAATTTCTCAGGTTCCGATCCATTCATCCTGAAGTTAAGTACTTAACTGTTTTAGTGGTTAATGTTATTTTTACATTAAGCCCTCGTAATCTTGGTTTAATCATTCACCACTTCTCCGAAAAGGTCGTAGTGCTCAGCGTGGGTAATCTTTACATTGGCAAAGTCTCCCAAACGCACGTACGCATCCGATTTCTTTACCAAAACTTCGTTATCGACTTCTGGTGAATCGAATTCGGTACGCCCAATAAAATAGTCGCCCTCTACTCGATCGAACAAGACACGGAAGGTTTTCCCTACCTTCTCTTGGTTCAGTTCGTAGCTAATGCCCGATTGCAACTCCATAATTTTGTCAGCGCGCTCTTGCTTCACTTTTTCAGGAACATCGTCTTCGAAGTTGAAGGCGTGCGTATTTTCCTCATGCGAGTAGGTAAAAATGCCCAATCGATCGAAGCGCGTATTCTGGACCCAATCGTACATTTCTTGAAAATCTTCCTCTGTTTCTCCCGGGTATCCTGAAATTAATGTCGTACGAATCGCAATTCCAGGAACGCGCTCACGCATTTCAGCAATGAGTTCTTCCGTTTTCTCACGGGTAATTCCGCGGCGCATCGCTTTCAACATGCGCGTTGATCCGTGCTGTAAAGGTATATCGAGGTAATTGCACACCTTTTTACTATTCTTCATTACGTCAAGCACATCCATCGGAAATCCGCTTGGGAAGGCATAATGCAATTTGATCCATTCAATTCCTTCAACTTCTTCCAGTTTTAGAAGCAAATCAGCCAAGGCTCTTTTCTTGTAGATGTCCAATCCGTAGTACGTCAAGTCTTGAGCAATCAACATCAACTCCTTAACGCCTTGCGCTGCCAATCCTTCGGCTTGTTTCACCAAATCCTCAATGGGCGTAGAGGTATGTTTTCCGCGCATCAATGGAATTGCACAAAAAGAACACGGGCGATCACACCCTTCTGCAATTTTGAAATAAGCGTAGTGCGAAGGAGTTGTAAGAAGACGCTCTCCAACAAGTTCATGCTTATAATCTGCTTTCAATGTCTTTAGCAAACGTGGTAAATCGCGTGTACCGAAATAAGCATCTACTTCAGGAATCTCCTTTTCCAAATCGTCTTTGTAGCGCTCAGACAAACATCCAGTAACGTACACTTTATCGACCAAGCCTTCTGCTTTGGCATCCGCATAACGAATAATCGTATCGATAGACTCCTGCTTGGCATTGTCGATAAACCCGCAAGTGTTGATGATCACAATTTCGGAATCATCCTGCTGCGCCTCGTGCTCCACCTCAAACTTGTTCGCCTTGAGTTGCGCCATCATCACCTCAGAATCAAAGATGTTTTTCGAACACCCCAATGTGACTACGTTTACCTTGTTTTTCTTGAGCGTCTTTGTTTTCATGCCGCAAAGATACGAGAGAATCACTAATAGTTGGTAAAAGGTGAAAGGCTAAAAGCTGAAAGCTTCACTATTTTAGCCTTCAGCCCTCTACCCTCAGCCTATTGCACTCTCATTTTTGGTATTATCTTTGAACTGCAACTAAAAACAAGATTATGAAACGATTCGCCTTTATTCTCATATTGCCTTTAGCCTTTGCTTGTAAAACGCAAAAAATGACAGCGGAAGAAACCGTGGAAGAAGTTATGAACCCGAATGACGGGTCTATCGAGGTTAGTACAAACGCAGAAGAAGCGTCGACTGACTCCAATTCGAAACCACAAAAGCCGTATCGTGTGAAAGCGAAAATTGCTGAATTGGCAAAAAAAACGGATTACTACACCATTAAAAGTGTCGCGTTAGAAGGAACTTTGTTGTTCATGACTGTTGAGTATTCAGGAGGTTGTGCTAGACACACGTTTGAATTTGTCGGAAGCCCTGCTGTTTCTAAGTCATTACCACCACAACGAGGCGTGATGTTGATTCATGACAACGGCGGCGATCAGTGCGAATCCATTGTGAGTCGCGATATCGAAATTGACATTTCAGAATTGGCATACAAACAGGAAAGTGGAAGCGAAATTATCCTTAATTTGGAGGGATACGATGAACCTTTAAAATTTGTATATCCATGAAAATAGGAGTATTACTCTCTGGTTGTGGCGTGTATGATGGCGCCGAAATTCACGAAGCAACACTAACCTTATTGTCCATTGCAGAAATTGGTGCAGAAGCCGTGTGTATTTCTGTTGATCGCGAACAGCACCATGTTGTCAATCACACCAATGGTGAGGAAATGAACGAGAAGCGAAACATGCTTGTGGAGGCCGGTAGAATTGCAAGAGGAAATATTTCCAACATCAACGAGGTGAATCCTGCGGACATTGATGGATTGATCATCCCCGGAGGATTTGGTAGCGCAAAAAACTTTACCAACTGGGCTTTTGAGGGGCCCAACGGAGACATTTTACCCGAGGTCAAATTGTTAATCGTAAATATGCTAAACGTTGGTAAACCCGTAGCTGCGCTTTGCGTAAGTCCGGTGGTTATGGCGAAAGCGTTGGAAGGATCGAACATTAAAGCCAAGATGACGATTGGAAGTGATCAAGAAGAATCACCGTACGATATTCCTGGTTTTTCAGGTGGGTTGGAATCGCTTGGAGCAACTACCGAGATGAAAACAGTTCGCGAAATTTTGGTCGATTCCGAAAATAAAATAATCACGGCGCCCTGCTACATGATGGAAGCCAATATTTTGGATGTACGAAAAAACGTTCGCTCGGCTGTAGAAGCACTTCGGGACCTTGTTTAGTTAATTTTCTCGTCACAAGGGCACACAATATCACCGAAATGTTAACAATATTCTCAGCGAATTGTGGGAAACTCAACTTCGGCACCAACTGAGATTGGAATAGAATCGTTTACATTTGTACTGTAAACTCGCTTCAAGCGAAACGAAACAATTATTATGGACGTATTTGGTAAGAAAGGAAACAACACCAATCTATCAGAGTCAATTGGACTAAAAAACCTCGGAAATCAATTTTGGAACTTATCGCCAGCAGAACTAGTTGAAGACACAGTCATCAACGGTCAGGGCATATTGACCGACACCGGCGCTATCGCTATCGAAACAGGCGAATTTACAGGACGATCTCCCAAGGATCGTTTTGTTGTTTGTGACGAAAAGACAGAGAACGCAGTTTGGTGGGGAGACATCAATATCAAGTTCACACCGGAAAAATTCGACGCTCTTTACAACCGCATGAAGGCGTATTTGAACGGAAAAGATGTTTATGTACGTGATGCTTATGCTTGTGCAGACGACAATCACCGTTTGAACCTTCGCGTCGTAACAGAATATCCATGGTCGAACATGTTTGCTTACAATATGTTCCTTCGCCCTACGGATGACGAAATTCAAAACTTTGAGCCGGAATGGCACATTGTTAACGCACCGGGATTCATTGCAGATCCGGAAATTGACGGAACACGTCAGCACAACTTCGCCGTGATCAACTTCACAAAGAAAATGATCATCATCGGTGGAACAGGATATACAGGAGAAATCAAAAAAGGTATTTTCTCTGTGTTGAACTTCATTTTGCCGCATGAAAAGAACGTTCTTTCTATGCACTGTTCAGCAAACATTGGTAAAGAGGGAGATACAGCCGTATTCTTTGGACTTTCCGGAACAGGAAAAACAACCTTGTCTTCAGATCCAAACCGTCGCTTGATTGGTGACGATGAGCACGCTTGGGCAGATGATTCAGTTTTCAACTTCGAAGGAGGATGTTACGCAAAAACGATTGATTTGTCGCGTGAGAAAGAACCACAAATCTTCGATGCGATTAAGTTCGGAGCGATTCTAGAGAACATTGGCTTCAAAGAAGGATCATCAACTCCGGATTACACAGATGGTTCTATCACTCAGAATACACGTGTATCTTACCCAATTCATCACATTGACAACATTGAGACACCATCTAGAGGAGGTGCTCCAAAGAATATTTTCTTCTTGACGTGTGACGCTTTTGGTGTATTGCCTCCAATTTCAAAATTGACAACGGAGCAAGCGATGTACCACTTCATGTCGGGCTACACAGCGAAGGTTGCGGGAACCGAAATGGGAATTACAGAGCCACAAACTACGTTCTCGGCATGTTTCGGAGCAGCTTTCTTACCCTTGCACCCAGCAAAATACGCTGAGTTGCTTGGAGAAAAACTAAACAACTCAGATGTAAACGTTTGGTTGGTGAACACAGGATGGTCCGGAGGATCGTACGGCGTTGGTGAACGCATGAGTTTGAAATACACGCGTGCAATGATCACCGCTGCCATGAACGGAAAGTTGGATAATGTTGAATACGTAACACAACCTGTATTTGAATTGTCTATCCCAACTTCTTGTGAAGGAGTTCCATCCGAGATTTTGAATCCGAAAGATACTTGGGCAGACAAAGCGGCATTTGACGAAACGGCGAACAGCCTTGCAAATAAGTTTGTTGCCAACTTTGCACAGTACGAAGCGGAAACAAGCCAAGCGATTCTATCTGCTGCACCCAAGGTGATGGCATAAAAATAGAACGCGTTTCATCCACTAAACACGCTGAGATATGAATGATAAAAAAGTACAAGTAGTGCTCAGTCTTCTTTTTTTACTGGCCTATTTAACGTTGATATTCTTGGTGCTGTTTCTGGAAGCGAGTGGTTCTTTTCATGGAAACAAAGGAGGCGACTCCATGCTGGGTGAATTAAAAATCCTAATTGGGGTTTTGACCGCGGGAGTAGCTCAAATTCTGAACTTCTGGTTCGGAGGTCGTAAAAACCAAGACTCCAATGGGTCCAATGGAAATGCAAACACTCCTACTGAGTCGGAAGACAAAGAGAACGAATCCGAAGGATAAAACGCGAAAAATACTTACTATTAAAGCCCCAATGTTTCAAGACCATCTCGACTCCGCTCGATGACCGTCTTGAAACATTGGGGCTTTTTCAATTCAATACGTATGACCACCATTCAGCCTACAAAAGACTTTGAAATTCTAGCAGAATTAAATGCACAAGTGCAAACGTGGCATCATGCGCATTACCCGGATGTTTTTAAGAAGTATGATGCTAATGCCGTTACCGCGTTTTTTAAACAGCAATTGAATAACGTGGATTCTTACGCTTTTCTTGCTACGTATGAGGATCAGCTCTGCGGCTATATTTTATGCATCCAAAAGGAGCGCAGCGAGAATCCGTTTCAGTTTGAAGAACGTTATTTATTGGTGGATCAAATTGGCGTTCTACCCGAATTTCAGCGAATGGGAATTGCTCAGTTACTGATGAAAGAAGCTGAATCGCTCGCCAATGAACTTGGTTGTGACTCCCTGCAACTAAACCACTGGCTTGAAAACGAAAATGCCTCGCAGTTTTTTCAGGATGCGGGATTTGTTGCTTATAACATTCAAATGAAAAAGAAACTCAAGAAATAGAGTGAAATAAAAATGCCCTGCTCATCGGATTTGAGACAGGGCACTAACTTAAATCTTTTGGAGTATGTTAACTGTTTACACGAGCATTAACGTCTGTCCAGCCTCCTCCGTTTTCACAATCCAATCCTTTTGATTTAAAGTACTGTGTTGCTTGACCGCTTCTTCCTCCACTCAAACAGCAAAACAAAACAGGCTGTTCCAAGTTCATCACCTCTTCCTCACGCTGTTGAATTTCTTGCAGCGGAATATTGATTGATCCTGCAACATTTCCTCCTGCAAATTCAGCTGTTGTTCGTACGTCTACTATCGTTTTGAAATCCATTTTCTATGTTTTTTTTTCGTGAAATTAAGACTAAGATAAAGGTTACCAAGTAACTTTTGTTACATCAATAAGCAATTATGGGAGTGAAAATGTTATTCTTAATGACAATGTTATTGATGGTAGAAAGTTCATCGGCCCAAGATTCATCTGCTATCTGTAAGCCTTACTATATGCCTGGGGATACGCTTCCCTTAAATGAAATTCGATTTTCACCATCACATCATGGGAAAGTTGAAAACTGCACCTCTTACCCCTTGGAGGAAATATTTGTAATCCTAACCTCGTATCCTTCGATGAATATTGAAATTTCAAATCACACAGACTTCCGCGGTTCTGCCAATAAAAACAGAGAACTTACACTAAGTCGCGCCAAAAGACTTAAAAAGTACTTGGTAGACAAGGGAATTGATCCTGAACGAATTTCCACTGTAGGATGCGGAGAAGACGATCTTATTTATGAAGAGGAATATTGTATTCAATTTTATCGTGCTGATAAGAGCGAATACGAACGGTTGCTCCAAAAGAATAGAAGGACAGTGATTGTAGTTACTGCCATTTAAATCTATTTCCTAATTGCCGTAGTACGGATAATTTTGTCGCCTTCCACTTCATACATGAAGATCAATTCGAATGGGGTGGCATCTCCCCTAGCTCCTGTTATGTATTCATAATCAATAACCGTATTCCCAAAAACCATTCGATTTAAAATTTTCGAATGCAAGTCAGGGGAAGCTTCAAAATATGCTTCGTAGAGGTCGCCAACGGCTTCTTTTCCTTTGGTGTAAGGCTCACATTCGTTCAAGTTGTACATTTCTACATCCTCGTGAAAATAACTCATGAACAATTCAAAATCGTGATTGTTATACGCGTCCAAACTCAATTGAACAATAGAATCTGGTTTCACTTCTTGTGCACTTGAATAAAAAGTGCTCATCATCAACATCACTAACCATGGTACTCGCATCACTTTTTTCTTTGAAAATAAGAATTTCCCATGATCATTTTCACGTTTGGAAATTTGATAATGACGATTGGAAATTACCCATTCATCAAGTCAAGGTATCTGTTCATCTTTCAGATGAATAAAAACCCATCTAGTCATGAAAATTATCCTACTTCTATTACTGCTGCTAGCAGTTCCCAGTTGGTCTCTAGCAAAAGTTGAAATGAAATCCTTTTACTTTAAATCCAATACAAGCGCATTACAGCCCGATTCTCAAGAGGAATTAGAAAAGCTCAAACGCTCCATGGATCAATTCAAGATACAGATCATTGAGCTGAATGCATTTACAGAGAACACACAATTCAATAAGGATGACAAACTGCTCGCCCAAAAACGAATCAACTCAACCTTGCGCTTATTGGAAGCTGAAGATCAAAACCTCACCATCAACAACTTTGGAAACGAACGCATTCAACTGGATTTCACCCCGTACAACTGGGAGCGCGTAGATATTTACTTCGTAACTTTTGAAAAGGATGACACCCCAAACAACGATTACGCAAGCGCCTCCAACGAGCTCCTCCAAGAGCATCCATCAGAAAGCTCAGCGAAATCTGAAACATCGGTTGAAAGAGAGGTGTCCAATCAAAAAGCACAAGAAAGAAAAGAAGTCAATCATTTGAATTTGCACTTGAACTTTATCTCAGGAAAAGCGAAAATTCACCCTACTTCCAAGGACAACTTGAAGGAACTTCACGAAGTTCTTCAGTGCAACCCTTATTTAAAAGCAAACATAAGAGGTCACGTTTGTTGCGGAGATAACATGCGTATAAGCAAGAAAAGAGCAAGAAAAGTGTACCGTTACCTCGTAAAGTCAGGCATTGACAAAAAACGCCTTGATTACGAAGGGTTGAGTAACACAGAGCCGTTGATCTATCCCGAGGTAACCTCACACGACCGACGCATGAACCGCCGAGTGGAAGTCGTCTTCAATGGGTATGTACAATTGTAATGTCTATTGCTTCACTAGGTGAAACACTTCCGAAAGTCCTTCTAATTCAACGAAGTAAACACCGGTTGCCAAATTAACCAGCGAAATCGCATTGGACACTTGACTCAAGGAGCCATGCATTACCAAACGTCCATTATTATCCAAAACCTTGTACTTCATCCCCAACAATTGATCACTTGTAAAGTCGATATGGAGCACTTCATTGGCTGGGTTTGGATATAGCGAAACTTCTGAGCCATCCAACTCCACAACGCTCAAGGTATTGAGAATGGTCACGTCCATTGTTGAAGTACAGCCGTTATCATCCGTGATGATTACTTGATACGTTCCCGCGCACAATCCATTAACGGTAGCACTTGTAGTAGTTGCTGGATCATCCCACTGATATGAGTACGGTGCAGTTCCCCCTTGCATGGAAACTACAGCTCCACCAGCGCATGTTCCTGTAGAATCGTTCCAAGAATTTGTGAGGTTCGCAATCAACTCATCCGGCTGGATAAGCTCCACGCTGTCCGTAATAACACACCCCAGTGAGTCTGTCACCTCCACTACGTGCCACCCCGCTTGCAACCCAGTAACAGTTCCTGTTGCTTGACCATTAGACCAGTTGTATTGGTACTGTGGCTGCCCGCCAAAAGCATTGGCATCAATCATCCCCGAACTATCACCAAAGCAGCTCAAATCTATTGCATTTAAGGATACCAATAAGGTGTCGGGTGCCGTCAACAATACTGAATCCGTTGCGAAACATCCGCGAATTGTATCGTTGAGGTTTACGTAATACATGCCGGCATCTAAACTATCCACATAAGACGTTGTTGGTCCATGACTCCATGAAACGGTGGTGTTCGCAGAGTCACTTAAATGAAGATCAATAAAACTGGCTGCCAATGGGTTTGCTGCACAAACGATTGGTCCAACAGTCATGCTATCCATTACCGGAGTAGCATTGGGAATTAAAACAGAATCCACTACTACACAACCATCCATGTGTGTTACCGTTACCACGTTCCATCCTTCTACGAGCATAGTGGCCGTTTTGGTGCTATCACCCGAATCCCAATCGAAACCACAGGTACTGAACATACAAGGGCACCCTGAACTGTTTACTAGAGAGAATCCATCATTTCCACCGGGACATGTCGGCGGTTGCATGCTTCCAAATGTTATATCGTAAGGATCTTCTGCGATGTAGGTGTTTTCTGTTGTACAGCCAGTTGCATCCGTGACAAGTACGGTGTATGTTCCCACATCCATGGAGTCAATGGAGCTAATAATCTCTCCAGTATTCCACAAGAAAGTAAATGGAGCAACGCCTGTTACTGGAGATACTGTTACTGTTCCATCTGCAAATCCATTACAAGATATATTTTGAAAGTTGGAAGATGTTGTCACCGATCCGCACGGAGTTCCTTGGTAGTTATAATGTCCGTCGGTGTTTGTTCCCTGATAACTTCCCCAAGCCACTCCCACAGGAGGAATGGTATTGGTGCCTTCCAAACATTTTATATAAAAGCCATTATCGCCCATGGGATTCAGACTATCTGCACGGTATCCGTAGACAAAGTCAAGGAATCCATTGTTATCCAAGTCTTCAATTAGAACGGTAGTTGCCAAATTCACCCCGGCTTCTGTAGGCGTCATTGGTGTTATGATATCATTTTGGAAATCAATCGCCAACACCTGATGAGAGAATGAGGTTCCGTTGTGATAATTGAGTGAGACAATGGCTTCGTCGCGTCCGTTGATGTCTAAATCCACGGCAGAAGAAGAGCCATATTGCATGGAACCGAGACTGTCTTTCCAAACGACATTTCCTGTCGCTCCGTCCACCAAAATTTGATAGAAGTCGGTAAATGTTGGCGCCGTTCCTTTGTAGACCACTCCAAATACGTCTGGTGTGGCATCTCCAATAAAGTTTCCAATAGTAGGTCCGGCACTGGACTCCGTCCCAGGATTGTCTACCTGCCAAATCAACGAGTTGTTGTTCCCATCGAAGCAACGCATCGTTCCGTCATAAGCCACATTGATTATGTCAAGGAATCCATCATCATTCATATCGGCGATACTGGAAGGCGCGATGAATCCGAGGGAAGGATCAGAAACCAACTGAATGGAGTTCTCTAAGTTATCGTTCATCAAATCGGTGATCGTTGTCCTCCAAAGCGAACCTTTATCGTTTTCACCGCCCGACCCATATACAATTTGGAAGATTCCGTTATGCTCAAAAACGGTGGGCGAGCAATACGTCTCTTCACCGTCGGGCATGGTATCCATAGCAATTACCGAACCGCTCATGGCATCAAGAATCATCAACATTCCTGGATCTCGAAGTGTATCCCAAGGTGGCAGAGCATGATTTCCCCCATTTGCAACCAATATGTCTTCTACTCCATCAGAGTTTTGATCAGGAATAAACTGAGGATTGTAAAAGTTAAACCATCCACTATCCACGGCTTGCGTAGTTGAATACGGGAAGAATTCCCAAATCATATTTCCGCTGCTTCCATCAATGGCATAAAATTGCGCGTAGCGTCCAGCAATAAAAACGTCTTTGATGTTATCTCCTGTAATGTCTTTAAACTCTGCCGAACCAAACATTTCATCCTCAGCATAAAAATTCCACAGAATGGACCCATCCACACCGTTAATTGCATTGACTCCATTGGACTCAGGAACACCATCCAAACCGCCACCAATGATGATATCCAAAACATTATCATTGTTTAGGTCTACTGCTCTAGGAGAGGATAAAGTCGTGGAAGTATCCAAGAATGCTGACCATTTTTCCGTCTGAGTAAATCCAGTTAAAACGGAGGTGGTTAGTATAACGAGTAGGGTCGCTAATTTCATAAGTTCGTAATTGTGAGGTAAAAATACAATGTAATCGGCACCTCGACAAACTCGATGAACAAATTAGTCATAAGTAATACTGAATACATAATCTTGATTAAATTTTCCTAGTTCAAATGTTTACCTTTCCAAAATCTGAACATCTGTTGGAAAGAAGTACTATGACAGAAAGCGAAAAAGTGGTTATTAACAAAGACCAAACCCTGAAGGAACTCTATCGCAAGTTGCCTGACATCAAGGGATATTTGGCTTCTTTGGGCTGCCCGTCAACAGATGCAGAAGATGTGTTTCAAGAAGCACTGCTCATTTTCAGCAGAAAACTGGATGAACCAAATTTTGAACTTACAGTAGAACCTTTTCACTATGTAAAGAACACTGCAAAGTTCGTTTGGTACAACACTAGTCGGAAAAATGCAAAAATGCGGACGGAAGAGATTTCGGATACTCCCGATTTTGAAGATCACGCATGGATGGAAAAAGAGCTAAAGTTGCGCCGCATTGAAGTGGCTATCACTAAGATTGGACAGAAATGTCAGCAACTCTTGAAAATGTTCTACGGAGGCGGCGCCAGTATGTCGGAAATTGCCAAAAAGTTGGGAATGCGCAACGACAAAGTGGCAAAAGCTCAGAAGTATCGCTGTATTCACAAGGTGAATGAAGTGTTGGACAACACAGACGCCGACAGCGAAGATTATTCACTTTTAAAATCGTAGATCATGAATCCAGAATTGACAAAACTTATAGAACAATATTTAGCCGGCGAATTGTCGGAAGCCGATGTACAAGTATTTGAAGAAAGATTGGCAACCAATGATACTTTACGCTCTGCTGTTGAGAAACAAAGAGAAATACACTCAGGGGCAAAGCGCGCACATCAAAGACAACAAATCCAACGAATTGGCAAGCGCTATCATCTACGGAAGAACCTTCTGAGAGGAGGACTCAGCGTTTTGATCATCGGAGTCATTGCGGCAGCAAGCCTGTTCGCATACAATCAATTGACAGCCGAGGATGAAATTCCTGTTTTAACAGATGAAGTAAAAGCAAAATTAGACCAACAAGCCCCGATGGACTTAGATGCGCAATATTTCCTCATCCCTGAAGAAGGTGGTGTGGTACTTTCCGAAGACGGCGTGCTGATTTCCGTTCCGAAAGGTGCTTTTACAATGAATGGAAAACCATACAAAAAGCCGGTTGCTGTTCAGTTTCAAGAAGCGATTGACCCAGGCGACATCATGCAAGGAGGTTTGAGTACAACTTCTAACGGAGAATTGCTTGAAACAGGCGGAATGGTCAGCGTAACGGGGTATACAGTAGATGGAAAACCCTTGGACTTCAATCCGAAGGTAGGCGTTTACGTTCAAGTACCCATTCAAGATGTAAAAACGGATATGCAACTATTCGACGGCGAATTAATGGCCGACGGAAGCATCAACTGGGTGAAGCCCGAACCTTTGAAAAAAATTCCAGTGCCCGTACCTATGTCGGACCTAGACTTCTACCCTGCTGGTTACGAGAACTATTTGGATGAGCAAAAATGGAAGACTTCCAAGCAGTCTCGCGATAGTTTGTATTTGAGTTTTGAGGAAGATGGGTGCTATGAAGGTTATGATGGCGTTTCTCTTGAAGACTTAGAAGATTTCTTCGAAAGCTCGCCTGCTGTTTCGGAGGCAGTTTCGACACCTGTTTTTCAATTCGCCGATAACAAGGCTAATCTAGCTACTCCAACATATACTGTTCAGCTTGATGACTCCACAGCGTTGATTGATAGTGTCGCACAGGATACAGAGATTCCCAACTACATCTACCCATCCAATATACTCGCCTTTTGGAACAAAGGATTCAACAACACGAATTTGGCAACACGAGAGTTTGAACGCAGAATGCAAATGATTCATAAAACTTGCGACAATGCGGTGTTGAAAGTGTATACAAGCAATCTAGATTTAACGCTCAAAGAATGTGACGAACGTGTTGCCGCAATGGGACATCCATATTTCTCTCTATTCGCTGCAGAAAATGCTGGAAAAGTGAACGCTAGAAATCCACATGTAAAACATTTGCAGCGCTTCTACGAGAAATCTATTAAGCAAATGAAGCGTCGGAACAATGTGCTTCAAAAGCAAGAAACTAAAAGAAGGACGAAACACGATTCAGAGACGAGGAAATCCCGTGAAGACGAAGCCAAGCGAACAAAATGGCGCGAACAACAGGCATATAAGGAGGAGTATAACTACAATCTCAAGAGTATGTACAAACAATTGGGGTACACCCGTGGATTTACCATTACACAATCTAGCCTTCCGAAAGTCGAGCGATATGTTGCCCGTAGCGCGATTAAAAACATCGATCGTTTGGTAGCTGATGCGACAAGAAATCGAGAATCCTTAACAGTTACGAGAAACGGAAAAACAGGAAAAATTGTCTACAACGAGTTTACTTTCGAAGTAGAAAATGCCAAGGAATACATCAAGTTGTTCGCCTACGTTCTTCCTTATGAATTGAATAGTTACCAACGAATAGAGGGTAAAAATGGGAAATTCTCTCATCCACTCAATGATGCATTTCGATACAATATTGCCGTTGTTGGAGTCAAGGAAAACGGATACGGACTATTCAAAAAGCTGAATATTAAAAAAGGCAATCTCGGGAAGGTCAAACTTCAGCACGTTTCAAAGAAAAAGCTGGATGCCGATGTAAAACAACTCAACTCAGAAAGGAATGCCGGACCAATGAGAATTGATTCGGAACTGGAGTGGCTGGCACAAGAGCGAAAAGACTATAAAGAGCAGAAAATGCGGAAGGAGATGACAGCGTTCAGAGATGAAATTCGCAACATTATTTTCCCTTGTTGTGGCACCGAACAAGAATCCGCACAACAACAGCAACAGCAGTAACGATCTCAAGGCAAGGAAGGTGAAGGGGACTAATTATGGATTCCAGTGATCTAAGAAAACCTAACTCATTCCATAAAACCGTTTAACTAAGTTAATTTCTTAACTATTCGTTTTTTCTTGTTGCTGCGAATTCTTTTTTCGCTATTTTAAGGACTCGAAAAATTTCTACTAAATATCTACTACTATGAGATACATCCAAGGCGTGTGCATTTCGCTACTCTCCTGTTTACTGATTTCTTTTCAAGCAAACAGTCAGTTTACTGAGAATAAAGGGCAAGTTCTTGATCTTAACCAAAATTTCCATCCGGAAGTAAGGTTCTACTATTCAAGCACGAATGCTGCAGTTTACTTTCACAATGATCGTGTTGTGTACAATTTCATGGAGATAGACAAGCTTGACATGAGCCTGTATTCGAAAGACCTCGAAAAATACGACGAAGCAAAGAGAAATCGTGAAGTCACGTATCACCGAATGGATCTCGTTTTTGAAAACGCCAATCCAAATGTTGATATTGAAACAGGTGAACAATTGCAAGGTGTCACCCACTTCTATCTTAATAAAAGAAATGGGATTCGCGATGTGGCTTCATACAAAACAATCACGTACAAAAACATGTACTCTAACATTGATGTGGTGTTTCAGAATACACCAAAGGGAATGAAGTACGATGTGGTTCTTCATGATGGAGCAAATATCAATGATGTACAATTAAAGATTGAAGGATACGAAACAGAGCTAAGAAATGGAAAGTTAGTCATACTGGCACCTTTTGGAGAAATTGCGGAGGAAATTCCACTCTCCTTTTTGGATGACGATCGAACGAATACTGTAGAAGTAGAATATATTCTCAATAAGGACAATACCATTGGATTTCGATTGAATAGCAAAGGGAATTACTCAAAATTGACCATCGACCCTGTTTTAGAATGGGCGTCTTACTTCAATCAACTTATTGACCCTGCAAGTGCTTCTGCACGATTGGATTACATCTCTAATCACGTGGATGCCGATGGAAATTATTTCACCTACGGACAAGGATTCAGCAGTGCTGGAAATTATCCAGTAGTGAATCCGGGAGGTGCCTATACCGATGTATACGACGCCAGTTCGGATTTATATTTGGCCAAGTTTGATGCCAACCGAGCGCTTGTTTGGGCTACTTACATTGGAGGTAGCGGAAGCGATAACGCAAGTTGGGGTAATCCAATTACCACCAATGGAAACATCTTGCACATTGTCGGTCGAGATATCTCAACTGGTGCACCATTTACCAACGGCGGAGGATTCTATGAAGCTGTGTCGGGAAGAAATTTTTGGGCACGATTCAATAAGAATACAGGCGCACTGCAACATTTGACAAGCCTAGCGGACGGAGATCATGCAAGTATTGCCATCAGTCCATCAGGATTAGTAGCTATTGTGAGCGACAAATTCTCCTTTGGATATACTCCTTTACTGACACGTGGTGGAGCGTACAATCAAGCCACACACGGAGGATCACGCGACATGACGCTTCTTATGTTCAACTCCACTTTCAACCAAATTTGGGGAACTTTCCTCGGTGGACCTGGAACTCAAGAATACTTCACGTGTGCATTCGATAGCGGCGATAACCTGTACTTTGCCGGAGGAACCAGTTGGTTTGGAGGATCGACTGCTGCCAATGAACAATTAGTTACGCTCGGAGGAGCATACAATCAAAGTGTGCACGGGGGCGCGAACGACATCATGTTGGGAAAATTCAATTCCAGTGGAGCACTTATTTGGCATACCTTGTACGGAGGGAATACAGACGAAGCACGAGCGGGACAGATGGGAGTTCCGGCAAAAGTGTTGGTGCACCCGACAACTGACGAGGTAATCGTTGCAACCAATACAACATCTGATAATCTTCCAGTACAAACATTGACAGGAGCCTACAACCAAGGCATTCCCGCGGACCCTGATTTCAGCGCTGGCGGATCATTCTGGAACTACGCAGGATACATTATAAAATTCACTCCAGCCGGAGTTCGTAACTGGGCAACGTACTTCTACTCCAATACCAACAATAGTGGTACGTATATCCAAAACATCACTTTCGGAGGTTGTAACAAATTCTACGTGGGCGCAGCCGGATCGCAAAACACTTTGACAGGAGCAGCAAGCGGATA
Organism: bacterium; assembly: GCA_024742305.1. GTDB lineage: Bacteria > Bacteroidota > Bacteroidia > Flavobacteriales_D > Crocinitomicaceae > UBA4466. Next base: position 23,277 of record JANSYQ010000021.1, on the reverse strand, counting down.
CAATCTTCTTGTAAACAATACCACCTCGAGAAATGGTTACATTACGATGCTAGATGACGCCAGCTACAGCTTCGAATGGGATAGTTATTTGAATTCCGATCATGCGCTTGATTGTCATGTGGCAGCCAATACGGCACAAGCAAGATTCTTCGTCGCATCGCCAGTTTGGTACGAAAATATTCCTGTCACAGATCCTGGAAATGGTGCTTATTATGAAGGAACAAGCTGGAACTCCAGTGGAAGTACCATTGGACTCTTTCAATTTCACCCATCATTACCACCTGATGTAACCGATCAGACTATTTGTGCTGGAGAAAGCGTCAACCTAACCACTTCCGGTGGAATGGGTGCACCTTACAATTGGTATGCAACACCAACTTCTCCCACAATTCTCAACACAGGTACGACGTACACAGTCTCGCCTGGATCGACCACAACGTACTACGTGTCCTCAGGGACAGGAATTTGTGCAAGTCCACGAGTGCCAGTAACGGTTACCGTAGACCCCGCACCAACCCCTCCTACCTTGGCGAATAATGGTCCTCTGTGTATTGGTGACGACTTGAATCTGACGGCAAACACCATTTCCGGTGCTACGTATAGTTGGACAGGACCGAATAGTTTTAGTTCCAGCAATGAAGACCCAACGATAACGGGAGTCACCGCAGCAGCAGCTGGAACGTACAATTGTACAGTGACCGTCGCCGGTTGTACTTCAACTGCCGCATCAACGACCGTTTCGGTGAATACACCATCAACAGCACCAACATCAATCACGGGAACTACAGATATTTGTGAAGGTGCCTCAACCACTTTAACGTTAAGCGGTGGGTCTGCAGGTACAGGCGCCACTCCGCAATGGTACAGTGGAAGTTGTGGCTCAGCAGTTATCGGATCAAATAACACATTGAACGTTTCTCCAACTGCAACAACGACGTATTACGTAGCCTATTCAGGTGCGTGTAACACGACAAGCTGTGCTTCTGTAACAGTGAATGTCACTCCGGCACCGGGAAGTCCCGCTTGGACAACACCCGGATCAGTATGTGAAGCAGCAGGAACCATCGACTTAAGCACAACAATAACTGGAGCTACGGGAGGGACCTGGAGTGGTTCGGGAGTTTCTGGATCAACATTCGACCCGACTGGACTATCAGGAAACATCAACGTGACGTACACCACAGGAACTGGATCATGTACCGATCAATTGACACAAACCATTTCCGTTACACCACAAGCAGATCCATCTTGGACCTCACCAGGAACTGTTTGTGAATCCTCAGGGAATATTGACCTTAGTGCAACAATCACTGGAGATCCCGGGGGAACCTGGACAGGCACGGGCGTTTCAGGATCAACATTCGATCCAACTGGATTGGCAGGTCAGTCCATTGATATTACCTACGAAGTAGGAACTGCACCTTGCGAGGAAACCCTCATGCAAACGATCGTCGTAGAAACGAATGTCACTGCATCTTGGACAGCACCAGCAGATCTTTGTGAGTCAGATGCTCCCATTGATTTGACCCCATACATCACCGGTTCAACAGGTGGTTCTTGGTCAGGGTCGGGAATCAGTGGAAGCAATTTTGATCCTTCAGGTTTGTCCGGTCCGATTACCATTACCTACTCCGTTGGTTCGGGACCTTGTTCGGACAGTCAGGACCAAACGATTACAGTTCTTGATGCACCAAGCGACCCAACAGTTAGCGTCGACAATGACACCATTTGTGCTGGTGAAACAGTTCAAATTTCAGCCACTGGATCAGGGGCAGGCGTTACATATAATATTTACAGTGATGCAGCAGGAACAAATCTTATCGGAACGGCTCCATTAGATGACACGCCATCAACCACCACCGACTACTACATAGAAGCAGTCAATGCGAATAACTGTACGAATGGCGGTGGTTTGCAACAAATTACGGTGGTTGTGAACCCATTGCCTATCGTCAATGCAGGTGCTGATGTAGACATTTGCGGTTCGGAACAAGTAATCCTGAACGCGACTGGTGACGGTAATCTCGTTTGGAGCGATGGAACTACTGGAGGACAACTGGTTGTGAATCCAACTTCAACTACAACCTACGTTGTTACCGCCACTGATTCTAATAATTGTATTGCGACAGATGACGTAACCGTTACCGTTAACACGCCATCAGGAGCACTAATTGCGGTAGACGATGCGTATGATGTTACGGCGGCAGAAATAACAGAACTGGATGTCTTGGGGAATGACACATACAGCGGCTCTGCACCTACGATTATTCAAAACCCTACTAATGGCATTGCTTCGGTACAGGGTAATGGAACAATCAGCTACAGTTCAGGTCCTGAATTTACTGGTACAGACACCTTGATTTACGAGATTTGCGATCCACAGTGTGTTAATTATTGTGATACTGCTATGGTACTCATTACCGTCAGCGAACTGGGCGATATTGTTATTCCCGGAGGATTTTCGCCAAATGGGGACAACATCAATGAAATCTTCATTATTGAAGGATTGGATGCCTATCCTGATAACATCCTAACAATTTTCAACCGTTGGGGAGATGTGGTCTTTGAAGCGGCGCCTTATCAAAATAACTGGGACGGAACTTCATCCGTAAGCGGTGTCTTGTTCGGCGATAAATTGCCGCCCGGAACCTATTTCTACATCCTTGATCTAGGAAACGGAACCAACGCGTTCCGCGGATCACTCGAATTAAAATACTAACCTGAACCTTAGAAAACTTTATAACGATGAGAAGACATTTAATACTACTGGCAGTAACGGTTCTTTCCGGTACAAGTGGATTCGCACAATACGAATTCCATCAGTCACAATATATGGTCCACCAGCCCTTTTTGAACCCAGCCTCGGCGGGTGCGGCACAAAGCTTGAATGCAGCTCTATTCTATCGACAGCAATGGGTGGGGTTTGATGGAGCTCCGGCAGTTGGCGGATTTAACATCAATAGTCCGCTAGGCGAAGAACGTAAAAACAGCATCGGTTTGACGCTATTGAACGATAGAATTGGCGTAAATAACAACAGTCAAATTTCTGCCAACTATGCATATTCACTGATCTTTGAGAACAAATCGAGACTTGCATTTGGAGCTTCGGCGTCGTTGAATATGAATCAATCCGATTACTCGCAAGTGAATACAACGGTAGTCGATCCAACATTTCAGGAAAAGACACCATTGATTACCACTCCGAATTTCAAGTTTGGAACATATTACCATACGAAGAAATTCTATGTAGGCTTTGCCATTCCGAATCTCCTGCACAATTCCATTGTAGAAAATGGTGGATTTGAGGGAGAAACAACATTTGATGTCAGCAAAATGCACTTCTACCTTCAGGGAGGCTATCTTTTCAAACTGAATGACGACTGGAACTTGAAGACATCGACTTTATTGAAACAAGTATCCGGAGCTCCGTTCCAAGCAGACATTAATATGTTTGGTGAATATTTGGATCGTTTTGGTTTAGGATTGAGTTACAGAACGAGTAACGAGTTGGCGCTTATTGCCATGTTCGGTATCTCGGACGCATTCCACATTTCGTATTCGTACGATTTGACATTCAATCCGCTTAGAACGTATTCAACCGGAAGTCATGAGGTGATGTTGGTGTATACTTCCGTAAAGAATGGGACAGACAGAAAAGCGATGCCGCGTTTTTAAGTGTGACTAATTTGCTTTCTCAAAAAACTGCCATAACGCATCATTCGGCACTGGCGCGATCACTTTAACGCGTTCCTTCGACGTTGGATGATCGTACTCTAATTCGCGTGCATGCAAGTGAATCGATCCATCTTTATTGGAACGTTTCGCTCCGTATTTCAAATCGCCTTTGATGATGGAACCGATTTTCGATAGTTGGCAGCGAATTTGATGGTGGCGACCAGTATCGAGCGTTACTTCAAGCAAATGGTACTTATCTGAAGATTGCAACCAACGATAATGAAGCACAGCCTTCTTCGAACCTTCTGTTTCATGATCACTAGCGTACGATTTATTCTGCTTCTCATTGCGTTTCAAGTAATGCGTTAAAGTAGCCTCTTTCTTCTCCGGCATATCCTCTACCACTGCCCAATACACCTTTCGCGTTGATTTTCCTCGAAACTGCTCATTCAGTCGAGACAAACCCTTACTTGTTCTTGCGAAAACAATCGCTCCGCTCGTCGGTCGATCCAATCGGTGCACTACCCCACAAAAGACATTCCCCGGCTTGTTAAACTTTGCTTTGATGTATTGTTTCACCTTTTCAGACAGCGGCTCGTCGCCCGTTTTATCGCCTTGCACAATGTCGCCAGCGCGTTTATTCACTACGATGGAATGATTGTCTGTATGAAGTACTTCGATTGACATGGCTGCAAATATCGGGATTTTTCAGCTTCCCCCTTTGGAGGGGGACCGAGGGGGAGGACATTCAATACTTCAAACTAAAATCAAACGGTTTGAATCGTGCGCGTTTCTTAATCTTGTCATCGAAATGGCGTGAAACGTTTATGTCTTTTTCGAAATGATCCTGTCTTGCCTCTTCCTCTTTTTCCCGCCAATGGTAGTTGTAAATAGCTGCACAGTTATCATGTTCGAATATGGTTTTAAGCAAAGTTCTATCAGAAATGCCGCAAGAATGACCAATTATATGAACTTCGAATTCTTTACCTTTTTCTTTACTTGCGGGAGATGAAAAAGGACTTACTCCAATCGATGAATCAAGAAAATGAAGTAATTCATCATAATTACGATTACGGGAATAGTAGTGTGATTTTATGTATCTAAAATATTCTGTATGGTTTAAATCCTCTAGTGAGCGATATGTTGAATCTACATCATCTCCATAACCAAAAATGGGTGGGTTTCCCCCCTCTATTTCAAGCCTACCATGAATGTCAATTTTACCTACCCAATTACCGGTCTCTTGATATTTCAAAATAAGCTCAGTTGTCCTAGTATAGTTGAAGTTGATAACAAAATCAAGTGTATCGCCTTGATGGGATTGACCAGTTAAAACTTTACTGAACAAAGGATTAAACCACGATTTTGAATCAAGCTGTCTTGCTACTTGGTCATTTTGCTCAGATAAATATTCAAGCAGCTTCTCTCTAACATATTCAAATTCGCGATTCAGGGATTTCATCTCTTCATGTTTCTTTTGCTCTGACTTGAAACTATCTTCAGAATCTTTATTGACAATACTTATTACTGAGTTATAGTAAGACCTTTCAACATCCGCCCACTCCGAGCAGTACAATAGCCTTCTAATAAAGTCTTGAGAGATATTAAAAACTAAACCGTAACTCATCATGCCAACGTCTTGAATACTTTCCAAAGAAAACTGCATCTTGACATCTGTTTTTAAATCCCGTAATTTAGATTTAAATTCATCAAAGTTATCTCCACTCCTTCTTTCAATACTAAGTCCTCTTAGTTCAACCTTTTCATAACCTTCGTCACCTTTTATCAACAGATTATACATTTCATTCTTAAAAAACCACAACGCAAAATCCTGATAACCTGTCTTCAACCCTAGAGATAAATCCAATCCGTTACCAACAAGAATAAGTCTCTTTCTTTTCATTGAATAAGTAATTGTTCTAAATGTAATAAAACTGTACAATCCCAAATTTTTACGCTAATTATTCTCCCCCTAGCCCCCTCCAAAGGGTAATTGCCTAGATATTGGCAAGACACACATATTTTGGTTTACCACAGAGCCACAAAGCGCACGCAGCATAGTTTGAAACCTCGGACAAGTAAAGGACACGGAGGATTATGACTCTGTCATAATCTAGTGCCCCTTTTCAAGCAGCTTTTCCTTTCATTTCGTTGTGCTCCTCGTGCCTTCGTGGTGAAAAAACACAGCCTTGCCGTTATCTAGGAAGTCGCCTCTCCAAAGGGGGAACTGTTTTTACTGAGTGACTCGATTTCAGTTCTATATCCTCCCCCAGCATCCTAGAAAGGAAGAGTTAAATTCTCCAGCTAACAAAATTCTTTCTTGTCAAGCCTTTTACTAGCTTTGTCAAAAAACTTCAATATGTCAGTGCATAGCAATGTTAAGAAGGTAACAACTCACGTACTTCAGGAGATGAAGAATGCCGGGGAGAAAATCACGATGCTAACCGGGTACGACTACACCATGGCGCGTATTATCGATACTGCGGGAATTGATGTGATTTTAGTGGGAGATTCTGCCTCGAATGTAATGGCAGGACACGAAACTACGTTGCCTATTACGCTTGATCAAATGATCTACCACGCTTCGTCTGTAGTTCGGGGTGTAAACAGAGCTCTTGTTGTCGTAGACATGCCGTTCGGATCATACCAGGGAAACTCGAAAGAAGCATTATCCAGTGCTATTCGTATTATGAAGGAGTCCGGAGGACACGCGGTGAAGCTAGAAGGTGGACAGGAAATTATCGAGTCGATTTCACGAATTCTTACGGCTGGAATTCCCGTTATGGGACACCTTGGACTAACGCCGCAATCGATCTATAAGTTTGGAACGTATGTAGTGCGCGCGAAAGAGCAAGATGAAGCACAACGATTGATTGAAGATGCGAAAGCCTTGGAGGAAGCAGGATGCTTTGCCATTGTACTGGAGAAAATTCCAGCAGATTTGGCAGCGCGCGTAGCTAAAGAAGTATCCATTCCAATCATTGGAATTGGTGCAGGAAGTGGCGTTGATGGTCAAGTTTTAGTGGTGCACGATATGCTGGGTATTAACAATGAATTCAGTCCAAGATTCTTGAGAAAGTACCACAACTTGTTCCAAGAAATGTTGAGCTCCTTTCATCGTTACATTGAAGATGTTCGTAGCGGAGACTTCCCGAACGATGAAGAGTCCTATTAATCATAGGATGGCAGACATTATTTTTATTGTAAAAATGTTGCAGTAATACGTATTGTATCAGAAATTCTTCGTAATATTGCACCCCCATTAGGGTAGAAGACAAAGAAATTTATTGACATGGATTTTATCAAAGAACTTGAAAACGAACTAGTTGAAACGAACAACCTTCCTGAATTTGGAAGCGGTGACACGATTACAGTTTCATATAAAATTAAAGAGGGTAACAAAGAGCGTATTCAGCAATTCCAAGGAGTTGTATTGCAGCGCAAAGGTTCAGGAGCAACAGAAACGTTTACAATTCGTAAGATGTCAGGAAACGTTGGTGTAGAGCGTATCTTCCCTGTGAACTCTCCATTTATCGAGAGCATCAAAGTGAACAAAACAGGTAAAGTACGTCGTGCACGTATCTTCTACTTCCGTGAGCGTACAGGAAAGTCTGCTCGTATCAAGGAAAAACGATCTTTCGCTTAATTACAAGCATAACGATATCGAAGTCCTGTTCAGTGAGCAGGACTTTTTTTGTATCCAATAACGCCTTTGAAATTTGAAGTACAGGTTGTTGGCTTGAATTTCGTACCTTACTCACATGGCGCGTCGCAAAAACTTCCTACCTCGACTAATCGCCGGTGGAACCCTTGTGGGCCTACTCGCCGTGCTTGCGTACGTGTGCTATTTACAATTCAGAACGCCTCAACACCAAAGAAACGAAGGCTTTCGACCGTTAGCCGATGGCTTTTACAGTCATGGTATCGACGTTTCTCATTACCAAGGGGACATTGACTGGGACCGCTTAATCAAGAAGTCGAGCGTGAAAATCTCATTTGTTTTTTGCAAGGCTACTGAAGGCACCTCAATCGTCGATCAAAAGTGGAAAGTAAATTATCAGGAACTTCGAAAACGAAATGTTCCAGTGGGTGCCTATCATTATTTCAAGCCCAAGGTTGATGTAGCAAAGCAAGCGCAATTCTTCCTAAAACACTATCAACCCAAACAATCCGATTTGCCTCCCGTGTTAGATGTTGAGGAGGAAAGTTCGAGCGACATTCAACTGCGCAACGACGTAAAACAATGGATGGATATTATTCAAAAGAAAACAGGAAGGCAGCCCATTATTTACACCAATTACCACATGTTCTCAACGATTTTCGAACCGCACTTCAGAGATTACACTTTTTGGATCGCTAATTACAGTGATCGGCCGGAACGCATGCAGGATGAACGAATTTTGTATTGGCAATACACCGATCAAGGAATGGTACCAGGCATTGAGGAAGACGTGGATTTGAATATGTCGAAGGTGAGGTTTTAATAATGAATGCCGGAATCAGCAATATTGCGCCTTCGCCGAAGCTTAAGCGCAGGCGCTGATTAAATGAAAGACAGCGTCTAGCAACGTTACTTCTTGGTGTTAGAGTGCATCTCGGCTCCGCTCGATGTACTCAAGAACCTTAGTATCAAAGTTTTTGACATACCTTATTATGTTCGATACTTTCATGAGCTCAAAAAGGACATTTTAAGAAAGCAAAAGGACATCGAGCGGAGCCGAGATGCATTTTTACTATTCCTTATTTCTTATTCCTTATTCCTTATTCCTTATTCCTTATTCCAATAATCACATTCCCGTAATCACAAACTCCGTTCTACGATTCAATGCTTTGTTTTCATCAGAATCATTAGGAACTTTTGGCTTTGTTTGACCGAATCCTTCCGAAGTAAGACGTTTTTTGTCGATACCCTGTGAAATCAAGAATTCCTTTACGCCGTTAGCACGATCTTTTGAAAGTTGCAAGTTCTTCGCGGGGTCTCCTTCGTTATCCGTGTGTCCCTGAATGGAAACAGAAATCGTTTCGTTCTCCTTCAGGAAGCGCGCAAATCCTTTGAGGATAAATTTAGAGCGGTCCGACAATGTGTAAGAAGCCGTGGAGTAAAGAATATCGTTGATCGTATACGCTTCTCCCACTTTCAATTCTTTCACCTCCAAGTCGTTTCCTTTAATGGTCACGTTATCGTCTGTAAACTCTTCTTTTTCAATTAATTTCGAATCGAATGCATGCCCTTCTTTTTTCACGGTTACCATGACATCCTGCTTTTTACTTGTTTTTACAATGGCAGCATACTTTCCATCGTCTCCGTTCACTTTAATCTCCTGAATTTCATCCGTTCCTTCATAGGCAACTTCAATCGTCGCTCCTTCAACCGGATCACCGGACTCATCCCGCAATTCTCCTTTCAACAAGGCTACCGATTGCGGACGCGCTTCTTCATAAAGTTCGAAAGAGTAAATGTCCCAGTTTCCGCCTTTCGCAGAGGAAAAATACGCTACCTGACCGTCAATTGACACGAACAATCCCAACTCGTCTTCTTCCGAATTAATGGGGTACCCAATATTTTTGGGCTCTGTCCAACTTCCATCCGGGTTTTGACGTATGTAGAAGATGTCCAATCCACCTACTCCAACGCGTTTTTTCGTGGACTCAGAAACGAAATATAAGGTTTCACTGTCCTGATGCAAGAATGGACTTTTATCTTTTCCGTCGGTGTTTACAATATCAAAAGGCACCGCCTGCCCCCACGAACCATCAGGCTTTCGCTTGGAAACCATGATGTCGTTGTTTCGAGTGGTCAATCGATTGGCAGTGAAGTACAAGGTATTCCCATCCGCAGAAAGTGACGGCTGACCTTCCCATCCGTTCGGTGTGTTGATTTCAGGTCCCAAACGCTCCAAAGGCGTCCAAGTATAATCGTTTCCGCCAGTTCCTGAGCGTTTGTAGGTGGTACTGTACAAGTCACAGTTTCGATAATCCTGTCCGTTTACCTTTTCGTCTTTACAGGCACAAATGATCATTTCTTTGTTATCTACCGAAAGCGTAGATGCTCCATAGCTCTTCACGGATCCATCATTAAATGGAGGATCCAACGGTTTTCCTGAGTCGAATTCTGAACGGTAATCAGGTCGGAAAGAGAAGGTGAATTCTTCCACTGTCTCCGAGTGAAAAGTGGTCACTTCCTTGTCAACCATGCGCGAGTAAAAAATCAACTCATTATCAGGGGAAATCATCGGGAAATACTCATTGGTACCCGAGCTGACATGTTTTACGCGCACTGGATTGAAAGGTACTTCCGTGGTTAAAACTTCATTTTCGTACTCTAAATCTCCAACCACTTCAGCTACATCCTGCAAGCGTTTGTTGTGATCAGCTGCATATTTACTTCTGTCGGAATGATCGAACTTTTGAAAGGCTTTAAACCACTTAATGGCTCCGTCCATATCGCCTTGCGAATAACGAATGATCCCAAGGTAATACGTACAATTCGAATGGAAATCACTGCAAATCTCTAATGTCTGCATGAACATTTCTTCAGCTTTTGCCCACAAGCGATCGCCTTTGTCGGGATTTGGATCACGTTCATACGCCTGAACACCGAGGTCATACGCATACATCGCAAACTCATAGTAAGGAGTTGCGTTTTCCTCGTCTTCCTTTATGGCTTTATTGAAATTGTCGACTGCCTCTTGGCTGGTTTTTGCCGACTCAGCGGCTTTCAAATATTTTTGGGCTTTTTTGCTTGGCTCCTGACACCATTCTGCCTCCTCTTGGGCAACGATGGTAAATGAACAGGCAAGAAGTAAGAAGGAGAAGTAATATTTAACCATTACACGAATCATTTTAGCATTGAGGTAGAAACAAAATCCATACCTAATTCTTTATATCGTGGATTTGCCGGAAAGGTTACACGAAAAACGAGGAAAAATTGCCCTTGTTTATCGACTCGCTAAATCGTCGATGGCTTCCCCGATTTTTGGAAAGGCAAACACAGCATCGTTTTCTTTCAAAACTTTGGGGTCCACATAGCTACTTTTCAATACAAGCGAGGCTTCGGTTCCAATAATGGCACTCGCAATTTTCAACAAAAAGGCTGGCGCTGGAATACCAAAAGAACGGTTGTGCGCCCGTCTCATTTCGGCCATAAATTCTGCATTTGTCACCAAATCAGGTGCACACATATTTACCGGTCCTGAAATTTCATCTTTGACAAGCAACGTGTCTCGAACAACCATACAAAAGTCATTCACGTGCATCCATGGAAAGTATTGTTTTCCGGAACCTTGCTTTCCACCAGCGTAGAGTTTCGTTAGTTTGGCAATTAAAGGGTAGCTACCGTCTTCCAAGCCAAGGATAACCGATGTTCTCATGGTAACTTTCCGGCAATCTTTGGCATATTTCATACAAGATGCCTCCCATTTCTTTGTTACCTCGGCTAAAAAATCATCGTCGAATTCCGTTGCACTTTCATCTTGTGGGGTTTCATACGACTCTTTATAAATGGAAACGCCGGATGAATTCAGCCAAACCTTCGGCAGATTTTCACAGGATTCAATCGCTTGCCCCACAGCTTCCGTAGTATCCACACGAGAGTTTAAAATAGCCGCCTTGTTCTTCTCGTTATGTCGACAGTTGACCGATTTTCCACTCAGATTGATCACAGCGTACGCTCCTTCTAGCTCCTCGATCCAATCTCCTACTGTTTTTCCATCCCACAGAACGTTTCGTGCCTTGTCAAAAGACTCCGGTCGTCGTGTCAATGCTACCACTTCATACTTTTCTGCTAATGTTGGCACCAAATGCCTTCCGATAAAACCGTTCGCCCCGACCACAATTACTTTCTCCATCACTTCGATTCTTTCCTTTAAAGTTACTCAATTCTATCAACCGCTGGTCATAATTTGCCCGCCGTTCTTTGAAGTTTGTCTATCTTGAACGCTCTAAAACTATTATCAACATGAAACGAATACTTCTCCTGGCAGGAGCATTGGCTCTTACTTTCGGTAGTATAGCGCAGAAAGACAAAAAAGACGAAAACAAAGAGGACAAAATTGGTTCGGCGATGTCGGCTCTCTCCTTCCGTTTGGTTGGACCCGCTTTAACATCAGGTCGAATTGCTGATATGGCGATTGATCCGGAAAACCATGACACTTGGTACGTAGCAGCAGCTTCTGGTGGTGTTTGGAAAACCACAAACCATGGAACTACCTTCTCTCCTATTTTCGATAATTACGACTCTTATTCCATCGGTTGTGTAACCATTGCACCGACAAATAACAATACCATTTGGGTAGGAACTGGTGAAAACAACAACCAGCGCTCTGTGGCTTTCGGAGATGGCGTTTACAAATCGCTGGACGGCGGTAAATCCTTTAAAAATATGGGATTGAAGTCTTCTGAGCACATCGGAAAAATCATCGTGCACCCGGAAGATGAAAATACGGTTTGGGTGGCCGCTTATGGACCCGTTTGGAGTGCCGGAGGGGAACGCGGTGTCTACAAATCGACGGATGGTGGTGAAACATGGAAGCAAACTTTGGAGATTTCCGAACACACGGGAATTGCAGAGATTGCCATCGACCCAACAAACCCTGATATTTTGTATGCCTCAGCGCACCAACGTCGTCGTCGCGAGTGGACCTATATTGGTGGTGGACCGGAATCCGGACTCTACAAGTCTACGGATGGCGGAGAAACTTGGCGAGAAATCAACAAGGGATTGCCTTCCGGAGAAATGGGACGCATAGGAATTGCCGTATCTCCAGTAGATGCAAACTACGTGTATGCAATTGTAGAGGCGCGCGGAGATAAAGGCGGATTCTTCCGATCGACAAACAAGGGCGAAAGCTGGACAAAGATGTCGAGCTACAAAACCAGCGGAAACTACTACCAAGAAATCATTTGTGATTTGACGGACAAGGACAAAGTGTTTTCAATGAATACTTGGCTACATCACACAGAAGACGGTGGAAAAACCTTCAAAAGAACGGGTGAAAGTAAAAAACACGTGGACAACCACTGCATTTGGATCGACCCGAACAACGCCGACCACTGGATTGTTGGATGTGATGGAGGAATCTATGAGACCTACAATCATGCCCAGGAATGGAAATATTACGACAATTTGCCGATTATCCAGTTTTACAAAGTGGCGACAGATAACGATACCCCATTCTATAACATTTACGGTGGAACGCAGGACAACAACTCCATGGGAGGTCCGTCGGCAACCATTAATAATGCAGGAATATTAAACTCTGATTGGTACATCACCAACGGAGGTGACGGATTTGAATCAGCAATAGATCCTGAGAATCCCAACATTGCTTACGCACAAGCGCAATACGGATGGATTGTTCGATACGACCGCAGCTCGGGGGAGAAAACGCCCATCCAGCCTATGCCGGGCAAAGGAGAAAAGGCATATCGTTGGAACTGGGATTCTCCACTTTTGATTTCACCGCACGATAACAAAACATTGTACTTCTGTGCGAACAAAGTGTTCAAAAGCACGAACCGTGGTGATGATTGGGAAACCGTTTCGCCGGACTTATCCCGCCAGTTAGATCGAAACAAACTTCCTGTGATGGGACAAGTTTGGTCCATTGATGCGGTAATGAAAAATAAGTCGACGACCATTTATGGAAATATTGTTGCCTTCGACGAATCGCCGATTCAAAAAGGATTGTTGTACGCCGGAACAGATGATGGATTGATACAAATCTCAGAAAATGGTGGTGACTCTTGGACAAAAGTAGAGAGCTTCCCCGGTGTGCCGGCACAAACGCGTGTCAACATGATCGTTGCTGACTTGCACGATGTAAATACAGTTTACGCTGTATTCAACAACCACCGTTCGGGTGATTTCAAACCGTACATTTTAAAGAGTACCAACAAAGGTAAAACGTGGATCTCCATTTCAGGAAATCTTCCTGAGCGCGGGGCAGCATTCGCCATTCGACAGGATCACGTAAAGTCCAACTTACTTTTCGCAGGAACAGAATTTGGCTGCTACTTTTCAACTGACGGCGGAAAAAACTGGAGCAAGTTATCCGGTTTACCAACTATCGCTGTGTATGACATCGACATTCAAAAACGAGAGAATGATGTGGTTGTAGCAACGTTTGGACGAGGATTCTACGTTTTGGACAATTACACGCCGCTTCGTGAAGTGACTTCGGAAATTTTGGAGATGGATGCGCACCTCTTCCCTATCAAAGATGCGTTGCAATACGTACCTTCTGCTCCACTCGGCTTGCGCGGAACGGGAAGTCAAGGCGCGAACATGTGGCACGCGGACAACCCGAAATTTGGAGCCACTTTCTCGCTTTACATGAAGGATGTTGAAAAAGGTCTTAAATCGAAACGTCAGAAAGAAGCGAAGAAAAAAGAGAAAGCGGGCGAGCCTGTAGACTACCCTACTTTTGATGAGCTACGCGCCGAAGAGCGTGAAGACAAAATGCAGTTGGTGTGGATCATTCGCGATGCCAACGGCAAAGAAATCAATCGTTTGAAATCATCTCCAAAAAAAGGACTACAGCAAGTTCAATGGAACCTTCGCATGGCTACTACCTCTCCCGTAACTTTGAAAAAGTCAAGACCGGGACGTTACTCAAGTGGTGACGATGGTTTGATGGTAGCTCCGGGCGATTACTCAGTCGAAGTAATTTCTGTAACTGACGGGGAAATCGCACAAGTGATTCCACGAACAAACTTCAAAGTTAAAGGACTAGACAACCAAACGTTAATTGCGCAAGATGTTGACGCGTTGATCAAGTTCCGAGAGGCTATTGCTGAATCTAAGCGTAAGGTTGACGGTGCGGGTCGATTGATGAATGAAACCAGCGATAAGTTGAAATATTACGAGCATGCGCTCATTAACTACCCGAAGGCAGATATGACACTTTTGAAGGAAATAGAGGCACTTAAAAACGACCTCGGAGATTGCGAAATCATGCTTTGGGGCGATGGATTGAAATCCAGCCACGAATTTGAGACAGAACCAAGTATTGCTGGGCGAATTGGAACCGTTTACTACCAAGTATTCGGAAATACAACGGGTGTAACACAAACGCATCGTGATAACAAGAAAATCGGCGACGAGGAATATGTCGAATTCCGAAAAAAGCTCGATGATGTCATCGTTCGCTTGAGAGCAATTGAGGAAAAATGCACCGAAGTTCCGATTCCTTACATCAAAGGAAAAGATGAGAATTGGAAAGAGGACTAACAATTATGAGTACTGAATAACGCATCTCGACAGGCTTGCCTTCGCGAAGCTTTAGCGAAGCAGTGCTAGATAATCGTTATGATGTATCAATAAACCTTTAGACAAGGGCATCTCGACAGGCTCGATGACCTTTTAGGTTATCCGCTAATCGAATAGTCAGTACCTCTCGACTCCGCTCGATGTCCTTTAGGAATTATCTTTTGAACAAAGGATTAGTACCTCGACCGGAGCCGAGAGGTACTTTACAAACAAAACGCCCTTCTGATCATCGAGTTTAGTCGAGATACGAAGGGCGTTTTTAGTTTTTATAAAATCATTCTGTTACTTTTCCAATGAATATACATTCCCCGTTTATGAAATACACGCTCAGCCTCTTGCTTTTAATTTTCACCTTCACTTCAAGTGCTTGCGGAAATGAATATGGAATGACCCTAAACGGCGATCGACTTCATACCCCTATCTTTTATTTATCAGACTATTACCGCTCTTTTGATAAAGAGGAAATTCAACGAAAGCTGGGCGAAGCGATCTCCAAACGTGGACAACGTGAAGATGATTTTCAAAATGAGTCCAACATTGCTTTGTTTTACATGAAGCTGGGAGAAGTAAAAAAAGCCATTCAAATTTTAGAGCCACTCGCAGCGGAGTATCCTGATGAGTATATCATTATTGCCAACTTAGGAACTGCTTATGAATTGGACGGACAGTTGGGGAAAGCGCTAAACATGATCCGCAAGGGTTACGCGATTAATCCTGACTCTCACTATGGAAGCGAATGGATTCACATTAAAATTTTGGAGGCGAAAATTGCTCATGGTTCCAATTCCAGTTGGTACATCAGTCATCCAATTGTGACGGTAGAAGAACTAGTAGAAAAAAGTCAGGGTCAGAGTAGACATCGAAATCATTTGGCAGCACAGATCAGAACACGTGTTCCTTTTACTCCAGCACCCAACAAGGTAATTGCCAACTTGCTACGGACTTACGCAAAGTATTGTGAAGAGTACGATACCTATGAAAATGCCCTAATGGCGCGTATTTACGTATTGGAGTTTGAAAAAAGCAACTATCAATCATTGCGAGATCGAGAGGCGTTGGCAGATCTTATCAAGAAAATCAAAAGTCGGGAAGATATTTATGTAGGCTTCTCTCCTATGTTCAAAGACCTTTTGGAAACTGGCGATATCGATCCGAATTTGTTGATTTACGCCGCAGATACAGCAGCCTTGCAATTTGAAGCGGCTGATGCAATTCAATTTGAACAATTGGACTCACTCGAGATCTACAAGGCCCAAAACGATTCCCTTCAAAAGCTCGCTCAAAAGAAGGCAAAAAGGTACAAAATTCAACCTGCTGGACAGAACGGCTTCTTTTGGGGATTGCTGTTCGGAACGATTGGATTGGTGCTGGGAATTATCATTGCGACAATTTCTTACAGAAGAAAGAAATAAAATTCGTAACTTGAAGTCACTGTAAACCCAAGTGAGGAGGAAAGCCATCTCACAAACCAGAATCGAGACCGTCCATTGGGCGGTCTCTTTTATTTCTGAGTGTTTTTATCGTCTCGCCTTCTGATTCGTTAGCGCGATATCCAAGACTTCTTTCATCTTCGTTACGTAGTGGAATGTGAGTCCTTTCAAATAATCTTCTTTGATTTCGTCAACATCCTGACGGTTTTTCTCACAGAGAATGATTTCCGTGATTTTCGCGCGCTTCGCCGCCAAGATTTTCTCCTTAATACCGCCCACCGGTAAAACATCTCCACGAAGTGTAATCTCTCCTGTCATCGCCAAATGTTTCTTCACTTTTCTGTTGGTAAAGGAAGAAGCCAGTGAGGTCAACATCGTGATTCCCGCGCTTGGTCCATCTTTCGGTGTAGCGCCTTCCGGAACGTGGATGTGTACGTTACTTTCATCAAATACTTCTTGTTTGAGGTCGAGAATATCACAATGCGATTTCAGGTACTCCAGCGCAATCACCGCGGATTCCTTCATCACATCGCCCAAGTTTCCAGTAAGCGTCAATTTGCCCTTTCCTTTGGTCAATGAAGACTCAATAAACAAGATGTCTCCACCAACTGCCGTCCATGCCAAGCCAGTTACGACACCCGCAACATCGTTGTTGGCATACTTTGTTTTGGTACGTCCAGCCCCTAAGATTCCCTTCAAATCCGCAGATTTCACTTTCACCTCAAACTCCTGATCCATGGCAATTTGACGCGCTCGGTTACGAACGATTTTCGCAATCATTTTATCTAAACCGCGTACGCCTGATTCATTGGTGTATTCTTCAATCACCTTTTCGAGCGAGCGTTTGTCAATGGAAATATTCGATTTCTTAATTCCGTGTTCCTTAATTTGCTTCGGAAGTAGATGACGCTTCGCAATTTCAATCTTCTCCTCTACCGTATATCCGTTCACCTCAATGATCTCCATACGATCGCGCAATGGACCTTGAATGGTCGCCAAAGAGTTTGCCGTCGCAATGAACATCACCTTCGACAAATCATATTCGGTCTCCACGTAATTATCGTAGAACTCGCTGTTTTGCTCGGGATCGAGTACCTCTAGCATTGCTGAAGAAGGATCACCGTGATTGCTTCGCCCCAACTTGTCAATCTCATCCAAAACAAACACGGGATTGCTCGTTTCCGCCTTTTTAATGTTTTGAATCACACGACCGGGCATGGCTCCGATGTAGGTTTTACGGTGACCACGAATCTCTGACTCATCGTGCAATCCACCGAGGGACATGCGAATGTATTTTCTTCCCAAAGCTTCTGCAATGGACTTTCCAAGCGAGGTCTTCCCCACTCCCGGAGGTCCGTAAAAACACAAAATCGGCGATTTCATGTTCCCTTTCAATTTGAGTACGGCCAAGTATTCGAGGATGCGCTCCTTTACTTTCTCCAGCCCGAAATGATCACGCTCTAAAATTCGTTCGGCACGGTTCAAATCGAGATTATCTTTTGTGAATTCTCCCCATGGAAGATCCAACATCAGATCCAAATAATTCAACTGAACGGTGTATTCTGCTCCTTGCGGATTCATGCGTCCGAGCTTGTCCAACTCTTTGAAGAACAGTTTCTCCACGGTCTCGTTCCACTTCTTCTTCGAAGCGCGCTTTTGCATGTCTTTGAAGTCCTGATCTTGTGGATTGTCGCCCAATTCATCTTGAATAGTACGCATTTGTTGATGCAGGAAATACTCGCGTTGTTGGCGATCCATGTCCATGCGCACTTTCGTCTGAATTTCTTTACGTGTTTCCAGCATTTGTGCCTCCAAAGTCAGGTGTTCCAACACTTTTTGAACCCGTTTTTTCATGTCCAACTCTTCCAGCATATCTTGCTTTTTCGCAACGTCTGCGTTCATGTTGGAGGAAATGAAATTCACCAAGAACGTGGGACTTTCGATGTTTCCAATGGCGAAAGATGCTTCGGACGGAATGTTTGGACTTTCCTCAATGATCTGAAGGGCCAACTCTCGAATGGTCTCGAATGCCGCTTCCATTTCTTTGTCCTTCTTATCCACTTTTTGCTCTTGCAGCAAGCGTACTTTTGCTCTCAGGTATGGCTCCGTTTGCAAAGGTTTGTCCATTTGGAAACGACGCTTTCCTTGGATAATCACGGTAGAACTACCATCCGGCATTTTTAACATGCGGATGATCTGTGCCACGGTACCTACGCTGTGTAAATCGTCAAATTCCGGCGATTCCACCTCTTTGTTCTTCTGCGATACCACACCAATGGTCTTGTTGCCTTTGTTGGCGTCTTGAATCAATCGGATGGATTTGTCACGCCCAACGGTTATGGGAATCACAACTCCGGGAAACAGTACGTTGTTTCGCAAAGGCAAAATAGGCAAATCGTCAGGAAATTGCTGACGGTTCATCGTTTCCTCTTCCTCAGAGGTAATCAATGGTATGAATTCGCCGTCACCTTCCATTCCGGCGCTTAAGTCTATTCTTATTTTATCGAAAAAATCACTCATAATTCTAAAGTCACGTCATTGTGTCAGTTTTTGACACATCATCTCGTTTTCAATAACGTGAATGCAGTAAGTCAAAGGCTGTGCCATTCCGCAGAACCGGAAAATTTGTCTTATTCGGTGGCAGCGAGGTATTCCAAAATTACCATTTCGTCAGTGGAGGCTGAAAAAAGCGAAGATAAAAATGGAATTGAAGTTCATTAATCGTGTGAAAAATGTGAATGTTTTGGTATCTTGGGAGGTATTACAATTTACTGATTTACTAATAATTGTTGTTTGAACTATTAAATGACGTAGGTTTTGGTATAAGTAATTCGCTGCAAGCGCAAAAAGAAAGACTATCACAGAATGACTATTGAAGAATACAAGGCTGAAATTATTGAAATTCGATCAGAAGAAGAACAAACTGCTTTTGTTCAGAAATATTTTTTTAATGGAACTCCTTTTGTTTTTAGAAATAGAGATGATGAATATTATGATTTTTCAAAAAGGATAGCAGATAACTTTGGAATTCAATATTCTGATATAAATATCGTTGGCTCATCAAGATTTGGGTTTAGCCCTTACAAGTTTACTAAATTCTCATATGAATCTGATATTGATATAACAATTTGCAATGAAGAATTATTCGAACATTTCTTTGAAATAATTTCGAATTATACATACAGATTGAGGTATCGAGAAATTCTACTAAGAAGAGATCAATACTTGCGATATATAAAGTTTATCAAGTATTTTAGTACCGGTTGGATGCGACCTGATTTACTTCCTTCAAATTCACCAGAATTTGAAGAACTTAGAAAAAAATGGGATGATTTTTTTCGAGCAATTTCATATGGGAAAACAGAAGTAGGAAATTATAAGGTTAAAGCAGGGTTATTTAAGAATCAAGCATATGCTGAGAAGTACTATAAAAGCAGTATATCACAAATTCAAAAGACTGTAAAAGAATAGTTTATGGCAAAACAAATACAAGCAACTCCGGATAAGAAAACAATATCGGATTTAATTGGTAAAATTCAAAGAAATGAACTAATCCTGCAACCTGAATTCCAACGAGGTTTCGTTTGGACTTCCGAGCATATGGAAAATTTTATTAAAACCATTTTAGATGGCTACCCTTTTCCTGAGATTTACATTTCTCAAAAAGGGATAGACTTAGACACACTTTCAACTCAAAACGTCGTTGTTGACGGACAACAGAGGTTGACAACCATCAAAAGATATATAGAAGGTACTCACGAGTTTGAGAAATCGATTCCAAAATTCAGTGCTTTGAAAGACGAAGATAAAACAGATTTTCTGAACTATGATGTAACAGTACGAGATTTAAAAGATGTTTCTTCTGATACTATGATAGAAATTTTTCAGAGAATTAACTCCACAAAATTCACATTAACGGCCATAGAGATTAATAATGCAATTTATGATGGTCAATTTATCAAATGTGCCAAAGAGATTCTTGAGTTACTCAATGACATAGAATTTAAAGTGCCTATTTTCAGTGAAAGCGAACTTACTAGAATGGCTGACTTACATTTTTTGCTTTTGGTTATGGCGACTTATGAAGAAGGTGGGTATTTTCCTGCAGACAAGGAAGTAGAGAGGTATATTGCACTTTATAATGACGAATATCCAAATTTCGATTTGATCAAAACCTTGTTATCTGAAACAATTCTTGCGATTAATGACAGTGCCCTTGAATCTGATTCAATGTGGTATAGAAAATCAAATTACTATACCTTGCTGTGTGAATTGATGTTTAATAATACAAATATCAATGACATAATTGAAGAATTGATCGCTTTTGAGTCGAACGTTATGCAAAACAGAAGTGGGAACAAGGATGAAAATCCGTTCGCCTTGTATTATGCAAATATGTATGCAGGAACCAATAGCAGAAATGCTAGGGTAAGACGAAGTGAAATACTTAAAGGTAACAGCCATATAGCTAACAGCTAAAAATATTTATAAAATCACTGCACCCTGCGAAATGCTTCGCTTCATATCCCATCCATAGCTGAAATTAAGTATTAAAATGATAAAACATTGGAAGGGTAAACCCTCAGACATTCTACTAATATTCTTTTACTGCATTATTTACGGATGCGGAATTCACGTTTTGGTGGCAATCAGACGTTCCGTTCGGGAGGACGAAAATCTTCTTGACTCTATACTTAATCCAGGTAGCGCGTTGTTGACATTTTTCGTGTTTTTCATCCTCGCCTCCCCTATTTGGGTATACATTCGGAAAGTGCCAAAATCAATCGCTATTGATTCAGAAAATAACAGACTCATCATCAATAAGCGTGGAAAATCCCTGAAGTATAACTTAGATAAAACAAGGTTCTATCGAACTAAAAAAGGAATTTTCTACATACTTGAAATACATGCTACTTTTTATTCAAAAAGAATAGGCGAATTCGAAAAAATGGCGACCTCAATTGTGGTGCCTACTAAAGGTTTATCGTGGAATAGAGCAAAGCTTGACGATATTTCGGAAATCCTCATTCAAATGAACGTAGAGGAAATAAAGTCAAGACCCGCAATTCCCCTTTCCAAGTATTTGTATAATTAACTTGTACTTCTGCGGCTATGTCTGAGAATACGAGTTGAGGACTAAAACCGTAACCAAACTTGCAAGAATCGTTCAAATGTAATAACTTTGTAATTACACTAAAAACAGGTCGGCTATGGAAATATCCATTATCAAAATAGGAAATTCTAAAGGTTTTCGGTTATCCAAAACAATTCTTGAACGCTATAACATCACAGATAAAGTAGAGATGATCCTGGAAAAGGGACAAATCATTTTACGTCCCATCTCGGAACCGAGAAAAGGTTGGGACAAAGCTTTCAAGAAAATGCATGAAGAAGGAGACGATGAACTCCTCTTTAATGACGTATTTGATGACGAAAACTTTGATGAATGGAGCTGAATCAATACGAAATTGTTTTGGTGAATCTTGACCCCACAATAGGAAGTGAGATTAAGAAAACCCGCCCTTGTGTAATTATCTCCCCAAACGAGATAAATAACAACCTACGCACCATTACGATTGTACCTATGACAACAAAAAGTCGCAAGTACCCAACAAGAATCAAAATTGAACATGATGATAAAACTGGATGGGTAGTAATTGATCAAATAAGAACAATTGATAAACTGCGGGTTGTAAAAAAGTTTGGTTCTCTTTCAGATAAGGAAATCAGGGAATGTAAAGATGTCATCCGAGAGACGTTTGTCGACTAGGTTATACCTTCTTGAAATGAATAACAACTTCCAACCATGACATTAAGCACGAGACTAATTATTGTCGGATTTGCTTTTATTCTATTCTTTAGTATTTGGGCATACTTCAGAGCGCTCGAAGATAAAAAAGTGGATAAGTCCGAAATGTCGTTGGGCTTCTATATTTTTCGATATCCGCTGCTCTTCATTGGAGTGCTGACCGGTTTCGCTTTCCTTGTTGCCGGTTATTTGGTTCGATGAAACGAACATCCTACCCCATTCCTGCCAAATACTCCAAAATCGCCACTTCCTCAGCCGTTAGTTCCAATCCTCTGCGCGCCATCATGTTGTTTGCGCTTTCCAATGCTTTTTCCAATTTGTAACGGTCGCCGTGCATTCCCCAAGAGAAGGAAGGAACATATTTTGGCGGGAATTCGGCTCCGAAAACATTCGCTGACACACCAACTACAGTCGCCGTATTGAACATGGTGTTAATGCCGCATTTGGAATGATCGCCCATCATCAGTCCCATGAACTGGACGTTGGTTTGCTCTTCTGACTGCGTTCGAAAATTGTAGGTTTTCACGTTGCCGTAGTTGTTCTTGAGATTGGAACAGTTGGTATCGGCGCCCAAATTGCACCATTCTCCAATCACGGAGTTTCCTAGGAAGCCGTCGTGACCTTTATTCGAGTATGCCTGAAAAATGACATTGTTCACCTCTCCTCCAACTTTGCAATGCGGTCCGAGGGTCGTCGGTCCGTAAACTTTCGTTCCCAGCTTTAATGTAGATTTCTCGTTCATAGCGAAAGGTCCGCGAACCAAGCTGCCTTCCATGATTTCGGCGTCTTTCCCGACGTAAATCGGTCCGTCGTTGGTATTGAGCGTACATCCCTCTACCTTTGCTCCTTCCTCTAGGAAAATTTTGTTGGCATCACCGATAATAGTGTTGGTGGAAGAAAGTTGTCGCGACGTACGACCTTCCGTAATCATTTCGAAATCATTCGCTAACGCTGCTCCATTTTTTTGATACAGCAATTGCCATGCGATGTATGCGCACTTGTCAAACAAAACCACGAGCTCGGGCAAACATCTGGTCAACAACTGGCACCCCAACCCACCGCACATGTGCGTGCGCTCTCCGCGGCGAACCATG
>JANSYQ010000051.1 GCA_024742305.1 bacterium | reverse complement strand
TTTACGAAAGTGACCACTGTTGCTCCTAAAAAAGCACATGCTTTAGCAGCGCAGTTTTTAGGTGACAACACAAGCCAGTGGCGGCATTTTTGATCTGCGGAGATACTGCCGGAGGCGGAAGGCGGGCAAAATGATGACACGCAGCGCAGCCAAGCCGACTTTAGCGGCGAGCCTAACAACAGGCAACGGTGGGCGTATGATTTGGCAGAAGCTTGCGACAACAATTCATGCGCACAGAGTAGTTGCGGGTGAACGAGACTCGCAGTGTGTGAAGTAAAACAAAGTAGACGAAGGTGGCTGACCAGCGACCGTAGACATCTGCTAAAAACAAGAACGCCCAAGCTGGATAGCCTGGGCGCTCTGTAATATTCTTGTTTTTATGTTTTACGGAACAAAACGAGTACCGAGTGAACACCTTAATTCCCCAATTTATTAAAAATACAAACGATAGAACTTAGCCTTTCATTTTGTTCGCATGCTAAAATACTTTCAGTCAAAACAAGTCTAGTCGTAATCCCTCCAATATTGTATTGAACATTTATTTCATACCCTAGACTACTTTTTGCTTCACAATTTTCATATAATTCGTCATCGCTAATTGGCTCAAAAATATTCACCCCTCCAATCATTTTCATCAATTTCCTCTTTCTTAATTTCTTTCCGTGAAGAACATCATATTCATATTCATTCAGCGCATTTTTCGATCTCACTAATACTAACGATTCGATTTTATTTGTATTGAAAAATAACCTGTCAATTTTAACCGTATCAATTTGACCAAAAAGAAGTGAAGGATAGGTAAATGCTAATATGTATAAAACTTTTCTCATTTCTAACTTAATTTAAGGAGTAACATGAGCAGGAATACTTGAACGTTGTGACTCATTTAGACGAACTCCCGTACCATGACTCTCACCTGTCCTAAAAGCTCCATTTGGAGAAGATGTCGTCCGCAAAAATAAATTTGTCATTTGAATCGCATCTTCGTGACCGCTAGTAGAACTGCCACTCAAAGCACCGAGACCATGTCCGATTGCTTCATGCGCAATTAATTCGCCGAAACTTGATGAACGTGAAATCTTTTTGACATCTCCGGTTGAGGGATCAATAATATTGGGGTGCTCAAAATCATTTACTAAAGCTTTAGAGTCTACCACAACAACAGTTAACGATTGACCTGAAGAGGCAATGTTACCGCCACCTCCAAGTTTATCATCCGCATCTTGACCAGAGCTAATCCCTGCGTTAACAAATGCTTGTTTCAAATTTGTTACCGTAAGTTCACTGTGATCTAAATCCACAGATTCTCTTCTTTTTACAGCATTAATAAAGTGTTTCTCCGGGGCATTTATCATCTTGAAATATCCTAGAGCCAACGCTTTTTCATCGGTTGATAGATTTCTTGTTGCATCATCAAAATCATTTTGAGCGATTTTCTTAAATCTATCACCTTTAACTTTGATTAGCTTTCTGAAGTCTTTAAATTGTTCCCTAGAAAAAGTCTCATTTTTCATATTTCTCTTAACTCGCCTAGCTGACTTTTTATCCGTACCAATAAACTCATCTCCTAAAGGATCATTATAGTAAATCGGATTATTTGACATACTCACATAAGGAGATGACCATGGGAACTTTCGTGATTTCGGGTCTATACTTAACCATCTCCCTACTCTTGGGTCATGCTGACGGAAATGAGTTGTATAAGAATTCCCATTTCCTTTCACTTCATCATCCTTTTCAGAACCTTGATACCCATACCTATACTGGTCTGTAGCGCTTCCATTACGTCCAGGCATAGTCATGCCGTATGAAGATTGGAAATGGTTGTGCTCAAGAGAGTTATAAACGTATTTTAAGCGATTTTTGGTCAACGGTGGTTGTTTTCTCACTGAAATTTACGGCTTTTTTCAGCAGAAATGAAGTGATTTAACAACTATTTAAGTGACAGCGGTTGGAGGCTTAACGAGGGATGAAAAGCAAAGATCCTACAACAACAATTCATGTGCACAAAGTAGTTGCGGGTGAACGAGACTCGCATTATATGAAGTAAAACAAAGTAGACGAAGGTGGCTGATAAGCGACCGTAGACATCTGCTAAAAACAAGAACGCCCAAGCTGTTAAGCCTGGGCGCAAAGTATATTCTTGTTTTTATGCTTTTATTGACTAAGTGAGGACGGGGCAAAGACCTTATTTCCAAACTGAACCGAAGGTTAGTAAATTATAGATAATTGCTGCAACGATACAAAGTAAAAAACCACCCAATAAGGTAAGAATAATATAGACTAAGGACCGTACTATTTTCCTTTGAAGTTCGTTGCTTTCAGTTGAGCCTTCCTTTACCATACTTTTCTGTTTTAATAGTGATTGTAATCGAAAGAATTGCACAAAAAAGTAAATTGTCGTTGCCCCGAAAACTATAGCCGAAATTAAATACATCATAATTATTATTCTAGCTTATCTCTATACTCATCAAGTGTTTTCTTCGTTTCTCGAAGTTCTTTGATTTTGTCATATACTTTATTTCTATCTTTTTGAAGATTTTCAATCGTATCCCAACTAATACTGCTGTCGCCTGCGTCTTTTTGCTCAATCATCTGATCTATTTTAGCATCTTTACTCCGGTACAACTCTCTTTGGGATTCTATCTCAGATCGAAGATTCTGCGACCCTTCCTTAAGTTTCTTGCGTAAATCATCCATTGACATACTTAAGGAGTAACCGGGGTCAATAGAAACAAAATCAGCAATTGCCTCAGCTCCCTTCCTAGACTCTTCAGTTTCGGAATAATATCCTGTCGCAGCGATGCCTCCACCTGGACCTCCCCCAATTTCTGTCGTAACAGTTCCATTCTCGCTAATATTAAAACTACCTGAAGCCTTAAACATAGTTCCGCCTTGAAAACCATAATCAATTGACTTTCCTGCGTAGTCATCAATATTAGTGCTCCACATCATGCCTAAATTCAAATCCAAGCCACCATAATACCCACCAACAAAACCGGTTGACTGGGTGTTAAAAGATTTTATTTCTCCAGTACCTAAGTTAATCACTAAGGTTTTGTGTGCAGAAAAACCTCCTCCTGAACCGAAACCACCTCCATGGCTTAACGTAACGCATTCTAAACCTTCTAGTTCGATTGCATCTACAACTCTATTCTCACTAAACGCGTAAGGACTATTATGCGGATACTTTGGCGCCAAAGGATCCACCGCAAAGAACCTACCAATCCTAGGATCATGCATACGGTACTTGTAATTTATACTAGTTCCTTTGCCTCCTTTAATCTCATTATCCATTTCCTGCCCTTGAAACCCATAACGATGATTATCAGACACTTGAGCTACTCCATTACGCCCATACATTACCATCCCGTATGGATAGTAATCTTGTTTGGTCGTCAACGTGCTATGTCGGTAATGTTGTCTCAAAAGTGCTAAGTGGTAGGGTTTAAAGCTCCCTATTTCTATTAAAGTTACAACATTTTAGGAAGAAATGGCAGAGAAAACACGATCCGTTTCAGAGTCAATAACCGATTGACTGAGCTCTACGTAACGAAAGAATTCTTTGCTATTCGGTGCGTGACCGGAAATTTTTCGAACCATGTGTTCAGGCATACCCAGACTCAACATTGTCGTAATGGCCGTTCTTCGCATCGTGTGTGTAGTGATGTGGTCGGAGAGCTTGTAATGAATTTTATTTTCGGGATCTTTATAAACGACGACTGGCTTTCCACGTCTTTCTCGCGTTTTGATCATTTCGTAGTTGTTAGGAATTAGACTCGCCAATCGCTTTAACTGCGTATTAAACCACGCCATACTCATCTCAGGAAGAAGTGTTCGCTGCTTGCCTTTGTATTTTTTGAGAATTTCCACGCAGTAATCAGGCAGCTTTATTGAGGTGGCTGTTTTCGTCTTTTTCGACTTTACCGAGATATAATATTGATCTCCTTTGATTATAAGATTGGACTTCTTCAAGGAAAGAAGGTCAGAAACTCTCAGAGCAACGGTACATCCAAAGACAAAAACGTCTTTGACAACTTCGAGATTATGTTCTCTCGCTACGCGATCCATATCCTCGTTAGCAATGAAATAGCGTAGCTGATCTTGATTAAGTGCAATAATCTGAATTTCTTCCAGCGGAATATAAAACGAACGGTGAAATGCCCCGACAGGATAGTTCATCTCCTTCTCGAGGTAATTGAAAAAGATGCGCAGAATTTTTATTGTAAACCCAACGTAGTTATCATAAACCTTTCTGTCATCGTAAAGGTAAGAGGTAAAAGAGCGATAGAAACTTTGATAGTATTTTTTAACACGTTGTGTTTCGCGCTGATTCAATTTAGTGGCATTGTATACCTTGAATTCCACATTTCTTGCCTCTAAAAAACGCAGTAAATTATTTTGGAATGCAATGTAATTGTCTACCGTTCCTCGACCAATTCTTGTTCCGTTGGCTTTTGTTCGTCGCCCGGAGTAGGAGTCATTAACGAATTGGTCCAGCAGTTTCAGTAAGGTTTCTTGATCAATAAACTTCTCTCTTCTCCGAATTTGGACCCTACGTGCCATGTTTTTAGTGGTTTTAGTTCATTCAATTGAACCCGAAAATAAGCATAAGGATGTGTACTATTCGTGAATCATCAAGTTTAAGTGATTTTTCAACGCGTTGATTCAAGTAGATTTTTATCCACCAGTAAACAAAGCATTCGGGTCAGGAAACATCAGTTTTACTGAATCACCACCGTATCTCTACTTACTCCGTACGCATTAAAATACCCCAAGGCTCCATTGTCCCAATTCGTAATCGGGTTTCCGGGTGCTGCGGAATTTGATCCTCCAGCAATGTCTGCTGCTTGGAACGTGTAGTTGAAGATAACTTCATCCACCGTGCGAAACTCATAGGAAATGGTGTCTCCAAGTTCGCTTAACTCTCCAAGGAAAAGAGGACGCGTAATGTAGTTTCCGTTGGTTAAAGCATCGTCTTGCGTTTGAATTTGATCGATGTTACCATAAGTGGTGCTGTTCTCCGTAATCACAATTTGGTAGAAATCGGTGGTGTTTTCGGGGTCCTGAAAGTTCAAGAATGTTGCGTAACCGGGATCATTCCCAAAGAATCCGTCGAAGTATTGGTACGTAATTGGATCCAATGGAACTGGTTGCGGCATAAGGCACGCAGCGTTGTACGTTTCTCCCTCATACACCACGGAAAGCGTGTAGCTAGTTCCGTACGTCGGAGCGTATCCAGTCACCACGTATTGTCCATTTCCGATGGATGGAACAACAGTAGATATTCCATTTTGATCGGTGATGGTAACAATCGCGTTATCAACGGTAGGGGAGGGATCGTTGTTGAAATAGCTCGATGTCAGCGAAACACTCACGCGAACTGTACTGTCTTCTCCCGTGTAATTTCCTTCAATAACAATGGTTTGGTTCGCCTCGTTCAAATCTACGTCAATGACTTTCTGACAAGAACTTGCCAAGACAATCAATCCTAGGATATATGCTAATTTTTTCATCTTATTTCAAGTTAAAGTTGTAAGTGATGGCAGGAATCAAGCGGAAAAGTGTTGTTTGAACCGCCTGCGTTTCACCGGTATCTTCGTTTTCTTCAAAAGTGATAGTGAAGGCATTTTCACGAGCATAAGCGTTGTACACTGAGAAGTTCAAATTATGTTCGAATTTCTCGCGCTCTTTGAAGTACCAAGTACATCCCAAATCCAATCGGTGATAATCCGGGAAACGGTAACCGTTACGCTCTGTGTAGAATGGAAGTGTTGCTCCACCCACCTCGTATTTTCCGGAAGGGAAAGTAACGGCATCTCCTGTGTAATATACCCAGCTTGTTGAAAGCGCGATTGCGTCGTTGAGTTTGTACATCAATACTACCGAAATATCGTGAATTCGGTCCTGACGAGCAGGGAACTCCTTTCCATTATCAATATCATCAAAAGTGCGCAGTGAGCGAGATAGCGTATAACTGATCCATCCGGTCAATTTTCCTTTCTTCTTCTCGATTTGAAGTTCCACTCCGTAAGCGCGGCCGTCTCCATACACCAATTCTCCCTCCACCAAATCGTTTAGTACTGTTTGCGCACCATTTCGGTAATCAATTTGATTTTGAAGGTCTTTGTAGTACACTTCGGTGGAAATGCGGTACATATTTTTATTCAAGTTGTGATAGTATCCCAAGGCAACTTGATCGGCAATTTGCGGAGCAATGTTGTTGGAACTTGGTACCCAAACATCCGTTGGACTGCTCGTTGTTGAGTTCGATAGCTGATGGATGTATTGAAGATTTCGGTTATACGATGCCTTGATGGAGTTGTTTTCTGAAAGAATGTAACTAGCGGAGAAACGTGGCTCCAGTCCGTGGTGATATTTTATCGACTCCCAGCTTTCGTAATCACGTTCTCCGGTGAGAGTTCCGTTTTCATCAAAATCATAAGCTTTTCCATCTCCCATCAGGTTAAATCCTGAATAACGAACACCGTACATGATGTTGAAACGCGTACCAATTTTCTGCGTATTTTGAATGTAAGCACCAACTTCGAGCGCATATCGTGGATCCAAAACTACTTCGTTGAACGATTCGTTTCCGCCCGTCAATGCACCTGGTCTGAACGTGTGATGAATCGCCTGAATTCCAAACTTGATAGAGTTGTTTTTGTTTGCGTAGTAGGAGTAATCTTGCTTGAGATTGAAGTCTTGAATGGATGATTTTACACCAAATCCTTCTTCGCCCGTACCGATACTAAACTCATAGTCGAAATTACTGTACACGAAGGATGTGTTGGAGAACAACTTACTTCCATACAAGTGATTCCAACGCAGGGTTCCGGTTTGGTTCCCCCAGTTGAATCCAAAAATATCGCTGAAGCCAAATCGGTCACGACCAAAATAGCCCGACAGGAATATACGGTCCTTGTCTCCAATTTTATAGTTGGCCTTCATGTTCAAGTCATAGAAAAACAACTGCGTATTACGTTGATCTTCATTCGGAGAAAGTTTCAAGAACAAATCGGCATAACTTCGACGTCCGGAAATGATGAACGATCCTTTGTCTTTTACAATCGGTGCTTCTAAAGTCAATCGAGAGGAGATCAATCCAATTCCACCGGAGGCTCCAAATTTCTTGTTGTTTCCATCGCGCATTTTTACATCCATCACAGAGGACGCACGACCACCATATTCTGCTGGAATTCCTGACTTATAAAGTGCTACGTCTTTAATCGCATCGGAGTTGAATACGGAGAAAAATCCAAGTAGGTGAGAGGCATTGTAAACAGGCGCTTCATCCAAAAGAATCAAGTTTTGATCGGCTCCACCTCCGCGAACGTAAAATCCAGCATTTCCTTCTCCTGCTCCCTTAACGCCCGGAGTTAGCTGGAGTGTTTTCATGATGTCTTGCTCTCCAAAAAGAACGGGAATTGTTGCGATGTCTTTTGGAGTGAACTTCGTAACGTTCATCTCAGAAGAGGTAATGTTACTGTTTTCCTTTTCGGCATTCACTACTACCGGGCCAATTTCCTGAACATCTTTCGGAATATTCAATTCGATATCCAAGGTTTTGTCCTCGTTCAAATTGATTGTAATCTCTTTGGAGTCGAACCCAGAAGAACGAAAGACCAAAGTATAAGTTCCTTCGGGTAGTGTCAAGGAGTAGAATCCGTAAGCATTGGTCAATGCTCCAACGTTTTCCAGTTCTTTCACTTTGATTTGTGCCCCGTAGAGATCTTCTCCATTGGTAGAATCTTTTACCGATCCGCTGACCGTGTAATCCTGAGAGAGTGCAACCGTAGTTAGTAGAAAAGCGGCTGCAGTCAAAAGCAATTTCATGCGCAATGTTTTTTGTAAAGGTAATGTTTCGAGTTTCCTCTACTCGTTAGAGACATTACAGGCGGTAAAGTTACATGATGGATCACTTTTTTTCGTGAAGGGAAGGTTAAATCGTGTTAAACCTTGTCCGCTGCAACATGATATGTTGGGTCTTCCATCACATTAACTTCGACGATTTTATCAGCGTCGCGCAGCAATTTTTGACAATCGGGACTTAAATGTCGCAGATGTACCTTTTTCCCAGCTTTTTGGTAGCGTTCGGTGAGTGCATTCAGTGCCTCGATGGCAGACATATCTACTACTTTGCTTTCGGAGAAATCAATAATGACATCATTCGGGTCGTTTTGAACATCAAACTTGTCATTGAACACGGAAACAGAACCAAAGAAGAGCGGTCCGTAGATTTCATAATGCTTGGATCCGTTTTCGTCGATGTGTTTTCTCGCTCGAATACGAAGTGCGTTTTCCCAAGCGAAGGCAAGGGCGGAAATAATTACTCCAATCAGCACGGCAAGTGCCAAATTGTGGAGGAATACGGTAACGAGCGTTACCACTACCATCACAATTACATCCGTCAGCGGCATTTTTCCGAAAACCTTCAAGCTTGCCCATTCAAATGTTCCGATGGAAACCATGACCATCACGCCAACAAGAGCGGCCATTGGCAGTTGTTCAATTATCGGTGCACCCCACAGAATAAATGATAACAATCCGAGTGAGGCAACAATTCCGGATAGTCGAGCACGGGCACCCGAAGAAATATTGATCAAACTTTGACCAATCATGGCACATCCTCCCATTCCCAAAAAGAATCCAGAGGCAATATTTGCGGTTCCTTGCGCCACACATTCTTTGTTTCCGCTACCACGCGTTTGAGTGATTTCATCAATGAGATTGAGCGTCAATAAACTTTCAATAAGTCCAACTCCAGCAACAATTAGCGCATATGGGAAAATCAAGAAGAAGGTATCCCACGTAAATGGAATCTGCGGAATAGACGGCGTTGGGAAGCCTCCTTGAATGGACGCAATATCACCAACGGTTTTGGTGTC
>JANSYQ010000024.1 GCA_024742305.1 bacterium | reverse complement strand
TGTTAATCGTCAAGTTCAATGTCGCTGTAGAATCACATCCTGCGGCGTTGGTCAAAGTTGCCGTGTACGTTCCACTTACGGTATACGTAGTTGAGTTTGCTGACCATGTGTACGTATCACACGCTGAAACCGTTTCCGATCCGGCAGTAGCACTGTTTACTGTCACGGACACCGAGCCACAAGTTCCTGGAACTACACACCCTCCTTCTCCTCGGATGTAATAAGTAGTACTCGGACCTGTTGGTGTCACCACAATTGACCCGGTGTTCGTTGAGCCAACGTTTGTACCCCCACAAGAACCTGTGTACACTTGCCAATCTGTTGCATCATTTAAGTTACCTGAGATAGTCAAAGTGGTTGTTGAGCCATCACAGACTGATGCAGGAGTTGCAGTAACAGTCGGAACGTCGGGGTCTGTACAGGAAGAAACGACACCAGTAAGGTTGACGTTATCTAGGTACAAGAATTGTCCCCAACCCGATATACCTACAAAAGCGATCTGCACAT
This sequence comes from bacterium, assembly GCA_024742305.1. Lineage (GTDB taxonomy): Bacteria > Bacteroidota > Bacteroidia > Flavobacteriales_D > Crocinitomicaceae > UBA4466. Next base: position 52,753 of record JANSYQ010000024.1, on the reverse strand, counting down.
TCGATTGTCCGACATAAGCGGATAAGTCAATTGTTTCATTCACCCAAACAGATGGATTGGTATATGCTGCTGTTTGATCAGGCTCTGTTGCCAAAGCCGTACCTGCTTGATCTAATTCAACTGACCATGTGTTTCCACAATCTGTAGAAACTAGTACTTGCATTCTGTCATTGTACGTTGCATTGTATCGCGCGTATGCTTTGTCGAAAGTTAACTGCGCTGAAACAAGTCCTGTGAAATCTGCAGGCAATACAAACAATGAATCTTGGTCTCCCGAAGTATTTGTATTAAAGAAGTCAATGCTTGCACTATTTCCTGGTGTTGGAGCTGTACCGTTGTTGTTCGGATCCTGTACCCAAGTTACAGCTTGATTACCTCCATTTCCTACTGACCATCCAGTAGGTGCAAATGTCCCACTATCGAAACCTTCCACTATTGGAAGAGCTGACCCTGTTCCCGGAGTTACGGTCACTGCGTTTGTTTGTGTATCTGTGTCTGAACCATAAGGATTCGTCACGGTTAATGATGCATTGTAGGATCCGGCTGTCGCGTATGTTACCACGTGTGGTCCAACTCCAGTTGCCGTTGCTGGAGTACCTCCGGTAAATGTCCAAGCATACGTGGTTGCTCCTGTAGAAGTACTTGTATAAGTAACCGTTTGTCCTTCACAAATACCAGAAGGTGAAACAGTAAATCCAGCTGTTGGCGGTTGCACATCACCTGAACCGGTTAATACAAAGTCATAAATGGACTCGTCACAATCGTTCGTTCCGAAAGTAACTGTTCCCGCAAATGGTCCGGCACCACTCGCCGTAAAGTCGATACTGAAGGTTGTTGTTCCCCCAGCAGGTACCGTCGTTGTTCCAAAGGTTGAATTCAGCACGAATTCTGGTCCGCCTGTAACGTTAATTGGACCTGTTAAAATCAAATCTGACGTACCAGGGTTTGAAATTGTAAACGTTGCTGTTACTGTTCCTCCAACGGGACCAGCTCCAAAATCGTAAACACCTCCGTCGAGTACATCGACACCGGCTACATCCACTTCAATTTCTCCAGGCGTAACTGCCGTAAAGTTGAAATTATCCACGTACAAGTTACCTCCGTTACCTGCGTTTGTCGCACGGAATCGGAATTGAACAGATTGAGATGTACCAGAAACGTATGGTAGCAAGTCAACATTCACGTTTTGCCATTCTGAGGCAGCCGTTGGAATAAAGTACCCATTCAAGGTTGCATTCGGTCCTTCCAATGTCGCTCCTGATTCATCGTACAACACAGTTCCCCATGTTGCTCCACAGTCCGTCGACATCTCCAAGCGCAGGCGGTCGTTTGATCCATTCAACCTTCTTCGGTACGACTTGTCGAAGGTTACATTCGCAGCAGATGCATTACATGGAAGAATGAAGTATGGTGTGTATAAGTATTCGTCCTGGTTGGTTCCGTTCTGATAGTTGGTCATTTGAGCCGCAACATTGTTCGCAACTCCAGCGCTTGAGACACATGCCTGTCCTACCCATTCGTAACAGTCGCCATTAGGATTTTCTACATCCCAACGAACGTCAGGAGGGAAAATACCTGTTTCAAAATCTTGTGTATAATCCGGTTGATACCCGTTAGAAACAGCGAAATCAATGGATGTCGTATCATACGTTGGATCGGGATCAATTACACCGTTTGGCAACTCTGAAAACGCTCTAAACTCATGCACTCCCAAAGGAGCTGTAAATGGTGGTAGAATCACGTTGTTTTCTGCACCTGGAGCAATATTTCCTGTCCAGTTAAATGTTCCTGCTGGCACTCCGTTCAATGTATAATTAATCGTTGCAGAAGTGAGGTTGGTTGCACCTCTGTTTCTTAGTATGACTGTTGGCGTGATTGAACCAGCACAATTATCTCCATCCGGATCAATAATACCTGTAATGGACGCATCACTCACTGCTGGCGGAATACACGCGTCAGAAGTGATCAACGAAGCACGAATTGGACTGTTTTCCAAAACCGTACGCATTCGCATTTTTTGATCGTTGGTAAATATGTTCATACACAAGTCATTTGTGTAATCCATATAGTTTTCAATCATATCAATAGATCCACAGGAAACGTGTCCTGTTGGACAACCACCATTAGCAGCGTCCGACTCAGGCGTATCCAAACAGAAATCATCTACACCACAAGCACCATCACCCCAAATGTGACGAAGTCCAAGCCAGTGCCCTACTTCATGTGTTGCAGTACGACCTTCATTGAAAGGTCCAGGGAATCCTGTAACAGCAGATTTACCGATAGTTTGGTAATCCATTACTACTCCATCGGTTGTTACGTTTTGAGCATTACACCCCATACCGCCAAGAACAGTTGTTGGGAATTGCGCATACCCAAGCAATCCGCCCTGTAAGTCAATAGACCAAAAATTCATGTAAACCGCTGGATCCCATCCTCCGAACTGTGTTGCTGTAAAGAAAGGTTTAATTGTACCGTTGATGAACGCAGTTCCAAATGTTGGACCTCCCCAACCTTGAGCCCCCGCATCTACGCGGTTGATACCGTCCTCCCCTGCTGGAAACGCAGAACCGTCTGGTCTTCTTCTAGCCAAACAGAACTCGATTTCTGTATCCGCTCCATCAGGATGTGTGTTGTATCCGTTGGTTCCTAGAATTCTTCGAAAATCTTCGTTCAACACATCAATTTGGGATTGAATTGCTGCTACTGATAGGTTTCTTCCAGTTCCGATAGGCTCACCGTCATGAACAACGTGTACAACAATTGGAATTTGGTAAACACCATTGATTATCAATCCTTGTTGTTGGAATTTTTTCTTTTCGGCAATGAGCTTGTCCAACCATTCTTCAAACTCTTCATTGGTTTGAAGGTCGGGGTTTTCCGCATGTCGAATTGAATCCATTTCCATCGTTGAACAACGCTCGTGTCCTGGATGCGACGGATGCGTGTCATGAACTTGGGAAAATGCACCAAAACAGAAAAAAAGAGAAGCAAATAGCACGACTGCGCTATTCATCACCGTTGGGCGTAATAGTTTCATAATTTAGATAGTTTAGCTTGCCTAAGATAGGAAAAAAACGTCTCTTCCTAAAATTCGTCCTTCGGACTGTGCGCAGTGAGATGAGTTGCGGTATACGACGGATTAAACGCGAATTCCCCTTCTTAAAAGTCGATGTAAATAAGTATGCTTTTGAGCGTTTTTTAGCGCTTTCGATTGTGATACGTTTCATTCCGCCTGAATTCTGCCAGGTAAAATTTCATCACACAGGACGTAAGTCCAAGGCATGGTGGTGCTGTTCTAGTTTTCATTTTAGAGTTGTTTTCAAGTGAGTGTTGAAGGGTAAATTCCACACTCTTTTAGCTTTTGGTTCATCCCAATTTAGGAGATTTTTTCCAATTTCAATCAAGTATTGATCGGTATTTTTTCCACACAAGTTGAGAAAACATTCTGAAAACTAGGACGTAACCCAGTGCTAGCGTACTCTTGTAGTAAACCGATTTAAGGTATTAACTAGCTAAATAATGAGTCGACAAACTCAGCACGATGAAAGGTTTGTAGATCTTCCATTTGCTCTCCTACTCCAATAAACTTAACCGGAATTTTCATTTGGTCGGAAATACCTATGACCACACCTCCTTTTGCTGTTCCATCTAACTTGGTAATGGTAAGGCATGTGATATCTGTTGCCGCGGCAAATTGACGCGCCTGTTCGTACGCATTTTGTCCAGTAGACCCGTCTAGCACCAACATGACTTCATGTGGAGCTCCTGGGACAACCTTATCCATAACACGTTTTATTTTACTCAACTCGTTCATGAGGTTCACCTTGTTATGAAGACGCCCAGCCGTATCAATAATCACAACGTCCGCATTTTGAGACTTTGCGGAGGCTAGGGTATCGTATGCAACAGAAGCGGGATCTGCTCCCATACCTTGCTGTACAATGGGAACACCTACTCTTTCTGACCAAATGATAAGTTGGTCTACTGCTGCTGCGCGGAAGGTATCGGAGGCTCCAAGTACGACTTTCTTTCCTGCCTGCTTGTACTGATGCGCCAACTTTCCAATAGTTGTAGTTTTCCCTACTCCGTTCACACCGACAACCATAATAACGTGCGGTCCATCGTCGTGTTTTGGGATCTCATAATTGACATTTTCGGCGCTGTTGTTCTCCTCCAGTAAGTTGGTAATTTCTTCTTTTAGAATTGTATTCAATTCATCTACGTTCAAGACTTTGTCTCGTGCAACACGCTCTTCAATTTTCTCAATTATTTTAAGCGTGGTTTCTACACCAACATCAGAAGTGATTAGAATTTCCTCCAGGTTATCAAGAACTTCGTCGTCTACGCGCGATTTACCGACAACGCTTCTTGCCAGTTTAGAAAAGAAACTCTGTTTTGTTTTTTCCAGTCCTTTATCGAGACTTTCTTTCTTTTCTTTCGAGAAAAAATTAAATAGTGCCATGTGAGTCAAATGAACATTGAACGTTGAAAATTCAAAATTGAAAATTCAAAATTCTAATTGAAGAATTGAAGATTGCTTGTTGACAATTTTCACTTTTCTAATTTAAACAAGAAAAGCTCCCACCATTGGCAGAAGCTTTAATATATGGTTAAAGAGCATTCATTAGTTCTTATCGAACCACTCTTTCACTTTGTCGTTGTGTACTACTTCTTCTTTGAAAGTGTAAGAACCTGTTTTATCGGATTTAACCATCTTGATCACTTTCGTGTGCTCTTTCCCTCCTCCTTTCTGTAGGGATGCTACTACTTTCTTTGCCATCTTTATTCAGATTTTAAACAAAAGACTTTCGTCCTTTATTACTTAATTTCTTTATGAACCGTGTAACGCTTCAAAATTGGATTAAACTTCTTGATCTCCAAACGATCCGGTGTATTCTTACGATTTTTCGTAGTAATGTAACGAGATGTTCCCGGCATACCTGAGTCTTTGTGCTCAGTACACTCCAAAATCACTTGAATTCTATTTCCTTTCTTCGCCATTTTTTTACTTTTTTGTCACTACGGCTGCATCACTGCAGGCTGACGTAGGAAATGTTACTTAATATATCCTTTAGCACGTGCTTCTTTCACACATGCAGAAATACCTTTCTTATTGATAGTTCTCAACGCAGACGTTGAAATCTTCAAGGTGATGTACTGATCCTCTTCAGGAATGTAAAATTTCTTGGTGATCAGGTTCGGGCGAAACGTACGCTTCGTCTTACGATTTGAGTGAGACACGTTGTTCCCTACCATTACCGACTTTCCTGTGATTTGACAAACTCTTGACATCTCTATGTTATTTAATACTTATACTAAAAAGCGGGTGCAAAGAAACCAATAAATTCATAAAGTCACAAGGAATTGCAAACTTTTTTCGTGGGAAATGGAGAAAAAGACAAAAGAGTAAAGATGGAAAGATGAAAGACTTTTGATTCAATCCTTCATTTCGGTGAATTATTGGTTTAGACCGAGTATTTCGCAGCGCAATAAATTTAAGGCAGTTAGGACCGAACGACGGATATTTCGCTCGCGGTTACTTTCGAAGAGACACTTCTTTGAGAAAACGCCTTTTGGTCCAGCCACAGCGATCCAAACCGTGCCTACAGGTTTTTCATCAGTACCTCCGTTGGGGCCTGCAACACCCGACAAGGCAACTCCATACGTGGCTTGCATTCTTTCACGACCACCAACAGCCATTTGTTCCACGGTTTGTTGGCTAACCGCTCCAATATTTTGATCATCCAATATAGCAGGATCAACGCCCACCAACTGGGTTTTCATTTCATTCGAATAGGTGATTAGTGCACCATTGAAGTAATCTGAGGCTCCGGAAATACTCGTGATTTTTGCTGCTACTGCTCCACCGGTACAACTTTCAATGGTCGTAACGGTTTCCTCGCGTTCACGGAGCAGTTTTCCAACCACTTCTTCCAATGTGTCTTCCTCCTTGCCGAATGCATGTTTGGGCATGGTAGCCGCGATGAGATCAATGAAGCCTGCTATCGCCTTACGATTACCCTCTGTGTCACGACTTGCAATTCTAAGTCGCACTGATCCGGGTGAAGGCAAATACGCCAAGGCAAATCCAGCCTCTCGCACTTCGTTTTCTATCGACTCTATTCGATCAGCAATGTATGATTCACCGATCCCTTGAGTTTGAAGTGTTTGATAATACAACTTATCGAGGTCGAAGCGCGCTTGAAGTCGCGGAATGACATGTTCTCTCATGATATATTTCATTTCATAAGGAACTCCCGGCATACTTACTAAAATCTTTCCGTTCTCTTCGAACCACATTCCTGGCGCCGTTCCAAACTCATTATGCAGCACGGTCGCTTTTTCGGGAACATGTGCCTGCATGATATTTACATCCAACATCTTCCTTCCTCTCGCTTCAAAAAAGCCACGAACATGTTCGAGAACGTCACTATTCTCTACGAGTTGTGTATTGAAATAATCACACAGAACGTGTTTGGTGATATCGTCTTTCGTTGGTCCCAATCCTCCGGTTACCAAAACTACATCTGCTCTTGTCAACGCTCTTTCGAAAGCATCACGAAGGTCATTCTCTTCATCACGAATTACCGTTCCGAAGTCCATATCAGCACCAATCTCTCGCATCGCTGTTCCCATCCATGCTGCATTGGTGTTCACTGTTTGCCCAATCAACAATTCATCACCGATGGAAATCACTTCAACAATCATGCTTTGATTTTTTTGTATTTGGCAATAGCTTCAATGTGCCCCGTATGCGGAAACTGATCCACTAAAGAGAGTTTTTCTAACGCGTATCCTTCTTGCATGAGCGTATCTGTATCGCGGGCCTGAGTGGAAGGGTTACAGGAGATGTAAACGATGTTATCAGCTCCCAGCTCCACTACTTTTCGAAGCGTCTTAGGCGCAATTCCAGCTCGTGGTGGATCGAGAATGATGGTTTTAATTTTTCCTTTGAAATTGGGGTATTCACGTAGAAACTTCCCGACATCTGCAGCATAAAACTCTACTCCGTCAATCCCATTTCGCTTTGCGTTCTTCTTGGCATCTTCAATCGCTTCTTCCACGATATCCACGCCAATGATCCGCACATCAGATTTTCTTGAAGTCAAAATTTGACCAATGGTTCCTGTTCCGCAGAAAAGATCCATTACTACGTCATTTGCATTAATTTCTTCCTCGAAAACATAATCCAGTGCCTTGTTGTATAATCGTTCTGCGCTTTTCGGATTTGTTTGGAAGAAACTTTCCATGGAGATCTCAAACTCAAGACCGAGCAATCGCTCTACAACTACCTCCTCACCGTAAAGCAATTTCCATTCGCCATTTTCAATTTTGGCGCGATCTGCCACATTGTCGTTAATGGTATGTTGAACGCCTGCTAAACGATCTCCTAGCTTCTCAACAAGGAAGTCAACTAACTTTTTGGTATTAAATTTCTTTTTGTTGAAGGAACTTGTAACGAAGTTCAGCAGTAGCTTGTCCTGATGAAAGGACTTACGTACCACGATGTGTCGGAAGAAACCCGTTTTTTGCGGTGGATGCCATGCCGGCAAATCCATGGATTGCAACAATTCACGCAGCTCCGGAAGCAAGGTCTCCCATTGCTCATCGAACATGCCACTTGGCTTGTTTAGCGATTCAACTTTCCACCAAGTTCCGCGTCGTTTGAACCCTAAGGCAAAGGCATCGTCCAATTCTTCGTTTGTTTCTATATCGTGTTCGATGGAGGAAAAGCTGTATTCCATCTTATTGCGATAGAAGTATTGATCGGGCGATGAGATAAATGTATCGAATACCGATTCCGGGGCTTTGATTCCTCCGATACGGCGATAGACTTCCAAAGTGGACGCTTTCTTTGCCGCCTGCTGCTCTTCAATGGGAACGAAAATGTACGGCGCTCCTGAGATTTCCTGAAATTCTGAAATCTTTTCGATAGGTGCTCGCTTCACCACTTCAATCAACTTGGCTTCTGCATGGCGTTTGCGTTTCTTGGCAATTCGAGCCGTTACGGTTTGTCCTGGAAAGGCATTGTCAACAAAAATGATGTAATCTCCGTTCTCGGTGGGAACTTTTGCTATACCACGACCACCAAATGCATAGTCGGTAATTTCAACGGTTATTACTTGTGCACGATGGAACATAGCTTAGATCATTCCTCTGATGATACCTTTGTCGGATGCCGCAATGAAATCTAGGATTTGATCTCGTGTTCCCGATGCACTCACTTGCTCTTTCACGGCCTCTACTCCTTTCGAAATGTTATTGTTCATCACGTAAAGAATTCGATAAACATCTTCTATTTCTTTGACTTTTTCATCTGAAAATCCTCGTCTTCGAAGTCCGATGGAGTTCACACCCGCAAAACCAAGTGGTTCGCGTGCGGCTTTTACAAATGGTGGTACATCCTTTCGCACCAACGAGCCTCCTCCTATGAAAGAATGAGCACCGATGCTAACGAATTGTTGTGCTACGGCCGTTCCCTCCATTATGGCGTAATCTTCAATGGTTACGTGTCCGGAGAGTCCGACATACGAAGCTAGAATGACATTGTCACCAATAAAGCAATCGTGAGCAACGTGAACGTAGGTCATAAGCAGACAATTACTTCCAACTACTGTTTTCCATCGATCTTTTGTTCCACGGTGGATCGTTACGCATTCACGGATGACGGTATTATCACCAATTTCAACGGTTGTTTCCTCCCCTTGAAATTTCAAGTCCTGAGGTCTTACACCAATCACAGCCCCAGGGAATATTTCGCAATTTTTCCCGATGGTAGTTCCTGAGTATATAGTAACATTGGGATGGATGACGGTTCCTTCGCCGATGGTTACATTATCATATACCGTTGAAAAAGCTTCAACAGTCACGTTGTTACCGATTTTAGCATCGGCTGCAATATTGGCGAGTTTATGAATCATTCTTTGTCTTTAATGACCTGTGCGAGCATTTCCGCTTCAACCACGGGCTTTCCGTTGACATACCCTACTCCTCCCATGTTCACCAAACCACGGCGAATTGGTGAAAGTAGTGTTAGTTCAAATACGACTGTATCACCAGGCAATACTTTTTGCTTGAATTTTACTCCGTCGATTTTCATGAAGTATGTCGAGTACAAATGTGGATCTTCTACTTTGCTTAAAGCGAAGATTCCACCCACTTGAGCCATAGCTTCAATTTGAAGCACTCCCGGAAATACTGGATTACTTGGGAAATGTCCTTGGAAGATCGGCTCATTCATGGTAATGTTTTTCACACCGATAATGGATTCGTCATGAATTTCCATGATTTTATCGACCATTAAAAATGGGTATCGGTGCGGCAACATCTTCTCGATGTCGTTAATGTTGTACAATGGCTCTTTGGTAAGGTCGAAATTACGTCCTTGCTTTTCTTTGCGCTTCATATAGTCTTTCAAGACTTTCGCAAAGCGTACGTTTCCTGAATGTCCAGGGCGTGCTCCTAAAATATGCGCTTTGATAGGTCTTCCGACAAGGGCCAAATCTCCAACGATATCCAATAGTTTGTGACGTGCGGGCTCGTTTTCGAATTTTAGTTTGACGTTGTTTAAAACGCCCATCCCTTCGATTTTTATGCCTCGATCTTCCTTTCCTAGCACTTTCGCAAGGCGATCTATTTCTTCTTGACTTACGTTTTCGCGCTCTACCAAAACGATGGCATTATCCAAATCACCTCCTTTGATAAGATTGTTTTGCGCTAAGAATTCTAATTCTTTCAAGAACACAAAAGTACGACAGTCGGCAATTTCTGACTTAAACTCACCAATGTTATACATGGTTGCGTGTTGCGTTCCCAGTACTGGCGACTTATAATCGACCATTACGGTAAGCCGATAGTTTTCATCGGGAACTGCAAGAAATTCAATTCCTTTCTCTACATCTTCCCATGGAATATTTTCCTCGAGTTCGAGATAGACTCTATCTTCGGATTGATCTTCGTAACCAGCAGACTCAAGCGCAGCAACAAACAACGATGAACTTCCATCCATAATGGGGATTTCAGGACCGTCTACTTTGATCAATGCATTGTCTACCTGACAGCCATACAACGCTGCTAAGACATGCTCTGTGGTATGCACACGTGCGTCGTTCGCTTCTAGTGTTGTACCTCTGTCTGTTGCTACAACGAGGTCGCAATCTGCTTTGATGATGGGTTGTCCGTCAAGATCAACACGTTGGAATTTATAGCCATGATTGGCCGGAGCCGGTTCGATTTCGAGGGTTACTTTCTCCCCTGTGTGCAAGCCAACTCCTACAAGTTTTACAGGAGCTTTGAGCGTTCTCTGCTTATCAGCCATTAACTGTGGTCTTTAGTTTTCGATTTCAACTGGTCCTCCAATTTTTTCAGTCTATCCAAAATCATTGGAAGCCTTCGGAATCCCATGTATGCTTTCTTGTATTCTTTACTTTCAAATGCGGGCGACCCCATAACGGTTGCATCGTCCTTAATATCTCCCGGCACTCCCGACTGTGCGGCAATTTTCACGCGATCTCCTACTTTGAGGTGACCTGCCAAGCCTACTTGTCCGCCAATCAGCACATTGTTCCCTACTTTACACGACCCTGCGATTCCTACTTGCGCTGCCATTGCCGTGTTGGTTCCAACCTCAACGTTGTGTCCAATCTGCACCAAATTATCCAGCTTGGCTCCTTTCTTCAAAATCGTACTTCCCATGGTTGCACGATCTACCGTTGTATTAGCACCGATATCAACATTGTCTTCCAAAATCACATTCCCGATTTGTGGAATGCGTTGGAATTCACCTTTTTCATTCGGTGCGAAGCCAAATCCATCGGCTCCGATAACAGCTCCCGCATGGATAGTACAATTCTTACCAATGACACAGTCACGATAGATGGTCGCTCCTGAGTAAACTACGGTACCGTCTCCAATTACCACATTGGGACCAATGTTTGCGTTTGGATGAATTTCAACGTTGTTACCGATCTTACAATTCTTACCAATGTAGGCAAATGCTCCAAGATATAGCCCTTCTCCAACTTCTGCCGTTTCGTCTATAAAGGAGGGCGACTCAATACGCGCCTCTTGCTTGGTCATGGTATCGTACATTTCAAGCAACTTGGCAAAACAAGCATAAGCGTCCTCAACTTTGACCAATGTCAAGTTTGAAGGTAAGTCCTGTGCCGCAACAAAAGTATTGTTCACAATACAGATAGACGAAGCCGTTGTATAGATATGCTCTTCATATTTTGGATTTGCCAAAAACGACAGAGCTCCGGGAGTTCCTTCTTCAATTTTCGCGAGCGTATGCACCTCCACGGTTGGATTTCCTACTACTTCCCCATCGAGAAGACCTGCAATTTGCTCTGCTGAAAATTTCATGCGTCAAAAGTAATTATAAGTCCGTACTATCTGTGCAAACAAACGGGGGTTTTATTAACATCGTTGGTTTAACAAGGTTTATTTGCACGGCTCAAGATCGTCGCTGTGGAACGAGGTGATATTGAGTTTCTCCTTGTACCAAACAATCTTTGTTCCGATGGTGTCTTTGTCCCAAACAAACTCGATGTAATGCTCCGGTTTGCCATCGGTTTTCAAGTTTGTTTTCTCAAAGTCAAGCACGCCATTTTTCTGAATTTTGCGCCAAATTTTTCGATCTCCCAGTACTCCAAGTTGATCCTGCTGACAGGCTAAAAACTTCGTACTATCTGTGAACACAAGGTTTTTATCGTTAGGAAAGTGAATGAACTCACCTTTCCCTGATTGAGTGGGCGATACTTTTTTCACACTAGTTGAGATGAATGCTTCTGAGATACAACTTTCATAAGGCAACGTGAAAACGTATTTCACCCCGTCCTTTTCGATTAGGTACTTTTTATTTTTGCGACTTTTATCACTTGCATCAAAGTCAATATCTCCGTCGTTGAGCACTTGAACGAGTTCTTTTTCCGAAATTCCTTTTGCATCCATGATGGCTTTGGTATCATCGGAAACCACAATCATTCTGCTTAAAATGGTGTTCTTCACGCGATTGGAAGGCGTCCACGAGCATCCGCGATTTTTAAAGAAAAAGAAGACGAATACGAGTCCGAGACCGAATCCGATTCCGTAATATTTTAAGCGGCGAACGAAAGATTCCATACCTTGAAATTTGTGCAAAGATACATTTTGAATGTGGAATTATGAATTAAGAAGGATGAATGAGTGAAACAGGCAATGATACGCGTAAAAAGTGCAGGTGAAAGGCGATGGTCATAAGCAATCTAACGATTTTTTTCAGGCACAAAAAAAGCCGTTGGTCATCGATCTGAGTCGAGATGCAACGGCTTTTTTATTTACTTTTTTAGTGGACTCTTACAGAATCGCGTCCAATTTAGATGTCAATTGTGCTTCAGGAACTGCTCCAACTGATTTATCTACAACTTCTCCTCCTTTCACGAAAAGAACCGTTGGAATGTTACGCACTCCGAATTTAGCAGAAACTCCAGGGTTGTGATCCACGTTTACTTTTCCAATGATTGCTTTTCCATCATAGTCTCCCGACATTTTTTCGATTACGGGCCCAATCATTCGACACGGTCCACACCACTCAGCCCAAAAGTCTACAACTACAGGCTTGTCCGCGTTCATTACTACTTCTTCGAAATTTGCATCTGTGATTTCTAATGCCATATCCATTTGTTTTTGTGTATTCCCAATTGGGAAACTTGTTTTTTAAATCCCTCTTTGTACTTCGCTAAGACTTAGCTAAAGTAATGAAGGGCTAAAATTACATTTTCTGTCTTATTGACAATTATTTTGCCATTACATTATTCCTGTCATCTTGTCATGTTAACCGTTCAAAACGTTCATCTTTTTCATCGTTTTTTGATTCGCCGTTTTTAAACAGAAATAATATGCACCATTAGACAGGCTTGTGGTATCAAACCTTACAATAGTTCCACCTGGACTTGCGTTTCCTTCTTTGACTTTTGCCAATTCTTGCATTTCTGCGTCGAGAATTTCCAACGAATACTCTTTAGGCTCTTCGCACGTAAAATAGAATTCTACTTCTCCTGAAGCCGGATCTTTCTCTAACGGGTACAACACGCAAAAATCCTGCTTGTTCACGCTACCTCTTCCTAGGTATTGTAGTAATTTTCGGTAAGCAATCACCAAAATTAAAATCGCCAAACTCACACAAAGCGTCGCGATTATGATTGTTTGAATGTCGTATCCTCTTAGTATCATAATTACAGTGAAATCAATCCTTCAATTTTTGCCGCTTTCTTGTATTTCTCAATGATGGAATCTACATCCAGCATGAGTTCTTTGGCTCCAACGCTTATGTACTTCCCTGTTTTGGAGGGCTGCAATTGCAAATCGTCGGCATTATCAAATAAAGCGCTAACCTTCGCTATTCGTTCCGCGTCGTTTGGCACAATGAATTTGAAGAAATAGACATCGGGCCAGGACTGCAACTCAAGTTGCGCTTTCAATTTATCGTAAGTATCGTCTTGGCTCATGTTGCATTCATTCTAAGTAGCAAAGATAATCGTTTCACCTCGTTCAATAGCAGATGGTTTTCCGGCAAGTCTTCAATTTTTGATTTATTGTGAACACCGCGGGCCTCGGCTGCGTTGATGGCTTCCAAAAGATCCATTGGATCAGGTTCTTTCGAGACCACGACTCCTGTTTTGTTCAATGACTCAACATCCCAACATCGTGCGTATGCTAGAGTCAAGTCTACGAGTGACTGCGCAATTTGAACCAGTTCCGAGGCTGAATTTGCGCGAAACAATCTCGCTTTCAACGCTGCTCGTCGTTCTGAATACTGATGAAAAACCTCTTTAAATGTCGTACCGAAAGCAAGATCAATGGAAATAGGCTCAGTATTATCCGACTCACCACCAAGACATTGATATGCCGCCTCTAGCTTCTGTATTTGCTTTATTTTGCTTTGAAAAAGTTTCGGCACGGGGAACCGATTCACGAAAAAATTTTTCCATTCAAAGACTTTCGCTTCGTAGGTATCTTCTAACTCCTCGACATCCTCTATTCCCAAAAACAAAAGTGCTTCACTTTCTGTCATCTGGCAATTCTGATGTTCCGCGATTCTTGCGCATTCTGATATTCAAAAATTCCACCAACAACGCATATACCATGGCAAAATAGACATATCCTTTTGGAATTTCCTGACCAAAGGCTTCGGCAACTAGAACTACACCAATGGTTACAAGGAATCCGAGAGCTATCATTTTAATAGTTGGACGCGCGTTGATAAAATCGCTGATGGGTTTTGCGAAGAGCATCATAACAATCATAGAGACGATAACCGCAGCATAAATAATCACGAGTGGACTGTGGTTTCCATCTCCAACGCCGTTTGTCATACCGACAGCAGTAATGATAGAATCGAAACTAAAAACGATGTCAATAAGGACAATTTGCGTAATAATTGCGCGAAGTGAAGTGGCCTTACTTTTATCGTGTTCCTGCTCGCCAGTGATTGATTGATGCATTTCCTGGGTACTCTTGTAGATGAGGAAAAGTCCACCAAGAAGCAAAATGAGACTTTGCCAAGAGAACTCTTTCAACAAAGCAAATTCTGTATCAGGAAAGAGTGGTTCGTCCATTTCCATGATCCAAGCGACAAATGCAAGCAACACCAAACGAACCAAAAGTGCCAATCCGAGACCTAGATTTCGAGCCTTTCGTTGCTGACTAGCATCCGGAAGGCGATCTGTGACAATAGAAATGAATATGATGTTATCAATACCCAGTACTATCTCGAGTAGGGATAGGATCACGAAGTACATCAGTCCTTCCCAAGTAAATAAAAGATCGAAAAATTCCATTTGTTTCAGATTGTTCGCATCAAAATTACAAACTATTCAACGCGTGCATGAAAAAATCAGAGGGATTTGAAATGTTTGAAGAAGTTTTTCAAAACCCCATCGTTTACTGTATTCGGCGTAAAAATTTCTAACACTGCAGGCCGTCCTTTTGAATCCATAGTAAGTAGGTTTTCTACTTGACGCTCCGCAGATGCTAAATCGCTTGCCGACAAATACTCCATTCGAAACGCTTGACAGATCCCCTCTACCGATCCATTGTTCTCCGTTTCGAAATAATTTTCGAGCTGTTTAACACTTCCCGGTCCGTCAATAATTCTGAAAATTCCACCACCTCCATTATTGATTACAATGACTCGTAAGTTCTCTCCCACCGAATTGTTCCAAAATGCATTACTATCGTAGAAAAAGGATAGGTCTCCTGAAATCATTACGTGTAAATCATTTTTTCGAATCAACGACGCTCCAACTGCCGTGCTGGTACTTCCGTCAATTCCGCTCGTGCCTCTATTCGCGAAATAACGAATGGTTTTCACCGGATCGAAAAGTTGTCCGTAGCGAACTACTGAACTGTTACCCATGTGTAAATACGCATTATCAGGAATGGAGTCTAATAATATATCGAAGACGGATAAATCGGAATACGGAGCGTTCGAAATGTACTCGGGCATTTTCTCTTGTACCAAGAAATCTTTTTGCTTCCATTTCCACCCGAATTGAGAGGCATGCATGGAATCGTTGATTTTCGGGATTGCCTTCAAAACTACAGTTGGATCGCACTGCACGTTAGCCGTTAATTTTCGATAGGTATCCATCTTAGGAAAGTCGAAACCTACTTTGATGTGATTTTTTACAGGCGACTCCCGTAAGAATTTCTTGATGCGCTTGGAAATTATCGCTCCGCCGATGGTTATGAGTAAATCGGGTTGAAAATCCTCCATTTCTTCACGAGAAATAGCGCTCAACGTTCTATCGATGCAGTGCACAAACTTCGGATGGATCAAATTAGACGTATTCTCCACCAAAACAACTACCGAAGCATCTTCAGAGATATCTGCTAGAGCGTTCAGCACGGAGGCATCCGGATTCATTTGTCCACACAAGATCATCCGTTTTTTTGAGGCATTCCAAACAGTCTTTAACATTTCCAAATCACCGTTCGATAATCCAGTCCTCGCAACTTCCACCTTTTGGGGAACTTCCGCTCTTTTTACGTCCAAAGTTCCATAAAGAGGTTCGGATAACGGGAAATTAAAATGAATGGGACCTATCCAACCTGAGTACGTATGTTGAAACGCTTCAACAATTTTCTGATCGAAAGCTTGGTACTGATCCACTTCGACAAACTCGTCAATATCAAGCTGCGCATGAATATGATTGGTGTACACGCCACGTTGAACTATCGTTTGTCCATCTCCGTGATTCACCCACTCTTCGGGACGGTCTGCCGACAAAACCACCAATGGAATACACTGATAATAAGCTTCCGCTACCGCTGGATAATAGTTGAGCATGGCTGAACCTGAAGTACAAACCACTCCAACAGAGGCATGTAGTTGTTGCGCCATTCCCAAGGCGATAAATCCTGCTGAACGTTCGTCGGGAACAACGATCGTTTCCATATCAGGATGATCGTCGATAGCTATTACGATAGGCGCATTTCTTGATCCGGGAGAACATACCACATGACGCATCCCCTGCGCGACCGCATTTTCGATAAATCGGGTGATTCCCGTTTTGTTCGTTGTCAACATCTACTACAAAATTAGCCGTTTTTCAAGACGTTGATTAGGGTTGCAGCTTTATTTTCGGTTTCCTCCCATTCGGCTTCCGGGTCAGAATCTTTCGTGAACCCGCCACCCAGATAGAGGTACATATCTTTCTTTACTATTTGTGCACAACGGAGATTTACGAATAGTCTTGTTGTGTCATCAATCATCCCAATGATCCCAGTGTAAATAGATCGATCATGGGCTTCATTCGCCTCAATAAGCGACATTGCTTCTTCAACGGGCCAACCACTCACAGCGGGCGTAGGATGCAACTTCTTTGCTAGTTCCCAAACCATTTCCTTCTTTAATTCGAATTCAAAGTCCGTGCGTAAATGCTTTACCGGTCCTGATTTCGCTTCGTAGCATTTCGACCTTTTGATTCCAACAAGAGCAAGCTCTTTCAAGTTGTTCTCGATAAAATCAGCCACTAACTCGTGCTCTTCAAACTCTTTATCTTCCCAATTGAAATTACTATCAGATGTCCGAGTTCCTGCCAATGCCATGGTCTTCCCTGTTCCATCTTTCGTTTCAATAAGCGTTTCGGGAGTTGCTCCTACCCAAATTCCGATTTTGGCCCCAATGAGCGTGTAAACGAAAGCATTGGGATAAGCATCACACAAACCATTAAAATACGATTGGATGTCTTCGGGTCTCGCTATTTTCTTCAACCTAGAAAGCACTGCTTTGCCTTCATGTTCTTTCAAATAATCGATGAAATTATGTGCCGATTTCATGTACTCTTCCTTGGAAGTAACCTCAACGGGAGGAAGCCCCTCAAAAGATGCCATTTTACCTTCAACTAGTTGGTAAACGGTATCGCCTTTGAAATTGGATACTACGAACCCCTTGGGAATCTCACCTTCTCGCACCAACTCAAATGCTCCCATTAAAGAAGCAACTTGTTCTCCTGGAATTCGGTAAAATACTATATCTGGGGTTTCTTTCACGCGATAGAAACTACCATGATGGTCAATCGGCCGGTACAAATGAGCTTCCCGGTTTCTTCGTGATGGATGTCGACTTGCCACAAGTGCGTTCTGCGACCTGCATGGACAATCTTCCCTGTTGCGATAACATGTCCGTCTGTTGCAGAGGAAATATGGTTCGCGTTCACTTCCAAGCCAACCGGTGCCTCTTTACCGAGATCTAAAATTAACGCTGATCCCATGGAGCCAATACTTTCAATAAGTGCGGCACTTGCTCCTCCGTGCAACAAGCCCATTGGTTGTTTTGTGGCACTTGTAACCGGCATTCGTGACTTCACGTAATCTCCTCCAATTTCTACACATTCAATTCCCAGCACTTCCATCATGGTTCCACGATTCAGTGCATTTACTTCTTCCAGCGCTACATTCTTCAACTTCATGTTTCAAAGATAATCAGGAATTAACAACATTTTGCCGTGAGTAATTTTTGGCTTCATAAATAATTGTAAAATTGCCTGTGCTTACATTTGTTCTATGATTCATACCAACGTTGACCTCCAGCCATTCAATACTTTCGGATTGTCCTGTAAAGCAAAACGATTTGCAACATTCAGCAATTCACAAGACTTAACAGACATTCTTTCTGAAAGGAACAATGATGAACTTTTGGTTTTAGGCGGCGGAAGTAATATTCTTCTTACTCAAGATTTCAATGGCTTGGTCATCAAAAATGAAATTACAGGATTCGAAGTGATTGAGGAAAATGATGAAACGGTTTTGGTGGAATCCGGTGCGGGTGAAGTTTGGCATGAATTCGTAATGCGATGCATCGAGGAAGGTTTCGGCGGAATTGAAAATTTATCATTAATCCCGGGTAGCGTTGGGGCAAGTCCCATGCAGAACATCGGCGCTTATGGCGTTGAGATCAAAGACACTTTTGATTCTCTTCAAGCCTATCACATTGCCTCGGGAGAAGTGCACACATTTAATCATGAGCAATGTGAATTCGGCTATCGAGAAAGTGTTTTCAAACGCGCTTTGAAAGGAAAATACATCATTCTTTCTGTTCGATTCCGATTAACGAAAAACCACAAGTTAAATACCAGCTACGGAGCCATCGAAACGGAATTGCAATCGATGGGCGTCGAAAATCCGACAATCAAAGACGTAAGCAAAGCGGTCATCAATATTCGATCAAGCAAACTTCCCGATCCCAAAAAAATTGGCAACGCTGGCAGTTTCTTCAAAAATCCTGTGGTGGAACAAGCCATTGTAGATGCCATTTCTCAGAAATACCAACAATTCCCACAATACCCTGCGCCGAATGGAAAAACAAAACTAGCCGCCGGATGGCTCATTGAGCAAGCTGGATGGAAGGGAAAAGACTTTGGAACGTATGGTGTGCATAAAAATCAGGCACTTGTACTGGTGAACTACGGCGGCTCTAAGGGAGCGGATATTTTTGAGCTTGCTCAACAGATTATTCAGGATGTAAAAAGCAAGTTTGGGATTGTTTTAGAGCGAGAGGTCAATATGATTTGATTGAAATTTGATCGATTAGAAAGTTAAATCGTTCATTCCCAAATGCATTTTATTCGACAGGAGCGAAAAATGTTAAATACTAAACGCATTTTAATCGATGAATATGGTATTCTGAACAATTACATTTTTTTTCGCACATTTTTGGACAACCCTTTGGTAAAAAGCACGTTATTTGTAGTGAGAAGATGTAAAACTTACACTAATCAATTGACTAACTGCAGTACGTTAAGAAATTACTACACCCGAAAACTGTCGTTTTCTCGGCAGCTTTCTTTTTTACAACGCTCTCGGTTCAAGCACAAACCGAAAGTCCAATCGCAACAGAAGTATCCGATTACTCGCATGTTGCAGGTACATTCCATTTTGAATCTCCCACTGACAACATGTTTTTTTGGTCTACCGCATACATCGAAAGCTTGTATGCTGACATTGAACGTTTTCGTCAAGACGACGAACACTATCGTTGGGAATTCACTAATGATATGACCATTGTTATTTATTCGAGATCTTACGTGGAAAGCGCAGAGTTCATTCCGAATAATTCACCTTACAACCAAGTCGGAAAACTATGAAAACAAAACTACTCTTAATCGTCGCAGGGTTCTTTACCCTCGGACAGGTCTCCGCGCAGCAATGTTACGATGACGAATGTGACGACAACAATGATATTCCAATTCCGGGCTGTTGTGTCGGTAACACTGTCGGTGCAACATGGTCCGGATATGCCGATGTAAACTGTGTAAACATGTGGTATGAAGGTACCGCATTTGGAAATCCAGACATTTGGATGTCTTTTACAGCGCCAACCACTGGGTTTATTGAAATCACCATAGATAACATCACAGCAAGTGGTCCAACAAACTACGTAGTATTTGACCACCAAAACGCGGAGGTATGTGCTTCTTTGAACTCCTTTGGATTGCTGGCCGGTGAAGCATGTAACAACCTTCCAGGAGACGGTGTAGGAGGTGTAACCGCAACGGACACTATTCAATACGCTGTTGAAGCTGGAGAACGCTACTGGATCCTTCTTTCACATGATGTAGAAAACGGAGCGACTCCGGGTACCGTGAATGTTTGTATAGACGTAGTACCACCGCCACCACCGCCACCACCAGCACCGGGACAAGACTGTGTTGATGCACAAGTATTGTGTCATGACTCACAAACTGGTTTCTACAACGGACAGCTGGATTTGGGTGATGGAAATGTCGAAGAGAACTCTACTAACAACTGGTCGAGTTGTTTGGGGAATGAAACAAGTTCTCAGTGGTACACTTTTACGGCTAGTCAATCAGGTTCTTTCGAAATGATGTTAACACCTGACACCTACAGCACAGCTACTCAGGAAGGAGATGATTTCGACTGGGAATTGTACGACATCACCGCCTCAGGCTGTACTGATGGCGCTACAAGCCTTGCATGTGATTACAGTGGGTGTGATGGTAGTACCGGTTTTGGTGCTTCCGGTGCAGCTTCTTTCAGTCAGGTGGCCGTTACCAACTACCAAAACAACAACCCTCCAGGCCCAGGGTCTTGTGCAGGTGGACCTCAATGGAACACCACTACAGTAAACCTAACAGCGGGAAATACGTACGCTTTGATTATTCAGAATTACTCCGGATCACTTGGAGGTGTAACTGTGGACTTCCAAGGGACGGCTATTTTAGGACCTACTTCTGATCAAGCTTTGTTCAACGCAGTATTGGATCCAAATGGTTGTGTTGCCAACCTAACAACGTCAACAGCCGCGATTCCGAATTATACATACACATGGGACTTCGGTGACGGAAACACAGCTACTGGAGCTGGAAACGGAAGTCACACTTATGCAAACGCTGGAACCTACATCGTAGAACTGACCATTGAAGATGCTTTGGGATGTATGCAGTCATCACAACAAATTATCGACGTAGCAGCTTGTACTCCACTACCGGTAGAAATGACATCATTCACTGCTGAGGTAGTAATCGATCGCGTTTCATTACGTTGGGCAACTGCTTCTGAGAAAGACAACGATTACTTTGTGGTTCAGAAATCACAAGACTTGGTTTCTTGGGAACAAACAGATGTAGTTTACAGTAATGGAAACAGCACGAACGGAGCAATGTACTACAGCATCGATCGCGAGCCATACACGGGAACTTCATACTACCGTTTGGTTCAAGTTGATGTTGACGGAACGAAAGACTATATCTCACCTGTGACAGTTCATTTGTCGGGTGATGACAAAATTGAGTTGGTGAAAACAACAAACATGTACGGACAAGAAGTTGACGTGTACTACAAAGGTATGGTGATCAACTTCTACTCTGACGGATCGAAAGAGATTGTTGTTCAATAACAAATTTGTACTTATTTCGAAAGGCTGCTTGAAAAGGCAGCCTTTTTTTTATTTTTAACACTCTGAAATTCAACAGAAATACTATTTTTTGTGTTTTTTTTCAATTTCTAGACAACCTTTTCTAGATCGGACTCGTTGATGGGGGAACTAACAAAAATACCTTTCGATGAAAGCCTACCTTTTAAACATCGGATTGTTGGTGGTACTTGCGTTGTCTTGCAGCGCGACGTATGCCCAATGCGATCCATCACTCGGGGAATATGCCATACCTGGCTCCTACGAGGTTCATTTTAATCCCGAAAAAACGGATAATAGAGTTGCACCGCAGCAACTTGCGAATTGCCAACACCTGTTGCAAATCGAGTCTGCGCGTCAGGAAAACCGTGATGTTGTTCTTGAAATCGAGAACTATATCATTGTAGTTACTTCCCGCAAGCGCTTGTCAGAAGTTGAACTTGAAAATCAATCGAAATGAGAAAGATATTCTACACACTCTTGACAGTTTCGCTTGGTACAGGGGCTGCTATGGCACAACCAGCAAATGATAATTGCGCTAACGCTACCTCTATCTCAGTAGATGGTGGCCTAACTTGCGGAACTACCTTGAACGCTACGCTTCAGGGAAGCGAATGTTTCACGAATTATGGTGGAGGTGCCAGCGAACACACTACTTGGTATCGTGTAAACGCAACGGATGACTCATTGGTTTTTGCATTTAATCAAACGAACGTTACCAATTGTGTTTCTCCTCACGTCCGAATCTACGGACCATTTACACCTGGTGGGGGATGTCTTCCAGCTTGTGGAGGCGAGGTTTACAACGAACATCACAATGGAGACCCCGGTCAACATACTTTGCTTACCGGACTTTCCGTAGGAAGCGATTACTTAATTCAAGTGCAAGATTTGGACTGTGGTGGACCAAACGATGGTCATACAGAATACTGTTTGGGAATGTTTACACCACAACCCAACACCTCTCCGGGAGGAGCTGCCGGTATTGACGAGTGTGGGATCACCTACAACGGAACCAACATTGGATACAGCTACTCTACTTCAGGTCCAGGAAATGAAAACTTAGATGGAAATGCTGGAACAACTTGCGCCGGATGTACTGCTGGAGAAGAGGTTACGTACGTAGTAAACAACGATTCGTGGTTCAATTTCTGTGCGACAACTGCAGGAGATTGGGAAGTGGTTTTTGATGGAATTTCCAATTGTCAAAACGCCGCCCCAAACAACGGACTTCAAATGACCATTTTCATAGGTACGCCGACAAATTTAGGGACTGTGGTTTGGAACGCATCCTCTCCTTCATCTCCTGGATCATCTCAAACATCACCAACATTTTCTGTTGCGGCGGGAGAATGTGTTTACATGGTGGTTGATGGATTTGCCGGAGACCAGTGTGATTACCAGTATACATTGAACAACGTGAGTGGTGGCTGTAATTTATTGCCGCTTCCAGCTCAACTGTCTCTGTTCTTTGGTTATAATGAAAACGGAAGCAACATTCTTAAATGGAAAACCGTATCGGAAATTAACACGAGTCACTTCAAAGTGGAGCGATCTTCCGATGGCGTTAACTGGAGGCACTTGGATGATGTTGCTGCAAGTGGAAATAGCAATAGCTCGATTTCTTACGCCTACTTGGATAAGAATTACGATCCTACCATGAACTACTATCGATTGGCACAGTATGATAACGATGGATCATTGGTTTGGATAGATCGCGTTACGATTAATAATACACCAACAGAATCTGAACTGGTAAAAACAGTCAATTCTTTGGGACAAGAAGTTAGTTCTGACACGAAAGGAGTGATTTATGACGTTTACTCTGACGGAACGACAAAAATGCGTGTGAACGACTAGCCTCGTTGGCATGAATAGATTTACAGTTTGAAAGCGCAGTCGAGAAATCGGCTGCGTTTTTTTTTTATTTACCAGGTATCTTCTGTTCCGTCTTCCGCGTTGGCTTTCTTCAACAACGACTGCCAATCATCGGTTTCATCATCGGTATCTTTGATAATGCTTTCGTAATCGCCTTTGGACAGATCGTACACTTCGATATTCTCTCCAGTGTATTCCTCAATCTCTTTCAGTAATTCACGCTCTCCTTCACTGCAAAACGACAATGCTTGACCGCGATTTTTCCCGCGCCCTGTTCGACCACATCTGTGAACGTAATTTTCAGCTACATCAGGCAAGTCATAGTTCACGACGTACTCCACAGAAGGAATATCAATTCCACGTGCGGCAACGTCTGTGGTAATCAAAACTCGGTTTTCTCCTGACCTGAAGCGTTCTAAGATGACAAAACGATCTTTTTGATCTACGCCTCCATGCAGCGCCTCAGATTTTATCGCAACGCGCTCCATCGCCTTTACGATACGTTCTACACGAACTTTCGTGCGCGCAAAGACGACCACTTTCATATCAGGATATTCCTTGAGCAAGTTCTCCAAGAAAAAGCGCTTATCGTCCATTTCCACAAAAGTTACCGCATGATCAATGTTCTTTGCCACAGGGTTCTTGGGAGAAATTTGAATTCGAATCGTGTTGTGTTTGCTCACCACTTCGTACGCCAAGGACTTAATTGTTTTGGATATCGTAGCGGAAAAGAACAGATTTTGCCGTTTTTTCGGAAGTAAACGCAAAACGTCACGGATATCTTTGGAAAAGCCCATATCAAGCATAAGATCGGCCTCGTCTAGAACAAGAAACTCCACACGGGAAAGATCTAAGGCTTTCTGCGCGTTCAAGTCGAACATACGGCCCGGTGTAGCAATCAGAACATCTATTCCATTATCCAACGTCTGAATTTGCTGCTCCTGCTCTACCCCGCCGAAAAGTCCGAACACTTTTATTCCCGTATACTTCCCAATTTCACGGTAAACTCCAGCAATTTGTTTGGCCAGCTCTCTTGTAGGCACCATCACCAGGCAGCGCACGTACCCTTTGCTGTACTTTCGCTTTTTCGTTTGGATAACATGAAGGGTGGGAATGGCGAATGCCGCCGTTTTTCCTGTTCCTGTTTGAGCAATCGCCATAACATCTTCACCATCCAAAATGTGACGCATGGTTTTGTACTGAATATCAGTAGGTCTTTTCCAGCCCAATTTGTTCAATTGCGCTTTAATTTCTGACGATATAGGGTAATCCTGAAACTTCACGAGTTAAAAATAAAAAAACCGGACATCGTGACTGTGCTCGATGACCGGTTCAATGTACGTAAATATTGTTTGCTTACGCTTCTACTTCCTCTGTTGAAGGAACAAGAATACGTCCACAGTGCTCACAAGTGATCACTTTTTTCTTCGTTTGGATATCCAATTGTCGCTGCGGTGGAATTTTGTTGAAACATCCACCACAAGAGTCGCGATCTACCGGTACAACTGCCAATCCGTTCTTAGCGTTTTCACGCAAGCGCGTGTAAGCATTCGCTAGACGAGTATCCATCTTTTTCAAGGCAGCAGCCGACTTTTTCAATAGCTTCTCCTCTTGCGCTTGTGTTTCAGCGATAATTTCGTCCAATTCAGACTTCTTTGCAGCCAAATCGTTAGCACGAAGCTCACGACGCTCTTTCGCTTCATCCAACACCTCTTTCTTGTGTGCGATTTTCGCTTTGGATTCTTTGCTTCGCTTTTCGTTCAATTTGATTTCTAGCTCCTGGTATTCAATCTCCTTGGAAATAGATTCAAATTCACGGTTATTTCGAACGTTGTTTTGTTGCTCTTTGTATTTCGCAATTGCGATTTCCGCCTCTTTGTTCGAGTTCTTACGATCAGAAATGTCTTTCTCGAACGTAGCGATTTCTTCTTCCAACTTGGCGATTCTCGTATCCAACCCTTCCAACTCGTCTTCCAAATCTTGAACCTCCAATGGAAGCTCTCCGCGAATAGTTCGGATTCGATCGATTTCAGAATCAATTAATTGCAATTCGTACAGACCGTCTAGTTTCTCTTCTACAGACGTCTCTTTTTTCGTTGCAGCTTTTGCCATCAGTTAAAAATAATTTATTGGGTTTGTATTAACCTCCGTTAAATGAACGGCAAAGGTAGCAAATTTTTCCATCAAAATCTCTGCTATTCGGTGCGAAGTATATTGTTCGCTTTCGAAATGACCAATGTCGGCAATAATGATACCTCCATCAGCATCGAAAAACTCGTGATACTTATAGTCGCCCGTAATGAAGATATCGGCTCCGGATCGTTTCGCCGAAGGTAGCAAGAAACTTCCCGCACCGCCGCAATACGCCACTTTTTGAATGTTTTCAGAAACAAGGTCCGTATGTCGAATAACACCGCATTGGAACTCCCTTTTGAGGTGCTTTAAAAAGTCTTCCGTTTTTACAGGAGTCTCCAACTCTCCCACCATCCCACTTCCTTCGTAGGGATTGGAGTTCAACATGGGGAATATTTCGTACGCTACCTCTTCATACGGGTGCGCTGAAATCATTGCTTGCACTACCTGATGCACCGAATGTGTTGAGCAAACGACTTCAAACTTGGTTTCTTTTACCGTGGATCGTTCTTCTGACGCTCCAATAAATGGCTTCGCCGATTCGTTCGGGCGAAACGACCCTTCTCCAGACGTAGCGAATCCACATTCGTCGTAATCGCCAATTTTGCCGGCACCCGCATCAAACATTGCTTGTGAAACAGCGGTAACGTGATCGTGTGGAATGTAACAAATCAACTTAGAAAGCACTTCGTTCTTTGGTTGCAGCACTCTGAGGTTCTTCAGCCCGATACGTTTACCAATCTCATGGTTTACGCCGAAACGATAGTTATCTAAATTGGTATGAATGGCATAGATGGCGATATCATTCTTAATCGCCTTGATTACCGTTCGCTCGATGTAATTCTTGCCGTTCAGCTTCTTCAATCCACGAAAAACAATGGGATGATGGGCAATGATCAATTCACAGTTCTTTTCTATTGCCTCTTCCACTGTAGACTCAATGCAGTCGAGGGAAATTAGAACGTTTGAGACCTCTGTGTTTTCATTACCAACGATGAGCCCTGAGTTATCGTAAGACTCTTGACTAGAAATCGGTGCTAAACTCTCAAGATAACGAGTAATTTCTTTGATCTTCATAGTTACCAAATTGGATAAGTGAAGCCCATATTTACACCGAATGCACGACCAAAATGCTCGTAACTGTCAATGGACTCATACGAATTGGTCAAGTGAATACGATATTCGGGCTCAACAAAAATAGATGAACCTTTGTTGAATCGTAGTTGCACGCCAGCTGTTACAGTCCCACTAAGAACGAAAGAGTTGTAGCCATTTTTCGTTTTAATGGTCTCGTCCATTTGCGTGTTTGTTTCTGTTGTCCATTGTTGCTCCTGACGGTAAGAGAAAAACATTTGAGGTGTCAATCCTACACCTCCGTACACACGAACTCGCGAACCGTGTTTAAACAACACTTTCAAAGGCATCGCGATGTAATTGTAGAAGGTTTGATACGCGAAGGTGGAGTCTGTATCAGGAGCTTCATAGGTAAAGGTTTCTCCATTACGAATCCATGAAATTCCTCCCTGCCACATAAATCGTTTTCCTAAATCGCTTCGGAAACCAAGTCCATAGGACCAAACATTGAGATTTTTCTCATCTTCCCGAATACCTAGCGGCTCACCAAACAACCCATCATTTGCAGAGTTTGGGCGTAAAACGCGGCTCGTATTCGACCAGTTAGCAAAAGCAATTACTTCTGTTTTTACTGGTTCTAAGGGCAATATAGCCTCCTCCACCTCTTTCTCCTCTTGCTTCCCATTGGATTCAGGAACTTCTATTTGCGCTTGTGCATTGATCCCGCAAAAGAGCATCAACCACAAAATTCCATTCGATAGACTTTTCATGGTGCGAAAGATACCAAATAATAGCCTTTTTCTGTGCAGCGATTCTTTGATTGGTAGCAGTAACTTATTTAACGGTTTAGTCAAGAATATGAGATATTCACAATAAATAGTGAACCTTTTAAATGTTATCCCACGGAAAGGAGTCAAATTTGCGTAACTTTACCTTATCGAATGCCACCTTGTCAGTGTTACGAAAAGGCACGTTAATTGCTGTAGTGCGTATGACAAAAGCTTCGAGCTCCTATCGAACAAAGTAATGAAAGAACGTATTCGTTTTATAATAAATCCGATTTCGGGGGTGGGACGAAAGAACACCATTCCACCGTTGATTGAGAAATACCTCAATCAAGATCGGTTTGAATACGACATTGTTTACACCCAACACAAGGGACACGCAAGTGATTTGGCCAAAGAGGCTTCCAAAGAAGGCATTGATGTCGTTTGTGCAGTAGGAGGCGACGGCTCGGTGCACGAGGTGGGCACAGCACTCATTGGTACAAAAACGAAACTGGCGATTATCCCAACAGGTTCAGGAAACGGACTAGCGCGTCACTTAAAAATTCCGCTCGCAATCAAGGATGCAATCTTCTGCATTAATTATTCGAACTCCATTGCCATGGATACGGTGAAGGTGAACGACAAATCCTTTTTAGGAGTAGGTGGATATGGACTGGATGCAGTAGTAGCGCAAAAATTCGATGAGCACCACAAACGTGGCTTCTTCAGTTACATCTATTTAACGGTGCGTGAATTTTTCCGCTTCAACCCCATCAACGTTACCATTGATGTGGATGGAAAAGTAAAGCAACTCCCTGTGGTATTGCTCACTGTCGCCAATGCCTCTCAATTTGGAAATGGTTTTACTGTTTCTCCTAAGTCGGACGTGACAGACGGAGAATTGGAAATGGTTGTTTTAAAACCCTTCTCCATTTGGTCGGTACCCTCTATCGTTTACCGCTTCTTCTCTAAAAAGAAACAACGAAAACGACATTCTGAAGTGATTTCCTTCAAGAACGCACGCATCAGCTCCTCTAAAAATGTAGCGCACTATGACGGTGAACCTACAATGATCGCATCGGAGCTAAATGTTAGTGTCGTTCCAAAAAGCCTTCAAATTGTTGTCGGAAAAATGGACTAATGAATTACATCGAACCTACGCTAGCCAGCGCATTGGCACATCTTGAAAAATTGACACCAACATCAAAACCTGCTTGGGGCAGCTTGACCCCGATCGGAATGGTGGAACATATTACGGACTCACTGCATCTAGCGCAAGGAAAACTCGACGGTGTGGAATTGCAGGTCCCAGAAGACAAATTGGACAAAGCCATTGGTTTTCTGCATTCAGATCATCCTTTACCGAAGCACTTCAAGGCGCCATACGGTGAAGCAGACGAGGAGAACCGAAATGCTACCTTAGAAGATGCCATTGAAGAATTTACGTCCAACTGGAATGAATTTGTGCAATATTTCGATAAAAACCCGGGTAAACGCCACTTACACCCATCTTTTGGACACCTAAACAAAGAAGAATGGCTTCGTTTGCATAGCAAACATTTGACGCACCATTTTCAGCAATTTGGATTGATTCCCTCATGAGTTTGTACCTCTACCCGCTTGTTCCCGGCGTCATTCTTGGATTGATCAACTGGCTCTATTGGCGACGTAAAGGATATACCTCTGCCACGCAGTTGGTTCTCGGTATTCTACTGTTCTACGCCGTATCTTTTGCTATTTATCGGTATTTCAGCACCTAAAGGTTTTCCTACCGAATCGCAACAATCTGCTGGCAATTCATTACATTTGATCAGCAATTTTTTGTTGCTGTTGAACAACTTTTTGAACATTAAAAATCGTTCAGTACATGAACAATTTATTTCAGGAATTTCCTCCTACAAACCTTTCAGAATGGAAGGACAAAATAGTGAAGGATCTAAAAGGCAAGGAACTGTCTGTTCTAGATTTTCACGATCCCATTGAGGATATTGACTTTCGAGCATTTTACCACAGAGAAGAACGACAAGCTCCAGATATAACCCCCGGTTCTTTTCCGGCAACGCGAGGTTCAAAGACCATCGACAACAATTGGAGCAACGGTGCCTTCATTTCCGTAACAAATGAAAAAGTAGCGAACGAGAAAGCGCTGAAATTACTGATGATGGGCGCAGACTTACTCTTGTTTCAAGCCGATGCCAAGGTGAACTGGAGCAAGGTTTTGGAAGGAGTGCAACTAGAATTCATTCGTACTCAGTTCTCGCTATCATCAACGGATCAGGTAAAAGAGATTCTCCAAATTGCGGGAAACGCGAAAAATCGTGTTTCATTTTGCTTTGATGCAGTCACTGACACTAGTAATGAAGAGCTAATCCATGTCATGAAAAGTTCGCAAACAGCGACTTATGTAGTGAATGGATTCAGAGTTCAAAAATGTGGTGCGAATGCATCTCAGGAATTGGCTTTCTGCCTATCTGCAGGACATGAAATGCTCGTTGAGCTAATGGAAAAAGGATTCAACACAGACGAGGCAACGGCTCAAATTCACTTTCACGTAGGCGTAGGAGCTAATTACTTCAATGCCATTGCCAAACTGAGAGCTTTGCGTCAACTATGGTCGAAAATTGTTGCAGAATACAACCCCGAACATGCGTGTTCCTACAATTGCCAAATTACGGCGATCATTGGTCACACAAATAAATCCTTAAAAGATCCATATACCAACTTGTTGCGACAAACAACCGAAACCATGTCTGCTGCAAGTGCATCCGATGCCATTATTGTACTTCCCTACGATATGTACAGCGAAAATGGTGCTTCGGAATTGGCAGAACGAATGGCACTGAATATATCTACGATACTTAAGGAAGAATCGTATTTGCATCATGTCATTGATGCTCCTGGCGGAAGTTACACGGTTGAGGAACTTACTGAAATCATCGGAAAGAAAGCTTGGTCACACTTCCAAGAATTGGATAAAAACGGTGGAATCAAACAACCCGAAGTACAAAGTGAATTCAAAGAGGCTGTAGGCCAAACAGCCGCCAAGCGAATGGAAGCCTATCAAAACGGAAGTGCAACACTTATCGGCGTGAACAAATTTCCGGATCCAAGAGAACAGACAACCGCATGGAAAGAAGTTCCAGGCTATTTGAACATGAGCGCATTTCTCGCGGACACCATCAAAAAAACAGAAACTGTATGAAACGAGTAGATTTCTCAAAGGTCTCCTATCAAACGGACCCTAAAAAAGCAACAGCTGAGAAGAACACCACGTTCACTACAGCAGACACCATTGACTTACAGAATTTTTACGACCAATCAGATGAAGCCGAGCTCAATCATTTGGGCTACGTTTCAGGATTAGCTCCGTATTTACGAGGACCTTACAGCTCTATGTACGCTATTCGTCCTTGGACCATTCGCCAATACGCGGGGTTCTCAACGGCAGAGGAATCCAATGCTTTCTACCGACGAAACTTGGCTGCAGGTCAAAAAGGACTTTCTGTTGCCTTCGACTTGGCAACACACCGTGGTTATGATTCAGATCACGAGCGTGTTGTTGGAGATGTAGGAAAAGCCGGAGTTGCCATTGATTCCATCTTGGACATGAAAATTTTGTTCGATCAGATTCCTTTGGATAAAATGTCGGTTTCCATGACGATGAACGGTGCCGTTATTCCCATCATGGCGTTTTATATCGTAGCGGCGGAGGAACAAGGCGTTTCACAAGATCAACTTTCAGGAACCATTCAAAACGATATTCTGAAAGAATTCATGGTCCGAAATACGTACATCTATCCTCCGTTACCTTCAATGCGCATCATTTCAGACATATTTGAATATACCTCGCAAAATATGCCGCGCTTTAACTCCATATCCATTTCAGGGTATCACATGCAGGAGGCTGGAGCTACGGCAGCTATCGAGTTAGCGTATACACTAGCCGATGGTCTTGAATACCTGCGAGCTGGAATCAAAGCGGGAATGAAGATTGATGATTTTGCTCCGCGCCTAAGTTTCTTTTGGGCCATCGGAATGAATCATTATACAGAAGTGGCGAAAATGCGTGCCGGACGAATTCTTTGGTCGAAACTGGTCAATCAATTCAATCCTGAAAATCAGAAGTCGCTTGCTTTACGAACGCATTGCCAAACTTCGGGTTGGAGCTTGACAGAACAAGATCCGTTCAACAATGTAGCACGAACCTGTATCGAAGCACTTGCAGCAGCCTTGGGCGGAACACAATCGTTGCATACAAATGCGCTGGACGAAGCCATTGCGCTTCCAACGGACTTTTCTGCGCGTATCGCTCGAAATACGCAAATATATCTACAAGAAGAAACGGGCATCACCCAACACGTCGATCCATTAGGCGGAAGCTACTACGTAGAGAAATTGACAGATGCTCTTGTAGAGGAAGCTTGGAAACTAATTGAAGAAGTCGAGGAACTCGGCGGAATGGCAAAAGCAATTGAAACCGGAATTCCCAAAATGCGTATTGAAGAGGCCGCAGCAAGAAAGCAAGCGCGCATTGATTCGAACAAAGATATTATCGTTGGCGTTAATCGCTACCAGTTGGAAAAGGAAGATCCCATGGAAATTCTTGAGGTGGATAATACAAAGGTTCGTGAGGCACAGATCAATCGATTAAACGAGCTGAAAGCCAATAGAGATAACGATAAGGTAAATGAAGTGTTGACTGAGTTGGAAGCAGCAGCCAAATCGGGCGAAGGAAACTTATTGGAGATTGCCATCCGTTGTGCACGTGAACGCGCCTCGCTGGGTGAGATTTCGCTTGCTCTTGAAAACGCTTATGGACGCTACCAAGCAACGATCCGATCAATAAACGGCGTATATTCATCTGAATCTATGGAAGATAACGATTTCAATAAAGCAAGAGCACTAGCAGATAAGTTTGCCAGTTTGGAGGGAAGGCGTCCTCGTATCATGATTGCCAAAATGGGGCAAGATGGTCATGACCGCGGGGCGAAAGTGATTGCAACGTCATTCGCCGACATAGGATTTGATGTAGATATCGGTCCGCTGTTTCAAACTCCGGAAGAAGCGGCTAAACAAGCTGTGGAGAACGATGTTCACATCTTGGGAGTTTCTTCGCTCGCGGCAGGACATAAAACACTCGTCCCACAGGTAATCGACGCATTGAAAAAACGCAATCGAGAAGACATTATGGTCATTGCCGGTGGAGTGATTCCACAACAAGACTATGACTTCCTTTACGAGGCGGGTGTATTCGGCGTTTTCGGTCCAGGAACAAAAATTTCAAAGGCTGCACAGAAAATTCTTAGTTTATTACTGAAAAGCTATGAATGAGAATGTTAAATTTCCATACATTTATGTAACTTTTTTGCTTCGGCACAGTATTTGACTTGTATGTTCGAAAATAAATATTAACATTAAAGCATTATGCGACATCTATTTACTTTTATTGGTCTAATCTTACTAACCCAAACAGCGGTAGCACAAGATTACAACGATCTAAAAATTCTCTTTGCTGACGAGGATTACGAAAAGCTAGTTAAGAAGGCAGAGGGCTACACTACGGACGACAAAACGAAGTATGATCCAGTACCTTATTTCTGGGCAGCGAAAGGATTGCACAAAATTTCGTTATCCGGAACCGACGACGAGCGCTTTAAAAATGCTTACAAAGACGCCATTAAGTTCCTTGGTAAAGGAATGAAGTACGACCTGAAGAAAAACGACGGTCAGGCGATTGAAGAGTTCAATGAGTTTGTGAGAGAGTTCCAAATGACGCTCTGTACACGAATTGCCAATGACATCGACGCTGGAGATTACCGAAAGGCATACTCTTGGGCCGGTCGTTACACGAAAATTACGCAAAACGAGATTGGCGTGTTGTACATTATGGGAGCATGTAAGTACGAACAAAAAGACCGTTCTACTGCTCGTACCAAATGGAAAGAAGCAGAAGATCTTCTGCCGAACATCACCGGAGTTGAAAGCTGGAGCGATGCCGACAAAAAAACATTGATGATCGGAATCATTGAAACAGCGAAAATGTACAAAGTGAGCCTTCAAGATGAGAAAGCAAAAGAAATCTTGGGAAAAGCCGCTCAGTGGTTTGAAGAAGACGAAGAATGGCAAAGACGCTATGACGATTACGTGAATAGCTAAAAGCCAACCGAACATTAAGGAAGTCCGTTCTACAGTAGAGCGGACTTTTTTTTTCGCTAATTTTAGTGAACTCAAACGGCACTTATGAAAGCATTGATTCTCTCTCTCCTATTGACATTGCCCGGAATTTCGGCACTTGGTCAAACATTCGATGCTTTTTACGCATCCATGGCAGATAGTTGTAATCAAGACACCGTTACAGAATACCTGCAACAATTCGAAGATCTTGGTATCAAAGAACTGTTGAATCCAGCACTAGACAACACCAAAGATTGGATAGTTCAGAAGTATCAGAACTGGGGGTATACGGATATTGTAGAAGACAACTTTCAAGTGCAAGGTGTTACAACCACGAACATCATCGTAACAAAAACAGGAACATTGTATCCTGATACCTATGTGATCATAGATGGACACTACGACACTAAAAACGGTCCAGGGGCAAACGACAACGGTTCAGGAACGGTTATTCTTCTTGAATTAGCTCGACTGATCAAGGACATTCCAACTGAGTACTCCATCAAATTCATACACTTCTCTGCCGAGGAAGTTGGATTAGAAGGAAGTGAGCATTACGTGGCAAACGTTGCCAATCCCAGCAATTTGGATGTAAAGGTGCTTTTCAACATCGACCAAGTTGGCGGAAGCGGAGGCGAAACAAACAACACGATCATTTGCGAACGCGATCAAAGCCCTCCGAACGGTAACAATTTACAATCAGACATTTACACCAATGAACTAGCTGTTTGCACGCAATTGTACTCCAACTTACAAACACAAATATCTTTTGCCTACGGCTCAGATTACGTCCCCTTTATGCTCGATGGCTACGTCGTTACAGGATTTTACGAGGAAAATTCTTCTCCTTACACACATTCTATCAACGACAGTATTTCCAACATGGACATTCCGTACCTGCATCAGGTGACCAAAGCTTCAATGGGAGCACTTCTCCACTTCGCCGTGGCATATCAAGAGGCTGGAATTAATACATTGGAAGCATCTTCTATGACGCTTTCACCCAACCCAGCTGGGGACTATATACAAATAACCCTGAAAGATATGACTTCGGACAAGCTCTATTTTTCCGTAACTGACCTCAGTGGAAAAACGATGTATGAATCGATGATCACGGCAACTAATGGTACTTTTGAAATTGATACACGCTCGCTGGCATCTGGTACGTACCTATTAAAAGTAGAGTCCCCAAAAGTTAGAATCGCGCGGCGGTTTGTGAAGAAGTGATCAATCATAACATTGACACATAAATTCACAATGTATTCTTCATAAGCTTCTGCGATTTCAATCCAAAGAGACATTTCCCTTCGTACTTTTGTTTCTATGAAGAAAGCGCTTGGTTATCTGAAGAACAAATTCATCTTAGCAACGGTCATTTTTGTTGTGTATGCGCTTCTATTGGATGACAACGACATTTTCAACATTATCAGTCAACGAAGTAAATTGAGTGCACTTCAAGCAGAAAAATCTCGAATTGAAGAAGATCTTGAGGAGACTCGTTCTACTCTAAAGAAACTGGAAGAGCGCTCTGAAATAGAGAAATTTGCTCGTGAAAAGAAGTTATTTAAAAAGGATGACGAAGATGTATTTGTCATCTTCTACGAGTAGCGTTTACTCTCTAGCCAACTTTCCTTCCCGCCAATCTTTGATCAGTTTCGACCAAGCATACGGATTGAATAAGTTGTTTGCTGGCATCTGACGATTCGTGTAAATCTTTGTCAGATATTGATTCTGCGTATTTCCATAGGCCAAGGAAGCATCTCCTTCCAAACGTGCCGCTACAAACGCCAAACTTTCCCCGGATAACTCGCGTTGTGCTCTACGGATATCATCGTCATAAGGACGCATTTCTACAAACGCTCGAGCAAAGTCTTCACGGGAAGGCCAAGGATAAACAGTAATTTCAGGAAGATTCAAAGTATCCTTTTGCATTAAATGAATCATTGAGTATCGATCTTCGCTCAACGTATCAGGAACAACATAAGTGGAAGTTTGATAGCCAAAATACGAGAAGATCAATGTATCTCTTGGAAATACAACCGTTGAAAAATAACCGTAGTAATCGGTAATAACCCCGCGACCCAGCGTTCTATCATAAACAGTCGTATAAGAAAGTGGCTCAAGTGTTTCTTCATTAATTACTACGCCAGACAATTGTACCAAATTGGTATCCATTGCCGCTAAAGCCGAGTCAGAATAAACAACCGTAGAGTCTTGCGCCTTTAGAGACGAACCAAGAACAAATAGAAATGACGCTGTGATATAAAACTTCATACTACTACAATAGTACTGAATTTAATAAATTTCGGCGAGTTGTTTGTCATTCTTTAACATAAATCTTCCCGTAATGCAGTGGGTACAAGGTATCACCGCGTACCAAGTAATTGCCATAAGGTGCTTTCATCGTATCTCCATTCATCTCATATTCCTCGAGGGTCATGTAAATCGGACTTGCACAACAAGAACCAACTCCCGAAGAACGATGCAAGGCCTTAACTCTGTTCCTCGAAACAAAGGTGATGGTGTCGTAATACGGTCGAATGCGTGGGTTTGGTACATGGTACGCCCGCACTACTGTATCACCCATTCGGCTCACGACAAGCGTTTCCTTCGTCTCGTAATACGGATTTTCTCCATCCTGTAATGGAACGTACTCCCCTCTCAACCTATTGCCGTAAGGCGCACAGGAAGAAAAAATGACAACCAATAAAGTGAGTAAGTAGTATCCTTGGAATGCTTTCATAAGTAGTAGTTTTACAGGAAGATAGTTATTCGCTTTCAGACTTTTTTTACCATTGATTCAACCGTGGTTCTTCTTGAGTAAATGGTTGTTTGTTATATAAATGTAAATAGCGGAATAAAACGATATATTATTACTACTTTTGCAAGAATTTATTTCACAAATAAGTTCGCATATGCCTCTTACGAATATCTCCCAAATCACAGAAGGATTAACCTACGACGACGTACTGCTCGTTCCGGCTTATTCAGAAGTTTTACCAAAAGATGTTGTGCTGCAAAGCAAACTCACAAGAAACATCTCTGTTAATACACCCATCGTCGCTGCGGCAATGGACACCGTAACGGAAGCAAAGTTGGCCATAGCCATTGCGCAACAAGGAGGTATTGGCGTGATTCACAAAAACATGTCGATTCAAGAACAAGCGCTACAAGTACGCAAAGTAAAGCGATCTGAAAGCGGCATGATTCTCGATCCTGTAACCATTGCAGCAGACGCAACAGTAGCCGATGCACTGCAATTGATGAAAGAGAACAAAATCGGTGGTATCCCAGTGGTTGATGACGCTGGAATTTTGGCGGGAATTGTTACCAACCGTGATCTTCGATTCGAAAAGCGATTGAACCGTCCAATTCAGGAGGTAATGACCTCTGAAAATTTGATTACTACATCAGAGCAAACGAATTTGTCGCTTGCAGAAGACATCCTTCAGCAAAATAAAATTGAAAAACTTCCCGTAGTCGATAACGATAACAAACTCATCGGACTTATCACTTTCCGTGATATCATTAAAGTAAAGGAACACCCGCACTCTTGTAAAGATGCTTACGGTCGTTTACGTGTAGCCGCTGCCGTAGGAGTTACTCACGATACGTTAGAGCGTGCAGCTGCCTTGGTTGAAGCCGGAGTAGATGCCATCGTAATTGATACTGCTCACGGACATACACGTGGCGTTGTCGACAAATTGAAAGAAGTAAAAGGAAAATACCCTGAGTTAGATGTAATCGTAGGAAACATCGCCACCCCTGAAGCAGCTAAGTATTTGGTAGAAGCTGGTGCAGACGCTGTGAAAGTTGGAATTGGTCCTGGATCTATTTGTACTACTCGAATTATTGCTGGAGTTGGGGTTCCACAATTAACAGCAGTGAACGATGTGGCACAGGCTTTGGAGGGTACAGGAGTACCGGTAATTGCCGACGGAGGAATTCGATACACGGGGGACATCGTGAAAGCTATCGCCGCTGGAGCCAATACAGTAATGGTTGGATCTATGTTTGCGGGCGTAGAAGAATCACCGGGAGAAACAATCATTTACCAAGGTCGTAAATTCAAAACGTACCGCGGAATGGGATCATTGGAAGCCATGCAAAAAGGGTCGAAAGATCGTTACTTCCAAGATGCAGAAGACGACGTTAAGAAATTAGTTCCAGAAGGAATTTCAGGACGCGTTCCGTTCAAAGGCCGATTGGTAGAGGTTATGTATCAGATTATCGGTGGTTTACGCTCAGGAATGGGTTACTGCGGTGCTCCGAATATTGAATCTTTGCAAGGTTCTAAATTTGTGCGCATTACGAGTGCAGGAGTTCACGAGAGCCATCCCCACGATGTTACGATTACTCGAGAAGCTCCGAATTACAGCATAAAATAATTGCCGGAACTAAACGAATAACGGCAAGCATACGTTATATTTGGCAATCTGAAAAAATCAACGAAAACACAAACTATGAAAAGACTATTTGTTCTTGCAATCACATTGGTTTTGACACAGACTGTTGTGGCACAGGAAGACCCTGTAATCATGACAATTGACGACAAGGAAATTACCAAGTCGGAGTTCCTTCAAATCTACTTGAAAAACAATGACGATCCGAAGTACGACAAAGCTTCACTGGATGAATACATGGAACTTTTCAAAAAGTTTAAACTCAAAGTAGCAGAAGCGGAAGCATTGGGATATGATACTATTCCGAAATTGGTACGCGAGTTAAACGGATACACGAAACAGTTGGCAAATCCATACTTGGTTGACTCAACGAAGATTGAAGAATTGGTAAAAGAAGCATACGATCGCACAGCGAATGAAGTACGTGCTTCTCACATCTTGATTCAGGTTTCTCAAAATGCGCTACCAAAAGATACGTTAGCGGCATACAACCGAATTATGGCATTGCGTAAACGTGTTCTTAATGGTGAAGACTTCGGTGCTGTGGCATCAGGACCTGGAGGTTCTGAGGATCCATCAGCAAAATCCAACAATGGAGATTTGGGCTACTTTACTGCCTTCCAAATGGTTTATCCGTTTGAAGATATGGCGTATAATACGAAAGTTGGAGAAGTTTCCATGCCGTTCCGCACACGCTTCGGTTACCACATCATTTATGTTGCAGACAAACGTCCAGCACGTGGTAGTATGGAAAGTGCTCACATTTTCGTTTCTGCTCGTGCAGGAGAGCCGGAAGATGCTATCGAAAGTAGCCGTAAGAAAGCAGATGAAATCTATGACCTTTTAGAAAGCGGTGAAGACTTCGAGGAGTTGGTTAAGAAATACTCTGACGACCCATCATCAGTGAACAAAGAAGGAAAGTTGCCACCATTCGGAACAGGAACAACAACGCGCATGTTGCCTGCATTCGAGGACGCTGCATTTGCCATTGAAAACGACGGTGAGTACACGGCGCCAGTTCAAACAGATTATGGCTTCCACATCATCAAACGATTGAAGCGACACCCAGTTCCAAGTTTTGAGGACTTGAAACCAAGTTTGGAAAAACGTGTTGCCAAAGATTCTCGTTCAAAGCAAACACAGAAGTCGTTTGTGGTAAAGCTAAAAAAGGAGTACGGTTTCAAAGACAAGTCTGAGAAAGGCTTAAAATGGTTCTACGAAAATGTAGATTCTACTTTCTACTCTGATCAGAAATTCGAGGATAAAATCAAGAAGGATAAGCCCTTGTTTATTTTGGACAAACAGAAGTACACACAAAAAGACTTCGCGTTGTTCCTTCAAACAAACTACCGCGGTATTCGCAAAGGCGGAGAAATCAAGCCGATGATTGACGAACAGTATGAGAAGTGGGAAGAAAAATCCATTTTGGGCTACGAAGAGTCTAAATTAGCTTACAAGTACCCGGCTTACCGAGCTTTGGTAACAGAGTATCACGACGGAATTCTATTGTACGAAATCATGTCAGACATGGTTTGGAACAAAGCGATGAAAGACACGACTGGTTTGAAAGAGTATCACGCAAACAACAGTGGAAACTACCGCTGGAACAAGCGCTACGATGCAGATATTTTCGATTGTAACTCGAAAGAAGTAGCGGAGAAAGTGTACGCACTTCTTACGAGCGAAGGCGCAGATACAATGAACATTGTAGATATCGTACAAAAAGTGAACACGGACAGCGAGTTGAACACACGTCACCGAAATGGGAAATTTGACGTTGAAAAATCGAGTTTTGTGAAAGGACAAGATTTGAAAGTAGGTATAAACGATATCTATGAAATTGACGGAAAGTACTACGTAGCTCGAGTAAATGAAATCCTTCCTCCAGCGGAGAAAGAATTCTCTGAAGCGAAAGGAGCGGTTACTTCAGACTACCAAAGTTACCTTGAGGACGAATGGTTAAAAGAGCTTCGTAATAAACACAAGATTTCTGTGAACGAAGATGTACTTTACAGTCTTGGTAAATAAGTATCGAACATATGTAAGACAGGCTGGCTTTGTGGTCAGCCTGTTTTGTTTTTTGGTTTCTTGTTCGGATTCCGATAAAGTACTTGCAACAGTAGGCGAAGCAGAACTTACCGAAGGTGATGCCTACGTTTTAATGAAGCACCGCGGTTTGGACTTCAACAACAAGGAAGAACTCAAAGCCTTTGTAGCAGAATGGTGCAACGAGGAAGTATACCGGCAAGAACTCCAAGAAAAACACCCCAAAGAATGGAAACTGGTTCAGCTACGTTCTGAGTCGTATTCAGGAGATTTGGCGCAATATTATTTGGAAGAGATTCACGTAAGAAAATTGCTTGATACCGTTGTTTCGGATGCAGAACTTCAAACGTATTATGACGTACACCAAGACGAGTTTTTGCTCAACGATTACATTGTAAAGGCACTGTACCTAAAAATCCCGAAAGAGCTTGATTTTAAAGAAGAAGAGGTACACATCAACTACCTGTTAAAAAACGATAAAGACCTCGCCGAAATAAATTCTTTTGCCAAACTTTATGCACAGGACTATTATTTTGACGATTCCACATGGATTTACTTTGATGATTTGGCAAAGGATATCCCATTGGAGAAATACAACGTGGATAATATCGTTTTGAATAGGACAAAAACGTATTTTTCTGATGACAAGCACTGGTACTTCCTGAATGTCATTGATTACAAATTGAAAGACGAAGCACCACCGCTTGAATTTTTGAAAGACCGAATACGCAGTATCATTGTTTCACAACGGTTAAATGATATTCGCGAGAAAAATGAAGCCAAACTGTTGAAGGAATTAAAGAAAAAGCATGAAATCAATATTCGTTTGTAGTTTTTTGATGGTACTATCTTTTAGTGCCAATGCGCAGAAAACCATTGATAAAATCGCAGCGCAAGTAGGAGACAATATCATTCTACTATCCGACATTCAAGCGCAAAAACTGCAAGCAATTCAAGCTCAGGTAGAAGTCACGGCCGAAATGGACTGCGAAATCCTCGAACAACTGTTGTATCAAAAACTATTACTTACTCAGGCCGAATTGGACAGTATCATTGTACCCGAAGCACAAGTAGATGCTGAAATGGAGCAACGTTTACGTGTTATTCAACAGCAAATCGGCGGACGACAAAAACTAGAAGAGTTTTACGGGAAAACCATCAATGAAATCAAAGCGGAATTCTTCAAAGTTATTAGCGAGCAGTTAACGGCCGATGAAATGGAGCGTACCATTACTATGGACGTAGCTGTGACACCGCGAGAAGTAAAACGCTTCTATGATGATATTCCATTGGATAGTTTGCCATTAATCAATGAGCAGATGATGTTCCGACAAATTGTGATCTATCCTGACATTACCGAAGAGGACAAAAACAGAGCTTACAATAAGTTGAAGGAAATCCGTAACTCTATTGTGAAGCAAAACCGTTCATTTGAGGCACAAGCCCGTGTTC
The DNA here is from genome assembly GCA_024742305.1 of bacterium. GTDB lineage: Bacteria > Bacteroidota > Bacteroidia > Flavobacteriales_D > Crocinitomicaceae > UBA4466. The sequence continues at coordinate 11,408 of JANSYQ010000024.1, read as the reverse complement.
ATTCGGAAGATCCGGGAAGTGCTCAGTACGGTGGACGCATCGAAGCCACCAAAGGAATGATGGTTCCACAATTTGAAGCAACGGCGTACAGTTTGAAAAAAGGTGAGGTCTCCGAAATCTTCGAAACAACCTACGGTTATCACATCATGAAGCTTTTGGATCGTAAGGGCGATGACTACGTTTGTCAGCACATTCTCATTACACCGAAATTCGAAGACTCTGGAATTGAAAGAGCTGCATTACGCCTAGATAGTTGCTACAACCAATTGGTGGCTGGAACTATTACATGGGAAGAAGCAGTACTCAAATATTCCAATGATGAATCAACGAAGCAAAACAAAGGTACCATCACCAACCCATACACAGGAGATGTTATGTGGGACGCTGAAAACTTGAGCGAAATCGACCGCGATATTTACCTACTAACCGATAAAATGGAACCGGGAGACTACTCCATGCCAAGTTTGTATGTGAATCAGCAAGAGCGCAAGCAAGGGGTACGAATTGTACAATTGGTAAAACGTACGAAACCACACAGCGCCAACCTAGGACAAGATTACGCGCTCATTACCCGAGCTGCCGAAGCAGACAAAAAGCAAAAAGTGATTAATGAGTGGATCAACGCGAAGATCAACAACGCATATATTAGAATTGACGAAGATTATCAGAATTGCAACTTCCGTAACGAGTGGTTAAAAGAAATGTAAGAGATGATCTTTTTCCCGCTTTGGTTGTAGCTATTTAAAACGAATTAAACCCGAATAAAACATGTCAGATAAAGAAAAGGTAGATCAGTTAGTGACGCATTACAAAGATCTGAAAAACGAGATTCATAAAGTTATCGTTGGACAAGACGATGTAGTGGATCAAGTATTGATTTCTATTTTCTCGCGCGGACACTGTCTTTTGGTGGGGGTCCCAGGATTGGCGAAAACACTATTGGTGAATACCATTTCTGATTGTTTAGGACTACGTTTCAACCGCGTTCAGTTTACACCAGATTTGATGCCTTCGGATATCATCGGTTCTGAAGTACTGGACGAAAATCGAAATTTCAAATTCATCCAAGGACCGCTCTTCGCAAATATTATTTTGGCTGATGAGATCAACCGTACGCCTCCAAAAACGCAATCGGCATTGCTCGAAGCCATGCAGGAGCGATCGGTAACGGCAGCAGGAAAAACGTATCAATTGCCGAAGCCTTTCTTCGTTCTAGCAACGCAAAACCCCATCGAACAAGAAGGAACCTATCCTCTACCCGAGGCACAATTGGACCGTTTCATGTTTAATATTTGGGTAGATTATCCAACCTATGCTGAAGAGTTGGCTATTGTAAAATCTACAACTTCTGACGAACAAGTTGATTTGAAGCAAGTTATCTCTGGCGAGCAAATTATGCAGTACCAAGAGCTTATTCGTCGCATTCCAGTGGCCGATAACGTACTAGAATATGCAGTAAAATTGGTCGGTAAAACACGCGTTAACAGCCCGGAAGCACCGGAAATCACCAAAAACTTCATCACGTGGGGAGCAGGACCAAGAGCCTCTCAGAACTTAATTGTTGGTGCGAAGTGTCATGCGGCATTGAACGGAAAGTACTCACCAGATATTGAGGATGTAAAGGCTGTTGCAAAGCCGATTCTCAGACACCGATTGGTACGAAACTATCGCGCTGAGGCCGAAGGATACTCCATGGACAAAATCATAGAAACGTTGCTGTAAACAACATTCCCCTAGAAATTGACAGAAGAGCGCATCATACAATGTGCTCTTTTTTAGTGTTTTGACTTATTTTGTTTAACCTTTTAATTGCTTAGTTAAACATAATTCATATCTTTAGAATATGGGACAAGGAAAAATACTATTGATCGTTTGTTTGTTAACCGCATCGTTTGTCGTTGCACAAATTGTAATCAATAAGAATGCAAAAGACAACGGAGATAACAAGTACACCGTGGAGTCACAACATGATAAGTTTGAAATTCGGACCTATTCTTCGTCTGTAGTTGCCAGTGTCAATCTTGGTAGCGGAACGTACGACCAAAACTCGAGTCGTGGCTTCCGAAAGCTTGCCAATTATATCTTTGGAGGCAATCAAGAGTCGCAGGAAATAGCGATGACTTCTCCTGTAATGATGAACTTAGGTGACTCTTCCGCCATGCATTTTTTCATGCCGGAAGGCTATAATTTGGACAATCTACCCTCTCCGAACAACCAAGAGGTAGTGTTGCAGGAAATGGCTCCCAAACGTGTTGCTGTGATTCGTTTCGGTGGCTGGGCGAATCAGGCGAAGATCGATAAGTATAAAAAGAAACTGAGCGAATATTTGGCAGAGGAAGGTATTGAGCACACGGGAAATTTCGCATTCCTTGGGTATAATGCTCCGTATGAAGTTACTAATCGTAGAAACGAGGTGATAGTTGAGTTGAAATAAAAAACCCGCACAGGATGTTAATTGAAGCCTCAATTAACACGTTTAGGTTTGCTGAAGATGATCTGACGTCCGCTGTTCGGTTTCCCTCAATCAAAGATTGCGGCCTGCCATACTATCTCCAAAGACGCACCTTAAGATTTTTTTCCTAAGCTTCAAATTATGACTGTACGGGTCCTCCTTTCGGAGTCAATGTGCTAGCCAATCTCTGTTGGTGACATTGTAGATTAAAGGTACGGAAATTTGATTGATTTTCCCGCGATGAAAAGCGATTTAAAGTTCCAAATTGTTATACGGACATCGAGCTTTGCTTCGCTGAAGCTTCACGAAAGCAAGCCTGTCATACGGACATCGAGCCTGTCGAGATGGGAGTTCACTAGAATCTCGGCATCTCGGCGTCTCGGCATCTCGGCATCTCGACAAGCTCGATGACCTTGAATGCCGAATGGTGCGACCATATCAGACTTCGGACTTTCAGTTTTCCGTGTCTAGCATCTAGTGTCTAATGTCGAGCGTCTCTAATCCGTACTAACACTAACATCATCCAAATACATAACGTGTGAATTGTCGTCTGAATTGGCCGTTAGTCCAAACTCAATTTGATTGTACATACCTTTCGTTCCTTGATTGGCATACAGAATATCTTTTGGTAACGTTTGCCAGTTATCAACGCTCAAAATTTGCGCGCCGTCTTGCCTTACACGAACGTATCCTTTGTTTTTTCGTTCTAGCTTTGTTTCAAATTCTATGTGAACCCATTGATCCCTTGGGAATGCAACCCCACTTCCCTCCTGCTCTACATTCGGTTGCGGATATTTGTGTTCCAACAGAAGTTTGTTATCGACAATCGCCAAACGCATGCCAGGACCTGCTCCAACCGGAACCTTCTCTTCCAAATCGAAGATAAACAACCAGTCGATGTCTTCATTACCCTCGATGTAACACCAAAAATCAACTTTCACCGTTTCTCCTTCCCAAAATGCCATGAATTGCTTGTTGATGCTGCATTTCTTGGTTTCATTCGGATCTCCTGCCACTCCAAAAAATCGTACAGACTGATTTCCCGAATGCACAATGTTCGTATCAATGGTAATTGTGTTTGCTTCATCCGTCAGCTGGAAAAAAGACCATAGTTCGTCGTTTCCATCAATTAGGTCTTCTTTCGAGCTATACGATTCAAAATCGTCCGAATAACTGTTGGGTCCGTCGAAAACTTCTCGTTAGTTGCATGAGACCAGTACGATTGACGCTATGAGTGTGAGTTTCCAGTTCATGATCTAGAGATTGTATCCGATGGTGAATCCGCCCCAATGCTCCCACTGAAAATTGTAGATGTACGAAACTAATGGCGTGTAAGCAATTCGATAGAAGAGCGCTTTATCTGTCTGTAAACGATATCCAAATGACGTTGGCATGCGAACAAAAGCACTTCCTCTCGTTGTTACAGTGATCGACTGACCAATTCCTACATCCGCAAGATGCTTACCGTTGCCGTACGTTGCATGAATCAATAGCGGGAAGATGATTCCGTTGCCATTATTCTTGTCGATGGGAACAAAACTGAATCCTGCTCGGTATTCCAGCCCTAGCTTGTCCCAAGCTTTAAATTCTTTTGAGTAGGAAATTGATCCAAAGCCACCAACGCCAGCAACTTCTATAGAAAGCGCACCCTTTTCCTGAGAAAATACATGCATCGTAGCACCAAAAAAGACTAGAAGCAATAAACTTCGCATACTTCAATTACGCTTCTTCCTCCGAATTATTATCTTCTTCGAGTTGCTTTTTGTATTGCTTCTGCAAGGCCTCAGGTTGCTGACGCAGCTTTTCTCGTGTCGCCGCTAATTCACCTTTTAGGTAACTGATTTCCTTATCTTGCTGGCGCGACTTCATCCAACTGTAAATTCTTGCGTACGCGTAGCCTCCGAACATACTGATCAAAATCAGAATGGTTACCGGCACTTTTACTTTACCAAAGATTAGGTTCAGATTATACATCTTCCAGTTCAATAAGGCAAAAATGAGTATCAACAATCCGCAAATGGCAAAGAAGATCAATTTTGCTTTTTCTCCAAATGATAATTTGTTCCAGTAATCTTTCATTTTTCCTCTGTTTTGGTAAAGTCTTTTAAGTTTTCTAGTCCTTTGATATGTACATCGCGTTGAGGGAACGGAATCGCCAATCCACTATCCGTCAGCCTTTTGTACACATCTCTTCGGAGGTCAGATTTTACATTCTCAATAATAAATCCTTTGCGCGACCAAAAAATCATCTCAAATTCCAGTGCAGAATCTCCGAAGTTTTTGAAGCGCACAAAATATTTTGGTTTGGATACTACGTCTTTGTTCTCACGCATGGAGTCTTCTAAACATTTGAAAACCACGTCTACATCAGACCCATAAGCGACTCCCACACTCACTTCAAAACGAACTAATTCGTTGTCCATGGACCAATTGACCACGCGCTCAGAAACGAATTTCGAATTAGGAATTACAATCGTTACATCATCTACCGTAACCATTTCAGAACTCCGAAGGTTGATTTCTTTTACTCGTCCCACTTCTCCATCGACCTCTATAACATCGCCAATTTTCAGCGATCCTTCAAACAGAAGAAATAACCCTGAAACAAAGTCTCGAAAGATGTTCTGCAATCCAAATCCCAAACCAATCAAAAGGGCTCCGGAACCGAATAGTAGCGGCGTAATATTAAAACCAAGGACCTTTATCGCGATCAGGATGCTGATGACCCAGCCTATATACTTGACGATGAGAAAGATGGAAATTCTCCGTTTTTCGTCAATTTTGTTCATTATGATGCGTGGCTTTAGAATGGTTCTTCGCCATATCTTTACCGCGATATAGGTAATCAGGAACACTCCAAACGCACCAAGAACGCCTTCCATCAGAATTTTAGTGTCTCCGATGTGGCCTACCTCCATTCTCATGAAATCATTGTAGTCTTCCCAGGTCATAAAACAAATATGGCTATAAAAGCGCCGATTTGAAAGAAAAAAATAGAATTCCTATATTCGTCGCTATAACAAAAGAAAGCATGGCAAATACTTCGGATATAAAGAACGGAATGTGCATTGACCTGAACGGGAAATTGTACCAAATTAAAGAGTTTCAACACGTAAAGCCAGGAAAAGGTCCTGCGTTCGTACGTACCAAATTGAAGCAAATTGAAACGGGAAAAGTATTGGATCACACGTTCTCAGCAGGACATAAAATTGATCCTGTGCGTATTGAAAACCGCGACTACCAATATCTCTACCAAGAAGGTGCCAGCTATGTTTTCATGAATAGTGAGACTTTTGAGCAGGTGAATATTGAGAACTCATTGGTGGAAAAGCCAGAGTTTTTGCAGGAGGGAATGATCTGTAGCATTTTGTTCCACGCAGAGGAAGAAATGCCATTGGTGTTGGAGCTTCCAATGCATATCGAGGCAACAATTACGTATACCGAGCCTGGTATTAAAGGTGATACTGCCACTAACACGATGAAACCTGCTACTATTGATACAGGAGCGGAAATTCGCGTTCCATTGTTCATTGATAATGGTGAGAAAATTAAAGTAGACACACGTACAGGCGTTTACGTAGAACGCGTTAAGTAAATGCGAATTAAATAATTCAAAGGTGAGTTGTAGGCGTTTGTTTGCAACTCATTTTTTTTATGGAAGCAATTTGTAACGATATCACTTTGCACTACGAACGGATTGGTGCTGAGAGAAAAGAGGGTCCCGTAGTACTTTTTCTTCATGAAGCCTTGGGAAGCATTGCTCAATGGAAGACGTTCCCTGAAGAACTTTGTGCGGAATTGAATCTCCCGGGTATAGTGTATGAACGTCAAGGACATGGAGCTTCTACTTTTCTTAATACAAAAAGACGTTCTGATTACCTTCACAATTACGCTCTAAAAGAACTTCCCGCTTTTTTGGAGGCGATCTCTGAAGATCGACCCATCCTTTTAGTAGGTCACTCCGATGGAGGCACCATCGCCCTACTCTATGCTTCAGCATTTCCCAATAAAGTAGCTGGTATTGTTACCATGGCGGCTCATGTCATTAACGAACCGGAAACAATTCAAGGAATAGCTCCTGCTATCAAAGCCTACAAGGCAGGAAAACTAGATGGTTTGAACAAGTATCATGGAGAGAAGACTGAAGCTCTCTTTTATGCATGGGCGGACATTTGGAGGTCGCCGTCTTTTGCCGATTGGGACATTACGAACGAAATTTCTAACTGTTCTGCCAAAGGACTTTTCATTCAAGGCGCCGATGACCAATACGGAACCAAGAAACAGTTGCAATTGATCTCCCAGCACTACAATGGAAAGCACCAAACGAATTTATTGGACCGCTGTGGACATCATCCTCACTTGGAACAAAGCGAAAGTGTTATTGCGTTGATTACAGATTGGTGGAACGCAAATTATTAATTTCCGAGTAACGATTCTACTTTTTCGATAGCCACACCTGCTACTTTTACGCCCATTTGTCGCCCACGAATATCATCAATCGGTGGATGAATCCCTCCATAAATTCTTGATAAGCAGGTTTCATCGGATGCCTCTCTGTAAGTTGCCCATTGCAGCGTCAGTTCTTCCGATGGTCCTTTTTCAAACTTCAAAAAACTATCTTTCTCAAAGGTATGCGTTGCTAAACCACCTGGAAAGTAAGGATCACCAGTGATGTACGTCATAATCTCTGAAGCGGCTGTGGAAAACGTGGAGTGCCCTGAAACATATCCGGCAAATGGTGGTGTTGGAAATGCATATTGTTGATATGGCCACCAGTTTTCGGCCAAAATCCAGTCGACACCACCGACATCTTCTCTTTGGTTTTCAACGCTATCAGGACCACGCCATGCAAATAGTTTGATTTTTCCAACGTGCTCATTGTTCTCTCCGGCTAACGCATCACCTTCTTTCACGAGTTCAATAACACCCGGGACCAATTTTAATCCTTTTGGGTGATATCGCGGTGCCAAACTATCGCTTGCTTGCCCCAATGAAGCCATCCAGCGTATTGCCGTAATTGGACGCACGTAATCATACGCAACTTTGGAACTCCATGCAGCAATTCCTGCATCGTGGAGTGCTCCAGTCAACGCCATATAGGACTTCACATCCCACTCCAATTGAGAAAGCTCCTTACCCTTTCCGCACCACTTTCTCTCGAAGTCAGGGTGATCACTCACTTCGCGCAAAATACTCACCCAGTGACCTGGTGGCGTATAGGTTCCTACTCCATCAACCCAATATTCGGCAATACAGCGTGTATAGTCGCCTCGCTTCACCATGTGCTTCTTGTATTTTTTCTTCGTAGCAGGATTTACGCGGGTTGGCGTACTTTGCGTGCCTCCGTTTTCAGCATCGAAAAAAGCTTGGTATTCTTCAAAAGTGTTTGGTAATAACCCCGTAGTTCGACCGATGGCACCCGGCGAAATGTCAATTAATGTCTCATCAAAAGGTGTATTGAATTGACTCCATTTACCTACCACTTCAAAGTTCCAGCGATAAGCATCAAATTCTTCTGCTGAGTTTTTCGTGTACGGAGGAGCTCCTGGATCGAGGTAAATGCGGAACTTTTGACCATCCTTTTCAACCCAAGATTCATGTTTTTCGTTCAATGCGAAGGGCTGTATTTCGGACCAATGTGGCGTTAAAAAGACATCCTCCGTTGGAGCCAGCAAAATATACCAATCCAATAAGTTTTCGCTCCAACCCTTTTCGGCAATGTAGCCTCGTGCTGAAATGGGCTGCCAGCGATCAGGATCCTCCAATTCTTGAACCCCAGGTACATTTGGTTTGATGTGCGGGTTGGCCGTTTCGTACTCGATCCCGTCGTATCCTTCCAATTCTCCTGCTGGATCTACTTCCCACGCAAACTCGATCATTTTCTCCGCCAAGTAGTTTCCCAATGCGGCTGGTGAACCGTTTGAATAGTCCACGCTTCGGTAATTAGGATCAAGTCCGGTGGAATCGAACTGGAAAACAAAAATATCGTGCGTTCTCCCCTTGCTGGAGTATTGCCCAAACCGTTCGGTGCATAAGCGAAAAGCGTAATAGTTAATGGCGACATTTACTGCGCTGTCGCGATTCTCGGGCATTGGGTACTCTTCGAATTCGCAGGGAAAGTCACCAAAGCCTTTACCTAGGAATATGGTTTCTTCTTTATCACCTTTGAAAACAGTCCAAAGGTCGTACATCCCAGCAGATAGTTGGTACAAGTTTCTAGAGTGTATGGTTGGTCCGAGTCCATCTTTTTGAATGGCACGTAAATGTGCATCGATCCAAATTCTAGCGACACTTTTTTCTGCATCTTGTGCCACTACTGAAATACTGGAAAGAAGAAAAATCAATAGGGCAAAACAACAATTCTTATTCTGTTTCAATGGCCTCTTTTTTGTGAATAATACAAACGATTGAATGTCTTTCGTTGGTGCGGTAATGCAACTCTACGCGTTCAATGTTGTTCTCAAGATATTCGGCTTCTACATCCAACATATAGTCACTGTATATTTTACCGGTTCGAATAAATGTCTCCAGCATCAGTAAGGTCGTATTCGTTTCGGCCGCATTCACATGGAATGACGTATCCGGATAATAGTTCGGGAGTGAAGTATGCACATCTTCTATAATAAACATTCCACCTGGCTTGACTGCTTGGAACATGCACCCCAAGCTTATTTGCTGATGATCCATGGCGTGTCCTCCATCATCGAGAATAACATCGAAATTAGCTCCACTAGCTCTCATGAAGGCATACAAATCCTTTCTGTTCGCTTGGTCTGCCACATAGGTTTTGATTCCCGACCCTGCTGCCGCTGCTGTGTAATCACGTATGTCAATTCCATACACTTCTCCATTTTGAAAGTAGTTTACCCACATCAAATGCGACAATCCTCTAAGAATTCCAATTTCGAAAAAGCGAATAGAGTCATCACGCATTGGCTCAAAAAGCGGCTCATAAATCTCAAGAAAATTGTGGCGATCTGCACACTTGTCCGTCCGAAACGTATCACATAATTCAGGCAGCGACTTGGACCGAAACCATTCGGCAGTTCCAGTACTATCTTGACCAAAGGAGAGGCACGCACTCGTTAGAATCCATGCAGTAAGTGTAAGCGTTTTCATTACCATAAAGTTATACAATCTTGTATCGAATAAGCAACAATAGGACCGAAATGAAAAAGGGAGTCCTTTCGAACTCCCTCCATCTTATGTTATTCTTATTTACTGTTGACCGATAACAATTGGCTGTGTCAGTATTTGTCCATGTTCCGATGTCAATCGTACCATATACTTTCCTGGTGCCAGTAGACTCGCATCTACCAAACCTTCGTTCAGCGTTGTTTCTGTCATTACAACTCGACCTGTTACATCGATCATTTCAATGGATTTAATAGCTCCATCAAAGCTCACGGTAAACTGCCCAGTTGTAGGGTTTGGATACAAAATGAAGCCATCCATTGAGATTTGCTCCAACCCAACTGTGCTGTTCACACATGCCGATGTATCTGTACATCCATCTTCAGTCACAATCACTGCAAAGTCACTACCGTACGTTGGAGTGAAATTATAGTTGGTTGCACCAGCAACAGGCAGTCCTGTCTCACAGTCAATCCACTGGTAAGTTACTCCCGGATTTTGATTGGAAGCCACCATGGTGATTCCGTCGGATGCCATTGTCGTTGAAACATCCACTCCGGTTATCGTTACCTCTTGCGTTTGAGTAGTGGAGTTACCACAGTAGTCGGTGAATGTCCATGTAACTATTGTTGTACCAACGGTAGTTATCGGGAAAGTCACATCCGGCACACCATTAATTACTCCAGCACAGTTATCTGTAGCGGTAGGTGCACTTGGCGTTGCCTCACATGTTTCTTTAATATTTGACAATGCAGCAGCATCAGGTTCTGGTGCCACGTGGTCATCAATGATAATCATCTGTTCAACGGTGATTGAGTTCCCACAATCATCAGTCACGCTAAATGTTCTCGTAATTGTGTCGTTACAACCCGTACCGTTCGTTGAAACATCACTTAGCCAAGTTACTGTTGGTGTTCCGCAGTTGTCAGCTTCATCCGTTACCCATACTTCTGCACCAGCAGTTGAAGGTACGTCTGCCAAACAAACGACATTCAATGTAACCGGGTTTGAAGCGGTTGGCGGCGTTGTATCATTTACTATGATGATTTGTACCACATCAATATTGTTTCCTGCTTCATCTGCAACGTTGTATGTACGTGTAATGGTATCGCTACAACCTGATCCATTAGAAGCAACATCTCCAACGTAGGTTACAATTGGTGCCGTAGTACAGTTGTCAGCAGCATCATTAACCAAGGTAACATCAATTGCTACATCGCCAGCACACTGAGCGAATGCAGTATCAATATTTGAAGCCGTTGGTAAAGTAACATCAGCAATTACTACGTTTTGTGTAGCTGTTGATGTATTTCCATTTCCATCATCAAATGTCCAAGTAATCACGAATGATCCTTGGGTATTATATGTCAATGGATCTGATGTCGTTCCCGTTACCGTTCCGGCACAGTTATCCGTTGTTGTAGGAGCTGTCGCAGTCACTGAACATTCATCTGTCAAGTCAGAAAGTGTTGGAACCACTGGAGCAGTTACATCGTCGACAATAACGTTTTGAGTCGCTGTAGTCGTATTTCCATTGCCATCATCGAAGGTCCATGTAATTGTGTAAGTCCCTTCGGCAGTATACGTTAATGGATCCGTAGTTGTTCCTGTTATTGATCCTGAACAGTTGTCTGTTGTCGTTGGTGCCGTAGCAGTAACAGAACATTCACCTGTTAGATCTGCCAATACAGGAGCTTGTGGTCCTATTGTATCAGCAACCGTCACGATTGCCGAGCAAGACGCTACGTTTCCGCTTCCATCTGTGGCAGTTAACGTTACTGTGTTCGCTCCAACATTTGCACATGAGAACGAAGAAACATCA
>JANSYQ010000042.1 GCA_024742305.1 bacterium | reverse complement strand
CACATCGCAAAACTGGAGGAAAAAATCTCCGGACGCCGTGGATATGATTACTGGATCGATTACAACATCAAGAAAAAGAACAGTACAGAAATCAAACTACAAAAGAAAGAGAAAGAATACTCCGACTTGGGCTACACGCCTATTACCACAAGCGGCAAACCTTCGCGAAAAGTAAAACGATCCAAAAGAAAGGCAATCAAAGCAAATTCAGGCACCTTTAATGGACATCCGACCACGAACTCGCAGCGTTCTGAACGAAAAAAATTACAGAATCAGATTGTAGAGCTGCAAGGAATGTACGATGGTTATATCTCTAAAATCAAACAACTTGAGATTGAAAAGCAGGAGGCAATTGATAAACGCGCCATCTTAGAACTTCGATTGGACAAATTCAAGGCGATGCTTGGACAAAATTGGATGTCGTTTACGGAAAAAGATGGACTCTACATTTTCGAAGATTCTAGCACCTTTGATTTCTTCACGCAGGAATTTCAATTCCCTCCGCAAGAATTGGCTGAGGATTTTGAAGTACGACTAATAGCTATTCCGGAATCAAGTTTATCTGATAACGCCGATGAAGTAATGCTACACGCTAGTGTAATGGACGCTGAACCAAACTATGATGCCCGTATCAACCTAGAACTGAAAGATGTTTTCGATTCCGATCAATGGGATTTACCGCAGCCATTGTTCAAGGACGAGGACTCAGTTGCACTACATGTGTTCTTTGAAAGCTTGTTGGACAAGAAAAAAGATTTTACCATTATTTCGAGAGGACAGGGTGTTGGGAAATGGAACGGAGTAAAAACGGTAAAGAATTACAAACCAGAAACCCTCGATCGCTACCCGGGAACGCCTTCCGTAAGTAAGATGGATTCCACTTTTTTACGTCTTCGGAAATCAGAAGTATTGGTTCGTATTGACAGAGATATCATTCTGGAAGTCAATTCCTTTACCGACCCGGTAAAATCCAACATCACGGTTTCCAATGAGTCTATTCAGGCTGCAATGAACAAGTACAAGCTATCAAAAAATGATGTTTTATCGGCTTACAGAACAGCGAGTATAATGAACGCCTTGCAGAAAGAAATCAATACGTTGGCAGGAACCTACTTGTCTCGCGAAGAAGCCACGAAAGTGATTGATCGTTTCAATAAAGCGTGGCGCAAAACGCGCATCAGCGTTGGTCCGACGTCATTCAAGTTATCTGAGTTTGAATAGCATACTATCGAAAAAATGCGTCGTCAAAATTGACGAGGTACGCCTTATCAGTGGTTCGTGTTAATGCTGTGTAGAGCCAACGGTAATAATCCGGTCCAAGAATGTCTTCATTCAAAAATCCCTGATCAATAAAAACATGTTTCCATTGTCCACCTTGCGATTTATGACAAGTAACGGCATAAGCGTACTTTACCTGCAAAGCATTGAAATATGGATCTTTTAAAATTGCTTCGTATCTATCCTTTTTTACGCTGATGTGCGAGTAATCACGCTCTACCTCATAAAACAATTCCTTCATCCTATCCCTTGGAAGCGAAGGTCCTTCCGTAAGGAGCGTTTCAGTATGAAGAATCAATTCTACATCTCCTTCCTGCTCGTAATCGACAAAATTTGCCATGACACGAACAAACTCGAAGCCGTACAACTCTTCATACCCCAAAATTCTGCGAATTCGGAAAATTTCTCCGTTGGCGATAAACCCCATTCGTGAATCTTCGCCCATCCAATAGTAATTGTTCTTCACTACCATGAGGTAATCTCCTCCGCTCAACTGCTCTTCGTACCACATTATTCTCCCTCGAATTTGAAGGTTGTAATTGTTCGCTCTTTTATTGGAACGGGTAATTACGATACACTCCTCTGCCCCATCGGCATGAATGGCACTATCCAATGTGTCTTGCAGTTCCATACCATTAATTCGAATCAAGTCGCCCCCGGGTACCAAATCAAACTTGGGATAATCTACCCATTCCGTATTGCGAAGCAAGGTCGCATTTTTAAGAACCTCGGAGTCTTCTGCTTGTCGCAGAACCTCGGTTAAACGAAAACTGAATATGCGTAGTTCCGGAAAGTGATGTTCCAAATATTTTAGACTCAAAGCCGGAGAATGATCGCTTCCCACCGGAGGCAACTGCCCTTCATCACCCATCAAAATAAGTTTGCAACCAACGCCTGAATACACGTATTCAAATAAGTCTTCCAACAAATTTCGGGCATTCACAGAACCATCGTTTTGGAGGGTGTAATCACCAATCATTGAGGCTTCATCCACAATAAAGACCGCATTTTTAGACAAATTAGGCTGCAAACTCAAGGGCGAGCCAAAATCTGCTTTGGACTTTCTTCGGTAAATTTGTTTGTGAATCGTGAAAGCGTCTGCATCTGATTTTCCTCCGAACACTTTTGCTGCTCGACCTGTTGGAGCCAAAAGTTTTACCGGAACTTTCACACTCTTCAATGCTTTTACAAACGCACCAAGAACGGATGTTTTTCCCGTTCCGGCGTACCCTGTTAAAACAAACAAGCTTTTCGTCTCCCTGTATCGAGCAAAGGATTCGAGAGAACGAAATAGCTCCGCTTGATGTTCCGTTGGTGTGAAACCGAACTTCTCGATGAGCAACTTTTGAAAGGGTGAATTTTCCATGAAAATTGGTGAACTACTAAAGGTATCAAGAAATAGAAGAAAGCATGAAGAGCAGACAAAAAGTTTTCATTGATTAAACGGTTGAAAAAATATATTCAACGGACTTTCATAGAATGCAAAAAATTGTAGTTTTGTTAGCGTATAAATCGAATTTTAGAAAGAGACGTATGAACAATATTGGACTGATAGTAAGAAAGTATTCCGTACCATTTTTGTTTACTGTGATTGGCCTTTTCGTGCTAATCTTTGGACTAATGGAAGGTCAAGGAATGAAGTTTCTACTTGCTGCCGCAATGATTCTCATGGCGGGTGTATTGAGCACACTGTTCAGCCTTGGTAAGCTAAAACCAAAAATGGTAATGATTATCGGGGGAGCTTTCGGAGCATTGGCCCTAATTCTATTTTGGTTCTCAATTGATACCGTTAGCGAATCTCTAGAATATCAAAACAAGCGCGATAAAAGTTTGGAAATTGCCAAACAAAACATGATTGATATTCGATTTTTACAAAAAGTACACAAGGAAAAGTACGGCACGTACATTGACAACTGGGACGATTTGATCGCATTTGCGAAAACAGGAACCATGCCAAGCGTAATTTCCAAAGGAACTGTTCCAGCAATCAGAATTACACCTGAAGAGCGTGATTTCCTTTATGGTGATGATCGTCCGATTGATAACAATATGTCAGAGGATGAAGCGTACCGCCTTTCGAAATGGAAAGAGGGTCCACGATATGACTCATTGTTCGCAGGTTTCGTACGTGATACTATCCAAGTGCCGATTTTAAGAACGAAATTCAAGAACCGCTCGTACGTAGAGAATAGAAAGAAATTGGACATCTACCCGTTCAGTGCAGATTCTCTTCCATACATTCCTTACACCAACGGAAAGAAAATGTGGTCGTTGCAAACACGCGACTCCATCAAAGTTGGAGAGGAAGTTGGACCAGCAATTTTGGTAGAAGGATTCTTACCATTCGCTAAGATGGAAGGATCTGACAAAAAGATCAAAGTATTCTTCGGAAGCCTCACTACTTTCGATATGGAAGGAAGCTGGGAGCAAGAAGACTAGCGTATGAGTGGTAAACATCTCGGTATTAATCTTTCCGAGTCTCATGTAGAATTTACTGTCCTTTCGGGATCGGTTCGAAACTTCCATATATCTGAAACCTATCAGGGAAAAACAGATCAGGATCGAAAAGAAGCCGTCCGGAAAATCATCGAAACACATAGCCAATTAACAGATGATTTTGAGAATGTTACGCTTGCGTGGTCTCACGAGCAATCGTCATTGGTGCCAGCAGCCGTTTTCTCTGAAACTACGCCAAAAGATATCTTTAAACTTTGTTTTGGAAGCGCAATTGATGCCTCGAACGTAGATCACAATCGTATTTTTGAATTGAGTGTGGTTAATGTATACGCTATTCCGCATTGGGTAAAATCGCTTTTCGTGATTAAGTATCCGCAGATCATTATGCAGCATGCCGGAACACATCAAATTCGTAAAGCATTAAATTCGGATGCTTTTTATACAAAGGCAACGCTAGTATTGACTCAGGACTACTTCCGTATCACACTTGTGAAGCACAACAAACTAGAGTTTTATTCCTCATTTGAATATCAAACCGCAGAAGACATCATCTACCATCTTAACTTTGTGCTACAGCAAAAGGAAATGTTGGGAGAAAAAGGAATGATAGAAATTGGAACAAATGGTGCGGTAGATCGTTCTGTAATTGATAAAACATTGGAAGGCCTCGGAAAGATCCAGCATTTGAATAAGATGAAATCACAGTATGCTGAGGCATACCTCACAAATTCACAGTTGCTTTGCGTATAATTCGAGGTCGATTTAAGACACGCCGCTACAGCGTCCCGAAGCGATTTCCATCGCGCCCTACAACAGATTTTGCCAAAGAA
This sequence comes from bacterium, assembly GCA_024742305.1. GTDB lineage: Bacteria > Bacteroidota > Bacteroidia > Flavobacteriales_D > Crocinitomicaceae > UBA4466. The sequence goes on along the minus strand of JANSYQ010000042.1, from coordinate 20,410 downwards.
GGATTGTTTAATGTCTTGGAAAATCAAATGATTTTAGAGGACTTGAAAATCTTGGACTTGTGTGCTGGAACAGGAAACATCTCTGTAGAATTTCTCTCTCGTGAAGCCGGAACGGTGGTGGCAGTCGACAAAAACTACCACTGCTACAAGTACATTCGGAAGGTATCGTATGATTTGGGCTGCGACTCAGAAATTCGCGTTATCAAGGCTGATATCCTAAAGTTTTTGGATCAAACTGCAGAAGAGTTCAACATTATTTTTGCTGACCCTCCGTATGTGTACGAACATCACGCAATTATTGCCGAAAAAGTATTTGAGCGGAACTTATTGGCACCTGACGGTTTGCTGGTTATTGAACATGGTAATGAAACTTCGATGGAAAGTCTTCCACATTTTCTATTTTCACGTAAATACGGAAATGTGCACTTTAGCTTTTTCCAAAAAACGGCAGCATGAAAAAAATTGGCTTGTTTCCAGGATCGTTCGACCCATTTACCAAAGGACATGAAATTGTTGTACACAAAAGTCTTCCCTTATTTGATGAAGTAGTGATTGGCGTGGGCATCAACAGCACAAAATCCTATTTATTCTCATTGGATCGAAGAATAAAGCACATCAAAGCACTTTTCAAGGATATTGACAAGGTGCGCGTGGAGCAATTCCAAAAACTCACGGTCGATTACTGCAAGGACATCAATGCCTCTCACATCATTCGCGGTTTGCGTGATTCCAAGGATTTTCAATACGAGAAATCCATCGCACACATGAACAAATCCATTTCAGGAATAGAAACGGTGTTCTTTCTCACAGATCAGGAATATTCTGCCATAAACGCATCCATCATACGCGAAATTCATAAAAATGGTGGACCAATAGAATCTTTTGTAACAAACCCTGAAATACTCGTTTCATAATTAGTGGTACAATTCCTGCTGTACTTAAAACAAATCAAACGTGTATGAGATATTTTCTTCTCCTTTTTCTTGTACTTGGCGCCTTCTCTCTTACCGCGCAAAAAGTAGTTATTACTGGATATGCTCCTGATTACATCGGTCAGGAAATGAAAGTGTATCGCATCAAGGACTATTTGAGTGATCAAGTTGCCTTAATTTCCAGTGCTACGGTGGAAGAAGACAGCACATTTACCGTGAGTTTTTTCTCAGAAGAAATTGAAAAGGTGATGTTGAAGTGTGAGAACAATCGCTCGCATATGTACATTGAACCCGGAGCCAAATACAACGTCTATTTCCCGGAACGTAATAAATACGAACCCAAACTTCCATCAGGTAATGTTGTAGAAATGACATTCTACGATATGGACAGCACGGATATCAATTACAAAATATTACGTTTTCAGCGCTGGTACGACTATTTCGTTGGAGGAACGTACCACTTACGAAATGATAAGGAAAACGTTGAGTTTGCGGCCTATTTGGATACCTTCAAGACAAACGTACACAATTATTACCTGCCCGATACAAGCGAAAACAGCTTCTATTTGAAGACATACATTCGTTACTCCATCGCCGGATTGGATAACATCAACACTATAGCGGAGCGCGGTCCTTATGAAAAATACGACTTCTACCTGAAGAAATATCCCGTGTGCTACAACAACGATGTGTACATGGATTACCTCACCTCGTTCTATGAGAAAACGATACCGCGATTGAGCAAAACCACAAATGAGAAATTCTACAGTGGCGTTATTCAAAGCAGTCCAACACTAATTTTCAATGCCTTGGGATTGGAGTACACGCTAACGAACCCCAAAATTCGTGAGTTGGTGATGATTCAGTCGCTTGCAGAAGCGTATTACTCTAACGAGTACCCAAAAACGAACATTGAGACCATTTTGGACAGTCTTTCGCAAAATTGTTTGTTCGAAGCGCATGAAGACATTGCTAAAAATGTTTTGGATCGCTTAACAGACTTAGTTCCCGGTGGAAAAGCGCCCAATTTCGTATTGCACCAAGATGAGTCTTCTCCGAAAACACTTACGGATTACAAAGGAAAACACCTTTACATTCAATTCCTTGATCCGCGAATTGAGAGCAACATGCGCGAGCTAGAAATAATGAAGGATATGCACGAGCGATATAAGGATTACGTCCAGTTTCTTACCGTTTATCCGAAATACGAAGATACACCCGAATCCAGTTTGGAGGCTTTAAAAACACTTCCTTGGGATGCTTTTGAAATAGATCGTGACCATACTATTCTTGAACGCTATCAAATAGTAAATTTTGCGCAGTTCGTACTGATTGATGCAAACGGAAACGTTGTAGCGAGTCCAGCACCGAAGCCCACGCCTGATGGGGAGTACGACACCATAGATCGCACTTTCTACTATTTGAAGCAACAAATGGATCAAGGAAATTAAGTAAGATCAGCATCCAGTTCGAACACACATTCATTCTGAGCATCATTATCACTGAACTGAGAGTTCACACTACGTGGTAAACTTTTGTGTAATTTTGCAGGAAAGAAAAGAACATGCGATTCAATTTATCAGAAATAAATGAGTTGTTCCGAACACGTAGAACCATCTATCCAGAGCAATTCACCGAGCGGAAGGTACATCGTGAGCAAGTGGAGGTTATTCTGAATAATGGACAGTGGGCTCCCACGCATGGAAATACGCAGCCTTGGCGCTTTAAAGTGTTCATGGAGGAAGGCCGACAACAATTGAGCGACTTCTTGGGGAAAGCTTATTTAGAGCTGACACCCAAAGAAATGCAGAACGATGCTAAACTAGCGAAGCTTATCGCTCGTCCAATGCGTAGCTCCGTGGTTATCGCAGTTTCGATGGCGCGCCAACCGGAAGAGAAGATTTTAGAAATAGAGGAAATTGAAGCCGTGGCTTGTGCTATCCAAAATATGCACTTGTCTTGCACGGCGTATGGCCTTGGTGGATTTTGGTCCACCCCAAAACTGATTTACACCCAAGAAATGAACGAATTCCTCGGTTTGGGGGAAAAGGACAAATGTTTGGGGCTGTTTTATATCGGATATCCATCCATTGAGTGGCCCAAAGCGCACCGAAAACCTCTCGAATATACCACAGAATGGATAACCCAATAGATCACCCGCTTGACCTTGGATTGGTGAACTATACGAGGCACCCATCCGACCCGGACTACGTTGTATTTCGTTTTCCGGATGTTGAGCGTGCCAATTCCTTCGAGGAGTTCTTAACGAATGATGGGATTTGGTTTGAACGAAGCTCTGAAGCACACAAACAACGCACGTATTATTTGTTTGGGCTGCACAAAACAGATTTCAAACGTGCCGAACGATTGAATTTACGTGTGGAAGGAATACACAAAAAACCTTTCATCCCGATTGCCGGAATACGTTGGTTCATTGTTTTGTTTGGTATGACGTTGCTCACTTTAGCATTCGTCGGTTACTGTCAACAACACTAAACGCGCTTTTTACATGATGATTAGAGGGGTTGAGTCAATGAGTAAAATAAATCGGAATAAAATTCGCTTATTTGCGTTAGTATGAACATGAAGAAACTGCTTGTGATTGTTTTGTGTCTGTGGACACTGCCAACTTTTGCCCAGGTTCAAAAGGTAGCACCTCCCTCCTACTTTGGATTGCATGTTCGCACACTTTTCCCTACGCAGTTTATTGGAACGAATACTCTAAATTTAGAGGAAGCTGGATTTTTCTCCACCATCAGTCAACGAGTTGGCTATTCTTTTGGGGGGACCGTTCGCGCGGGACTCACCGATCTCATCTCGATTGAGACAGGCATCAATTTCAATCAGCGGTATTACGATATCGAATTTAGTGTTCCTGACTCCAATGTTTTCGGAAGCACTGATTTGAGTTTCATTGAATACGATATTCCATTAAATGCGCTCTTCTACATTCGGCTTTCGGAAAAATGGTACGCCAATGCATCTATGGGATTTGCCCTGACATTCAAACCAACGAACGTGCAAACCTTTGCCCAGCCTGTAACACCACACCGTTTCATTTACACAGGATTGTTACGTCGAAAAGTAGGCTTCGACGCCATGGCGAACTTCGGGTTTGAATACCGAACAGAGAAAAAAGGGTTCTTTTATATCGGTGGATCGGCACGTGTTCCGTTTTCTCCCCTTTTTGATATCATTGCCTCGTACGAATGGCAAGGAACTGCTAGAAGAACTTTCGGAGAAATGGACGGATCGTATTTGTCGCTAGATTTGAAGTACTTCTTCCCGAATGTTCGAAACAAAGGACCTCAGTTTCAGGAGGGTCCGATTGAGTGATACTCCATCAATGTTACTCTCGGCGATTTAATTCATGAAGCAATAATCACACATCCAGTAGCTTCAACTTTTCGGAATGGTTTTTGTTATTTTACTAAGCAAAATACTTCCTATGAGACAGATGTACCGTTTTCTTTTCTTTGGATTGTTGATTCTTGTGGCAACGTCTTGCCGTCGAAGTGTAGACTCGCTTTCTTTGAATGATGCGGAACGTCGCATTGTAGGTACTTGGACTATGGAGCAAGTAAAAAATAACGTTCGTGGAGATGGAAAATGGGGGCGAAATGATGTTTCAGGAAGCTTTCGCGGTTGGGAACTGACCTTCAATGCCAACTATTCTTTGGAAATCTATATCCCTGATGAAGATCTTCATTTAACGGGTACTTGGGAAATGTACGAAGATTGGAGCACTGACTCCGACGGCGATCGAGAATGGAACACCTTTTTATACATCAGTGCCTGGGATCCACAAAATCCTGATGTTTGGCGCGAATTTACTTGGCAAGACATGCGCGTTTCTAGCTCCGATTTAAAAGCCGAGGAAGAGACACGGATTCATGGTGAACGCGTGTTTTACTTTTATACCTTGGGGCGATAGATAAAAGATTCAAAGATTCAAAGATTGAAAGATTCAAAGATTGAAAGAACAAAGACCCAATTTAGGTTACTCCGTGATAAGTCTGTTTTCATTCGTTTTCGCGACAAACAACTCAATCTCTCCTTTTCTGAGTTCCGGCCAAATGGCCACAATGTTTCCGTCCACGGCATCAATGTTCAAATAATCTCCAAAAAACAATTCAGGATCTGGAGTAAATGCCGATTTCGAAACTTTTTCATCGTTAAACGTCGCTCCACCGTCCAATGAATACGAAATGAAAGTTTCTGTATCGTTCTCATACGTGTTCCTACGATCGTAATAAACGAAGTACAAATACCCTGTTGATTGGTCGAGCGTCATCCAAGTAAAGAATTGGTGCCTTTTCGAATCATCTTGATTCACACGAACGGGCTGGCTCCAAGACTCGCCTCCATCTGTCGATTTCATTAGCCATACATCGGTATCATTTACGCCATTGCGTTGATCGCACCAATTTAGATACAACGCACCTCTGTCGGGACCATCGCTCAAATCGCACTTCAAAATCGGTAATCCGTTTGCTCGATAAATGCCAGGAATATCCAGCGCCCAACCGCCATATTGTTTTCCGATAATGGTTTCTTTGGGCATCCACGTTTCGCCGCCGTCTAACGACCTTTGGAACACGAGACCTTTGGGTCCGGTCCATGTAACATAGATTTCTCCATCGGGTCCAACCGCTGGAACTGCGCCTTCAACGGTGTCGTCCCCATCCAAACAGTCACCCGCATAGAATGAAATTCGTTTGGGAGAACTCCATGTTGCTCCTTGATCTGCCGATTTAGAAAAGACGATTATCGTGCTATCTTCCGCGTCATCTGAGTCGTACTCATCAAACTGCGTCCAAGTCATATAAATCTCATTGGTTTTCTCGTTGAGTACCGTCCAGTGCTTGTCTTGTACCTTGGTTCCGTTGGGTTCGGTGAAGGTTCCTTCATCAAACATGTCTGCACGAAGTTCTCCGAACTCGTCAATCGTAGCTTTCTGACAGACAATTCGATCCAAATGAGACGTCTTTTTGTAGCTCGCCAAATGAAAATAGTAAGCGGTATTCGCAGTATCGAACATGAGCACAGGATCTCCCCAAACACCGTAAGTACTGTGCATAGACTCACTCGACCACGACTTCCCTCCATCGTTTGAATAGTAGAAATCGTTGAGAACTGACCCCGCAATTATCTGCTGAGGATTATTAGGATTTATCGCGATAGAAGGCTCTATTTGAGACGAAGAATATTTCGCTTCTTCAGGACAATCCAACTTGATGACTTTCGCTGGTGTACATCCGATTAAGGAGATTACGACCAACAATACAGCTAACTGTTTCATTTCTTACCGAGCCAAAAGTTGTACAATTTCTTTGCGTCTTCCTCTTCCACTGCTACTTCATACTTGAATTTCGGTTGTTCGTATCCGGTCATGGTGAAGGTAGTTGTATGCAATTCTTCCTCTCGGGAGTACAAGATTTCCGCCTGATCGCCAATGCTAAGACTGGCCATAAACGCATCCAGCATGCCTTTGTTAACGCGGTAATTATTCACAGCTAGAATCTCGTCATTGACACTCAATCCTGCATCTTCAGCGGCAGACCCCGAACGAATAGAACGAACGTAGACATTTTCGCTACCACTGGTTGAAAGACCCGAACTCGGCTCCAATTCACCCACATACTTCACAGAAACGCCTAATGGTTCAAGGAACGAGTTATAATCCGGGATTTCCGTTCCGTCGATGTACTTTGCGTAGAATTCTGTCAAATCAATGCCGATGAAATCCTCCAGTTCCGTCTTAAACTCAGCCTCAGTGAAGCCGCGGTCCTTTCCTTCATAGTATTCTGAGTAAAGATGTCGCATAAAGTGATCCAAGCACTTGGTACCGTTACTTTCTTTGATAATCATTGCGTCGATGAGCATGGCAATCACAGAACCACGCGAATAATATGATGCAGTTGTGTTTCGGCTGTTTTCATTCGGTCGATACGCTTTGATCCAGGCATCGAAACTCGCATGTGCTACCGGCTGCACTCGTGCTCCGGTTGATCCTTCCACGTAGTTCAAACTGCTGAACATCTTGCTCAAAAACTGCTCTTCCGAGTAATATCCGGAGCGAAGCAATATCATTTTTTCATAGTAAGAAGTAAATCCTTCCATCACCCACAACAAGGAGGTATAGTTCTCAGCATCGTAGTTAAAGGGGCCCAATTCTACCGGACGAATACGCTTTACGTTCCACAAGTGGAAATATTCGTGCGCCACCAAATCGAGGAAATCAACGTAATCAGCACCGGAATAGGTCCAACGATTCACACTTAAAACAGTGGAGTTTTTGTGTTCCAAGCCTCCTTGTCCATTAACAACATTGTGAATGATGAACGTATATTCCTTGTTCGGATTCTGACCGAATACATCGGTGGCTGCTTCAACCACATTTGCCATGTCTTTTTTCAAGGCTTCAGGATTGTGATTTCCTGTTCCGTAAATTGCCACGTGGTGCTTCACTCCTGCGGCATCAAAATCGAACTCTAACTGATTTCCTACTTCAATGGGACAATCCACCAATTGATCGTAATCTTCAAATACGTAAGTTCGCTTCCCATCTCCTGTTACACCGTCTCCGGCTTCTTTCAATGCAGTGGTCACGCGCTGAAAACTGCTGTGCGGTACTACATGAACCTCTCCGGACTTATCCTTGTGTCCTTCAACGTACATGAAAACACCTGACCCGGAAATGAATCCGTGCGTCATGTCCAAGAAGCTGGTTCGAACCGTCAATTCAAAAGCATAGACTTCATAATTAACGGTTACCTTTTTCGCCTTCCCTTTTTTAATGTTCCAGGTGTTCTTGCTCGTTTTCTTAACTGTGAGCTTCTTTCCTTTTTCATCTGTCGCTGTCACCAAATTGACATTTTTCGCAAATTCTCTAGCCAAATAAGAACCCGGTGCCCAAATCGGCATTTTTACGTTCAGCTCTTTCTGTTTGAAACCAGAAAGCTCCATCTCTACTTGATAGTAATGGTTCTGAGGTCGCTCCATACCTACTGTGTAAGCAATGTCCTGAGCAGACGTGATAAAAATGGTAACAATAAATGCGAGTGAAAAAAGGTATTTCAACATAGTATTTTTTGATTTGGACACTAAGATATAAATTACCTGAGTTCTCAAGGGGGAAGAAGTGAACAATGGTCGAAAGTGGAAGGTCGAAGTTTGGTTCAAAAAGTTCGTTTTCGAACAGAATAACCTTAATTTACGACCATGATTCTACAAAAAAGATGGGTGCGAATAGTGTTTTCACTGTTTATAGGCGGTGCCATTCAAGAGATCGTTCGTATTAAAACTGGAAAAGAAATGCGATTCATATTGCCTGTTATTGCCATCGTGTCGTACCTCTTTTTTTCTTTTTGTGTTCACTATTACTCCTTGTATAAACTGCAAAAAAGAGTGGATCAAGAATTTAAAGAGAATGATGAGTTAATCGATGATTCAATTTGATTCTCACTTGAGTCCGCATATGAATACGTAAACTAGTTTTTGATACTCAAATCAAGTTGACAGAACTTATATTATTTTAGCCCAAACATGAAGCTTCGCCTCAAACCTTCAACTTGGACGTTAAGCATTTGCATGATCGTCATGACCTTTGTTTCCATCAATTTGAAATGGAACGGAGAAGACTGGCGCACGGTCATTGCCTCCGATAGTAAAGGGTACTATTCGTATTTACCAGCAATGTTCATCTACGACGATCCGAACTACGGTTTCTTTGATTCCATGGAGCGGGAGAAATACTACAACGAAAATACGTATACAGACTATCGATCTATTGCTGAAGGAAAGATTATCAACAAATATTACATTGGGACGGCGGCGGCAGAACTACCTTTTTTTCTAACCGGACATCTAATTGCGAAAGGTTCCTCTTGGGATGCCGACGGATACAGCAAGCCTTATATGATGATGCTTTGCGTTTCAGCACTGTTTTATTTGCTCATCGGTACCTTGTTCGTTCAAAAAACCTTGCGAAGGTACGGCGTTGATGAACGCTCCATTTCGTGGATTACCGTTGCGGGAATTTTCGGAACCAATTTGTTTTACTACGCGGTTGTAGAAGCAGGAACTTCGCATGTGTACTCCTTTGCCTTTGTTTCGATGCTCGTTTACTACTTTCATTGCTGGGTCCATGAAAAACGAACCAAACAATTATTGATATTGGCCTTTTTATTGGGGATGATTGTCATCATTCGTCCAGTAAATGCCTTGGTCGTTCTCGCACTTCCTTTTATTGCTGGAGGTTGGAAATCGTTCTTAGAGTCCGTCCTTGCTATCTTGCAAAAAAAGTGGATTGCATTACTTTCCGTGGGCATTTTTGTCCTTGTCCTCATGATTCAATTGGGATATTACAAATTGGCAACCGGTCATTGGTTTGTTTACTCGTATCGTGAAGAAGGATTTGACTTCACCGATCCGCACATTTTTGATATTCTATTCAGTTTTCGAAAGGGGTTGTTCTTGTACACCCCAATATATTTATTAGCATTCATTGGATTGATCGCCCTTTGGAAGCGGAAGGATCGTTTTCCTGTATTCAGCTGGTTGATCTTCTTTTTTGTGTTAACGTATATCCTCTCATCCTGGTGGATGTGGTATTATGGTGGAAGTTTCTCGTCACGCGTATACGTAGATTACCTACCGTTCTTCCTACTGCTCTTGGGAATCGGGCTGAATCAATGGAGAAAACAATGGCCGGGCTGGACGCTACGAATCGTAACGGTTTTGTTGATTGTCTTATGTCAAATTCAGATGTATCAGTATCGCTACGGACAAATTCATTATTCCGACACGACAAAGGAGCAATACTGGAACAACTTCCTGAGAATTGATAAGTTGACATGAAAAAACCGCCAATTCTTCAAGGAACGGCGGCTTTCTGGTTTTAATTCTTGCTAATCAAACATAGATTGCTGACTGTCAAGGTACTTCTGGTTTAACTCTTTCAATTCTTCTCGGTGCTGGTCTACTAATTGTTGCAGGGCAAGATGTAAAATTTGCGCCTCGGTAATGTGTTCGGTAGAATTGGAATTCGCCAACATTTTTATTTGATCCAAGAGTGCTTGCGTTTCTTTATCCAAGGTAACAGATACTCCACTCAGCGGAAACTTTGGTGTTTTTTCCAGCTCTTGGACGATACCCTCCTTCGAATCAAAGTTGTAAGCTGGAGAATCATGCGCCTCGTAAGGTTCTTGTCCGTTTACCTCATTCAAAGGTTCATCCGTTCCATCTCCAAAGGCAGATAAATTATCTCCGGGACGGTAATCTGAAGTCAGCTTCGGGAAATACGGCTCGTGCGCAGGAGTGAACCCTTGCTTCACCACCATCTTCATACTTCCGTTACTTTGTTTGTAAAATCGCTTGAAACGAACGGGTCTATCTCCTTCATATTCAATCAATCGCTTGGACTTCAACTCATCTTTATCAAATACGGTCTGAGAGACTAACTTTCCGTTTTGATACTGGAAATCGAAAGTATACCACAGTTCATAAACGGCTCTCTCTAGGTCATGCCAGTTCGACTTTGCTCGATAGAACTTTTCTTGAACTATGCGGTTGTTTTCATAGTACGTTTCGTTCTTCAATCCGCCAGTTGCCGAAACAATCATAAATCCATTTGCCGTTGAAGACTTCGATTGAACAATGCTATGTTTTTTGACCTCAACGGGTAAGCGCCCCATGGACCTACTTCTTCCCGACTTGACTACACGACCGCTTGCATCCAGTTCCTTCTCCAAGGTTGTTGTAGAGCCATCAGCGTTGTGCGTAATTTCATCAATCATGTGCATGTGTTGATAATTCGTTCTGCCCGAAACTCTCTTAGATTCGAAGCGCACTACCCGATTTAAGTGATCATACTCATAATTACGCTGAGCTACAATCAGCCAGTTGCCTTTCTTGTGTTTACTGGCAGATTCGTACGTTGTAACACTTGCTTCCAAACCTTTTGCATTAAAGACGGTGACCGTTTTGTCATATCCTTCGGAAAAATTGTAGTCAATATCCTCCACAAGTCGGTGCTCATGATCGTAAACATATTCATTTCGTAGCACGCGTTGACTACCGACAATTTGTACTTCTCTGAAGGTGCAGAGTCCATCCTTGTTGAATTTCAAGGTCACGATTTCCTCTCCATCGTGATCAATAACTGTTTTGCCTCCATCAGGATGGTATTGAATGGAAAGATCTTTTTGAGATTGCCCCAATGCCGATCCCATCAGCAATACAAGAGCTAGGGTGTAAATTGATTTCATAGGCTACAGTTTTATTCTTTCTTGAAGAATGCTTGTAGAGACAACTACCATTTGCATTGTATCGAGAAAGGCATGTTTTCAAGCTTAGATTTTCAACAACCATGCCATTTGTTATGCATGCCTAACAACGTTCCCTTGAGTTACATCTACAAATAATCATCAAAAGACGACGATTCCTCGTTTTGGGAATTCTCAATCCTTTGAAAATTTGTAATTTCGGAGAGTAAAATTTAACGTAACGCTGCGCCCGATAACCGCTGATTGTTACGTCTTGAAACACAGCACGAATGCAAAAATTACTCCTGCCAATCTTACTATTAGGAACCGTATTAATTTCTTGCCAACAAAAAGGTGATGATAACGAATCAGACACACCGAAAGACAAAGAGCTGGAAAATCGCGTTGCCCAGTTGGAGCTAGAAAACTCCATGAAAGATTCCGTGATTAACGAGTCACTTGCCTTTTTTAACGAGATCAAAGCGAACTTAGAAGCCATTGGAATTCAGCGAGATAAAATCCGTGAGCTGTCGGATAATCCGGAATTGGAGTCTGATGATAAACAATGGATCTTGGAGGAAATTCGCCGTATCAACTACTTGCGAGAAGACAATGCACGGTTGGTAAAGCGATTGAATGCCCAGTTGGATAAAAGCAACTTACAGATCAAGGAGTTGGAGGTCATGGTTGAGTCCTTAATGAAAGACATTCAATGGAAAGACGAACAAATTGGTTTGCTCCAGGAAGAGTTGGATCGTTTGGATCATCAGTACTCGGTGTTGTTTGATGCTTATCAAGAACAAGCGGTTGTGGTAGATGATTTGCGCGACAGGTTAAATACGGTGTATTACGCCTATGGAACGGCCGAAGAACTGGAAGAAAATAAGATTATCTCGAAAAAGAATGGTTTTATCGGGATTGGTAGACGTTTGGAGCTACGCAGAGACTTCAATACAGATTATTTCACAAAAACCGATGCAACGAAGAAGAACAGCATTGCTATTCGAGGTGAAAATGTTCGTCTGCTTACAGATCATCCTACTGGCTCTTACACGCTTACCGAGAATGCAACGGGAATGACGCTCAAAATAAACGATGTAGCAGAATTCTGGAAGATCTCAAAATATCTGGTAGTTTTGGTAGACGCATGAAAACAGACGCAGAAAAAGAAGACAAGGAGCGCATAAAGCGAGAGAAATTGCGAAAGCTGGAGAGCCCGATTCCCTTTGTGATCATCTTTCGCAACTGGATATTCGGAAAAAAACGTCCGGATATCTACACCAATCTTACGTTTATCACGAACCTTGTTATTTGGATGCTGTTCCTCATTTGGTCTGGTTTCAGCTACTTTGCCGTGAATTCAAGAGACTGGATTCTACAACAGAAAGGTATCGGGGTCACCACCATCATTAACAACCGAGGAAAAGAATTGGGCTTTGAGGATGGAGTTTTTATCGAGCGTATGGAAACAGCAAGTTTGATCGCTATTCTCTGCTGGGTGGTTTTCTTTGTTGGCTTGGTTTTATTGTACCGAAAGAAGCGCATTTTTGTGTACTTCGCTTTGATTCCATTGCTGGCATACATTGGACTAAACAGCCTTTACCTCGGTCTCGATTACTTCGTAGAGGACATCACACTTTTCGATAAGATTCTATTGTTGATCTCGCTGGTGAGTTTGTCCATCTCTGCTTTCATGATGCGTAATGGAGGTAGTGAAAATGCCGGCTCGAATTTCTTCGGTGTACCTACAGATGAAGATGTTCCAGAAACGACATGATTCCTTCGGCTGTTTGTTCTTCGCGACCTAGAATCACTTTTGCTTTTTTATAGTACTCCTCACGTTCTTGTAACTTGGATTCGATGAACTCTAGTAGTTCTTCTTTTTCCATTCCTGAAATAAGCGGTCGTTGCTGTTTCGCGTTCGCTAAGCGGTGCGCTAGTTCTTTCGCTGATCGCTCCAAGTAGAATGTCGTTCCCACCTTATTAAGCTTCTCCATATTGTCTCCAAAGCAAGGCATTCCCCCACCCGTTGCCAGCACGAAGTCAACGCGTAAGTCTAGTGCTTCGATATATTCGCGTTCTAGTTCACGAAAGTGCGACTCGCCGTGTTCTGCGAACAGCTCTCCCACCGATTTTTGAAAATGATTTTCAATTTCGGTATCGGAATCGATGAACGGCACTTGGAGCTTGTTGGCCAATTTCTTTCCGAGGGTAGATTTTCCGCTCCCCATAAATCCGACAAGAATTACGCGTTTCATGGAATACAAGGTACGGAATAAAATCAGGAGGAAAATTCTTCAATAATTAAAAAAACTAAAATCCTGTGATTCAGTAAAAGAGGCAAAAACCTCGAAAGAAATCCAAAAAAAAGTGCCAATTCAATTGCAATAACGATTGAAGTGCCTATATTTGCACTCGCATTGCGCAAATGATCTCTTAGCTCAGTTGGTAGAGCAACGCCCTTTTAAGGCGTGGGCCCTGGGTTCGAGCCCCAGAGGGATCACATTTAAGGAGTCTGATTTCAGGCTCCTTTTTTGTTGACTAATATTTGGTTAAGACATTTTGCACGAACACGGGCCTAGACAAAATAGTTTTGATGACACTGGGCGTATTTCGCTTATATTTAGCCGTCAATATGGATAAAATTCTCAAAAAAATAGGCCTTCTCAAACACTGTCAATTCGAACTCAATACTGATCAGGGGACATTTGCAAATAAGTTAAACGACATTGTAGAGAGCAAAAGTTTGGGCTTATTTTCTGATATGGGAGACGTATTTTCTCGCAATGATAAGAACTACAAAGGCTCCATAACGTATCAGGGGTTCGAAATTAGACGCAAACGTAAATTCTTTGACGTGAATATGAACTTCACTTTGATCAAAGGTACTTTTGAGCCCAATGGAGATTCTTTGCAATTACATATTGAGTTAAGAGCGTTTCACCCATTATTGATCGTTTACTATGCATTTTTAACCGTGATTTACTCTGTTTTCTTGATAAGCTTTGTTGTAAGCGGAGGTTTCGATGGAAACTACTTTCTATTTCCCTTTTTTCTAGTGCATGGTCTGTTCATGGCTGGAGTCCCTTATCTCGTTCTTAAGCGAGGGTTAAAAAAAACACTTTATGAGATTGAACGGGAATTCAATTATTTGGTGAATACAAATATCGTAAGAACCGAGAAAAATTAATCTTCGAATTAGTAGATTTCAACTCTCGAATTTTCGGTACTTTTGCTTCCCCGTAATTACTCATGGAAACACGCAAAACAACAAATACCCTACTGCTCATCTTAGTGATACCTGTCGTTTTCTACTTGCTAAAAGTGCTGGATTTCATCTTCATTCCACTTACGGCAGCAATGTTCATTACCCTGTTGTTTTTGCCGCTCATGCGCTGGTTCAAACGAAAAAATATCCACAAAGGATTTGCCATTGCCGCAGTAATTGCCATCATTTTTGGCGTGTTGAAGCTGGCCGGCGAGTTGATTTCACTCTCCAGTGCCGAGATTCTATCTGCCGATAATTCATTCTTTGAACAAGCCGAAGGAAAAATAAACGACCTAATCATTGCCCTGGAAGGTTTCTTTGGGGTGAAACGCGGGCCGAACGAGCAAGTAATGGCGTACTACTTCCCGAACGGAGGTTCCTTGGAAAATTTCGGGGATACGTTCAAATCGCTGCAAGCGACCTTATCCACTACGCTAATGACCATCTTTTTCGTGATTTTGTTATTGGTAGAGTCCATCAACTTTGAGAAAATCATGAACCGCGCGATTTTCAAGCATCGACGGCACGCTTCCATCAAAACCTTTGCACAAATCGAGAAGGATATCATCAAGTTTGTAAAAGTGAAGTTTATCGTGAGTCTTCTCACCGGAATTGGCTTCACACTTGCCTGCTTCGCCTTCGATGTCAGCTTCCCGATCTTTTGGGGACTCTTTGCTTTCCTAATCAACTTTGTTCAGTTCATCGGGTCGATAATCTCCGTAGTACTATTGAGCATTTTCGCTTTGGTAGAGCTCGATCCAACAGGAACCCTCGTGTTTTTCATTGTTGTTATCGCGGGCGTTCAAGCCATTTTTGGCGGTGTTGTCGAACCTGTACTCATGGGGCGCACCTTCTCCGTGAACGTAGTCACGGTACTCGTCATGTTGATGCTTTGGGGATTTATTTGGGGAATTCCCGGATTGATTATGTCCATTCCTATCACCGTTTTCCTACGCATTATTTTTGATCAGTTCCGCGAAACGAAGCTCATTTCAGAACTCATGGCAGGCCCGGGAAGAAGGAAAGCATAAAATTTTTTCACTTCCGTTTTTTCCCTTACATTGCGCCTTGTTTGGCGAGCCCGATGTTACGCGCTACTTGAGCGACAACAACTACTTTTACTACTAATTGCCGAATGAATGACGTATCCCAGCCTAATTGGATTATGAAACGAACGCTACATATTCTGATCTACTCGCAATTGCTCTTATTGCCAATTTTCGGGCAAGCACAATTCAACTTTCAATACAACGATGCCATTCCCGTAATACGGTCAGGAGACACCTTGAAAAACCCATGGGCAGGCGGATTGAATTACATTCAACTTTCTGATTTTGATTTTGATCAAGATGGTGACATGGACCTATTTTGCTTCGATAGAAGTAGCAATAATGTGCGGGTTTTCACCAAGGAATGGGATGGAACCAATTTCTACTACGATTATGTGTTAAATGCCGAAGACCTATTCCCAAGCGATCTGCGTTATCGTGCACAGCTTGTAGATTTCGATCAAGATGGAAGAAAAGACCTCTTTACATGGGGATTGGGCGGCGGATTAAAAGTCTACCGCAACGTTTCTGATCAAGTGAACGGCTTGCAATGGACGCTTTTTCAAAATGTAGTGGAATCCGATTACGCCTTGAACGGAGTACAACCGCTGTTTATTAGTACCGACGACCTTCCTGGTTTGGTGGATGTAGACGAAGATGGAGACATGGACATTCTCACCTCAGATGCGGCAGGTTTGCGCTTGGAATACCACAAAAACCAAAGTATGGAACTGTATGGAATTCCAGACTCGCTGATTTTCGTGCAGAAGAACGAATGTTGGGGCAAATTCACAGAAGGCGTTACCAATTTCACCATCAACCTGAATGATCCCAATCCGCCGTGTGTAAACGGAAACATTGCCAACCCGGAGCGATCAGGAAAATATACTTCGCCGAAAAAAATGCACGCGGGAACCTCCATTTTGTGCCTCGATATTGACAGTTCCGGAGTCAAAGACATCATTATGGGTGATGCCGCATTCTCCGGCTTGACACTTCTAATCAATGGCGGAAGCGCTGTGAATACAGACTCTCCAATGACTAGTTTGGATGACACTTTTCCCATTTATTCAACACCCGTTAAATGTCAGAATTTCCCCGGAGCGTTTTATGTAGATGTCGATTTTGATCAAAAAAGAGATTTGATTGCCTCTCCCAACACCGAAGTAAACGCCTTGGATCGTGAGAGTGTGATTTACTATCAGAATATCGGAACTGACGATGTACCCGTTTTCACCCCAATCTCAGATAATTTCTTGCAATCTGAAATGATTGAACATGGAACGGGAAGCATTCCGGTATTCATGGATTACAACGGAGACGGCTTGGAAGATTTACTCGTTGCCAACTTCTACAATTACAAGCCTGTGGGCGATAAAGAAAGTCTCATTGCGCTCTATCACAACGTTGGAACACCTACGGCTCCTGCATTTCAGTTTATCGACATGGATGTCTTCAATCTTGGACAGCAAAACTTTGGACTTCGATCTGTGCCTGGTTTTGGAGACATTGACAACGACGGAGATAAGGACCTCTTGCTAGGATTAGAAGATGGATCGATTGTTTTTTACGAAAACCTTGCCACTGGAACAACGCCTATTTGGGGGAATCCTGTGATGAATTTTGAAGATAATCAGGGTGCTCCAATCAGTGTAAATGCATTCGCGCATCCGCAACTATTCGATCTCAACGACGATGGCTTGTTGGACTTGCTCATTGGAAATAGAGTGGGACACATTGCGTATTTCGAAAATATAGGAACGGCGAACAATCCGAGTTTCGAATTATACAATGCAACGCTCGGCGAGGTGGATATTTTACCGGGCAACCAAAGTTCGAATGCAGCCATTCACTTTTTTAGAGAAAATGGAGAAACGCACTTGTTCTGCGGATCTTTTGATGGCAATTTAGTCTATTACAATTCTATCGACGGGAACCTAAATCCGGGGGATTCGTTCAACCTCGTTTCGGACACCTATCAAGGTATTGATGTGGGGAAACACAGTGCCGTTTATTCGCTCGATCTTGACATGGACGGAAACCGAAATTTGTTTTTAGGACAAGATTTAGGCGGATTGTACCACTATGACATGGCATTCGATACAACGGCGACATTATCTGAGCAAACAACTACCGCGTTGGTATCCCTCTATCCAAACCCCACTGAAGGGCAGTTCACGATTTCTTCTCCGCAGCGCATGGAATTGATCCAAATTCTCGATGCCAAAGGACGATTGATTCGTGAGTTCACCGTGGAGGAAATGGAGGTCTTAATCTCACTAGAAAGCGCTCCGGCCGGCATGTATTACGCAGTCATCCAAATGCAATCGGGCGAAATCGCTACGCGCAAACTGATTCGAAAATAGGGGTATGAACGCTTGGCTTGCCAAATATAAAGAACACTTGCTCAGACCTGTTTCCCCAGCCAGTTTAGGATTGTTTCGAATTTTGGTGGGAATTGTGTTGCTATTGCAAACGATGTATTTCATTTCCACAGACTTCATTCAAGTCCACATCTTCGATTCTCCCATCGCTTTCAAATTTCGTTACTTCGAGTTCATAGAGCCGCTATCTCCCGGGGGAATGAAATTTATCATGTTCCTGATGTTTCTGTCAACCATCGGCATTATTTTCGGGCGATTTTTCAAAGTTTCAGCGGCACTTTACGGACTCACCTTCACCTACTTTTGGTTGTTGGACATGAGCTACTTCAACAATCACTACTACTTTATCTCTCTGCTCGCCTTACTGCTTTTGTTCACGAATGCGGATGCTTGGGGATCGTTAAAAGGGAAAAATCGGAAAGAAAGCGTTCCTTACTACCAATTATTTGCCTTGAAGGGACAAGTTTTCATCACCTTCTTCATCGCTGGAATCAATAAGTTGAATTATTACTGGTTGGTGGAGAATCAGCCCATGAAGCATATTTTGGAAACGAAAGCAACAGTTTCTGGAGCGGACTGGATCAACAATACCTTCTTCTATCAATTCTTTTCTTGGTCGGGATTGCTATTCGATTTATTCATTGGATTTTTGCTGTGGATTCCAAAATTTCGGAAAATTGGCGTCATGTCCTTTATCGTTTTCAACCTCTTGAATTTTTGGTTGTTCTACGACATCGGCGAGATCGGCTTCTTCCCATTCTTATTATTGGCATGCTTGGTCATTTATTTTAATCCCGATGCCATCGCAGCGAAACTACAATGGCTTTCTCCAGTAAAAAAGACTAAGAAGAAAGAAGAATTACCGTCAGTTTCTCCCTTAAAATGGGCGCCTTTGATTATTACTATCTACCTTGTTTTTCACCTCGTTTTTCCTTTCAGACACCTACTCTACCCCGGTCACGTTGATTGGAACGGTGTGGGACAACGTTTTTCATGGCGAATGAAAATCATGTACAAAGATGTAGATATGCACTTCTACCTAATTGAAGAAGGAAGTTCGGAAAAACGCGAGGTTAATGTTGGTTATTTCTTAAACGACAAACAATATACCAACCTTATGTATTACCCAGATTTTATTCCCCCCGTTGCAAAATATATTCGTGAAGAAGGGATACGTCAGGGGTTAAAAAACCCACAAGTAGTTGCAGATTTCACGGTTGGTTTTAATGGTGACAAAAGGAAACAACTCGTTGATCCTCAAACCGATTTAGCAAAAGTAAAATATCAACCCGGAAGTGGACTTTATTGGTTGAAACCACGTAAATAATCATCTGTTATTTTTTTCTCGAAAAGTGTCCTTTATTGTTAGCAGACACACACTATATTTGACGCCGACTAACACTTTTGCCATCCTCTTAATTTATTAATTGGCAAATACTTAATAACATGAAAAAAGACTACCTAACTAAGGCAAAAAAGCACTTGTCTTCACTCACAATCGCTTTTTTGTTTACGCTTTTTGCAACACCAACTTTCGCATGTGACATCACTCCAACTATTACAGCTTCTAATGTACAAGATATTGGCGGTGGATTCTTTACCGTGGACGTAGAGGTTTGTATCGGAACCGATGGATCACAAGACGGTTATGATCTTTCATTTAACTGTGGTTTAAACATTACTGCCACCAGTGCACTTACTCAGAATAACGGAGGTAACATTGCTACCGCTAGTATTGTGGGAGGAGTACTGACTTATTTCTACGGAGGCGGTGGCTGGTTTGAACCTGATGATGGAATTTCAGGCCCCTGTTTCAACCAAACTTTAACTCTCGACGGCGACCCCACCGGTTGTACTGTCACTACCACGGGCATTAATGACGGCTGTCTCATTATTTCAACCTCTTGGTCCGCCACCATACCCGGCCCCTGCGGTGTAGATCATACACTTGTTGGCGCGGGATCCGTCTCGGGAAGCACCGTGGGAGCAGGAAATTCATGTACGCTCAGGTCGAGCCAAGATCAAATAGTTCAGGTGGATATTCCGTGTACGGACACTTGGACCTTCTCTCTTTGTGGAGGAGCCTCTTGGGACACTTATCTATATTTGAGTACATCGTGTTGTGGTTCTAGCATCGCACTGAACGATGATGCCTGTGGCTTACAATCACAGATTTCCACAGCATTAACCGCAGGAACCTATTACATCACGGTTGAAGCATTCAGTTCAACAACAACAGGAGCGTACACCTTAAACGTTACGAGCGGTAGCCCTTGTTCTGTGCTGCCTGTTGGTTTGACCGAGTTTAGCGGAAATTACAGCGATGTAACTCGAAGCAACGAGATTATGTGGGTTACAAGCTCTGAAACCAACAACGATTATTTCGTATTGGAACGCTCGGCAGATGGTTTAAATTTCGGTGCTATCGCCGATATCGATGGACAAGGAACAACGTACAATGAAAACACGTACAAATATTACGATCCGATTGAAAGTGCAGATACATATT
>JANSYQ010000016.1 GCA_024742305.1 bacterium | reverse complement strand
TCAGTTTGATTGTCTTTTTCGTTCTGAGCACGCTGAATGGCAGTTTGTTGAATCAACGATTGATTCGACGTATTATGCCGATTAGCAGAGGAGGGTTTATGTGCTTTGGTTAGTGACAAATAGTGGTTCTGTTACTTTATCGAAGAAAGATATTCAGAACGGAGAAAATAACCTACATTTTACTTGTAATTACCGTATATGTGCGCAATGAACTACGTATTTGTACGCAAAGTTTTAGGCGGTTATCCATGGGGATAACGACCTCTTGCTTACGAATGATTGTGATAGATTAGACGATCGATTTACTGTAAGCACAGAAGGAAATGAGTAACCTTCTTCGGAGGGGGGGCAAGTTAAGAACTTTGCCTTGGTCAAATCGCAATTTTCGAAATTGGATTTATCAATGTTTTGGCTCTGAAAAAATTGGCATTTTCTCAGTCTGCACTGGAAAGGTTGGTACCCTCTAGATCCGATCCCATAAAATTCGCACCAAGAAGTTCGCTCATAGCCTCTCTATTTCGTAAGCAGCTAAAACCTTTTTGCGTATTGCTAACTCTTTCTATCTGAAGTTCGATATTTTCCTTTGTGCAAGGTTTTAAAACGGCTAATTCTGTCGCATTCTCCTTATTCTTTTCCTCGTCCGATTTTTCTTTGTCTTTATCGGTATCATTGTCCGAGTTGTGAGCTTTGTCTTTGTCAGGGTCTGTTTTCTTCTTGTCGGTATCCAGTTTCCTTGTATCCGTGGCGTCAATATCTGGACCGTTGCGTTTGTTGTTTAGTTTTTTAATGTCATCTGCATGATCCATGACATTATCAGGAGCTTTGATCTTCTTTAGGTTCAGGATGAGATTCATGATTTTACTCACACGTGCCGAGTTACGGATCACCGATCCAACTCCAGCCGTGAGAATGGCAAGTACTACCTCGAAGAGAATCGCTCCGAAGATTTCACCGAAGTATTTTCCTTGCTGGTAAGGGTTCTCATTGTTCCAAGCGTCTTTCACCTCCTGCATTGTGCTGGTTCCAAAATCTTTGATCGCTTCCCAAATACCTTCCCAGCCCATGTCCCAGAGTGTTCCAAACATGTCGGCAATTTGAGAGAAAATTTCACCCGTAAAGATGCTCATGATCAAATCGTAGAGGTCTTCTACAGCTCCCACGGCTGCATCGACAAAACCGGTTCCAACACCTGCAATAAAGCCTTCAATGACGCGGCCTACCTCGATAAAATCATTGATAAAGTCCGGACGCTGCTCCAACTCACCGCTCTTACGCATTTTATCAATGTACCATTTCGGAGGAAGTAATATCTCACCTCCTGCATAAAGCTCTACGCTTTTGTAGTTAGCACGTGTTTCTCGCATCCAAGGGTCGGCAAGATTCTTGAGTTCGTTTTCTTTTTTGGACTGTTTGTATTTGTCGGAATTGCGTTAAACAACCCCTGTTTTGTTGCGTTTGTTTACAACTCACCGAGTTTGTACTTTTCGAAGTACTCGTTAAGGGTTAGAATCTTTTCGAAATATTAAGCTGAATACTTTTAGATTTATTCTGGGATTATCTTCAGTGTTGGTGTGTTCCCCCTATGAATTTCGAGACGATTAGCATTTTCGATTGATATAATGAAGTGATTGAATAATAGTTGAGGTAAAGCGCTTAATCCTTTTGTTTTAATAGCTAAAAATTCATCCTGCTCTAAAACAATCCCGATCATTTCATCTTCTGGATATCTCAAACTAGATAAGCAGTCAATCAATGCGTTTACATTTTCACCATAGAAATCAGGCAATTTAAAAGCCGATTTCATGCTCCCGTGAAAATCTTCTGTAGAAGACACTTGATTAAAATTTATGGTAATTTCTTTTTGTTTCATTTCACAAATCTATTTTAATAAAGGATTTATAGTGATCATGCGAATAATAAGCCTGCCCAGTTTTCATGTCTAGTACAATGCGCCTTTCGGCCCTACCGCTAACTCCTGGTGTTCTCACAGTCCACTCTGTATAAGTTGTGCCAGTATTTAACCTTTGAGAATCAGGGTCAATTAGATGTGAGTTCTCGAATGGTGTTCCATCTTTTGAATATAATGGATTCCTAGACTTAACCCGATCCATAGCCTTTTGTATTTCTCTCATGTCATCGGGAGTCATTTCTTCACCCCACTTACTTTTAATTTTTGCATGAATGTATTGAATATCTTTTTTTTCTGCATTGTCCTTCTTCCCCTTTGAGTATTGCGGATAAATTTTAGGATTGTACCCAAAGTCATAGAGTAAAGGTCCAGCAGGGTTGTTCTTTACGTAGTAATCTTTACCCGGTATTTTCATTGCCGGGTTATTGTTAATGTGTTTGAGTACTACCTGCGGATCAGGCGACGGATCTTTATCATCCTGCATTTTGATATATGAGATGGCCAATCCGATTTCCTTAGTGTGGCTGTCTTTGTCATCACCGTCTTTATCCTTGTCGCTTTTGGAATCTTTGTTCTTGTCCGTGTTCAGATCTTTATCCTTATCCACATCCTTCTTTCCATCCGGATACCTTTTCGCCATGTCATCTGCCCAGCTTGGGAACATGCGCATGATTTTAGCAAAACGTGCTGAGTTTTTGATGGCAGTTCCAACACCCCATGTAAGAATGGCAAGTACTACCTCGAAGAGAATCGCTCCGAAGATTTCGCCGAAGTATTTTCCTCGCTGGTAAGGATTCGGGTTGTTCCAGGCGGCTTGTACTTCTTCCCAAGTGCTGGTTCCCCATTCTTTGATCATGTCCCAAATTCCTTCGAGTCCAAGCTCCCAAAGCGAGGTAAACATATCAGCAATTTGCGAGAAAATTTCTCCTGTAAAAATGGAAACAATGGTATCCCAAAGATCTGTGACTGTGCCAGCTAAAGCATCCCAAAAGCCTTGAGCAGTTCCATCGATGAAGCCCTGCACAATACGACCTCCTTCAATCATTACGTTAACAAAGTCAGGACGTTTTTCTACCTCACCTTTCTGACGCATTTCTTGAATGAAGGCAGGAGTGGGTAACATCATTTCCTCGCCAGCCCTTAGTTCTACACTTTGATAATTGGCGCGCGTTTCCTGAAACCAAGGATCGACAAGATTTTTGAGTGCATTTTCTTTTTTGGACTGTTTGTATTTGTCGGAATTGCGATAGACAGCTCCAGTTTTGTTGCGTTTGTTTACAATGTATATGGCTAAAGCAATGGTTCTGCGATCGTTACCCGTTGCCATTGGGTATTTCTCATAAACTATATCGATAATGTTTTCCAGTTTATCACCCGGTTTTACAGTATACGTGGCATGAGGACTTTTTTGCTCTGGAAGTTTTGGTTTATCGCTCAAATATACTTCTTGAATCCAGCCTTCCTTGCCAGAAGGAGTTTTCACCAATACCCAGCCTTTATGCTCTTCGTTCCCTTCAGCAATTATGGTTAGCGCTGAATTTTGAGAAATAACGAAATCCTCCTTATGTCCACCCTTTCGTATTGCCACTGTAGCAGGATCTGATGGGGTGGGAGTTTCATGGAGTAAAATGCCCTTAGGTGCCGAAACGAATGCTTTCTTGTTGACTTCATTTCCAGCATATTGCATCAGGTCTCTGTGTCGTTTTTGAGCTTCAAGTTTTTCGTAAATCTTAGGATCGAAGGTGTATCCCATGTAATAGAATCCTGTTCTCTTTCGGTTGTAGGAAACATCTGTGAATTCGGCTAGATCGTTAAAGTCTGCGGAACCATCGTCTTTCTGATCCTTGTTATCCCAGCCGGGAGATTTCTTGAACCACCAAAATAATTCAGGATCCTTGTATTCACCCACTTGTGGTCTACGTTTGTATTTCTCAAAACGCGGATCATATCCCTCATCACCCGGTTGCTTTGCAGCCATCTCTCTTATGTACGTATAGCCATGACTCGCAGTTGAATATCGTTGAGTTCCCCCAACTTCCCAAATAAATAATGCCTCGCGTCCAAAGCGATCTACGTGCCACTCGTGAGTCCAATACGGACCGGATGGTGCTTCTTTTGCGGGTTCCTTGGCTTCTTCATCTTTACTCGCTGAAGGGTTCTCTTCAACCGGATCATTCACCTGCGTGAGATCACCCTCGGAAGTTTCCTTCGGAGCTTCTTTATCTTCTGCTGGACTTTGATTTTGCTCTTGTCCACCTGCTTCTGCCGAGACACCATCACCTGCAGCAGGCTTATTTTCGGCTATCTGCTGTGGAGGGTCGCGCCAAAGTGTAACATTACTAACAGCTATGCCCGAATCAGATAGTAGATGCGCATGGTATTTGATTCCAATTTCAGGACTAAAAACTTTACTGAGAAAATGTGCGAATGATAAACTGCTACCCTGATATTCAACCATTTCAGTATGGCGGTTTTGAGTTAAGAAGCTTCCTTCTTCCTCGCTAAAGGGGCTAATATTCATTTCTGTCCCATTGACAACAAAAGTTCTAGCTTTTCCTCTGTAAACAATTAGCTCAGCTATTGACTGAGATCTTTCCTCGGTGGCTTTCTGCCCATCTTCACCCACTTCTTTTTCTGCCAGTGGCGTTAGTTTCTCGGCTACTTCATCCGCTTCTTTTTCCGCTGGTGCATTTTGTTGTTGTTCTTTTTGTGCTTGAGCTACGGCATTCGGCGGAATCGTGTTATTGGGATTGTTTACTGGGCCCGCTTTCTTTTGGACATCAGCACCCACGGCATTTTCAGGAGTTTCATCCTTCTCCTGTGCCATTTGAATTGCAGAGGGCTTAATGAAGTCTTGCCCTACATTATCCTGCGATACTCTCGGTTTTAACTGCCCTCTTTGCGACATGCATCAATCTATTAAAAGGATTTTCCCTCTTTTCGGTATTCTTTCATGATACCCGCCTCGATATACTCCAGCTTTAGTTCCTGAGATTCTTCTTCGAGTTGCTTCAAGCAAGCGAAGTGGATAGCGTTCACAATGTTGGCTCCGGTTAGCTCGTAGCGTTGCGCAATAGTGCTAAGATTGACATCTGCTGCTAAGCTGACTTCTTGCGGTAGACTCATTTCCCAAAGGCGCAAACGCTCTTCGCTGGAAGGAACTTTGAATTCAATTAAAGAATGGAAGCGGCGGGTAAAGGCCTCATCAATGTTGGACTTGAAGTTGGATGCCAAAATGACCAATCCCGGGTGCGCCTCGATGCGTTGAAGTAGGTAGGATACCTCTTGGTTGGCATATTTGTCGTGAGCGTCGCGTACATTGGTACGTTTTCCAAATATGGCATCGGCTTCGTCGAAGAAGAGGATCCAATCTTTGTTTTTTGCTTTGTTGAAAAGAGAACTCAGGTTTTTCTCCGTTTCACCGATGTATTTGGAAACAACCATAGAAAGGTCAATTCGGTACACATCTCGATTGGTGTATTTTCCCAAAAGACTGGCGGTGAGCGTTTTCCCTGTTCCCGGAGCACCATAAAACATCACGCGATATCCGGGCTTGATAATACGTCCCATATCCCAATCATTTAAGAGCGTATCGTTGTGTTTGAGCCACGTCTCAATTTCCTGCACTTCGTCGATGGTTTCTTGTTGCAAAATGAGATTGCTCCATTCCATGTCAGTATTGATGAGTTCAGCTGGGAATGTCGGACTAAGATCGGGCTTGATTTCCAGTCCTGTTGTGAGCAATTCAGTGTACTCTTCATCCAACAAAAGCTGCCCACTCAGACGCGGTTCACCTGATTCAGGTAAGCCTAAACTGAGAACGCCAGTACGGAATAAAAATCGTTGATTATCAAATAGTTTACGTCCCTCGATGCGATTGGCAATATTGCTTCCTCCTAAGATGAATAAGGCGGTTTCGCCCGTTGGCATGATCCCTCGATGTCGCTTTCCAACATGGCCCCCAAACTCAGGGAAAGATCCGCCACTCGGAAATTTTTTTGCCAAAATATTGTCGTAAAAACCGGGCTGAACGTGTGGTGCCAAGGCTGTCAAAAGTAGAATAACGTCCTCTTCCGGTAATTCGTATTGATGAATCAGATTGTTCAGAGGTAAACTGGTGCCTTCCTCAATCGTTAATGGAGGCTTTTCCGTAGTGGAATTAGCATCAATTAAATGGTCTATTTGATAACATACGTGGTCGTGGAGAAAGGACAATAAATTCTCCAAATTTTGTGCAGATTCTGTACTCATTATAGTTTCAATAGTGGTTAGTATTTGCTCTGTGATTTCTTGTGTATGTAGCGTAAAAAAAGCTCGATCATCTTATGGAAAATCAAGCCACAGAAGCTTTACATTAACGTAGGGAAAGATATTGAGAATTGATCGAAAAAGCTAGGTCAGGGAATGAAAATAGGTATATGTGCGTAATCTTTTACGTACTTGTTACCATTGATTTGTGAGGCGTCAAAAGATGATAGTGTTTAATTCCAATCAACATGAAGGAAATCGTCCATCCATGGAAGTTGAATCATCCCAATTCCCCAAGGCAAATCGCGCATCAAAATATCGACCGTTTTTTCCTCCATTACCACACGATTAATGCCATTTTCTGAAAATAATTTCCCAGGTCTTTGCAGGAATTCGTGTTGGAGCAAACCAGGAGATTTCGAATTAAGTGATTTCCAGTGGCTGAGCGCCGAATGCAAGATGTTGTCTACTTCTTCAAGGTCTTTATGGTTCAGCGTCATCGATTTATCCATGACTTCATCGGCATCAACATTACAAAGAAATTTGGCAAATCGCATTTCGTGCTCAAATGAATCGGGATCGCCAGTAGCAATGAAGTGGAGTAGAAGTACGGCTTTTTTCGGGTCGGTCAATTGCTTTTTCTCATCCAACAAATTGAGACTTTTGAGCATGGGAACAAAGAAAGGATGCATGAGAAGAACTCCTGCATTTTCCACGTAAATTCCTTCACCAACGGTTTCGGATTCGCTTTTTTTGTTCCAGTCTTCTTCTACCGTTTCGTCAAATTCAGATTTTTCCGAATTCATTTCTTGATCAGAGGAGGGAGTCTCTTGTTCTTTTTCATCATTTAAACTCTCAGATGAAATATCGGTGTTCTTTTCTGATTCTTTTTTCGAATCTTGGTCCTTTTTTGTACTTGTTTGTTCTACTTCATTCGACTTATTTTCAACTTCTAATTCTTCGCCCATGGATCGTTCAGGTTCCTTAGACGAATCTGTGGCTTTACCGTGTTGATTGTCTTCTGATGGTATAGTCGTAATCCATTCTAATTCAGTACTATTAAAAGCTGTTATTTCAAACGATGCTTTGGATGCTGACTTCAAGGTTTTCTCTGCAATTTTCACCTGTTTTTCAGGAAAATCTGTAACGAGAGCAGCTGAGAAAAATAGGATGGGAGGGATGGCTCCGATCTCAATGGGGAGAGCTTGATTTATGACCAACTTTTCAGCAATTTCCAAAAGGTATTTTTTACTTTTTGGGGCAAACTTTTGCGCTATATGGACCAAAAAATCCTGCTTTTTTGAAGTGGAATTTATGGCTCCTGATTCGGATACAAATGTCAATGCCGCGAACCAAATTTCGTGGCGCACTTCTCGTGTTATGGATTGATAAACAGGGCTTTTAATAAACTGTTTCAAGAATGAAATAACCGCTTCATTCTTTGTTTTAGTTATTTCTGTAAGCTTCAGTAGTACAGCTAGTTGCAAGGATTCTTGAAACTGTAATACCCAACGTTTTCTTGCTACGGGAGTTGCTTGAAACAGACGTTGAACAGCATAAAGAACTTCGGATTTTTCCAAAAGTTGAAGTATATTTTTTTCTTCAAGAAAAGTGCGCATTTGTTGGTTAGCGTCGGCCATCCACCATGGAGCATTCCCGGTTTTTAAAAAGTGGCTCAGTGCTTGACTTTCGGATTGAGTTGTTTTTTGAACTTTTACATTTTTAGTGGAAGCTAATTCCGTGATTCTTTCAGGAGAATTGTCCAATTTATCGGCATGTTCGATAGCGGAAAGTGGCACTTGAAATTCTTTTTGTAGCTGTTTGTGCAGATCCGATTTCCAAAATGGGTTGGACAAAATTTCCTTATCGAAGTTCAGGGAAATTTTCTCCATTTGAATGTGCAGATCGGGTTGATCGATACCTTCAAAAAATAGCTCAATTTCGGGGATGACTTTCTCTCTAACAAAGCGCTGAATTTCGCCTTCAATTTTTCGTGCTTGTTCTACAGAATTTACATCAATTTCTAAGGAAACTTTTTCGATGATATAACGATTGGAGTCTGTCATTCAATGATAGTGATGGCGGTGTTTTCAGCACAATAGTAATTCCTTCAAAGATGCCGAAAAAAAAAGTCAAAAAAAATGATTTTGCTATTGTTACAACGAACAAAATTCCTTATATTTGAAGTATCCCGAAAGGGATTACTGGGTAAGCCGGTTAGGTGTGCTGAAAGGCGGTTTACAAGCCGTTGACTAGGCAAGTAAAACACCATCCCAAATAGCCGCTCCCATTAGAAAGCCATCCATAAGTGGGTGGCTTTCTGAATTTATAAGGTTTTGGTTTTGATTCGCCGTCAATCCGCTACCATTTCTCAAATATGATCATGGTCCAATTTTTCTTTGCAAAAAAAAACGTTGCTCCATTCGAAGCAACGTTTCAATAGTGATATTCTTTGTTTGCTATTGCAACAAATTGAGAGTTGACTGTGTTGTGGAATTTTCTCCACTCAAATCTAATGATCCACCAACAGTAAAGAATCCATCTCGATCCGCTGTTACTTTCGTAGCATCAATAGCCGAAACTCCATCAATTGGCGAGGTGCCACCAGTTGTTCCCCCAGTGGTTGGTGGAATTGGTTCAATCTCTTTTATTGGAATTGCATGAATGGATTGGTTGGCAGAACAGAAGTAGAAATCAGCCAATTCGCTGTAGTATTCCAAAACGGGTTCATACAACGCGTTGTACGGTTGGTCTACCAAGTATATTGACATTCTTGTTCTTCCTCGGTCCTCAGTTAACCTGCGTTTCAAGTCTACAAACTTATAGATCTCCATGGCAGGAGTTACATTTGGCTCTGCTGCTGCCACCGCACCAGTATCTGTTGTGGTTCCGCTATCAACTGTAGATGAATCGGTCACTTCACCAGTTGCGGCAGTTTCCCCAGTGGTGGCTGTTTCGCCAGTTGTCGTCGTAGTTTCGCCCGTTGTAGCAGTGGTCTCACCCGTAGTCGCTTCTGTTGTATTCGCGTCGGTTTTCGTGGCTTCGGCTGTGGCTGAATCTGTTGTATTCGAATCTGCGGCAGCCATTTTGAAGGATAGATTCTCGGAAGACTTCGTTAATAATGTTTCCTCTGCTGCTAACTCTTCTCGTGCTGCTGCGAATAGTGGGTTGTCGGATTTCAAAGCTTCCCGAACTTCTTGCCAAATTTGCACCATGGCATCGTCTACCCAAAGTCCTTTCACCCAATCGCCATCTAAAGCATATTGTGGATCGCTATCAGCTATAAGCGCCGCACTCTCCTCTTTGGTAACGATCCCATCCTCCATAGCTTTCATATACTTTTTCTGGAGTAGTAAACGATTTACCTCGTTCAAGTCGTTGAGAACGCGGAACAAGAATACTTGCTCGATATAAGGCAACTCTTCCTGTTTCTTAATGAAACGCGGCTGGTTTTGTTTTACGAAATACTCATTATCTACCAATTGATCACGCAGACTGTACAACTCCTCCCATAGATACTTATACGTTTGGTTATCGTCGTCTTTGCCAATTGGAGCATATTTGATTTGCAAGTTTTCGTACAATGCTGGATTGTACTCTCTAAGGTCGCGACATACCATAGCATCCGGACGAACGATACACGTTTTCGGTCCGCGCAATGAAAGGAACTTGTAGAAACCAGTGTTGGTGTACAAATATTTCGTCAATGGTGGATTTTCCATTCCCGTAAGTGCCATTGTTCGGTCGAGAACAGCAAATCGGAAGTGATCGTGTTTTGGACGTGTGATCGTCAATCGTTTCTGACTTTCGTTGAAGTCAAACACCAATCCTTGTGGATATTTCGTGTTCAAAGCCTCTGTAACGGCGTGCATTCTTCGAAGGAAGATCTCGCGCATCGGTACCTGAACTACATCTGGTCCGCGACGACGGTTTTTCAATGAAGTGCCATTGATTTCGTACTCCCAAATGTGAAGCGTGTAATACTCGGGCATTTCCAAGAAATCACTTTGAGTACCGTTCATGCTTCTTGCCAAGTTGTTCAAGTAGGTGAGAGAACTGATCCATGGATACGAGCACTCTACCAATTCGCAGCAGCCAATACCTGTGGATTGCACTTCGACTTCAAACTCAATTTTACTATCGATAGCGAAATCACCGAAAACGAGATCGTCTTGCGATGCTACAACAAAGGTTCCACCTTTTGGTACTCCCGCTAAGTGTGTAATCGCTGGATATTCCTCAATAATCTCATTGAGGTTCGGCACGGTCAAGTCTACATCGGCATGCACGATTTCGAAATCCAAACCGTATTGTACCTTCATGGATTCTAGCGCATCTATCGCTGCTGTTGCATCCATTCCCAGCAAGCCTTCAATGCGGTAAAAATCGTTTTCGTCGATATTGTACGAAAGTGGATTTTGAATTGCATCGTTTGAGCTCAGGTACGTTCCATCATAGCTCAGGTTAGTATCCTGAATACGACTTGACGTTTTTTCATAGTGCCATGTATTAACCAAATTCTCTGATGGAGCGTAGTAAAACGGAATGGCTTTTTCACCCAATTCACCTTGCAAATTGGAAGGTGTAATTTTCAAAGTAGATGGCAATGTTGTAAGATTGTATCCTGACGCCAAGGCTTTTGCACGCTTCATCAAGGAAACCAACTTGTTGTAATTGTCTTTTTCGTGTCCTACGATGGGAGATTCGTAGAAAGTATGTCTGTACTGCTCAGTATCAATTTCAATCAAGTCACCGGATACGTTAAAGCATCCAGCCATCAGGTGTTTTGGGAATGCTTTGAGAGCCGGACAACAGTACGTGTCAATGTGCATCACCAAGTCGCGAGCTTCGTTAAAGGTTTCTACCAAATCTTTGAATAGATCAAAGCGGTATTGTACATCTGCAGGAATGGCTCCTGATGTGAATCCGAATACAGTGTCAATGTCAGCCGAAACCGTCTCAGTACCTAGGTAGCTACACATGGAATCCAAGCCGGTTTTAAGTTCGTCCAGTGTTGTACCGTTGAAAATAGCATTGTAGTAATATGTTCGTACCTCATTGCTTGTTGTTGCAGGGAGCACCGACGTTCCATCATGGAAAATCAATCGTTTTACTTGCAATTTGTTCAAGCTGTCTTGGAAGCTTTCGTATCCTTTGTGCTCAGTGTAATTGGAGTCAGGACCAAAGGCATCATCACCGGAACCTGTACCATCTATAATGGTTTGCATGTCCGTTTTGTTAATCAACAAATATCGGATGTTCTGCGTTTCTTCCTTTCCTTGATTTTCACACGATGTCGACGTACAGGCACCATCTTCCTGAGAGTAACATTCTAGGTAAATAACGAATACATAATTCGAAAGATCACCTGCCGGACCTGTCCAGCCTGCTAGGGTAAAACTATCTGTAGCCGTTGTCTCTGGAAGTACTTTGTGACTCGGAACCAGTTCAATAATTTGTCCATTTGCGTACCCTGGAATTCTATCCGTAAAGTATAGCGACTTATCATCGTCGTAGGCAAGCTGACGGTCAAATTCGATGACATCACAGTTGGTAACGTAGGCATCTTCATCTTGATCAAACTGTAGGTTGTACAGCAAGTCACCATCAGTGGTAATTCCTGTTCCTTGTGTTAGTTTTAAAACGCCTCCTTCTGTTGAAAGTTCAAAACCACAAGCAATTCCTGACCCTGAAAGGCGCAGGCGCGACATTCTGTTTTGATCTTCGAAATAATCAATGATCTGATTGAGTTGCGTGTGCGTTAGTACCTGATCTGGTACGAACGAATTATAACTCGGTGTGATGGTATCTAATCTCTTTGACATAGTGATTGGTTATAATGATCCTAAATTTGTTCTTCCTAGTATGACACTATCCTCAATGCCTTCCGACTCACAATTGTGGAGGCGACCGACATGGTGAATGGTGTGTAATCGTGTGAATTCTCCGATAAATTCGATTAAGTTGGATTTTCCTGTTGTATCAAACTCAACTACTTCTTCTTCTACATTGTCCATAATGACTGTATCTGATTCTCTTGAAATACGGATGCTTTCGAGCATGTTAGCGTAGGAGGCTTCAAAGTCCACCAATTCGTTGATTGGATTTTCTTCGTCGTCTACTTCCACATGTTCTCCGTCGCGATATCCGATCCAACAGATGCGTGGTAGAATATGCGCTGGAATTTCATTTGCAATAAGGTTTTCCATGTACATTCTAAAGTCGACATCGGCCATTCTGCGCGTATATCCTGGTAAAATGATACTTACTCGGAAAGAATACGGGTCGATAGAACATCCACTTTCGCAATCTTCTGCACAGATGGGCAAGTAGCTTTTTGTTGGTGGATTTACTTCCTCAGCGCCAATAGCATCCGCGGGAGTGTCTAAGTTCGGGCGCAACAAAATGTGCTCAACGAGATAAATTCCTTCTTCGGTAGCATCGTTCTTCAAGTAAGAAATGAAATCAAGTAGTGCTGTTTTTAAATCGTTTTCCGATGCGTAGGTGATAGAAACCCCAATATCCGATCCAGACCCATCAACATCAACAACAGTGAAGGAGTAGTCGCTGCCTGAGATTCCAATGCGCACATATTCAATTTCCTGACCGTCGGAGACTCCTGCATCAAAGGCATTTGAAATGGTCATCTCGTTGCAGTTAATCAACAAGAAAATGGCTCTATACAAATCACGAGAAGCCGATCGAGTGCTGTTAGTCGGAGTGATGTGCTGAATTGTGACATCGTCACTAGCATTCTTTACCGTCCATTGGTATTCGTAGGTCTCAGGATCGGTTCCCAGCGGTACTTTTTGAATAGAAACGTGTGTAGTGGAGAGGTTTCTTCTTGTAAAGTCTCTCAATCCACCAAGACGAGCGATTCGCTTTTGCGTTCCCGAAACATTGTCGGTGTCCCATGTGTCTGGACCTTGCATGTTATACGCTTTGAATCGATTTCCACTGAGTTCCACGTAATCTTGCAAGAACTGTTCTTTTGCTTGAACAATGAGTTCGTCTGCAGCATCTCCGTACAATTCCGTCATCAGGAAGGTGTAATCGCTGAATTTTTCGGCGAAACGAGCAATCAGGTGGTCCAAAATTTCATTGCGGCGATCCAAGTTATCGTCCAAGAAGGCAACGAGTTTTTCACTTAGTTCCTCATCATTGTTGGTTGGATAATCATTTACGATCTTATCGAAATCCTTGATGTCCTTCACGGCTTGTGTGAAATACGTTGGATTGGTTCCTGAACTCATTGCGAACAAGTCACGAACTTTTCCAAGATGCGAGAAGTAGGTCGCTAAAATTTGATCAAAAACCGTAATGTACGCTTTGAATTGCAATGCTTTTGCGCGTCGTGCCTCACCGGTATTCGCCGACAACCCTTCAACTCCTATACCGTAGGTCATTGGGAAGTCGTTTTGAATGGTCGTAGTCTCGGAAGGCGATCGGAAAGTTCCCTCAGGGATTTGAAGGGTGTTGTTGAGCATCGCTTTCATCTGCTCTTCCAATTCGGCATCGTACAACTCTTGTTTGATGCGATCCACCTCACTTCTATTGAAAGTGATTGGTAGCACGTCCTTGTAATAATTGAACACGCTGGTCATATCGCAATCCGGTGTTTCGCCCTCATCGTAATAGGTAGGAGCTAGAACCGGTTTGGTGAACTCATCAATGCAAATTACCCACTGATCTCCGTCAGGGAAATCGCAATTTCTAAGATTGATGGAATTGATCAAACTCACACCGTTCACGCCCATGATGATGCGCACGATGTCTGAAAGTCGAACCGAAGAACGAAGTTCGGTTTCTTCTAGCTCCTCATCATCGATGAATCCTTTTGTCAAAAGTGGACCTTCAAAAATTTCGTCCGTACGATAGCCGCGATCCAACATTTGCTGCAAGGAATAATATTTCACGGCAGGGGAGAAGTAATCTTCGATGGCTTTCTCCACGCGTGCATGCACTTCGTTTTTATCAGCTGTTTTTTCCAGCTCAATATTCGCACAGATGGATACTTTTTTCTCTTTGACTTCCTTGATTTCAACTAGGTCCTCGCAAAGATTTCTGTTGGCGTGGTATTTTTCCCAAACTTGCTGGCGAATGTTTGTTTTTTCTGACTCAATGGCCGTTTCATCTCCGTTGAACTGCTCAAAGTGATCCGGCTCATAGTCGATGTAAATGCTGTTCAGTCCCTTCAAATTAAATGGCTTCGAGTACTCCATGAATTGAGCATCAAAATCATTTTGATCATACGAAATTTGATTGGTTTTGCAGTTGGCGTACATCGTCTGATTGAAGGGTAAAATCCAGCAATTTCGAATTCCGTCAATTTCTAAAAATAGCTTTCGATAATCCAATGCTGTCACCGGACAGGTTGGAAGTATTTCCGAAGCTCGGTGGAACTGATCAGTAGTAAATTCTCCTGCTGCCGGCGTAAGCAAATCCTCAATAGGCATATCAATGCGCGCACTGAGGTCACTAATTGCATAGCAAAGCATTTCCAGCAAGGTAACTCCCGGATCATGAACATTGAAGTCTGTCCACAAACTTCCTCCGATAGACTGAATGTACTCCAATCCTAACTCTTTGAGGTAGCCAAAGTCCAAGTCGTCTTGCGTCTCTACGACTCTTGGTATTTTTTGATATGTAGTATTTTCTGCCATTATTCTTCGCAATCAACTGTGGTTAAACTGGTTCCTGAAGGACATGTGTCGGCGACGGCTGTAACTAAGTGTTCTGTAGCTGAAACCATGATGGTTAGTGGTGATGTTGCCACGTAGTTTTCAACTCTTTTAAAGCTTTCTACCCCGGAGTTTACATCGCGAACGTTGATACTGATCGACTTCACAAAATCTACGTATTCGAGGTTTTCAATGTAGTCTATGAGCATGCTTTTACTTAGCTTTCCACCGAATTCAATTTCTTTCGTTTCGTCGAACGCCCACGGTGCAAGTAACTTGGTGATGTCATCTTCTAGGATACTCGTGTACAAGACTTGATCAAATCCTGGGTAGAATCCGACATCTGTTTTTATCTTGATGGCTTCGTAGTCAGGGTTCATCACCTTCAAACAAACGTGCAGTGAGCAGTGCTTTTTAAGGAAGCGTTGAATCTCATTCAAATATGCTGTACTAACGCGTGGCTCATAGATATTGAATACGTTTTTGTTCACGGTATCAGGAATAACCACCATGATTACATTTCCACCTGCATTGAATGATTTCAAATTGGAGTGACTCAAGCACTTTGCACGATAGATGTCAGGGAATTCCTGAAGTACCATGTTCTCGTAGTCCCAAATGGTTACTGCCCGTTTTTTGTGACGCAATCGCTCGCTTACACGTCGGTAATAGGTGTCGTCGCTTTCCTCTTGACTTCCGCCGAAGGAATTATAAGGTTGGGTTATTGTTTTGAGCGTAGAGGAACGCTGAATGAGCTTTGAAATAGTTCCTGCAGGTAACCCTGTGTCAAGATGACTGGTTTCGTTTTCATTATTGGTGAATTGCGCGAGGGCAACTTGGCTGTGGATACCAATGAACTTGCAAACAGCATCGTAGCGCTTGCCTGTCATTTTTGCGCGAATCCAAAACTGTCCCGAAGGAAGAATCGTATTGTCGTCTGTGATTTCTTTCGGAAGGGTTAAAGTAACCAAGCCCGATTTCAAGAAATTGTCTACTTCATTCTTTAGGATTTCGGCATTTTCTAGGGGCTTCCAAAAGTTATTGGACAAGATTTCCCATTCAATACCATTCTCTTCTGTAAATGATTCTACGTCGGTATTTTCCGTTCCTTCAGAAATTTGGAAGAGTAACGGCACGTTCTGCAATGGTTGTGCTCCTTCCAGTCCAATGTAAAGCTCTCCACCTTCGTCATATTGTGGCATTCCATAACACGATTTTTCAGAGACAAAATCGAACTGTTCTTTTATAGAACTGTGTTCTTCTGAAATTCCGAACGGATGCTCGTGGAAAAGCTGAGAGTAGGTGTCTTCGTAATCATCAGCACTTGAGGAGAGGTCCAATGAATCAGTAGCTGAATAATTGATGAATACATCCTCAGCAAATGGAGTATATGGTTTCTTTGGTAATTCTTCAACGGTGGTAGGTTCTCCAATAACGGCAATAGTGTATAGCTCCGGATATTTCTCATGATAGAAAGAGTCATCCAATTGAATTCGAATTCTGTTGGCTGTATCATTTTCTGTCAGTCCTTCGCTTCTATACTGTGCTTCTGTTGTGTAAACAACTTCACCTTGCTCATTCAATGCTCTAGAAGTGAAGAGTGCACCTTTGGATGAATTTAACCATGCGCCATTCACAAGCATTCCGCGTTTCGCCCAAAAGTGCTGGTATTTACCAACATTGTTATCCGTTGGACTGATCACTTCTGCTAGCCCTGGGAACAAATCTGGATATTGACGTCGTCTTCTTTGGAGCCATCTCCAACGAGCGCCTCTAGGACCTCCTGATTTCCTGTTGGAAGGAGATTGCTCTTCTGCTTCCTCCTCTCCTATTAAAATAGGCTCGTAGGTATTACGAAAGTTTACACCATAACCGGAGTAGTGATTTTCGAGGTTGCCCGGTACTCCTTTCCACAAAATGAAAGCATCAATGCTGGTCCATTTTTTTTGAAATACTTCTTCGCTAGAGATAGAGAAATTCGATCCTTCAATTGGGGTGTTCGAGAAAGGATACATCGGCTTGGAAGGGTTCAAAATACCCAAATCGTTTTCCAGTTTTAGATTGCGCATTTGGCGCACGGAGACCTCCACGGATATTCCATTCAACTTCTTGCTGAATTCCTTGTAGATACGTGCTCCCTTCAATGTTTTCGTATTCAATATAAAACGAAAAACAGGTTTTGAAGTATTGTAGGAGCCAAGGTGCACCTCGGCATCATATCCCGTTATTGCCGGAGCGTCTAGGTCCAGGAATGAAGACAAGTGGACCTCACTTCCGTCAAGTTTTGTTTCATACTCAATATCCTCTGTATTTACATCCGTGTCAGCGGTGCTCAAATAAAGATCGTCATCTGCTAGCTCGCTCTCTTCTGAAATGCGAATCCACCCTTTTTCAGTGGTGCAATACACAGAAAAGTGATCAACTAAATCTTGATTCGTAAATCCTGAAAGAGTAGAGTCAAACTGCATTTTGATACGGAAGTACCGTTCTCCCTCACTTAAACGTAAAGTTTCCGAAGCAACGGCAAATCCGAGCTTTGCATCGGGGAGCTCTAAAAAGTCTGAGTTTTTTACTCCATCGTCTTCGTGGTCGTAACCAAACGGATACCATTCGGTGTTCTCTTCCGTAAATGCTTCTTTAACGCCATCTAGTGTACGTGCATCAGAAGAGGCTTTGAAGTAAGGAAACGTTTCGTAGAAAGTATCGTACGGAGTTCTGTAAAAGTTGCGGACGGAACTAATGGTTGCTTTGTTTGCAGCAAACTCTTCGATCAATTCGTAAACACGAAGTTTACCATTGGCATCTTTTCCTCCGTTAAATTCCAGTCCTTTTTGGAAAAGGTGAGAGGAGAAGTTTTTCGAGAGCTCAAACAACAAATGCACTTTGTCGTATGTCGCTGGTAGTTTCTCTATTTGTAGGATTTCCTTGTAGTAATAATCCAAATGACGTTTGGTGAGGTCATTCATGCGATCATTAGGAAGTTCCAGTAATTTCAGGAAACAAATGAAAAGCGTTAGGTGAGGGGTAAGGTTGTCGGCTTCTTCCAAAGAGGCAATTAGTGCTGCTATATCTTCATCTTTCGTGAAGAAATCCTGCCAGTCTCCATTTGGAGTAGAAGCGTTGTTCGTGTCATAAAAGTTAAGATGCTGCGCAAAATTGTACGCAAATCGCATCCATTCCTCCATGCCGAACCCATGAATTTTCAATGATTCCGGATCGAGTGCCGTATCATTGCGCTGACTTTGGTTGGTGCCGTCCGTCAGTAGTATTTTTGCTATGTCGTTACAGTTGTTACTCATTAGAGTTCAATTTTTACACGTCCGTTCCTTCATTTCGATAGAACGGGAAGACAATATTTCTTCGGGAGTTGGTGGCACGGATGATATAATCCACTTCCAAAATCAACTCTCCTTCAATTTCATTCACAGTGTCAATATTGATTTTCTCAACATTGATTCTTGGTTCGTAGTATAGAATAGCGGTGCGGATTAAATCCGACACAAATGTTTTTAGCGTTAGGTCGAGTGGTGAAAAGATCAATTCAGTCAAATCACAACCGTATTCGGGAATCATAATGCGCTCCCCGAGCTGCGTAGAGAGAAGAATTTTTAGGCTTTCTTCAATATCTTTCTCGCCACTGCTCATGGATGTATCGTCTGTTCCTCTTCTGAATTCAGGAGGAAAAGACCATCCGGTACCTAGAAATGCAATATCTTCTTGCGACATAATTTTATCCTATTAATACTGTGGGTTCACCTAAAACAATTGTTCCTCCATGCGCTGTTGAATCGCCCATACGAGCTGCAGGCATTCCTCCAATGAGCACTGTTCCTGATCCTGCGACGATGGAATCGGGTGGTCCGGTGCATACGCACATGTCTCCAACTTTCGCTGCTGGCATTCCGCCAATTAGTACAGTGGGCTCTCCCGGAGGAAGAATTGGACCTCCAACGTGAGGTACCGTCCCGGTTACCATTGGGCATACATGCATGTCGTTAATTCTCGCTGCTGGCTGTCCCATAATTAGTTTATTTGTACAAGCGATCCTTTTAGTACCGCAATTGCACTTGTTGATAATTCTGCTCCGGCTTGTCCTTCTGCCTTAAATTCAGCATCGGCAGCCGCTTCAATGTTTATTGCTGACATTTTAATGTCTCCGCTTGAGGCCGTCAATTCAATGTCGCCTCCGCTTTCAATGGAAATCCCACTGCTGCTCATGGTGATGACATTCGAGTTGTCGTCTTCTAATTTTATTTCTCCGGCGTCGTCATCGATGGTCACGATTTTACCGCCCGGTGTTTCAATGGTGAAGGATGGCTTATCATCATCGAAAATCAATTTCATTTCACTTCGTGTGATGAACCCTTTTTCGTGGTTATCATCTGTTGCTGCAATCGGAGCTGGTTTGGCACTGCTGTGCAACATTCCGAGAACAATGGGATCGTTCGGGTCTTCATTGATAAAGCCAACGATGACTTCGTCTTCAATTTCAGGGCGGAAGAAGGAACCTCGGTTTTCTCCTGCATCCAAGGTGGATACGCGGCACCAAATACCTTGCTCGTCGCTGTTTACGATAGGAAGTTTTACCAAAATTCGATCTTCACCATTCGGATCTTCCTCAAGTTGAGTGACAATTCCTACGTGCAATCCTTTAATGGCAGGCAAAAGACCCGATGCAGGTTGCGTGTTAATCTCAAAAGTCTCGGAGAACCATTGTGGGTTGAGTCCGAACTGAGCATCGCACACCCAATTTCCGTTGCTGATGGTATGAAGCACACCAGTTACGTAAACGTTTCCATTGAATCGGTTTCCCACACCTTCCATTTTCAAAATGGTGTTTGGCTTTACACTTGGAATTCCTTGGAAGCGGGCACGACCACGAACTTTGGCGAGTTGTTGATAGAGTAGAGTAGCATCTGCCCAATCTTGCAATTCTGCGTCATTGAGCGATCCGCCATGTCGAAGTTGATACGCGTCTAAACCAATGACATCGGATAAATCGCTGCTGGACAAATCACCGTTAAGGCTAACGCCGGGATCGGCTCCTTCCACTTCAATAAGTTCTTGATCAGATTGGTTCCAACTGTATGCCGTTGTGGCTGCGATTTGATGTCTTGCATCAATTTCGGCATCGAAATCCAACAAACTTGATCCGTAGGTCACCGTTTCAATTTCGGATTGTCCAAGGTCCGGTGCTGCGATTTTAATTGTTCCGTCATCTACGAAACACAACTTTCCGTTGGCTTGAGCTCGAGACAGCATAAAGTCCCAATCAGACGAATTATATTGCACCAATTCCTCATGCTCATGGTTGGTGGATTCTACGTCCGGAGTCAGGTCGCTGTAAGTACCCAAAATTTCTTCGAATACATCGCTATCCGTACTTTCGTAAAAGAACTTCGATTTACGTCCAACGGTCATTTTTACCGCTTGATCTTTGCATTCAATGATGAGCATTGAAGTTCCTCCTTTGATTTTCAAGGAGTGCTTGATGACGATTCCTTTGAAGATGGTTTCTTCTTCCGAATGGTATCCTGCTGAAATTTCCAATTCTGTTCCGGGCTTGAAAAGATCTTCGTTACTCACGCTAAAATCTTGCTCGGCAGAGTCTCCATCCTTCATAACGAGGGTGGCAACGGGAATGCGATTCACCTCTTTGGAAACAGAAATACTCATCACCTGGATAGTTCCGGGGATGGCATTTCCTCCTGAGAGAATGGTAAAAGTGGATAAATCTGAACTTTTACTTGTTTGTATTACTCCGCTGTTGTTCATTAACTCTGTTTCTCAATTGGCGGGAAAACGATTTGTTGACCCGGGGTTAGTTTTCGGAAGTTGGACAGTTTGTTATATTTTGCCACTTCTAAGTAATATTTTGAATCGCCGTAAATGCGATGTGTCATCAAGGGTAATGTGTCGCCCGCTTTTACCTGTCGCACGTGCGTTAGGTCGGGTGAACTTTTCTTCTCTTCAGCTGCTCTTTCTTCGTCGTCTTGATGTCCTTTAAATGAACATTTTGCTGTTGCACGAATCGGTTCGCCACTAGGCTTGAAGAGTTTGTACTCAACGTCCATGGACATGAGTACTCCTTTGAATAGGAGGGAACCCCACACCAGCTTTATGAAGTTGGGGCGGTGTTCGTCACCATTGTAGGTGAATGCGATAGAACGAAATTTGTCCAGTTCATCCTGAACACTTCCTGAACTACCGTTGGGTGGAGCGATAACGCCCGTGGAGTCAAACAAGAATTCGATTTCGAAATCTTGCGGTTTGATTTTTGTGAATTTTGCCGGTACCGAGCTCGACCCTTGTCCTTGTTGATCGTCGTATTCGATTTTATAGGAAAGGTTATATTTCTCGGGGTTCACCAACGTGGTAAATTCACCGGAATCCGCTTTGTTTTTAAACTCGGAGTCGGTGTAACCGATCATTTTCAGCTTTTTCAATTCTCCTTCCGGCATCTTATCGTTCTTTAGTGTTTTTCAACATCTGTGAGACCTGCGCTATGCATTCCTCGATAATTTTTTGTTCATTGGCTGCACCTCCGCCACCACCACCTTTTGGGGCTTCGGCAACGTTTATTTTTACGTGCATTTCTTTTATCTCAATGGGCATACCTATGAGTTTTGTGCTTTCCCTGCGGTGAAGTAATTATAAGCGAGTTCAACCGTTTCAACCACAACTTTACTTTCTTCGGCATTGAAGGCGTCAACGTTCCATTTAATAGGGTAGGCACCTTTGATGCTCCAAACATAAAGTGGCTCGATTTTCGAATCTTTGTCATTCTTCACGCTTCTGTCCTTAACAGAATCGTGCATTAACTTGACAACAAGGTCTTTCGGTTGGATATCGAAGCTTTCGATCCCATCCTTGAACCAATCAATGATTTCTGAATCAACGAGCATTCCCCTTTTCAAGACCAAGTTGGGATACTTGGTCTTGACTGGGAATTTGTGTTTGTAACGGTTTTCTCCACCTTCGGCTATCTCTTCCAATTCAACATCCACTGACAGTCCGGTAACCGATTGAAACTTCGTATCATTCGATTTTTCCTTGATTCCATCAATTTCTACTGAAAAGAAAAAGCCTAAAGGTGGATAGATATCCGTCGCCATAATCAGTCGTTTTGAAGGGTAAGACCTTCGTGGCAGATCTCCATTGTTTCGATCATCGCCTCGCTACCGTCAGACTTCAGAGTTCCGTTGTCTAGGGTTTTTGGCCAAGCGTTACGCACTTTCCAAACCATTGCAGCTTCGTCATTCTCATCCAACAAAGTGATGGTAATGTCACGACGCTCAATCGTGTTCAAGTTTACGGTGTTCCACCATTCGTACGCTTCGTTATCGCTTTTGAAAGTTCCTCTTTTCAAAGTGATGTCCGAGTACTTTTGTTGACCTGGCATCTTTACCTTTGAGTACTCAGGACTTGC
The DNA here is from genome assembly GCA_024742305.1 of bacterium. Taxonomy (GTDB): domain Bacteria; phylum Bacteroidota; class Bacteroidia; order Flavobacteriales_D; family Crocinitomicaceae; genus UBA4466. The sequence continues at coordinate 50,311 of JANSYQ010000016.1, read as the reverse complement.
TCCATGACGATACTCGATTACTTCTGTTTCAACTTTCAATCCTGAAACTTCGGTAAATCCGATTACTGTTCCGCCCCATTCTACTTTGTATTTAAAGGACGCTAAAGGATATATCTTACTCATGATATTTTATTTTTCTGATGTTTTACTTCTGTGAATAATTATGCTTCTTGCATTTTGTGAGAGAAACGCAAGATGATGAATTCAGCTGGGCGTACTGCCGCCATACCGATTTCAATAATCATACGACCTTCAAGAATATCCTGAGCCGTCATCGTTTGTCCCAATCCAACGCGAACGTAGAATGCTTGTTCCGGCTTAGATCCTGCCAAAGCTCCTGCTTTCCACTGAAGGATCAAGAAGTTTTCGATCATTGCACGGATACGTACCCAAGTGTTGGAATCGTTGCTTTCGAATACAAATTGCTCTGTTGCTTTGCTCACAGACTCCTCAACCATGTTGAAGAAACGACGAACTGGAACATAGCGCCATTCGTTGTCGTTACCAGCCAAAGTACGTGCTCCCCAAACCAACGTTCCTTTTCCACGGAATGTACGGATAGCGTTTACGGATTTACCAGCAACTGTATCAACATTGAGTGACTCTTGATCTTCGCTTGAGATCGTTACGGATGGTTTGATAACATAATTCAAAGATGTATTTGCCGGAGCTTTCCATACACCAACATTTGCATCGGTACGAGCATAAATTCCTGCCATTGCTGACGATGGAGGAAGTTTGAATGGCATCGCGTTGATTTCTGCTTTGATTTGGTTGTACAATGCATTATCAACCGTTTCGATTGCGGCCAAAGTTAGTCCGTGTAGATGTCCATCTGTATCAACACCTTGACATGCGATAATTGCATCGATCAAAGTAGGATCAATCAAACCAAGAACCGTCGTAATCTCAGCTGCGGCATCTCCATGATCGGCAGTAGCATCAGCAGCTGCTGTTTTGGCATCTGTTCCGTTTCCTGCTGCATCTATAGCTGCAATATGTGCTTCTAATGTTGAAATCAAAGTCACGATAGACGCACCGCCTGTTGTAGCTGTAGTAATCGCCGTTGCCGCCGTAGTTGCATCTCCTGCAATTGTAGGGTTTTCTTCGGCTGCCGCTGCTGCCGCAGTACCTGCTGCCGCTGCATCACCTCCTGCGTCTACAACTGCTTGGAGTGAATCAACGATGTCTTGAAGCGGCTCAGTTACGTCCGTTTTGTTACTAAACGCTGTTGCTGCGGCCAACCCTTGATAAGTTGTATTAGCATCTGTGTATGCAGTAATTAATGCTGCAATTCCACTATCCGCTGATGAAACCGTAGCCAAAGCCGTGTTTGCATCGCTCAGAACTGAGTCTAAAGCCGAAGACGCATCTGAGATGTGTGTAATTGTCACATTTGATTCATCGTACTGATAATCAAGGATTGTTTCCAGGTACGGATAATACGCAGCACCATATTTCACGTAGTCTTTGTCGCTTGTAATGTTGTCACGTAAATCCTGAACTGGTGTTCCAAACTCTTCATCATCAGATTCTGTATCGATAATCGTAAAGCGATCTTGCAATTCGTTACATTGTGTCAATGCATCGTTGTAAAGACTGTAAAAATCACTTGTGTTATTCATGTTTTTAGCATCTGGGAAAAGAATAAGCGTTGGCTCGTCTTCTTTTCTACAAGCAGCCAAACCATTATCCAAATCTCCTTTAGACACAACTCCACTGGAGTAATCTGCTACAGAAATGATATAACAAGGTCCTCCTCCATTCGCGAAGTACATTTGCATCGCGTAATGCATTAGGTAAGCAGTTTCAGAAGTAGGTTCGTTTGCTTTTATCACGCGATTAACTACTCCGTTTGAAGTGCTATCCGTAAGAGTAACACCAATTGTTGTCTCTTCCTTCGCACTTCCGAAATACGTTTCGTATTCCAAGAGTGAAGTGATTCGAGTAGGAATCAGTGTCAAGTCATCTCCATTTCGTTTTTCTGCTTTTTCCGTGTACCCAATGAAGGCCGGAATCGCAGTTTCTACTTGTGCCACTGAAGGAGGGAACTTGGTGATTTCCTCAACATAGACACCTGGTGTTTTGTACGTTGCCATAATTGTAATTGTTGATTTTTGTTATTGAACTTTTTATATAAAGACTTCTGAATAGTAATCTCCCGAATCCAGCACTATTAAGTCTGGGGTTGGGTTAGGCAGCTCTAACGAGCCTTTTTTTTCTGTTATGTATCCGTTTTTTGTGAGTGGTAATTTTGTTGAACTTGTATGTGCTTCGGTGCCATCACTTGTATTGATGTAGCGCCAATAAGTTTCTCTGTTCGTGAACACCATTTCCGGCGTTGGAGTGGATGCCGCAAATTCTCCGGCTCCGTCAGAAAGGTCAATTTCACCTACGTCACCATCCAAATGAATGCGAATTATACCAAAGGCTCCAATTAATTCATTGGGACCTACGTCTTGCACCAATTCGATATCCATATCTGAATAAGGATCACCAAAGTCGCTAAGAGCGATGTGCTGAATGGCCGTGGATGTTTCCGAATCTCCTGCGGCAGCGGTAGGAGCGGCATTCGAAATGAAGACTATCTTGCTTCGATCAATTTCAATCTCCGTGTAATTCTCGAAATTTTTGTCTTTGATTTTAATGATGAAGTCGAAAAACAAATTGTTATCGAACTCGATGAACGGCGCATTCGCGTTATCAGGACTAACTTTTGTAAGTACGGTGAAGCCTTCTTTGCCTGGGACAAATCGAGACCTCCAATTTTTCAGTTTCTGAACAGTGCGCTGACTAGGAAGAATTGAGAAAAATTCGTTGATGTTGTACAAACGAAGATTCAGTGCCTCCTGTTCAGCAGTCATGTCAACCCCGTAAACATCTTCTCCTTCATCCAAAAAATAGTGATGGATGATATTCAAGCGAAACAATTCTTTATAACTGTTGTTCATTACTCGGCTTTCAGATTAACATTAGTAGACATAGAGCTCACACGTCCGGACTGAGAGTTGGTCACAGGACGTTCGATTTGAACTAGTGTTAGTTTATATAATACAGAAGGAATTTGCTTGCCTCCGAGGCTTCCCCAGATGTAGTTTAATTCTTCGAATGTCGGAGTGTAGAGGTCCACGTAGAAACGGAAGTTGTCTAGATTATCAAAATCGACATTGTTTCGGTCATATACTGTGTCCGACTGCGTGAAAACGCTTTTACCTTGGAAGAATTCCACGATTTTAGAGATGTCCTTCAAGGCCTGATCGTATTGATTTTTATTCGAGCTGAAGAGAACAAATAGTTTTAGATTAACAACCGGACTTCTTTGCTCGACTCTATTGCCAACGACATGAGTATTTGGGAAATTCTTCAAGGTACCTTCCTCACTCATATTGATAACGGTCAACAGATTACGGTTTTCAATGTTGGTACCGCTGCCACCGGATTCCGCAGCATCAATCATCGCAACATTACCGAGGGTAACAGAGCTGCCAATATAATCTTCGACTTGTTCGGCGAGAATTCTTACTACTTCGTAAATCATGCGTTTAGAGCGTCTTTTTCGTTTTCAGCGAAAGTCACATCAATGGTTTTGATTTACTGAATCTGTAGGGCCAGTGAACTAAAGCTCGTGTAACTTTCTATTTCAGTGGTTAGCAACGCATATGTTTACATGCAGTAGCTGTGGGTAAAAGTAGGAGATGGTCCTTTTGAAATCAAGAGTATTTGTACGGAAAAGATTGCGTATAAGTGCGCATTTTTAATGGTGGATTCTTTGGTAAACCGATTAACCTTTAATTCTTTGTTATGAAGTTACACAAAGGCATTTTTTTCTTAACTTAATGTATAGAAGTCGGCTTTGACTTCTGACTAACCTAACCTTATTAATATGATTGCAAAAACCTATGGCGCTGCCCTGATGGGGATTGACGCTGCCACTATCGACGTAGAAGTTAACATTGTTCCCGGAATAAATTTCTTCCTTGTTGGATTGCCCGACGCGGCTGTGAAGGAAAGTCACCAAAGAATAAAGGCTTCCTTCTTGAACAACGATTTAAAGTTTCCAGGAAAAGAAATCACAGTGAATCTCGCACCAGCGGACATGCGCAAGGTTGGATCTTTTTTTGACCTACCTATTGCCGTTGGAATTTTGGCGGCAAGCAAACAAATTGAAATAGATCAACTCGAGGATACCATGTTCATTGGTGAATTGTCACTTGATGGCGAATTGAGGCCATTAAAAGGAATTCTACCTGTGACAATTGAAGCCAAACGAAGAAATTTCAAACAAATTATTCTGCCCAAAGAAAACGCGCAAGAAGCGTCACTGGTGGATGGAATTCAAGTCTTACCCGCTGAAAACTTACAAGAAGTAGTCATGCACCTTAATCGAGAAGAGCCTTTGAAGAGAGAGGTTTATAAAGAACAGGTAGCTCTAGCAAGACCAAGTTCTATTCTCGATTTTCGAGATGTAAAAGGGCAGTTTTCGATCAAACGAGCCTTTGAAATAGCTGCCGCTGGCGGCCACAATTTATTATTGATTGGTCCTCCGGGCTCCGGAAAGTCGATGTTGGCAAAACGAATGCCGACCATTCTCCCCCCGCTTTCCATTACTGATGCGCTAGAAACGACCAAAATTCACTCCGTAGTCGGAAATGTTAAGGCAGGAGAGGGTTTGATTCGTGAGCGCCCATTCCGGAAACCGCATCACACAATATCAGATGTGGCCCTGGTGGGTGGAGGGTCTTATCCGCAGCCGGGAGAAATTTCACTTGCTCACAACGGCGTTCTTTTCCTTGATGAACTTCCCGAATACAAACGAACGGTGCTGGAAGTAATGCGCCAACCATTGGAGGACAGAACTGTGACAATTTCTCGCGCTAAGTTTACGGTAGATTATCCGGCCAATTTTATGTTGGTAGCTGCGATGAATCCATGTCCCTGCGGCTATTACAACCATCCCGACCGCGATTGCACATGCAGCTCAGGAACCGTTCAACGTTATCTCAACAAAGTTTCAGGTCCGCTCCTAGATCGCATTGATTTGCACATTGAAGTAACACCTGTCGATTACGAGGACTTATCTTCCACAGCAGAGCAGGAGGGGAGTGAGCAGATTCGAGAGCGAGTAATGAGAGCGAGGGAGGTTCAGTGTAAGCGTTTTTTAGATCGCAATTCGTTAAAAAATGAAAGTCAATGCGTGGAAGATGTTCCCTTAGAAAACTTCAATGAGAGAGTGGCTGCCAATGCGGAAATGGAATCAAGGCACCTAAGACGTTATTGCCAACTCGACAAAGCTAGCGGCGATTTGATCAAGAATGCGATGAACAAATTGGGGTTATCCGCACGGGCTTATGACAAGATCTTGAAGGTAGCCAGAACGATCGCCGATTTGGATGCATCCGATGATATTCAAGTGAAACATGTGGCCGAGGCGATACAGTATAGGAGTTTGGATAAAGGGGAGTGGTAACTTTGGGGCTCCCCATTTAGACGGTTTAGAGCTCAATTCTGGTAAAGTAAAATGTCAAATCCCGATAAAAAAAACAGCGGTAGAACAACTATTTCAATTAGATGCATGAAGAGTCCAGGTCGTTAATCAATACTGAATCAATGTTGGTTTTATTAGAAGCGTCTAAACTTCGTTTTAAATTCTTTATTTCATCATTTAACATGACAATTTGTAGTTTGAAACTGTCTCGCGCATTCTCAAAATCAAGGTACTCCTGAAACTCCAACTCAAGAGACGTTAACTCAATTGTATCTTTCCAAAATTGGGTTGAGTCATCGATATTTTGAGACAACAGTGGGATACTGTTACATATCAAGATCAAGACAAAAATGATGCGAACCATAGCGAATAGTAGTTGTTCAAGTCACCAATATTTAAATTGAATGAAATATCTGTAATCAGATCGAATCAATCGTAAGCAGAAGAAATTAGAAGAAGGCTGCCAACGTCCTTACCTCACCACCTCAACTCGAGTCCCTGTTCGCCATCGTTCCAATAGCAATTCATTCGTGCTGAGTTCAGCAACGACATAAATGTTACTTTGGAAGGCAGGAGAATAAGCCGCTTTTTCAATCATTACACGATCTTCAATGTAATTGGAGTGGATGAAATACAGCTCAGGTCCCTCTTTGTATAAGTAACCTACGTGGTTATCCAAGCCAACGAAGTAGATGCCGTCTTGATACGAGCGCATTTTATCATGTAAGGCTGCCCATCCATAGACAGTAAAGTAGTTAGAATCTTCAATCGCCAAGGATTTCGCCTCATTCAATCCGGCTTGTTGTGCTAAATGATAACGATTAATGACGATGCCAAGATGCTCCAAAGTGGTCGAAACAAAATAACCACAAGCAATTTCTCCCTGACCGGGAATAGCTGTATACCCATTGAAATCCCATTCCGTGCCGTACCAATGGGGTATGATTTCATTGAGCAAGAAGTTTTCAAAATCTTCTTTGGAATGATGTGTTGCTTTTTTCGTGCGAATTTTAGCCTTCAACTGATTGTAGTTTCCTTTGGGGGTTAGGTTGATCTTCAAATGTGCTGTATCAACGCGAATACTGTCAGCTGGATTGGCAACTATACCCTCAAAAGGTTTACTTGAAATAGATGGGTTCTCAGTACTCGATAATTGACATCCCAGCGCAAGGAACGAGGAAAACAGAAGGAAGAAGGCAAATTTCATACTTAATTAATGCACTTCATGACAGAAGTAACACGTTTCATGACATTTTTTTTCGGCGATTTGAAATTCAACATAGATTAGAAAAAATACCAAAACACTGAAATCATGGACATTAAATTAACTTTTGTGAACACTGTGGAGGATTATCACGGAAACGTTGTATTCTTTCAAAAAAATGCGGAAAGCTTTTCCGGAGAGGCAACTGCTTGGAAAATTCTAAAAGGAACCAATAACGGATGGGGAGTACCCTTTGACTTTCCCACGGGATTCCAAGTAGCAGTGCAAAATGCCGACGGTGCACCAACCCCTCAATTGACAGCTGAACTGGGTGATAAGTTTATCGTAGAAATGGACGCCGGAAGCATGAAATTGTCAGCTGCAGGAAAGGCATCCAACCCAAAATGCATAGAGATTTTAAACGACCTTCCCAATCAAAGTATTACGGCGCTCATCTATAAGGACGAAGACTTGCTCGCAAAATTGGAAAACGGTGCTCCGAGTCAAACTGCCTCTTTCGAGTTCAATGAAAAACTATGGGTAGGTGTATGCGGAGATGAGTTTCAACAAGGGCAAACCATGAAACGCGAAACTGTCGAAGCGATTAACACCGAGTTGAACCTGTTTGCTATTACCTCTGCCGACATCGTTATGAAGAAACATGACTCGGGGAAAAGTGATGCCGATGTTTATACCTTTGAATTGGAAAATGTAGTGAACAAGTGAGGCATGATACCAATGGAACTATGAGAATGCTCTCTCAATTATGTTTTGCTTGGAAGTTCCAGCAGGTGCATGTGAGAGCGTTTTCTCTTTTCTGTCAACAATGAGAAAATCAGCCCCGGAGGCAATACTTTGATCCAAGTCATGTGAGGATAAAATGATGAACTTACCATGAGATTGTCCAAGCTCCATAAGCTTTTCCACAATTTCGGACTTGTTTTGATAGTCAAGAAAGGCTGTCGGTTCATCCAAAGCGATAATATCCGTTCCTTGGGCAAAAGTGCGGGCAATGACCACCATTTGTCGTTCTCCGTCGCTGAGTTCGTTGGTAAATCGTTCCGATAAATGCTCGATATCCAAAGTTCGAAGCGCATTTTGTACCATTTCTTTATCGCGTGGCTGCAATTTCCCAAAAAAGGCTGTGTGCGGACTCCTTCCCAATGCCAAATATTCTGAAACCTTGAGAAAATCTACCACAGGAAATTGAGTTGAAACAAAAGCAATGTGCTTTGGACGCTCCGATTCAGACAGAGCGTGAATTGAGGTGCCGTTGAGCTCAATTTTCCCCGATACTGCAGGAATAGTGCCCGTTAACGTTTTCAGAAATGTGGACTTACCCGAACCGTTTTTTCCAATCAAAATGTAGACACCAGCGGACAATTGTAGATCTTCTACTTTTATCAGCTTTTGTTGCTTGTAACCGATATGCAGTCCCTTGGTAGTAATCATCTCAGTCGTCTTAATACCAGTAAAATTACAAAGGGCGCACCAATGAGCGATGTTAGAGCATTGATCGGTAGAGCAAATAGCGACTCTAAATACTGAATAGTAATATCACAGATCAACAAAAATATGGCACCTGTCAACAAACTACCAAGAATCAAATAGCTGTGATTTTGTGTTTTCATCACTATTCGAATTAAGTTAGGAACGGCCAACCCTACAAATGCAATAGGACCACAAAATGCTGTAACTACCCCAGTAATTACGGCTGTGACAAGTATAATTAGTAATCGTACTCTTTTGATGCGAACTCCCAACAGTGCTGCTTCCGATGTCCCAAGTACCAGCAAGTTCAAGGGCTTTACGACCAAAAACGCCCCCAAAACTGTCACGCCAAAGGAGGCGAATAGAATTGGAAGTTGTTCTAAAGTAACCGCCTGTAACGATCCAAGTGCCCAAAGGGTAAACAGTTTCAATTCTTGTAGTCCACTGGCGGATTGAAGCACAGAAACAATAGCACTTGTAAAGCTTCCTAACATCAAACCGATCAATAACAGTGAGATTTGCTGGCGTACTACGCTGGAGAAGAAAACGATGATCAAGCCAAACAAAAAGGCACCGATCAAAGCATTGGCGATAATCCCTAAGTCAGAACTGAGCATAGGAATTCCCGCCATTATGGCGAAGGCCACGAACAAACTTGCTCCTGAATTGATCCCCAAGACATACGGACCAGCCAGTGGATTGTTAAATAACGTTTGCATTAAAAGTCCGGCAATAGACAGTCCAGCACCGGCAATTAATGCTGTTATCATACGTGGAATACGCAGTTCCCAAACGACATTGTGCGATAGCTGCTGGGAATCGAAGTTGGTAATGGCAGAAAAGAAGGTTTCCCCGTCAATTTGAATTGGACCAGAGAAAAGATGCCAAAGCATGACAAGTGGCAGTAGCACAAGCAGTGCTATCAGAAATAGTTTATTTCTTCTTGATAAACTCACTTCTTCAATTGGGCGTAATAATGGAACGAGTAATTAGAGTCTATCTCAGGGTGGAAAATATGAGCAAGATCTTCCAACATGCAGTCGGCACGAAGTGCACTTTGTTCCCAAAATTTATTTGTATTTCCCGAGTAGCAGAAAACAGCTCCATTCTTCGCCGGGTTTAGCAATTCAGCATGCGGATTCAACTGTAGCAATTGGTTCCATTTCGAAACTCCCGGATTCAACCATATCGATGTATGTTTGTTGTCTTCCAAAATTGTTTCCAAGGGTAAAGCAAGACTTTTAGCTCCTTTTGAGTCTTTGTAACGATAATCGCCACCCGCATCTTTCATCAAAATACCAAAGTAATTCTCCCCTGAAGGAGCATACCAGTTTCCACCTATTAAGTTGCCTGAAATTACCGTGGGTTTGTTCTCCAAGTCGCTGAATGCGGCTGCCGTTTTGTTGTAATTATCTTCGATAACAGCGAATAGATTACAAGCCTCGTCAAAGCGTCCCGTCATGGCACCAATTACCTTGATCCATTCTGCTTTTGCCAAAGGGTGTGCCTCCAACCAATCGTTGACGATCACCATCTTTACACCCAACTTTTCCAGTTTTTCCTTGTGAGGAAAGTCTGTATTGACATAATTGTACAAAATTACGTTCGGCTGAGCATTGACAACGCGCTCTAAAGAAAGTTGAGCGAAATCACCGTACTCCTTGAGCTGTCCTTTTTGGAACTTCCTTTTTAGCTTTCTATCGTACAGTTGATTTTCAGCAGTGACTCCAATGAGGTAGTCGCGTTGATTCAACTCGCAAAACATACCCGTTAGTGTAGCAGTTAAACAAATAATTCGCGGGTTTTTCTTTTTGGATATGGTAATCGTTTGTTCTACTGCCTTCGTATCGGGGTCCAATAGCTGAAGAAGAAAGTCATCCTTACCTTTTTTCAGTTTGAAATACTCCGCGTACTTCAGGTCGATTTCAGTATAGTTTACGGTGTCTACTTCCGTGGCACTGTTCTCGTTGGTGCAGCTACCAGAAATCAAAAGGATAATCAGTAAATACGATAGAATTCGCATAGTGCAAAGATGCCAAAAGGAATCGAATTAAGGAATATGAACGCCCATGAGCAACATATCGTCAATTTGAACAGTATCCTTCATCCATGCGTGTACGGATTCTGTTACGCTTTTCTTCTGCTCCTCCATTGATAAATGGGAAGTTTCGAGAAGTAGATTCTTTAGTCTTTTGGTAAGAAATTTTTTGTCCTTTGGACCTCCAAATTGATCTGGGATTCCATCAGAGAAGGTGTACAATTTATCGCCCGATTTCAATTCAATCCGCTGACTGGTAAATTGGAAGCCTTCTTCTTTTGTATCATTTCCAATGGCTTGACGATCTCCCTTATAAATGGTGATCTTTCCGTCGCGCAGCAGGTAGAGTGGGATTTTTGCTCCGGCATAGATAAGCTCCATCGTTTCAAAATTAATGGCGCAAAGAGCGATGTCCATACCGTCGCGAATTTCAAGCTCCTTGAATTCTGGGTTCAATAGTGAGTTGATTTCTCTATCAATGAAATCCAGCGCTTCTCCCGGTGTGTTTACGTCCTTCTGGATTTTACTCAGCTTTAGTAAGTTGTTACACACCACGCTCACAAAAGCTCCCGGAACTCCATGTCCCGTACAATCTGCCGTTGCGTAAAGAAGCATACGTTGTGGATTTTCTCCCGATGTGTGTACTTCCTCCATCCAATAAAAATCACCACTGAGGATATCCTTTGGTTGGAAGAAAATGAAGAAATCACTGAACCATGTTCGAATTTTTTGATGGGGTGGAAGTAGCGCCGACTGAATCCGCTCTGCATAATTGATACTGTCCATCAAATCTTGGTTCTTTTCCGCCAGCTCGATGCGTTTTTGCTCAATTTCCATGGTTCTCTCCGCAACTTCTTTTTCGAGGCGAATGTTGGCTTCCTCGGTAAGTTTGTTTTTCTCCTCCAATTCAACAACCAACTGTTTTTGAACCGCTTCTTTCTCATCCTGCAATTCTTTGTACTTGCCGGCCATGAGAATGGAGAGACAAATGATTTCAGCCAATGTTCCCGCTTTTAATCCATATTGCGTGTATTCCGGAGCGTCTATTACACCAACATTTCCAAGGATGAAAAACATACCTCCCGATAAGAGCAAAAACAAACCTGTTAGGAAGAACGGACTCACCGTGCGTCTTTTTCGAATGCGGAGACCGATAATAAGCAAGAAGATGAGCGATAACAGGCTAAAGAAATTGATCAATGGATAGCACGTCTCGAAAATAACACCGGGAATCAAAGAGGCGAGTGTAGTGATGGCAACCAACCCAAGGAAAATCCTTGAAATTAGAAGATTTCGCCCTTGAAGTTTAAGGTATTTGGTTGCGTATGTGAGAGCGAGAAAAACGGTTGTTCCTGCAATCAAAATGACGCTGTGGTGTGTCATGTACCCACCTGATGGGAAAATATACTGGTGCACGTAACCATCCAGTGCGAATTGGAGCAGTCCTGATGAAGCCACATAAATGGTGTAAATCAAGAAGAGACGATCGCGAAGAAGCACGAAAAAGGTGAAGTAGATAATGACGACGAAAATGAAAATTCCGTAGAAGATACCGGAGCGAAATTGGCGATTTTGAGTCACCTTTGCGAAATTATCTTCATCCCAAAAAATTATTGGAAGTGTCACTGCTTCTCCGTCGCTACCGACTACCAAAACACCGTGAATTGTGTCATTCGCTTTTAAGTAAACGGGAATGACTGAGCGGTTCGTAGATACTGATTTAGAGTTGAAATTAGTTCCATCTCCAGATATTTCGGATCGATGCAAATTTACAAGACTATACCTGGTGGGAAAGAATTCAACATAGTTCGTAATAGGACGGGCAGTTTCCAAGTATAACTTACGTGGTGCATCGGAATTGTTAATCAGGACCATACGCACGTAATGATACTGAGTCGTGAAATCTAAATTCTCAACGGAACTCTCAATTTTACGCCTCTCCATTTTTTTCCAAGTATTTGGATTGGCTTGCTCTATAAAGTCATATTGAACATCCGAACTGTAAATGGTAAACTGATCTGCAATAGACCGATTCAGGTTCTTGCCCGACCCATCAAACACAATGGTATCCTGTGCCTTCAAGTGCGAAGGCAAAACGACAAATAGCAGTAGCCAAATGGAAACGAGCTTTCGAAGCATGCTCTAAGATAGAAAAATGAACGAAAGTTGATTGCAAAAAAAAACCGGATCATCGAGCGTTGCTTTCGCGAAGCTTCAGCAAAGCAAAGCGAAGTCGAGATGCCACAGCTTAACTAAAGATTAAAACTAATCTGCATGGAATGCATAGTATTCATTTTTCTTTGGGATTCGAAGTTCTTGTATTTTATTTTCAAAACGCTTGTAAAAATAGTCTTGGGTAATTCTCAAGAACTCTTCTGAATATATATGAGTTGGTATCATTAACAATACATTCAATTGCTCAATGGTTAAAAATTTGAATTTACTACTATCGAATTTACTGATGGCAATTCTTTTCCAAATCCTAAACCTTTGACTAACCTCAGAATGATTTTTTACATCAATCTCATCCCATTGCCCAAATAATCCAAAACATGCATCCGGATTTTTATGTATTCTATCTTGAATTACATTGACACATGTTGTCATAATTCTCACAGGAAGCTGATCATGACCAATTCTTATTTTATATTTATTTGGACTGCCACTGTATTTCGAAGGATGGAATTTTATGAAGAAGTAGGTGTCGTCGAATTCATCCAAATGAATTAAGTATGGCTTGCTATCAATTGTTTTGGTTTTGATTATGTATTGACGATCTGGCAAGTTCTTATCAGGATCTCCAATAAAATCCTTTCGTTTTAGATTTGTGTAGTTGTATCTATCGTTAAACATTATAAATGAAAAAGCCGAGATAAAATCTCGGCTCATGGTTTTATTAGTAATTACTGTCAAACACAGTAGTCATAAGCTTGTATTCGAGTTTTTGTAATTTCCTCCTTCGTCATTAACTTGAACTTCAGGTCCTCCTTCACTTTCTTTTCATTAACAACTTCAGGCTTTTCAGATGGTTTATTTGAGCTGGTATTTTTCAAGTCTAATCCCATTCTTAAAAGTTTAAATTCTAAAGGTATAACGTTAACTTCAGATTGTTTGTTACATCAAAGGTACGTTACTTTTTCAAAAGTATCAACAAGTACATTTACGGATAGTATCAAGTATATGTGCTGATATTGAACTTGGTAAATTAGATAGCAACAGTAAAAGTCGAATAAATGAACAAAAAGAAAGCCCCTGATCAACGATCAGAGGCTTTTCTCTTAAATCGTGCAATTACTCTGCAACTACCTCAAAAGAGAAAGTTGTTTTCACGTCTTTGTGCAAGTTTGCAATTGCTTCGTAAGTTCCAACCTCGCGGATTGGTTCTTGTGTAATCTTCAATGATTTGCGATCAATTTCTAAACCTTCCTTTCGGATAGCTTCAGCCAATTGAATCACGTTCACAGATCCAAAGATTTTTCCGCTTTCACCAACTTTCGTAGTGATTGCTAAAGAAAGTCCAGCCAATTTTTGACCAAGCTCTTCAGCTTCAGCCAATACTTTGGATTCTTTGTGTGATTTTTGCTTCATGATTTCAGCGTGAGCTTTCTTTGCAGAAGCTGTTGCCAAAATTGCATAACCTTGTGGAATAAGGAAGTTACGACCGTATCCTGGTTTTACTGTAACTACATCATTCACATACCCAAGGTTGTCTACGTTTTTCTTTAAAATTACTTCCATTTTGAATAAAATTTCGAGTTAAACCTTGGTCGATTATTTCAACATATCTGCAACGTATGGCATCAAAGCAAGGTGACGAGCACGCTTTACCGCTTTGTTTACACGACGTTGGTATTTAGCAGATGTTCCAGTGATACGACGAGGCAAGATTTTTCCTTGCTCGTTTACCAATTTCAACAAGAAGTCTGCGTCCTTGTAATCGATGAACTTGATACCGCTTTTCTTGAATCGGCAGTATTTCTCTTTTTTGATCTCGATGTTAATCGGAGTCAAATATCTTACATCATTTTGAGCCATTTCTTTGTTCTTTTTGATGGATGCTTTCGCTGAAGCTTCAGCGTAAGCGAATTAATAATTAAGCCTCCGCTTCCGCTGACTTTTTTGATCCCAAACGTGCACGACGCTTTTCAGCATACTCTAAGTGATCTTTGTCCATGCGAACAGTTAAGAAACGCATTACACGCTCGTCACGCTTAAATTCAACTTCTAATTCGTTGATTGCAGCTCCAGGTGCTTCAAATTCTGTCAGGAAGTAAAAACCGGTAGATTTCTTCTGAATTGGGTACGCTAATTTGCGCAATCCCCAAGTTTCAGAATGCTTTACCTTACCACCTAATGAACCAATTTGGCTCTCGAATCTCTGCACTGCTTCCTTTGCCTGCTCTTCAGACAAAACGGGAGTTAAAATGAAAACAGTTTCGTAAGAATTCATAAAACTAAGTTTGTAAAATAATTAATTATAAAACCCCGCTTCTGTAAACGGGAGCCTCGCTCCGCACGTAGGCTTCGCAAAGGCGAGTGCAAAGATAGGAAATTAATGGATACACGATGCGGTACGCCTCAGATAAAATTGATTCTCTACACTATTCAATGATGTAAACTTGTGGAAGTAATTTTCGGATTGAGTTTTATGCAGTGTCTAAAGGCTTGTTGACTTGGCTTATTCAAGGTGAATCTAAAACCCTTTATCAACATAAATGATATCTGCAATTTCATCGCGGATCATCTCAGCGAGTTCTTCCCTGAGCACGCTAACGTCGATAATCCGTTTTGCATTTTCGCCACACGCACAATCGCGTAGCTGTTCACGTGCTTTTAACGATTTTGTAAACGAATGTATATTGACTTGACGGTTCAAATTAAAGATGGAGATTTCAACTGTGTAGCTCAGCGTGTTTAATGGAAGTTCGATTTCTTTATTCGGGCATTGACATGTATCCGTATACTTCCTTGTTTCAAAATAAGATTCGTGCAAAGTGATGGATTCAATCGTAATTAAATACTCCGTCGACTTTTTATCATTTATTCGGATGTTACTCTTTTTCAACTCAGACTTCAGTTCTTCTTTCAATTCAGTCAACTGATAATATTCATCGAGGACGTTTATATACTGAGAGTTGCTGTGATTACTACCCGGAGCTGATAATTGCATGATAAATGATGTCTCAGAAACATCAATTTGTGTATATACCTTTTCAGGCATGCGTTTCACCTTGTTACACCCAAACAATAAGAGGAGGAAGAAAAACGAAAAAAAGCGACAATAGTGAATCGTTTTCATAGTAGTAATTTGTTGAAAATCAACAAAAATAATGCCAGTGAACGCGTGCCTTCTATACCCTGTGTCTCACGGCATATAGAACGACTTTCCATCTTGCTTCTTTTATCTTCTCGTCTTTCTTCATTACCAACAATTTCGTATCTTCGCGGCACTTAAATTCAAGTAAATAACAAGAAAATTTCACGTTTATGAGCTTATACGAAGCGTACCTCAAAGAGATCGATGAAAGAAAAGATCAAGGACTTCACCCAAAACCCATCGATGGGGCGGATTTATTAAGCGAGATCATCGCACAAATAAAAGACGTCAATAACGCTCATAGGCAGGACTCACTTCAGCACTTTATTTACAACACACTTCCGGGTACGACTAGCGCTGCTGGTGTGAAAGCACAGTTCTTGAAGGAAATCATCCTTGGAGAAGAAACAGTGGCTGAAATCACCCCGGAATTCGCATTTGAGCAGTTGTCACACATGAAAGGTGGACCTTCAATCAAAGTTTTGTTGGACCTAGCCCTTGGAAGTGATGCAGAAATTGCGGCTGAAGCGGCAAAGGTGCTAAAGACACAAGTTTTCTTGTACGAAGCAGATACAGAACGTTTGGAAACAGCCATGAAAGATGGAAATCCAATCGCCAAAGAAATAATCGAGAGTTACGCACAAGCGGAGTTCTTTACAAAACTTCCAGACGTTGAAGAAGAAATTAAAGTGGTAACCTATATCGCTGGTGTAGGAGATATCTCAACCGACCTTCTTTCTCCGGGAGCTGATGCACACTCGCGTTCCGATCGTGAACTGCACGGACAGTGTATATTCGAGCACAACAAGGAGATGCAAAAAGAGGTGTTGGACCTAAAAGCTCAGCACCCGGACAAACGCATCATGTTAATTGCCGAGAAAGGAACCATGGGCGTAGGATCTTCTCGAATGTCGGGAGTGAACAACGTAGCACTTTGGACAGGAATTCCTTCCAGCCCGTATGTGCCATTCATCAATATTGCACCAGTAATCGCTGGAACAAACGGTATTGCGCCTATCTTCTTAACGACAGTTGGGGTAACAGGTGGTATCGGTATCGACTTAAAAAACTGGGTGCAAAAGAAAGATGAGAACGGAAATACTGTGATTGGCGAAGATGGAGAACCAGTGCTGGAACAAAAGTACTCTGTCGAAACTGGAACTGTACTTACCATCAATACGAAGACAAAGAAACTATACAACGGAGATCAGGAGTTGAAAGATATTTCCGATGCTTTGACGCCTCAAAAGATGGAATTCATCAAGGCCGGTGGATCGTACGCAGTGGTTTTCGGAAAGAAGTTGCAAACGTTTGCATGCAAAGCATTGGGAATCGATATTCCACAAGTGTATGCGCCTTCGAAAGAAATTTCCATCGAGGGACAAGGATTAACGGCAGTTGAGAAGATTTTCAACCGTAATGCCGTTGGAACTACTCCAGGTAAAACCTTGCACACAGGATCGAATGTTCGTGTAGAGGTGAACATTGTTGGATCACAGGATACCACAGGATTGATGACTTCGCAGGAACTGGAAATGATGGCGGCAACGGTAATCTCTCCAATTGTGGATGCAGGATACCAGTCCGGATGTCATACTGCCTCGGTTTGGGATGACAAATCCAAAGCGAATATTCCACGACTAATGAAGTTCATGAACGACTTCGGTTTGATTACTGCGCGTGATCCAAAAGGAGAATACCACGCAATGACTGACGTAATCCACAAGGTCTTGAACGACATCGCAGTAGACGATTGGGATGTAATTATCGGTGGAGATTCACATACACGTATGTCCAAAGGTGTTGCTTTCGGTGCCGATTCTGGTACGGTGGCTCTAGCCTTGGCGACAGGTGAAGCAACAATGCCAATTCCTGAGTCGGTTAAAGTAACGTTCAAAGGAAACATGCGTAGCTTCATGGACTTCCGTGATGTGGTGCACGCTACTCAACAACAAATGTTGAAGCAATTCGGCGGTGAAAATGTGTTCCAAGGAAGAATCATCGAGGTACATATCGGAACTTTGACATCCGACCAAGCATTTACATTCACTGACTGGACGGCAGAAATGAAGGCGAAAGCATCTATCTGTATTTCGGAGGATGAAACCTTAATTGAATCCTTGGAGATTGCTCGTGATCGAATCAATATTATGATTGAGAAGGGCATGGATAATGAGAACAAAGTTCTTGCCGGATTGGTGGAAAAAGCAAATACTCGCATCACAGAAATCAAAACGGGAATCAAACCAGCCTTACGTCCTGATGTAAATGCTAAATACTACGCTGAAGTAGTGATCGACTTGGATGAAATCGCTGAGCCAATGATTGCCGATCCAGACGTAAACAACGAAGACGTTTCAAAACGATATACTCACGATACCATTCGTCCGCTTTCATACTACGGAGGGACGAAAAAAGTAGATCTTGGATTTGTTGGATCATGTATGGTGCACAAAGGAGATATGCAGATTCTTGCGCAAATGTTGAAAAACATCGAAGCACAGCAAGGAAGTGTGGAATTCAAAGCTCCATTGGTTGTAGCACCTCCAACATATAATATCGTTGATGAATTGAAAGTAGAAGGCGATTGGGAAGTGTTGGAAAAATACGCCGGATTTGTATTTGATGACAACGATCCAAAAGCTGTAGCACGTACCAAGTATGAAAACAAATTGTACCTCGAGCGCCCGGGTTGTAACCTGTGTATGGGGAACCAAGAGAAAGCCGAGCCGGGAGATACGGTTATGGCTACCTCAACACGATTGTTCCAAGGTCGAGTAGTAAAGGATTCGAACGAAAAGAAAGGGGAGTCCTTGTTGTCTTCCACACCAGTCGTAGTGCTCTCTACCATTTTGGGACGCACACCAACCATGGAAGAATACGAAGCAGCGGTAGACGGAATCGTTCTAACGAAATTTAAACCTTCGACAAAGCAGTTGGTGAATAGCTAAACAAATTTTGATGCCGATATCAAGCCCCGTTCTTCGAGCCTGTCGAGAAGCGGGGTTTTTTCGTTCTAAGCTTGACTGATACTCTCGTCGTGCCTGCGTCAGGCAGGAAGTTAACTTCAATTCATAATTCACATGTAGGCATCTCTAGACTTCGGCGTCTCGACAAGCTTGCTTTCGCTTTGCTTCGCTGAAGCCTTGCTTTGCTGAAGCTTCGCGAAGGCATAGCTCCTTCCCTGTAATACTAGCTATGTAGGAGAAGCTATGCGAAAGCAATGCTCGATGACCTTCGCTGCCCATATTCATTATTCAATATTTCTTATTAAAATTCCTTATTCCTACACTCTCACAACTCGCACTCATCACTATTATATATACCTAGGTAATATTTTCACGCTCTTTCCTTTGTCTTTCACTGAAAAAATGCTAATATAACGGGCAAATTAAGCACACAACTATGGTATTTGATATAGACATGATCAAAGAGGTGTACGCTCGTTATCCAGAACGAATCGCGGCAGCTCGAAAAGCGGTAAACAAACCACTTACACTAGCAGAGAAGATTTTATATACCCATTTATGGGATGGAGCAGCAACAGTTGCGCACGAGAGAGGGAAGTCGTATGTGGATTTTGACCCAGATCGTGTGGCTATGCAAGATGCTACGGCACAGATGGCACTTTTGCAATTTATGCAGGCAGGAAAAGCCAAAGTAGCCGTGCCTTCTACAGTGCATTGTGACCATTTAATTCAAGCGAAAGTCGGAGCAACTGCAGATTTGCAGGAAGCCATGAACAAAAGCTCGGAGGTATTCAACTTCTTGGAAAGCGTATCGAACAAGTACGGAATTGGATTTTGGAAACCGGGTGCTGGAATTATCCACCAGGTAGTTCTAGAGAATTATGCCTTTCCGGGAGGTATGATGATCGGTACGGATTCTCATACGGTGAACGCCGGCGGACTCGGAATGGTCGCAGTTGGTGTAGGTGGAGCCGACGCCGTTGATGTTATGGCGGGAATGCCTTGGGAGCTGAAAATGCCGAAACTCATTGGGGTGAAATTGACTGGAAAATTGAACGGTTGGACGGCACCTAAAGACGTTATCTTGAAAGTTGCGGGAATCCTCACCGTAAAAGGTGGAACGGGATGTATTGTTGAATACTTCGGAGAAGGAGCAGAGTCGATGTCTGCCACTGGAAAAGGAACCATTTGTAACATGGGCGCAGAAATTGGAGCTACTACCTCAACTTTTGGTTACGATGATTCTATGCGCCGTTATTTGGCAGCAACAGGTCGTCAAGAAGTGGTAGAAGAAGCAGATAAAATCGCAGATCATTTAACCGGAGATGCTGAGGTGTATGCAAATCCTAAGCAATACTTTGATCAAGTAATTGAAATCAACCTCTCGGAACTTTCTCCACATTTAAATGGTCCGTTTACGCCGGATTTAGCGACACCTGTAGCCGAAATGAAGGAAAAAGCAGAAGCAAACGATTGGCCAACAGAAATTGAATGGGCTCTGATTGGGTCGTGTACCAATTCGTCCTACGAGGACTTAACAAGGGCCGCTTCCATCGTTGATGATGCTGTGTCCAAAGGCGTAAAACCAAAAGCGATTTTGGGAATTAACCCCGGTTCGGAACAAGTACGCTACACAGCTGAAAGAGACGGGTTGCTTGACACCTTTATGAAATTTGAATCGGCGCGTATATTTACGAATGCCTGCGGACCATGTATTGGTCAGTGGGACAGAGAAGGGGCCGAAAAGGAAGAAAAAAATTCCATTGTACACTCTTTCAATCGAAATTTCGCGAAACGAGCAGACGGAAATCCAAATACGCACGCCTTTGTTACGTCGCCTGAACTGGTTGCAGCAATCGCTATTGCAGGACGTTTGGATTTTAATCCGATTTCTGATCCGCTAATTAACGAAAGTGGCGAAGAAATTATGTTGAAGGAGCCAACAGGAATCGAACTTCCGACAAGAGGATTCGCTGTGGAAGATAACGGTTATCAAGAACCTGCGGAAGATGGTTCAAACGTTGAGGTAGTGGTCAACCCGGATTCAGAGCGACTAGAATTATTGATGCCGTTTGAACCATGGGATGGAAAGAACATCACCGGAGCCAAATTGTTGATCAAAGCACACGGAAAATGTACAACCGATCACATCTCAATGGCGGGGCCTTGGTTGCGTTACCGTGGACATTTGGATAACATTTCGAACAACTGTTTGATTGGAGCGGTTAACGCCTTCAACATGGAAACGAACAATATTGTCAATCAATTGACGGGTGAAAATGCACCAGTACCAGCAACGGCCAGAGCATACAAAGCGGCAGGAATTCCGAGTATCGTAGTCGGCGATCACAACTACGGAGAAGGATCCTCGCGTGAGCATGCTGCGATGGAGCCACGTCACTTGGGTGTTCGAGCGGTTATTGTTAAGTCCTTTGCGCGTATCCACGAAACCAACTTGAAGAAACAAGGAATGTTGGGCTTGACTTTCGACAACGAGAACGATTACGATAAAATCATGGAAGATGATACCTTCAACTTCTTGGATTTGGATCAGTTCGCTGATGGAAAGCAGTTGACGCTGGAAATTGTACACGCAGATGGTTCCAAAGATGAAATCAAATTGAATCACACTTATAACGAAGCGCAGATTGATTGGTTCCGAGCAGGTTCAGCATTGAACTTGATCAAGAAACAGAACACGTAAAATACGGATGAAGTTAATTCTAGCAACCATCGCGTGTTCTGTAGTACTATTTTCGTGCAAGGAAGAAGGGTGTACCGATCCTTTCGCGATTAATTACAGTGCGGATGCCGAAAAGGATGATGGATCGTGTGTGCTTGAAGGACGTGTATTGGTATGGTTCAATGCAGCTACGGCAACGGATTTAGTAAACGCTTCCATTCCGAATGTTGATATTGTTATCAATGGAGTGATGGAAGGAAGTATAGGAATGACGGAATCTTCCGTTACGGAACCTGCTTGTGGCGACGGTGAAGGTTTTCTAGCCTACATTGATATGTCCGATACGTACACACAAACTATGCCTTACGTCATATACAAAGGCGGCACTACGGAAATCGTGCAGTCTGGAAACGTCGGTGTCAAAGCGAACCAATGCGAGCACATTGAGTTGACTTACTGAATGAATACTCGAATTTATTGTATAAAAAAACGCCGCTCAATACGAGCGGCGTTTTCAGTTTATTGAAATGTTCTTACAATTTCACGGAAAGCCCTACTTGTAGTGGCGTTCCTCCACCGGCACCGATTTCAATCATCATACCGATATTGTCTGTGAAGTAAATACGTGTTCCCAATGCCAAACGAACAGATACAGGAATTAACGCACCATCTTGCTCAGCTCCGAAATCTTCTACACCCGGCTCTGTAATGTCGATAGTTCGTTTTGCGTATTTGTGTCCAACTGCAAATCCAGTGTAAGCATCAACGTTATCACTCTGAACAAAGTGATAGTTCATACGAAGCATTGTACGAATACGAACAGATGTGTAATCGTAGTTAAACGTACCGCTAGTATTTGTTGCCGTATCTGAATAGTTGTAGTCGTAATTAGAACCTGACTTCACGTAGTTGAAATCAATTCCCAATCCAAAGTTATCGGCAATCATGTACTCAGCACGGATTCCGTACCCGAACTGTCCACCGTTCAACTTCCAGTTTGAAATGTTTCGTGTTCCGTCAGAAGTTGGTTCACTTCGAAGGATGTTTGATTGTAACGTTCCTACATAAGGGTCGATAATAATGTTCCCTTGTTCAGTTTCAGTCTGAGCAAAAGAAGCAGTAGTAAGTGCTAATGTCGCACCAAAAAGCATAAAAATCTTTTTCATAGCCATTTTTAATTTAAGTTACGAGTTTAAAGAAACTCAAAATTTCCTCACTATTGACAAATGCCGTGCCAAAGTGTAAAGATTCGTTAAAAAGTTTCTTTCTCAACTCCTTATACTGTTAAATCGAAAAAAGGTTCAGTTTTGAATCAGATTTAAAGGATATCGCTGACTTCGTACTTCCAAATTAAGCGCCTTCGGAGAGCTTCAGCTAGTGTGCACAAATCTAAACCGCCACATTGTGCTCACGCAATGCATCGTTCAAAGAAGTCTTTAAATCGGTAGAAGCCTTTCTCTTTCCAATAATGAGTGCACATGGAACATTGTAATCTCCAGCAGGGAACGACTTGGTGTACGACCCCGGAATCACCACGCTTCTTTCAGGAACATATCCACGAATTTCAACAGGCTCATCTCCAGTAACATCAATAATTTTCGTGGACTTCGTAAGTACTACGTTAGCGCCTAGAACTGCTTCCTTTCCAACGTGAACTCCTTCCACTACGATACATCGCGATCCAATAAAAGCACCATCCTCGATGATTACAGGAGCAGCCTGCAATGGTTCTAGTACACCTCCAATACCAACTCCACCACTCAAATGAACATCTTTTCCAATTTGTGCGCAAGAGCCAACCGTTGCCCACGTGTCTACCATGGTCCCCGAATCAACATAAGCACCAATATTAATATACGACGGCATCATGATTACTCCAGGAGCAACATAAGCGCCGTATCTAGCAACTGCATGAGGAACTACACGAACACCAAGCTCCTTGTAATTGGTTTTCAGTGCCATTTTATCGTGAAACTCGAACGGACCTACCTCAATGGTTTCCATTTTTCGGATAGGGAAATACATTACAACAGCCTTTTTGACCCATTCGTTTACTTGCCACTTCCCGTCATCCGTAGGTTCAGCAACTCGTAAAATCCCTTTGTCAATATCTTCAATAACGTGCTCAATGGTTTTTACAACTTCAGCATCTTTGAGTAATTCTCTGTCCTCCCAAGCTTTTTCTATAATGGATCTCATTTTTCAGTTTTTTGACAAAAGTAATGACTCTCTTGAATTCCGATTGATGAAACCCATTTTTGAACACTTATCCTCATTTGAAGGAGAAATCTCACGTGCTTCTCTTGGCGGTTTGTCATCTCGATAAGCTTGCCTTCGCTTTGCTCGATGATCTCAAGCTCCCTAATTTATAATTCATCATTCCTAATTCATAATTCCTAAATTTGACCCATGTCGAAAGTCATTTCTATAGATTTTGGTTTAAAACGAACAGGTTTGGCTATCAGCGATGAGTCAAGGATGTTCGCATTTGGTTTGGAAACGGTAGCGTCTCAAGAGTTAATGCATCGACTGACGGAACTCTCACAAAAAGAGAATGTTGATACCTTCGTCCTTGGACTCCCTAAACGATTGAACAATGAAGATGCGCACATTACACAGAATGTTCTGCTGTTGGAGGAGGCCTTAAAAAGGCAATTTCCATTGCTCGATGTTGTTCTAGAAGATGAACGTTTTACATCAAAAATGGCATCGGCCGCAATGCATACTGCAGGTGCATCAAAAAAGCAAAAAAGAGAGAAAGGGCTGGTTGATAAAGTTTCGGCAACACTTATTTTGCAGTCGTATTTAGATCGAAACGGACGTGTATAACTGTACGTCAAATTGCTTGTTTTCACTCCGATTTCACTAAGATTCTATTAATTTTGTAACTCAATCGAGTACTATGATATTACCAATTGTTGCCTATGGCGATCCAATGTTGAAGCGTGAAGCGGAGGAGATTGATGACTCTTATCCGAACTTGAACGAGTTGATTGAAAACATGTTCGAGACGATGTACGAGGCCTCTGGCGTTGGTTTGGCTGCGCCACAAATCGGATTGGGGATACGCCTTTTCGTTGTTGACGGGACCTCATTTGCGGAAGATGCAGAAACGGATCCGAAAGCGAGGGGTATGGAAGACTTCAAAAAAGTGTTCATCAACCCAATTATTGAAGAGGAGAAAGGGGAGAAGTGGGGATTCACGGAGGGCTGCCTATCTATTCCAACAATTCGTGAAGAAGTGTTCCGAAAAGAAGAAGTAACTATTTCTTACTACGATCAAAATTGGAAATTACACGAAGAAACATTTGATGGATATCGAGCTCGTATTGTTCAACATGAGTACGATCACATTGATGGTATCTTGTTTACGGATCATCTTTCACCTTTGAAAAAGCGTTTGTTGACCAAGAAACTCCAAAATATTTCAAAGGGGGAGGTAGAACACGATTACCGCATGAAGTTTCCAGCTAAAAAGAAACAGCGATGAAAGTATCGGTATCATTATTGAATTTATTGGGAATGCTCTTTTGCGCATTTATCGTCACAGCAGCTTGTTCCAGTGAACCTGAAGTTCGTAAGCGGAAAGAGATAAAAAAAGACATCAAAACTGCAGAAAAAAAGGTGACAGAAGCTTCTAAATCGGGAGCGGTTACCGCCGAGTTTAAAGAATCCACAGACGAGTTGATGACAGCACTCTTGGAGTATTATCATGCATACCCAAAAGACAAGTACTCAGCAGAATGCGTGACGAAAGTACACATGTTGCACTCCGCGCTGGGCAATGTTGAGAAGGCTGTTGCTTATGGAGACACTTTGTTAGATCAATTTCCCAAATACGATAATCGAGCACAAGTTATTGAGAGCCTCATTCAAGCCTACGAAATGGACATCAAGCCAAGAAACGTAGAGAAAATTAGAGGATACTTAGAACTTTGGTTGGCCGAAAACAAAAAAGCACCCAAGGAGAAAATCGAAGACATGGAGTACCATTTGAAATTCGTATCCATGTCACTCGAAGAGCGTATGCGCATGAACATGGAAGCCTTGGATTAGTCAACGAACTTCATATCGATATTTCGACATCTCGACATGCTCGATGGCTTCTAATTCAAAGCATCTTATGCTCGATATACGATATTCATAATCCAGCGCCTGCGCCGAAGCTATGCCTACGCGGAACTCCTTCGCCGCACTGTTCGCTATGAAGGAGTAGCTTCATCAAGGCAAGGCTTAAGCGAAGGAGCATTATTCCTAATTCAACATTCCTAATTCAATATTCCCACCTATTTCTCTCGAACAATCAACATAGGAAAAGAAGCCAACAAAGACACCTCCTTCGTAATACTCTTTTGGAAAAGTCGCTCCAAGAAATTATGTTTTCGCGCAACGATTGCCAGTAAGTCGGCATTAGAAGCGTTCATGTAAGATCCAATTCCGGCAGCAACGTTCTCATTTTTAATGTTTTCAAAATTGTGAGGGATATCACCGCATGTATTAAAAAGGGCTACAACCTCAGGAGATGCTTTGGACATTTCATCATCACCATTTTCCTGAATATGAAAGGCCAAAACTTCCGCTCCTTGACTTCTTGCTAAATCCAACATTGGACTCAGGATTTCGTGATTTTCAAGCGGCTTAAAGTCTACAGCTAGGGCAATGTTTTTGATACTATTGAATTGACAGTCTTTCGGAACAATCACCGTTGGTATTGCCACGTTTTTAAGAACATCCATGGTATTACTTCCAAGGAAAAAGTTTTGAACTTGAGAAGCACCACGAGTACCTACCACGACATAATCCGCCAGTCCATTCTTGCTCATTGCGTTTAACACTGGATACAAAGAACCATGTTTTGCCAAAGTTTCAATAATATGATTTGGATACGATGTAGCGAGTTCCCCCTTCAGTTGTGCCAACATGGTTTGCGACTCTTTGTACAAATAGTCGGCGATAGACACCATTGCCGCGGTAGAAGTGCCGGGTTCTTTATAGGTGTTTAATATGGTATACGTTACGTTTTCCGAACCAAACAACTGTAAGCCGTATTCTACAGCAGTATGAGCGTTCTCGGAAAAATCGGTAGTTAAAATTACTCTCTTCATGTTGTTGATTTTCGTTTGTACTAAATTCCGTCTCTTTAATATAAAATGATATGACGATTATCAGTTTTAAATAAAATTAATCCCCACCTTCCACCTTCCACCTTCCACCTTCCACCTTCCACCTTCTACCTACCACCTACCACCTACCACCTTCTCCCTTTCCCTTCTCTTCCTCTCTCCAACTACGCGCTGTTAACGATGTGTTAAAAACTAGAGCAATCGAAATTCTTGCATTATATTTGATACTGAAATCGAAACTAATTATTTAAACAAGCAGATATGAAAAACGCAGTATTATCACTTCTATTGATTTTTGTTGCTGGAATTGGAACAGCAATGGCGCAAGAAGTAGCACAAGGACCTAAAATTGAGTTCTCTAAAGAAGTTCACGATTACGGGAAAATCAAGAACGGTGCAAACGGAGAGTGTACTTTTGAATTCAAAAACACAGGAAACGCTCCTTTGATTATTTCAAACGCGAAAGGATCTTGTGGATGTACAGTTCCACAGTGGCCAAAAGAGCCAATTGCACCAGGAGCGTCTGCAGAAATCAAAGTAAAGTACGATACAAAACGTGCTGGAGCGATCAACAAAAGTGTTACTATCACTTCTAACGCTACAAACGAGCCAACAAAAGTAATCCGTATTAAAGGATACGTTGAGGCACGTCCAACTTCAGGAGCACCTGAAAACAATGCTGGACCAGCAGTAAACTAAGATGATTCGAGTAGCAATACTCATATCGATACTAATAAATTCCGCCCTTGTCTTCGGACAGGAGGCGGAATTTAGTTTGGAGGAAAAAGTACACAAGTTCCCCAAAACGAAACAAGGTGTTCTTCTTGAACACAAGTTTAAAATAACCAATACAGGAGAAGCTCCACTCATCATATCAGATTACAAAGTTTCCTGTAAGTGCACAAAAGCCATATTACCAAAGGCTCCCATTCTCCCCGGAGAAACCTACCAGTTAAAAGTCACGTTTGACACAAAAGGAAAGTACGACTTCCAAGATCGCACCGTCTACCTCAAAACAAACACCAAGAAAGGAACCCATTCCGTACGCTTCAAAGTGCGTGTCATTGACTAAGGCAAAGGCAACATTTCTGATTTACATCTTAGCGCTTCGGCATCTAGGCATCTCGACAAGCTTGCTTTCGCGAAGCAAGGCTTCAGCGAATCACCGCATCATGTCCATCATTCCCAATTCATAATTTATAATTCATCATTCAAAATTCCCTATTCTCCCTCTTTCTGTTAACTTCTTCTTAAAGTCTTTAATTAGTTGTTAAACTCCTCATTTGCATTTGGTTCCGTTATATATTGGTAGTGGAAATTTAAATGATTACATGATGAAAAACATCTTATTTTTTAGCGCCCTATTTATGATGGGAATGGCGAATCACGCAAACGCGCAACAAGTTGAAAACGGACCGAAAATTTCTTTCGAAAAAGAAGTACACGATTACGGAAAAGTCAAACATGGCGCCGATGGGACTGTGGACTTTACTTTCACGAATACCGGTAATGCACCGCTCATTTTATCCGATGCGAAAGGGTCTTGCAGCTGTACAGTGCCAAAGTGGCCGAAAGAGCCCATCGCGCCAGGTAAAAGTGCTACCATTCAGGTGAGGTACGACACGAAGCGTGCTGGAGCGATAAACAAAAGCGTTACGATTACTTCAAACGCGGTAAACGAGCCGACAAAGGTGATTCGTATTCAAGGGTTTGTACAATCCGCAGAAGAGAACGGAACTCCTGTAAATAAAACAGGTCCCGCCACAGAAAAGTAACGGGTACACTCAGGTTCTTAAGTCCGATGCTAATTGTAGTGTCGGACTTTTTCGTTGCCTAATGTCTAAAAGAATAGTGCTACTTTTTTACGACAATGGTTCTTTACCCAGTGCTCAGCGATCGATACTTAATATTCATCATCCCAAATTCAAAACTCATTATTCAACAAATCATAACTCCTAAATGAAAACCGTGCATAAATAGCTCATTCTGTTCATAAAATCTCTTCAAGCTCACGGCAGAAAACACTATCTTTAATTCTTCCAAAAATTACCTCATGTACATCATATTCGATACGGAAACAACCGGATTACCGCGCGATTGGAATGCTCCCATTACCGATACCGATAATTGGCCAAGAGTAATTCAAATTGCATGGCAATTGCATGATGATATGGGGAATATGATTGAACATCAAGATTTTCTCATTCGTCCCGAAGGATTCGACATTCCTTTTGATGCCGAGCAAATTCACGGAATTTCGACCGAATTGGCAAAAGAGCAGGGGGAACCTTTGGAGGAGGTGCTCGAACTGTTCAATGAGGCACTCGGAAAAGCCAAATTCGTTGTAGGGCAAAACATTCAGTTCGATATCAATGTAACCGGATGTGAATTCGTAAGAACGGAGATGGACACGCCCATGTTGGAAATGGACATCCTCGATACATGTACCGAGACAACGGCAAACTTGTGTCAGATTCCTGGAGGTCGTGGGGGAAAATTTAAACTGCCAACGCTAACCGAATTACATGAGTATCTTTTCAATGTGCCATTTGCAGAGGCGCACAACGCAACAGCCGATGTAGAAGCTACAACGCGTTGTTTCTTTGAATTGATGCGTCGGGGCGTGTTCTTGCCAGAAGAACTGCACCAAGAGGAGCGTTACATTGAGGACTTCAAAGCATTCAATCCTGCACCAATTGGAACGTATGGATTAAAGCATCAGAACCTTAAAGAGGAGAGTGCCAAATACAAAGTAGATGTTGCACCGGCAGAAATTTCAGGAAAAGAGAAGGATGAAGCCCTGTCTATATTGGCAGACTACTCCTTCGCACATCTGCATAACCATTCTCAATTTTCCATTCTCCAATCGACCATTCAGGTAAATGATTTGGTAGCGAAAGCGGCTGAGTTTAACATGCGCGCCGTTGCCTTAACCGATACGGGGAATATGATGGCAGCGTTTCATTTCGAAAGAGCTGTGGCCAATCACAATCAGGCAGTGGCGGCAAAACGCGCCGAAGCAGAAGAAAAGGGAGAGTCGTTCGAGGGACAGGAAATCATGCCAATAATCGGTTGTGAATTCAATGTGTGTCGCGACTTGCACGATAAAAGCGTGAAAGACAACGGTTATCAAGTAGTTTTTCTTGCAAAGAATAAGAAGGGGTATCACAACCTCATTAAGCTGGCTTCTATCGCCTACACAGAAGGAATGTACTATGTGCCAAGAATCGATAAGAATGCAGTGCAGCAGTACAAGGAGGATTTAATGGTGCTTACCGGAAACCTTTATGGTGAGGTGCCAAGTTTGATCTTGAACGTGGGGGAAACTCAGGCAGAGGAAGCACTCGTTTGGTGGAAAGAACAATTTGGAGCCGATTTATATGTCGAGTTAATGCGTCACGGTCAGGAAAATGAAGACCGTGTGAATGAGACCCTGATTCGACTTGCTGAGAAACATGAAGTCAAACTCGTCGCGACAAACAATACCTACTACATAGAAAAAGAAGATGCCGAGGCGCACGATGTTCTCCTCTGTGTGAAAGACAACGAATTGGTCTCTACGCCAAAGGGGAGAGGACGTGGTTTTCGCTACGGACTTGAAAACGATGAGTACTACTTCAAGTCGCAGGAGGAAATGAAACGATTGTTCCTCGATGTGCCTGAGGCGATTCAGAACATTGACGAAATAATTGATAAATGTGAGCACTACGGATTGGCCCGTGACGTTCTCTTGCCTGCGTTTGAGATTCCCGAAGAATTTCAAGACGAAAGAGATAAAGAAGACGGAGGAAAACGCGGTGAAAACAATTACTTACGCCACTTAACCTATGAAGGAGCTAAAAAGCGCTACGGAGAAATAACCGACGAAATTCGAGAGAGACTCGATTTTGAGTTGGCTACCGTAGAGCGGACAGGATATCCAGGCTATTTCCTCATCGTTCAAGACTTTTGTCAAGCGGCACGCGATATGGGCGTTTCCGTAGGCCCCGGACGTGGATCGGCGGCGGGATCGGCAGTTGCTTATTGCACGGGAATTACTAACGTTGACCCCATCCATTACGACCTACTATTTGAGCGTTTTTTGAATCCAGATCGTATTTCCATGCCCGATATTGATATCGATTTTGACGATGAAGGGCGTGGACGTGTAATCGACTGGGTAATTGAAAAGTACGGATCCAATCAAGTCGCTCAAATTATCACCTATGGAACAATGGCGGCAAAGTCTTCCATTCGTGATACGGCGAGAGTATTGGACCTTCCTTTGTCAGACGCAGATCGCATCGCAAAGCTCATTCCCGATATTTCTTTGAGTAAGTTGTTCGGGATGTCTGAACCAGAACTCCGTGAAAAGCTCAAAAACAATCAAGACGATATCAATCGAGCGAACGAACTCCGTGCCATGGCGCAAGGATCTGATTTGAGTGCCAAGGTGATCAATCGTGCGCGTCAGTTAGAAGGATCGGTCAGAAATACGGGAATTCATGCTTGTGGTGTAATTATCACTCCGGACGATATCACGAAGTTCGTCCCTGTGGCGCTTGCGAAAGACTCCGACATGTACTGTACGCAGTACGATAACTCCGTTGCGGAAGATGCCGGACTTTTGAAAATGGACTTCCTCGGGTTGAAAACTTTGACCTTGATCAAGCACGCTGTTCGCAATGTGAAAGATCGACATGGAATTGAGTTGGTGCCTGATGATTTCCCGATAGACGACGAGAATACTTACAAGTTGTTCCAACGAGGAGAAACGGTTGGAATCTTCCAGTACGAATCAGCAGGGATGCAAAAATATATGCGCGAGCTAAAACCAACGGTGTTTGCGGATCTAATCGCCATGAACGCCTTGTATCGACCAGGACCTTTGGAGTACATTCCATCCTTTATTCGACGTGCGCATGGCGAGGAAGAAATCGTTTATGACCTCGACGCATGTGAGGAATACCTCCAAGAAACCTACGGGATTACGGTCTATCAGGAGCAGGTAATGTTGCTCTCGCAGAAGTTGGCTGGATTCTCCAAAGGTGAAGCCGATACGTTGCGTAAGGCGATGGGTAAGAAGAAGAAGGACGTGCTCGATAAAATGAAGCCAACCTTCCTTGAGCGAGGAGGCGAAAATGGTCACGACACCGAAAAACTTGAAAAAATTTGGAAGGATTGGGAGGCTTTTGCTTCGTACGCCTTTAACAAATCTCACTCGACGTGTTATGCATGGATTGCCTATCAAACGGCGTATTTGAAGTCCAATTACCCGGCAGAATACATGGCTTCCGTGTTGAGTAACAACATGAACGATATCAAGCAGGTTTCCTTCTTTATGGAGGAGTGTCGACGTATGGGCGTTCCTGTTCTTGGACCAGATATCAATGAATCCAACTACCACTTTACGGTGAACAAAGAAGGCGCAATTCGTTTTGGTTTGGGAGCCATCAAAGGATTAGGGTCGGCACCGGTTCAAGCGATTATTGAAGAGCGTACAGAAAATGGTTGGTTCAAAGATATTTTTGACTTAACGAAGCGGATCAACTTACGTGTTTGTAATAGAAAAGCTTTCGAAAGTTTGGTGTACGCCGGCGGATTCGACTCCTTCAAAAATGTACATCGTGCGCAATATTTTAAAGAAGATGGAAGTCAACGTACTTTCTTAGAAAACGTGGTTCGATTTGGATCGGGGTTCCAAGACAGTGAGAATTCTTCTCAGGCCTCTTTGTTTGGCGAAGATAGCGGCGCAAAGTTACCAGAGCCAGTCATTCCTCCAGCAGAAGAGTGGGGAAACATTTATGCGCTCAACAAGGAGAAGGAAGTCATTGGGATGTTCATTTCCGGGCACCCATTGGATGATTTCCAATTAGAAATTGACTCGTTCTGCAATGGTACCGTGGGAATGTTGAACGATATGGAAGCACATCGAAACAAAGACTTGTTGATTGCTGGAATCATCTCTGAGGCCGAGCATCGCTTCACCAAAAAAGGCGATCCGTTTGGAACATTGATTATTGAAGATTACAACGATTCATACAAGCTTTTCCTTTGGCGAGAAAACTACCTTAAATACAAGCATTTCCTCAATCCAGGGACCTTCATTGCATTGAAAGGGCGCATTGAAGTTCCGCCGCGCCGATCAGAACTGGAATTTTCGGTACACTCCATTGATTTACTTCAAACGCTGCGCGAGACAAAAGCGAACAGTGTTCAATTGAAAGTTTCTACCAAGGCACTGGATCAGAGGATGATTACCGATCTTAATAAGCTGTTCATGGAGAATACAGGAAATACTCCCGTAAAGTTTGTTGTCTACGATCCTTTGGATAATGTGGAAGTTTCCATGCCGTCAAAAACAATGAAGGTAGGACTCAACAATGAACTCGTGAATGGCTTGAAAGACTTTGATTTAGAGTTTAAAATCAAATAAATCGCGTAACTCTATCAATTCGTGTACCTTATCGGCATTCCCCGATTGTTGGAACGCGTTGATCAAATTTGTCAGCATGCGTGATAAGATGGCAGAATTGGAGCAAGGCTCAAAGTATTCACGGTTTTCGGATTTGTTCAGTGCCTTTAAAAACTCCTTAATTTCCAGTTCATCGAATATTCCACCACGAGCGAAAGCATTGATGTAGAACAAAGCACCGTGTTCGTTACTGGTATTGATAAACGGATTGATATTGTCCTCATCCATGTACGCCAAAACAAAATGATTCGGCAAATTGACGCCATATATGGGCAAGTCTAGTGATTGCGCAATAATGGAATACAAGACGCACAGACTCAAAGGATTTCCTTTTTTCGTTTCTAAAACCGTGTTGATACACGAGTTTAAGGGCGAATGAAAGTTTTTAGAATTTCCCGAAAATCCGTACTTACCATAAAAGATCTTATTGAATACGCGGACTTTCTCATAAGCCGTTTGGTGGGCATTGATTTCTAACCAAATATCCTTACGAATTTTCTGAAGAGAATCCTTTACCGATGCTTCGTCCAAATTCGGGTATTGATATTGAGCAATAATAATCGCCCCTTCGAGCAAATCTTTGTGAGGGGTATTAATCCATTCTTTTAGTCGGTTCCGCGTGTTGGAAAACTGAATATCGTGCACTAAGTTCTCAATTCGCGATTGGAATAATAGCCCGTAATCCTCATGCTCCCATGAAGACTCCAGCAAAGGAATGACCTCAGGACCGCGATCGATCAAAGCATCACGTACGTGGGCATAGATGTTCTCATCAGGATCATCGATCAATCGAACCAAAGCTAGAACTGACGAATTTTCGCTCATATTATCAAAGTTACGGTGGTTTTACGGTGATTCCCAAGTCACTCGCCAATACTTTTTCAGTGCTCTTTGTTGAAATCGAAAAAAAATGTTGTGGAAAAGTGAAACCTTTTCATAAGTATAGCGTTCATATTAGCACGGATCAATTATTAACAATTACAGGTTAAGAGAAGAGGGGCTCATTTCGATGTGTCCCTTTTTTTATTTCGAGAAATGAACTCATTCGACGACTATAAAATTCATGGAGCTTCTCCTACATAGTCAGTATTGCGGCGAAGGAGCTATGCCTTCTCGAAGCTTCAGCAAAGCAAGACTTCAGTGAAGCAAAGTGAAGTCGGAAAATCGAGATATCAATACATCAAGAAGTCATATTGTCGAGAAGTCAAGACCTCAAGCTACCAAGTTGTAAATTTTACCTATTTTCGATAGCAAATCTAGCATCATGAAATTTGCAGCTTTATTAGTGTTTTGCCTTGGAGTTACTGGGTTTGTTTCAGCGCAAGAACGTCCATTCCGACCAGGGAATCAAAAATTGAAGGTTACTACTTCGGTAAATAACTCATCCAATACGAATACCAATACTCAGGTAAATGTGCACCGAGGATTGAATGGTACCGTGCGAACAGCTAGTTGCGGAACGTACATTGAAGTTGTTGCGAACGGAGTCACAGAGCGCTATTTTCCGACCAACCTGGAACAAGCAAAAATGGTAGATGGACTTACCATTTCTTTTGATTACGTAGATGATGCCAAGACAGCCTTTCCAGAAGGTTGCGAAATCAAGAAGTCCGTTTTGGTGAATAACGTGCGTTAGGATTCGTTCACTTACTCCGAAAACGATTTTTTAATTACGTCCAGTGCCTTTCGGTTCGAGGGGTAGGAAAGAGCACTTTCTATTTTTAATTTTTCCGCTTGCGTTAGGTGCCACGATAAAGAGATTCGATCTCCTTTTTGTTGCATCAAATTGAACGTGACTGTTTCTATTGGGAAATCGAGCGATTTCAGACCAAGTTGCTCCAACTCTTTCTGGTTGTAGCTTTGAATTCGAGGGAAGTTCTTGTACATATTTCCGAAGGGTAGGGTGAGTTTATCAATGAACGAAACCTCTTGAAACTTTTCTTCTTCGTACACTTTTCGCGTGTCTCGTATTTCAACCACCAAAACACCGGAAGTATTCTCAGTGATCCACTTTTCCAAAGAGTGCAGAAAGAGCATAGTCGTTTTTGTGCCGTAGTTATCGCGAATTCCTGCATCCATTAATTGTGTAGACGGACTAGTTGGCAAGGTAATCATAGGCATCACAAACGGAAAAGTGGCGCTAGATCGCAAGACCGTGCTGAATCGCAGCTTGTCGATATTTTGTTTATCAAGTAATCCGCGTATTTCGATGTTTTCATACAAACCTGCCAAATGTGCCCCGGCGTAATGTCCACTCGCTAAAAAATGAAGATCCTGTGATGAAACCATAAGTCGTCGCCCGTCATTAATTATCGTCGGCGTAAAAATCAAAGTTGGGACTTTCGCCTGCTTCTCATAATTGGTGTAATAACCGAGGTTGTGATTCAGGATATAGTGGGTATTTTCATGCAGCTGTTGTTCGAATGCGTACCCGCGATCTTTGGTGTAACGTATGCCGGCATAGTCGATTTTTTGATAGCGAACGAATATGTCGTTGGTCGACGCCATGAATGATAACTTGTTGAGGATATCGCTTCCAATTTCTCGCTTGAGGTCCTGAGTATTTTCAGGGGCGCGTTCATTTTTCGCTCGTCGCAGTTGCACCTCTCTATAGTATGCCGCTCCAACCATTCCACCTGAAGCTCCTGTAATCATTTGCGTGTGCCGGCCGAATTCATTGTTCGAGACTTCATCCAGTTCGTTAAGAACCAAAGTTGTCCAAAGGGCACTTCGTGAACCTCCCCCTGATGTATTTACGATAATCAGCTTGGGTTTTTCTTGCCCGGTTTGCGCCTTCCATGCCTCCAACATTTGAATGTAATTCTCAAAAGAGGCTTCATTTTTTTGTTCGTCGCTACAAATCTCTTTAATACGCGCAACACTGTACTCCGATAAGTCAGATTTATCATAGCTCAATCCGTAAGCATAACTTTCGTAATGGAACAGTTCTGTCGTCTTGCTCATGTAGTTCATCATCAAAAGAACGCCAACCAAAATAGGATAGAACCAATTTCTGAGCCATGCCTGTAGAGCGCTGTAAAGCATCAGTATGATGGTCAAAAGCAAAACAATGCTTGTAGATGCAGGAACTTCGAAGACATCGTATTCGTTGAAAAGTCCAAGACCGAAAAAGATTAGAATGGTTAATAGCTCGTACAAAGACGCACTCACACGGTTTTTTGCAAAGATGGAGGCTACCAGTTCACGATCAAAGTGTTTCGAGCTTCGGCTCACTTTGAATCGTAGGCGTTTCCCGAAGTAAATCGTTGGGTATTCCTTCTGCTTTCTAAAGATATCGTACCATTTATTGTTTTGATACGACATCGTCTTGAAGGGCTTATCGGCGCCCCCTTTGTACGGGTCGTACTTTATCAACCGGAAGAAGAGTAGCCATGAAAGCGTCAGGAAAATGGTAATCCCGAGCAAAAAACCAAAGGAAAAAAGAAGGGTTTCACCTACCGTTGCGTATTCTTCTGTATACTGAAACGAAATCATGTTGATGAGATAGTTCGTAACAAAAACAAAAGGAATCAATCCGTTATTGATACAGAATTTAAAGAAGGGACGATTAATGGTGATCAAAAAAGGGTAGAGCGGCCCCAATCGAATGTAGCTATAGGTATTGAATCCCATGATAAAACCACCAAGGGCAAAGCCGAGCAGTAAAAATGATTCAAAGGATATTGCGTTGAGGTACTCAGGAGACAGGAACAAATAGGGAACTCCGAAGAAGGTTCCCAGCGAATCGTTAATGACGGCAAAAAGCATTCCCCAAACTAGTAGAGCCAAGAAATTGTACTTAAGGTGAGAGAATACTAATTGAAGTGGAAAAAGCGCTCGAATGAACGCAAACAAACTCCAATCTCTGTCAAATATCCTCATATAAATAAAGTAACGAAAAAAAGCGAGGATAAGATAGCAGTAGAATCAATCATTTGCCTATTTCGCATGATTTTCCAGCAATTGGATGAAGTCTTCAGGAGGAGCAATAGGTCGCATAGTTTCTTTCGCAACAAAAACTAGGGTGGTAGAGGCCGTAGCAATGAGTCGCTCGTTGACGGTTATTTCGTAATAAAAAATAAGCCTTGGACCTTTCAACTCACTGACATGGGTGGTGATTTCTAGGGCGTCGTCATACAAAGCCGGAGCCTTGTAGTTTACTTCGAAGTGAGAAACAGGAAGCATTACACCACGATCTTCGAGACTTTTGTAACTCATGCCAAGTTCGCGTAAGGCTTCTACACGTCCTACTTCAAAATATTGGGCATAATTGCCATAATAGCTGTACCCCATTTGGTCGGTTTCACCATATCTAACGCGCAAGGTGGTTGAATGCTTAAAGTCTGTTTTCATTGTTTATAACTCTTGGAATCAAAAATAATCAGTCTTTTGCTGGCACGAGATAAATTAAAGCTGTATTTTCATAGTTGCTCATTTTCCACATTAGACTAATGCGTTTTAGTGAGTTGAGCAGTAAATGATTACCTAATTCTGTGTAAAGGGAATGTTAATATGCGGTGAATTTGTTAAAAAATTTGGAAGTAAAACTTTTTAAAAAATCAACCACTAATCGACTTTTTTTTTCACTTTTTTATGTAAATATTTGTCCCTCGCAAGAACGAATCAACCAGTAGCTATAACCAGCCTTTCTGATGTTTGTTATTTGTGGACAATTACAAACCTTTTAACCATATTAAAATGAGCAAAAATCACGATGGAGTTTGGGACGCTTGTCTGAAAGTAATTAAGGATAATGTTTCGTTGCAGGCTTTTAAAACGTGGTTTGAGCCAATCGTGCCGGTTAAACTTGACGGACAAGTGCTAACCATTCAGGTACCTTCCCACTTTTTCTATGAGTGGCTTGAAGAAAACTATATTACCCTACTTAAAAAGGTAATCAAAAAAGAATTGGGTGCAGAAGGTCGCTTGGAGTACAGTATTATAATGGAGAACAACCAAACGAATACGACTCCGTACACAGTGAAGCTTCCCGCACTAAACAAAAAAGCGTTGCGTAATTCTCCCGTTTCCATGCCTATAAACGTAAACGAGAACCAAATTCGCAATCCTTTTATTATTCCTGGATTAAAAAAGGTAAATGTTGATTCCAATCTGAATCCATCTTATTCATTCGAGAATTTCGTTGAAGGAGATTGCAATCGACTAGCACGAGCATCCGGTTACGCTGTTGCGAACAAACCTGGTGGAACGGCTTTTAACCCACTGTTGATTTATGGTGGAGTAGGTTTGGGGAAAACACACCTTGCCCACGCCATTGGAATCTCCATTAAAAATCAGTTTCCAAACAAAACGGTTCTTTACGTAGGATCAGAGAAATTTGCCCATCAGTTTATCGATGCGATTAAGAATCAAACAACGAACGATTTCATTCATTTCTATCAAATGATTGATGTATTGATCATTGATGATGTGCAATTCTTTTCAGGAAAAGAGAAAACGCAAGACGTGTTCTTCCATATCTTCAATCACTTGCACCAAAACGGTAAGCAAATCATTCTTACAAGTGATAAGCCGCCAGTGGAAATGCAAGGAATGGAGCAACGATTACTTTCTCGCTTTAAGTGGGGGTTGTCGGCTGATCTAAGTGCTCCGGATTTGGAAACGCGCATGGCGATTCTTGAAAAGAAAATGTACGGTAACGGAATTGAGTTACCAAAGGAAGTGGTAGAATATCTCGCATACTCTATCAACACCAACGTACGGGAAATGGAAGGAGCATTGAACACGCTGTTGGCCCAAGCTTCATTGAACAAAAAGGCGATTACGCTTGAATTAGCGAAACAAATGGTCGATAAGTTCGTGAAGAATACAGCGCGTGAAGTCTCCATCGAATACATTCAAAAGGTGGTGTGTGATTATTTCGATCTTCCACTAGAAATTTTGAAGTCGAAAACACGTAAGCGTGAAGTAGTACAGGCGCGTCAAATTTCTATGTACTTCTCTAAGAAGATGACGAAATCGTCCCTAGCCAATATCGGTGCGCACTGCGGTGGTAAAGACCACGCAACTGTATTGCACGCATGCAGAACGGTGACCAACCTCTCAGAAACGGACAAACAATTCCGCTCTTACTTAGAGGATTTGGAGAAGAAACTGACGATTCAATAACCTAACGAATAAAATTTAAAAGCCCAAGATCATCGAGCGGAGTCGAGATGACCTTGGGCTTTTTTCGTTTATGCATACAAGTTTCGTTCGGACTCTTTTTCACTTAGGTACTCGACAAATTCGTATTCATTACCGTCTTTGTCGTAGAAGTAATCACGAATTCTAAATTGCTCAACTTGTTTTGGAAAACTCCGTCCGTAACCCGCATCAGATAATCTCTTGGCAATACTATCCACGTCGGAAACAACAAATCCAATATGGTTGATTCCCGAACTTTCGTAGTTTTTTTCCAGCTGCTTCTTTTCAAGGGAGGTGTTAAGGGCAACGTAAGTGGTGGCATCCCCGAAATGAATCCATTTTCTACCATTTGATTCACCTCCGCCTCTCAATTCAAAGTGCGGGAAAGCTGTTTTGAAAAAGTGTACGGCGTTATCCAAATTGTTTACGGTGATATTGGCATGTTCTAAATATATCGTGCTCATATTATAACGTTTTTAAGTTTGTTATAAAGATCACTTATATTAGATTTTTACGAATTAGTATTTCTCTATACTATTATAAATTGTGCCAATGAAAAAGCCCCGCATCAAGCCGGTCATCGAACTGAGTCGAGATGGGGTGATGCGGGGCTTTCTTGCCTTAATTCGTAGAATCTTAGTTTTTGATCAATTTAGAGTGGTAAGATTTCTCACCTGTTTTAATTGTGATCAAGTACACGCCATTGCCATGTCCTGACAAATCCAAGTTGAAACGGTTGCCACCAGGAACTGTTGAAAGTGGGGTGTTCACAATCACTTTTCCGTCCAAACCTACAACATTCAATAGCACATCTTCTTTCTTGTAAGAGTTAAAGATTACCTCAGTAATACCTGTTGTTGGGTTAGGGAACAAGGAAAGAATATCGAATTCATCGCTCAGGATATTTACAGAAACCACATCAGAGTAGTGACCGTTGCCATCTTCATCCCATTGATTCAAACGATAGTAATTTACACCTAGTTCAGGATCATTATCTGCCATGAAATACTGTGTTTCCGTATGCGTGGTACCTGATCCTTTCACTTTTTCAATTACTTCAAAATTGACTCCGTCCGTTGATCGTTCTACATCGAAGTAATCACACTTTCTTTCAGACTCAGTAATCCAATCCAAAGTAACGGCATGGAACTCCGGTTCGTAGTTGGCGTTAAACTCTTTTAAGTCAACCGGTAATATTGTACAATCCAAAGAGGCCGTTCCTCCGAAACTTAAGGTATATCCTGATCCTGCGTTTGGACTCCATTCGTCAACCACCAAGAAATAGGTTTCACCTGCGGTCACGGTCATGGTTTCCGTGAAACCGTCTCCATTTACATCCTCCGTGAATTGGTTGGGAGAAACGTTGGTCAAACCAGTGTTACCTGTAACTGCTGCATCTGAACATCGAATTGGGCTTCCAAGGCTTGAGCAAGTTACGTTAGGACCGTAAATTGCGTAGTCATAATCGTCGTTGTTATCGTCAGGATTGATCAAAATATCTAACGTGCCTGAAGTTTGCGCCGTAAATGAGTACCAGTTGGTATGGTTTTCTCCTCCGGCTGGACACGTGCTACCTGTACATCCTTCAGCAGCAATACCAGGTCCAGTTGCATTACTTGTAATATTCGCAGAGGAACAAATTGGCGTTAGTGTAATACAATCGTTATTTTCTGTTCCTGTAGGCCCACCAGCACAAGGGACACAGCTCAAGGTTGCTACCCAGCCCGGCGCTGAAACCGACCCGTCAGAATAGAACCGGAAAGTCAAACATCCACTTGGGTCCGTTGAGGTAAAACCGAATGGTGTTGCTAGGTTTCCATGTAATCCACTAATTCCTCCGTAAACTGTTGGTGAATTCGGGGGAGTTAAAATATCAGGACTGTTCTGTGTTGGTCCATTTTTCACCAAAAGGAAATCCCATCCTGCTTCCACATTGAAAGAGGTGAAGGTCACTTGCATACAATTTCCTGCGATACTTGGACAGAAGGTTCGGTAGATTTGATTGATTCCTGTTGAATAATTACCAAATATGCCGCCATTGTCTGTGTATGTGGAAGGTCCGCAGTCTGCAACGAGGCAGGCTCCAACAAACTCACCTTGAATACCTGTGGTGGGGTGTGTATATTGAGCGAAACTGAGATTGGCAGTCACCAGTGTTGAAAGTAGAAGTATGTTTTTTAGGCTTTTCATAAGCAAAGGTTTTAGTCGGTTAAACTAAACTGTGTTTTAAGTTAGGTTATTCGCTTTCAGAGATGTTATTCAAAGTATTCGATCGTTTGCGATAGAACAGAATCACGGTAAGTCCCGTATTTGAGTCTATCACTTCAACATCGCTGTCTGCTTCTCTGAATTGTTCCAAATAAGCAAGGTTGATATTCTCTAGGATCGTGCTATCGCCGTTGAAATCGTAGTTTTTCACCATGTAATCAACACCGTATCGCTCCAAATGAGAAACAGGTGCAGGGTCTACGCGCAATTTCGACGTTGTGCCAAGTTCATTTGATAACTGACCATAAGAAGTTGTTGCCAGTAACAATCCCAATGCCGGTAAAAACGTTCGTAAGTTCATGTTGTCGTTGTTAGTTGGTTATTAGTAAGAGTAGTTGCTTCTGAAAGAAAGAAGAAATTACGATGTACTCGGCTACTATATTGTTTAAGAGCTCGCTCGTCGGAGGCTTCTGCATTAGGTAAATATGCAGCGTCGACTTTTACGTTAGTTGCAAAGTAGTTCATAAGTTCTCGTTTCGTCAGTAGGCGCAAGATGCGCACGTTTAAGATAGGTATTTTTGGTGGTCTAAATTTGTAAAATGAACTAATGTACGAAGGAAATGATTAATTCAAAACTCAGAGTGAATATTTGATACTAAGATAGTTAGCGTGATTGACACGAAGCTGTAGTTGGTTGTGTGTACAAATTGGTAAGTTTTAAGTAACATTGCAAGAGTTCAAAAATGTCAGAGCACAAAAACACATATCGAACCGTCAAAGAAAGAAGCGAAGGATTTTACAAAGAGAAAGGATCCAAATTTATCGGGATTGCATCAAGATGCTACAGCGAAGAAGAGGCAAAGCAGCTTTTGGACCAGTGGCATACAGAGCATTCGCAAGCTGGTCATCTATGTTATGCTTATAGAATTGGTCTAGAGGGTGAGAAATATCGTGCTAATGACGATGGAGAACCGGCGAATTCAGCAGGCGCACCGATTTTAGGTCAATTGCAATCTTTCGATCTCACGAATACACTTATTGGTGTGGTTCGCTATTATGGTGGTACGAAACTTGGCGTGGGTGGATTGATCAATGCCTATCGAACCGCTGCTAAAGATGCTATTGAAGCAACGGATGTTGTAGAGATGGAAGTATTTCTTCACGTTCAATTGGATTTTCAATATGCAGATATGGTCGGTGTTATGAATTGCTTGAAACGTTGGAATATTGAGATGGACCGACATACTTTTGAGAATGCCTGTGAAATAGAATGTAGTTTGCCCTTAACCACTGAGGAGTCTATTCTCGCGGAATTGAACGTATTCGAAACACTAAAAATTACCAAACTAGGAATTTATTAATGGAACTATTAAAGCAATTAACAGAGATTAGAGCGGCTGCAAGCGATGAAGGAGCGATGAAAGCATTTCTTCTGAACTATGTAAAGGAAAACGCTTCGAATTGGAATGTACAACCGCAAGTGTTTGAAGGAAGACAATTTCAAGATTGCCTCATTTTGGTTTTCGGAAAGCCGAGAACTGCTATTTATGCTCACATGGATTCCATTGGGTTTTCAACGGGCTACGATAAGGAGTTGATTAAAATTGGCGGTCCGCGTCTCATTGATGGAATCGAGCTCGTTGGCTCCGATAGTCATGGCGAGATTGAAACCGAACTTATGGTCATCGAAAGTGATGAGGGCAAAAGCATCCAATACGTATTCGATAGAGAGATTGACCGTGGGACGATATTAACTTTTAAACCCAACTTCAGAGAAACGAACGAGTACGTTCAATCCCCCTATCTAGATAACCGACTGGGGATGTGGAACGCGTTGAAAGTGGCAGAAACCATGGAGAACGGAGCCATTGTATTCGGAACTTATGAAGAACACGGGGGAAATACTGTAGCGAATTGCGCGCGTTTTCTCATGGATGAATTTGGCGTATATCAGGCCTTGATTTCAGATATTACCTGGGTGACAAATGGCGTAGGTCATGGCGGTGGTGTCGCTGTTTCCATGCGTGATAGCGGTTTGCCTCGAAGAAGTTACCTGAATCGAATTATTGACTTGGCGAAAGCCTCCGGTGTAAAATTTCAATTGGAGGTAGAATCGGCAGGCGGAAGCGATGGAGGTGTGCTTCAAAAATCATCATTACCAATAGATTGGTGTTTCATTGGTGCGGCAGAGGATAATGTTCACACACCTGATGAAAAAGTCTTCAAGTCCGACATAGACTCTATGGTAGCGCTGTACAAGTATCTAATGGATCATCTCTAAAAGAAAAAATCCCGATCATCGATAGGAGTCGAGATGCGGGATTTTCTGAATCTATTATTGTGTCAATTAATGAAGCACAATGCGTTTGTGGGCAAAAGCCGTCCCGTTTGATATGCGTACAATATAAACGCCTGCTGCAAAAGAGCTTAAATCAATCGTTTCGTTTTGCGTATTTGTTGTATTGATAACGATGCGTTCGCCTTGAGGGTTGAAAACTTCGATACTCTTTACCAATTCTTCACTTTCAATGCGCACCAATCCGTCTGTTGGATTCGGATAAATGCTCCACGCGATCACTTCATTCTCTGTGATGGAAGCAGGGTTGTTGTTCACTAAATCGAAGCGAGGCCCGTCCAAAACTCCATGCATCAGATCCACTTGACCTTTTGTAAAGCTATTCTGACACGTTTCAGCAGAGTAGTCCATATAGTTTTCGATCATATCCGGTAAATCCATTCCCAAGATATTATCTGTACACGTATTTTTCGTTGTGTCGCAATCTTGTTGAGATTCTGAATCTGCATTAGGCGTATCATCAACACCGTCCTCTTGCGTACAGTCTCCATCACCCCAAATGTGGCGCAGCCCTAAGTAGTGTCCTACTTCGTGAGTAGCCGTACGGCCTGCCACATCAATCACACCACCTCCTGTGTTCAATGGATTCGGGTTGTTGCGACCTACCGCCTGGAACTGGAGTACAACTCCATCTGAAAGTCCATTTGTAGAACCTGTTGGCCAATTCGGAAGTCCAGCAGGAGGCGTTGCATATCCCAAAATGGCAGGAACTTCCTGTCCAAAGAAATCAATCGCCATATTACAGATCCAAATGTTTAGGTATCTGCTTTGGTCCCATGGATCATGACCGCCGTCTACTGTGCTTTTTACCATTTCCAACTCGGAGAAATCGCCACCCAATACAGCTAACGAACCAAAAGAAGTTGTGCTAGTAGAAGTGCGTGTGATTCCCGTTGTTGGCATTCCATTTTCATCAATTTGCGCCAACTTGAATTTGATTTGCGGATCTCCCGCTATCGGTAAAAATTGGTTGCGAAGGTTGACTGTGTCCGCATTATCACGGTTGTAGTCTTCATTCAAAACTTCGATCTGATTCAAAATAACCGAGTCAGGGAGGTTTTGAGCAGGGGAATTATAAACCACATGAACCACAACAGGGATGGTGTACACGTGATTCGATTTGTTTTGAGAAGCTTTGGCTGCATTAAAAGCCTCTATTACAGATTGAGCATATCCGGGAGTCAATTGATCCTGATACTGAATAGCTTGTGGAGTTCCAC
This sequence comes from bacterium, assembly GCA_024742305.1. Taxonomy (GTDB): domain Bacteria; phylum Bacteroidota; class Bacteroidia; order Flavobacteriales_D; family Crocinitomicaceae; genus UBA4466. Next base: position 5,616 of record JANSYQ010000016.1, on the reverse strand, counting down.
ATCGTTGATGCTGAGCAAATGCCGGTAGGCTTATAAATGCTAGCAGGGGAAGTAAAATGTATTTCATATAGCGTAGTTAATGCGCGCAAAATACGAACGACAATTGAAAATCAACTTTTTAGATGTACAATCGGTCATGTTGGATTATCAACGGTTGTTGAATGTATCGAGTTCAATTCAACGCATTTGTTAATTTCAAGCTTCGAAAACGATCAATTTGAATTACTTTTCTTCCGATAAGAACTTTGACGCGCTGTATTCTCAATCGATACAACAACATTCCTTCATTCATTGGACACCGTTGGAAATTATTGAAACTGCCGTGGATTGGTTGCAACTAGATGCAAATGCACACGTGTTGGACATTGGTTCCGGTGCGGGGAAGTTTTGTGTGGTAGCTGCCAATAGGTCCAAGGCGAGATTTACGGGAGTCGAAATGCGTAAAGATTTGGTGCGCTCTGCAAATGCGTTAAAAAATAGAGTAGGAGTGAATGCGGTGAACTTCCTACAGGCGGATATCACCAGAATAGATTTCAAAGAATTTACGCATTTCTATTATTACAATCCTTTTTGTGAGTACATCGCTGAATTTGATCGAATTGATGATACGATACAGTACGATCCGGATTCATTCCGTAGGCTAGAGGATTACGTGATAGATCAATTTGCTCAATTACCAAAGGGAACTCGGGTGGTAACCTATTGTTCAGAAACGTTTCCATTTCCAGCATCGTTTGAGTTAAAAGATCTATTGTATGACGGAAAACTTGCACTTTGGGTAAAAACGAAGCCCTGATTTATAACAGGTTGAGAAGTTTGGCACGTAAATTGAATTGTATGTGTTCGAACGAAATTTTAAAATAAACCGTTATGAAAAAGTTAATGAAACCAGTAGTATTTCTTTTCGCCATCGCAGTATCGGCAGGGGCATACGCACAGCAAGATAAACCAGCACGACCAGTTAAGAAGCAAGTGAGAACTCAGCAAATGGTCAAACAACCTGCAGCAAAGCCTCAAGCTGGAGTAAAGCAACAAGTAGTGCAAAATCGCGATGCCGATATTAAGCGCATTGTTCGCAGTCACGGATTAACTACGGCTGAAATCAAATAAGATTAAAGAGCATACAAGCAAAATCGCAGAGGGTTCCGAGGTTTATTTTCGGGGCCTTTTGTGTTTTAGGTCATTTTTTCTCAAAAACAATCTCCAGTTTTATGCCACCAGGATCTTTAATGAATAGCGCGTAGTAATGCTCACCGTGCTGCGGGTATAACTGAGGTGGTGCAACAATGTTTGTCGATGTATTCAAGAGTTGTTGATAGGCTGTATCCACTTCTTCTTCAGAGGATGCCTTAAACGCCAAATGGTGCAATGCGCCTGGTTTTCGTCGATGCACCTCTTCCTCCTCAAAGGCCTTTCGTGGTGAATTAATTCCTACAATTAAATTATCGTGGCAATATTCTATTACGTCAAAATCATGTGCAGCTACTCGTCCCTTCGATTTTTTGCTCAAATCAAAGCCGAGAATTGGCATTAACTGATCGTAAAATTGTTCAGCCTCGTCGAGATTTTTTACGGTAATTTGAATGTGATCGATAATCGGCTCCATGGAACCAAAATAATCAATCGGGACGATTTAAGAACCTGTCGGCAGCACTATGTTTCCTTCAATCGAGTCGTACTGCATTTCCACAGTCTCGAAACATTGACGTTCTTCATTGAATACCTTGCAGCGATCAATTGGATTCGCGTAAATATGCAAGGTCATCGATTCTTTTCCTGTTTCGTTGGATAGTGAATGATAACCCATTCTATCGTGCATGTAGCAAAGTCTTCCTGCTTCGAGGGTCATGTCGTTCGTTAACTCAAATCCTCCTGCGGAGTCCTGATAACGTTTTTCGCGAACGCTTCCGTCTACCTGATACACCCAACAATTCTGACCGTCATGTCCGTGAATAGGAGTTACTGCACCCGGCGACCAGCAGAGCAAAATAAATTCAAAGCCATCCTTTCGAGCAATGCAGTTTCTTGTGTATCCGTCATCACACCATGTCGCGTATTCGGCAAATTCTGAAACAGGAATGTCAATTCGCTTCAGAACGCCTACCTGTTCCGAAGGTTCAGCATCGTCGAAGGCAGTGATAAGTTGATCGATGGTAGTAATGTTTGAGCTCATAAAATGAAACTATTTTCTGTAGAAATCAATTTTTATAAAATGTGAAAGGCCTACATCAATATTGGTCGAAATATAGCGAAAAAATGCCGTTTTTGGTAAGTATTCAGTTCGAAAATGATCAAAATACCTCTATATTTGAGCATTATCAAAACATTCGAGAATTTATTTTGTATGCAAAATACTTTGGAAAAATTCGACCGGTTAGTACGTGAGTTACTAGAGGATGAATCGAAAAAACCAGTCGCGGATTTTGTCCCTTCCGGAGAACTTTATTCTACCTTGGACCTGTCTCTCAGCGAGGAAGGTGTTTCAGAGGAAGCCTTTGAAAAGGCGTTGAAAGAGTTGGTGTTTAAAACGCCGAGAACAGCAACAAATGCGTTCTTTAATCAACTATTTGGTGGAAGAAATGAAAAAGCCATTTTAGGCGATTTGATGGCAGTGATTCTCAACAATAGCATGTATACCTACAAGGCTGCCGGCCCTCAAATTGGGGTGGAAAAGGTCATTTTACGGGAAGTATGCGATATGATTGGTTGGGACACCAACGCAGATGGAACCTTTGCTCCGGGTGGGTCGATGACGAATTATATGTCCATGGTTATGGCGCGAGATGCTGCCGATAACAACATACGTTTCGTTGGAGTTTCTAGTAAAATGACCGTATATACGTCAAAAGAATCTCACTATAGTATTCCCAAAAATGCCGCTTTCTCTGGTATTGGACGGGACAACGTTCGGTACGTTCCTGCTGACGATCAAGGACGAATGCGTCCAAGCGCTTTATCAGAAATGATTGAGCAGGATGTTAAGAATGGATTCCAACCGATAATGGTGAATTTAACAGCCGGAACGACAGTTTTGGGAGCTTTTGATCCAATTCGACCGGTGCGTGATATTTGCGACCAGCATAATATGTGGTTGCATGTGGACGGAGCGTATTGCGGATCTGTTCTCTTCAGCGAGCGCTACAAACATCTTATTGATGGTATCGAATTGGTCGATTCCTTTAGTTTTAATGCGCACAAAATGCTTGGAACTCCACTTTCGTGTTCCATCATCGTTACGAAAGATAAGAAACACTTACACGACTCATTTTCGAATGATGCGAGCTATCTATACCAAACAGATCACGACGAATTCAACCTTGGAAAAACGTCTCTTCAATGCGGGCGTAGAAATGATGCGTTGAAATTTTGGACGCTTTGGAAAAGCGTTGGAACGAAAGGTTTGGCGAAAATCGTTGATCATCAGTTCGAGTTGGCAGATGTCGCTCGAAACCACGTTAGAAACAATCCAGATTATACATTGTATAGTTACGACGAATCTATTTCGATTTGTTTCAATTACAAAGGCATTCCGGCTCGAAGCATATGTACGGCTTTGTACGAACATGCCGAACTTTTGGTAGGGTATGGTTCGTTTGGAGATGACGAGTTCATTCGGCTTGTTACTATCAATGCACAAAACGAAACGGAAGACATAACACAATTCTTCGAAATCCTTGAACGATTTGTAGCCGAAAACGAAGCTGTACTGTTGGAAGCTACTTCTCACTAAACACAGCTGAATTATGGATATCACGAAACTTTTAGTGCTCGCTGGATACGTCGGGATTCTCTTTCTTATTGGAATCATTGCCTCGCGAAGAGTGAAAAGTATGAGTGATTTCTACGTAGGTGGGAAACGACTCGGTTACTGGGCGGTTGCCTTTTCCGCACGTGCCACTGGAGAATCCGGTTGGCTTTTATTAGGACTTACTGGGATGGGGGCATTGTCGGGACTCTCCGCCTATTGGGTCGTTGTGGGAGAAGTGCTGGGCGTTGGTGTGTCTTGGTGGCTCATGGCCAAACGGTTTAAGCGTCAATCCGATAAATACGACTCCATGACAATTCCGGATTATTTGGAAAGTCATTTAAAGGCGAACAAGAAAACACTCCGGATTTTAGCGGCGACCATACTTTCAGTATTTGTGATCATTTACGTGATGGTGCAAATCGATATTACGGGAAAAGCCTTCGATTCCATGATGGGAATTGAGTACAATACAGGGGCCATCATCGGCTTTGTTATCGTGTTGAGTTACATTTTTATCGGAGGATTTGTGGCTGCAGTTTGGTCCGATCTTTTTCAAGGGCTTTTGATGTTTGCAGGGTTAGTACTGCTGCCTATTGTCGTTTGGTTCAATATGGACGGCGCCACAGGCGTAGTAGATAGTCTTCATGCTATTGACCCGGCGCTCACGAATATTTGGGGAACTAGCGATGATGTCTGGCTCAATGTTGCCACCATGCTTGGTTTCGCAATGATTGGACTTGGTTTTTTGGGATCTCCTCAGGTATATGTTCGTTTCATGTCTATCAAGGACGAGCGCGAAATTGATAAAGGAAAATGGGTGGCAGTGATTTTCACTTTACTTACTGATGCCGCTGCGGTTACCATTGGTATTTTGGGACGTATTCTATTTACTTCTACTGGCGATGATCCGGAGGCGGTTTTGGGAGCAAATGGTGAAGACGTGCTCTCTATGTTGACCGAAATCAGTTTGCCGGATGTACTTGTAGCGGTGTATATTGCCATTGTGCTCTCGGCGATTATGTCCACGATTGATTCCTTATTGGTGATAGCTTCCAGTGCAATTACGCGCGATTTTTATCAGAAAATATTCCGTCCTGATTTAAAGGATAAGGATTTGACCAAAATTTCTCGTTGGGTTACATTGATAATGGCACTTTTGGCGCTCGTTATCGCATTGATTATTGCCCAAGTATCTCCCGACAGATCCGCCTTTTGGATGGCGATATTCGGGTGGTCCGGTATTGCCGCCTCCTTCTGCCCGGTGATTATTCTCTCCTTGTTTTGGAAAGGCCTTTCCGAAAAAGGCGCAATTGCAGCTATGGTCACAGGATTTTTGTGCGTTCCCTTCTTCAAATTTGTTGTCATGGAAATGGAAAGCGTTGGACCTTATTTCGAAAAGCTAGATGTTCTTGCACCTTCCTTCGCTATATCAATGCTAATGGCTTGGTTATTCTCTAAATTGTATCCACCAAAAAAAGGGACCACCGAAACTAACGATGATCCCACTGTATCTATAGAAAAGAGAGAGTCAACTACAGAATAACAATTTTTCGAACTTCAGATTCATTTCCACTTTCCAGTTGAATGGTGTACACACCACTCGGCAAGTCTGAAATATTTACAGCGTAATTCGCCGCGTTTGTATGTCCTAAAAGCTCTTCAGAACGAACTACGCTTCCTTGAGCATTGATGAATGTCATAGTGATTGGAGCGGCTACCTCTCTTGCGCCGGTCATAATGGTGAAAGCGGTTTTCGCAGGATTTGGGAAGATACTTCCAAAGAACTGAGAATTGTCCCATTCACTTTTGATAGCAATCACGTCAGAATAACTATGCGAACCATCGAAATCAAACTGTTTCAAGCGGTA
>JANSYQ010000030.1 GCA_024742305.1 bacterium | reverse complement strand
CATTTCGTGATAGTTATCAATGACTTTAATCGCCAAAATAGCTGCCACCGTCAGTAGAACTCCAGATACAATAGACATTACCACAGAAAACATAAGCATGTCCATAGTACTATCGGACTGAATGTTACCGGTAATTGAGCCAGCGATCCAAAGTCCCCACCACCAGCCTTTTATGGTATGCCTTTGTGGTTTAGATTCGGTTAAGTTATGATTGATCAGCAATCCTTCCGTTCTACTGAATAGATCGGTTGCAATTTGGTAAGGACCGAACAAACTGAAAATTGGAACAAACCAAGCTCCAGCAGCCCACCCTTCGGAGTAGCGTAAACCTCTTGTTAACTGATGCAAGTTGTAATAAGCGCGTCGAAACCACATAATGAAGAAAATGATCACAACAACGTAGATGATTAAATTCACAACATTGAAAATAAGGTACAAGGAGTCAAACTGGGTTGCTTCTTCGTAAGTTACCGCTCCTTCAAAAATGCTGTTAAAGAAATAGTAGCGATAGCATTCAACAAGCACGCTGACTCCGGATAGTATTGCCATGATCATCATGAAAATCTTAGCATTCTTAGCTCTTTCTATATTCGATCTTAGTGTTTTCATTTCACCTTATTTTCCAACATCGGTACAAACTTGAAAACTCCAAAATCTTCTTCTTCTAGTTCGGTGTCCGATACTTTTGTGATACGTTTCATTTGTTGCTCCTGACCTTCTCCAATAGGAATCACCATGATCCCGCCTATTTTGAGTTGATCAATCAATGCTTGCGGTACATTGGGCGCTCCACACGTGATAATCACCTTGTCAAATGGAGCAAATGCCGGTAGTCCCTTGTAGCCATCACCGAAGGAAAGACGCGCGTTGTAGTGCAAATGGCGCAAAATATTCTTTGCCTTTAAATGTAATGGTTTGTGGCGCTCAATACTAAAAACTTTGGCGCCCATTTCACACAAAATTGAGGTTTGAAATGCAGAACCTGTTCCAATTTCAAGCACTTTATCCCCTTTCTTCAAGTTCAATAATTCCGTTTGAAACGCAACAGTGTAGGGATGACTGATAGTTTGTCCTGACCCAATCTGAAACGCCATGTTTGAATACGCTTGCTGGGCAAATGCATTGTCCAAGAAGAAATGTCTTGGCACGGCATCAAATGCATCCAAAATACGCTGATCCTGAATCCCTTTCGCTGCCAACTCTTCAATCAGTTTGCGCCGCATCCCTTTGTACTTGAAAGAATCTTGCATGCAACAAAGTTACACCAGCCTCCGAATATTACAAGTGCAAATTGCTAACAGCAACCTGTCAATACTTTGTAGATCGTTTTCCTTTCATCCTGATTTAGAGCACTCGAACACATATCTGTGCTACTTGTTATTTGTTTCTCTAGGTCAGAACAGGACGTTTTGTTACATTTATGCTCGCGAAAATTCAACATAATTTATGGCTGTTTCTAAGAAAGAATTAGAATTCAATAAGAACGAGGATACCATGCGCTTGAAACTTTCGGCTTTACGTCGCGAGTTAGATAAAATCATGGAAGGTGGCGGTAAAAAACGCATTGAAAAATTACACGCCAAAGGAAAACTTTCTGCACGTGAACGTATCGATCTATTGCTTGATCCAAATACAGAGCGCGTGGAAATTGGCGCCTTGGCTGGTTATGGAATGTACGAAGAACACGGAGGATGTCCTGCTGGTGGTGTAGTGGTCGTAATCGGCTACGTTTCAGGAAAACAATGTATCGTTGTAGCAAATGACGCTACCGTAAAGGCTGGTGCCTGGTTCCCAATTACCGGCAAGAAAAATCTTCGGGCGCAAGAAATTGCCATGGAGAACAAATTGCCAATCATATACTTGGTAGATTCCGCAGGAGTTTACTTGCCTATGCAAGATGAGATTTTCCCGGACAAAGAACATTTCGGTCGCATTTTCCGCAACAACGCTGTCATGAGCTCCATGGGAATTGTTCAAATTGCTGCCGTTATGGGAAGCTGCGTGGCTGGAGGTGCCTACTTGCCTATCATGTCAGATGAATCCTTGATTGTCAACAAGACAGGAACGATTTTCCTTGCTGGATCCTATTTGGTGAAAGCAGCCATAGGCGAATCTATTGACAACGAAACGCTTGGTGGCGCTACCACCCATACCGAAATTAGCGGTGTTTGTGATTACAACACAGAAAACGACGAAGACTGCTTGAGCACCATTCGCGACCTCATGGATAAAATTGGGAGCTTTGAAACAGCAGGATTTGATCGTAAAGAAGCTATCGAACCGAAAGAGGATGCTAAAAATATGTATGGCCTGCTACCGGCAGATCGAGCGAAACCGTACAACGTCAAAGACATTATTAAATGCATCGTAGACGACTCCAAATTTACCGAGTACAAAGGTTCTTACGGAAAGTCGCTCGTTTGTGCCTACGCCCGTATCGACGGTTGGAGCGTAGGAATTATAGCGAATCAGCGTGAAGTAGTAAAAAATGCCAAGGGCGAAATGCAATTCGGCGGTGTGATTTACTCTGACTCTGCAGACAAGGCCGCTCGCTTTATTATGAACTGTAATCAGAAGAACATTCCACTTGTTTTCTTGCAGGATGTAAGCGGATTCATGGTGGGCTCGAAAAGTGAGCACGGAGGTATTATCAAGGACGGAGCTAAAATGGTGAATGCCATGGCGAACTCAGTGGTACCAAAATTCACCGTGATAATAGGAAACTCATACGGTGCCGGAAATTACGCTATGTGCGGAAAGGCCTACGATCCAAGATTGATTGTTGCTTGGCCTACGTCCGAATTGGCAGTAATGAGTGGCGCAGCGGCTGCGAAGGTTTTGCTTCAGATCGAAGTTGCCTCCTTAAAAGCACGCGGCGAAAAAATCACTCCGGAACGCGAGGAAGAATTATTCAACAAAATCAAAAATCGTTACGACGAACAAATTTCACCGTATTATGCCGCGAGCCGTTTGTGGACAGATGCCATCATCGATCCGGTAGATACACGTAAGGTACTTTCCATGGGAATAGAAATGGCCAATCACAAGAAAGCTGAGAAACCTTACAATGTGGGTGTAATTCAAACTTAAACTAAGACGTATGCATTTAGACTGGCAAATAAAACATTACAACGATTTATCGCTCAACGAGTTCCACGACATCATTCGATTGCGATTGGAGGCTTTTGTGGTAGAGCAAGACTGTCCTTATCAAGATTTGGACGGCAAAGACAAAAAGTGCTATCATGTGATCTGCCGAAACGGAAAAGGAGACATTGTAGCTACGGCACGAATTCTCCCTCCTGGTCTCGCCTATTCTGACGCTGCGGCTGTTGGACGCGTTGTAATTGAAGATGAAATCCGCGGCCATGGTGTTGGTCACGAATTGATGGATCGATGCATTCGCTTTTGCGGAGTGGAATTCGGTAATTCACAAATTCGAATTTCAGCCCAAAAGCACTTGGAAAACTATTACGGAAAACACGATTTCCTGACGACAGGAAAAGAATATTTGGAAGACGGCATTCCTCACGTAGAAATGCTCTTTACTCCAATAAACGAACAATAACGATGAACAAATTTATACTTCCTGTCCTTATTTTAGGAGGACTCGCAGCATGTCAATCAACCAAAAACAATGGAAATAACGACATCAACACTAGTGCGAAAGAAACGATCTCCATGGATTACATGGATCTTTCAGTACGTCCGCAAGACGACTTTTTCCAGTTCGCAAATGGAACTTGGGTAAAAAACAACCCAGTGCCTCCTTCGGAATCTCGCTGGGGAAGCTTCAATGAGTTGGATCAAGCGAACATGTCTAAGTTGACAGCTATTTTAGAGGATGCTAAAACAAATGGCAAAAAAGAAGATGGTACAAAATTGATTGGCGATTATTACGCATCCTACATCGACATGGATCAGCGTAACGCTCTAGGAATTGAACCCATTCGTGAAATCATAAGCAAGATTCGAGTTGTTGATGAACACAATGATTTACCGCAAATATTGGCACTTATGCATGAGAGAGGCATCGGAGCTGGTTTTAGCTTTGGTGTAACTCAAGACATGAAAAGTGTTGAAAATCATCTACTTTACTTTGGTCAAGGCGGACTAACTCTTCCCAATCGTAATTATTACACGGAAGAGGAATACGAGGAGATTCGTGAGGCTTATACAAATCACATTTCGCAGATTGGCATGTTAGCTGAAATGGACGCTGCGGCTGCTGCCAAAATGTCTCAAGATGTTTTCAATTTCGAATTAGAAATGGCGGCATCTATGTTGCGACCTGAGGAAATGCGACTTCCTGCGAACCGATACAACAAAATGGGAAAAAAGGAAGCTTTGGATCTTTTCTCAGGATTTGATTTTGAAGAATACTTGAAGGCTACAGGTACAGGTGCCTTCGACTCGATCAATATTGGACAAAAAGATTACGCCACATTTATTGGTGAGCATTTCGCAAGTAACGATATTGGTACTGTTCGTAACTATCTGCTTTGGAAAGCTTTAGATCATTACGCCGGTCACCTTAACCAAGACTTCGTAAAGGCCAACTTCGAATTTTACGGAAAGACGATGAGTGGAAAGTCCGAAATGAAGCCAATCAACGAGCGCGCGATCAAAGAAATTACACAAATGGATTTTGGCGAAATGCTAGGTCGAGCATTTGTTGAGCGTCACTACTCTCAAGAAGCGCAAGAAACAATCAATGAATTGGTTGACAACTTGTTAGCCGTCTTTGAAAAACGTATCAATGGTTTGGATTGGATGTCTTCTGAAACAAAATCGCAGGCAACGAAAAAACTAATGGCGATTGGCCGAAAACTTGGCTTCCCTGAGGAATGGAAAGACTACAGCGACTTGACATTCAACCCGAAATATTATGTGCAAAATATCGATCAAGCGGCGATTCGCAGTCATAAAGAAAACCTAGACAAATTAAACAAGAAGGTGGATACTAAAGAATGGGGAATGCCAGCACACATGGTAAACGCCTATTATCATCCACTTTTGAACGAAATTGCCTTTCCAGCGGGTATTATGCAGCCGCCTTTCTTCAGTGCAAATTATGAAGACGCTGTGAATTACGGACGTATTGGGATGGTTATCGGTCATGAGTTCACGCACGGATTCGACGATAACGGTTCCAAGTTTGACGCTGACGGTAATTATAAAAACTGGTGGACGGAAGAAGATCGTACTCTTTTTGATGCCCGCACCGAAACACTGGGAAACACCTTCGAGCAGTTCTGCCCAATAGATGGACATTGTGTAAATCCAAAATTGACCATGGGTGAAAACATCGCCGATTTAGGTGGATTGACACTTGCTTATCATGCATACAAATTGACAGATGAGTACAAATCAGGAAAGAAACGTAATGGTTACACACCTGCACAACGCTTCTTTATTGCTTACGCACAGCTTTGGAAAATCAATTACACTGATGCAGAGATGAAAAAGCGTGTGGCAACCGATCCGCACTCTCCGGGAATGTATCGTGTAAACGGACCGCTAATGAATTGTCCTGAGTTCTTTGAAGCTTTTGACGTGAAAGAGGGCGATGCGATGCGAAACGAAGAAAGTAAAGTGGCCAAGATTTGGTAACCGAACAGCCTTAAAAACATGGAAATACTTGTTATTACTGGACCGCCCTACTCCGGAAAAGGAACACAATGCGAAATTATTAAGGAGCATTTGGGTTACAAACACATTTCTACCGGTGACAGATGCAGACATGAAAAAGAAGTGCAGTCTGACATCGGAAAGGTGATGTCTGAATATGAAGAGAGAGGAGATTTGGTTCCTGATTCAATAATGAAGGAGCTTTTCAACAGAATTCTCGATGAAAACAAGTCAGAAACAGGGATAGTTTTGGATGGGTATCCGAGAACAATACCTCAAGTAGATGACCTTTTTGAGCTTTTGGAAACAAAAGACATGGAGATTGGAAAGGTTTTGAATATTGAAGTTCCAAGGTCAGAACTGTTAATGAGAGCTGAAAATCGAGCAAAAACTTCTGATAGAAAGGATGACAAAGACCCTGCCACTCACCTGAAACGCATTAATATTTTTGAAGAGTCAACGCTACCAGCAATTGAATACTTTAAATCCAAGGTTAATGTCATAACCTTCAATGGGCTCGGATCCATTGAGGAAATATCAAATAAGATACTTTCGACCTTGTAAAACCTTGAAAAGAAAAAAGCGACCATCGGGTCGCTTTTCTTTTTTAGTTTAAACAAATGACTAATCTGTCTTTTTTTGTCTTCTTCACCTCCAATGATTTGCTGTAACTTAAAATAGCTTGAAGTGTAGAAGAACGTGGTGCACTTTTAACCTCCGTGCTCGGAGTAGTTTCGTATTTTTTCAACATAGGCACTACAGTAAAATTGTTTCATATACTGTCTAAACGTGTTGACTTTTAATTTAGTATGTGCTAGAGAAAAAAATGTTGGAAAAAGCTTACTAGTACGTCCCGTAATAACGTCTCAGGAACCATTCCGTTGCTAGTAGTAATGCCACAATCGCAAAGATCCACTTCCAATCGATGAGATCGCTATAGTCTGTTTCTTCGTATGATAGTGTCACAATATCATCTCGGTTTCCAATGTCCTTCAACAACTGATCCATTCCGTTCAAAGAATAAAATTTTCCGGACGATGCATCTGCCATCAATCGAAGTAAATTGTGATCCGCATTCGTGGCTAATGATTCTAAAGAAACATCCTCCACAATGAACACGCCTTCTTTTGCGTATGATTTCCCATTAAACTTTGTGGATGCCTTCCAAGAATAGCGACCCGCGGCAAGTTTCCCTAAACCAAGGGCATAATCTTTTGAGTTCTTGGCAAATGTGTACGGAATCACGCGGTTTTCTTCGTTCTTCAGCTCTAGACGCACGTCAGGAGTGACAATTGGTTCAAATGCCTCATTGTAAAACTCCGCTTGAATGAACACGTCATCATTAATAGTAAAGCGTTTGGGAAGGTTCACGCGGAAAGGGTCCGTATTCTTTTTTACGACGAGATACTGCGCCGTTTTTTGGATCAATTCTTCAAAACCTTCATGTTTTTTTGTTCGAGCATACTCCGACAAGCGCCATCTCCACAATCCTTCTCCTAAAAATACCGCGTATTTGGACTTTGCCGTATTTCCGAATAGGAAAATTGGATCTTTCTTCTTTACTGGACCGATGCGCTGCGATAACAAAGCCGATCCTCCTTCTGAGTTTACTTGTCCGTACTTCACCAACACTGGCGGCGCTTTTTCCAGCATTCGATCTACCTTCTCTGAAACTTCGAACAATTGAAATCCGGAATTAGCATATCCTTGAACGTCGTCCGTTCTTCTATCTGATGGAATCTTGAGACCAACACCAAGAGCAGCAACCTGAGTGCTTGTGGCGTTTACAGGTGCTATGTACCAAACCGGAACGTTGTTCTTTTTAATTGCATCAACCAAAGCGGGCTGCGACTTCACCCCTGCTCCATGCCAAACCAATAGCTCTACATCCTTTAGAGAGCCATCCCAATCGTCGATTAGTTTGGAAGTAACCTCTGCATTCGCATCTTGGTCCAAGACTTGTTTGATAGCTGTTACATCTGGATGAGGCGACTGAGAAAGCATCAAAATTTTACTTCGCGAGTCGATAACTTCCACATAAACGCTACGACTGTTGTTCTCCCAAGTAGATTCGGCATTCACCTTCTCTAATTGAACCGTGTAATTCACAAATCCGATCGTATTCGCTTCCACCAAGAAGGACACGTGTTTAAATTCTACTGGCTCTCCTGAATAACTCACCGTTTCTTTCGCAATTACTTCTCCTTCTTGAAGCAACGACACGCGAACGTCCATTTTGCCCATTTTACCGGCCTCAATATCAACCTCGATGGGGAACTGGTTTTTGTAGAATGCAATATCATTGGCCGCAACATTACTAATCAATTGATCTCGCTTACGAACGGTATCTCCCACTCCAACACTAAAAATGGGCGTAAGTGCTATCTTTTCCGCAGTGTACTGAGGTGAGTTTCCTTTGTTGAAATTCCCATCACTGATAAAACAAATTCCGCCTACGTTTCTGTTGAAATATTGATTGTAGATGTGTTGAAACCCAGCATCCAAATTGGAAACCGATCCATTGAAATCAGCGGTATTCGTACTTACGGCTTCATCAACGTGATACGAAACAATGTCAAACTTATCGCTATACGATTCCTTTAACTTCTTTTGAAAAGCATCAATTTCTCCTGCTACTCGCGAACTATCCTTATAGTTCAACATAGAGGAAGAATTATCCACCAAGACAATCATTACGGGTTTTTCCAATTTGGAGACATTGGACTCTATCAAAATACTGAAAAGTAACACTCCAAGAAGAAACAAGGCTGCGGCTCTTAGCCCCGTTAGAAGCGACTTCAGCCATGCTGGAATACCTTGAACTTGACGCTGCTTTCGATAATAGAAAAACGCCACAGCAATGCAAATGATCGCCCATGGAATGAGCCAGTACAAGGAAATATCAGCGAAAACCGTCATGAGGAATCAAAAATAACATTCTATCATCAATACCATCAAAAAAAAGCCCTGCACAGAAGGCAGAGCTTAAAATTTTAAGAAAGTTTATCAGTATTGCTACTCTTCCTTGTCCGCTTCTTTCTTCTTTTCGCTGAAATTTTTCATGGTGTATGAAATACCAACACCTAAAACAGACTTGAATTGAGTCCGCGGTCCTGTGTTACCATCAGCATCTGTGATGAGGATGTCATGGTCGTAAATTAGCGTGAAATTGGCAGATGCACTGAACCAACTATTGACTTTAAAGTTGAAAAGAACGTCTGCATTTACATCAATATTTTGCGGCCGATCTAAATAGTTGCTGAAGAGTTCCAATCGCGTTTTCATTTCAATGTTCTTCGCAATTTCTCTGTTGTAGCGCATGCGCATGTATGCACCAAATTCTCCACGAAATGTACTACCTGGAGTTATAACGTTACCACTGGTATCAAAAACAGCCGGTTCTACGCCAAAAGATCCCGCATTGGCCAGTCTTTGATCGCGCACGAAAGTGAATTTTCCAGCTGCTGGAGATAGGAACAATGTAAAATTATCGTTGGGCTTGTAGTCGATACCAAGTGCCATATTTATATATCCCGGTGCCATAAACGTTGAAACTCGAGAAGAGTCATCAGGAAAATTGAATCCATCCAAGAACTGCGTTCTGAATCCACCAACAAATGAGAGGTAGAAGTTTTTTCGCTTTTTTAGTCGGTAGCCCAACTTCGTTGACAATTCAATTCTGTCGTCCGTTTTTTGTAATCCTTCTCCACTTCCGTCTAAGTATTGCAGACCTCCAAGAGCAAGATCTAAACTGTTGTCCCAATCAAACGTTGGATTGTCGTAAACAGCCGTGGCACTGACAAATCCAAGCAAGGAAATATTGTTGCGTCCACCAGCATTCCAGTTGACAAATGACGAGTTGGTGCCATTTACACCATAAATAGACTTGAGCAACCATCTCGGTGCATCATCTTGAGTGGTTGTATCCGTACTTTCCTGAGAAAAAGATAGTGTGCAAGCAGCAAATGTTAAGGTTAGCAGAAAATAACGCATATTCTTCAAATTTGCCGCAAATATAAGGCATCCTTTTCGGCGTGCATAATATATACAGCTCAAGTTGATAACAGATGTTTGTGGAGAGCGGCATCAACACTGGATTAAATGCTTTGAATTTGTTAAATTCGCGGTGCTTGATTTGGCGGTCGTAAGACATTTTTACCGTCAAGTAGAACTTTTTAATTAAACTAGAATTATGAGTAAAGAAGTATATATCGTATCTGCAGTACGTACACCAATGGGAAGCTTTGGAGGAGCTTTATCTTCAGTGCCTGCACCTACTTTGGGAAGTGTTGCCATTACAGGAGCCCTTAACAAAGCTGGAATTGCAGCGGATCAAGTGGAAGAAGTTTTCATGGGGAACGTTTTGCAAGCGAATTTAGGACAAGCTCCTGCACGTCAGGCAGCTTTAAAAGCGGGAATTCCGCAATCTGTTCCTTGTACTACCGTAAATAAAGTATGTGCATCAGGGATGAAATCAATTTCCTTGGGTGTGCAATCAATTCTTACAGGAGACAACGATATTGTTGTTGCCGGAGGAATGGAGAACATGAGTAGCGTTCCGCATTATATGATGGCTCGTAACGCCGTTAAGTTGGGAGATGTTAAAATGACCGACGGAATGGTGAAAGACGGACTTACTGACGTGTACAACCAAGTACACATGGGTGTTTGCGCGGATAAGTGTGCAGATGAGTACAACATCTCTCGTGAGGATCAAGATAACTTTGCGATCGAATCGTACAAAAGAGCAGCCGCTGCATGGGATGCTGGTAAGTTTGATGATGAGATCGTACCGGTAGAAGTTCCACAACGCCGTGGAGAACCTATCGTAGTTTCGAAAGATGAGGAGTACACGAACGTGAAAATGGAGAAGATTCCTCAATTGCGTGCCGTATTTACCAAGGAAGGAACAGTAACCGCTGCCAATGCTTCTACATTGAACGATGGAGCATCTGCTCTTGTATTGGTAAGCAAAGAAAAGATGGAGGAATTGGGATTGAAACCGTTGGCGAAAATCGTTTCTTATGCAGACGCAGCGCACGAACCAGAATGGTTTACAACGGCACCTTCGAAAGCCATTCCAAAAGCATTGAAAAAAGCTGGAATGCAAGCCACAGATATCGATTTTTGGGAATTGAACGAAGCGTTCTCAGTAGTGGGGATCGTGAATACACAGAAATTGGAATTGGATCCAGCGAAAGTGGATGTCAACGGTGGAGCTGTCGCTTTAGGTCACCCTCTTGGTAGTAGCGGATCTCGAATCATTGTAACACTAATCAATGTACTGAAGCAAAACGGAGCAAAATTCGGTGGAGCCGGAATTTGTAACGGTGGTGGTGGCGCATCTGCCATGATTATTGAGAATATCTAAGGTTCAAAATAGTTTTAAAGCCCCGGTCATCGAGCTACGTCGAGATGCCGGGGCTTTTTTATTGCCCTACATAAAAGCTAAAAAGAGTAAAGAAGAAAGACGCTACACTTTGAGGTGATGGGCTCTTCTTTACATCTAAGTTCGTCTAGGGCCCAATGTCCAGAAGGGCAGCGGTCTAGTGTCTTTCGACTTTTTTCCTATTTTCGAAGAAACAATTTCAAAACCAACCACATGAATGTATTTCGAATTGTCAGCACCCTTTTGTTCGTAGGCATCCTCCTCCCCTCTATTGCTCAAAACGATGAGCCTACCCCACACATTGAAGTCACTGGTACCGCTCGTTTGGATATCATGCCCGATGAAATATATGTGTCCATTACCTTACGAGAGCGAGAAGATGGAAAAGATAAAGTCTCTGTAGAAAAACAAGAGGCAGATTTAAAGAAAGCTTTGCAAGAATTGGGGATTTCACTCGATTTGCTGTCATTATCCGACTCCGAATCAGATTACGTAAAAATACGTTTCCGAAAAAAGGAAGTGATTACTACGAAATCTTATTCCCTCAAGCTTGCGACAGCACAAGAGGTAAACAAAACATTTGAAAAGTTGGATGAACTAAACATCCTTGACGCCTACATCTCAAAAACAGAACGATCCGATATTGTTGAGTTACGCAAACAACTGCGAATTGACGCCATTAAAGCAGCAAAAGACAAGGCGGATTACCTTTTGAATGCTATTGGAGAAGAAGCAGGTCACGCCCTAGAGGTTCGTGAGAACACAAACGATTTTTATAGAGTTCGTTCCATGGCAAATAACATTCAGTCGTACAATTTTTCTCTTGCAGAAACTGACGACAACGATGAGTATCAAGAAATTGGATTCGAGAGAATTCGTCTTGAAGCATCCATCTATGTGAAGTTTGAGATTAAGCAGGATTGATAGTAGAAAAATTAGATTAAGATGAAAAGATAAAAGACCGTTCATTGCATTCACTTGAAAACTCTCGACACTAGACTATCCTTTGGAAGAAATAAGTACGGTATCTGTTGTCTAGTAGCACAGCGGTCCAGAATCTTTTTTCTTTGCTCTTCTTGAACAGCGACCTTTACTCTATTTACCTACCTTTAACGTCATGACAAAGCGTTACGCTTATACGGCTTTTTTAATGCTGGCTTTGGCCTTGTTCTTCGGATTGCACTATGGAATCATGGGTGTGAACCAAGGAGGTACAGCTCACGGTCAGCAAGGGGCAAACCTAGCAATGGCCGAAGGGTTTGTTGAAAACGGTTTGGATTTTTGGCATCCACATACGAGTGCACTGAATTATCGAAACGGTGATTTTAGTCTGAATAAAACGAGTACCTCAGGAATCACTGCTGCTCACTTTCCGATTCACGCCTATTTCCCAGCGGTCATTCATTCTGCTACCAATTGGCAACTTTCAAAAGTTATTCAAGGATACAATCTCCTTTGGGGCTTTGTTGGACTGCTTTTCATTTACTTACTATCTCTCAGAATTACGAATCACATTGGGAAATCACTTTTTGTTGTAGCTTTCATAGGAACTGCGCCGATCCTTGCATTTCATCAAAGTAACTTCTTACCTGAAGTACCGGCTATAACATGCGCCATTATTGGATTGTACTACATGTATCGCTGGCAAATTGAAAAGGTAGAGCGCTATGCATGGTTAGGAATGCTTTGGTTTCTAATTTCCAGCTTGCCTTCTCCCGATTTCGTTTTGTTTTTAGTTGCAGGAACAGTGTACATCTATGTAAAGACATCTAAGAAAGAGAGGTTCAACTTTAAACCTCTGGTTTTTTCCTTGTTGTTTATAGGCGTTTTGCTGTTGAGTGAGTTTAAATTCGATACACTACGACATGATTTCGGAAGTCAATTTCCGGGTTGGCTCCAAGACTGGGTGTACGACCAAAGTATACCAAACTCCCTGTTTGGCAGCTGGAAAATGCACTATTTCACCGTATTTCAAACAGTAGTGCTTACATTGATCTTAGGCTTCGGAGCATTAAACTTTTTTCGCACCAAACGATGGAAGGCGGTTCAATTCAACAAATACGAATTCGCCGTACTGTTATTGCTCCCAATCGGTTATGCCCTGATCAATCCTTACCAAGCCTACTATTCAGACGTTTTCTTTTTGAAATTTTTACTTGTTCCAGCGACTGTCGTGCTAATTATCATTGTCGATTTAGTGGACTTCACATTCATATCGAATTATCCGAAATTAAGCACCGTTGGATTCCTTCTAATGCTCGCCATTTTAATTGGTGAAGGAAATTGGACACAAAATGTTCGAAAGGAATTAAATCGCACAAGCCCTGGAAGTAACCTAGCATTTACCTTTCGAGGGAGTGACGAACTCCTGCTTAAACATGGTGTGAAGGCGAGCGATCCTCTTAGTGTTGTCGTTCCAAACAATTGGGGAATAGGTTTCGAAGTACTCGGGTACTTAAATCATAAAGGGTTCATAAGAGAAACACCGAATGGAGAAGAACTGGTCCCGAAAATCCCAAAAGGACAATACTTAGTCTGTCATATTGATGAAAAACCTGCGTTGTTCAGACATTTTAGAACAGATTTACAGGAAATCGGTGACAATGGGAGCATCGTCCTGTTCAAAGTCATTGATTAGCTCGCAACCAACAAACTGTTGTAGACTTCCTCGTATTGTTTTACCACTTTTTCTAAATTGAAATTTTCAGAGTGTTTTCGTGCATTGCTTTTGAATTCGTGCAATCGATCTTTATCGCTGAGAATATGTAGGGCATTTTTCGCCATATCATCCACATCCCCCACATTGGAAAGGAATCCCGTTACACCATGAACGTTAACTTCAGGAATTCCTCCTGTGTTAGATGAAATTACAGGAACGCCAACAGCCATCGCCTCCAGCGCTGCAAGTCCAAAGCTTTCCGTTTCAGATGGCAGCAAGAATAAGTCGGATATCTCTAAAACCGCCTGTGTATCCCGCACTTTCCCGATGAACTTAACACGCGAGCAGAGTCCAAGCTGTGAACACATTTCTTCTAACTTGTATCGCTCCGGTCCATCTCCTACCATGAGTATTTTCGAAGGAATTCGCTTGTTCACTCTCGCAAACACTTTCAGTACATCTTCTACTCTTTTCACCTTTCGGAAATTGGAGATGTGACACAAAACAGGTTCTCCCGGATTGGCATAACGCGCACGTATGTCATCTATATCTTCAATCGCCATGCGCTTGGTATGGATGAAGTTCGGGATCACTTGAATTTCACGATTTGTATTGAAATGTTCGTAGGTATCTTTCTTCAAACTTTCCGAAACTGCCGTAACGGCATCGGACTCGTTCAAGCAGAAGGTAATCACGGGTTCAAAAGACGGATCTTTTCCTACCAAGGTGATATCGGTCCCATGCAATGTTGTTACGAACGGGATTTCATACCCCTGCTGACGTAAGATCATTTTCGCCATATAAGCCGCTGATGCATGTGGAATGGCATAGTGGACATGAAGTAATTCCAACTTTTCGCGCTTTACAACGTCCACCATTTTACTTGCGAGAACAGTCTCATAAGGCGTGTACTCAAACAAGGGATAATCGGAGACTGCTACTTCATGGTAGTATACATTCTTTCGAAAACCACTCAATCGCACCGGTTGCGAATAGGTGATAAAATGAATTTCATGTCCTTTTTTCGCCAGTGACTTTCCTAATTCCGTTGCCACTACTCCACTTCCCCCATAGGTTGGATACAATACAATTCCTATTTTCATTAATCTCACGCGTCTTTAGGCTGATTCATTGCAAAAGTATGTATAATTCTACGATACAGAAGACAAGCCGGTCATGGAGATTTGATGGATTCTTTAAATCTTAAACATATTTCCCGATCATTGAGGCTCTCGAAATGTGAGGGGAATGATCTTTTTAGCTAAATTAAAAGTGCACTTCGACAGGCTCAGTGTACTTTATCACCTCTTGTTCGCTTCTGCTAGCGCATCATAGATCACATCTTGGATTTTCGTTCGGATGTCCATTTTTACCAATTTCCAGTTTTCGGCATCTTGATAAACACGATTTGACAAGAACACATAATTGATCTGATTCTCGGGGTCCGCCCAAGCCATCGTTCCTGTAAAACCGGTATGTCCGAAGCTTTTTAGCGATACTTTGTTCGAACTCGGACCACCAGTACCACTGCGAACCGGCTTATCAAAACCAGCCCCGCGACGGTTAGTGCTGCAATATTGACAGTCGGTGTACTCTTCAATTACTTGCTCCTTAATGAACTCTTGTCCATAATATCCTTTGTTCAAAAACAACTGCATCAAACTGGCTAAATCACCCGCATTGGAAAACAAGCCGGCGTGACCTCCTACTCCACCTACCATAGCAGCACCTTGGTCATGTACATAGCCATGAATTTGCTGTCTTCGGAAGATTTGGTCATTCTCCGTAGGTGTTATTTGTGCTTTATCATAGTAATCCAGCGGATTGTAGCGCATGTATTGCAAGCCCATAGGATCGTAGAATTCCGTTTTAACGAATTCATCCAAACTTTTTTTCGACTGCTTCTCGACAATCTTTTTGATGAAATAGTATCCAACATCAGAGTATTTGTAACGCTTTGGACCTAATTTGCTCATCAACATGGTCTGATACATGACATTTTCGTAATCACCACGGATCCACAAGTTATCCGCCACTTTCACATTAAACGAATCCGATGGTGACTGCGCATAAAACTTTGACGATAGTAGTTTATTTTCATCCAAGGTTTTGGTGTAAAATGGAATCCATGGTGTTAACCCGGCCTGATGCGACAACATCTCACGCAGAACGATATTGCTATACGCACTTTCTCCAGTTATTTCGGGAATGTAATCGCCTAAAGTACCCGCTAGATTGAATGTACCCTCAGAATTCAAGTGCATGATAGACAAGGTTGAAGCGGCAATTTTTGTGATGGATGCAATATCATACACGTCTGTGTTTTGTACTTCTTGTTTCTTGCTGTATGTGTGATGCCCATACGATTTTTGGTAAATCATTTTACCTTGAATTGCCACCGCAACTTGACATCCGGGATACGCTCCGTTCCGCACTCCAGCCATCGCAATGGAGTCAATTTGCTCCAGTTTCTTCGGGTTGATGCCCAATTCTTCCGGTTGAGAATCTTTTAAGCGCCCGCTCCATTTCACTTCCAAGCCATGACCAACTTTGTAGCGCTCATCAACGGTTACGGGCAATTTCCCATTCGAAGCAAAGGTCCCCATTAGGAACTGCCCCATACGATCTTGCATCAAGGGATTGTTCTCATATCCAATGGCTACGGCATCAATGTTGTCAATTTCTTTCACATTTGTCAATGCTAATGGACTTCCGAACAACGCTAGGGCACTTTGTTTCGCCGTGCCTAACTTTACCAACCACGACTTCCAGCCAGTTGGTAGCTTATAATTCCCTGAAGGACGCATGGAACCTGCGTGAAGCGTAGAAATAACAAGGTCGTATTGTGCCATTTTCGGTCCAAACTTAGACAATGCCTCTGATCCAGTTTGGTAAGAAAAGTGATCCACCTTCGTGACTTTGTCCATCGCAGGGCGAACGCTTCCCGTATACTTTCCAACGGTAACCACGGCAATTTTCTTATCAAAACGATCAATCGGTAGAACATCATTGTCGTTCTTCAACACGGTAATCGCTTTTTCGAAAATCAGCTTTCGGTATAAATCGCGCTCGGCTTCCGTGTACTCTTCCATTGCCTTCGGAGCAACTATTGCCTTGTGCTTAGCTGCCAATAGGCGCTTACATCGGATGTTAATTTCTTCTTCTGAAATCTCTCCGTTGTTCACCTTCGCTTCAATGGCATCGATGGCATCTACTACACTTTCCGGCATCAATAAGATATCACAACCGGCTTCAAAAGCTTTTACTACGACTTCTGTCTTTCCGTACTTGTCGGCAACGCCTTTCATACCCAGTGCATCGCTTACAATCAGTCCTTGATATCCCAATTCACCTTTCAAATAACCGTGAATGATCGGTTTTGACAAACTAGATGGAGTCCCTGTGGAATCCAAAGAAGGCACGTTCAAGTGAGCTATCATTACGGTACTTGCCCCAGCATCGATCCCATCTTTAAACGGAACGAAGTCGATGGCTTTTATCTGCAAGTAACTGTTGTTCACCAGCGGTAACTCCTTGTGGGAATCCGTGTCTGTATCTCCATGCCCAGGAAAATGTTTAATGCTCGTTAAAACGCTCTGACCTTCCATTCCCTTAACCGTTGCCGCAACGTGCTTGCCGACATTTCTTGGGTTTTCGCCAAACGATCGATAACCAATTACGGGATTCCTAGGATTGCTATTCACATCTGCTACGGGAGCAAAATTCAAATGCACACCCAATTCGCGACACTCCTGCCCCATTAATGCACCAATGTGTTTCGATAGCACGGGGTCATTCGCCGCCCCAATCGTCACCGCATAAGGAAAACGTGGTTCATTGGACAAACGCATGCTTGGTCCCCACTCGGCATCCATCGCTGTCAATAATGGAATTTCCGACTTTCCTTGATAGCGTTGAATGGCCTTTTTTGCTTGTTCTCTATCTCCCTGAAAAACAATAATTCCACCAACTCCATGCTTGGTTACGAGAGAGTCAATATGTCGGAAGTGAACTTCATTTTGTTTCGGATATACCGCTACCATGAAAAACTGACCAATTTTCTCGCGCAAACTCATGTTGCTTACAGTCTCGTCTACCCAAGCATTCGATACATTATCCGTGTAGGGAACGTCTTGTATTATTTCTCGTTCTTCAGGTTGAGATGACTTTTTTACATGACGCATTGGTGTCGTTGTTTCAGCCAAAGAAGCCCATAAAATAAAGGTGACCGAAGACAATGCACCAACAAGTATAAGGATGGAGATTTTGGATTTCATAGTCTAAATTTAGAAAACAGCAAGATGAAGAATCACACTGTTAACATTAGTTATAAACATGGAAGAAGCAAAA
Source organism: bacterium (assembly GCA_024742305.1). Lineage (GTDB taxonomy): Bacteria > Bacteroidota > Bacteroidia > Flavobacteriales_D > Crocinitomicaceae > UBA4466. The sequence goes on along the minus strand of JANSYQ010000030.1, from coordinate 24,304 downwards.
ACTTTTCCAAACTTTGTTCTGACAGACTGGCAGTAATTCACCTGAGGCATGAATATTGGTGATTTAATCAACGGAAAAAGCACCGTTATTATTGCTATTTTTGTTTAGAAGCACATACAATGAAATTAAAGTTTCTCAATAATACCCTTCAGAATCGACGTTTCGATTACCAACCTCGTTATTACGACGAGCGCAAGGAGCGTTTGGAGAAAAGAAAAGAGCAATTACGACGGGCGGAATCTGGGGACATGACTCCGGAAGAACGCAAGCAGATGCTTCGGGAAGCCATGCGGGCAGAATCTGACCGAGCCGGATACCGACAAAGTCAGCGTCAGTCGTCGAACATTCGAATTTTCTCGCTGATTTTGGCGCTTTTGGCCCTGTTTTACTTTTTGTTTTTTGGAATCGACAAAGTGGAAACCATCGTAGAACGATTGTGGTAGGATGAGTGATTTAATACAGTTATTACCCGACAATATTGCGAACCAAATTGCTGCCGGAGAGGTTATTCAACGACCTGCATCCGTGGTAAAAGAATTGCTCGAAAACAGCATAGATGCTGGAGCTTCGCGTATTGAGGTAAACATCAAAGATTCCGGAAAAACACTAATCCAAGTAGTGGATAATGGAAAAGGAATGAGTGCGGCAGATGCCCTCCTCTGCTTTGAACGTCACGCAACAAGTAAAGTCCGAAAAGCGGAAGACTTGTTCGCCTTGGCAACCAAAGGTTTTCGAGGAGAAGCGCTTGCCTCTATAGCTGCCATTGCCCATGTGCAAATGAATACACGCTTGGAAGAAGGTGAATTGGGAAGAACCATTGAAATCGAAGGCAGCGTTGTAAAAACAAACGAAGAAGCCGCAGTTCCGCAAGGGACCAGTTTTGAAATCAAGAATTTGTTTTTCAATGTTCCCGCTCGCAGAAACTTCCTCAAATCGGACAAAGTAGAGTTCGGACATATTTCAGACGAATTTCAACGTGTTGTTTTAGCACACCCCGGCATTCAGTTCTCTTTGCATCACAACGGAAATGAATTGTACCACCTTCCTGCAACGACTCTGAGAAAACGTATTGTGGATGTACTTGGGAAGAAAGCTTCAGACCGACTGGTGCCTATTGAAGAGTCTACCGATATCGTCGCCTTGAAAGGTTTCGTACTAAAGCCCGAGTTTGCACGTAAAACGCGAGGAGAACAGTTTCTGTTTGTCAATGATCGCTTTTTCAAAAGTTCGTATTTCAATCACGCGATCTCCAAGGCTTTCGAAGGACTTATTCCGGAAAGGAGTTTTCCCGGATATTTCCTTTACATGGATGTCGATCCTTCTAAAATCGACGTGAACGTGCATCCAACCAAGACTGAGATCAAGTTTGAAGAGGAAAAATTCATTTATTCGATTCTGCTGAGCAGCGTTCGTCAAGCTCTAGGGAAGTATAACATTGCTCCCACACTCGACTTCGAACAAGAAACGAGTTTTGAAATTCCTCATTCCATGCGCTCTCAACCAGCTGTGGAGCCTCAAATTTCTGTGAATCCGGAATACAATCCCTTTTCCAGTACTTCGAGGACTTCATCCAGCGGCACAGGAAAAACGAAAGAAAACTTTTCTCACGCCATCAAACAGCAAGGGTTTGGTTCACAAGAGGCCAAGCATGAGGACTGGGAGAATTTTTATGAAATAAAAGAAGAGAAGGCGCAAGAAGTAACGCCCGTTTTTGAGGAAGCCGAAATACTGCCAAACTTCGGAAGTTTCTTGGTAAAAGACTCCTACATATTAGCACCGGGCAAAAGTGGATTTCTCGTGATTCACGCAAGACGTGCTATTGAACGAATAGTTTATAACGAGATAATTAACTCATTCATTAGCAATCCGATAGAATCTCAACAATTATTGTTTCCTATTGAAAAAGAACTTTCGAAGCAGGAAGGCATTCATTGGACAGAAAACGCTTCGGTATTGAAGCAATTAGGGTTTAGCGGCGAAGTGAATGATGAGGTATTAGCGGTCAATGCCGTGCCAAGTGTTTTGGAAGAAGAAACTTTATCGAAGTCGATAGATAGAATACTAGAAACACTGGGGCATAAAGACGTTGAAAAAGGAGAGGTGGCTCATGAGTTGGTTCGGTCGATTGCGAGATCTGCGGCCATGAAGCGCCTCGAACTTTCTAATAAAGAACAAATTCAATCCTTGATTGACCGTTTGTTCCAATGTGAGGATCACGCCTATTCTCCGTCTAATAAAAAAGTGATGGAAACGCTGGACTTGGCGTTAATTGATAAAAAATTTGAATAATGTTTAGACAGATTTTTGGAAATATGCCCGACGTGGTTAAGAACCTTTTGATTCTTAACATCCTTTTCTTTTTAATCAAATACGTCCTTGAAGGACAAGGGATAAATGCGAGCCAGTTATTAGGTATGCACTATCCTTCATCTCCTTACTTCGAGCCATTCCAAATTGTCACGCATTTCTTTATGCATGGCGACTTATTTCACCTACTGTTTAATATGATCGGTTTGGTTGTTCTAGGTTCTCATCTAGAGCGCGTTTGGGGAAAGAAACGTTTTTTCATTTTCTACTTAATGACTGCCCTAGGAGCCATGCTTCTCCACTTAGGCTTCACTGCTTACGAATTGTACGAATTGACGGGTTCATGGTGGCCTTCTGCCTATTTGGATGGAGATGCTATTGTTCTTGAAAATGTTGTTGATGGCGCAGGCACTGATGCATGGTATATCGAAGTGTACAGACAGGTCAACATACCAACCGTTGGTGCTTCAGGAGCAATCTATGGATTACTCATGGCCTTTGCTCTGTTATTCCCGAATACGGAGTTCATGCTATTGTTCCCTCCTATTCCGATCAAAGCGAAATGGTTGGCACTAATTCTTGGAGGAGTTGCACTTTACAGCGGCTACACGCGAGCAGGTGGCGGAATTGCTCACTTTGCACACTTAGGCGGAATGCTCTTCGGATATATTATGATTCGATTTTGGCAACGGAATAAAAACACCTTTTACTAATTCGATATGCAAACACAACGCAGTTTTCTCGATGAATTAAAAGTCTTGTACAAACAGAGTACGTTCATGAAACTCATTTTCATGAATGCCATCGTCTTTTTATTGATTCAAATTGCCCTAGTTTTTGGGCGTTTGGCAAAGATGTTACCCGAAACAGAGTATTATCTGTCCAAAATTTTTGCCATGCCTACGGGCATGATGGATTTCCTCTATCACCCATGGACCATCGTTACTTCGATGTTCGCCCACTTTGGATTCCTGCATATTCTTCTGAATATGATCATGCTCTATTTCATCGGCCGCATTTTTGAGCAAGTTTTTGATGGCAAAAAGTTACTGTACACTTATCTACTCGGTGGTTTTGCCGGTGGAGCCTTGGAAATAATCGCACACCTCGTTTTCGCTGGACTGTACGGTCAATATTCTTCTGTTGTCGGTGCATCCGGTGCCGTAATGGCGTTGTTTGTTCTGTTAGGTTTCGGTCGTCCGGACTTGAAAGTTACCTTGTTCATCTTCCCTCCGGTTCGTTTGATTTGGCTTGCATTGATTTACATCGCTATTGACTTCTTCCGACTTGGAACAAACGATGGTGTTGCCCATTTTGCTCACCTAGGAGGCGCTATTGTTGGATTCATCGGTTCACAGAACATGTACAATTCCGGCAATCTCATCAATCGTTTCCAACGTTTTTCTGAACGGTTCGTTGGACTTTTCACAAGAAAAGAACGCCAACGATTGAAAGTAAAGCGAGGTCCGGAAGTGCGCAACATGACGGATGAGGAGTACAACGCGGACGCTAAGGCTCGTCAGAAAGAGATTGACCGCATTTTGGATAAAATTTCCAAATCTGGGTATGAATCGCTGAGCAAGCGCGAGAAGGATTTCCTTTTCAATCAGAGCAAAAATGGCTAATCGCGGAGGCAAGCGCTGGATACGATTGCTTCTTGACATACTCAGTGTGATTGCAGCACTATCTTTGCTTCTCTCCTACTTTTCTCCTTACACACACCCGGATACATTTTCCATAATTCCCGTATTTGGACTCGCCTACCCTGTTATTGTGATTGTTTTCATACTTGTGATGATCGTACAGGTATTCTTCAAACGTTGGTTCGCCTTGGGCATGTTTGTGTTGTTTCTATCTGGACTTGGGCTACACCTACGCACCTTCACTTTTGGCAGCGGAGATGAGCCACCAAAAAACTCAAAGTCATTGAAAATCATGAGTTATAACGTACGACTCTTTGATTTTTACAATGATGATCCAAAACAAGCACAATTATCTAGACATAAAATCTTGGAGTTTCTCAAGGACGAATCTCCAGACATCGTTTGCTTTCAAGAATTTTACCAACAGGATAAACCAACAAACTTCATCACAAAGGACACCATTATTCCGCTGCTCGGCATTAAAGATTATCAGGAGCGATATACGCACGTAGAGCGAGGTAGAAGAAATTATGGAATTGCCTTATTTTCGAAGTATCCAATCATCGAAAAAGGCGAAGTTCGCTTTGATTCTGACTTGAACTCCTTCAATTACTCGATTTATTCCGACATCGTTTTTCACAAAGACACTATTCGCGTGTACAACATTCATTTGCAGTCCATAAGTCTAGACTCAGAGGAAAGAGCTGCTTTAATCAATGAAAAGTCGAAAACTGGATTTTTTAGCGCCATGGGAAAAGTGATCGAAGCCTTTCCCGAAAGGGCCAAACAGGCCGAGCGGATAATGAACCATATTCGCAATTCGCCCTACCCAGTGGTAGTCTGCGGTGATTTTAACGACACGCCGCTTTCATACACGTATCAACGCTTTCACAACCATTTAACCGACGCGTATCGCAATTGTAGAACAGGCATAGGAAAAACGTACGCAGGAGAAATTCCAGCCGGTAGAATTGACTACATTTTTCATTCGGAAGCGTTGGGCTCACATCAATTTAAAATTCAAGAGAACGCCCTCAGCGATCACTACGCGATATCCTGTAAGGTCTTCGTTAAATAAAGTAAGAAGTGATCAGAGAGAAGAGCACTTTTCACCTCTCACGTCTGACTTATCACCATCACCCTCACTCTCATACTCCATTCTACTATTTCCTCTATCTTTGCTACATGTTACTCGAAATCAATCCGGATAATATTGATCAAAGATCAATTGATCAAGTGGTCGAAGCCTTACGAAAAGGAGAGATAATCATTTTTCCAACCGACACGGTTTACGCCATGGGGTGCGATCTTTACAACAAAAAGGCGCTGAACAAATTGGCTACTCTGAAGGGAATTCGACTTAAAAAAGCACGATTCTCTATTATCTGTAACGGAATGAGTGACTTATCGGAATATGTGAAGAACATTGATCGTCCGACCTTCAAGTTGATGAATCGATCATTGCCGGGGCCCTTCACCTTTGTTCTTACCGCCACCAATGAAATCCCGCGATTGTTCGGAACAAATCGAAAAGAAATTGGTATTCGAATTCCTGACAACCCTATTTTAACGGCTATTACCGAACAATTGGGAAATCCACTCGCAACTACATCACTTCACGATGACGAGGACGAAATTTTGGATTACTTCATTGATCCGTACGAAATTTACCAACGCTACGACAGTAAGGTGGATTTAATCATCGATGGTGGATACGGCAACTTGCTAGCATCTACGGTGGTCGAATGTGTCGATGGCCATGTCGAAATTTTACGTCAAGGAGCGGGAATTTTAGAGCTATGATTCTTGTTTTAAACGGAGGTTCACCCCAAACCAAGTTCATCGCCGACATCGTTGATAATGAAATGGATGTACGCGTTGTTCCTATTCTGGACGCTACAAAATCTGATTTTGAAGGCATTAAGGGGATCATCATTTCCCATGGTTCTTTTTCCGTCACTGCCATGGATACTTCACCATACCTTGAAAAAGTTAAATGGGCAGTGGAAAGTGGATTTCCCATTCTCGGTATTTCTCTCGGGCATCAATTGCTTGGTTTGCATTTCGGTGCTCAAGCGTCCATGATGAAGCACGATTCAGGCTGGAAGGTGGTTGAGGCTTTTGAAGAGTCCATTCTTTTTGAACGACTTCCAACAGAGGTAGAAATGATGAAAAATCACTACGAAACGATCTCTATTCCACAAGGTTTTAAATTAATAGCTGCCTCTGATGCCTGCGTGAACGAGGCCATGCAGCACGAATCTAAGCCCTATTTTGGTGTTCAGTTTCAGCCCGAAGTGTCCGGTAATCATGGTGCAATATTAATTGAGAATTTTGTTTTTTATTGTCTTAGACAATACAGTGAAATGTGAAAAGATAGAAGTGCACTTCGAGAGCCTCAGCGTACTTCTATCTTTTCACTTCTGACTTTTTACTTTTTCACTTATCACATTTCTCTGTTAATAGAATCGTTCCTTTTACTGGATTCAGCATTCAATTAATTGACATCTTTGGTTTATGGTATTGAATCGTATTTGGATTGGCATGTTCTTTATCGCGCTAATAACCGCGATGTCGAAATTGATATTTTGGCAAGACACGCATATCCTAAAAGATATGTTCGAAGCCTTGATGGGTGCTGCCAAAACAGGCTTTGAAATTGCCATATTCTTGACTGGAGTACTTTGCCTATGGATGGGAATCATGAAAATTGGCGAGAAAGCCGGAGCCATTAATAAGTTGGCCTGGCTAGTGAAGCCTTTGTTTTCAAAAATATTCCCTGATGTACCCAAAGATCATCCAGCAGTTGGCTCTATCATGATGAATTTCAGTGCTAACATGCTTGGTTTGGATAATGCTGCTACTCCATTGGGTCTAAAGGCTATGAATGACTTGCAAGAGCTGAATCCTGAGAAAGACAAAGCTTCTAACGCACAAATCATGTTCTTGGTTTTAAATACTTCTGGTTTGACCATCATTCCAGTTTCTGTATTTGCCCTACTCGGCACAGTCAATTATGAAGAATCTGTTTCGGTCGTTTTTCTTCCCATTTTAGTTTCTACCTTTTTCGCCAGTCTTGCAGGTCTAATTATTGTGGGAATACGACAACGAATAAATCTTCTGAATAAAATTGTCGTTGCCTACATTGGTTCTTTGGCCCTGCTCATCTCACTACTGTTATACTATGTAATTCAGAATCCATCAAAAGCGGAGGTTGTTTCCGAAGTAGGTGGAAATGCTTTGATATTCGGAATTATCACTGCCTTTATCGTCATGGGCATTCGAAAGAAAGTAAATGTATATGATGCTTTTATTGAAGGTGCCAAAGGTGGTTTTGACGTAGCCATTAAAATTATTCCTTACTTGATAGGAATTCTAGCTGCCATCGCTATGCTACGATCGTCAGGTGCTTTAGACGCTTTTCTTGATGGATTGAAGGAAGCTGTTATTTGGTGTGGAATTACCGTTACTGAATGGGTAGATGCATTGCCCGTTGGGATTATGAAGCCGCTGAGTGGTGGAGGCGCAAGAGGCGCCCTAGTTGAGATCATGGATAACTACGATAAAGCTCCTTACCAAGAAATGCTGAATGCTGGCAAAAAGATTCCTATGTCAATGCAGACAAAAATTGGGTCCACCATGCAAGGTAGCACAGAAACAACCCTATATGTTCTCGCAGTCTACTTCGGCTCAGTGGGAATTCGGAATACGCGGTATGCCGCAGCGGCTGGACTTCTGTGTGATCTAATAGGAATTATAACCGCGATCATTGTCGCATATATCTTCTTCGGATAATGAGAAATTGGTTCAAAAAGAAAAAACGTCAGATTATCGCCAAGGATTTGTCTAAAACGGCGCTGAATCACCTGGATTACCACCCGAAAATTATCATTGCGTGGGCGAAGGCTATTGATGGTGAAGATCACTTTATGCTTTGGCTCAAAGAAAATGGCTACGAGGAATTGACGATGGCCACTTTTGCAATCTACCTTAAAGACGATGCCCGCAACTGGCTCCAAGATAACGGATACGCACACCTTCTCGCTATGATTAATGCCGCAGAGGGAAACGAAAGCGCACAACAATGGCTACTTACGCATAATTTCGAGGTGTTGTATCACATCGCTATGGCTGTAGAGGCCGAACAATCGAGCTGGGCATGGCTTTCAAAAAATGCGCCAGCAGATTTATTCATCCTAGCGCAATCCATCAAGAAGATTAAGGATAAAATCGAAGAAAATCACAACGATATTCACACCTTCCGAAAGGATATCTAACGGAATTCAGTGATTTTACCGCTTATCAAATTTCCTTTCATCTCTGCCCATCCAACGATGTTGACAGATAATTCTCTTTTTTTCGATGTTGAGATCTTGACATGAAACTCGTAATCGTTCTTTTCATTCTTTCTGAAGTGAGGATGTTTCATGCGGATCTTTCCAAGCTCCTTTCCATTCAGAGCAGCATTAATAAAATTCGATTCGGCACCTCCGTTATCCAACACCTCCAATTGGATAACTACAAATTCAGTGGTTGGCTGCAGTTCGACTATTTGCAAATTTTTAAAATTCTGATCCGTGGAAAAGGCTCCAAGCTTCATCGAGTGAGTTTTCACCACTTTCGCCTCGTCCTTATCAAAAACAATATTGTCATCCAGTAAGCTAAAATCTAGTGAACTAGGATTTGAATTGAGAAAAATGCATCCGTAATATTGCCAACTCATATCATGCGGATGCAATACTCCTGAGTTATACTGAGTAATCTGAAAAATATTGAGGTACAAGAGAAATACTCCAATTACCGCCAACGCTTTCTTCAAAAATTTTCGCTCCATAATCGCAGTAACGGCTGCGCACATCGCTAGGGCAAATACCGGATAACTTTGCACCATCGCCCGTGTAGAATACGTTGCACCATACTTCCAATCGGACCAAGCGATAATAATCCAAATATTGAGCAAACAAAAGGTGATTACTGACCGCTTGAACGGATATTTCTTCATGAAGAAGAATCCAACAATAAACAGGACTACGATGGGCGTGTAAACGAAAAATCCATTCGAAATGCCAAATAGCACACGGAACCACGGGTTGAAAAAGAACCACTTACTTCCAACGTTGTGAATCAAACTTCCTGTTGTATACTGCCAATACAGCAATTGTGGGAGAATTCCGATAATTCCAAATCCTATCACGTAGCCCAAATGTGGTAAGTGCTTTCTCACCAGTTGCCATTTCTCTTTCCTTGCTGACTTCTCATGCGTATTCCAAAGCAGCGGAATAAAAAGCATGATCAACTCTGTAGGACGACAAATAGTTGCCAAGCCGATCGTAAATCCAATCAACGCGGCCCATTTCCAGCTAGGCGCTTCGTGCCATTTGATGGTTGCCCATAGAATCAGTGAATACAGTGGAAAAATGTAAATGTGACTTTGTCCTCCATCAATGGCCGTATATTGAATCAAATTAGTTCCTAACCCCAATAATAACAGCGTAATGGCAATGGGAGCGTCGTCAAAATAACGAGATAAAACTCTTCGTAACAACAGTAATCCCAATAGACAATAAATGAGCGCACCAAAGGCTATCGAGTATTGATACGGAGCTGAAAACCCATCTGCAGGATACTCTGTTACCGAAGCAATTGCATGACCTACAAAAAAAAATGGCATCTGCATGATTGCGACACCGCCAAGATATTTATTCGTGTAATTGCCATTCTCCAATAGAGTAGCCTGATAGAGTTCTCCTCCTGTAACCGAATATTTTTTTTCAATGGCTGGCACCCATTTCAATTCACTGACATCGCCATAAATAAAGATGGATGGATTGTACATGTAATAGCCGAAGGCATCCCAGGTGGTTACTTTCACCTCTTCTCCACTATTGCGCGGATAGGAAAATCGAAACATCAGCATGACAATACCGACGACGACAATGGTGAGATATGACCAGCGTACTTTCACTTCTCAAAAATAAGAACTTCAACCAATGCGCAGCTTTTTTCGTTCTGAACTGACGTTGTGCAATTCTTTATTAGTTTTGCACCGTAATTTCTGCCCTGACATGATTAAAGGAAAAAAACTTGTTGTCATTCTTCCCGCTTATAACGCGGCCAAAACACTCAAACAAACATACGATGAAATCCCGTTCGACATTGTTGATGACGTGGTTTTAGTTGATGATAAAAGTAGCGACAACACGGCTGAAGTAGCTCGTGAAATTGGCATTGAGCACGTGATTGTTCACGAGCAAAACAAAGGATACGGCGGAAATCAGAAATCATGTTACAATAAGGCGCTGGAGCTAAATGCGGACATCGTAGTGATGTTGCACCCTGATTACCAATACACGCCGAAATTGATCGAAAGCATGGCGCATTTGATTGCGAACGATGTATACCATGTGGTTATTGGTTCTCGAATCTTAGGAAAAGGTGCACTCAAGGGCGGAATGCCGATTTACAAGTATGTAGCGAATCGTTTCTTGACGCTTTCACAGAATATTTTGATGAATCAAAAGCTTTCGGAGTACCACACGGGATACCGCATGTTCTCAGGTGAGGTTTTAAAAAGCATTAATTACAACATTAACTCGGACGATTTCATTTTTGATAACCAAATGTTGGCGCAAATCTTCTACGAAGGATATGAAATTGCGGAGATTACCTGTCCAACAAAGTATTTCGAGGAGGCGTCCTCCATTAACTTTCAGCGCAGTGCGAAATATGGAATGGGCGTTTTGGGCGTGAGTTGGTTGTACTTCTTTAATAAAATGAAACTGACGAAGTCGGATATCTTTCATAGGAAGGATTGAATCTTAAGAGCAAAGACTGAAAGAGGAAAGATTAAAGGCGGCTACATACGTTAGGCCTAGCTTTGGTTTTTGGGTCAGCTAACATTACTAGAATTATACAATTTGGTAATTAGGCAAATGTCTAATTTGAGCAATATTTAGCACACTTACTGCTCAATCTCCACGTTACCTTAGAGCAAAATAAACTGCATCAATCACATCCGCCATTCGCGCTAAATCGAGCTTTTCCATCGTATCGCTTTTCTCGTGGTAGTGCTTGTTTCGAAAAAAGGCTGTGTCAGTAATCATTAAAGCCTTGAAGCCAAATAGCCAATAATTCAAATGATCTGAAAAGTCGATGCCAGTCATCGATTTAGGTGCTGCGATTTCCTTCGTATTGATACGTTTGGTTTTGTTGAACCGTTTATTGAAATCACTTACAAATTTCCCCGGTCCCATTTGACTGACCAATGCAATGTAATCCCCTTTCGATCCATAAACCGCTTTCATGCCGCCTACCGGGTACTCTTGCGATCCTTTTTCGTCATCAAAATAACCGATCATTTCTAAGCAAACCATCCCACTCACATTCACGCTGTCATCCACCAAGGATTTTGCATGAACATAACTTCCCATATTTTTTGTTCTAAAAAACGGCGGTTCTTCCAGTGTATACGCCACTAGGTCGATTCGCTCGTTTAGGGTATCATCATGGAACAAACGAGCTAGTTCCAACAACCCGACAACTCCGCTGGCATTATCGTCGGCACCTTCTTGAGCTCCACAAACATCGTAATGCGCACCTACTATTGTTCTAGTTGAATTCTGCGTTCCAAAAGAGCAAATCACATTTCTATATACGTTCCCATCAACCTCATATTCTTGATAAAACGTTGTGTCAGCGTATTGCTCAAATTCTCGAAAGATATACGCCGCAACAGAATCCAAGCGTGCTACGTTTTGAAAATTTCGAAACTGGTCGGATTTGGTCAAATACTTCAGATGATTATAAATGCGCAGCGTATCTGAAATGTCTGCTAATTCCGAGGCTTTACTCATTCCCTCCTGCTCTGCCTTGACTTCCTTAGACGATTCACACTGAAACGCGGTAATGGCAAAAACCACGACTAATATAGCTGCGTTTACTTTCATTATTTCAAATTAAATGGTAGTTCTTTTCCGATGTATTCGGGGTACAACAAATCAACCACATTCTCGCGGAATACGGATTCATAATCCTTAGATGAACGTTTATAATTTACTTTCTGTTGAGACTTGGGGCTGATGATCCAAAAACGATTGGACGCAATCCCCATCCGGTCCTGACTGATTTCACCGAAGTTCTGATAATGAAACTTTGTTCCGTCTACGTTGGTAAATGATTGAACACATTCTAAAGGATTCACATAATACGTCCTAGATTCACAGGTGTCGCCGTGCAGTTCAAAACGAGTGATGCATCTTTTCAAAGTATCATTATCAAAGCTCTTGATAGTTCGAAGCACGCCCGACTCTTCGTAAAACTTCCAATCCCCAATCTTCTTTCTATTTCTTAATTGCCCCTCAATCGCAACATTTCCATTTAAATAATAATATTTCCACCAGCCATCTTTCTCAAATTTAGGTGGGTTTGGATTGGAAAAGTCGATGTGAAATTTTTCACGATCGTTTTTTGTGAAAGACTCACGCACTTTGAATGTATGCACTCCGACATGAAGACCATCTTTCTTGTACCCGTGTAAAAGCGTGTCATTATCAATCGTTTTTCCTGTGATGTAAGGCAAGTCATTTTCAAGAATCAAAAACTCTCCGTTGTCCACTTCACTTCTCAATTCACGGCTTAGAAAAAATAGCTCGTGCATTCCCCATAAATCAGTGACCGGATCTTTAATCTTTTCCAATTGACCTTCGCACTGAAAAAGAAAATAACGTTCGGCATGCAGTGTTTCAAAGGTATTTGAATAGACTGGATCGTAGTCTATGACTTCATAAAGATGCTGTAATTGATAAATCGAATGCGTAAATGCACTCAACACACCTCTAGCGTGAAGTGTATGAAGATTCGGAAGTCCGTCCAGTACGCTGCCGACCGACATTGGAATACGCAAAGTATAAAGATCAAAAATACGAAGTGCATTCAGGTTCATATCTACATCGCTGTAGTCCTTAGCGAGTACGTTAAACGTATACATTTCAAGTAAACCGACCTCATGGAGGAACTGCCATTCCTTGTATTGAGGCCAATCGTGCAAAGCAATGTTCACCTTCCCTTTAAAGTCTTCAATGTTGATATGAATTGCTTGCACTCCTGTGAGTTTAGCTAATGAGAGGCTCTTTAAATTTGACAGTTTCAATTCCTCTTTCGGAGAAATCTCACCGGAAATCCTTAACGTAAACATTTCAATCTGCCAAGGTTCAATGCGCATGGAGCTATCAGATGGCAAAACATACCCATGAACTGAGGGCTGAATTGAGTCAGGAGCTTCCCAAAAACTATTATTGTAAAGGAACTGATGCCTTTGAGCACCCTTTTCAATAAAGACCTCAAGTATTAACTCTTTTTGTCCAAAAGAATGTCCATGATGAATAAAGGAAAAAATAAAAAAGAGCCACCCAATTTTTAGCACGTAATCTCGTTAAGCGTTTGAACTTCTAAAAATCGTAATTTAGCGGCGCAATTCAAATCCCTTTGAAGATTTCATTCAACGACATAGCCGAAAACAAACGTTGGAGCCTTTTGTTCCTCACTGGACTGGGCGCTCTTTTCTTTTTGGGAATTGGTCAAACACACCTGTTTGATTGGGATGAAATCAATTTTGCTGAGTCTGCGCGGGAAATGATGCAAACAGGCGATTATTTGCGTGTTCAAGTCAATTACGAGCCGTTTTGGGAGAAGCCACCGTTCTTTATCTGGATGCAAGTTGCCTCCATGAAACTGTTTGGCGTGAATGCCTTTGCAGCCCGGTTCCCCAACGCTTTGTTCGGCATCTTCTATCTAATTACCATTTACCTCATTGGTCGTAAGCATTTTAGTCCAAAGTTTGGGTTAATATGGGCACTTGTTTTTTGTGGCAGCTTGTTGCCAAACGCTTACTTCAAGTCAGGTATTATTGATCCTTCTTTCAATTTTTTCATCTTCCTTTCCGTGTACTTTATGATTCGCGTGATTTCAGGTATCGATGAAGAAAAACGAGGACAATTAGCACTGCTGTCAGGAGTATTTAGCGGATTGAGTGTCATCACAAAAGGTCCAGTTGGTTTTCTACTACTTGGTTTAACGCTCTTCGTTTACCTTGTCATTAAACGATTCAAACCGTTTCCAAAAGTCAAGTACATTTTTGCTTTTTTGGGTGGATTGCTTGGAATTATTCTGATTTGGTTAACCATGGAGTTTTCCAATAACGGATTTGAAATCATTCGTCAGTTCATAGCCTATCAAGCTGAGTTGTTCAGTTCGAATGTTGCGGGACATCAACAACCCTTTTACTATCACTTTGTGGTCGTTTTCTTTGGATGTTTCCCTATCTCTATTATTGCTATTCCGCACTTGCTCAAAAAACGTTCTGAAACCAATCTTGATTTTCACCTTTGGATGCTATGCCTTTTCTGGGGTGTTTTGATTTTGTTCAGCATCGTGACTACGAAAATCATCCATTATTCCTCCATGACTTGGGTTCCATTGAGCTTTGTGGCGGCTTATTCGCTGTACTTGATCGATTTGAAAAAAATCAACCTCAGTGGATTTGTAAAATGGGGATATTTGAGTCTCGGTATTCTGCTTTCCCTCGCATTTATAGCAATCGCCTACTTCATTGGTAATAATTATGCATTTGCTGAAAAGATTGCTGATCCTTTTATAGCTGCGTCGCTTCGTCAGGACATTTCCATGAATCCAATTGCCTTCGGTGTAGGCGGAATTTTATTGATAGGCACCATTCTCGGTTTTATCTTTTTGAAGAAATTGAAAATCGGAGCTTTTGCCATAACAACAGCAGGTTCCGTAATGATTGCCTTTCTCATCGCTTGCTACACTTTGCTTCCTGCTGTCGAACAGTTTGCTCAAGGTCCCGCGATCGAATTTTACAAACGAAGTCAAAAAGAAGACGTAAAGATTGTCACCTTCCAATTCAAAAGCTACGGGCAGTATTTCTACGGAAAAACGGAAAAACATCGCGAGGAAATGGACTGGTTCCTCATTGCCGATATCGACGAACCGGTTTACCTAGTCTCAAAGCAAGGAAACAACTGGCTCAACGACAAATTTAAGTTTGAGTTGATTGAGTGTAAAGGTGGATTTTGCTTGTATAGGAGGAATCCTGGTGAGAAGTGAGAGGTCATAAGTGATAAGAAAACTGAATTAAGCTAAAGGTCATCGAGCTTGCCGAGATGCCGAATTATCTCGAAAGTTTAATTTTCACTGATCGCTTCTTACCAATAACTTCTCACTAAATATTATATCGAATTTCTACAACGGTTGCTCCTTTTCCATATTCCTGATAACTAGCGTCGTAAAATTCAACGCCTTCCTGATTACGGAAAAACTCACGCACTTCCTCTTTAAGAACACCGGTGCCAACACCATGGATAACGATTAACTTTCGGATATGCTTAGCTCTTGCCCTTTTTACGAAGGACCGAAGTTCAAGTAATTGTTTCTGAACGATTTGGGTGTTTGTCCAGCCTGCATGTGAGTCTGTTAAGGATTCAATGTGCAAATCAATTTCCCAAACATCATAACCGCTTCTTCCAAGCCCAACATGCTTCGTTTTTTGCGCCTTTCTCGAAGTGGAAAATGACTCGTCCTCGTTCAATCCGGCAATTGTCGCCTCGTTGATTTTATAATCTGTTCCGTAGACAGGGGCAATTTCAGACTTTAGGCAGATGCGTTCAAATCCATAATCGTCCTCGACTTTGAACTTGCCAACTCCCAAAATTTCAATAATCTTTCCTCCACCCTGCTCGTGTAGAAAGGTGATACTTTGTCCAACAGAAAAATTCATGCTAAAAAGAATGCAGAGCGAATCCACACAATATCCAGTGTGAAATACATTAAGAATGGAAGAGCAAATGCTAGCAACCACAACATTAGGATGATTGTTCTAAACACCGGCGAGGCATCGTCTTTCAACGGAGTGACCAAAACGCTATTCACCTGACTGGCAATCAAGGGATCTGATTGATCTTCCGAAATTTGATCGATGTATTTTTTAAGTTGTGGAGTGTGTTCCAGTACCACCTGTTTAATTCGTGCAAACTCTCGATTCGTTAAGCTTTTATAAGACTTCTTGTAATTCACATCTTCCTTTTTCAGCTCCTTGTGCATGTGATACTGCTTTTGAAGAGAACGTACTCGAAAGCCCATAAGAAATCCGAAAATGATCAGTAAATAGCCGAACTCATCAAGAAAAAAGCCCATCGCAATAATGATGATGGAAGAAACGAAGGCAAATGCCATTAAAAAGTACTCGTGGTTTCTTACGGCAAATAATTTGAACAATTGTCCTCCATCTAACGGATCCAGCGGCAATAAATTAATGATGTTCAACAAAAGAAATAACGCTGACAATTGTAGCATCCAAGCAATGTGGTATGCGTTGCTATACCATAGTAGAATAGCGCCAATAATCATTCCTGGTAGTGGGCCGGCAAACACCACCATAAACGATTCTCGTTGCGAGTAACGACGTTTCTTTCCTTGAACAAAAGCGCCCATTAGAGGGATGAACAGCATGCGCACGTTTTCGTACTTGAAGACCTTCATCATGATGAAGTGTCCCATCTCATGAATGACCAAAACGGCAATTAGCATCGCAAGAAAATTGAATTCCTCCACGCCAAACAACCAAAGAAACGCCATAGTAAATAACACCAACGACAATACCGTTAGTCCGGCACTACCTCGTGGTTTGTGTTCAACCAACTCTGGCTTGGGTGGATAAAAGTCTGTTTCTTCCATTTATATAAATGTATTCAGAATATCTTGAAACAAAAAGAATTAGCGGTTCAGTTGTGCAAAATCTTTCGCAAAATAGGTTAAAATGCCATCAGCTCCCGCTCTACGAATACTCATAAGCATTTCTACAAACGACGATTCATAATCCAGCCATCCCTTTTGAGCCGCTGCATGAATCATGGCATATTCCCCGCTTACATTGTACGCCGTAATTGGCGCATCACAAGCTTCTTTCAATAAATGAATTACATCTAAATAGCATGTTGCTGGCTTTACCATCAACATATCCGCTCCTTCCTCTAGGTCCAACTGTGCTTCAATCAATGCTTCTCGCTTATTTGCCGGATTCATCTGATACGTTTTCTTGTCACCCGACTTTGGGGCAGAATCCAAGGCATCGCGAAATGGCCCGTAAAACGCACTTGCGTATTTTGCCGTGTACGACATTATACTAACATCTTCATAACCCTCCGCATCAAGATCGTTTCGGATAGTACCGACTCTTCCGTCCATCATGTCACTTGGTCCGATGATATCTATTCCAGCCTGTGCCTGAGCTATAGACATTTTGGAGAGAATGGGCAAAGTTTCATCATTCAATATCACTCCGTCTTTTACGAGCCCATCATGACCGTCGGAAGAATATGGGTCCAACGCCACATCGCTCATCAATACTATTTCCGGAAACGTTTCTTTGATTTTCCGGATGGCGTGCAAATAAAAATTCGAATGATTATAGCTGTAGGTCGCTGTTGCGTCCTTCAATTCGTCTTTTACCGCCGGAAATAAAACGAAGGTGCGAATTCCCAAAGCTATGCATGTCTCAATTTCTGGAATCAACAAGTCGATGGACCAACGGAACTGATTTGGCAAAGAGGCAATTTCACTTTTTACTCCTTTTCCATCTTCTAAAAAAAGAGGATAGATGAGGTTTTGAACGCCCAATTGCGTTTCCTGAATCATGTCGCGAATGACACTATTTTTACGGTTTCGACGAGGTCGGATATTCATACGGTCTTGTTTGGAAACAAATTTACCAATTCACTTGTAATATCACGATTTTTGCTATTTTAGCCTTGCATTATTTCGAAACCGAATCTATGAAAAAGACCATTCTCAAACCGCTTTTTTTCGTTGCCGCCGGAGCTATTTTGCTCACTGCCTGCGGTGAGGAAGCAAAGACGGAGAACAAAGTCGAAGAAGAAACGTTTGATGAAAGAAATTCTTTCAGAGCTGTATTTGATGATCAGATTTTCAGTATCCCCTCTCCTATTCAAACGGGATACCTAATCAAAAAACTCAACCTTAAGTTTGACGAATCCCTATTAAGTGATCGTGCGGCGGTTGCCAATTATGCATCTGAGCACAAACAAGCTTTGAACATGGGCGTTTACGGAACGGATTTAGGGTATGCATCCATGTACGGTCAGAAGAATACCTCATTGAATTACTTGAAAACTATTGAGACTTTAAGTAACTCTCTCGGTTTGGATGCTGCGTTTAGCGCGAAATTCATTGCTGAGTTTGAAAACAATTCCGGCGACGAAGACAAAATGGTAAAGTTGATGTCGCAAGCGTTCAAAAATGCAGACAACTTCTTGAAAAATGCCAACCGAAAAGCAGTTTCAGCGAAAATTTTGGCTGGTGGATGGATTGAATCTATGCACTACGCTACTACTTTGAACAGTAGAACGCAAAGCGAGGAGATTCAACGAAGGATTGCACAACAAAAGCAGTCGCTAGAGTCCATTATTGAATTGTTGACGCAATACAACGACGACAAAACAAACGATGAACTTTTGGCACAACTAAAAGATTTGAAAGATTCGTTTGACATGATTGTTCTAGAATACGTGTATGATGCACCAAGCATTGAAGCGGACAAGAACAAAATGAAGTTGAACCATACCTATAACATTGAATTTGATCAAGCAACGGCTGATGAGATTGCCTCAAAAATCGCTGCTATTCGAAACGGAATTATAAAAGCATAACACACGATGAAACTATTTCTAACTGCCCTGGCAACCACACTTATTCTCGGAAGTACGTTTGCACAAGACTGTGAGCGCATCGTGGATAATTGCGAAAAACTTCTCACCAAAAACACCAAAGGTGAGTTTATCTCTGATGGACAGGTGTACACAGCATTTTTGGATCGCGGTGAGGTGGCAAAATTTGAAACAACCCTTTTCGGAGGCTCTACTTATCGAATTGCAGCAAGCGCAGGCGATGATGAAGATTATGTCATTTTCACGCTGAAAGATCCTGCAGGTAATATTCTTTTTACCAACAGTAACTATAAGAATGCTCCTTATTGGGATTTTGAAGTGGAGGCAAGTATTACCGTGACGATTGAAACGAAATTGGATCCCGACCTGAAATTCTCAGGTTGTGTGGTAATGCTCATCGGATTCAAATAATAAGCCCACTCGCCCATGAGCGAAAGAATACTTCGTGCCTTAATGCAGCTCTTCGCCATTGTCGCGAAGGTAGACGAAGTTTCTCATAAAGATAAAGGCGCAACCGTCCTCCAAAGTACTGCAGGAAAGAAAGTTATTGAGAGCTTCTTAAAGTCGGAGTTAAGCTCTTCTGACGTAGAAAAATACCTCAATATTTTTGAAGATTTCCTCAATTCCACCCGAGGAAAGATTTACAACAAATCAGGTGACAAAAAACGAACCTCGCTACATTCAGTAAAGGTATTGCGCATCTGTGAGCAAATCAACAAAGAGCTTACTCAGCGTCAGAAATTCATTGTTCTAGTTCGTATTTTCGAGTTCATCCACTCAGACGAAGCACTCACCGAAAAGGAAATGGATTTCATCCAAACGGTGGCGGATTCATTTAACATCAGCGGAGATGAATTCCAGCAAATTCACGACTTTATTCAAGCGACGGAAGATGATATCGTTGATGAAAAAAATCATGTGTACTATTGCGCCAAAAACACGCAAGAGTTCGAAATAGCGAAGTTTGCAGAAATAGAAGGTCTTGAAGGTTTCATTCACGCGATTTACATCCAAAGTGTAAAAACAATATTCTTCCGCTATTTCGGTAAACACGAGCTTTTTATCAACGGTCAAATTTCTGATTCTGATAAGACCCACGTTTTCAATATTGGCTCCACTATTCGTACTACGAAAAGTCAGCAAATTTTCTACAGCGACCTGATTTCCCGTGTTCTTGACCGAGAGAATCGTGAAACCATCAATTTTGAGGTCGATAAGATTTCGCATTCTTTCAAAGCGGGCAATTTAGCATTGAAAGAGTTGTCCCTAACCACCTCAAGCGGAAACTTGGTGGGTATTATGGGAGGTTCCGGTACGGGAAAAACGACGCTCATGAATATCATGAACGGAAAAATCAAGCCGACCAGTGGAAGTCTTAGAGTCAACGGTTTAGATCTTCACGCCAATCCAAAAGCACTGGAAGGAGTCATTGGTCACGTGAGTCAAAACGACCTTTTAATCGAAGAACTTTCCGTTTTTGAAAATCTTTACTTTTCAGCGCGTCTCTGCATGAAGGGGTACTCCGATAAAGATCTTACTAAGAAGGTCGCGGAAACCTTAAAAATGCTTGGACTCTACGAGATTCGATACTTAAAGGTGGGATCAAAACTGGATAAGGTAATTTCCGGTGGACAGCGGAAAAGGCTGAACATAGCCCTCGAATTGATCCGCGAACCATCGATTTTATTTGTGGACGAGCCAACATCCGGACTTTCCAGTAGAGATTCGGAGAACATCATGGATCTTCTCAAAGAGCTTTCTTTGAATGGAAAGTTGGTCTTTGTGGTAATTCATCAACCCTCCTCCAATATTTTCAAGTTGTTCGATCGCTTGTTAATCATGGACAAGGGAGGCTACCCGATTTACGATGGGAATCCGCTAAATGCCATTGTACATTTCAAAACCTATTCCTTCCGAGGAAATGCTCACGAGCGTGAATGCAGTCTCTGTGGTAATGTCAATCCTGAGCAAATTTTCGATTTAATTGACGCACGAATTGTTGATGAATTCGGAAACGAGACGCAATCACGTAAACGAACAGCAAAGTATTGGCACAAACTGTATTTGGAGAATCGAGAGAAACATGAAAAGATAGATTTAGCTGAAAATGCCGTAAGTATTACGCGACTTCCGAGCAAGTGGCGTCAATTCACAACCTATGTTCGCCGTGACGTTTTAAGCAAGGCTTCTAACCTTCAATATATCTTGGTGAATTCACTTGTGGCTCCAATTTTGGCACTCGTACTTAGTTTTTTCATCAAATACTTTGACTCAGGAGAAGCCGGTGGTTACTCTTTCTATGGCAACGAGAACATTCCTCAGTACATCTTCATCGCTGTGATTGTTTCTATATTCTTAGGTCTTACAGTGGCTGCAGAAGAGATTAACAAGGACAAAGAAATTCTTTCTCGCGAATCATATTTACACATTTCAAGAAGTAGCTACCTGTATTCGAAGGTATTGATCATGTTTACCATTTCGGCCATTCAAACGGGACTATTCTTGTTAATTGGAAACTTGATTTTAGGTATCTCTGAAAATTGGCTAGAATATTGGCTGGTCCTCTTCTCCACCGCATGTGCGTCTAATTTACTTGGATTGAACATCTCCAGTGCTTTTAACTCTGCGAAGGTGATTTACATTATCGTTCCGCTGCTCATTATTCCACAACTTTTGTTCAGTGGCGTAATCGTCAAATTTGACAAGCTCCACCCTTCTCTATCAGATGCCAACAAAGTTCCGTGGGTGGGTAACATGATGATTTCGCGCTGGGCGTACGAAGGACTGGCAGTAGAACAAAGCATCGACAATTCTCTCATGAAGAAAACCTTTGAGTTTGAACTGGAGAAGAGCGAATCTAAATGGAAAAAAGATTACTGGCTACCTGAAATTCAGTCGAGAATTGTTACGCTTCAAACGCCGGAGGAACACACGGAAAAAGAATTGGAGGAAGCCCGAACCATCCTAATTAATGAGATTGAACGAGAAGATGCATTTTGGTCAAACTTAACTTGTGAGTCGTGTATTTCCGATCTGAAATCCAAGGACATGACCTCGGAGTCTGACTTTAAAAACATTAATAAATTCTTGGACTACCTTAAAACGAATTGGAACGAAAAGGTCAACAAGAATACGCGGAAGATCAACGATTACATCCACAGAATAGGAGAATCGAAGTACATTGAACTAAAGAAGAAATACACCAACGAGGCTTTGAACGACCTAGTCACCAATAGGTTTGAATCTGAAAAAATCATTGTTCACGAAGGCAGATTGTATCAAAACGATGATCCCGTTTTCAATGATCCCGTGGGAGTTCGATTCTTTGACACTCATTTCTACGCTCCTCACAAATATTTGTTTGGAAGAAAGTACAGCACTTTCAACATCAACCTTGTTCTCATTTGGGTGATTTCAATTCTCACCTACATCGCGCTTTACTTCGATATCATCCGACATGTTTTGGTAGCCTCGGTTCGTTTGCTCAAGCGTATTTCGGGAAACCGCGTGGGAACCGCGAGATAAAATCAACATTCAGGACATAAAAAAACCGATCATTGAGAATCTAATCTCAAGACCGGTTCCTAATTATTTTGATTGGCTCTCTTACATCAACATACCTCCACAAACATTGATCGTTTGTCCAGTAATGTAAGCCGACATGTCTGATCCAAGGAATACAGCCAAGTCTGCCACGTCCTTCGGCTGACCGCCGCGCTTCAAAGGAATAGAAGCTCTCCATTCATTCACCACTTTTTCATCCAGCTCAGCTGTCATTTCTGTTTCAATGAATCCCGGAGCGATAGCATTACAACGAATATTTCGTGATCCAAGCTCTTGAGCCACAGATTTTGTGAATCCAATCATTCCCGCTTTCGAAGCTGCGTAATTCGCTTGTCCCGCATTTCCGCTCACTCCAACTACTGATGACATATTGATAATCGATCCTTTGCGCGCTTTTAGCATTGGTCGTTGCACCGCTTTTGTCAAATTGAAAGCAGATTTCAAGTTCGTATTCATTACTTCATCCCACTGCTCCTCTGTCATTCGCATCAACAAAGTATCACGTGTAATTCCGGCATTGTTAATCAAAACATCGATGGTTCCGAATGCTTCAATCACTTGGTCAACCAGTTCTTGCGCCTGATCGAACTTGGATGCATCGGACTTAAATCCCTTCACAGTTCCACCGTTTGCCGATAGCTCTGTTTCCAAAGCTCTTGCTTTTTCCTCAGATGATAAGTAGGTAAAAGCAACTGTCGCTCCCTGATTTACACATTCTTCTGCGATTGACTTCCCGATTCCACGAGATGCTCCTGTAATTAAAACAACTTTGCCGTCTAGTAACTTCATGTATTTACAATTTTTGGCAAATATACATATTCTAATGGCTGAAAATCCGATAGTGTATCGCGTAAGAATACAACCTAAACGCCCATTTTTGACTGAAATTCGTCGAAATGTTCGATGACGAGCTACGAATATTCATGTATGATGGGAAATTTGGGGAATGTATGAACAGATTTTTACATTTGGTTAGGTTTAGTTGTAAAAGGTAGGTTAAGTATAGAGAGTGACTCACGAAGTCACTCTCTCTTTTTTTATACCTATGCCGAGTTGGCTGAGGCGCTCACGACCAACTACAAACGTATCCTTCGAGAGCCTCAGGATACGCAATGTCTGAATCAATTGAAGAAATCCCACGAAATTCCGACGCGAACACGTGTGCCAGCAATTGGATAACCATTCGCCTCCTGTATTGTTCTGTCGTTCCAGAAGTATCCAATGTTCTCGAAGCGAGCATAAAATCGGAATTGATCTATACCCAATGAGGCAAAAAAGTGCAAATTCAACATACCTGGATTGGTACCGAAAGAGGCGTCCCAGTAAAATGCATCCATCGAAGGGATATAGGTTCGAAGGGCAAATCCGTTGTTGTAGGAAGCATCTACACCAATAACTGCGGCAAGACGCTTCGCTTTAAATAGTTTTCCTTTCATATACAATCGTGAATACCCTTGAAAGGTAGGGAGATAGTTATTTCTATCTGTACTCAGTACTACTGCAGGTCGCCAATGAAACGATTTCCATTGTAGGTGCGCCCCGAGTTGAATCGAATTCGCCGTTCCGAGTGTATCATTCAAGCTCCAAGCGTTTCCATCGAAAGTGTAAACAGAGGGTAAGGAAAACAAGGTCGCCTTTCCTTCGAGCGAGAGTAAACTATCTTTGATGCTGTAATTCATTTCGCCACCAATTTTAAACCAAACTTGGCGATTGATGCTGCTTAACTTGTAATCGTAATTATTTCCAAAGTAAAATCGCTGAATGGCATCCGCTGGTAGTGAGGAAAATAAAGCGTGGGCTTTTACCTCCAGTTTTTCTGAAGCGTATCTAGCCGAGGCTCTGTCCTCCCAACCGTTAAATCCGCCAATGAGATTGAAACGCAAGGAATTTTTCAGGGAGATTCCTTTCCATTCGAAGCGTAATTCGGAGGTAAGATCAATTTCGCTGGTATCCCTAAGGTCGCGAACATCCCAACTGTTCCAATAGCGGTGCTGCAAAGCGCCATCAATGTAGAAACCGGTCGTTTTGTTT
>JANSYQ010000036.1 GCA_024742305.1 bacterium | reverse complement strand
AGGACTTACCAATCCGCAATTGTACGTTGATATCAAGCATCAATTGCACAACTCCGATTATTTCCGCGTGGAATATTCACTCAACGGTGGGGCGACTTGGACAGCGCTCGGGTCTACAGAACCGAACTGGTACAACTCCAATGGCTACTGGCGAAACTCTATTTCCAATCCGGTAGATCAATGGACCAAAGTGCAGAAGAGTTTGTGTGCTTTGGCAGGACAGCCGTGCGTGAAGTTCCGTTTCCGCGGACGA
The DNA here is from genome assembly GCA_024742305.1 of bacterium. Classification (GTDB taxonomy): domain Bacteria; phylum Bacteroidota; class Bacteroidia; order Flavobacteriales_D; family Crocinitomicaceae; genus UBA4466. Next base: position 32,472 of record JANSYQ010000036.1, on the reverse strand, counting down.
CCGTATTACTCGGAACCAACCTACACCGGACATCATTACTTCGCGTTTGATAACGTGGAAATCAAAGATGGTCCCGACGTGGGAATCGTGGCCTATCAAGACCCTGTGGATGTTGGATGTTCCTTCTCCGCCAATCAAATTGTTACGGTCGATGTTTACAACTTTGGTTGTACACCCATCTCGAACGTTCCCGTCGTTTGCGACATCACTGGACCTGTTACTACTACGCTTACAGGCACTGTTCCCGGACCCATTGCACCGGGGACATCCGTAAGCTACACCTTCTCAGGAACCTTCGATATGTCGACCGTGGGAACCTACAATTTTGTCTCCTACACCAATCTTGCAGGAGATATTTATCTCCCGAACGATACGCTGGGAACATCTATTTTGGTCGATCAACTCTTGGTGAACACCTATCCGTACCTCGAGGATTTCAACTCAGGAAATGCCTATTGGATCGCCAGTGGAAGCGCACCTCCATTGAACGGTGGTCGTAACTTCGTTTTGGGCAACATTCCATATTTGAACGGTCCACAAGGTGAGGGCGATTCTTGGTACGTAGAAACAACTTCTAGCAACAACGGTTCGTGGGTTTGGGTGGAAAGTCCTGTGTTTGACTTCTCCAACTTGACCAATCCAACGCTGACCATGGACATAAAGCACCAGCTACACAACTCTGATTACTTCCAAGTGCAGTACAGCATTAACGGAGGCGCAACGTGGGTTCAATTGGGAAGTGGTCCTGACCCGCTTTGGTACAACGGAAACAACTATTGGAGAAATTCCATTTCTACGCCGCAAGATGCTTGGTTAACCGTTGAGCAAGAACTCTGCGAACTCTCCGGAGAACCGTGTGTGAAGTTCCGAGTGCGTGGACGTCCGTATTATTCAGAGCCGACGTACACCGGACATCACTATTTCGGATTCGACAACTTTGCCATTGACGCAGGAGAACCCGATGACATTCGTCCGTTGGAAATCACCTTGGCTGATGCTGGAGATTGCTCTACGTACGGCGTTGAAACCATGAGCGTGGTGATCGAAAACATGACCTGCCGACCGCTTTACAATGTCCCTGTCGATATTCAAGTGAACGGCGGTCCCGTTACAACGGAAATTATGCCCGGACCTATTCCAGCATTCGGATTCTACATCTACACCTTCACCAACACTTTTGATTTAAGTACTGTTGGAACACATACCATTTCGGTAACCACCAACTTGGCCACAGATGCCAATCCGGCAAACGATAATATTGTGGAAGTACGATACAGCGGGGCTCCCGTGGCTACTTTCCCGTACACCGAAGATTTTAATACCGACAACGGCGGCTGGGTATCGAGAACAACAAGCGATACGCGACTCTTCCACTTAGACACGCTGCCGTATCTCAACGGGCCGCAAGGTGAAGGTGATTCTTGGTACGTGAAAACCAGCGCATCGAATGACGGAGCTTGGATTGATGTAGAAAGTCCGGTTTTTGATTTCTCAGGACTTACCAATCCGCAATTGTACGTTGATATCAAGCATCAATTGCACAACTCCGATTATTTCCGCGTGGAATATTCACTCAACGGTGGGGCGACTTGGACAGCTCTTGGTTCCACGGAACCGAACTGGTACAACTCCAACGGCTACTGGCGAAACTCTATTTCCAATCCGGTAGATCAATGGACCAAAGTGCAGAAGAGTTTGTGTGCCTTGGCAGGACAGCCGTGCGTGAAGTTCCGTTTCCGCGGACGACCGTATTACTCTGAGCCAACCTACACCGGACATCATTACTTCGCGTTTGATAACTTCGAGATTTTAGAAGGAGGCGATGTTGGCGTGGTAGCATTTGTTGAACCTGTTGATCAAGGGTGTTTGTATAGCACGACACAAAACGTGACTGTAGAAGTATTCAATTTCAGCTGTCAACCGGAATCAAATGTTCCGATTTCATGTGATATTACCGGAGCGTTGAACACCACATTGACAGGAACGGTTCCCGGACCAATTCCAGCGAATGGATCCGTAAACTTCACCTTTCCTACGACCATCGACATGACGACGATTGGCACGTACAATTTTGTTAGCTACACGCAGCTTCCAACAGACATTAAAAACGATAATGACACCAGTACTTTGGTCATTGATGTGAACCAAGTAACTATCAATACTTTCCCTTACGAAGAAGATTTCAATGCTGGTAACGGTTACTGGTTGGCGAGCGGAAGTGCTCCTCCACTGAATGGTGGAAGAAACTTTGTACTGGGCAATCTTCCATATTTGAACGGACCTCAAGGCCAAGGCGATTCCTGGTACGTAGAAACAACAGCCAGTAATAATGGTTCGTGGGTTTGGGTGGAAAGCCCTGTGTTTGATTTGTCCACATTAACGAACCCAACACTTGAATTTGATATCAAACATCAATTGCACAACTCCGATTACTTCCAAGTGCAGTACAGTATTAACGGGGGTGTAACGTGGATTCAGTTAGGAAACGGTCCCGATCCTGAATGGTACAACGGAACGAATTACTGGAGAAACTCCATTTCTAATCCGGTAGACGAGTGGCAGAGAGTTCGAATGGCACTTTGTAATCTCGTGGGTGAATCGTGTGTAAAATTCCGCATGCGTGGACGTCCGTATTATTCAGAACCAACTTATACAGGACACCACTATTTCGCCTTCGATAATGTACGCATAACAGATACAGACATCGATGCAGAATTAACTTTGATTGACGGCTGTTATGGAAGCGAATACTTCATGGAAATAACGGTTTTCAATAACAACAAGCTTTGTCAAACATCGGATACGATTACTTCGATTGACATTACGTATACCATTGATGGAGGTGCGCCTGTGACGCAAACATTCACTGGGCTAAGCATTCCGTATGGACAGGGACAAACGATTTCCATTCCAAACGTGACCATTCCTTCAAGTGGAAGTGTGATTACTGCTTGGTGTGCATTGCCGAATGGCGTTGTGGATCAAATTACGTGGAACGATACCATGACGACAACGGCTGCAACTTGGCAGAACTGTAATGATTATTGTTCGAACGCTACACAGCTCGGCATCGGTTCTACAACCATAAGTCAGACGAGTAATGCCACTACAAGCCCGGGCATTGACCCACTGTTCCCATGTGGAAATCCAACTTTGGAGAACACCGTTTGGTACTTCTTCCAAACAGATTCTACCGGAGGGCAAGTAGAATTACAAATCACCAATACAACATGTACTCCATCTTCGAATGGAATTCAGGTTTCAATCAATCAAATCACCGGCGCACCATGCGACACAGCTAACTATACCAACGTGTATTGCGCCAATCAAGGGAATACCAATGATTTGATATGGGGGCCGGTTACCCTGCCTCCAAACACATTGTACTACATCACCATTGATGGGTACGCAGGAAACGACTGTGACTTCGACATCACCCTTCTTGGTTCGGTAGATCCGCTCCCAGTGGAATTGAGCCAGTTCAATGCGCTCTGTCAGGGAGATGAAACGGTGCTCTCTTGGACAACGGAATCGGAGCACAACAACGATTATTTTGTGGTGGAAAGAAGCGGAGATGCTCAAGTATTTGAAACCATTGATGTGGTTTCGGGACAAGGAACAAGCACTCAATCACATCAGTACGTGGTAGTGGATAATGCACCAAGAAATGGCGTTGTTTATTATCGTTTGAAACAGGTAGATTTTAACGGAGAATATGAATATTCTGATCTTATCGCAGTTGATTGTGGTGTCTCCGGTAATTGGGCTGAATTGTATCCGAACCCATCTACTGGAAACTCGCATTTAATCGTTCACGCGGGAATTGCGAAACAAGGTGATTTGACCATCACCGATCAAACGGGTAAACTACTATTTGAAAAGACATTAAAAGCTCAGGATTTCAATTCAGAAATAGCGCTGAATGGAACACAATTTGAGCCTGGAATATACTACGTAACGGTGACGACGGAGGAACAACAATTCGTTCAGAAGTGGATCATTACGCAGCATTAAAAACTTGTTAGTGTTAGGTATAGATTAGTTAGTCAAAGCGCACTGGATGAGAGGCCGGTGCGCTTTTTTTACATTAAGTTGCCCCGTTCCAAACTTCGAATTTCCTCGGCTCGTTTTTACTCAGTGTGATTCATCTATCAACCACAAATCGCACACTTTTAACTTCATCTCCATCATTTTTAAGATGCAGAAGATAGTTGCCGTTTGATAATCCTTTAATAGAAATTACATTTCCCAGGAAATCTTGCTTCTCTAATACTTTTCCGGTCATATCAGAAATTGTGTAAGACTCAAATAGTTCAAAATCATCAACGAATATTTCTGATCTAGCAGGATTTGGGTAAACTCTTACGGGATGGATATCGAACTCATGCAAGTTGTTTGATGAATTCATTGGAACGCACGTTAAAATCTCTTCAACCCACAATGTATACTGTTCCCTCGATGGATGCAAATCATCCGAAGCGACCAAGGCAGGATCGTTCAACCCCTCTCTACTGATTGGCGTAATATTGAAGTATTTGATACCATATTCTTGACAAATAGAATCTTTTGCTGCGTTGTATTGATCAATTTCTTGGGAGATTTGATTCGGATTGAAAAGCTGACCAAAAGGTGTATACGCATAGTCAGGTATTGATAGAACAAATACGCTCGATGTATCACCTCCGGCGTAAACGATAGCACTATCAAGTAACTGAGGAAACTGCGTTAAAAAAAGATTGAACGGCTGCCCTTGATATTGATTGTTCACTCCAATCAACACGGAAACGAGATTGAAGTTTTTATCCTCTAGATTTTGATTGGTGATGGCGTTAAGCAAACTCTGTGTTGTCCAACCCGTCGTAGCGATGTAGGCTAAGGAATCAAGTTGATAGCCTCGATCAACTAACGAATCACTTAATTGTGTAGGCCATTGATACGGCCCATTTACACCTTGCCCAATAGTATATGAATCTCCCAAAGCCAAATAGCGGATGTTTTGAGGAATGACAAAGTCCTGACCTAAAACGCCCTTCGCTGTGAAGAATAAAAGGAAGATAAAGATTACTCGCATATCACACTTACGAACAAAATCCCATGTTGGATTTTCTATTCCACACGTATCACCTTCTCTGTACTTCCATCACTGTAAACATTAATCAGAATTGAATTTGTGTGATCGTTCACTTCTCTTCCGGTTAGGTCTACCGTTTTTACCAATTCCTTTTCAGCGTTGGAAGTCAATTGAGGAATAGAACTCGTTGCTTGCGACCCGTCAAAAACGAACAAGCCATGACGTGTGTCTGAAACCAAAATATTTCCGGAAGGCAACAAGGGATAAACTCCCCAAGCCCCGTGCCATGTATACGGTTGTGTTGGAGCTGGCTCGGTGTCATAAAATCCTCTTAACCATGGATTCGATGGGTCTGAAAGATCGAAAATATAGAGCCCATCGTGGTAATAACTTACGTAGAGAATGTCATCCTTCAAAATCAAATTATGCGGAATGGAAGCCGCTCCAAACCCCGAATTCACATAAGAAACTATGTTTATGTTCGACAAGTCACTTACGTCGCAAATTTGAATATCTCTTCCAAAATCCTCTTCGGCAAAAACATAAATATCTCCATCTTCACTCAGCCAGCCCGAATGATTGTACTCTCCTAGCGAAATTTCGCCCAACAATGTTGGATTCCACGGATCCACGCTGTAATCGTACACGCTCATTCCCGTTGGACCTCCATGCCAATAAACGGTATCATTTCTTACGTACATGTCGTGCCCATGATCGATCATTCCACCCAAAAAGATATAAGAAATCGTAGTTGGTGCTTCTGGGTTCGCTAATGAGTACATGCCTCCGTTCGTATCATACAGCAAACCGTTCAGGGTATCAATAAAGATGTTGTGAGATCGAGTAATGAGTTCGTTGGTATCATAAACTACTGTAGCTGAATTTGGCAAATTATTCAAGTCGATAATTTGCAGCGTACTTGGACCTTCATCCGCAACGGCATACAAATAGCCCTGGTAATCTTTGTAATCGCGGTGAATGACTCCTTGAGCTGCTCCTTCAATAAAAGCGACCTCCGTAGAGTTCACGGGGTCTGTAACATCAAAAATATGCGTTCCAATGGACGAGCCGATCACGGCGTATTCCCGACCGTTGATAGCCACACCCCAAACTTCGTTGTAATTGAGATTGTACACCGGCTCGGCTGGAATAGTGTTGTCATCCCAATGGAACAAGAGGCTTACGTTCATGCTGTCTTGTGCATAAAGAACGTTTACAGATAGCAAGAGAAATAATAAAGTGTAGAGTGCACGCATAATTTCGTTTTGTACCAAAATACAGAATGTTCATGGATGCAATGTATGGAACGCTTCTAGTTTCGTCAAAAAAGATACAGGTCCAAAACAAAAAAACAGGACAACATCGTGCTACCCTGTTTTAAAATCGAATAAGATTTCATTATTCTTTTACCAGTCTTTGTATTGAAGTTTGCCCTTCAATTTTAGCTTCTACAAAGTAGACTCCGCTTCCAAATTCAGTTAAATCCAAAGAAACTGTATTACTCAAGACATCCTTTTCGAGGACAACAGAACCGAGCGTATTATAGACTTTTACGTATTGAATTAGATTCTTGGATTGAATCGTTGCTGAGTTTTCAGATGGATTCGGGAATACGTTGAAATTTGTGAGATCCGATTCAGAAACAGAAAGGTTACATGCGGCAGTTACTGAATCTACTCCCCATACATTATCGAAATAACAGATATTATCTTGTGTTCTCCCATTTGTGTTGAAGTCAGGGAAAATTACCACTTGATCTACCGGCTCTGAATCATAAGGGAACTGTCCTATGTAGCTGGAAAAATCAAACGTGAGTAATTCCCACTCATTTACAACAGTATTCGGAATCAATAACTCTACCATCGCCGCATTTGAAGGGGTAACCAATTTGATTCCCACATTGCTTATTACTGGTTTCCAAACCATAATGTTGATAGTACTTGTATTGGCATCCAAGGTAAAAGAACCTAAATCTGCGCCGTGCATACTTTCGCATCCCGCCCAAGGGTTGCCGGTTTGCAATGCAGTAAATTTGGCGACCATACAGGAAGTGTTAATTCCACTCATGTCCGGATTATCAATTATTTCCAAAGGTGGATTACCATCATTTTCGAATACGGTCCAGGTCCAATTGGCTCCATTTCCCGTGTCTTCGAAATCAATTGGAACATTTTGTGCGGAAGTCGTTGAGGCAAGAAGTATCGTACCAATTACTAGTTGTATAGCTTTCATAGCGTTTATTTTTGTACAAGTTAGAGTATTTATTACAATAACCTCTCGGGAAAGCTAGTTTTCTTTTATGAACTCCACGGAATGCTGCATTATCCGAATACAGTATTATATGAAGAAAGCCCCGATCATCGAGCCTTGCTTCGCTGAGGCTGCGCGAAGGTAATGCTTGTCGAGATGCGGGCTTTTTTGTGGTGATACCCGGAATCCCTGTCTGCCGACAGGCAGGGAACCATGGACACATATGCCTAAGTGGTTTCAAAAAAAAAAGCCCTCGGAATAACCAAGAGCTTTCGTGGAGTGGTGATACCCGGAATCGAACCAGGGACACATGGATTTTCAGTCCATTGCTCTACCAACTGAGCTATATCACCAACCTAAGTGTGCGATTACATAGAATCGTGCCGTAAAGGCGAGTGCAAAGATAATAACTTCTTTCATAATTCATCATGCAAGGGAAAGTTTTTTTCTTGGCTATCTTTGCCGCATGCAAACACTGGTGGTAGATGCCGGAAATACAAATGTGAAATTGGGTCGCTTCGAAAACGGTCAATTGATTGACGTTATGCGTTATAGCAGTCCCAATGAATTTGAGGCGGTGAAAAACCAAATCAAAGCGACCCACCCAAAATTTGTGGTGATCTCCTCTGTCGTTTCTAGCCATCTCGCCGAAGAAATTCTACAGACACACGAAGGCATGGTCGTATCGCCCTCTACCCCAATTCCTATTGCAAATACGTACGAAACGCCAAATACCCTTGGAATGGATCGTTTGTGTAATGCTGTGGCAGTGGCTTCGAGGATGGATACGGAATTTGGTGTTTCCATCGACATCGGTACGTGCATCAAGTTCGACATTGTCAGCAAAACGGAAGGATATTTGGGCGGTTCTATTGCCCCGGGAATCGACCTTCGTTACAAATCGTTGAACGATTACACAGAAAATTTGCCCCTTCTATCCAATAAATCGACGACTTCCATCGTTGGTAAAGACACCAAAACAAGCATGCAATCTGGAGTAATGAACGGAATGCGTGCCGAGATAGAAGGACTCGTAAGCTACTACGAATCACAATTTCAGAGCTTAACCTTTTTTGTGACCGGCGGAGATGCCAACTTCTTTGATATACAGGGAAAAAATAACATCTTTGCAGTCGAAAATTTGACCCTCGAAGGTCTGTTTGAAATTTACAAGCATAATGCGTAAAACCCTTCTTGTTGTTTTGTTTGCGTTACTCGGAACGCTTTCCAACGCCCAAAATCCGTACAGCTACTTTGGCATTGGTGAACTATCCGGAAGGGATCATCCTATATTTTCCGGACTCGGAAATACCGAAATTACCTTGGTAGACTCCATGACCTTGAATTTCTTCAACCCGGCATCCTATAATGCCCTTGGAGCAGGACAACCGATATTCTCACTAGGATTTTCTTCCCGTTTATCGACATACGAACTCGGAGAAACAAGCGAATTTAATCCCTCCTCAAACATCCATCACTTTGCTTTCGGACTCTCCTTTGCAAAACATTTTGGATTGGGCTTTGGATTGAAACCCTTCTCGGAAAGAAATTATGATTTCACCGACGGAACAGTCGTTGACGGCGACTCCATCACGTATCGTTATTCAGGTACCGGAAGTTTGAATGAAACATTTGTGGCATTATCTGCTGAATTGCTTCCTTTTTGGGATAGCACAAAACTATCAGTAGGTGCCAATCTTGGATGGGTATTCGGAAGTGTACAAAACAATCGTTACAGTTGGTTAGCTTCCCAATCCTCTTTGACAGGAGGGGCAGCCATCGACAACCTTAAAGTAGGTAGTCTTCATTACGATTTCGGTATGTACTTTAACCACCAATTTAACCCAAATCATGAGATTGGTTTGTATGCAACTGTCGACCCCTCTCAATCTTTTGGTGCTGAGCAATCGACTGGAATCTTCTTTTCTTCCAATGTGGAGAACCCGAATTTATATGATACCACCTCTTTTGTAGAGCAAACCGGACAGAATATAACGACCGCGCCGGAGTTCACTTATGGATTCAGTTACACGTATTTTGTGCGCGACAACAACAAACGTCAATACAAGTTCCACCCAGCCTTTGGTTTGCATGCGTCATACAGCACCAAAGAATGGAGTGAGTATCGAAATCCTTATGAGCCATCGGAAACTTTATTGAACACTACAAAGCTCACGCTCGGACTGCAGTACATTCCGGAGTCAGGAGATTTGTACTCAAAAAACAATGGAAACATTTTTGCTAAAACACGCTATCGTGTTGGTTACTACACCTATACACTTCCGTACAGCTTGAATGGAGAGCAAGTAAATGACTTTGGCACAACATTTGGGTTTGGTATACCGGTTAGTATTGGTAAATCCCTGTCCTCAATCAACTTTGGTGCAAGCGTGGGACGCAGAGGGACTTCCGATCCGAGCCAACTACAAGAAAGATATTATGGATTCAATTTCGGTATTTCGGTAGCACCATCCAGTTCCGAGAAATGGTTCCAGAAACGAAGAGTATATTAAATTAATGCGCTCGAAAAGAGCAAAGAAAAAGTAAGAAAGATGAAACTAGGAAAATTACTAATTGTAGCTTCATTATTGATCGGTTCTACAGCCTTCGCACAAGAAGGTGAGGGAGAAGATAGAGAGTGTACGCGACTTCGAGTGGTTGCCAATAATGCAATGGGAGTTGAAAACTGGAAAGAAGCGGTTGAATACTTCATTCGAGCAGAAGAATACTGTGCAGAGTTCGGAAAAGACAACTACGACCGATTGCTTGCCAGTACGCAAAATATGATGGCTGCTCAAGAGGATAAATCCGATGCCTACTACGCGTATCTTGATACGTTAATGATGGTATGGGACAAAGCAGAGGAAGCAGGTCACTACGATATCAATGATGATATCTCTCGTGGATACCATTACACACTTTTAAAAGCGCCAAACTACAAAAAGGCAGACTTTTACATGGGCCGCGCTATCAAAGCGAGAGGAACAGAATTGAGCGATGAAGTGTACTTGTTGTTGTACTATTATAACATTTACTCATTGTGGTTTGTTGAGCAAGATGCAGAAGCAAAAGAAGAGTTGAAACAACGTTTCATCAACGAGTACTTTATGTTGACAAAGTTGATCAAGGAAGCGAACTATTCCCTTTCAACACAGGAGACACTTACGGGTTACCTTTCTCAGCTGATTACTTCATGTGAAGACTTGCTACCAGCAGTTCCAAAATACATGGAATCGCTTCCTGAAGCTCCTGAAGACAAGAAAACAGCATTAATGAACTTTGCTCAGCTTTTGATTGATCAAGAGTGTAAAGACTCTGAAGAGTTCGCTATGATGGTAGAAACATTGTACGAAATTGATCCGGAGGATCTTGAAATTCAGTTGTTGTATCTTGAAACGCTTTCGTGTAGTGAGAAAATTCCAGTTTACAAAGACATCAAAGAGAAGACATTTGACGCTGAGAAGAAGAACGAAATTCAATACAACATCGCTGCGTGTTACATGCAAATTGGATCTTACAACAACGCGTATGCTGCAGCGAAGAGTGTGACAGGAAGTTTGAAAGGAAAAGCACTTCAAATCCAAGCGGGATGTGTAGCTGCTACTGCAAACTCTTGTGGAGATTCAACCTTCGAGAGAAAATGTAATTACATCTACGCAGCAGAATTGATGGAGCAAGCTGGACTGGACGGTTCAAAATACAGAAACATGGGACCTTCAACTGAAGATTGTTTCAATAACAACAGTCCTAAATCAGTGACATTGACTTGCTGGGGAGTTACGGTGAACCCGTGTCCATGATGCAATCACGTATTAAAATATATTTCGGAGTACCTGCTGTGATTTTCATGGCAGGTATTCTTTTTTCGTGTGTAAACGATATGGATGCCATTGAGAAAGTCACCTATGACGAAGGCGCTCCTGACGAAGTCACACAAAACCTTAAAATCATCTATACTGATTCCGGGTATGCGCAAGTACGTATCAAGGCAACCCTTGCCGAAACAGTAAAGAAACCCAAGCACATCACACGCCTCAAAGACGGTCTTCGCGTTGATTTCTTCAACGATACCGGCGGCGTTAGCTCTACCCTTACCGCTATTTATGGTGAAGTAAATTACAACACTGGATTGATGTTCGTTCGAGACTCAGTCGTGCTTTATAACTATGAAAAGGAGCAGTACTTGGAAACCGAAGAGTTGTTTTACAACCAAACCGACAGCACCATCTTCACCAAAAAGTACTGCGTCATCAAAAAGAAAGGCAAAGGAATTACGGGTAGAGGCATGGGCATTACCACCAAGCAAACCTTCGATTCGTACAAAATAACCAAGCCGGAAGGAAAGTTGGATAATTAAAATAAGGCACTCAAATTAGCGTTCTATTGTTAATGCTACGCTTATCTATCATTCTTCTATTTATTCTATATTTTAACCAACTATCTTTTACCCAAGATAATCGGGAATGCGCTCGACTCATCAAAGTAACGAGCTCTTCATTCGCAGCCACTGAAAACTGGAAAGAAGCGACCACATTTTTCATTAAGGCGGAGGCCGTTTGCCCTCAATTTGGCAAAGACAACTATGACCGTTTGTTGGCTTGTGTCCAAATCGTGATAAAAACACTAGAAGAGAAATCAGATGATTACTACGCCTACCTTGATACATTGATGTTTGCTTGGGACAAAGCAGAAGAAAACGGACACTACGACCCTGTTGATGATATGTCTCGCGGTTACCATTATTCAATCTTGAAGACACCAGACTACGAGAAAGCAGATTTCTACATGTCACGCGGAATCAAAACGCAAGGGACAGAACTGGAAGATGAAGTGTACATATTGCTTTATTACTATAACTTATACTCGCTTTGGTATCTCGAACAAGATGTGGAAGAGAAAGAAGTATTGAAAAAACGTTGCTTGTCCGAATATTTAGAACTTTCCAAGTTGATCAATATTCATTACAGTAGCAACACACAATCAACTTTGACAAAGTACGTGGCGCATGTGATTACTTCATGTAATGACCTTGCTTATCTCGTTACACCTTACTTGGCATCACTGCCCGAAAACAACGCTGATAAAAAGACAGCATTAATGAACTTAGGACAACTATTTATTGCGCACCAATGCGAAGATTTGGATGTTTTTGATCAGCTCGCAGACTCTATCACTACGTATGATCCTTATGCGTTTGATCCTTGGCCCGACCCAATACCGTGTTCTGAACGTATTCCTAACTACAAAGAACTTCAGCGCGAAACCTCAGACGAAGTAAAAAAGAATGAAATTCAGTACAGTATTGCCGATTGCTATTTGCAAAAAGGGTCATATCATAAGGCCTATACAGCGGCAAAGAGTGTCACAGGCGAACTAAAAAACAAAGCACTTCAAATTCAAGCGATATGTGTGGCTGCCACAGCAAACTCATGCGGAGAATCAACATTTGAGAGAAAATGCAATTATTTGTACGCCTCAACTCTTATGCGACAAGCGGGAGTGGACGATTCCAAATACGACGCAATGGCCCCACAGTTGGAATCTGTTTATAAAAATCAGTCGGAAACTGTAGTTTTGCCTTGTTGGGGAGTAACCATTGATCTGGCAACGAGAGAAATCATTTCCGAAGCCGACCATTGATTGCCGAATTCTCCCAACGAATCCCTATTTTTGTCACAAATAACCGTCGGATGAATACGTACAACAAAATCATGCTCTACTTTTGGCTCACAGCAGCCATTCTCATTTTCGTTATTGTAACCATTATGGGTATTAAAGACGGGTTCGATGTATGGGCATTTTACTACATCCTAGGCGGAATTGCCTCGATGGCTTACCTATCGCGCCGCTGGATGATGAAACGCATGGAGCGCAATCATGAGGAGTTTTACGGGAAAAATGAAGAGGCCGAAAACGAATAGAATCGTAGGAAGCAACTTCTTGACGATACGATTTCTTAATGACTCCTATCTACTAAACTGCCAGCAAATTCCAAGAACGCATCCAAATCGCGTTGAACAGTAGCAATACCGAAGGATACTCGAACAGCACCACGCATTTTTTTTAGCGTTGCAATCATGTCGTAATAATCTCCTTTGTGTCTGCTCGTGAAGTATTCAGCGAGCTCCTCTGTGGTTAAGCAGTTGTTGATTTCATCCAAGCCGGGATTGCAAAAACAACCGGAGCGAATGGAAATATTTCTCGCATTGGTCAAGCGCTCCACATCCTCAAAAGGAATAACCGTACCATCGGGATTGTTGAATGTCATAATCAAGGTACCGCCCGTTTCTGTTCTATCGCCCGGACCGAACATGTTCACCAAAGGTTGTCCATTGGAGTGCTGCAACTTTCTGAGCGAAACGCACATGTGTGTGGTTATAGAATTTACGCGTTCATTGATTCGTTGAATGCCAATGGATTCGATGAAATCAAGTCCGATGCTTAATGCCGGTATGCCGAGATAATCAATCGTTCCATTTTCGTACCGCTCGTGATTTTCAATTAGGTAATGACTCGGAGATTTTACTCCAGCCAGTGTGACTGTTCCTCCGGCGAACCACTTCTTTTGAAGAAGATTGAACTTTTCTTTACGGATCAGCAAGCATCCTAGTCCTGTGGGATACCCAAATATTTTGTAAAACGAAATACTTACAAAGTCGGGAGTAACTTTGGATAGATCCAACGGACTGGAAGGGACGAAGGCCGCGGCATCTAGTAATACATCCCATCCTTTTGACTGGGCCTTACCAATCCAATCCAAACTATGCTTCACACCTGAAACGTTGGATTGTGCAGGAAATGCAAAGAGTTTATTCCCTGAAACCTCTTCCTCCAACACGCGATTCAATTCTCCCTCAGAAATTCGTAAATCTTCATATTGCACGGGAACATATTCAAATGCCGAACCGCGTCCTTTCGCGTACTCACGAATTCCGTTTACCGAGTTATGATTGTCCGCGAGCAATACAAATTTTGAATTCGTATCAAAAGGATAGCACTCACCGACAATTTTGAGCGCACCTGAGGCATTTGCAGTAAAAACGCAGAAGTAATCTTGCGCATTAAAGAAGCTCAATACTTTTTGTCGCGCTTCCTCCACTTTTTTTGTTGCCAATTGAGACGTTGGATTGGTCGAATGTGGATTTCCAAAAGCGTTTGAAGAAAGTTCTTTGTAATGATGATCGATTTGTCGTTGGGCATAAAGGTTCCCCCCAGTAAAGTCGAGGTACACTTGCTTATTTTCATCCAGTCGTGCATAATCAGACGCACGCAATTCTTCAAAAAAAGAATCGTGCTGCAAGGCACTCATTGTTTCTTGGCGCTTCTTTTTGAACAAAGTGGTTAACATTCAATTAAAAATTAGGTGTTCAATTCTACGGATTCACCTTGATACTAATTGGTCAAAATAACCGTAAAACTTGAACTCTTAAAATACAAAAGTTAACAGCACAGAAGCTTGAACAGTCGTGGCGTTAGAGCCATAGGCACGTATCAAATAATAGGTGCTAAAGCGTTCTCTGTCTTTAAAAGGAGTACTTCCCTAATTTACCTACCGATTGCGAATCCAAGGTTAGCACCGGAATGCACGCTTCGTTTTCCATAAGGCGCTGCACGAATTTGTTAGAGAACACGGTAAAGGTGTCTGGGTAGTAGGTCGCCGCTATCAGGTTCACCTTGTTCTCTGCGCAGAAATCGATGAAATTTTCCATGAAATGACTGCGATCTAGAAGTTTTACCGAAGATGAAATACCGGATTCAGATAATAATCTTCTTGTGGTTTTCACATTTACGGCAACTTTCGATTTTAACGTTGAATCCGTGTGATCTCCACCTACCAAAATAATTTCCGCACCGAAAAGTTTCGCTAGATCAATTGCCGCCTCCACAATCTGAATGCTTTCCTTTTCGAGATCAATGGTCATGGCAATTTTACTAATCGGCATCAACGTTCCTCCTTCTTGAATCGTGATGTAAGGCGTTTTACTTTCACTAATCACTTTAATGGGTCGACTACCAAAAATTTTATCCAATCGACTTTTCTTGTGAATACCCATCAGAATAAAACTAACCTCTAATGATTCAGCAGTTTTTCCAATGTCTGATTCAATTTTACCTACGGTAATATGAGGGGTTATTCGCTTGCGATCACTTTCCTCAAAGTTCTTCACCACCTCTTCCATTTTCTTTTCCGCCTTGGCTTTTTCATCCGCGGCACCAATCAAGTGCAGTGCATGGATTTCGAAGTCAAATTCTTTGGCGATTCGCACGCTGTATTTCAGTGCGTTAAGAGTAGTATTCTGAAAGTCTATCGGAACGAGTAGTTTCTTCATTAGTGTCATTTGAAAGCTCGGTGCAAAGATACATCATGTCCAGCAATTAAACACCTTCTTCTTATTAACGAACTTTTAATCCACAATCAATTCTTGCGAAAAAATCCTTACTATTTTTAAGAAAAAGTTCAGGTATGTCGAATAATAAGATGCTCGTAGATGAGCGACAGAGTGATATTGGTAATTTTTGGGTTGGTCGCTTGCTTCCTTTCCGAAAAAAACGACAGGTAGGGCCTTTCACCTTCATTGATCACATGGGACCGGCGAAAATGGAACCGGGCAAACCTATGGAAGTGGACCAGCATCCGCATGTCGGATTGTCAACACTCACTTACTTATTCGACGGAGCGGTTCATCATCGAGATAGCATGGGAAGCGATGTGATTGTGAACCCAGGCGATGTTGCTTTCATGACTTCCGGGAAGGGCGTTACACACACAGAAAGAACACCGCAAGAATTACGTGATACTGTACACACCATGCACGGCTATCAAATTTGGGTAGCGCTACCAAAGGAACTCGAAGAAATGGAGCCTCAATTCGACTTCTATGCCGCTGATTCAATTCCGGAATGGGAAGAGAATAATATGACCATCAAATTAGTGGCTGGCGAAGGTTTTGGAAAAAAAGCACCATTGCAAGGATTTTCTCCGCTCTTTATGGTCGACATTTTAGCGCATGAAGATGCTCAACTGGACATTAAAAGTCAGTTGAAGGGAGAAATTGCCTTCGTTGTAGTGAAGGGTGCGGTGAGAGATGGCGATGACACCATTGATGCCGGACAAATGCTAATTAGCAAGACAGAAGATGAGTGCAAAGTAGAACTGAAAAAAGGAACGCAATTGCTTTTGTTTGGCGGAAAACCTTTGGGACAAGAGCATTATCTTTTGTGGAATTTTGTATCCTCTAGCAAGGAGCGTTTACAACAGGCGAAGAGCGATTGGGAGCAAAAATTGTTTCCGAAAGTTCCGGGAGATGAGACATATATTCCTTTTCCGAAGCCGCGTATTTAAGCACCGAAAAAGAGAGAAGATTACTCAGGAATTTTTACAAAATACATACTGATGGCGCCACGGTTTTTCACCTCAATTTCGCCTCGATATTCCGTTTCAAAGTGATCTTTCACCAATTCTTGCGTAGACGATGATATATTGATTTTACCTGCTTCCCCTGCAGATTCAATTCGGCTTGCCACATTTACAGCATCGCCCCAAACGTCGAAAGCAAATTTCTTAGAGCCGATTACACCAGCAACGAGCTCACCCGTATGAATTCCAATTCGGATTTCCCAAGTGGATAACCCTTTTTTCTGTCGTTTTTGGTTCCAATTTTCTACCCAAAGAATCATATCACAAGCGGCTTTAACGGCATCAATTGGGTTGGTTCCATTTTTAATCGGCACTCCTCCAGCACACATGTAGGCATCACCAATAGTTTTTATTTTCTCCATGTTGTGCTTCTCAACAATGGTGTCAAATGCCGAGAAACACTCATTCAGCGTTTTTACCAATTCACGCGGCGTCATTTCTGCAGCAATTTTTGTGAAACCTTTGAAGTCTGTGAAAAGAACGGTAACCTGTTCAAAGTTCATTGGCGCGGCTTTCCCTTCACGTTTCAACTCTTCCGCCACTTCTTCAGGTAGAATATTCAGAAGCAAGTCATCAGATTTTTTCTTTTCCTTATCCAGTTCAACAAAAGCTGCATCTACCTTCTTTTTCTGCTCTTCTATAATTCCCTTTTGCTTTCGGGTCACAAGGAAACGGTTATAGATAAATCCAGCGAAAAGTAACATGAGTGCCAACCCACCGAACACATAATATTTCTGTTGTGCTTGCTTCTCTGCCTCCAGTTTGTGCTGTTGTTTTTTGGCTCGCTCCTCTGCTAATAATGCCTGATTTACTCTTTCTGCTTCCGCAGCTTTTACAGAATCAGCAGCCACCTTCTTTTGGTATTGATACGTAAACTCTTGGCGTATCACCGCTTTTCGATTTTCTTCGTTATTCAACTTCTCGTTGATTTTCATATACTGTTGGAGCATTTCAAAGGCCTTTTTGTAATTGCCCAACCTTTGGTATACTTGATACAAAATTTCAGTGGCTTGCTTCGTGACATCGGCTACGTCGTTATCATAGGATAGCTTGAGTCCCTGCTCTCCATAATCCCTAGCTTTCCGCAAGTTGTTAAGTTCGTAATACACCTCAGAAAGATAAACAGCTGTTTCCGCAATTTTCTTCCTATCATCCGTTCTCTTTTGTATCTCAAACCCTTTCAGATAATAGGATAATGCCTGCTCAAACTGATTTTGCTCATAATTAATGGATCCCAGCGTAATGTATGCTACGGCAATATTCTTTTGATGGTTGATTTTCTCGCTAATTTCAAGGCATTTTCGCGTGTAAGTTTCACCTTTGTCAAACTTGTCCATTTCCGTGTAGAGAATACCTAGATTGATGTAAGCATTTGCTATTGCCATGCTATCATCTTCCTTTAATTTGAGCTCAAGGCTTCTTTCGTAATACTCAACGGCTGTATCAAAGTTTTCTTGAAGCTTATTGATGATCGCGAGGTTGTTCAGCGCACCAGCAACACCTCTCGAATTGCCAATACTTTTATGCAGGTTGAGTGCCCTCATGTAGTAATCAACCGCCTTTTCATAAATACCCTGTTCGTGATAAATGGCTCCAATATTGTTCAGGGTTCTCGCAATTAATTTTTTATCCCCAAGTTCTTTTTTTGCTTCTAATGAAGCATTTAGATATTCCAGTGCGATGGTATTTTGACCTCTTTCGTTATATATTATACCCAAGTTCGCACAAGAACGACCTTTTTGTTTTAAGTAAAAATCTCGTTCCGCCTTCGTGTTTTTCCTAGTTAGATTCTTCGATGCCAGTGAATCCATTCGGAGGTTTAGTTCAAGGTCCAAATCGGGATCTGTCTTGTAAATGATATCATCCCATTCACGTAAGCATCGGATGATAGTAGTATCGTTCTTAGCATTCTTGATAACACTTTTGAGAGAATCAATTTTTGCACGCTGTTCCCCGGTTTGCCCAAAGCAATGAGATGAAAGTAATAATGATAGGAGCAGCAAATGCTTCATGGTACAAGTGTATAGGTACAGTAGTAACGTAAAAATAAACAATTACTGTAAATCACTCTTGAATTGAGTGTTCTTGAAGGATGCCAAGACTCATGGAAAACAGTATTTGAATCCACCTAGATATTGGTTAAAAATCGCGCAATTCTGTTAATTTTGTCAACACAAAATATTGGAATCATGTACGGAAAAATGAAAGAGCACCTTCAGGCAGAGTTGAAGGCAATTGATGAGGCTGGGATCTATAAACGTGAGCGTGTGATTACGACTCCACAAGGAGCAAATGTGCATGTGAATACAGGAGAAGATGTAATCATCATGTGTGCGAACAACTACCTTGGTCTTTCATCGCACCCGGAGGTGATTCAAGCATCAAAAGATGCGTTAGATTCCCACGGATACGGAATGTCTTCTGTGCGATTCATTTGTGGAACCCAAGACATTCACAAGGAATTGGAAGCTAAAATTGCGAAGTTCTACGGAACCGAAGATACGATTCTTTACGCGGCGGCATTTGATGCCAACGGAGGGGTTTTCGAACCACTTTTCACAGCGGAGGATGCTATCATTTCAGATGCGTTGAACCACGCTTCCATCATTGATGGAATTCGTTTGTGTAAAGCTCAACGTTATCGCTACAAGCATTCTGACATGGCTGATTTGGAAGAAAAATTGAAGGAAGCTCAAGCGCAACGATTCCGCATCATCGTAACGGATGGCGTATTCTCAATGGACGGTGATTTGGCGAAGATGGATGAGATTTGTGCACTTGCAGATAAATACGACGCCTTGGTGATGACGGATGAGTGTCACTCCGCTGGATTTATCGGCAAAACTGGACGTGGAGTTCCAGAACATTTTGGAGTGCAGGATAAAGTAGATATCGTTACCGGAACCCTCGGAAAAGCCCTTGGTGGTGCTATGGGTGGATATACTACTGGACCGAAAGAAATCATCGATATGTTGCGCCAAAAGTCACGCCCGTATTTGTTCTCTAATTCATTGGCTCCTTCCATTGTGGGTGCTTCGAACAAGGTGTTTGATATTCTAAGTTCGACAACTGAGCTTCGCGATAAATTGGAGGAAAACACCAATTACTTCAAGGAAAAAATTGTAGCTGCTGGCTTTGATATCAAACCTGGGGATTCACCTATCGTTCCAATTATGTTATACGATGCTGCGCTTTCTCAAAAATTTGCAGATCGTTTATTAGAAGAAGGAATTTACGCCATTGGATTCTTTTACCCAGTTGTACCAAAAGGTGAAGCACGCATTCGAACGCAAATCTCTGCGGCACACAGCAAAGAAGATTTGGATCGAGCGGCTGCAGCATTCATCAAAGTTGGAAAAGAGTTAGACGTAATTTCTTAGAATGATTTCTCGCGGGAAACCGGAAGAACTTGAGGCAATTCTCGAATTAACCCGTGCTTGTGGTCGTCACATGCGCGAGAACGGTATTGATCAATGGGATGAAAATTATCCTAATTTGGAAAGTCTTTCTCGGGACATCGCCTCGGAGACTTTGTTCGCTTACAGGGAGAACGGAGAAATTTTGGGAATCATCGTTTTGAACGAAACGCAGGACCCTGAATACGCTGAAGTAAATTGGTCAACTCAAGAATCGGATCGAAATATTGTTGTACACCGATTGGCGGTATCCCCTCAGCATCAAGGTAAAGGCATTGCTCGTAAAATCATGGACTTTGCGGAAGGTTGGGCAAGAGAGAATGGCTTCGATGCCATACGATTGGATACTTACAGTCAAAATCCACGCAATCAACGATTTTACAAGAAGCGTGGTTACACCGAATTGGGATCTGTTTACCTGTCGTACAAAAAAGAACATCCGTACTTCTGTTATGAGCTACTTTTGAAGTAAAGACAATTGATGGGTCTACTAATTTCTACTTTCTCTGAATTGCCCAGTTCTGAATGCGCAGGTGATTTCCTCCAAGATACTGCAGTTCAATCCAGCCAAGTTTTTGTCCCGTTTCGTCTGTCATTCTGAACCCCAAATAACGCACAACTTCTTGGGGAAATTCAAAACATGATTTACGCGTTTCATTAATGCGGTAAACCGTTGAATCAGGAAATTGCTCAATGCTCGTTTCGTGAGACTCAGCAGTGGCTATGTGAAAAGTACCACTTTGATACGTGTCGTTGGTACTAAGTATTTCGTCTTCACTCAAAGGTACCAAGTAGGCATTTGTTTCTACTCCAATGGGTGTATACTGTGCACTTTCTTTGCTGCATGATGTCACATTCACATGGAAGTATGCTTTTGAACCATCCGGCGCATATTGCCAATGATAGAAGTATGCCTGAAAAATGGAATCTTGTCGAATATTGACATTCATTTCAACGTTTTCATGCAAGGTGGTAATGGATATTTCAGGCATTATTCCGGAACCCGTAACGGCAGCACTGGTACTATTCAATTGCACATCAAAAACTCCGTCATTGTCCAAGTCTAACAATTCGCTCTTTGGATTCGAGAAACTTCCATTAAGAAGAAAGTTATACCCTACTTCTTGGGCAGATGAAAAATCACCCGTGGTAACGGTTGAGGGAAACTTATTTTTCTGACAGGAGAACAATGACAATGCGAGAAGAAGTAGTACCGTTGTTTTCATAAACTTGAATCTTAACAAGAATTTAACAAATATCGGACCAATTTAGAATACTACATTTGAGTATGGAACTGAACAATTTACTCGAATCGTTAACCGAGAAATTACAATGCGATGCTGATGCGGCTTACGGCGAAAAAATGTCCGCTTATATGAAAGGAAAATTCGTGTACTACGGAATTCCAGCACCGATGAGAAATAGCATTCAAAAGGAATGGTTTTCGGAAGTTAAGGATGCGAAGGTGGACCGTTGGGAGTTGATTGATGCGCTATGGGACGGCGAACAGCGTGAGTTCCAATATGTGGCAATTGACCTTCTCAAGCGCACGCCAAAACGTTTGATTGTCAGGGAAGATTTACCCGCAATCGAACACCTCATCACAACGAAATCGTGGTGGGACACTGTGGACCTAATCGCTTCGAATTATGTTGGAGCGTATTTTCAAAAGTTTCCTGACACCCTCCCCGCAACGATTGAAGCTTGGCGCCATGAACCAAACCTTTGGTTGAACCGCACTTGTTTAATTTTTCAGTTGAAATACAAGGAGGATACTGACTTTGAGTTAATGAAAAGCTTAATAATTCAGTATCAGGGGAATTCAGAATTTTTTATTCAAAAGGCCATTGGCTGGGCATTACGACAGTATTCGAAGACGGCTCCGGAGGAGGTAAGGGAATTTGTGGAGGAAATAAGGTTGGAAGGATTGGCTCGGAGGGAGGCGGTGAAGTATCTATAGAAAATAATGATAAATTTCAGCAATTCCTAGATTTTGCGAATTCTCTTGTTCGCGAAATGGCGAACAAGGTTCATCCTTCCGTTAAAGAGAGCTATAATTACATCGTAATAATCAAACTCTTACACCTTTAAAAAATTAATACGTCGAAGTCATATCTTCATCCACCACAATAACATAATCAGCGATCCCCTTATTCTCCCTATCCAACGAATTAATATTCGACTGCGAAACAGTAGAAATGGTTCCGTACTTCAACTCAGGGCGTTCTTGCTGCAAATACCACAAAATTCCTTCATAATAATTGGAATGGAACGCTCCGTTGAAATGTAAAAATCGTCCGGATGAATAGTTTGCCAAAATAAAATGTGCCATCGTCGCATCTTTCATCGCCTGTGCCTTCACTAGGTCCGGCGTGGCATGGTCTCCCAACATGTCCAAAATTTTCTTGTATTGTGGAAGCGTAGCATCAAACTCTATTGGCAAGGGCGCCATCCAACTTTTCTCTTCTTCCGATAAGCTATCCAACGCACTAAAACCGCCATTTTTATTTACCATCGCTGCATAGCTCCGTGGAATATTGGTTGCCACAAACGAAAGGTTGCGATCCCGTGCATAATCTAATAGTGGTGCGTAATCTGTACGATGATTGCTCCACAACCTTGCAGTTGAATCCAACCCTTTGGCATCTGTAGCTCCGGCAAGGTAATCGTTTACGGCTTGCTGATTATCAGCCTCGAACATTTCGGCTCCTAACGTGAGGTCACCTTTTGCATCCAACGACTTCGTTAACTCTAGTTCAAGCCAATGAGCTATAGGATTATCATGAAGTTCGCCAAAAAGAATAATATCTTTCTCTGCCAGTTCACGCACCATTTTCTTGTATGTAGTCTTCTTACCTGAAGAGGTGTAAATGATATACGCCGCTTCCTGAGCAAAACTTATCGTTCCTATAAAAACGAATACTGCCGTTAAAATTTTCATGCTAATTAAATTGGGTTGAAAAGATACGAATTTACCCTATCGTTTTACTTGGCGATCGCGGATAATATCCTCTACCAATCGCCCTGATATCTTACTTTTCAACCAAGAAATTAAATCCAAATACAAAAGTGGACGCTGCTCGTAAGGGTCATCGAAGACTTCTTCCAACTGATTTTTCAATTCCTCAAACAAGGGAATAACTTCATTCTTTTGGGTCATCATTGCCTTTCGGATGGAATGCATAATATACTCCTGTACCTTCTGTAAATCGCCGTATTTATGTAGGAAACGATAGGTACTCTTCAATTGGTACTCCACTAAGTCGTCGTTCCCTAACTCAAAATGAGCAACAAGATTCAAAATTCGAGCGAAACATTGAACGTCTTGCTTTAACGACTTTTCCTTAACATCGGCATGGATGATTTTGTTCAGGTGTACAATGCAATTCTTGAAGTCATCTGCGCCGAAATAAAGCGATGCAATTTTGTAGTGAAATACCTGAAAACGATTCAGATCAAGATACTGCTCGTGACGCGTTAGCCAATTGTTCAAATCTTCTATGAATACTTCGTTTCCACGAAACTTGCCTGATAGAAATAAAGTGTTCAATCGACCCATGTACAAGTACACTTCCGACAGCAATCGCGTGTTCTCATCAAAATACTCTGAACGCTCCGATACGAATGACTGCAATTCATTAAATGATTTCTCAAATTGACGTGGCTTGTTGGAGTAAAACAAGGCAGACTGCACATTGTGCAATCCCTTGAGGTACAGGATGGGCTCATTTTTCAGAATCACTTCATGTGAGGCTAGAAGTCCTACCCAATCTTGCGCATGCCGATAACACAGGACGAAGTTCTGCGTAATAAAATGATACCACGTGTAAGCCATGTTTTTGTAAATCTGTCCCTGAACAGAAATCTCCTCTTCCTTTATTGCCTCTACTTTCTCACGAAAAATGCTGGCAATTGAACGTTATCTTTAAATGTTTTCTCGATACGCTTCTGACTGAACTTTTTAAAGTTATGTCCGCCAAATTGATCGGTAATTCCGTCTGAATACTGAATAAGCAAATCTCCTTCCTTCAATTCCAAAACTTTTGTTTCAAAGCGATATTCCGGTTTGTAGGTATTACCAACTGAAATTCGCTGTGATTCGAGCTTACGACATTCCCCGTCGCTCAACACCGCTAACTTTCCTTTTGCACTGGCGTACTCCCATTTTTTTGTGAAGGTATCAAGCACACAAATTGAGATATCGGCTCCGCATTGACTTTGCGATGTATTAAATAAACAGTTAAACTGACGATGCAACAGGGTCAATATTTCACCTGGATCGAAAACTCTTTGACCACGAATAATATTTTCAATGATCACATAGCTCAAGGTAGAAAGCATTGCTCCTGAAATCCCATGTCCGGTGCAATCTGCGCAAATGCTGATGAATTTTGAATTAATTGTATCTATCCAAACAAAATCACCACCTATTTGATGTTTCGCCCTGTTAATTACAAATAAGTTGTCGAACTTCGACTCAATGGTCTCTTCGGTGAGAAATAATGCTTTTTGAATGAATTGGCTATGGTCCAAACTGTTTTGCAGGGTGTGATAATTTCGCTCCAACAATTCCGTCCTTTGTTTCATTCGAAGGGTATTGTTCTGTATCATCTGTCTCCTTGTGGCATTTCGCAAGAGTGACAGCAAAGTAATTCGAACTAATTTTGGCTCATTATGTATGTTAATCACTTGTGAAACTCCTAACTCAAAAGCACATTGTATTCCGTTGTAGTCGTTTTTGTTTCGACTAAAAACGATATCAGGTATTTCACTGCTTTTATAATTTTTAAAAAGGGAAATGAAGTCTATCCCTATCATGTCGGATAAATCAAACCCAACTATGATGATCACCACATTTTGGGCATCTAAAAAAAACTGATAAGCCTCGGATCCCGAGCTAAAAAAGCAAACCTCAACATTTTCCTCGTCGAAAGCTTTACGATATACATCTTTTGCTGCCTCGTCTTGCTCAACAATCATCACAGTCGAAGAATATATATCTTCTAGGTCTTCACTTTTCTGGGTACTTATGCGCTCTTGAAGTAACATTCCGCTTCTTTTAGGGTTTGTATGACTACAAATTTTAACATCTCAATTGGTCGCTTTCGAGCTTAACTTCCCAAAGGTAAGGGTGGTATTCCCAAAGTAACTTGAGCGAAAAAAGAGAGAAATGCCGTTGGGAAAGTCATAGTTCACGCTGGGAAGACTGGTATTCCAATTATACGGACGTCTTAGAAAATTTGGACAAATGTTAAGAAGTAAACAACATAAAGCATCCTCGCAGATCCCGAAAAAAAGTAGAAGAACAGATCTTCACATGCGATCCATGCTTTTAAATTCTCAACTCGATGAACGCTTCATTTTGGATGTTTTAAGTTCATTTCAATTCTATGCATTAAACAAAGAGCCGAGAGAGTTTTTGGCCCTTCTCTCCTCAGTGACAAAGTTAGTACGACTATCAACAGACAATATTAAGGAGGAAGCAGTTCCCTTAAGCAAAGAAATTAAGTTTATTGAAAAGTATATCGAAATCAAGTTAATGTCGCATTCGAAGCCGTATACCTTTGATTGGAAGATCCCCAAAAAGCTCGATTCAAGCCAAGTTTTGGTGCCTGCCATGTACGTTCAACCGTACGTAGCAGAAGTAATTGATTGGATTTTAAGTGTCAACTGCAAGTCTCCTGTATTCTTTATGAATTACAAAGTAAACATTTCGAATCAGGTGACTATGACCTTTTCTGCTACTACAAGAGATAAGGAAAATATGAGTAAATTGCAGAGAAGGAAACAACAAGCGATTCGTATTAAAGATTTCAAGTGTAAAGAATCGAGACGCGGCTTCTTAAATGCAATAAAGGGTAAAAATGCCTACGAAATTAAAAGATATAGTCTTTTTGATAGTTCGGAAATACAACGAGGATGTGAAGTGGAGTTAACATTCCCAGAAAACTAACCAAAACAAGCTACTATGTTGCGATGTGTTATTGTGGATGATGAAAAACAGGTGCGATTATCAATTGCTAAAATGATTGAAATGTTTTGCCCTGATGTTGAAATAGTTGGGTCAGCAGCAAATATCATTGAGGCGAAAACATTAATTCTTTCAAAAAGTCCGGATGTTGTTTTTCTAGATGTGGAAATGCCCGGAGGAAGCGGATTTGATTTATTAGAGTCACTTGAAACAGTAAACTTCAAAGTTATATTCACCACAGCTCATGCGGCGTATGCCATCAAAGCAATTAAATATGCCGCGATGGATTACTTATTGAAACCATTAAATGTGCAGGAGTTGGAAGAGGCCATTCAAAAGTGCAAAGAGCGATCCTCAGATTCAAACTATTACAACGATCAGGTTACCTTACTCAACGGAAACATGGCACAGGGTAATAATTCATTTTCCAAAATTGCTTTACCAACCGCCGAGGGAATCGAATTCATGGATGTGGATGATATTATTCGCTGTGAAGCCGATAGAGCTTACTGTAATTTTTATTTGAAAGGCGGCAAGAAAATGCTAATTTCTAAACCAATGGCGGAGTATGAAGAAATTCTAACGGAAGCGAATTTTCTTAAAGTTCACAAATCGAACATCGTCAATATCAATTACATCACAAAATACATTCGAGGTAAAACGGGCGATTTAGTTTTATCTGACGGCTCGGTAATCACCGTTGCTGCACGTCGAAAGAAGGATGTTTGCCAAGCACTAGGGATTATAAACTAGTCGAATCCAGATTGTTTTCCAAACTCGATTTTCACAAAGTTTCTGTAATTTCCGGTAAAAAAAATGGCACTCATCAAAGAATGTAGAGGTAAATCTCCAGTTCATGGAAACGACTGCTGGTTTGCGGAAAACGCCACAATCGTAGGAGATGTCACCATGGGCGATCAATGCTCTGTGTGGTTTAATGCCGTGATTCGTGGAGATGTCAACTCCATCACTATGGGGAACAAGGTGAACGTTCAGGATGGCGCAGTGATTCATTGTACTTTCGAGAAAACAAAAACTGTTTTGGGAAATAACGTCTCCATTGGACACAATGCATTAGTGCATGGCTGCACAGTAGAAGACAACGTTCTCATCGGAATGGGAAGTATCGTTATGGATAATTGTTACATCGAATCAGGATCCATCATAGCTGCCGGAGCCGTTCTAAAAGAAGGCACCCGCGTAGAAGCTGGGTCAATTTATGCCGGTGTTCCCGCCAAAAAAGTGAAAGAAATTTCTCCCGAATTATTCGAAGGTGAAGTCATGCGAATTGCCAATAATTATGTGAAGTACTCGGGTTGGTTTAGAGACTGACGTCCTTCAGAATATTTAGTCATTTACTTTTCGGCAAAAACACATAGATATCCGAAAAAATGTACTTTGGATAGGTAGTTCGTCACAAAAGAAATCAAACTAAAGATTGAAAATCTACATCAAAAATATGGTCTGTAACCGCTGCAAACTAGCGGTAAAATCAATACTCGAAACGATTGGTCTTACTCCACTTCGAATAGAGCTAGGCGAGGTAGAGATTCAGGAGAACAACATTTCTAAAATAAAAACACAATTAGAGAGGGCACTGCTTGAAGTTGGTTTCGAACTTCTAGACGACAAAAGGAGGCAGAAAATCGAGAAGATCAAAAACCTGATCACTGACGTGATTCAAAATAAAAATAATAACCTAAACCTTACCCTCTCCGACTATCTCAGCCAAGAATTGAATCAGGACTACAGTGCTTTGAGTAAGCTTTTTTCGGAGGTGGAAGGGATGACTGTAGAGAAATATTACATTCTCCAAAAAATAGAAAAGGTCAAGGAACTTCTTGTCTATGACGAGTTAACATTGAATGAAATTGCGCATAAATTGAATTATTCATCCGTAGCGTATCTCAGCAATCAATTTAAAAAGATAACTGGACTTACCCCCACTCACTTCAAGAAGTTACGTCCAATTCACAGGAAGCCTTTGGACGAATTGTAAATCTTACAACTCTTTTCCAAAATTATGTAATACATCCCTGTTTAATTGCCTACAATTTTGTAATGTATAGAAACTAACAAGGATGAAGCATACCTATCATATATCAGGAATGTCTTGCAAGGGTTGCCAAAAGCACGTGCAAGAAGCACTATCGAAAGTGCCAGGAGTAATTCAAGCTTCTGTGGATTTAGAAAAGTCTCAAGCCACCGTCGAGATGGAATCACACATCGCGATTGAAACGTTAAAAGAAGCCTTGGCAGATAGTAATTACGACATTCACCCTAAGGACGATGACCATACTCACGACGAAACAACCAAACACAATGGGCATCACGACCACAAGAATCACAAAGATGTAGCAAAAAAGAAGGGAGCTGGTGTCTTTTACTGCCCTATGCACTGCGAAGGGGACAAAAAGTATGATGAGCCAGGCGACTGCCCTGTTTGCGGCATGGACCTAGTGGAAGAACAATCGCTCAATAACAACACTTCCGCCGAACAATGGACATGCCCTATGCACCCTGAAGTTGTTGAAGACGAGCCGGGTTCATGTCCCATCTGTGGAATGGACCTCGTCCCCAAAGAGCCCGACCTTAGCGCTGAAGAAAAAACGTACAATAGGTTGTCCAAGAAGTTTTGGATCGCTACAGGCTTCACCTTGCCCATCTTCATTATTGCCATGAGCGAGATGATCCATAACAACCCGCTCCATGAGATACTTGAGATTAAATATTGGAACTGGATCCAGTTCGTACTCTCCATCCCTGTGGTCTTCTATGCCACTTGGATGTTTTTCCAACGAGCCTACAGTAGCATAATCAGACGAAGTCCAAATATGTTCACGCTCATTGGACTGGGCGCCGGTGTCGCTTGGCTTTTTAGTTTCTTCGGACTACTCTTTCCCGATTTCTTTCCTGAACAATTCAAAACGGAGGCAGGAACAGTTCATGTTTATTTCGAAGCAGCAACGGTCATTCTCACCTTGGTATTACTGGGACAGTTACTTGAGGCTCGTGCACACAGCAAAACGAACTCGGCCGTCAAAGAGTTACTGAAGCTCGCCCCAAACAAGACCACAAAAATGGTGGACGGCGAGGAAATCGAAGTCGCCATCGACTCAATAGAACAGGATGATATTCTCAAAGTAAAGCCTGGTGAAAAAATCCCAGTAGACGGAATCATCATTGAAGGAAGTACTAGCATCGATGAATCCATGATTACAGGAGAACCAATTCCAGTAAAAAAGTCGGTTGATGATCAAGTTAGCAGCGGTACCATTAATGGCAATCAATCCTTTTTAATGAAAGCCGAAAAGGTTGGCAGCGATACCCTGCTTTCGCAAATTATCACCATGGTCAATGATGCCAGTAGAAGTCGCGCACCCATCCAAAAAGTTGCCGATACTGTCTCAGGCTATTTTGTACCCATTGTAGTCCTTATTTCGCTCATCACTTTTATCGTTTGGGCAATTTGGGGACCAAGTCCTGCTTATGTTTACGCGATGGTGAATGCAGTAGCCGTGCTAATCGTAGCCTGTCCTTGCGCCTTAGGACTTGCAACTCCGATGTCTGTTATGGTAGGGGTCGGTAAAGGTGCTCAACAGGGCGTATTGGTGAAAAATGCAGCAGCTTTAGAAAAAATGTATGAAGTCACCACATTAATCGTGGACAAAACGGGTACTATCACTGAAGGAAAACCAAGTGTTGAAGAAGTCGGGACGTTTAACGATCAATATAGTGAAGATGAAGTGCTCCAATACATTGTATCCCTTAACAGAAACAGTGAACACCCTTTGGCTGAGGCAACAGTTAAGTACGGAAAAGAACGCAGTATTGAGTCAATACAATCGGAAGGTTTCGAAGCCATCACAGGAAAAGGCGTAGAAGGAAAAATCTCGGGCAAAAAGGTAAGTCTCGGAAATCAAAAAATGATGGAGCACGCCAGTGCTACGGTAAGCTCAGACATGCTGGAAAAAGCAGCATCTTTTCAGAAGAGAGGTAAAACGGTTTCCTATTTGGCAATTGATACAAACGTTGTAGGATATGTTGCCATAGGCGATGAAATAAAGCAAACGAGTGCAAAGGCTATCAAAGAACTTCAAGACAGCGGAATCGAGGTGATTATGTTAACTGGTGATAACCCGGAAACAGCGAAAGCAGTTGCGAATGAACTCAACCTCGCCGATTTCAAAGCAAACATGTTACCGGAGGACAAACTGAAAGAAGTAGAAAAACTCCAAAAAAGCGGTAAGGTGGTGGCAATGGCCGGAGATGGTATCAACGATGCACCCGCATTGGCCAAAAGCGATGTAGGAATTGCTATGGGAACTGGAACCGATGTCGCCATTGAAAGTGCAATGATTACGCTGGTAAAGGGCGATTTACACGGAATTGTAAAGGCAAAAAACTTGAGCGATGCGGTTATGAGAAACATCAAGCAAAACCTATTTTTCGCTCTTGTTTACAACACCATTGGTGTACCTATTGCCGCAGGTGTGTTGTTCCCGTTTTTCGGCATACTTCTCTCTCCTATGATTGCTGCTTTGGCTATGAGTTTTAGTTCCGTTTCTGTAATCGGAAATGCCTTGCGCTTGCGAACAAAAACTTTGGATTAATATTGGTGTACAAGTCGGTAAATGGGACCTATGTACCTCAACCCCAATTCGTTTTATTCCAAAAATACAATTCATACCTTTGTAAGACACCGATCAAATCAAACAACATGAATAAAAGCATTTTTACATCGATTGTTGTCGTATGTGTATTACTACTCGCGGCTTGTAACTCTTCTGATGCCGAAACGAGTGATGACGCAACTGCTGACAATGAAACTTCCACTGAAGCAACTAACAACGATGAAGAAAGCCAAGAGGAAAACAATACTCCCGAGAAACCAACGACCCCTCCTACAAATGCTGAAGAAATGAAGGAACTACTCGTTGGAACATGGACATACTCCAAGGCAACAGTCCAAGGAAACGACCAAACATCTGCCTATCCGTACGGGTATCAAAACGGTGAAAAGATGAAAATGACTTTGAATGCCGATGGAACCGTTTCGTACGATAGTGCCGTTATGGATGCACTGAACATTAAAAGTGCCACGTGGAGTATTGAGAAGCATGACACCAAAGATTTCTATTATTTCGTAACAGAAGTTCAGTCCAATGGAGGCAAAGCGACAAGTCGCGAAAAAATCCGAACAGCAACCAACGAAACTTTCCTTTTTGGAAAAGGATTGCAAGTAGAATACGTACGCTAGAGAATTAGAGCCAACATTCGCTAACTGATGCTTCTGAAGAAACTATTCGTAACGCTGAGATTCTCTAGCTTGAGCAAAAAGTGGCTCGATAGAAAAAGGCGAAAGAAAAATATTCCCGCTATCGAGTATGCTTTGAAGCGAGGAACGTACGATATCCGTGCATTGGCCGCGAAGTACTTGGGCGAATTGCGTTCTAGCGTATCGAAACACGCACTTGTTAGTAGCATCGATGACTCCGTTTACTTAGTCTCTGAAGCGGCTATGTGTGCATTGGAAAATATTGGAGTGGATGCAGACATCCAAGAAACCATTCAGAAGAAACGTCTGTTTTGGGTCGAAAGGAAAAAAGAACCTGAGATAAAAGGTCGCTCTCAGGAAAAAGGATACATGCCGGAGAAAAAAGATAGACCCAGTCGGAAATCTTTTGAAAATTTGAAGCAAATGTTACGCAAACCCATGAACTCTGGAAAATGGTTTTAGAAAAAATGCTTCTTATAGTGTTGGTGCCTCTTTTCTTGACAAGCTGCAAACCCTCTCAAGAGTCTCTCGAAGAGCATGCCGAGGTTACTACCAAGCTTCGCGAATACGAACAAGATGCATTTTTCAAAGAGAATTACAATGATACCGTGATGACGGATTATTTGCACCTCAGCTATGAAGAGTACCGCAAAAAGTATGATTTGAAGCATCGAGATATGGACTACGTTGCTCAGACTTCCCAATTGAGTTGCTCCATTCTCGAGACAAATCGGAAAATTGAAAAATTTAGTTCACTGCGAGACTCCATCCGCACCGTTAAAAGAATTGATACCACATTATTGGATCGATACTCTTTCAACAAGATCATGCCCATTGTTATAGATCCGTCAGATAGTAGCATTCACTTCATTACTTCCGACACATTGAACATCAACGAAGTACAATCTGACAGTCTCAGTTCTCGTCTACAAAGAGTCATGGAAGACTACGAAAAGTCAGATTCACTGCGCCACGAGAAATAGATTATTTATCTATCTTGGGAACATAATAAAACTCCACTATTATGGCAATCAATCACTCCTTCGGTCTGCCGCTGAAAATGAATTT
>JANSYQ010000011.1 GCA_024742305.1 bacterium | reverse complement strand
TGACACGCAAGCACCAGTTTTCAATGCGCCTCCTGCTGATGTTACGGTAGAATGTATCGGCGATGTACCAGCGATGGCAAACCTTGGCTGGACGGATAACTGCGACGGCTCAGGAACAGTAACAGGAGCAGATGTATCCGACGGACAAAGTTGCCCTGAGACGATCACACGCACTTGGACGTACACGGATGCCTGCGGTAACACAGCATCAACTTCTCAGACAATCACAGTCATTGATACGCAGGCTCCAGTATTCGCAGCAGCACCAGCGGATGTTGCCGTTGAATGTATCGGAGATGTTCCAGCGATGACAAACCTTAACTGGACGGATAACTGTGATGGAGCAGGGACAGTAACAGGAGCAGATGTATCGGATGGACAAAGTTGTCCTGAGACGATCACACGTACTTGGACCTACACAGATGCTTGTGGCAACACATCATCAACCTCTCAGACGATTACTGTGATTGATACACAAGCGCCTGTTTTTGCAGCGCCACCGGCTAACGTAACAGTAGAATGTGCAGGCGATGTTCCAGCGATGACAAACCTTAACTGGACGGATAACTGCGACGGATCAGGAACTGTAACAGGAGCAGATGTATCGGATGGACAAAGCTGTCCTGAGACGATCACACGAACGTGGACCTACACGGATGCCTGTGGAAACAACGCAACGGTATCACAAACTATTATCGTTGATGATACCACACCACCAACAGCATCGAACCCACAAACGACCATCGTACCGGGAGGACCAGTTCCACCAGTAGATGTAACAGTAGTGAACGACGAGGCGGACAACTGTACAGTGAACCCAACGGTAACGTTCGTAAGTGAGTCTTCAGACAACAACCCTTGTCCTGAGACGATCACGCGCATTTATGAAATCACCGATGAGTGTGGAAACACAACGCAGGTAACCCACCTTATTCAGATCACCGATCCAATCATGCCAACGGGAACAGCACCCGGACCAATCACAGTAGAGTGTATCGGCGATGTGCCACCAGCGGATCCACTTCTGATCACCGATGAAGCGGATAACCAAGGAGTGCCAACCGTGGCGCATGTAGGCGATGTATCGAACGGACAAAGCTGCCCTGAAACAATAACAAGAACCTACAGCATTACCGATGTTTGTGGGAACCAAATCACGGTAGATCAAATCATCACCGTTCAAGACGTAACGGCTCCAGTAATGGCAGCAGCACCGGCAGATGTTACGGTAGAGTGTATCGGAGATGTACCAGCGATGATTAACCTTGGTTGGACAGACAACTGCGATGGGGCAGGAACAGTAACGGGAACAGATGTATCCAACGGACAGAGCTGTCCTGAGACAATCACCAGAACATGGACCTATACAGATGCCTGTGGTAACACATCATCAACCTCACAGACAATCACAGTAATAGACACCCAAGCACCGGTATTTGCACC
This sequence comes from bacterium, assembly GCA_024742305.1. Classification (GTDB taxonomy): domain Bacteria; phylum Bacteroidota; class Bacteroidia; order Flavobacteriales_D; family Crocinitomicaceae; genus UBA4466. Next base: position 102,793 of record JANSYQ010000011.1, on the reverse strand, counting down.
GGCACCGGCAGATATTACGATCTCATGTACCAGCGGACTACTATCAGGAAACGCATTGACATGGACCGATAACTGTGATGGAACAGGAGCGGTGCTTCCAACAGATGGACCGCTAGTAGGAGGAACGTGTGGAGGAACGATCACTAGAACGTGGACCTACACGGATGCTTGTGGTAACACGGCAACTACAACACAGACAATCACTGTGAACGATACGCAGGCTCCGGTATTGGATCCAGCGCCAGCGAACGTTACGGTACAATGTATCGGCGATGTTCCTGCAATGACCGATCTTGGTTGGACGGATAACTGTGACGGTGCAGGCACGGTAACAGGAACAGATGTATCTGACGGACAATCATGTCCTGAGACGATCACAAGAACATGGACCTATACAGATAACTGTGGTAACACAACAACAACTTCACAGACGATCGTTGTGGATGATACCACACCACCAACGGCATCGAATCCAACACCGATATCAGTGCCGGGGGCGAACGATGTACCGAACCCTGATCCAACGGTAGTCACTAACGAGGCAGACAACTGTACAGCGAATCCGGTTGTGGCGTGGGTGAGTGATGTGAGTGATGGCAACGTATGTAACGGAGAAATCATCACACGAACGTACAGTATCACCGATGACTGTGGCAACCAAACCTTGGTTACACAAGAGATCACGATTTTGGCAGTTCCAGCACCGATTGATGCAGGAAACGACACCACGATTTGTTTGGGCGAGGATATCACAATCACAGCAACGAACCCATGGAACGTACCCATTGTATGGTCGCCACAGGTTCCGCAAGGACCGTTCTCACCAACACAAACAACCACCTACACGGTAACGGCAGACAACGAAGGCTGTATCTCAACGGATCAAATTACGGTGACAGTGGAAGAGCCACCAATCGTAAGCTTCGCAGGAGATGTACTTTCAGGTTGTGCGCCATTGACGGTGAACTTTACAAACCTATCTACAGCAACCAGCGGTATCTCTGATTGCGAATGGACCATCAACGGGACTACAATCTCAGGATGCAACGCTTCATATACCTTCAACAATGGAGGAACGTATGATGTGACGTTGACAACAACATCGAATTTAGGGTGTACTTCAACGGATACTTATACGGATTACATCTACGTTGAAGACCTTCCATTGGCATCGTTTACGGCATCACAAACCGACCTTTCGACGTTGTACACCGAGGTTATTTTCAATAATACTTCAACAGGTGCTACGAATTACGAATGGGACTTCGGCGATAATACCGGAATCAGTACAGAGGTCGATCCAACGCATACATTCCCGGAAGACCAAGCAGGGACGTACACTACGACCTTGTGGGCATACACTGATTTAGGATGTGTGGATTCAACCCAAATAACCATTTCGGTTTCTGAAGAGCTGATCTACTGGGTGCCGAATACATTCACCCCGGATGGTGATGATTACAACGACGTATTTATGCCAGTATTTACAGAAGGTTACGATCCGTTTGATTATCACTTGACCATCTTCAACAGATGGGGAGAAATTGTTTTCGAATCGTATGATGCAACAGTGGGTTGGGATGCAACCTATGGTCTATACGGAAGAGAAGTTCAAGACGGAACATATACTTGGAAAATTGAATTCAAGACCACCATGAACGATGAGAGAATTATGATTGTGGGGCATGTCAATGTGATAAAGTAAGTCTAGAAACAACCAAAAACAAACGAAAAGCGTCTTTCCATTGGAGAGGCGCTTTTTTGTGATTTTTATCACACAAACGTCTTTACTGGTTACGGGACTAACATTTTATGGCATTAATCGTGAGTTACTGTAACTTTGTGCCGTCTTAGCTGTTTAAACAGTGGACCAAACACTACCTACTTAGCTTTCTACTACAGTGTATTGAAAGACCGAACGAATAGAATGAAACGACTAGTTGTATTAGGAGTGGCTTTGGCAATGGCAACATCCATCCATGCGCATCCTACCGAAAGTGTTGATCACGACCCAATAGAAATTACGGATGATTGGACTGCGCTAATTTCCCTCGATGGCATCGAAGTGGAGTATAAAGTGCAAGAGTGCAACAATCAAAATGTACGAAATCAAGTATTGGTGCTATTCCGATTCAAGAACACTTCAGAAACAGAAATCAAAACGTTCAATTGGGCAGTGAAAGAATTTCGAAATGATGTTTGTACCAACTGCAACCGACTGGAAACCCAAGAATTTAAAAGATCGTTGACACTCTCGCCTGGAGAGATTGTAGAAGGCGATGGAACAAGTAAAATGGACAAACGCGTTTATGTTTTCAGTCATTTTATAGAATTGGTTCCGGGAATGTCCAATCAAACCTTAACGGATTTCGAATTCATGAACATGGAAGTAATTAATCAAGGAACTCAGAAGTGATGAAGCAATTGAAACTTATTTTCGCATTTCTAGTGCTGGGGAGCGCGCAATTGAATGCGCAGTGTACGGTAGAAGCAGGACCTGATTCAATTTTCGCATCGTGTGGAGCAGATATATACTTGACGGCTATTGGATTATCAGATTCTGCCGTGCTTTCGACCAATTTTGATGGTGGACAAATTGGAGCTGGCTGGACAACCTCCGCAACCGTTTTATACAACAATCCATGTGGACCTTCTTTGGATGGAACACCTTCCGCTTGGTTCGGTAATGTCCCGTTCCCAAGAACATTAACCACCACCGGGTTTGATTTGTCTTGTGGAGGACAAGTGTGTTTCGATCTTGACTTTGCAGCTGATGACATTCCAGGAGGAGACTGTGAGGATCCCGACTTGCCCGACGAAGGTGTATTCTTTCAGTATTCTACGAACGGAGGAGCAACTTGGATCGATATTTTCTACTTTGAACCTATTGCGGGTTACGCGAATCAATATTATCAGTGGGATAATTACTGCTTCACATTACCTCCGGGAGCATGGACCACGAATACAATGTTCCAATGGACGCAGCCCAATGCCAGTTCAACAGTGAATGATCACTGGGGAATTGACAACATTGAAATTCTTCCAACGAACTGCGGATATTATTACGACTGGAGTAACATTCCAGGCTCTCCCGACAACTACGACCAAACAATTACAGCAAATACAACAACAGACTACATTGTTACGTACACCGATGGAACGGATGCATGTTATGATACTGTAACAGTTGTTGTATCTCCGGTGAATGCCCAGGCCTCTGCAGTAAATACCAACGTGACTTGTCCTAACTGTACAGATTTGAACGTGGAATTTACAGATTACAACGCAGGTTCTATTGTCGATGATTTTGATCCCGGATTTGATGGAAACATGTGGGCCGATGCCGGTGGAGCACAGGCTGGATCTGCTGGGGCGTGTGGCTCAGTGACGGGAAATGCCATGTACTTTAAGAACATTGGAACACGACAAGCAATGACCGTTGACGTCGATGCTACGGCGAATTGCGGATTCTTACAGTTCAGCTTGTTTATGGGGAATACTTCTTCAGGAGCTGCCTGTGAAAACGCGGATGCCGGTGAAGACATCGTACTCCAATACTCAACGAATGGAGGAGGAACTTGGACAACATTGAATACTTACTATCAATCTCAGTGGGACAATAATCCAACGTGGCAAAACTTCTTGATTCCAATTCCACCATTGGCACAAACGCCAGCAACGCGATTCCGTTGGCATCAACCGACATTTACGCAAGTTCAAGATAACGATGCGTGGGCTCTAGACAACGTCAACTTTACGTGCGATGCTCCTGATTTCGATATCGTTTGGACACCAGCGTTAACGCTTAACGACCCAACGTTACAACAACCAACCGCCTGCGCATTGGACACAACAACGTATTTCGCGACTATTACTGATACAACTACAGGATGTTCAGCGTCTAGCTCTGTAATAGTGAATGTGTCTTGTCCGTGTACCATTGCCGGACTCAATTACGACATTAGCGCCTGTCACGGTGGTAATACTTTTGATGTGACGGGTGACTTTATTTATGTAGAAAATCCGGGAACTGGAACCATTGAAGTGGAGATCACAACCGGAACGGGAACGTATACACAAACTATTAACCCTCCGTTCAACAATGGAACCCTGACGAATTTCGGGATCACTGGAATTCCAGCAGATGGATCACCCGTAGACATTTTGATTTACTTCTCGGACGACCTCGCCTGTCAGGTTAACGTTACAGATGTCGCGCCTGTTCAACCTGACATTTTGGCAACAACGGGTAGTGGAGTGTACTGTTTTGGCGATGTGATTGCCGATGTTACGGTAGATGTAACTGGTACAGGACCTTTCACTATTAATTATACATTGGATGGAGTGCCGATGCAAACGACCAGTCCAACTTCACCTGTCAACCTTGGAAACGCAACAGGAGTATATGTCATATCCGGAATATCCGATTCGAGTTGTACGAATGTGGGTAACTTCACAGAGACTATCGTAGAGCAAGCAGTTCCAACGGTTTCATCCATTGAGAACGGCGGCACCTACTGTGCGAACGAATTCGTAGAAGATGTATTTGTGGTAGTTTCCGGTACGGCACCGTTCGACCTGTCGTATGATTTGGACGGAGCACCGCAGACCATCAATTCAATGAACGATACGATTGTTCTTGGGAATACGCCGGGAACTTACACTTTGACACAAATCACTGATGCCGGGTGTTCTAATGCCGCGGCAGGTACACAAACGATTACAGTGAATCCATTACCTCCAGTATTTGCTGGGAACGATGTTACTTTGTGTGATGGAGAAACCTACACGCAGCAAGCCACGGGAGCTCAAACCTACGTTTGGGACAATGGAACTCCAAATGGAGGAACGATCACTCCGACGACTACTGCGACTTACACAGTGACAGGTACAGACGCAAATGGATGTGTCAACACGGATAACGTTACGGTTACGGTTGAACCAATTCCACAACCTTCATTCGTTGCCGATACTTTGTCTATTTGTGAGCCGGGAACTATTTTCTTCACGAACACAACCTTGGGCAACTTTACAGATTGTCAGTGGGATTTCGGGAATGGAAATACCGGAACAGGATGCGCAGACGTTCCGAACCTTTATGAATACGGTGGAAATTTTGATGTGACCTTAACTGTAACGAGCGCCAACGGATGTACAAATTCCGTAACGTATGACGATTATATTTACGTAGAGAATGTTCCGAATCCGTCATTCATTCCTTCGACGTATACGGTCTTGAGTTTGGATACAGATGTTTCTTTTGACAACACATCTTCCGGTGCTACATCGTACTTATGGGATTTTGGAGATGGGACAGAACAAGTATCGACAGTAAACCCAACGCATGAGTTCCCTGATAACGCAACTTCAGGGTATTTGGTCACGTTGTATGGAATTTCACCGCTTGGATGTATTGATTCCTTCGCTACGGTAATTCAGGTTAACGAAGAAGTGATTTACTATATCCCAAACACGTTTACTCCGGATGGAGACGAATTCAATCAGACCTTCCAACCAATTTTCACCGCAGGATTTGATCCCTTTGACTGGCAAATGCTTATTTACAACCGTTACGGTGAAGTAATTTGGGAATCGAGTGATCCAACTGAAGGCTGGGATGGAACATACAACGGGCGCATGGTGCAAGATGGAACTTACGTTTGGACGGTAGAATTTAAGACGATCGCATCAGACGAGCGACGGACGGATACCGGACACGTGAATGTGACGCAGTAATTTCTTACAGGACTAACAGAAACAATTCAAGGAAACTGAGGTTTCGCGCTATCGCACTGCTGACTTTTTGAATAATGGTTATGAACAGAATTTATTCATCATTCCTGAATCATTATTCATTCTACTTTTGTTTCCTGCGTTTTCTCTCTTTGATAATCAACGACAACTCGCGGCTTGTTTGACCAGCAACGGAGGTGTTCTCTTCCGCTCGTCGAATTAAATACGGTAAAACCTCACGAATGGGTCCATACGGAACGTATTTGGCTACCATAAATCCTTCGTTGGATAAATTGAAAGATATGTGGTCGCTCATACCAAGGAGCTGCGCAAAATAAGCCCTTGGATCATCGTTTTTAATTCCGTGCTTTTTCATCAGGTCCGACAGGTACAAAGAGCTTTCTTCGTTGTGCGTACCAGCACAGAAAGATACTTGATCGATTTCTTCTACCACGAGGTCCAAAGCAGCGTTAAAGTCTTTATCCGTGGCTTCTTTGTTCGGTTGGATTGGAGAAGGATATCCTCTTTCCTCAGCGCGGTTTCGTTCTTTTTCCATGTAAGCACCACGCACTAATTTCACTCCCAAGTAGAATTGCTCTTGTTTTGCGCGTTCAATTTCCTTTTTAAGGAAAGCCAACCTGTCATGACGGTACATTTGTAATGTGTTGTAAACAATGGCTCTCTCTTTATTGAACTTCGTGCTCATTTCGTACACGAGACGATCAATGGTATCCTGAATCCAAGACTCTTCTGCATCAATGAAAATTGGAACGTCCGCTTTATGAGCTTCTTCACAAATTGCTTCAATTCTTTCCTTCACACGACCGAAAGCTGCGGTTTCTTCTTCATTCAAAGCATCTAAACCGTTATTGGCCTTTTCCAACAAATCAAAGGTCGAAATTCCTGTTACTTTGAAAACTGCAAAAGGAATATCAGGATTGTCTTTTCCGCGACGAATTGTTTTAATTATCTCCTCCATGGTAGCATCCAAATCGCCTACTTCGGTTTTTCCTTCAACGCTGTAATCTAAAATGGTTTTTACATTTCGGCTTGCCAATCGCTCGGATACAGCGATACATTCCTGAATGGACTCTCCACCACAAAACTGACGGAAAATAGTCGGTTTGATGATCCAACGCAAGGGCAAACGAATTTTCAGAGCGAGATTCGTCATCCACTTACCAAATTTAACAAGTCCCGGACTGCCAATCATACGGAACAACCAATACGCGCGACGTAAATCTCCGTCCGTATTTTTTCGAAATGCAACCTCGGTATTGTCAAACAGAATCATGCAACAAAAATAGCGTTCTTTTCGATCTGAGTAGACTTGAGTTACTAGAAAATAAAGCTTCTTGGTGATACAAAATGATGCGCAGAATTGTAGTGCTACATTGTTTACCACGGAGGCACAGAGGACACGGCGAAATGCTTGATAAAAGGTGCACGAGATCATCACTGCGTGATGACCAAGGGTATTTCAATACTTTCAAAAATATTCACTAACTTAAAATAAACCTAACCTATTATGACTGTAAATCAACTGACTGGAATTGTCTTTAATTGTGGACTTAAAGTTCACAGAACGCTTGGTCCGGGATTGCTCGAAAGTGTTTATGAGGAATGCCTATTTTACGAATTATCAAAACATGGTTTACATCTAAAACGACAAGTACCCATTGAAGTGAAGTATGACGGTGTTATATTAGATGCCAAGCTTCGAGCAGACATAGCTGTGAATGATAAAATTATCCTTGAACTCAAGGCTGTTAGTGAGTTAAGTCCTATTCATACAGCACAATTAATTACATATCTAAAAATGACTGACATGAAATTGGGGGTATTAATCAACTTCAACGAAGAATTATTCAAATCAGGATTCAGACGTGTAATTAACGGAAGACTTTGATCGTCAAAAGTTGACGATCTAGTGCACTTTAATACTCCACAAGGCTTCGTGCCCTCAGTGCCTCCGTGGTGAAATATTCATATCGTAAATCGCTGACTAAAACCACTCAATCACCTCTGAATGAAACAAATTATAATTTGTTATAAATCAATAACGTTGAAGAAAAATGTGAATCACTATTTTTACCCAAAATCAAGCTGTGAAATACATCGACACGAACAATTGCCGACTCGAAATAGGAGACATAACCACCTCATCCTTGGATGAAAAGTTGAACTTCACCTACGCGCATGTGAAGAAAGTAGTGATTGTAGATGAAAATTCACGCGAGAATTGCTTGGAGTACATGCTGACCAACTTCACTGGCTTGAGCGAAGCGGAAATTATTCTACTCCCCGCAGGCGAAGACAACAAACAATTGAACATTGTTGGAAGTGTGTGGGAAGCACTAACAGAGTACGGCGTATCTAGACATGATGTAATAATAAACCTTGGAGGTGGCATGATCACTGATTTAGGCGGATTCGTGGCTTCCTGTTACAAGCGCGGACTGGACTTTATCAATATTCCTACAACGCTTTTGTCTATGGTGGATGCGTCCATTGGAGGAAAGACCGGCGTAAATTTGGGACACTATAAAAATCAAATTGGGGTCTTTTCAGATCCTGTCGCGGTGTACATTGACCCAGTATTTCTTTCCACTTTACCGGGCTATGAGTTACTAAGTGGATACGCTGAAATGTTAAAACACGGACTCATTCACAGTGAGGCTCTTTTTAGCTCAGTCTTACAAGCAATGCGAGAAGATGAAATTCCTAGTTTGGACCTAATAGAATCGTGTATTCGCGTGAAGCACGAAGTAGTAACGGAAGACCCAACGGAGAAAGGAAAGCGCAAGGTACTGAACCTCGGGCATACCATTGGACATGTCTTGGAAGGACATTTTATGAACCGAATTCCGCTAACGCATGGACATTGCGTGGCAATTGGAATTATGATGGAAGCCTATATTTCGTACCGTCGTGGAATGCTCGCCGAGGAAGATTTTCGCCTAGTACAAGATGCCATTTTTGAGTTTTATGAGTTACCAGCGTATTCGAATGATGAAGTAGGAGAGATGGTTGCGATGCTTTACAACGATAAAAAGAATGCGAACAACGCTATTCTTTGTGTGCTTTTACAAAAGATTGGTGACTGCTCCTACGATATCGAAGTGCCTGAATCGCAGTTTGTGGAAGCGTTTCTGCACTATAAGAATTTACAAATCAACATGAATTAAATCTTGAGCGACAATAATCGTTCTTTTAATCCTTCCAACCGATTAATGATGTCTTCGCTAGATGATTCTTCGGAACTCGAAGTTTGTATGCTTGACGATTTACTTCGCATGGCTTTTTTGGCCCCATCCAAAGTATATCCTTCTAGTTTAACGAGGGTGTAAATGCGATCAATTTTCCCTATTTCCTTCGGGGTAAACAATCGATTTCCCTTCTTATTTTTCTTTGGTTGGATAACGGGAAACTCCTTTTCCCAAAAGCGAATCAAAGAGGTGTTGACGTCAAACATATCGGCTACTTCACCAATTGTGTAATAGAGTTTCTTCAGTTCCGAAACGTTAATTTTTGACATTCAATTGCTTTTGTCGAAGATAGGGAATATTTGGAAACGTGAAAAGATAGCTTGATTCACCTTGACATAGTAAACGCACTATCCGTTTTGCAGAAGTCATATTTCATTCAAAAACCGTACTTTCAACCTATGTTTGGTGCGGAGGATATCGACCTGAAATATCAGAGAAGAAGAGAATGGGTGTTTTTATTGATTGCCGGAATCTTTTTGGGATCCTTAGCCATGCTGAATATTCTTGGGGTTTCGCGCTTTATTGATCTTTCTTCATGGCTAGGAATAAGTGATGAAAGTTCTGTCCGTTTCTCTATTGCCATTGGAGTGCTTCCTTATCCCATCACGTTTTTATGCACAGACATCATCTCTGAAGTTTACGGTCGCAGGAGAGCAAATATGGTTGTTTGGATTGGACTTGTCCTCAATATTTGGGTGCTTTTGGTGGTTTGGTTCGGAGGATGGCTAGAAGCACCGGAAAACCTAAACCCAAATGGAACTATGCCCGTTGGAGTTTCTGAGGGAAAAGCAGTTGTGCCGGATGAATACGCCTTTTATGCCATTCGTACTTTAACTGTAGGAGCTACCGTCGCCTCAATGATTGCCTATCTAACCGCACAATTTGTTGACGTGCACGTGTTCCATTTTCTGAAGAAAAAAACTAAGGGTAAAAAGCTGTGGTTGCGGAACAATCTTTCTACCATGACCAGCCAATTGATTGATTCGGTAGCAGTAATTTTAATCACCTATTATTGGTCCAAAGGAATTACGGTTCCGGAAGGGAAAGATGTCACGCTTTTCCTATTATCACTTATTTTGAGCAGTTATTTGTTCAAGTTTTTCTTCGCATTATTCGATACGATTCCCGTTTATTTCATCGTGCGGAAACTTCGAGTGTACTTGAATGTGGAAGACGAATTAGGTTACTGAATCTCGATAGCGCAGGTGCCAAAGCAAGTAAGCGATGGCAACCAAACAAAAGAAAGCCCCAAAAAGTACTGTTCGCGGAATTGAACTCATGCTATTGTCATACGTAAACATAGTACTGAAGGATCCCACCATAATTCCTATCTCTAAGGCAATAAACAAGGTGCCAGCACCAATGCCGCGACGGCTATCCGCAGAAAGATCGGCTGTCCATGCCATAATTGTCGGACTGTTTACTCCAGTGGAGAGACCGAAAACGATAGCCGAGATCACAAACAACGTGAAATTGCCCGCAGAAAGTGAAATAAGCACCATGCTCAGTCCCATGAAAAAGACGCCAATGAGAAGTGCCTTGCGCCGACCGATTACATCTGACAGTTTACTGGCAAACAAGCGAACGGCAATTGTCGAGAAAACATAGAACCCAAAGAAAAGTCCTTTATTGACATCCAGCGATTTTGAAATCTCTTGGGCAATAACAAAAACGATTCCCGTAGAAATCGTGGTAAGAAACATCACCGTTGCAGCAGGCATCACAGGCGGTTCGAAGACATCGTTCCATTTTACTTTAATAAACGCCGGCTGGTAGCGAAGCGGATTGGGCAGTGTTTCTTCGATATACAGCAAACAACCAAAAGCGATGAGCGCAAAAAATGCGGAAACAAAGAACAAGGTGTTGATGCCAAAAGCATCTGTTAATGGATCAGCCAAAATTTGTCCGGCACCAAAACCGGCGGAAATAAACGTTCCCCAAATTCCCATACCAACAGATCGCTGCGAAGGGTGGAGGATATCCGTCACAAGTGCAGTTGCACCCGTAGGTAAGAATCCGGCACTCAAACCATGCAGGAATCGAAAGGCTAGGAAAACACATATTCCAAAAAGAGTTGCTCCACTATCAGAAATAAGTTCGCTAATTGGATAGGAAAGGCAAACAATGACACCAACAATGGCACCCAAAAGCATCACCTTTTTTCGACCAATATTGTCAGACAACTTTCCTGAAAAAGGTCTTGAAATGGCTGCCGACAGGGAGAAAAGAAATATGATTAGTCCTTTAAAATCCTCACCGCGCTTGTGCAAACCACTAAGATAGTCGTTCAATTCCGGGATGACCATGTTGAAACTTACAATGAAGAAAAACAAGGCGATGGAGATGACCCAGAAGTTTTTAGGATATTTTTGGAAAATCACTGTACAAAAGTACGCTCTTTTTCGTCTAATACGATGTGAAGCATTGCAGAATGTTCACTAGAAAACGAAAATTATGAGAATAGTAGCATTTATTATTGGAGCGTTTGGATTGATGGCTTTTGCCTGTAGCTCGAGCATGGGAACAGAAGGAATTGATACGTCGGAAGCAGCGAATCAAATTGAGGACTCATTGAAAGTCGTGAAGACGGAAGCCGAGTGGAAGAAACAATTAACACCTCTTCAGTTTGAAGTCACAAGACAGTCGGGAACAGAGCGAGCTTTTACAGGCGAGTATTGGGACAATCATGAAGAAGGAGATTATCACTGCATTTGTTGTGATACATTGTTGTTTTCAAGCGACACAAAGTTTGAGTCTGGGACGGGATGGCCGAGTTTCTACGATGTAGCCACCGATATGGTAGGAAAGAGAACAGACGATTCGCACGGGATGACGCGCGTGGAAGTATTCTGTAAAAGGTGCGATGCCCACTTAGGACACGTATTCAACGATGGACCGAAACCGACGGGATTGCGTTATTGTATCAATTCGGCGTCACTATCATTCAAGAATAATTAGCATTTTCGATCTATGAATAAAATGGAAGCAACGTTGGGTGCCGGATGTTTTTGGTGCATTGAAGCGTGTTTTAAGGATTTAGAGGGCGTCGTTTCTGTCGTACCCGGCTATGCTGGAGGAACTCCCGATACAGCCAATTATAAAGATGTTTGCACGGGAAAAACAGGGCATGCAGAGGTTGCGCACATAACTTTTGATGCGGACAAGCTATCGTTTGATGAAATTTTGGAGATGTTTTGGTTTGTGCATGATCCCACTCAACTCAACAGACAAGGAAATGACATCGGTCCGCAGTACCGCTCTGTTGTTTTTTATCAAAACGAGGAGCAGCAATCGAAAGCGGAGTTGTACAAACGAAAATTGACCAACGAAAAAGTGTGGGACAATCCTATTGTAACGGAAATTATTCCTTTGGAAAAATTCTTCCCAGCGGAAGATTATCATCACAACTACTTCGAGTCAAACCCGGAGAATCAGTATTGTCAGTTTGTGGTACGACCTAAGGTAGAGAAGTTCAAAAAGGTTTTTGCGAAAAGATTAAACGCATAAAAAAAGCCAGCAAGGGCATCGAGCGGAGTCGAATGATCTTGCTGGCTTTTAATTCTATTAAATGAATAAGTCAAACTTTATTCATTCTTTCTTGTTCTCTATTATTATTCCGAAGCTGGCTCTAGCGCTGGTTTTTCGTTACCGAATCTCATCTTCTTTTTACTAGAAACATGAGCATCCCACTGTTGCATTTGAGCTTCTGTCAAAATGCTTTCCAACATGCGGCGCTTGTCCTCCATGTTTCCTTTGATGAACTCCTTCTTTTTCTCTTCGGACATCGTTTCGTCCTTTTTGATTGCGTCAATTTTCATGACTACTTTCAAATTAAGGGCGTGAAGTTGCTCTTCTTGTTCCGGAGTTAGATCGTCGATCACTTCCTTCATCTTTTCCGTTTGTTTCAATGCGATTTCGCCAGGAGTCATGTCCTTTCTTTTCGCTTTGTGCTCGGCTTTCATTGCCTGAAGCTTGTCCATTTGCTCCTCTGTCAGAATTTCCTGCATGGCTGCTTTCTTTTCTTCGCGCACGGACTTCATTTCTTCCTTTTTTGCCGCTTCATCCAAAGAAGCGTCTGCTTTCAACGTAGCGCGTTTTTCTTTCATCTCCTCGCGAAGTGCTTCGATTTCAGTACGTTGATTATCGGACAGCTCCAAAGCGTCCATCACATGTGCTTTTCGATTCTTGCAATGTGCCTTTTGGGAACCTTCTTGCGCAGTCGATACAAATCCTGTGGAAATGATGCATGCTGCTAATGCGTATTTGACAATTTTCATAGTTCTAATTTGTTATCACGTTTCTTGTAAGACAACTCGTACGTAAGAACGTTTATTCTATAGATGAAAAAATTCTGTAATAGTTGCTTAAAGATATGAAATTAGCACTAATTCCGCTATATTTAACAGGATGGCGAAAGTGTTGTTGATTCTCGGGTTTTTATCTGTTTTGGGGTCTTGTGCCCGAATCAAAGATATTCCATACATGAAACGGGGCAGGGTAGTAAATCTTCAACGAAAGGGACTTACTGAAATCCCGGAGGAAGTTTTGCAGGATACAACCATCACTGTTTTGCGTCTTTACGGAAACAATCTTGATTCCATCCCAAAGGAAATTGGAAATCTCAAAAATCTCGAAAAGCTTTTTCTTGGTCGAAACGATATTAAAACCTTACCAGCATCTATCGGAAAACTGAAGAAACTACGGATTCTCTCTGCGCAATACAACGAAATTGATTCATTACCGGATGAAATCGGTGATATGACCGCTTTACAGCAGCTTTCGCTCAATCAAAATGAGTTGAAACGATTGCCGGAAACGATTGGTAACCTGAAGAATTTGGAACTTTTAGAGTTGAACTACAATTGGCTCGAATCTCTTCCTGAAACGCTTACAGATTGTGAAAGTCTGAAGTTTTTGCATTTGAACAGAAATGTGATTCAAAGTTTACCTCAGAATATGCAGGATCTCAAGTATTTGCGGGAGTTACATTTGGCAAACGCCGGTCCTTTGCTAGACATTCCTGAATCAACCTGTAAGTGCCGAAAATTAGAATATTTAGAGATTGATCGAGGCGTTTTGGTTCCTCAATGCTTGTTGGTACTTCAAACGACCATCCTCACGATTGTTCTTCGATAGCGACGGCGCGCATCATCAAAAATAGTACGAGATCATAAGAGAAGTGGGCACCAATACAAAACCACAAGCCAAATTCTTCCAAGGCAAAACTGATAATTAAAATGAAGGGAAGAACGATAATTCCGTACAGTGACATGCGCCAATTGAAGGGATTTAAGTAGCCGTGAATGGCAACAAAAAGCACCGACGTGATCCACGGTCCTAGGTAATACTGAACACCAGATCGAAATAGTAACTCTTCACCTACGCCAGCACAAATCGCCAAAAAGAAACAGTCCCAAATGCTGAGATTCATGCGTTTCACCATGGTCTCGACGCGGTTCGGAAGCGGATCAAATACAGAGGATTGCATAAAGGCCAAGGCGATGACAGCGTAGAGCATACCAACGACGATACCAAGTGCCAATGGGTCAACCAAAAGATTATCCAACTCCAAAATTTCCAAAGGTTCAATACCCTCAACAAAGTAAAGCGTTAGAAATGTCGGGATGGGAAACAACAACAGCGTTACGCCTCCCATCAACAATAATTGCGACTTTTTGATAGTATCAAGTTTTATCCGAAGCGAAGGTGCTTCACCGTATTTCCGTTATTGATTAGCTGTTTAAGTGATTCAATACCAATGTTCAAATGGTGGTTGACATAATCAGAGGTTACTTTTGCATCACTCTCACTCGTTTTCACACCTTCAGAAACCATCGGTTGATCTGACACGAGAAGTAGTGCTCCTGTCGGAATTTCATTGAAAAAACCAACGGAGAATATTGTCGCTGTTTCCATGTCAATGGCCATAGCGCGAATGGTTTGTAAATACTCCTTGAAATCGTCATCGTGCTCCCAAACCCGTCGGTTTGTCGTGTAGCAAGTTCCTGTCCAGTAGTCACGACCATAATCACGAATGGTTGTAGAAATCGCTTTTTGCAGCGCGAATGCTGGAAGCGCCGGAACTTCAGCAGGAAAGTAATCGTTACTGGTTCCTTCTCCGCGTATAGCGGCGATTGGTAGGATAAGATCACCTACCTCGTTTTTCTTCTTCAACCCTCCGCATTTCCCCAAAAACAATACAGCTTTTGGCCCGATTGCGGACAAAAGATCCATGCAAGTTGCTGCTGAGGCACTTCCCATTCCAAAGTTGATAATGGTGATTCCTTCTGCTGTGGCGCACTGCATAGGTTTGTCCATACCAACAACTTCCACGTTGTGCATTTCTGCAAATCTTTTCACGTAATTCTTGAAGTTGCACAGCAAGATGTACGATCCAAAATTTTCAAGTTTTTCGCCTGTGTATCGGGGAAGCCAGTCGGCTACAATTTCGTCTTTTGTCTTCATAAAAGGTTGATAGTTGTCTTTCCACGAAGCTAGCCAAATTCTCGGAGAATGTGAAGTTGATGTTGGGGGAATATAATGGAAGGGTTTTATCCTCCTCCCTTGAGGGAGGAGAGGAACTTCTCTAACCCGTCCGCCTAAAATAAAAAAGGGGAGTGGTTCAACGCACTCCCCTCCGTTTGGAAACTTAAATGACTTATGATTGCTTCTCAGAATCGTTTGTCACTTATTTGACAAAGAAACAGGAAAAAGGTTTAACTGTCAATGAAAAAAAAATTAAATATTCGATTTTTATTAGGTTAAATATCTGAAAATCAATCATTAGAGATTTAATCTCTTTTTTGATGACCGGTAATTATTTCATGTTAACCCTAAAACGAGGGAAGTCTACATTCGATATGATGATTGATAAATCCGGCTTCAGCCTACAAATTAAAAAGCGCCCTTCCCAATGAAAAGAGCGCCTTACTTATGTTACTTGGCTATCTAAAATTTTAATGTCTTCCGAAAACGTGTACCGTAGCACGACGATTGGATCTGTTCTTGGTGTCGTAAACAAAAGTGATTTTTTGAATGAGTCGCTTGTTACCAGGAAGGTCAATTACGCGTGATCCCGACCCTTTCGCAAAGTTGTGTTTTAAGTTAAGATCTTGCTTTTCTCCGTTTTTGAAGTGAACGACCATCTTTTTCATATTCAACGCACCACCCGTTACTTGAATTTTTAGTTTGGTAAAGGCTCCCTCGTGAGCTCCTACAGCAATCGTATCTTTTTCAATTCCAAAGTTGACTTTACGACTTCCGAGTTTCTCCCATTTCGGCGGCATTACAAAGGATATTACTAAAAATGAGAATAGTGCGAAAAATAAAATACGTGCTTTCATGGTTATATGTTTTGTTTGTTTTCTGAGGGTTGGACAAGTCGACTCTAAAAAGGTTTAATCAGACAAAGGATAATTTTTCAAATTCTTTACCCAATATCATTCTAGAGTCTGCTTGAAGCCAGTTTTCAAGCACCGTAGCGTACACATTACGAAAATCAATTTCATAGCGAATATCTCCATTATCATCCAAGTTTTCTAAGTCGGGTTTGCCGTTGTAAAGCCCAGGTTGTTTCAATCCACCACCAACAATAAACAAGTTGTTCGCTGCTCCATGGTCAGTTCCTTTGCTCCCGTTTTCTTTTACGCGCCGACCAAATTCCGAAAAGGTGAGAATTAACGTATCCTTGAAGCGATCTGACTTTTTCAATTCTTTCACTAAAGCGCCCATGCCTTCAGAATAAGTTTTCATCAAGGCGTTATGAGCGTTGAGTTGATTCACATGTGTGTCAAACCCGCCTAGGGTGGTATAATACACACGTGTTTTCAGTCCTGAGGAAATCAATTGAGCAATGCCTTTTAAACTGTTTCCAAATTGATTGTTCGGGAACTCAGATTGTGTCTCGTATGTTTTGAAGTGATCGTAAATGTACTCTGCCGAGGAATAAGTGTCGACCAAGGTTTTATACAAATAACCTTGATTGTCTTCGGTAAGCATTTCATCATCAAGATGTTCCACGATATTTTTAAAAAATGGTTCACGCGTGGTGTTGAAGAGCTGTTTTGGGTCAGTGACCGAAATTCCGTTCAAATTTTTTCCCTTGAGGATGAGCGATAGCTCAGAGTCGAATTGAATTCCCTGAAATGAACTTTCGCAATTGGCATCAAGATAGGTTCCTAACCAACCGTTTTTCAGAAATTGATCCGAGGAGCTTCCAGTGTGCCAAATATCTGTACTTCTGAAATGAGAACGATTCGGATTTGGGTAACCGACGCTGTTAATGATGGTCATTTCACCATTATCGTATAATTCTTTCAGTTCGCGACAATGACTGTTGAGGTACAATTCATCAGAAAGTCTGAACAGGTTTTCATTCAGTCCAATATTTGGGCGATTTTTTAGGTAAATATCATCTTGAAACGGAATGATAGTGCTCAGTCCATCATTCCCTCCGGAGAGTTGAATAACGATCACGTTGCGGTATCCGCTTAGTTTTTCAGGATTGATGAACTGCATGCCCTTCAAAAAGGATGGAATGAGTACCACTCCCGAGGCAAAAACGCTGTTTTTTAAAAAATCTCTTCTTTCCATGGAATTGGTTTTAGCAAAGTTGGTATTCAGGAGTACTCATGATCTTAATAATACGAGTTTTTAGGTCGTCATCGGGTTGAATATCAATCGAAACCGGCAACGTTTGTAGTAAAAAAGTGTCCAAATTTTCGATCGAGTTATCAAAGTTTTCGGCACATTTCTCCCAGTTCGGATAGGCTTGAATCTTTTTCTCGGTGCGCTTTTGGAGCTTCTCTTGTTGATTATTCAGTCGAGCAATCATTTCCTCTGATAGTGTTTCATCAGGTTGCCACTCGATGACGCCAAAATTGAGCAGCAAGGAGGGTAATTTCATTCGGAAGAGCAGGGTAGAGCTGTCAATCCATCCTTGATCTCGGTTCCATCCGGCAACATTGGGAGGAAAAAATAGCACTTGATTCAACCTTCGTTGAATTTGAAGAATAACCTTTGGCTCTTTGTATTCTATTGGCACTTGTCGATTCAATCCAACCAATAAATCCGTCGGCGACTTAATCTTTTTTCCAATGTACTTACTATCATAAAAGCTATCAGAGGTGAAAATGGATTTTAGTAGTACTTCTAAATTGTAATCACTCGTGTAAAACAACTCAGCACAGCGATCCACATCCTCCTGATGAGCTGGTACACCCAGTAAAAACTTCAAGATTTTCTCGCAGAGGTATTTTGCCGTCTGTTTTTGTTCGAGCAGGATGCGAATCACATCCTCTCCTTTAAAGTTTCCTGATTGTCCGAGAATAGTTTTGTTTCCGGTGTCGTGAACGCGTGGATTAAACTGAAATTGAAATCGTTTGTTGATGGTCCAACCTGTAAATGCGCGTGCGGCTTCTTTGATGTCTTCCTCCGTGTAGCCATTATCGCGTCCCAAAGTGAAAAGCTCCATTACTTCACGTGCAAAATTTTCATTAGGGTGCGCTTTTTTGTTTTGCTGATTGTTTAGAAAAATGATCATGGCTGGCGAATGTGATACTTCCATTAACATCTCTCCAAAATTTCCGAGGGAATGCTTTCGTATGGTATTCAATAAGTCAAGGCATACCACGGGATTCTTCAATCGAACGGCAAAATGATCGTGAAAGAACAGTGCCATTTTTTCCCGCAATACGCCTTTAGTTGCTACCATGTGCTCCATCCAGTGCAAATCCAACTTTATCATGGTCTGATTGGCCTCTTGCCGAAGTGCTTTTCGCTCATCTTTTGAGAGGTCTTTGAGATTGACATGGAATTTACTGAGCTCATACTTCAAGGGTTTGAAGTCGCTTTTTTTGAACAGCAAATCAACGTGTTCCTCCACTGTTAACTCTCGAACGGATTGAAGGTCATTTTTTGTGATGCCAAATCCGGCGCGCCAGTAGAGGTGTTGGATATGTAAAACAGATAGTGCCATACGTGAGATTGTGGAAGTATGACATTTGGGACGTGAGATGGTTTAAAAATAGAAAATTAAAACATTGGTATTTAGAGTTTTAACAGACCTTGTTCGCCATTTCGCGAACAAGAAAAATTGCAAATTCTAGGAATTGAAGACTATTATCCGTACTTTCTTTATTCGATCTGACCGTTCTAACACCTCACTTCAACTCCGCAATCGCCTTCTTCGTACCAATCGTTCGTGTAATAAAATCCTTCTCCATCTTAGGACTTCTCGCCGGAGAGTATTCTCGCCCGTAGAAAATAATTTGAAGATGCAATTTGTTCCAAGTTTCCTCAGGAAACAAGCGCTTGGCATCTTTTTCCGTCTGCTCTACGTTCTTTCCGTTGGTGATACCCCATCGGGTCAACAATCGATGAATGTGCGTATCAACAGGAAACGCCGGATAACCAAAAGCTTGCGACATTACAACAGATGCCGTTTTGTGTCCCACGCCCGGTAATTCTTCTAGAGCTTCAAACGAGGCTGGAACTTCACCATCGTATTTATCAATAAGCATTTCAGAAAGCACGTAAATTGCCTTGGATTTTCGTGGCGATAATCCACATGGACGAATGATTTCTCGAATTTCCTCTACATCCAGTTTAATCATATCGAAAGGATTATTCGCACGTTTGAATAAAATGGGCGTGATCTCATTGACGCGCTTGTCTGTGCATTGCGCCGAGAGTAAAACGGCGATCAGCAAGGTGTACGCATCGGTATGATCTAATGGAATAGGCGTTTCCGGATAGAGTTTTTCTAGCTCATCAATGATATATTGTACTTTCTCTTTTTTCGTCATTTCAGTTTGAATCCATTTTTTACGAATTGTACAAACTCACGAAATTGCTTTCGAGAAGTAAATACCTTTTTGAGTTCTTTGGAGGTAGATGAATCGTCCTTTTTCGAAGAGTCCTCTTGCATTTCATTTTCTACAGAATCAGCTTCAGGGCCTTTTTGACCGCTACTTTGTTCGGCTTTTTTGCTTCGCTCCTCAAATTCCTTTTTAATGGAATCTTCATCGATTTCTCCTTCTTGTTGATCCCCCTGAGCCTCTCTTTCCATACTGTCCATCATGTCGTACAGCTGGTCCTCCATTTTGGAAAGCTTGTCCGCCCGTGCAAATCGCTCATCTGCCTCCTTTTTGTAGCCTTGTTGCTCTAAAAGCATTCCTAGGTTGTTTTGCGCCACTGCATCATCAGGATCTAAATCCACGGCTTTTTGATAATCTTCAACAGCACCGTCCAAATCGCCAAAGTTTTGCTTGGCAAAGGCTCTAGCAGCATAACGAAATGAATAATTTGGATCCAGTTCCACCGCCTTGTTAAAGTCCGCCATACTGCGTAGTTGATCTTTCTTGTGCAGGAACGCCGTAGCTCTATCCGATAGGATGTCACAGTTGTCGGGTGCCAAATTCAATGCTTCCGTATACAAGATAATGGCCTTGTCAATCTCTCCTTTCTTCAACGCCGCGTGTGCCTTCTTGTGTTTTGAATTCGTAAACATTTGTACTTTCGTAATATGTCCAACAAAGTTACCGACTTTCCGCAATACAGGAAACTATCGAATGAAAAGGTCTTCTATCGTATTCGTGACGATCGAAACTTCGATGAAATTCAACTGGTTGGATCGCGTGCAATGTTTTTCTCGATGGAAGCAAAACAGTATCCGGAAATTCTCAAAATCAAAGATTTACTGGAGATTGCAGAAGGATTTCTATCGTCTAATCAACATGAATTTGACACACTTTTGGAGCAGCACGGCTTAGGTTGATGAATGCGTTCAACGAAATCAATTGGAACGTCGAAACAAAATTCATTATTCATCATTCATTATTCATCATTGCAAATTCGTATTTTCAAATCGTGAAAACGAAACACCTTCTATTTACACTACTACTCTTCGGAGTTCTTTCTGCATGTTCTCTGAATGGTAAGCAGGAAGCGGCACTGAACTCGGCAAAGTTAGCCTATATCGAGGCTAGAAATAACAACAACGTTTCATTGCTCATTAAGTTGACGTACGCAGATGCCATTCGTTATTATGAGTCAAAAGGCGATGAGGTGTTCAAAGAGCGTTTTCGACCTGAAAACAATCAAGCTTTCTACAGAAACGGAACGCTGAAAGAAGTAGCTTCGAAAGGCAATGTTATTCATGTACAATACGAATTTGAAAAGATTACGGAAGATCCCACAACGATTGAGTTGAAACGGGTCAAGTTGTACGCGATCTCAATGGATGACGGCAAACATTGGAAGTTTTTAGACGGAATTGAATACGACAACCCAAAGATTGTTCCCAAGAACAAAAAACTAATCTCTGGCTGATGAAACAACTATTACTATTACTGGCGATTTGCTCCACCGCAACCGTAGTTCACGCACAAGGGTGGCTTCCATCCGGGGCAAGGTCCATGTCCATGTCCAACGCCTCGGTTAGTTTGTACGATGTGTGGAGCTATCACAACAATCCTGGGGCGCTAGCGAAAGTAGATCGTCTTAGTGCAGGACTGTCGTATGAGAATCGGTTTTTACTTCGTGAATTGCAAAGTCAGGGACTAAGTATCGCGATACCAATGAAGGTCGGCGTGCTATCTGTAGGCGGTTTGACCTACGGTTATACACAGTTTCGATCTACCAAAGCGGGACTGGGTTACAGTATGCCGCTCAGCGAGAATTTTTATGCTGGAGTGCAGTTGAACTATCAAGGAATTCAATTGGCGCAGAACTATGGAAACGCAAATACGGTAACAGCAGAAGCCGGAATTTATGCGGAGGTGACGGAAAATTGGAGCATGGGATTTTCGGTTTTCAACCTTTCTCGAACGCGTTTGTCCGAATTTCAAGACGACCGATTAACCACCGTAATGCGCTTAGGAACAGCTTATACCTTTTCGAAGAAATTACTTGTTTCAGCCGAGTTTGAAAAAAGCATTGAATACGACGTCCGCTTCAAATCCGGCTTGGAGTATCAAATCCTGAAAGACTTTTACTTCCGAGGTGGTATTGCAACTGCTCCTGTTGAATTTAGCTTCGGAACCGGTTACAATTTTGGAATGATTCAATTGGATGTTGGAACGGCTTATGACATGATTTTGGGCTGGTCACCACACTTCTCATTAACCTATCAAGGCAAGCAAAAGTGAAAAAGGCGCTCGCCATAGTGACCCTTTTCTTGATTTCTTTTCAAGGTTTTTCCCAGGTAACCAAGGATGAAATCATTCAACAGCGTATCGAGTTTATTTCGGAACAATTGGAAACCGAGAACTTGGACCTAACGGACGTTGTAGTGCAGTTGGAATACTACTACGATCACCCTCTGAATTTGAACGGAGCTACCAAAGAACAGCTGGACGATTTATGGTTATTGACGGAAATTCAAATCAATGACTTGCTCTTGCACCGAAAACTTTACGGTAAGTTTATTTCTGTCTACGAGTTGCAAAGTTTGCAGTATTGGGATATGATTACAATCCGCATGGTGCTGCCGTTTATTCGTATTGATGACAAACTCGATCAGGTGCATGTCAGTTTAAAGGAAGCATTCAAAGAAGGTAAGTTTGAGGCATATTTTCGCTACCAAACAATTATAGAGGACAAAGCAGGGTATGAAGATGTTCCGGATTCTATATTGGACAACAGCAATCAATACTACCGTGGAAATCCAGATCGGTACTATTCCCGGTTGCGATATAGTTACAGAAACAATCTAAGCATTGGTGTAACGGCAGAGAAAGATCCCGGCGAAGAGTTTTTTCGCGGAAGTCAAAAAAATACCGGTTTCGATTTTTATTCGGCCCATGCGTATTATCAGGGTGGAAAATATCTCAGAGCGGTCGCACTCGGCGATTATCAAGTACAAATTGGACAAGGCTTGAACTTATGGTCCGGATATGCATTTGGCAAAACGGCCGATGTTACGAATGTGAAACGAACGGCTAGATCATTAAAACCGTATACTTCCGTAGATGAAACGCGTTTCTTACGAGGAGCGGCCTTTGAACTTGGACTAGGTAAGTTTGCTTGGACCAACTTTGCCTCGATTAAAAATGTGGATGCAACAAGAATTGCGGATACGCTAATTGAAGAACAAGAATTCGTATCAAGTATCAATTTAACAGGGTTCCATCGCACCAATTCAGAAATTGCTCGGAAAGATGCACTAACCGAAATGATGTATGGCTCCAACTTACGCTATCAATCCCGAAATTTCTCCGCTGGAGTTGCCGCGGTTTACCAAGGCTACAACGTAGATTTTATCCGCGATACGCTTCCGTACAATCAATTCGACTTTAGAGGTCGAAATACCGTGGGGCTCAGCGCAGACTATTCGTATGTGGTGAAAAACTTCAATTTCTTCGGTGAGGTAGCACATACAACACATTCGGGGGCATTCGCGAATTTACATGGTGTTTTGGCATCTATCGATCGGCGGGTTTCCATGGCATTGATCTATCGTAACTATGATCGAGCATTTCAAACATTCTACAACAACGGTTTCTCTGAAGCCAGCAGAACGCAAAACGAAGAAGGGTTGTACGCTGGATTGAAAATCAACTTTACACGAAAATTCAGTTTGAATACCTATGCCGATTTCTTCCGTTTCCCATGGCTGCGCTTTCAGGTGGATGCCCCCTCTGCCGGACATGAGTTTCTAATTCAGCCAGCCTATCGTGCCAGTAGAAACTTGATCATTTACGGTCGATTCCGTCAGCAGGTACGTCAAAGAAACAGTCGTGATACAGACGGAACAGTGACCGGAATCGAAGATGTTTTGCAGCGCAATTATCGAATCGACTTTAATTACAAACTTTCCGATGATTTCCGTTTGAAATCTAGAATTGAATACGTAACCATTAACCGACCAAGCAATCAACCCGAGGATGGAATCATTTTAACGCAAGACATTCTTTACAAACCGAAATCATCTAACCTCGACATTGCTTTGCGTTACGCTTTGTTCGATACCGATAGCTATGATTCGCGAATTTACACCTATGAGAACAATGCCTTGTACGTATTTGCTGTTCCGGCATATTTCTACCAAGGAAGTCGAGGATATATCTTACTGCGCTACACATTCCTGCGCCGTTTCGATGTTTGGGCACGTTATGGAGTGAGCATATTCGCGAACCGAAGCTCCATTGGAACGGGACCGGAAGAAATTCAAGGAACTACACGCTCAGATGTAACAGTTCAGTTGCGGGTGAAGTTGTAAAAGTTAAAAACTCAGTTTCATGAGACTTATATTTATCGTAGGCTTTCTATTCATTTCCTTGATTGCTACTGGGCAGAAAGACCCACTTAAAGTAGCTGAAAATGTATCAGGTCTTTCTTTTAATGAACTTCCATTAAAGGGACACAAAATTTCCATTTCGCCTGATACTATTTATTCTCTTTCAACGGATTCGGAAGTGACTGGACTTTCTTATAATCATGAGTTTTGTCAATATTTGATTCCGCGAAAGTTAAAAAAAGAGCCATCGAAAAAGTACGTCACTGATGCCATATCTAGAGGAGAGTTCAATGAGTTTATGCAATGGGCAATTGATTCAAATGCACGTATGATGATATTTTACGGGGTGCGAGATGGATCAGGGGCAGTGGAATGGGTTAACTATGAGGATAGCTATAGAAACGGTCATCCCGAGGTAGAGGTTATCAATTGGAACGACAGAGGTATAAATGGAAGCTATTTTCATCTTGATTGGTCCAAGAAACTCGATTATTATCATCCCGAGCTTGTTCCTATTCTTAACGATATTTATATCCCACAGAATTCCAGATTTCGAAAAAGAAAGATGTTAGATTATCGCAGAGTTTGTTACGAATTTGAGGATAGTATTTCACGACGTTTTGGACAAGTTCCTCTCTTTGTAGATGGCTATAATTGGATGGATAGTACAGATCATAATTTTGGACGAATGGCTGTTTTGGCATATTTGAATCAAAGCGTTCTGCCTGAAGAAGCTATTAGTTTTATAGAGCCGTTCATGGCGGAAGCATACTGTCATTGGATGACAAAGCAAATTAATAAGGAGTTATCAAGTGAAAAATGGAGCGTCCAATGCAGGTTGCCAACAGCTTCTGAGATTATAAGCAACCCGATTTCAAATAAAGGCTCAATCAAATTAGGAGCCTATGACCACACTGATGATTGGCAAATAACCAATTCGGAGTATCATGGATTTAGTGAATATCTGCTTGATTCAATTTGTAGAGAATATTTGTATCAAATGGAGGACGATCATAAGCTAGCGTTAAAACTTCTGAAAACAGACGCTTCTTATTTCTACAGCGAACAGTATCGCGAGTATCTTGATTTAGATCCATCTGATCGCGACTTTAACAGGGAGTTTTTTCCTTGGAAAAGCGATAAAAGAGTAAGATGGAAGAAATACGGAGTTGATGGTCCAAAAGAAATTATTGAAAGTCTTGAACTGAAGACGCTTCCATGTAGGTATGAATGGATAGATCATAAAGCGAAAGCAAGAAAAGGTGAACTCTATCCTTATCGCGTTGAGGAAGGAGAGATTCAACAACATGCTCTTGGAACTTTATTGTTGAAGAATGAATATAGCGAGGACGGAACCCCAACTGGTGAGAACCTAGTATTAAAAGGACACGTAAACGAAATCGGAGAATCGTTGCGTATAAATGACCCTTGTGCATTTAGTGTCAGAGATTTTAAAAACCTATCACTTTTCAACAAAACAAATGTGGTCATGATTCCGCTTCCGAGAAATATACCAAAGAACGAGGAAATCGCCGACATCACATACGAACAAGCCTTAGCTTATTACAATTGGAAATTCCGCATCGATAAATTCGAAGAAGGCGACGATTGGCAGCAATACGTTTTCCCAACAGTAGAGGAGTTCAATCGAATTAAAAAAGGAGAGTCGATAATTCACCCGGCTCAAGAAATTGAATACGATTCACCTGTTTTCAGAATGGTCGTAGAGGTGATTGAGAAGTAAGGATATTATGTAACTAGGTATTTCCGCGTTTCGGCACATCGGCATCTCGACAGGCTTGCTTTCGCGAAGCTTCAGTGAAGCAATGCTCGATGACCTCAGGGGCTGTGCAACGTTCAAAATGAGGAAGCTGTTCTCGGCTTAATTCCTAACCCAGTAATTCATAATTCATAACTCCTAATTCATTATTCCAACTATTCCTTACATCGCACATAAATCAACTTGTAGCGTCCACCGCCATCGCGCTGATCGATCTCAAATTTTCCAGTGGCTTGAATTAACGGTGTCAATTTCGAGAACCCGTAGTTACGTGCATCGAAACTTGGTCGCTTTTTCTGAATGAGTGCACCCACTTCACCGAGAAATGCCCAGCCTTCGTCGTCGGCCAAATCTGTTACCGATTGTTGGATCAAACGAATCAATTTCGGATTGATGTTTTCAACGGTTTTCTTCGATTGCTGTTTCTTTGCCGTTGCCTTTTCGTCCTCTTCATCTGTATGTAGAATTTCCAGGTAGATGAAGCGATCACAAGCTACAATAAACGGATCCGGCGTTTTCTTCTCACCAATACCAATCACCGTCAATCCAGTTTCGCGAATACGTGTCGCCAAGCGAGTAAAGTCGGAATCACTGGAGGCAATGCAGAATCCATCCACTTTTCCTGAATAGAGAATATCCATGGCATCGATGATCATTGCCGAGTCGGTTGCGTTCTTTCCAGTTGTATAACTGTACTGCTGCATTGGGTTAATGGCGTGCTCCAAAAGCACTGTTTTCCATTTGTTTAGATGCGGTTTGGTCCAGTCACCGTAAATTCGTTTCACTGTCGGATTACCGTACTTGGCAATCTCTAGCATCATTTCTTTTATATACTTTGAAGGTATGTTGTCGCCGTCAATTAAAACAGCGAGATTTTTATCTTTTTCCATTTTTTCGATTGTTGGATGTCTTGACTTTTAAACGGTTCGATGGTAATTGTTTTTGAATCTTGAGATGGTAGAATGTCAAGAAATCGAAGCGCATAAAAGATTGAAAAGTTATTTGTTTAGTAATCAATATCTAAGTTAAACGTGCTTTTCAACGTGTGTAAGTTAGGGTTTTTTCGGGCAAGTGAGGCGAATTTGTCTTTTCCACTGAGAAATTTCACTTCTTCTTCCGGGTTTGAAGTCAGCTCTAACGAGATTTCAATCGCGTAGTTTTTCAAGTTCAATCGCAGATAATCCACTAGCTCTGACAGGATAGGGCTGATGTAGTCGATTTGCGTCTGGTTGTCCACCTCCATGCGATATTTCGTCCCTTCCACAAGAATTGGATCACGTTTCATCAGAGCACTGAAAAAAGTCTGCTTTCCCTCATTTTTCATATCGAAAGCAAATCGGCGCCACATCATTTTCAAGTCGTCGATGCCAAAATCGTTCATTGGCATATTACTCATGTCGATTTTAGAACCTCCATTTTCAGCAGTGTTCTGATGCATCAACTTTTTAATGGAAATACTAGACGAACTTAATTTACCAGAAGGCGCGGTCATTACCTTGGGCTCTGGCTTCATGGGAACCGGTCGCGATTGCGGAGCTGCAGCTTTTTGTTTGGGTTTCGGAGCGCGATCGCGCAGTTGTTCAGGGAAAGGGATGATCTCAACTAGATCCGTCAGTCCTTTTTTTTTTCTTGCTCCTGAACGAGGGAACACAGTTGCATGAGCGCCATTTCGACGAGCAAGCGTTGATTTTTAGAAGCTTTGTATTCAACATCGGCACGACTCAATACGCCCAGTGCACGAACGATTAAGTTGGCTGCCAATTCTTTCGATTGGGCGACGTACTTTTCTTGGATAGATTCTCCAACTTCCAGTAATGCTGCCGTTCGTAC
The DNA here is from genome assembly GCA_024742305.1 of bacterium. Lineage (GTDB taxonomy): Bacteria > Bacteroidota > Bacteroidia > Flavobacteriales_D > Crocinitomicaceae > UBA4466. The sequence goes on along the minus strand of JANSYQ010000011.1, from coordinate 74,943 downwards.
ATCTTTGCAAACAAGTAAGTTACGGTAGTGATTCGCCAGTCCGACGATGAAGTTGTGTTGATCAAATCCGCGTTCTACAATATCATTAAACAACAACAATGCTCCTGGAATATCTTCTTTCTGTGCATATTCAACAATGCGGAAGAAGTAATCGTAATCGAGAATATTGAGGTTGTCAATAACGTTTTGATACGTTACCGAATCTCCCGAGAAAGTGACAATCTGATCGAAAATCGAAAGTGAGTCACGTAATGCTCCATCTGCCTTTTGAGCGATAATGTGCAATGCTTCGGGCTCGGCATTCACCCCTTCACTTTTCGCGATGTGCGCTAAGTGATCCGCAATGTCTTTTACTTTGATTCTATTAAAATCAAAAATCTGACAACGCGACAAAATCGTAGGGATGATCTTGTGTTTTTCTGTGGTAGCCAAAATAAAGATGGCATGCTTCGGAGGTTCCTCCAAAGTTTTCAGAAACGCATTGAAGGCCGAAGTCGATAACATGTGGACCTCATCGATGATGTACACTTTGTGTGTTCCCAACTGCGGAGCAATACGCACTTGATCAATCAAGTTTCGAATGTCTTCTACCGAGTTATTCGAAGCAGCATCCAGTTCGTAGACGTTCAGTGAGTTTCCTGTATCAAAAGATTGACAAGAATCACACTCGCCGCACGCTTCAATGTTTTCAGTTCTGTTAAAACAGTTGATTGTTTTAGCGAGAATTCGAGCGGTTGACGTTTTTCCCACTCCACGCGATCCACAGAACAAGAAAGCCTGAGCTAAATGATCATTTTTGATCGCATTTTTCAAGGTAGCGGTAATAGACTTCTGTCCCACTACAGTGTCGAAGGTTTGCGGTCTATATTTGCGTGCTGATACTACGAAATCGCTCATCAAAACAAATATAAGGAAAGTTCCAGCCGTTGCTGTCTATCTGTTGATAACTTGCGGATTTTGGGGAAAGATATTAATCCAAATAATCGAAGGTCTTCACCAAAGCCTCCATTTCTGCCTCCAACTCTTCTGTCGGCGGAACTGAATAATAGCCCAACAGAAAAACCGTTTCGCTTTTGACATGAGTTACGTATAAAACCTGTTTGTGAAACGCATGGTCGGAGGCTTTCACGCTGTAGGTTTTAAACTCATATTCATCTCCCGATAAAGTTCCCTTGGCTGAAATTCCTTCGATGTAATGTGACGGAAACACTTCCTGCAAGGCAATTAACTTCTGTAGATCGGTTTTATACAAATCGGAATAACCGCCGGAAAATACCTTCACTCCGCAAACAGGAGCACTTTCGTCTTCGTCGTTTAAATCGTAATAACCATACGCTAGAAGCAACTCATAGTAAGGTTGCGACCAGTCTTCATCCCAAAACGTGGAGGATTCGTCCTCTTCATCGAACTCAGGGAAGAAACCGGTGTTGTCGTAAGTTAGGTTGGTTTGAAATGATTCATTTTTGAATCCGAAATCTTCTTCAGCATCCCAGTTGTCCTCTTCGGGGCCTTCGGGAAAGTATTCGTTTTCTCGATCCGTTTCCATCTCTTTGTAAGACTGAAGCAAAGCCTCCAACAACGATTCGTCCAATTCTTTTCCGTCGTTAATATCTACTAATGCTACAATCACCGTTACCTCACCAAAAACGGTCATGGCAAAATGCACCTCAGATAAATCTTCTTCAAAATCATCGACTTTACCACTTGCAAGCAAAAAGTTTTTTCCGTTGCGATTGGTGAATGTTTTGATATCAACGGCTTCCACTTCTTCGAGGAGGTCCAAATCCATCTCCGCATAATTATTGATCAAGTCTTCCTCGTTGGTCACATCGTAGTCCATAGTTAGACCAATCATCAACATATCTGTGATATTTCCTTCCATTATGGCGTCCATATCTGTTACGTACGCTGTAAATTCAGGATCAAACGATGGCATAGCTTCGTATGTGTTTGGCACCACAAACTGGAAGGATGTCCCTTCGTAAACGTAGGAGGCTTCGTAGAAATTTTGTGCGTTGGAAAAACCAATATAAGTCAGTGTGAGTAGCGTAAGTAGATGTTTCATAGTGGTAATATAGTAAGTATTCGATTAATGATTGTGAATTTTTTCTTCCCATTCTTCCTTTCGAATAAAGGTGCTATTTCGATCGGTTTCATACACACGATAGGATTTTAAAATGGCGCGAAAAAAGGAAGGGTCCAAGAATGATTGTCCTTCGCGAATGTTTTCTGCAAGGTGCACGGAAAAAGAAATACTATCAAATTGACATTCTGCCTCGTAGATTCGCATACTTAGCTCTATATCGCCAAAGGACGAGAATATCGTGTATGTCGAAATAGAGAAGGTGTCGAAATTATTCGTTGTCAAGGTATCTTTTTCTAGAATGACAGAATCTGAAAACATCGAATATATGTCATACAGTTCCGTTATTCCGTTCTCCTTCGCTATAGTGTCATTCGTTTCATAGTTCGATATATAGAGAAGATTGGTTTTCCTCGGAAATAATATCTGTGCCTCATATAATTGCTGTGTGGTATAAGCTGCAACATTTGGATTGCCGTCTTCCAGATGATCTTCTTCATTCATTTCCTCAAAGCCGGGTGGAATGGTAAAACGAAAAGAAGTTCCGTTTACTACAAATGGGGATTCGTAGAACAGCTGCGAGCTAGCAAGGTGTGATGTTAAAACAGTGATTAGCAGAATCAAAAATTTCATTGAACCAAATTAGCAGTTTTCAACAAAAAAACCGCGCCTCATTAGAAATCTGAAGCACGGTTTATCTATAAGTCCGTTTGGATAATTAGTCTACTACTTCAATTGTATCAATGGAATCTCCCTGACGGATATCGTCAATCACATCCAATCCTTCCACTACCTTTCCGAACACCGTGTGGTTCCCATCCAAGTGAGCTGTATTGTTGCGCGAGTGACAAACAAAGAATTGCGATCCACCTGTATTTCTTCCAGCGTGCGCCATGGAGAGAACTCCGCGATCGTGGTACTGGTTGTCTCCGTCCAATTCACAATCAATTTGGTAGCCCGGTCCGCCTGTTCCTGGGATTCCATCGGCTCCATCTTTCGAATTTGGACATCCTCCTTGAATTACAAAATCAGGTATTACACGGTGCCATTTCAAATTATTATAGAAACCATCTTTTGCCAATTTTGTAAAGTTTTCTACGGTGTTTGGAGCATCTTTTTCGAAGAACTCCACCTTCATTTCCCCTTTATTTGTCTTGATTACTGCATACATAATTCAATTTTTTCACAAAGATAACACTTGCTTTACTTCTCACCCGCTAATAGCGAAAAAACCAGCGAATCTTCGTAAATGCCATCCCGTAGATAATGCTCTCGTAGATGTCCTTCCTGTTGAAATCCAAACTTTTCCATAATTCGAAGCGAAGGAATGTTATCCACTCCAACCATAGCTTCAATACGATGCAACTTCATGATTTCAAATCCATACTTGATGACTTCAGTAACGGCTTCGCTCATCCAGCCTTTTCCTTTGGGAGTGTCCGAAAAGAAGGAATACCCAATTTCCGCTCGATTGTGATCTGTGTACCAAGTATGATATCCGCACCAACCAATTACTTCGTTTCCGCCCTTTTCGTACAGAAAGAAATGCACGAATTTTTTGTTGTGGGATGCCAATCCTTCTTTGTGTTTTTGCTGATCGATACGCAATTGTCGTCTATCCTTTATACCAAGAAGTCGCATTTGCTCTTGTTCCGATGGCAAGGCGAAGATGGCGTCCATTGTTTCCGGATGTGCAATCCGCAAGGTTAGATGCTCCGTATGTATTTCCTCAAAAGAAACGCGCATAGTTGCAAGGTAGTTATAATCGTGTAAGGTTCGATCTGTCAAACAGTCAAGCCTTCAATCAATCAAACAGTCAAGTCGTCAAATAATCAAACAGTCAAACAATCTAGCCGTCAAACAATCAAACAATCAAACCAACTTCCCTATGAAAGAAATTCCGTATTTCACCGTCCAACACAATTGGTTATAATATCTTTGCACGATGCAACAATTGTCCATAAATAGGGGAGATTCCGGCTGGTTCTCAGAACAACACCTTCGATTGGTCTACGATCAACAATCTTTTGAGAAATACATTACTGAACCTTTTTCCAAAGAAGCGCTTATCCGACAAATAGCCCGTAAATCGGATCAATTCGGGAAAGATGCTCGTGAAAGTTTGCAGAAGGCACTGCAGCAGCAATACGCTGGCCATTCGACGTCCCCGGCGGTAGATCACAATCTTAACTCGTTGACTTCAGATAAGACGTTTACGATTACCACGGGACATCAACTCTCATTGTTCACCGGACCCTTGTACTTCGTGATCAAAATATTGCACGTGATCAAAATGTGCGAAGAAATGAATGCCGATTTTCCCGAGTACAATTTTGTGCCCGTATATTGGATGGCGACGGAAGATCACGATTTCGAAGAAATTCAATCTTGCTCTATTTTCAACAACAAAATTACGTGGGAATCTGAGCAAAAGGGTCCCGTTGGATTGTTTGATTTAGTCGGTTTGGATGAGGTCAAAGCGCAGTTGCACGAACTATTCAAAAACAATCAAGAGGCGGAAATACATGCGGTTATAGATAGCTTGAATGGCGACAACTATGCACACGCCATGAGAAGTTTGGTCAATCATCTTTTTGGAGAACGCGGCTTGCTAATCGTAGATGGCGACGATACCATTCTAAAAGCGTCTTTCGCGCCTATTTTTCATAAAGAACTGGAAACAGGATTTTCGCAAGAAGCGGTAAATCAAGTAACTTCTGAACTACTGGAAGATGGCGGGAAAGATCAAGTAATGGCGCGCGAAATCAACTTGTTTTACAACGAAAAAGGACTGCGTTCGCGAATTCAAGAAAACGAAAACGGATTATTTGCAGAAGGAAAAGGTGCGCTAGATATTGAATCCTTGCTTGCCGATCCACAGAAAATATCGCCCAACGTGATTTTACGTCCCTTGTATCAGGAATTCATTCTTCCCAATTTGGCGTATGTCGGAGGTGGAGGAGAAATATCGTACTGGCTGCAATTGAAAGGCGTATTTGAAGCGGCCGATGTTGTTTATCCGTTGATTCAAGTTCGAAATTCGGTGGTTTGGATCGACCGAAGTACAAAGAACAAACTCGATAAATTAGAAGCCGATCCAACAGCTGTTTTTAAAGACGAAGACGCTTGGAAGAAAGAATATGTCAAAGAAAATGCCGGTGACGACTTGGATATGTCCGGCATTAATACTGCTTTTTCTCGACTGGAAAAGGAGCTTTCCGACATGATTCTCGGCATCGATCCGAACAAGGAACAGTTCTTGAAAGCAGAATTGGCGCGCATCGAAAAACAAGTCGATGGGATGAAGGATAAGGCGATCAAGTTCTCAAAAGGACAGCACGATCAGGCAATGAAAGCCATTGAATTCGTAAAATCGCGCATCAACCCAAACGGCGGATTGCAAGAACGTTCGGTAAACTTCTTTCAGTTTTGTAATACCGGTGAAGTACAATCCGTGATTGAGCAATTGTACAACGGATTGCACCCTTTCAATGGTGATCTTGTCTTTTTAGTGGAAAACGACTGAAATAAAACGATAGAAGTTCCGTTTGAATAGCCGAACAAAATGAAGAATCTCTTTCTGATACTCCTACTTATGTGCTTTGGGAATACCTACGCCCAACAGCAAAAAGTGACCGGTCGTGTGACGGATACGCGGGGTAATGGAATCACGGAAAGTATCAAAGTGAAATCGCCGGATGCTATTGGTGGAGGTGTTTACACAGACACTGCCACAGGAATTTTCGAAATTTACTTCGAAGGAAAAAGTCGTGTAGAAATTACCATTGTTCCACCCGCTACGCTTGGAGACGATTCCACCATTGTCGTAAACTTTAATGGAAGGACTTTCGTTGATTTAGGCGATATAAAGTACTCATTCATCCAGCAAGGTCCGATAATCATTACACAAACAGTTGAAGATCCTTTTGAATTGGATCGATTGAAACGAATAGATTTATCTCAATTACCACGACAAGGTGTAGAATCCTACATTGTACTAACAACGCCCGCGGTTTCCAACAATGAGTTGACCAGCAATTACAATGTTCGGGGAGGATCATTTGATGAAAATTTAGTCTATGTGAACGGATTCAATGTATATCGTCCATTCTTGACGCGCGCCGGGCAACAAGAGGGAATGTCGTTTATTCATTCTGCTCTTGTAGAAGATATCCAGTTTTCTGCCGGAGGATTTAGTTCGAACTATGGCGACAAGCTGAGTTCCGTTTTGGATATCACTTACAAAACTCCTGATTCGCTTCATGCTTCAGCAAATCTTTCGTTCCTAGGGTTAGAGGGGCACGTAGAGCGACAAATAAACTCAAGAACCAATTTCATTGCTGGTGCTCGATATCGATCTAACGGCTATTTCCTGAATTCATTACCAACGAAAGGGGCGTACAATCCTGTTTTTTGGGATGGACAAATCATGGTGAATCACAACATCACGGAAAAACTAAAGTGGTCGACCATGGCGCATTTTTCGTCCAATAATTTCCAGTTCCGACCGCAAACACAAGAAACCGATTTCGGTACAGCGAACGAGGCATATTCTTTAGTTATTTATTTCCAAGGTCAAGAGCAAACCAGTTTCCAAACCATGATGGGGGGAACAGCATTGAAATGGGAACCAAAAGAAGGAACCAACCTCGATTTATACGCTACGGTTTTTAACACCGATGAGCGCGAGTATTTTGATATTGAAGGACAATACTTCATCAATGAGCTCGAAACGGATGCATCCAGCGAAGAGTTTGGCGACTCGGTGGCTGTATTGGGTGTTGGAAGTTTTTTAAATCATGCCCGTAACCGATTGAATGCAACTATCATCAACGTGTACCACGATGGTAGTCAATTGCTGAAGAAATCAAACGACCGGGAGAACTTGAAAGCGCAAAAACACGAGTTGAAGTGGGGCGTGAACTTTCAGATGGATCAATTTGACGATCGCCTAAGCGAGTGGAGGCTGGTAGACTCTGCAGGTTACTCCTTGCCTCAAACAAACGGCGACGAAGTGGAGTTGTTTGAAGTGATCAAAGGCGATTTGGATTTACAGGCACAACGTTACACTTCCTACATTCAATTGAATTCGTCTTGGTCAAACTTCAAGCGTATGGTTCCCGTTTCTTTGGAGCGAAAGAAAAGAGATGCCAACGATGAGAAGTATACCGAAGTGATTTACGATACGGTTCCGCAATCTTCTTCTCGATGGGCGTTGTCCGTAGGGTCTCGCGCCGGATATACCTCATCCAATGGTGAGTTTTTCATTACGCCAAGAGCCACAGTGAAATTCATGCCGCGTGCCTACATGTTCAAGGACGATCGCATAATTAAACGAAATGTAGAGCACAAATTCTCCGCTGGATTGTACTATCAGCCGCCTTTCTATAGGGAGTTTAGAACGTTTACGGGAGATTTGAATTTGAATGTTTTGGCACAAAAATCCCTACATATTGTCGGAGGTTCGTCTTTTGAATTCAACATGTGGGAACGCGAAGTGCCTTTTCGATTTTCGGTGGAAGCATACTACAAATATCTTTGGGATATTAACACCTTCGAGATTGAGAACGTTCGAATGCGCTACTATGCAAATAACGACGCCGTTGGATATGCTTACGGTTTAGACATGAATATTCACGGAGAATTTGTTCCAGGAGTTCAATCGTTCTTCAAAATGGGGATACTGCGAACACAAGAGGATATTATTGGCGATCAGTACACGGAATACTACAATGCAGAGGGTGAAGTGATTCAGTTTGGAATTAGCGACGATCAAGTCATTGTGGATAGTGCTGTCATTTACCCTGGATTTATTCCAAGACCAACAGATCAACTACTCAATTTCGGAGCGTTGGTGCAAGATCGCATGCCGAAGTATGAGAGCTTTGGTGTAAATATGGGGCTACAATTTGCTACGCCACTTCCTTATGGTCCACCTGATTTCAACCGATACAAGGACGTTTTACGTTTGCGTTCGTATTTCCGTGTGGACATCGGAATGTCTTACGATTTCCTGTACAAGCACAAAAAAGCACTTAGAAATAAAGAGAAAGAGATTGAAAGTAACTTTTGGACGCGCAATTTTGATGATGCCGTCTTATCCTTTGAAGTGTTTAACTTGCTCGGTGTCAATAATGTACTTTCAAAACAATGGGTGCAAGATGTAAATGGACGCTTTTATTCCGTTCCCAATTTCCTCACACAACGACGATTCAATTTGAAATTAATCTTAAGAATTTAGTCATTCGTCTGCTTGAAAATACGATTTCGTCGTATATTTAGCACATGAAGCGTTGCTTGCTACTTACCCTATTTCTATTCCTTGCGGCGAGTTCTTTTTCGCAATCATCAGCGGAGTTAGACTCTGCGGAAATAGCCCTGCGTAAGAAATCTATTACTGATATCCTGGCTCGAGAGCGAGGAAAGATGCACGATTCTGTGGCGGCCGACTACTACATCCAATTGGCTGAATACGCATCGGATGAGTACGATTACAAATTGGCGATTAGCTACTGTGATAGTGCCTTGGTCAACGAAAAGCAACTTTCCTTTGAAACACGGATTGACCTGATTGAAACCAAAGCAACATACCTGAGGAGTAGCGGAAAGACGGGTGAAGGGATAAAGCTATTGCTGGGAGTTCTCAAAGAGTTGGAGGCGAAAAAAAGGTACGATCTCAGCGCTGGTCTTAATCGTCGGATAGGAACCATTTACCTTAAGATGGACGACCTAGCTACGGCAGAGTACCACCTCAACGCAAGTATTCGTCACGCACAAATCGCAAAAGATTTGGAAACGGAAGGCTTTGCTCGAATGAGTTTAGGGAATCGTTACAAGAAGGAGAAACTATTCAACAAAGCGGAAGAGCAGTACAATCTTAGTATATCAATAGGAAAGGAGTTGGGTAACAAGCGCATGTTGGCGGGTAACTACAACAATTTCGGAAGCTTACTGCGTTTACAAAAGAAAAATGCTGAATCTAGGAAGTACTATTTGAAAGCGGTTGAAATGAACAAGGCTTCAGGCAATGACAAATGGCTGAGTTACAACTACAACAACCTCGGTAATCTCTCTAACGATGAGAAAAAGTACCAAGAAGCCCTAAGTTTTTTCCTTCAAAGTATAGAAATTAAGGACCGCATTGGCGATGTGAGAGGAAAAGTGTACACGCTTTCCAACATCGCGAGCGCCTACGAAAGCCTTGGGAACTACAAAGAAGCATACTCGTACCAAAAAGAATACTCGGTTTTACTGGACAGCGTAGCAAGGATGGACAACATTGCGGATAACAAGAAGTTAGCAGCGCAATTTCAGGCCGAAAAAAGAGAAGATCGCATTCGTCAATTGGCACTACAAGACAAGTACAACCAAAATAAAATTGACAACCAAAAAGAACAACTGTCCTATCAGAACACCATTGCTTGGATCTTGAGCATCGGAATTATTTTGGTGTTCATCATTGCCATTCTACTTTGGAGGACAACGGTGAACAGGAAGCGAATTAATGCCGAGTTGATGGAGAAAAATGCTCAAATTGATCGGCAGCACCGAGAAATTCTCGACAGTATCAACTATGCCAGTCGTATTCAAAACTCTATTCTGCCGGGGAATGAGCAACGAACCGCATTGCTTCCAGATCACGCGATATTATTTAAACCCAAGGATATCATCTCAGGAGATTTTTACATCTGTGATAAATCCGAAGATCAAGTATTTTTTGGAACAGTCGATTGCACAGGGCATGGTGTTCCCGGTGCTATGGTGAGTTTGGTGGCTTCATCACACATCAACAAAACCATTCACGAATACGAACTCACCGATCCCGGAGAAATCCTCACACGCCTAAACGCTGAGATTCCCAATGCATTGAACGGATCAGATGAATCCATCAACGATGGAATGGACATGGCAATTTGTGCATTGAACCGTGGAACCATGCGTTTGACATTCGCCGGGGCCTATCAAAATTGCTGGATTTTGTCCTCGAAAGATTCCCTCGAAAAGCGCATGTCTAAAGACTTACGTGCCGAATTATATCATGAAAGTGACTACGGCATTTTGGAACTGAAAGGCGAACGCCGTGGCATTGGACGCTCAACGATCAGCGGACCCTTTATTTCACAGTCTTTCGAATTGGCAAAAGGCGATGTGATTCTGCTTTCGTCCGATGGGTATCAAGACCAATTTGGAGGTCCACGAAACAAAAAATTCATGGTAAAGGAGCTGCGGAACTTGGTGCTTTCGCAGGCTGGGTCTTCCCCAATTCAAATTGTAAATACACTCGATACAACACTACGAGAGTGGATGGACAAAACAGATCAAGTGGATGATGTCTGCGTATTCGTCGTTCGTGTATAAATGGTGCCTTCACTCCCTAAATTCGACCTTTTATAAAACCTCGTAACCATTCCTCCCGAGAGGGCTGTTAATCCCTCATAAATATTGGTCTGCAAGGACGGCTTTCCGTAATTTTGTAGCAGTAAAATGATGTTGCGAGTAGTACTTGTGGGTTGGATGGTGATCGTTAGTGCATGTGCACTTGGTCAGAGATCATATACGATCATACGAACGGATACACCACCGGTTATTGATGGAGTCGTTAACGATTCGATATGGGAAGAAACCGACGTAGCCTCAGATTTTACAACCAACTCGCCTGTTCCCGGAAACCCTTCTCGATACCGTTCTGAATTCCGCATGTGTTATGATAATAATGCTTTGTACGTGAGCGGAAGATTATACGATCCAAGGCCTGACTCCGTTAGCTACACTCTTTCTCAAAGAGATGATTTTGGAAACGCCGATTGGGCAGCGGTCAATATAGATCCCTTCGCTAATAATATCACCGCTTTTTCATTTGCCATTACTTCCGCTGGAGTAGAAATTGATGGGTTAGAAAGTGCCGACGGAAGGTTTGATCAAAGCTGGAACACGGTTTGGCGAAGTGCGGTGTCCAAAACGGACTACGGATGGTCGTTTGAGATGAAGATTCCTCACTCAGCGTATCGTTTCCCAAATAAAGATATTCAAGAGTGGAACATCAACTTTGCTCGCTCTGTTCGTCGTGATCGCGAGTTTTCTCATTGGAACCCCATCGATCCGCAGGTTTTTGGTGAAATTACGCAGTCAGGGAAAATGGTAGGAATTGAAGGAGTTACCTCTCCATTGCGTTTGTCAATTACACCCTATACCACCGGATACCTCGAAAATTCGTTTGACAATGCCTTAGGGAAGCAAACCTGGAAACGCCGCGTTACAGGAGGAATGGATTTGAAGTACGGTTTGAACGATGCCTTTACCTTGGACATGACCTTGATTCCTGATTTTGGGCAAACGATTTCCGATCAACAAGTTTTGAACTTGGGACCTTTTGAGGTGCGCTTTAATGAGAATCGTCCGTTTTTCTTGGAGGGAACCGATTTGTTTCAAATTGGTGGTGTATTTTATTCGAGAAGAATTGGAGGAACACCTTATAAATATTTCGATGCCTACGGCGATTTGGAGGAAGGGGAAGAAGTGACTCAAAATCCAAATGCTGCACCTTTGATCAACGCGACGAAAGTTTCAGGTAGAACCAAGTCCGGGCTAGGAATTGGTGTGTTTAACGCAATCGAGGCTCGTTCCAATGCCACTATTGTTGACTCCATGGGCAATGTGCGACAGTTTGAAACCAATCCGCTGACGAATTACAACGTTTTCGTTCTCTCACAGAACACGAAAAATAACGGAACGATTTCCTTTGTAAATACCAATGTTACGCGCGCCGGCGGGGCAACAGATGCCAATGTCTCAGTTGTGGAATCGAATATGTTTAGCAAAGATGGACAATATCGCTTGTTTACATCGGCGAAATTCTCTTCGGTGATGGGACAAGAAACGGTCAACGGACATAGTTTCGGAACACGTATTTCCAAAGTTTCGGGAACTTGGCGCTACAACATTGGTTATTGGGAGGAGAGCGACACGTACGATCCAAATGACCTTGGTTTCCTCTTCAATAACAATGAGCGAGGCTATTCGGGAGAAGTTAGCTGGAACGATTTCAAAGGCTCGAAGCGATTCTTCCGAAGAAACTTCCGAGTGAATTGGTGGTATACGGAATTGTACAAACCGCAACTGTATCAAAACACGCAGTTCGGAGCAACATTAGGCGGGTTGCATAAGAAGCAGTTTTACACACAAGTAAGTGCTGAAGTGAACCCATTTGGAGAAGTAAATCATTTTGAATCGCGTGTATTTGGAAAGGAACTCCACTTCAACGAAAGCATCTTCTTTAGCTACTTTATTTCCACAGATTATAGTAAGCGAGTAGCTTTGGATGTACGCGCTTGGGTAAAGGATTTCTTGAACACTTCGCAGTACGGTACGAACCTATTTGTGAGTCCGCGGCTAAGAGCGTCAGATCGCTTGGACATCATCTTGGAGACTAGCATTCAAAATTTGAACGATGATTACGGGTACGTTTCTGTCCAAGACGATAATTTCAATGGCGACATTATGATCGGTGTACGAGACCGCCTGATTGTAGAAAACGTAGTAAGCAGTCGCCTTGTATTTACCAATCGAATGGGGATTGATTTTCGTCTTCGTCACTATTGGCAGCAAGTTGATTACACTGGGTTTCGAGAGTTGATAGATGAAGGAGTTTTGGAACCAACATTGTACAACCCTCTGAATGATGAGGGCGTTTCAGTACACAACACCAACTACAACGCGTTTACGCTCGATGTGAATTTCCGCTGGATTTTTATCCCAGGAAGCGAGTTGACGATCTTCTACAAAAACAATATTTTCCAAACCAAGAACCGATTGGAGCCCTCTTATTTTACCACTTTCGAAACGCTATTTGAGCAACCACAAATCAATAGTATTTCTCTTCGTTTGTTGGTGTTCATTGATGCGATTTATTTCCGCAGAAAGGATAAGAAGTAGTTTCATTTTAGTGCAATAATTGTTCGGCGTAGACGTGTATAGGGAAGATTTTATTTAATCGAAGAGTCCTCCGAGCTGAATTTAAGTAGAGGTATCTTCAAGAAGAAACGCCGCTTATGAAAAATTCACTGCTCTTGGCATTTTTCGCTATGAACGCGATGGTAGTATGCTCACAAATTGTAATTGACGTTGTTGAACCACAATATCTACCTGCGTACAACTTCCTTGGACCTGATTACACGGTTAGTAACGTAGACTTTGTTGGACATCCACTTTCTTATGGACAATTCGATGGGACCAATTGTAATTTGGGTCTTGACAAAGGTTTTATGATTTGTACTGGAGACAGAAGTATCGCTTACGGTCCTAATAAGACACCTGACGAAGGCTTGGATATTTCTATCCACGGATCATCACCTTTAATGAATGGAATCGGGATTTCACCGAGATATGACGGGACCACGTTGTCTTTTGATTTTCAAACCCAGCTGGATAGTATTTCTTTCCGATTTGTTTTTGCCTCGGAGGAGTACAAAGAGTTTGTTGGATCGCAATTCAATGATGTAATGGCAATTTATATTGAAGGCCCAGGAATTCCCAACCCGGTCAATATTGGCACTTTGCCCAATTCAGATGTGATTTCGATTAACTCAGTCCATCCAGCACTTAACAATCAATTTGGTTCGTACCCAAATCAAAATGGACAGTACTTTGTAGACAATCCTGATGTCTCAACAAGCGTAGATCAAACGAAAATTGGCTATGACGGATTTACGCAGGGTACAGCGGTAAACTTTCATGGATTACTCATCAACGGTGTATATCGACTTACGTTTAGCATTGCTGATGTTGGAGATGGTATATACGATTCCGCTTTGTTCGTGGAGGCATGCGAAACGTGCGATTATACGCTAGGGGCGGAAGTGATTGAGATGAACGAGCTTAGTGTCTATCCGAACCCATTAAAAGGTGAAGAGCTGCATCTAAAGGCAGACGGTCAACATACGTATCGTATTATGGATATAACGGGCAAAGAAATTCAATCCGGAGAATTCACAGATGCCGTGCAGTTGGAGATGGGATATATATATCCCGGAACCTATCTTGTTCTGTTGGATAACGGAACGTCGGCTCGATTTATCAAACAATAAGCACAAAAAAAAGACCGAACATCGAACATTGCTTCGCTAAAGCTTCGCGAAGGCAAGCTTGTCGAGATGCGGTCTTTTCACCTATTTAAAATTGTTTCGTCTTATCTGTTCAGCATCACTGGCATCACCAACATAAGGATGTCCTCATCTTCGCCGTGTTCAGATGGCATCAACAATCCTGCGCGGTTGGGAGCACTCATTTCCAAACGAACTTCATTGGATTCTAAGTTGTTCAACATCTCCATGAGGAAACGTGAGTTGAATCCAATTTCCAAATCTTCTCCGGAATAGTTACACGTCAATCGTTCGTTCGCTTCGTTTGCGAAATCAATGTCTTCAGCAGACAGAGAAAGCTCTGACCCTGCCAATTTCAATTTGATTTGATGCGTTGTTTTGTTCGCAAAAATGGAAACACGTTTGATAGAACCCAAGAATTGAACGCGATCAATTGTCAATACGTTTGGATTCTCTTTTGGAATAACGGCTTCATAATTCGGGTATTTCCCGTCGATCAGTCGACACACCAAAACAATATCGTTGAAGCGGAACACAGCATTTGAGTCATTGTATTCCAATTGCACTTCTTCATCGCCTTTCAAGTTCGTCTTCAAAAGGTTTAAAGGCTTTTTCGGAAGGATGAATGCAGAGCTTCCATCGGCTTGAGAATCAGTACGCGTGTAACGAACCAATTTATGAGCATCCGTTGCAACGAAAGTGATATTTTCCGGTGAGAACTGACAAAATACACCGCTCATTACTGGGCGCAAATCGTCTACACCCGTAGCGAACAAGGTTTTGTTGATGGCATTCGCAACGATTTCTCCTGAGATACGAATAGAACTAGAGTTTTCTAATTCCGGCGTTCTTGGGAATTCGTCTCCGTTGTATCCAACCATTTTCGATTTACCGTTGTCGTAGGCAATCTCCACCGCTAAAGTGTCCATGTCCACAAGGAAGGTACACGGTTGATCGGGAAGGTTTTTCAACACATCCAACAAAAGTTTCGCTGGGATGGCAATTTTACCTTCTTCTTTTGCTTCTACTTCCATCGTAGTGCGCATCGTAGTTTCCAAATCAGATGCAGAAACGGAAAGTTGCCCGTCATTGATCTCGAAAAGGAAGTTGTCTAGAATTGGAAGGGCATTGCTTGTGCTTAGCACACCAGAAATCCCTTGCAAATGTTTGAGTAACGAAGCACTCGATATAACAAAATTCATTCGCTCTTTTTTTAACCACTCAAAGCTATCAAAAACAGCACAATTTTGTCCGAGTTGAATCCTGAAATTTTACCGGAGTTATCAACATTACATGTGCATTAATCGGCTAAATGCTAGATGAAGAGATACAGCTTGGTTGTGTATTGCTCCGAAGATTGTTTTGACACTTTATTTCGGCGTCTCTCCGTTCACATCTTCTATTCTCCGCATACCATCAATGGTTTCTACGCCAGAAAGATCCATTGGGAAGTAAATGTGACCAGAAATTAATGGACTAAACACAAAGTATTGACACTTTACCAATTCTCCACTCGGCAACTCGCACCATAGGTAGTTTAGGTCAGGGTTCACGACTTCCAACCCAGCTACTTTTTCGTTTGATTTCGACTGGATTCGGAACAAGCGCAGTTTGGTCGATTTGCCCGAGGTCTCTGTAACCGTCATTACACAGAATGGCACGGTACGCTTCACACTGTCTACTTGGTGGTCAGAAAGTACGTAGTTCGCTACATCCCAGTGTACTTTTTGGAAGTTGTTCAAATAACGATATGCATCCTGAGGCGTATATCCTTCCAACGTTTTTCCTCGTTGTGATACCGTTACGTCTTGCCCCGACTTCTCTACTTTGAAGCTACGTTGCGGCTCGTCGTTAAACTTCACATCTACAGAGCTAATTTCACTTAACCCCAATCGGAAAATATGTGTACACTGCCATTGCATCGGGTCGGCATGGAACCGCGGATCGATAATTCCTGCCATGTTGCCAAGCGCCATTTCCACAGGAACGGAACTTTTACCCGATTCTTTTGAATCCAACAGCATGATTTGTCCCAAGTGATCTTGCGTGGATGGACCAATGTACCACGTTTTCGACCATTTGCCGTTTTGGAAGATTTCCACCTTAATGTTTTGGGCAGTCATTTGCTTGTTGAAGCGCTCTACTGCTGCATCCGACAAATATCCTTTGAAACGAATGTTTTCAATAGCATCGAGCACCCATTTTACTTTTTCTTGGGTAACGCACGCGCCTTTTTTTCCTTCCCAAACACCATTTTTCTTGCGCAATGTGTATGTGCGATCCAACTTGTCGGTGATGGTTATTTTGTCGATAGATTTCGTGTCTTTAATGGCAAAATCGATCAATTCTCTTTTTACCCCATCCGATTTGCCACTGTTATCCATTAAATAGAAAACGTAGTAGGTTAATCCAGTCAATGCGGCGATGGATACAACGAGGATAATAATCTTCTTCATAATTCTTTAGTTACGCGTATTTCTTTTTGCGAATCAAGTACATGACTATGGCCAGCGTGAGTATGAGTAGAATGGGCAGTCCTATATTGATGGTTTGGTAGAATCCGGCGTTTTCTTGAACTTTCGCTTTGTCTATGGCATGAATTTCAATTTGACGGGAACGTAGTGCTAAAACAGAGTTGTCGCCCATCATAAAATCCACCAAGTTCATGAAGAAATCTTCGTTTCCGAAAAGATGCTGAATCCCCATTTGGACCATTTCTCGGTCGTATTCCAATTCATTTGGTCCTTGCTTTGGACGGTACATGATATCGGTCCCCGATGGATTCATCAAAGAGTCGTAGGAATTGGTAATCATGCGACTGTTTCCAACCACAAACACTTTCCCGTTTTTGGTGCTTGACTCTTTGTATTTCAGTTCTTTTTGGTTTTTAAAATCAGGTGGAAGTCGTCGCTTGTAATAGGACGTGAATTTCCCTTCAGAAACGGCGGCCAACATCTTCTTGTTGCTTGGATCGTCGGGATCAAGTGCTAGCTTAGGACGCTCACGAGGATTGTCTGGATTCAAGTAATTTAATGGAATTGCATAAGCCACTAAAGGTGAGGAGCCCGTTACTCTTGAGTTGGTACTAGAAGTCAGAATGGGGGACACCACGAACTGATTATTCTGAGGCTTTTTTCCATAATCCAATTGACTTGTGTACTTCAGAGATACAGGTTCTAGATTTTTCGAAACTGGATGATCGGTTGGAGTTGCGAGTACATGATAGAACCATGGAATGCGCGACTTCCGCTCCAATGACAGCGGTTTCTGACCACATTTTTCATCCAAGACATAATTATCCTTTATGCTGATGCCGTAGTCGTATAGTAAATTATCGAGTCCCGTTTCTATGCGGACCGTATGCGTTTGTTTGTTCTTGCGCAGCGAATCTTCCCGAATTTCAAGCGCATCGATGAAGCACATCAGTCTACCTCCGCGCATCACGAATTGATCAATTAAGTATAAGTCTTCATCAGACATTCGTTGTGTAGGTCGCGCAATGACGAGTCCATCGTACTGGTCTAAAGCGTCAATTTTTCCGTCAATGGTTACATTTTCAACGCTGTAATCGGCTCCAATAACACTTCTTGCTCTGTACGTTGCTCCAAAGTTCAATTCGCCGTGTCCCTGCAAAAATCCAACGCGTGGCGTTTTTTCACGAGTAATACGGCGTAATCCGTTCATCAAGTTGTACTCAAGATTTCGCATTCCGCCCTGCACCACTTGAATCAGTTCTTCCAACTGAAACGGTCTTCCAGTTCTTGTTCCGGGGAGTAACTGAACAACCAACTCTTTCGTCCCGGCAGATCCACTGTATCGAATAACTGCTCCGGGCCACAATATGAGTTGACTTTCTTGTCCTTCGCCTTTGTATTCTACGAACATGGGCAAGATACCGCGTCCTTCGTTAAAGAGCATTCGTTTGAGTTCTTCAGCATCTTCTTTTTTACCATCCTCAGGATTGGTGAATTTGTATTCGATGCGATCTCCGGCAATATCGGTGAACTCCTCCAAGCGATCTTCCACCATATTTCGGAAGCGTTTCAACTCGGCTGGTAGTTTTCCTTCCAAGTATACCTCGATGTACACTGGTCCGTGGAAAGAGCTGTCGGCTTTTTCCAAGAAATCTATGGTGGACTCCGAAAGTGAGTGACGCTGGTCGTCGGTAAGGTCGAACTTCTTGTTGACGTAGGCACTAATTAGATTCACTAACACTACCGCCACGAGGATGATTCCAAGAAGTATCCAATAGTAAGCTTGTTTGACTAATTTGCTTTTCGATCTTGCCATAATTATTTCTTAAAGGATTTAATCACGGTAAGCGCACCGAAGATGAACAATACATTAAGAGTCAAAAAGTAGACGATGTCTTTGGTGTTCAAAGCGCCTTCCATCATATCTATGTAATGACTGTACATGCCCAAATATTGAAATGAGCTATCCAAATTTCCTATCAAGTTGTAGTTTCCTACTAGGTAGAACCCGAGATAGAGTAGAGAACAAAAGAATACGCCTAATATCAGGGAGACAATTTGACTACTCGTAAGTGTAGAAGCGAAAATCCCCATGGAAATAAACGCTGAACCAAGTAAAATCAAGGCGAAATAGGAGGCAATTGCCGATCCGTCATCCATTATTCCCACCGGATCTCCGATGTAATGCATCGTGATGTAATACACCAAAGTTGGTAGCAAAGTGATGATGAGCAAGGAAACACTGGCAAAATACTTCGCCAAAACAATTTTTAAATCAGAAATGGGACGCGTGAACAAGAGTTCAATGGTTCCCGTTCTCCTTTCCTCGGCAAACGATCGCATGGTTATTGCCGGAATCAGAATCAAAAAGACCCATGGTGCCAAATTAAAAAATGGAATTAAATCTGCCTCGGCACCTTCCAAAAGGTTGAAACTACCGCTATCCACCCAAAGCATGTATCCAGAAACAATCTGGAAAATGAAGATGAATATATATCCGGTAATAGAACCGAGAAAGCTACGAATTTCCTTGAAGTACAGTGCTCTCATCTAAAGCGTTGATTTTATCATGTCAAAAATAAGGTTTCCTTCGAGATGATGGGTCCGCAAATGGTAAAGTGTGTTAATCATTTATTCATTCGAAATTGTGAATTCCTCTGTCGTAGCTAATAACGCATTTGAATAAGAGAGATACGCTTTTTATGCGAATTGTGTAGATTTGCCGCTTCGAAGCCTGAGACAGGCAAACCAAAAAGATGCGAGCACTACAAAAGATTATTACGGCATTGGTGGATATTTTTTATCCCTTATTCAAACGCTGGATGCCTTTGAAAACCTATCGCTACGCGGTTTGCGGAGGAGGTAATTTGATTTTGGACATCTTTCTGTATTACATTTTCTATAATTACGTTCTGCATCAAGAAAATTTGGATCTCGGCTTCTTGGTCGTAAGTCCGCACATTGCAGCTCTATTCATTGTATTTCCAATCACCTTTCTTACGGGGTTTCTGTTAAACAAATACATTGCTTTTGGAGAATCCAACTTGCGTGGCCGAATTCAATTGTACCGCTACGCACTGGTAGTTGCCGGCGCCATTTTGCTCAATTACCTTTTGATGAAACTCTTCGTGGACGTTCTTGACTTTTGGGCAACGCTCGCGAAAATTTTAGTTACCGCCATTTCGGTTGTTTATAGCTATACCTTACAGAATCGGTTTACGTTTAAGGTGGTGATTGAGGATTAACTGGGAGTACGCTGAGCTTGTCCAAGTGCACTTCCATCTCCACAGGCATTGCCTTCGCGCAGCTCCTTAGCCGCAATGCTAGTTATGAAGTAGAAGCTTCAGCGAAGCAAGCCTCGATGTCGGTTTTGAATAGTCTAGCGTCTAGTGTCTTACTTTCTAGTGTTTCTCTTGCTGAAACCCATCAAAATACGCTGCGACACTCCAGGCCTGAGGTTTTTCCTTAAACCAAGGTTTAATTCTCGGCCAAATTTTCCCGAATTGCTCTGAGTCACGGTACTTGTTTAACGATGTTTCGCTATCCCAATGGCTGTAGGTCATCACGATATTCGGTCGATCGATATCCTGATATAATTTCATTCCGTAGCAACCGGGAAATTCGTTCACAATATGCTTTATGGTATCGAAAAAGTCGAGGAAGTCTTGGGTGCGTTCCTCCTGAAATTCCAATTTTACGATGCGCGTAATCATTAAAACAAGGATTCTAAGGTTTCTCGTGAGCCTTGCGGTGTGAACTCAATTCGGATTACGTCGTTTTTGTGCAAGCCAAAGAGTTGTTCGGCACCTCCGGAGCTTGCGTTGGCCCCACGATTAATGGCAATTTCGAGAAATCCGTTTTCGTTGAACGTGGCCACTTTTTCGCCTTGTGCCACTTCGTTATACGTATTCGAAATCCGATCAATGTAGTAGTCCTTTCGTTTGAAATACAGGATGAACGGAGTGTCTTTTCCAAATCGTTCGAACAAAGTTTGATGAACATTGGTAATAGCGTTTCCGTAGCTATCCACGTGAATGACGTGCCCCTTAATTAAGTTCGTCTCAGAAACCGCCATAAGCGCCAAGGCACTTTTGTATCCTGTAGCAGGAACTCCGAGCTCAGATGGCTTTTTGCCTTGCAGGATATCAATAGCAGCTTTAACGAGAATATTTTTCGTTGGGAATTTAAAACTCGACGGATCTTTCATGAAAGATTCAATCCGCCACATAGCTTCCGGTCGATTTTCTTGTAAAAATGCCCCGTAAAATCCGTTATCGTTGCAAATAAAGTATTGTCCTTCGAATTCCATAATTGTTGGGAAACTACCGTCTGTACCGCCAAAATTGACAATAGGCTCACTGTCTACGCCAATCACGTGAATGGTACCTTTTGGGAAGTCTTTGTAGCACGACATCAAGTGGAAAGAGGCCTCGGAAACATCAAAGGGCTTTACTTGGTGGGTAATATCTACAATTTGAACAGAAGCTACCTCGCTCAGAACTTTTCCTTTCAGCGATGCCACGTAGTGATCATCCAATCCCATATCCGATGTCAAGGTAAGAATCTGCATTCGCTCGTAGTGCTGTATTAGCGCCGAATTATTTCCTAAATTTGGAGTTCGTTAATTGCGAGTAAAGGTAAAAATAAAATATTCGATTGTTAGAAAAGAAGATTGAAATTAAGGGGATCAACCCAGCGGAATTGTTTGGGGTGAACAATAAGAAATTAAAGCACATTAAGAGCTTTTTCCCAAAACTGAAAATTGTGGCGCGCGGTAACATTTTAACCGTTGCCGGAGAGGAGGAAGTCATGACTGTTTTCGAGCAGAAAATGGACTTGATTCAACCGCACTTCCACAAGTACAACGAGCTCACAGAAAATCATATTGACAACCTGATGATGGCGGAGGGATCGTCTTTGGTCGCTGGAGAAAATGGATCGGAGATTTTGGTCCACGGAAGTCACGGCGCGAAAATCAAGGCGCAAACCGTCAATCAACGAAAGTTGGTGGATTTGGTCAATAAAAATGATATGGTTTTTGCCGTCGGACCAGCAGGAACTGGGAAAACGTACACAGCTGTGGCTATGGCTGTTCGCGCCCTCAAAGCGAAGGAAGTCAAACGAATTATTCTGACGCGTCCAGCAGTAGAGGCAGGTGAGAATCTTGGTTTTTTGCCCGGAGATTTGAAGGAAAAGCTCGATCCGTACTTAATGCCTTTGTACGATGCTCTTCGGGACATGATTCCAGCAGAGAAGTTGGCGGATATGATCGAATTTGGCATCATTGAAATTGCTCCTTTGGCCTTCATGCGCGGGCGCACCTTGGATAAAGCATTTGTAATTCTAGATGAAGCTCAGAACACAACGACGATGCAAATGAAAATGTTCTTGACACGAATGGGACGATCGGCAAAGTTCATCGTAACGGGAGATATGTCTCAAGTAGATTTGCCACGCAAGCAAAAGTCGGGATTGGCATTTGCACTCGACGCTTTGAAAGAGGTCGAAGGCGTTGGTATCATTCGTATGGGACAATCAGATGTGATGCGACATTCACTTGTAAAAAAGATGATCGTTGCCATGGAAGAACTCGAAGAGAAGCAGAAGAACGAAAATAACTCAGAGAAAAAATGATACACTTCGGATTGATCTTTTTGGCATTGTTTCTTTTACTCATTGTTTTCATGGACTATCAGGAACGGCGAAACGCGAAAAAGTCTCTGACTTACGCAGCGTGGATTGTTGGTGTGACGGGAGTAATTCTGACTGTATCTCAGTTTATGGGATTTGGTTTATGGTCCATTTGTGCTTTTGTAATTATTGCTGTTCTTGGATTCTCAGGAAGGTTTGTTCTGAAAAAAGCAAAGGCGAATAATAAGTAGTAACCGAGGCTATTAATTGCGCGTCAATCTGCGCCAATCATGCACCGTTCAAAGCGTTCAAGAAAGTCGTGCTGTTTTTTCTTAGGATATTCTTCAACGAATGAAACTTTCAATCCGCGGATTACAGAATGCATTGACATGCCTTCATTGTTAATCTTCCTTGAATGTATGATGCCAACAAGTTGATCTTTATCAAAAATGAGCAGAATTCGTAGTCCTGGGGAAAAATCAATAGCGGTAGATTCATTTTTGGAATAGGTCGAAATTTCGTCGTCAGAAATAGCGAATAATTCTAAGTCAAATAGAGTGATAATTTCATTCCAATTATCAAATGACCAATCCTTTGTTTGAATCTTCTTGTTAATTTGGTTTTCAATTATAGACTCTGGTTTAATGTTGTTTTTATGGGTGAAGCCATAAAGAATGGCCCAAGTTGACTTTCCTGCTTGCCCGGTAGAAATGGAATGTGACGCTTTGATAATTCCTACTGTATCGGTACCATTAATTATTGGCCGCCCTACTTCAATAGAATCCAATCCAAACTCTTGATATTTGAGATCGGCATAATACAAGACATTGTACCAGCCGTCTATTTCCAAGCCTACATCTATCACTACATCCTCATTTAATGAAAATAGAACGGGTCCATTTGGCGAGGATCTGATATTGGCAGGTCCGTCAATACGTTCTGAATAAATTCGTTTTCGATCCTCTGTGTTGAGTTGTATCTTATTCAGACTTGGATGATTCGGATTGGTCGTTTTCTCAACATTTTCGCCGCAAGCGGTAAGGAAAAGGTTTATATTCAGAAATATAAGGTAAAAAGTCTTATGCATTTTTCAGAGCCTGACCAAAAGGTACGTAAAAAGTTCAAGATAAGTAACCTCTGACTTTTCACCTCCTACTTCTGAAGGTTCTCTTTTTCACTTCTCACCAATCACCACCTGTTAATATTTCCTCATAACTTCTGAACCGTTTCAGCGCAACATAAGCGACTGATTTTCTACTTTTGCCGAAACTTTTTTCTCATGGGCAACGCAAACACGAATAGCAGTTTCAATTTCACCGGACAAACGGCCGTTTACAACGGAAAGGTAAGAGACGTTTACACACTTGATAACGGCTTATTGGTGATGGTAGCATCGGATCGTATTTCTGCATTTGATCATATTTTGCCCAAAGGAATACCGCACAAAGGACAAGTGTTGAACCAAGTGGCAACGATGTTTCTAGAGGCGACGCGTGACATTGTACCAAACTGGTTGATTGGAATGCCCGATCCATCCGTGGCTGTTGGGTATGCTTGTGAACCCATCCGAGTAGAAATGGTTATTCGTGGTTACATGTCGGGGCACGCTGCACGAGAATACAAAGCAGGAAAACGACTTCTTTGTGGAGTTCCTATGCCGGAAGGAATGAAAGAAAACGACAAGTTTCCGGAGCCCATTATTACGCCAGCGACTAAGGCAGAGGAGGGACACGATGAAGATATTTCTCGTGAAGAAATTATTGCCCAAGGAATTGTTCCTGAGGATATCTATGTAAAGTTGGAGGAGTACACACGCGCTTTGTTTCAACGCGGAACCGAAATGGCGGCCAAGCAAGGATTAATTCTCGTGGATACAAAGTATGAGTTTGGAATTCGCGATGGAGAAATCATGCTAATCGATGAAATTCATACCCCGGATTCCTCTCGATATTTCTATGCTGATGGTTATGCCGAACGACAGGAAAAAGGAGAACCGCAAAAGCAACTTTCCAAGGAATTTGTTCGCCAATGGCTGATAGAAAATGGATTCCAAGGACTAGAAGGACAAAGCATGCCTGAAATGCCGGATTCATTTGTTGAAATAGTGACCGAAAGATACATCGAGTTGTATGAAAAGATCACCGGTAAGCAATTTCAGCGTGCCGATACATCCGATATTGAAGGGCGTATAAAACTTAATGTTGAAAGCTTCTTAAAGCAATTAAACGATTAAGTAGAGGGATACACGCGAACCACCCAGTTTTACGGCTTTACGCCTATTTTATCGTAGTGTTAATTTTTGTTTTCAACGTTGATTTAACGGTTGCGTCTGCCCTATCTTTGCAGTGAAAAATCAACACACAACATGAAAAAAATCGTACACCTTTTGGCTTTCGTTCTTCTTGCAGGAAGCGCGCAAGCACAATGTACCGACCTCTTCTTTTCAGAATACATTGAAGGGTCATCAAGTAACAAAGCGCTTGAAATTTACAATCCAACAAGTAACCCCATTGATCTATCAGATTACACTGTTAACCTGTATTTCAATGGAGCTACCACAGTTGGTAACTCCCTTGACTTAGCTGGGACGCTAGCTCCTGGCGATGTTTATGTAATCGCAAATTCAAATGCTGACCCTTTAATTCTTGCCGTTAGTGATACGACGAGTAACGTAACATTCTACAACGGTGATGACGCTTTAGAATTGGTAAAGATTAGTACTGGAACGACTCTAGATGTAATCGGAGAAATCGGTGTTGATCCAGGTTCCAACTGGCCAGTAGGGTCAGGGTTTACGAATGAAAACACCTTGATCCGTCAACCGAACATTCAAGGCGGAACATCTGTTTGGTCCGTTAGTCAAAACCAATGGAACGACTTCCCTCAGAATATGTTTGATTCCTTGGGAACACATTACATGATTGCTTGTGGAGCACCATGTACGCCAACTTCCTCTACAATTGCACCAACAGCTTGTGATACGTATACAGCACCTGACGGGATGGTATATACTACTACAGGTTCATACACTGCTGTAATTCCGAATTCTCAGGGCTGTGATAGTACGATTACGATCAACTTAACGATCAATAACGCTACAGCAAGTACAATAAATCAATCAGGGTGTGATTCAATTTCCATCAACGGAACAACGTATACCTTTAGCGGTACGTACACGCAAACACTAACTAACGCGGTAGGTTGTGATAGCGTGATCACTTTAGTACTTGATATTACACAAACACCGGCAGCGCCAGTTGTTTCCGGGACGTTAGACTACTGTGATGGAGATACACCTACAGCATTAACGGTTTCCGGTGCAGGAGCGGTGGATTCATTGATCATTTCAGGTGTGATGGATGCTACACTCCCCGGAGGTCTTCCTAAAGTGATTGAGTTTTACGTACTTGCCGATATTCCTGACTTGAGCGCTTACGGTTTTGGTTCTGCCAACAATGGTGGAGGATCTGACGGAGAAGAGTATACTTTCCCAGCAGTACCAGCAGTAGCAGGAACATACATTCATGTGGCAACTGACTCTACTAACTTCAATGCATTCTTGGGATTCTTCCCTGATTACGTTGGAGGTACAGCTGGAAACGTTAACGGAGATGATGCGATTGAGTTGTTCCACAACGGAGCAGTGATTGACGTTTTCGGTGATATAAATGTTGATGGTACTGGTCAAGCTTGGGAATATCTTGATGGTTGGGCATACCGTAAAGATAACGCAGTTCCAAACGGAGGAAACTTCATCATTAGTGAATGGGATTTCTCAGGAATCAACGCATTGGATAACCAACCGACAAACGCTGGGGCTCCAACGCCGTTCCCGGTTCAAACTTACTCGTATGTTGCTCAAAACACAACTATCGATTGGTATGATGACGCTGGTTTGGCAACGCTTATTTCAACCGGAAACTCGTTTACACCAGGAATTACTTCCGGAAGCACGTCATATTATGTTACTGCATCAGTTACAGGAGGAACTACATGTCAAAGTGCTGCAACGCAGGTTGACATTACATTCAATGCTCCACCAGCAGTAGTAGCAAACGCAACAGCAACAGCTGTTTGTGAAGGAGAAAATGTAACATTGACAGGTTCAGGTGCGGATACCTATGCTTGGGATAACGGTGTTACTGACGGTGTAGCGTTCGCTGCAACAACTACAACAACGTATACAGTAACTGGAACGGATCAGTTCGGTTGTACAGGTGTAGATTCAGTGGAGATTACCGTGACACCGGCGCCAGCGACTACGTTAGCAGCGCAGCCGACTGTATGTGATTCAGATGCAGCCTTTACTTTGTCAGGCGGTTCTCCAGCAGGAGGAACGTACTCAGGAACAGGAGTAACAAACGGAGAGTTTGATCCTTCAGTAGCAGGTGCTGGCACCGTTACAATTACTTACACGTATGTTGATTCTCAATCGGGATGTACAGGAACAGCTACTGCTGATTTGATCGTTCAGGATTGTGCGAGCATTGAAGAGTTAGAGGCAAACGGAATTGTTGTTTATCCAAACCCTGCAGCAGACGTATTGAACGTACAGTCAATTTCAGACGTTACCTCAATCACGGTAGTTGATTTGTCAGGAATGACAGTTGCGAATAGCAAAGAGAACAGTGTTTCTGTGGCTAACCTCGCATCAGGAATGTACGTAATCAACGTGACGACAGAAGCAGGAATGTTTACAAAAACGTTCGTGAAGAAATAAGACTTCAAATACATTAAAGAAACCCTGACATCCACAAGGATCGTCAGGGTTTTTTTATTGTTTTAAGTTGTGTGCAACAGCACATCGAGCGGAGCCGAGATGTGCTTCAAATCATAATTCTTAATTCAAAATTCTTAATTTGTTTCAATCGCCTAACCGATCGGCTTCTTCTCGTGCTTTGCGCATGATGTCGTCCGCTTTTTGATTGGCTGTATTCTCAATGCCTTGTGCTTTTTTCTCGCCTTCTTCGCGAATTTTTTTGGCGCTGGCTTCTGCGATTTTCTTTTTCACAGGATTGCTTCCAGCTTCATTCATCACTTGCTGTGCTAACTTCTCTGCCTCCGCTCTAGCTGCATCTGCCGCTCTTTTACCCTCGGCCTTCACTTGGTCGGCTCGCTTTTGAGCATCCTCTAAAATTTTCTTCTTTTGCGCTGCAAGTTCGGCTTTGATTTCGTCTGTCTTGTCATCAATGATCGTTTGTACGCTGTCCTTTATCGTTTCTTTTACATCATCAATGATATTCCCCACCTTATTTTTCACGGCTTCTCGAAGTTTGTCCGGTAAATCCGTTGTAATCTTTGGATTCTTCACATCGCCAATAGCGAATACATTTGCTTGGATAGAAGGTGGTAACTCACCAATTTTAATATCAGGATGCAATCCATTGGCCATGGTGAGTCCTTTTTCTACTTCCTTGAGCAATTTTTCAGGAATTTGCTCCTTTGGAATGTCCATTTCGAACTTGTAGTTCATTTCTTTCTCCAATGTGGTGTAGCCGGAAACTTTCGTTGGAATTTTTCCGAGTTTCACATCGAATGGTGTTAGCATCACTTTTCCGTCATGAACTGAGAAACGCGCTCGGAAATTGTCCAAAGTTCGGTTCGAAATATTCTTCAATTGCGTCGCCTTCTCAATTTTACTCAACAAGGGAACATCGGTAATGGATAACGATCTACTACTCACATCACCAGTACTTGAAATGGAGTTCAAAACAGGCATGAGGTTGTCATCCAATTTCGAGCTCATCGCAAAGTTGGATGATATACGCCCTTTGGCATATTGTGCAATTGGAGCGAGTTTTTCGACCGTTAAAAAGTTTTTCGTGAGTTCGGAAATATCAATGTCCGTCAAACGATACTCAAAATCAAACTTTGGATTTTTTGGGTCACGTGTGTCATAACTGCCTTCCAGCCCAACACTTCCTCCCATGGCTTGCATGGAAAAGTCTCGAAGCGTCGCTACTTCATCTTTGATCGCTGTTCTTCCGCGAACATTCTTGGCAGTTATTCCGTTGTATTTTGCTTTGGCAATATTGGTGTTTAATGCAAAGTCAATGTTGGCTGGTACCAGTGTTGGACCCGTTTCTTCCGGCTGAGAAAAATCTTGTTTTGCCGCACTTTTCACAGGCTTCGTTGATTCTTCTTCCGGGTATACATTCATCAGGGCATCCAAGTCAAGGTAGTTACTGTTGAAGTCGAATTTTCCAACCAACTGGCCTTCCTCCTCAAAGATGTAATCAAAGTATTTAGATATAGTGCCTTTCATTCGGAAGTCGGAACCGCCCATTTTTGCATCGAAATCAGCCAATTCTAGCTGCGCAGGAGTAAACTTCAATTGTAAGTGATCGATGATCACATCTTCCGTCAAATCTTTGGAGGAGTAGTTCAATTTGCTCAAGTCAATGGTTCCTTTTGCATCAAATGCCTTGTAATTACCGCTGCTCATGGCGGATGCTTTACCTTTCATATCCACGTCAGCATCCAAAATACCTGCGAACGATTCTCCTTCCGCCATTGGTATATAATTTTTTAGCGTAGCAAGATTCACATTCGTGTGAATGCCCGAAGTTATCTCCGGATCTACTTCAATATTGCGCAAGGCAAGATTCGCATCAATGGTATTTTCTCCCAATTCGGCGTGGAATTCAGGAACGTCTACTGTCATTTTGTTGTAGTCGGAGCCGCCCGGGAATTTTGATCCTGCATCGACCTTAATGTTCGTAATTTTGCCCGGTAATCCTGTGTATTTTACCGATCCCTTATCCACTTTCATGGATACGTCCCAAGCCGGCATATTCACATCATCCATTTTACCTTTCATCAAAGCTTGTAGCGAGAGATTTCCCGAACTCACCATGCTCTCGTACCCGGATCGGTAAAACGCAGGAATCAATGAAAGGAAATCTTTGAAGGATGTTCTCGAAGCGTCGAGTTTCAGATCCATGTCGTCGTACTCCTCAAACATTTCGTAATATCCCTCCAGTGAGCAGTTTACTTTGTTGAGCTTTATTGTGTTTTGCTTGAAAGTGAACTTGGAAGATTTCTCGGTAAATTCCATCAACAGATTGACTTTTGCATCCGTTTTCACCTCCGTGAGATAATTAATTCCATACATACGGTAGGTGCATTTTTCTACATCCGAAACCGTTTCAAAATTGAATTTATCGGCAGTTAAATCTCCTTTTCCAGTATGATCTACATTGTGAAGCACCATAAACATATCGTACAACTTATCGGCGTAGCGAATTTGTCCGTCAGTGATGGAATATTCTTTCAGACTTAATTTAAAATTAGAGGGTTCTTCTAGCTCGTCTTTCGTTTTTTCTTCATCCGACTTCACAATATCATAGTTGGCGCTACCGTCTTCTAGAATCCTGATATCAATAGTCGGTTTCTCTATATGAATTTCGTCTACTTCCACTTGATCACCGGCAATAACACTCCAAAACCCTACATGCGCCGTCAACTTCTTCATTTTTACAAGATCCACGCCTTTGAATTCATCTTTCCCCACCAATTTTGTATTGTAGAGCTCAATAGTCATGTCAGGAAATGTGCTAATGAATGTCAGGTCGAAGTCTCCCACAGAAAGTTCAGCATTGAGGTTTTTATTTACCTCATCCACCACCATTTCTTTAATTTGATTCTTGAAAATAATTGGAATCAGAATTAAAAGAAGAATTAGCACGAGCAGGGAAATCCCAGTCCACTTAAGGATTTTTTTGAGTCGTTTTTTCATCAGGAGAAATTAAGTGTTTGTTTCATCCTAAAAATAATTTTTTACACGTTTGACGGATAATTTAATCGGCATTTATTGTTAAATTTTTGTAATCCTAAAATCGCTCCATTCGAAGGCATATACTATGTATCTTTGTGGTCGAAATGTAACTTGTATGGAACGAATCGCTCAGGAGTTTTTTTCAATGCGCATGATGGTTGTCGCGTTGTTTGTGTTTCTTGTATCAATTGGATTGGCAACTTTTGCTGAAACAGTGTACGATACTCAAACAGCACGTTTGATGATCTATGAAGCCAACTGGTTCTCCATCCTTTTGCTGTATCTGTGTGCTGGAATGGTCGCGAATATTTTCCGATATCGCATGTTTCGGGCAGAAAAAATCTCCATCCTTACATTTCACTTGGCATTCATTATCATGATTATTGGCGCGGCAGTAACGCGCTACTTCGGGTTTGAGGGAACCATGATCATCAATGAGGGCGAAACCATTGGTTATATGTACAGTGCCGATCCTTACCTAGTGGTAGAAGTGTCGGATGAAAAAGACAGTTATTCTTGGGGACGCAAATTACTGATGTCAGAGGCGCTGAGTCCTGAGTTTGAAGACGAAGTTCCCTTATTGGTTAACGGAGCGGTGAAAAAGGAGGCTTCTGTACACTGTATCGGTTATCAGAAGAATATGGTGGATTCGTTGGTTACACGAAAGGATATCAAAGAAACGGCGCTAGGATTTGCCATTGGCGGAATGGAAGCGCAGTATTTAGCGGAAGGACAATCTACCTTGCTTGGTGCAACGCCACTTTATTACGAAGTGAAAGATGCCTCCAGTGGTGTGCAAGTTTGGAAGGAAGGCAACAAATTCAAAATGAAATCAAGCGTTGGCTTGCGATCTCTTGCTATGACTCAATTGCGCGCAATTCGAGAAAGTGGTGAAGCGCCACCCGATTCTTTGTACGATGTCGTGATGCCCGACTCAACAATCACCCTTGAAATGGCGAAGCTGTATAACGTTCAGGGAGAACAGTTTGTATTGAAGGATATTAAAAAGAACACGGCTCGCGACTGGGTGAAATCGCCTAAGAAAGATGCGGGTCTTGATTTGTTGGAAGTAAAACTGGAAGTGAACAACAAGTTCAGTGAGCCCTTCTTTGTTCCGGGTGGAATGAAACGAATTGGACATCAAAACAGCGTGATTAGAAATCACGAAGGATTGAAATTTAAAATTGAATACGGATCCAAAGTGGTAGAACTTCCTTTTGGTGTACGATGTGAAGATTTTCGATTGGAGCGTTACCCGGGATCATCACAACCATCATCGTATGAGAGTGATTTAACGATTATCGATACCGCAAAAAACTATCAGAAAACACAGGAGTTGTTCATGAACCATGTAATTGATTACGAAGGCTACCGTTTGTTTCAGTCTAGTTACAAAGCCGACCTTTCTGGAACCATTCTGCAAGTGAACAATGACTGGTGGGGAACAAACATATCTTACTTTGGCTATTTACTAATGGGACTAGGAATGGTGTTGGCACTTATCGCTCCGGGAGGTCGAACAAGAGAGTTGATTCGTAAAATCAAAGTGATTGACGAAAAGCGCGACAAAGTAAGCATGATTGCCCTTCTTATTGCGATGTCAGTGGGTGTTAACTCTTATGCCCAAGATTCCACCGATACGAATCAGATGCAGAAGGTAGTTGCTGTGGAGGAAGGTCATGAAGGACACAATCACGCTCCAGGCGAACACCCAAATGAACCGCAATCAATAGAGTTTCCTCCGAAGGGAAAACTAAACATTTTATCAGAAGAGCATGCCGGTGAATTGGAGTTGCTTTTAGTGCACAGTGATGTCCACAAGCGTGCGATGCCATTCCATACCTTGGCGAATCAATTGCTGAACAAAATTCACCGCGGTAATACTTATGAAGGGTATAGCGCCGTGCAGGTGATCATGAACATTCACTTGAATCAATCGTATTGGTGGGATGAGCCAATCATTTACGTCTCGTCAAAAGGTGAAATACGAGAATCACTAGGCGTGGAGAAGTATGCTTCGATGAAAGATCTGATGAACCTTGAAACGGGCGACTTCAAATTATCGAAAGAGGCAGAAGAAGCCTTTAGAAAAGCGGAATCAAAACGAACAGAGCGCGAGAAACAAATTGTGAAGTTGGTTGAGAAATACCAAATCATGATGAACATGATGTCACCGAATTGGCCTTATTTACGCATTCTCCCAAAGAACAAAGGTCAGGAGTGGTTGACAATTCTCGACTTCAAACAAGATTCAGAGGAGTTCTTGACTGCAGTGAACTACTTCGGTGCGCTAAACGCGGCTACAAGGGGAGAAGGGGGGTACGGTACAGCCGAGGACAACCTAGATAAGCTCCTGGCGCTGCAAAGAAAATTGGGAGGGAAAGACATTCCTTCAGAGTCTATGGTGAAAGCCGAAATAGCTTACAACAAAATGGAGGTGGTGAAGCAGGCCTATCGTGCATTCCTTGCCATTGGCGTTTTGCTTTTGATTTTGTTCTTGATTGGTCTTTTAGCCAAAGGAGGAAAAACCCCACGCTGGGTTCGAATATCAGAAATTGTATTGTTTTGGATGGCTGTAGTTACCACCTTGTATTTGGGTGCTGGACTTGTGATGCGAGCACTTATTTCCGGTCACGTTCCTTGGGGGGATGGCTACGAGGCGCTGATTTTCATCTCCTTCGTGGCGGCTGTCACAGGTGTAGCACTCTATCGTGTGAATAAGGTCATTCTTGCAGCGGCGTGTATTTTGGCGTTCTTGCTACTGTTCGTCAGCAGTATGAACATCCTCGATCCGGAAATCACCAAGTTGCAGCCCGTATTAAAGTCGTATTGGTTGAAGATTCACGTTGCGATTATCACCGGAAGCTACGCCCCATTGGGAATTGCGGCAATTTTGGCTTTCATCAATATGATTTTGTTCATCAGTCGCAACAAGGAAAACGATGCACAACTAAAGCTGGTTATTAAACAAATCACTTACATTACGGAAATTGCGATTACCGTGGGGGTTGTGATGCTCACCATTGGAACCTTCCTTGGAGGTGTTTGGGCAAATGAATCGTGGGGCCGTTATTGGGGATGGGACCCGAAGGAGACTTGGGCACTTGTAGCTATTTTGGCATACGCGGTCATTCTTCACTTGCGCTTCATTCCCGGAGTAAAAGATCAATTTACTTTCAATGCGGTTTCTTTTTGGGGATATACCACCATCTTATTTACCTTCTTTGGTGTGAATTTTTACCTCGTCGGATTACACTCTTACGCGAATGGAGAAGGATTGGCAGAGTTACCATGGTGGCTGGTTTACGTCGGCATTATCTTTTATTTGTTTACAGAATTTGCCTCTCTTAAAAATCAATTGTTTAAGAACAAGGGCGAGCCAATACCCATGAAACATTTCTCGCGCAAATTCATTATTTTGAGTTCCCTAGTAGTTGGTGTAGCGTTGATGATGTTGATTTTCAAAATCTCTCCAGCGACAACAGTATTGGCAAACACAGGTAAAATCTTAGCCTTGATACTAGCGGCTACTGCAATTCAGTACCTTATTGGAGGAAGAAAGTCGAACAACCAAAATGCTGAAATTTTAGATTGATGAAAAAGTTAGATATTCTCGCTTTTGGTGCACATCCTGACGATGTAGAGTTGGCGTGTGCTGGAACCGTTATAAAGCATGTGGATGCTGGAATGCGCGTAGGAATTGTTGATTTGACACAAGGAGAAATGGGATCGAGAGGGACCATTGAAACACGTTACGATGAAGCAGCTGATGCATCAAAGATTATGGGAATTTCTGAGCGCGTAAATCTGAAAATGGAAGACGGACTTTTTGAAATCAATGAAGCCAATAAGCGCCTGATTGTAGAGCAGGTGCGTCGTTTTCAACCAAACATTGTTTTGGCAAATGCGGTAGATGATCGCCACCCGGATCATGGGAGAGGGGCGCAATTGGTATCTGAGGCTTGCTTCCTTGCCGGACTGATTCAATTTGAGACAACTTGGAATGGGGAAGTACAGGAAGCTTTCCGCCCAAAAGTTGTTTACCACTATATCCAAGATCGTTATATCAAACCCGACTTCGTTGTGGATGTTACAGCCGTAGCCGAACGAAAAATGGAAGCGATTAAAGCATACAAAACACAGTTCTTTCAACCTGACCAAGACGGACCTAAAACACCAATTTCAGGAGCCGACTTTATGGATTTTATTTGGGGACGCATGCATGAAATGGGACGCCAAGCAGGGTTTACTTGTGGTGAAGGATTCACAGTAGAACGTTTTCCGGGAGTTCAACTTCTCACCGATTTAAAGTAAAGGTATAAGCAACCAAAACAAGGTTGAATCGTCTATCTTGTGACCTGCTACTTAAACGGTTTAGACCTGACATAATGCTAAATCGTATAGTAAACGTTTTAAGAAACAAACAAAGGTTGATATGAGAGGAATCATAGCGTTGGTTTTCGTATTGTTTTCATTTTGGTCGGAAGCTCAAGCGCCCTGTTCAAATCCAAACACCATATTTTTCGAGGATTTTGAAGGAGGAAATCCGCTCCCCGGAGCCGTAACTGCCAATATTTACGGAGGAGGAACCTATAATGGAGCGGGGTATATCATTAGCGGAAACTTGCACGGCTGGTTCAATGTGATTAACGGTCTTAGCAACGTGGACGTTTACGACAGATTGATTCCGGGGTTTTGCGTCGGACTTCCCACTGAAGTTTCTTTTTGGACACGACAATCTTTTGGTGTTACGAATGTGACCTTTACTGTGGAAGATAACACGGGGGCGGTGTTGGCGACCCAAACATTAAATCTCACCAATACTTATCAGCAAATCTTCTTCAATTTTACAGCGACCACGGCAGATTTACGTTTTATCATTCATTGTAATTCTACTGGAGGGAACGGAGTTGATATTTGTGTGGAAGACATCCTCATGACGCAATGTCCACCGGCTGGAGAATCGGTGGTTTATTCGGATTGTAATAATACGGGCACGGTGAATCTACATTCGTTATTTTCATCAGCCATAGGAACGACGGGAACTTGGTCCGGGCCGTCCACTCTAACGAATGGATATTTGGGCACCTTCGATCCAAATGTCAATAGTAACGGTTTGTATACCTACTCAGAAGGAACGGGATGTACCGCTACAGTTTCTACCGCCGAAATTAATTTTCCAGGAATCATTGACTTGGGAAATGATACAACAGTTTGTTCCGGGAGTGCGCTTAGTTTGGACGCTGGATCTGGATTTGATAGTTATTCTTGGTCCAATGGTGCCACTACTCAGTCGATAAATGCTACCGCGCCAGGAACCTACATCGTAGATGCCTCGGTGCAAATGGGGAACATAGTACAGAACGGAGATTTTGAAGGAGGTACAACTACTACGGCGAACAATTTTACGACAGATTACATCCCCGGAACAGGTGGAACATGGGGACTGCTGTCCAATGGAGGTCAATATGCGATATCAACGAACCCAAGTTTAACCCACACCAACTTTGTCACTTGTGGGGATCACACAACGGGCACAGGAAACATGTTTATCGCCAACGGATCTTGGATCGCTGGAACCGTAGTGTGGCGACAAAGCGTTACGGTAACACCGGGTACGGACTACCTGTTTTCGTTTTGGGCAACTAACGTGGTGAACAATCCGAATACATCGGACCTTCAATTGTACATCAACAACATCCCAATTGGACCTGTGAATTCAACAACGACCTCTTGCAATTGGTTGCAAATAAGTGATATTTGGAATTCAGGTGGAGCTACCACAGCTGTTTTGGAAATTATCAATCAATCGACAGCGGCCTCAGGTAACGATTTTGCTATCGACGATATTTCCTTCGGTCCCATCTGTGTAGTTTCTGACACAATTGTTATTGATCAACAAACACCTGCTCAAACAACCTCGGTAATCAATCCAACGTGTCAAGGATCCACGGATGCGGAAATTCATGTTGATAATGTTTTGGCTGTTGAATACAGTGCTGATAACGGAGTAACTTGGCAAGCGGACTCTTTCTTTTTGAATTTGTCTGCGGGTACACACACTATTTGTTCTAGAACCGCCTTGGGATGTGAAGTTTGCGAAACGGTTACAGTTTTGGATCCCTCGCCTGTAACAGTGTCGGTTAGTCCTAATGTCATTATTTGCCAAAATGGTAGTACAACACTCACCGCTACTGGAAATGGAGGTAACACCTTCGATTATCACTGGGACTTCACGGGAGATTTATCCGCAAATCAAACGGTTTCACCTGCTCCAAGTACAGGGCAATCTACGTACACTTATACAGTTTATGCAGAAAATGAAAACGGCTGTGTTTCTGCCCCGGAAGTAATCACGGTAACCGTTTTGGCTCCTTTGACCGCCACAATTACACCTCCACAAAGTATTTGTCCGGGAGAGTCAGCTGGCATAACGGTTTCAGCAACTGGTGGAGACGGTGGTCCGTATACGTTTACATGGGATTCAGGTCAAACAACGGATCAAATTACCGTTTCTCCGACGGATACAACAACCTACACTGTGCTTGTAGATGATGCCTGTGAGACAACGCCTATCAGTATTTCAAGCGTGGTGAATGTAGCACCTGAGCCGGTACCATCCTTTGAAATTGTTAGTCCGTTACAGTGTGAGCCGGGGATTTTTGAAATTGTAAATACAACGGATCCAAACACTGTGGATGAAATTATTTGGACCGTGAATGGGTCGGAAGTTTTTGTGAATCAAGAGACGATTATTACGCAATCGTACGATGCGGGGTCCTATGACCTTGAAATGACTGTCACTTCCCCGGAAGGCTGCGTTGGATCATCACTATTTCCCAATGCACTTTATGTAGCACCAGCACCTATTGCCAACTTTACCTTCAGTCCGAATCCGCCAACAATGTTCAATACGCAGGTATTGTTTAATAACGGTTCGGTGGGAGCAAGTACTTACGAATGGACCTTCGAGCAAGGGGCACCTTCAACTTCTAACGTGGAAAATCCAACTACAATTTTCCCTGATGGTCAGGTAGGATTGTACGAGACATCACTGGTGGCAATTTCAGATTTGGGATGTACAGATACAATAATCTTGGATATCCAAGTGTACCCTGAAGTAATTTTGTATGCGCCGAACACATTTACACCAGATGGAGATGAGTTCAATCAGAATTGGCACGTGTTCATAGAAGGAGTTGATATTTACGACTTCGAACTAACGGTTTTCAATCGCTGGGGACAAATAGTTTGGCAAACAAACGATCCGAATGCAGGGTGGGATGCCACTTTCAATGGAAAGACAGTTCAAGATGGAACGTATACATGGTTTATTACCACAAGAGATCTTCTAAACGATAAGAAGTACGAGTTCCATGGACACGTGAATGTCCTTCATTAAACGATTTGAGAATCAGCTAAGTTGTGTTTGTGCTTGTGTTGCAAATCTTCTCTGAATGAACTATGATTAGAAATTGTAGCTCAACTTTGCCTGAATTCCTGAAGCTAGAGACTGAGTTCTAAACAATTTGCTAGGTACTTTCTCTCGTCCTTCGAATAGATTAACAACGCCTGATTGAATACGCGCATTCACACCTGCTCTCAAGTGTTGTCCGAGCTGAACAGAACCTCCTGCTGTCAATACTCCTCCTGCATCGAAGTTACGATACGTGAAAGAAGAGTAGTAGGAATTCTCTTGGTTTGACAAAATAGTTGAGTTGGAAAGAACAGAACCGAAAATTCCTGCACCGATGTTTAACTCAGGCTTTAGTTTGTTAGCTGACTTGAATAACGGAATCACACGTTCGTACTGCAATGCAGTGGTTACATAATTCAGAGAAGTAGTCACTTCTTCCGAATTCAGTGAGGCCATTTGTGACTTGGTATCGTTAAACAATACATCTGCAGTCAATACATTTTTACCAAACCTTCTTGATGCTGTCAATCCCCAAGCTAAGTTTAAGTCATTGGATGTTGTTGCGTCTTCTCTAAATGACAATGGGTTCAACAACTCGGAAGATCCTAGAATGGCTGTTGGTCCAACATACCAGTTTCTCGGAGTTTCCTCGGCAACATCTTCGTCTTGTAGGTCCAATGGTTCCGTAAAGTTGAAAGTTGGCACAGCGCGTCGTGTTAAACCAGCTAGTACTGGCAACGCTTCGCGTAATGGCATTGTCTCTTGCGTTTCCATTGCATTCATCTCTATCATAGCTACAGCATTCGCGGCAAGAACAGGATTGATTTGAGGTGTTGTATTCGTTGTAATGTCAATAATTTCCGGAGTAGCAGTTGTGGATGGAGTGGTAGCCGTATTTTGAACCGTTTGAATGGTCGGTACCGCCACATTCACTGCCACAGGGCTAGACGGAGCTACTACTTCGTTGTTGTTGGCAACTGCCGTCGGAACATTCATATTTGGAGTAGTAATAGTCGCTAGGTTTGAAACATTAGCGATCCACATTGGAATCAATGCCAATCCAGCCACAAGGGATGCTGTTCGTATGTAGAACATACGTCGAGACTTCTTCACGTTGCGTTGAATTTCTAATTGTTCAGAAATTGCCTCCCAACTTTGTTTTCCGGTCTCAGATTCCATGCCCGAGAAATTAGACTGGTACCAGTGTCTTGGCCAATCCTGCATTGTGCTCTCAACATTTTCCCAAGCTTCGTGAGGAGGGATAACATTGAGTTCTTCCGCTCTGTCTTTATACCACTTTCCTACCGAATCCTTCATATCTGCTGATTTCTTCGTCTCCAAGATTTTCAAGGAGCAGTTGTCTTAAATATTTTTTCGCTTTAAATAACTGCGACTTCGAAGTCCCTTCAGTAATCTCCAGTTTTTCTGCGATTTCTTTGTGTGTATATCCTTCCAAGTAGAAGAGGTTCAAAACCAATGCGTATCCATCTGGAAGTAAGGAGATGATTTTCAAAAATTCATCTCGGTCGTAAATTGTCTCCTCTTCACTTTCTTCATGGTTTCGATACTGAGCTCTTTCTGTTTCTTCATCAGTTAGCTCTAGTTTGTTCCGATTCCAACTGTCGGAGCGATAATGATCGACACAGTTGTGTACAATCACCGTTCGTATCCACCCACCCAAAGAGCTATGATCTTTGAACTTGAAGAGGTGTATTTTTTGGAAGACCTTCAAAAAACCTTCCTGAAGTAAATCATTGGCAGCATCATAATCTTTAGAATACATCAAACAAACTTTGAACATATCACTCGCATAGCGATCGTACAACTCTTTTTGAGCAGCCGGCTTGCCATTACGACATCCTTTGAGTAATATTTTCTGTTGTTTCTCTGTCATTGATTAAAACTGAACAATGAGAGCGTCGTTTAATTTAGCACTTATGGCGTTGTAAATATTTTCGTTATTCAAAAGGTCGACCTGCACTGTTTCAGCACCGTTATTATTGGTAACTGCCGCCGCGTTCCAAAGTCCGGCGTTGATATCCGAAAACAGAATATCCGTATCCAAAGTCAAACTTAAATTCTTTTGAGTGCTTTCTTCAATAAGAATGGTCGGTGATCCATCGGTATCTATAATTTGCTTTGAAATATCTTGACTGATATCTAAGGCAATTACTACGTCATACGTGTCTCCATTTCCTAAGTAATAGGTTCCAGTGATATTTACCGAAGGTGCTCCGTTTGAGACAACAGCACTTGAAAAATACATTTCAGGGTACGTTCCGATGGGAATATCAACGGGATGAAGAGCGATTGGACTCAAGAAATCAGCGTCTTCATTTCCGTAGAGCGTAATTTCAATAGGATCGCTTTGGATTCTTTCACCTGTGATCGTCATCTCCGCTAGGTTGATCATAACTTGATCCATGACGAAGGATTTTCCGGCGATTTCCGTTTCATTGCTACTTGTTGTGCATCGGACTTCCGACTTTACGGTAACACTCCAATCTTGCTTATTACAGCCTAATAACATGGCGGCAATAACTAGGATGGAAAGCATTGTGTAGTTGATTTTTCGCATAGTTGGCTTCTTGTAGTAATAGTCCAACGTAAAGATAAGGTAAAAAGGTTGCCTGACATAATAGTAATGTTCAAATGTTAGGAAAGCCGTTAGAATTCTAACGGCTTTCGACTACTAACTATACCAGATAAATTTGAGTAACCTAACCTTTACTCCGGCGTCTTAAATATTTTAAATGCTTCCTTCAAGTTCAAGCGCAATAGCCACAGGAACTCCAATAGTTTCTTATCAGATATCTACAGGTGTTCCTGTTGCTTCCACAATCGTAGTAGTAATGTAGGTTGTTGAGTGGAGCGAGGATATTGCTTTATGTAATCTTGTTAGATGCATGTTTTGTTCTTCATTTTCGGATTAAACCGAATACACGAGTCTCGCAAACGAAATAGTCAGTGAGTCTCATCCCATCAACGGGGTTAAAAAATCAAAGGTTGCCTGAGATATTAAAAAAAGTAGATTTTTCTTGAAATCCCTTATTTTATTGGAAGTCCAAGAGGAATAAAAAGTAATTATCGTAAGATGGATGGATGAAAAAAAAATAATTTTCTTCACTTTTTTAGGCAATTTCTTCGATGATCAATAAACCGTTCATTTCAATTTGATCTCCCGTGGTTCTGTTCAGGAGCTTTTGACCGAGAGGACTTCCTGCCGTTATACAGAAAACGTTTGTACCGTCTACCTGAATCTGACCAATTCCCACAGAAACGAAGAAATAACCCCTATTTGTTTTTGCCAAACTTCCAAAACCGATATTGGTCGATGTATTCGATGGATCAATTTGTTTTAATCCGTCTCGGGTTTTGCGTGTTTCAGCCAGTTGTCGTGATAACTTTTCTTGCTCCAATTGCGCCATGGCACGCCCGGTTTCATGTTTATCGCCAGCCGAGCTTTTCGTTTCAGACATCAAGGACTCTTGCAAAGCATCGAATTCACGCTGTATGCCAGCCAGTTTTTCGGAGACCAGCTCTAAAGCAGCGGTATGAACAGAAGCTTTATCTAACATGCTTGGAAATTACTTGTTCCCATTTCTTCAAAATAATACCGGAATGATATTTCTCGCCAAGATGAGCGATGGTTTGATGATCAAATGTGCGACCTTGCAATATTTCTTTTATAGCTTCTTTCAGCGAATGCGGATCGTTTTTCGTTACGGGAATTTTGGCACTTTCCGGAATTTCAGACGAAATTCCTACATCCGTTGTTATTATCGGTGTACCTGTGGATAGCGCTTCTGCCAGTACTATAGAAAAGGTCTCGTATTCAGAATTCAGAACGAACGCATCAGCTTGATGATAGTACTTCGGTAGCTCGCTCCATTTTTTCGGACCCTCGAAGGAAATCAAATCACTGACATCTTTTTTGAGTGCGTATTCGATCCACTCTGTTGCGTCCTCATCGGAGACAATAGTTAAATGAAAGGAAGCTCCTTCTTTTTTCAATAGTACACAGGCATCTATAATCCCTTGCGGATTTTTCGTTTTTCTGTCCAAGGTTGAAACGTGCAAGAACTGGACTCTTTCGGAAGGTTGCTTTTCTTTGAATGCGAACAGTTTTTCGTCAACATGATTTCCAATGACTTGAATATTGTTAGAGGAAATGTAATGTTGCATATCTTTTCGTAAAACATCTGATACCGCCACAATTTCATTGGCACGCAAAACTAAACTTCGTCGTAACATACGTTCTCTAGGATGCCAGTTTCTACGGATATCTGTCCGAAAATAGGACCCGTGTTCGATCCAAATTAAAGGACATTTCAATTTGCGTTGCGCCTGCAAAAACATCCATCCGTGCGGAAGTAACACATGTCCTAAAATGATGTCTACTTTATCCAATGATTTTAACGCGTCGCTAAAAACGCGGGATCGGTTACCTAAACGCGATAATCGTGATCCTTTGGGATATCGTGCTTGAATTTCAGTAACTTGACCGTCATTCACAGTGGAGAGCTGATTCTTCTCGATTGTCTCACAGCAGATCAAATTGATCACCGTTACTCGATACTTCTGAGATAAGAGATGCGCTTGACGACGCACGAAATTTCCTAAAAAAGGCTGCTTCTCGGATGGATACCAAGACGACAGAATAAGAATATGCGGAGCGTTTTCTGGCATGAGCGCCAAAATACGAATTTAGGCCAATGTTTTTTCGTAACAGGCTTTCACTTGCTCTAGAGCGAAGTCGATTTCTTCCCTCGTTGTATATCTAGAAAAAGAGAAACGTGCATTCGGTCGCTTCATATCAGCGTTAATGCCCCGCAAAACATGTGAGCCTGTCGATGCACCTGAAGAACAAGCACTTCCTCCGGAAACAGCAACACCTTTCAAATCGAGGGTAAATAAAAGCATGCTTGATTTTTCATTTGCTGGGAAGCATACATTTAATACCGTGTATAACGAGTGTTTCGGATCAATATCTCCATGAAACTCAATATTCGGGAAATAACTTTTCAGTTGCTCAATCATGTACGTTTTGATTTCTTGCACATGCTTTTGGTGTTCTTCCATACCGTCGTGAGCAAGGTCCATCGCTTTTGCCAATCCTGCGATACCAGCAGTATTTTCTGTACCTCCTCTAAAACCGCGCTCTTGGGCTCCACCGTGAATTAAAGGTTCAACTTTAATGTTCTTGTTAACGTAGAGGAATCCAACACCTTTTGGTCCGTGAAATTTGTGCGCCGCGCAAGTAATAAAGTCGATATCCAAATCTTGCAAATCGAAGCGATAGTGTCCCATTGTTTGTACAGTATCCGAATGGAACCAAGCTCCATACTTTCGGCACAGGGCACTCACTTTGTACAGGTCGATTTTCGTTCCGATTTCGTTATTGGCATGCATGAGCGATACCAATGTCTTCTCATCTGATTGCAAGAGTTCTTCTAAGTGCGCTAAATCGACATGTCCTTTGTTACAAACGCGAACATAAGATACTTTCACCTTATCCATCAAAGCAACGGCAGTGTGTCCAACAGCGTGATGCTCCAGCTCGGAAGTGATGATGTGCGTAACACCCAATTGGCTAGTCGCAGATTGCAGCGCCATATTGTCGGCTTCTGTTCCGCCCGATGTAAAAATTAACTCGGATGGTTGACAGTTTAAATGTTTGGCAATGGATCTTCTTGAAGTTTCCAACAAGGCTTTCACCTTCCGGCCATAACTATGACTGGAAGAAGGATTACCATAGTGATCTCTCAAGGTCGTAATCATTACGTCTACCACTTCAGGAGCGACTGGTGTTGTCGCAGCATTGTCTAAATAAACAGCCATAATCGTTTGTAACTTGGGCGCGAAGATAACGACAATTCAGGAAATCTCTTTACCCAAAATGTGACGCATTGTTTCCTTTCCAGCGGGCGCTTTTTTCAAGTTTTCCATCAAAAACACCGACTTATCAATCCTTTTTTGACTTGATTTCAATTGTGCGATAATGTAGATAGATGCTCGCTGAACGCCCATTGTTAGTGCTTCGAAGCGTTTTCGGGCTTCATTGTCTTGACGCAAAAGTTCTTCAAATTCTTCGGGAACATCCATACCGTACTTCGAGGTATCCTTTTTTAGTAACACGGAGACAGAATCACCCTTATCAACCCCCAATTTTTTCATTCGCGCCTTGGAAAGAGTAATGTAGGCTTCTCTGTTCCCTAGGCTAACGGACCCAGCTCTCCAGGAAACTTCATCATTTATAGTGACAAGAAATCGTTGATTGAATACAGAACCAGTGTCCTCGGGAGTATGAAATTGTTGCAACAACTCTTCAGAAACCGAAATGTAGTGCAGTTTCAGCTTTTCGAGGTAGTCAATTTTGGACTGAAAAGGAGTTTCCATGCTTCGGTGCTTTTATTCTTCGGCACTTACGAAACTATGAAAATTGGTTATTTGTCACATGTATCTTTCTGTTTTTACTAAATTCGATATGAAATCACCTATGAACCTAAGATCATGAGAAAGAAACATTTTCAATTCCTTTTAGTAGCACTTCCCATGTTTGCTCTGCTTGCTTTTACCAGTTGTTCGAACGAAGCGGATGATACTGGAGATGGCACAAAGACGGAAGAAAAAGAGTCGAAGCCTTTAATTGAACGCGAACCTCAGGTGAAGGAATATTTCAAAGTGTTGAACGAAGTCATCAATGAATACATAAAAGTAGGGGAGACAGCTTTGGATGTTTTGGAGAAGTTGGATCAAGATGATTTGAACGCAATGGATGCCATGAC
Organism: bacterium; assembly: GCA_024742305.1. Lineage (GTDB taxonomy): Bacteria > Bacteroidota > Bacteroidia > Flavobacteriales_D > Crocinitomicaceae > UBA4466. The sequence continues at coordinate 30,675 of JANSYQ010000011.1, read as the reverse complement.
GGCGTCGGTGAAGTTGATGGAGTCTATGGAAGCGATTCAAGAATTGGAAGAATCGCTGGAGCAACAAGGAACGATTAAAGAAAACGTTGAGAAAAACTTAAATGCGGAGGATATTTTAAAGTTTACAGAGATGTACAAAGAATCTATGGCAAGAATGGATTCTGTCTCGAAGCGCCTCGCGGAAATTGATGTGAACTCCTATCTAGAAGATGTTGATTTGTTCTAATCAATGCTGAAAAATTAAAAGGCCGCTGCATCTCGACTCCGCTTTGCTTCGCTGTAGCTCCTTCGCCGCAATACTCGCTATGTAGGAGAAGCTTCGCAAAAGCAATGCTCGATGATCAGCGTTTTTTTTTGTACCCAGTATTCGCCATTCAATCAGTGAGAAATAGTATCCAGTCATTGGAAGTATCCGCAGAGGTAATGCCTTAGCTCGAAAGGAATTATTCCTAAAAAGGAACGTTTGTATTAGTAGAAAACTAATTCAAGGAACTTATGAACTTACTACCTCGACTTCTCATTCTCGTTTTACTGCCCTTCTTTGATGGCTTCTCCCAAGAAGAGGGATTCACTTTTGTTGTTGATGATGTGGAACAGTCCACGAATCGCCTCAATGAAACGACATTTGATGTGTTTATTAAAGATCGATTTAGCAAGAAAGTGTACGCCTATCCCCAAGAAATGAGTGGTAAAAAGGTAGTGGCTCATCATGGCAATGGCTTTTTGAAAACGGTGCAATTTGCTTTCAACGACCATCGTCCTTTGGAACTTTCACCTGATGATATTTGGTTGGTGATTTGCCAAAGTTTTGGAGACCACATCACTGCTAACAAGGATAGTATGGAATACCTTTTATTAAAAGAGGATCACCCAAAAGAAATTGTCGTCAGAAACGATAAATTAACGCATGAGGACGACAAAGAATGGAGCAATTTGATGGCTTCGTTTGATGATGAAATTGACGAAATCTCAAAAGATGCGTTCAAGAATTTGATTGTCCAAGAATTCAGTACGACTACGCCTACCATAAGTTCGGTGTATCGTGCAACGCGCATGGATGTTACCTCTCATTATGTAGGGTTAATCTCTAAGACGATGTGCGGATTCCCATCGATAACGTTGCTGGGAACACCGGAAGATTGGCGCAAGATTTACCATCAAATGGATCGCTTTTCAGCATTTGGATTGGAACATTGGGTAGAAGAATTAAAGCCCGTTTTAGAAGAGTTTGTGGAGGCTTCGGAAGGAAATCCAAACATTGATTTTTGGAAGCGATTTTACAAAACAATTACGGTGTATGACGTTGATGTTATTTCCGGTTGGATCTTGAAATTTTATCCTTATTTACGGGAAACAGTGCGTGGAGATGATTCATATTATCCTAACCCCTTTATGGAAGGACAGAAGTATCTTCTCTCGGATATTGGAGATGAAAGTTTACCGAAAGGAAGAAAAGAAACGGAATTTAAATGGATTTGTTACAGAGATAGCATATTCACTGAAAAATTGCGCTTGTACTCTGGTTTTTACGGCATACTCCAAGATGAAACCACTGGCGCCGTACGTCCGAATATTTCGTGGGTCATCACATCGGCAGAAGTGAAGGGCAGTTCCGGAAGTAATTACAAAATTTACAGACAAGACCGGCAAAGTAGAGAAGATAGATACAAGGAATGCCCACAATGGGAACCGGGACTTACAGGTCGTGCGAAGGTGAAGCCTATTTATAACGAAGAGGAACATGGGACGTTCGAAGAAGGCATTCTTACTTTGCAAAAGAAGATGGTACACAGCGGACTTTTCAAAAAGGATGATCATCCCAAAATTCAAATTTGGATTGCTCATGAAGGAACTTTGATTATTCAATCCATTGAAGGAGCGAGTGATAAGCAGGAAGAGTATATCAGAAACTTACTGGACGGCACTAGTGGACTATGGAAGCCAGCACTTCATCCACATGTAACCCCGGTGAATTTCAGTTTTGTGTTGACGATATAAAAAAACACCCACATCGCTGCGGGTGTCTGAAAACATGAAAACATACTTACGTAGTTACTCCACGTCAGGAGTTTCTTTCTCATAGCCAATCTCTGAGGCTTTTTCCATCAAACTTTTGTTCACGGAAGTTCCAAAATCATCGGCTTCTCCTTCTGCTGCACGTTTCTCCATTTCTTCATCAATGAATTTTTGGCGTTCTACAGCGAGTTGGGAAATTTTGTCTTGGTAACGCTTGCGCTCGGCTTGTTTTTCTTCCAACAATGCCTTTCGTTCTTCAGGTGACTTTCCTTTGAATTCCTCGGGCAATTCTTCGTCTTTCATTTCTTCTATGTTTACGGAGCCAGATTCTACACCGTCCAGTAAATCCCAAGAACTATTGTTGTATACAGCTTTCGACTTCACAATGGCGCGTTCTGTTGCTACGGCAGGAGCCTCCATTTCGGCATTGGAATCTTCCATAGTTTGAGAAGATTTGCGCGCTGCTCCCAATGAACCGTATCCGTAGTAAGTGCTGTTCAATGAATCGTTGTACACTTGAATGTCTTTATCATAAGGTGTGTCGATATGCACGACTGCCTCGTTTGAGTTGATGTTGAAGTAATCTCCTTCGCTGCATTCAGCACCTTCTTTCCACAATTCACGAACGCCTTGATCGTACGCACCACAGTAAATTGTGTTGATGTAAATATTGCGTCCTGCTGCTTTTTTGCATTCTTCTCTGAAGCTAACCGGACCTTGATCAAACGGTTCGTTTCCGGCAATGTAAATCATTTTCAAATCTTGTGGATTTGCCGACCAGTTCAAATCGGAAAGCGATCGTCCAATCACGGCGCCACAGTACTCTTGTCCACCGTTTGTTCTCAAGGCAAACAATTTCTGACTGATAACATCCAAATCGGAGGTGAGATCCAATATTTTTTGAATGTAATTCTCTTTTTGACTTAAACCATCGTTTCCGTATTGGTATAAGGCAAATTCGATATTGGGTGTTTGACCACTGTGCTTGAGGGAACTTACCTCGTTCACAATTTTCCAAATTCTAGATTTGGCTTGGTCGATCAATCCATCCATACTGTTGGAGGTATCGAATAGAATGGCCACCTGAATTTTACGTGGACTTTGTGCCTGCGCTGCGAAATTGCAAATGAAAAGCAAGGCTAGGGCTAAACTGATTTTTCTCATAACGTGCTGTTGTATGTTCAATAGCAAGTACAGAGGAGATCAAAAAGGGTTCAAATGTGAAAGTGAAAAAAATGTTAATGCGAACTAATGATAACCGCGACACTTCGTGTTGCTCAGTGTAGGCGGGGTGTAAAGAAAAGTCAATCTTCTTCACAAGCATCTTGACTATGGCAGCAATCCATCACAACTTCTGACTTTGGTTGTGTTGTGGAATTCTCTCCATCTACGGAAGTTGCTTCCGTTTGTACGGATACTCTTGGGCTTAGGTAGGGAATGTTGAGGTTCATTCCACGAAGAATAACAATAACGCCCACTAGAGATAGAATGTAGGGGAGAGCGCGTCGGAAGGTTTGCTGACGTTCTTTGGATATTTTCCCGATGGCAAAACTCACGAATAACATGGCAGGAAGTGTTCCCAACCCGAAAGCAATCATCGCCATGGAGCTGTGCATGGGGGATCCAGCTAGAATGGAGTTGAGTAGTGCCGCATAAACCATCCCGCAAGGGAACAGACCATTCAGGGCTCCGAATAGCCAAAGTTTTCCAGGACTGTTGGAACGAACAATTTTTCCGAGTAAGCTGTTCAATTTCGTTGAGAAGAAGAAATTGGGAGCGTGCAAAAAGGAGACTCTTGAAAGAAGTTTTCGCCAGGCAAATAGAATGAGGAAAATTCCAGAAAAGATACTCGCCAATTGTAAAAAGCCGAAGGTATGAACTGTCAACCCGATGGAACCGGCGATGACTCCCAAAATGGCGTATGTAATCGTACGTCCAAGGTTGTATTGAAGTGCACCGGAAAGAATGGTTCCGTTAGATTTTCGGTTCAATGGCAATGCCATAGCAATCGGTCCACACATTCCGATACAGTGCAAACTTGATGAAAGTCCTAGAATAAATCCGGTAATGACGAAGGTCCACATAGGCTACTTTTGAATGAATACAGACGTTTTTTGTTGACACGGTTTTCCTTCGTGGTCGTAGCGCAGCGTGATGCCGTATTGTCCAACTTCGAGATTACTTTTTTCAATCATGAACATTTTGGTGCCGACAATGTCAAAGGTTTGATCTTTGTCACTATTGTTCGGTCGGCTTAGCTCCACGGTCATATTGGTAAACTCTCCTTCGGGAATATTGACGATGAAATATGTTTCATCCTGTGCAAAAGAAGGTTGTTCGTCCAATTTTTTTGCATTGGATTCCGCACTGATTTGCGTCTCGTAATCAATTTCCTGTTGGTAATAATCCTCTGCTACCAAATCCACGTTTTGCTGCATCAGTATTACGCCCAAACTGACGATAAATCCGATAAACATGATTAATGCAATAGTAATTCCTTTTCCCCAATTCATCTTGTTTCATTTAAATGTACGGACCGCTCAATTTCACGGTTTCTCTACTTATTTCTTTTCCGTTCCCGAGTACACGGACAACCACTTTTTTCTTCCCTTTATCGAAAGCACTGTATGGCACCACCACTAGGAACCTCTCTTTAATTTCGTCCTCTCCTTTGAGTACAACCTTTTCGTTCATTTTTCGGATTTCTCCGTTTTTCACTCCGACTAACTCAAAATCGATCTTGTACTTTTTCTTGGTTTTGTTGGTGAGTTTGAGCGTGTAGGTATTACTAATTCTTCCGTCTTCCGTCATAAGGAAGATGCTACCACGTTGCTTGAAAATCTCTGTCTCAAAGTCTTTTCTTGTGATCAGTAAGACCACTAAAACAGCGATTAACCCGATAAGCAATGCCGTGTAAGCCTTAATTCGGTGCGTCCAAACGAATCCATGATTGTTTTTAATGCCATTTTCAGAGACAATGCGAATCAATCCTTTTTCTAGACCTACGCCTTCCATCATGTGATCACAGGCATCTATACAAGCGGTACAATTGACGCACTCCAACTGCGTTCCATTACGAATATCGATTCCCGTAGGACATACGTGAACACATTGATGGCAGTCGATACAATCGCCTTTACCGACTTTCGAGCGATCTTCGTTTTTGCGGAATTTAGCACGCTCCTCTCCACGTTTGTGATCATAAGCGACTACCATAGAATTTTGATCTAGCAGTACACCCTGGAGTCTTCCGTACGGACAAATGGTAGTACAAACTTGTTCGCGAAGCTTGGCAAATACGAGGTAAAAAATGGTGGTAAAAATGACGATAGAAATCAATCCGCCTACGTGTTGGTCAATGGGGTCGGTTTGAATTTTCCAAAGTTCATCAGAACCGATGATGTAGGCCAAGAAGGTATTGGCAATTAAGAAGGAAATCCCCCAAAAAATCAGATGCTTGCCCGTTTTCTTCAGGATTTTCTCCCGGTTCCAAGGCATCGCCTTTAATTTTTTCTGATGCGTCCAATCGCCTTCAATCCAATACTCAATGCGACGGAACACCATCTCCATAAAAATGGTTTGTGGACACACCCAGCCGCAGAAAAGACGACCGTAGACTACCGTAAATAACGTAATGAAAATTACCAAGATGATCGCTGCGATAGCGAACAGGTATAGATCTTGTGGCCAAAAAACTTTTCCAAAAAGAACGAATTTTCGCTCAATGATATTGAAGAGGAAGAGTTGCTCGCCGCCTACTTTGATATGAGGAGATGCAAAGAGAAGAACCAACAGAAAGTAGCTGACAATCTTTCTACGATTGTACCATTTTCCGGATGGCTTTTTGGGGAAAATCCACACGCGCTTTCCCTCTTCATTGACCGTTGAAATATGGTCTCTGAACTCTTCTTCGTCTCCCGTTATTTTCTCTTGTTCACTCATGATTGCTTAGTTGAGCGAAACTTGTGAATACATTAGGAATTGCTAGAATTAGAACGCTGAGCACTGAGGTCATCGAGCTTGTCGAGATGTCGAAGTGCACTTCTTCATTTGAAAACCTATCATGTATTCTTTATTTCGTGTTATTATTTACTTCGTTGCTTTTCTATCTTTAATTTCCGCCTCACGCATAGACATCTCGACAAGCTCGATGGGCTAAGCGTTCGGTGGGAATTTTATTCTTCCTTTTGTTCTCCTTCAACAATTTCACCTTTCGGTTCTACGCCGTCTTTTTCCGGCAATTGAAGCACATAAGAAGCTACTTGTTGAATTTGAATAGGCGTGAATTTACTTCCATGCTCAGGCATTCCTCCAGGACGACCGTTTTCGATGGTGGTAAAGACATCCTTCATTTCATATCCGTAAATCCAGTATTTATCTGTTAAGTTCGGTCCAGACCCGCTGATTCCTTCTCCATCAGGGTTGTGGCAAGTAGCACAGCTTTGTGTAAAGATGGACTTACCAGCATTGAGGTCCGAAGGCTCTGTCATAACCGTAGCAGATTCCGCAGTTACGTTCATTGCCATTTTTTTCAAGTACGCTTCCACTTTGGCGTCTTCTCGCTTCATTTCTTTTTTGTAGGCTACTTCCTGTAAGTCACCGGTGCCCAAAATGTGATAATGGAACAAATACACAATAGCGAACCCGATAGTGAAATAAAATCCCCAAACCCACCATGGTGGCAAGTTGTTGTCCAACTCTCGGATACCGTCGTATTCGTGATCCATTAGAATGGTGTGCTCTTCCTCAATAGGAACGACATCTGTGAGAATTTGATTCACCTTCTTCATTACGTCTTCCTCTTCAGCGGCAATCTCGGCTTCCGTTTTCGGAGGTTTTGTCATGGCGATGAAGGTGTTGAACATGCGACGTACATACAATAGCACGCCTACAAGAACAATGTCAATGGTTAGGAGAACGTACAAGTCGATGTTTTCAATCAACATCCAAGGTTGCCCTTCCTTTGCTTCTCCCGGTCCGTTGAATTGAAGTGCGAACGAAGAAGTACTCACTCCAACAAATAAGCCGATTAGAAGAAGCGTGTTCAATGTATTGTTGCGTTCGCGCAGTTTCTTTTGAAAGAAATCGCTTTTGATCATTCTTGTTACCGTCCCCGACATCATAATAATGGCAATAAGCAGCACGATTGTGAGTGTACACAAGATGTAGAACATTTTTAAGTTCCATTCGTAATCGGCAACGTATACAACTTCTCCGCCTTCCGTTGGAGGACCGTCCGTAGTTTTCGTTGGAGGAACCCAATTGTCGACGTAGGCAAGAATCGCATCAATTTCTTCATTCGTCACTTGCTGCGGCGTCATTACTGATGGACTAAAATTCATGATGGATTTCGCCATATTACTATTTCCTGCGGCAATTAGTTGTGGTGAGTTTTTTACCCACTGATACAGAAGTTCGCCTTCTCCAGCTTCCTCCCATTTTGCCTTCACGCCTTGCAACATCGGTCCGGTGGAATTTTGTTGTAAGGCGTGACAGGTATTACATTTTGATTTGAACAACCCTTCTCCATCTTGCGCAAAAGCTCGCGGGGCGATGGCGATGAGTACTGTAACCATTATCGCTGTTAATGTCTTCATGATGGTCGTATTATTTGTTCGTTGTTTCATTGAAAAAATCGTTGTCATCTTCCAGTGGAATAGAGCTTACTTCTTCCACTCGCGCTTTGCTCATTCGGATCACGTAGGTAATCACGAAAGCAAAGAATAGCGTGAAAATGAGTAGGGAAAGGATGGGGAAAATTTCGATGCCATCAATTCCTGTCATATTGTGTGAGATAAATCGTAACATGGCGTTTATTTTTTAGTTGTATAGGTGTAGAAGTCCGATGGATCTTCCGCTCCTTTCTCTTTTTTAATGTCTGTTCCGAGGCGGTGTAAATAGGCAATCAATGCAACTACCTCTCGCTTTTTCACTTTTTTGATCAAGTCTTCTTTCTTCATCTTCGCGCGTTCCTTTTCAGGGATTCTGTCCCATTGGAACTCAACAACCTTCACGGCAATTTCTTCTGCTTGATCAAGTGCGTGTTTTTTCGCGTTTTTGATGTACGACTTCTTGTACGGAACACCGAGCGTGATCATGGCTTCTACTTTCGTGTCGATGTCTGATAGATCAAGCGAGTTGTCTTCAAACATCCACGGGTAAGCCGGCATGATGGAGTTGTTGGAAACAGATTTTGGATCTTGCATGTGGCGGTAGTGCCAAACATCGTCTCGTTTTCCTCCTTCACGAGCCAAATCCGGACCGGTACGCTTAGATCCCCATTGGAATGGGTGATCGTAAACAAATTCTCCCGATTTACTGTATTCACCGTAGCGCTCCGTTTCAAAACGAAGTGGACGAATCATTTGAGAGTGACAGTTGTAACATCCTTCACGAATGTATAGATCGCGTCCTTCTAACTCTAGTGCGGTATAAGGTCGAACGCTGTCAATGGTTTTGACGTTACTTTCTACCACCATTGTTGGGATGATTCCCACCAAACCTCCGATGGCTACCACGATGATACTTACGATCATCATCCGAACCGGACGTTTTTCAATAGCTCTGTGCCAATAGTTGCGTCCGCCTTTCACGTGTGCCTTTTCCGGTAGCAATCGAGCATTTACCGCCTCTGCAGGTTCATCCGCAAGGAAGTTTCCGCTTTTCGCTGTTTTAATCAAGTTGTAGAACATCATCACCGCTCCGATGATAAAGAGCAATCCACCGATGGTTCTCAAAATATAGTAAGGAGAAAGAGCGGTAACGGTTTCCAAGAATTCTGGGTTGCTAAGTTGACCTGTCGGCTTGAATTTTTGCCACATTAATCCTTGAACAAATCCTGCGATATACATTGGAATTGCATATAGGATAATACCAAGGGTCGCGATCCAAAAGTGTTGGTTGGCCAATTTCTTAGAGTACAGTTTTACTCGGAACATTTTCGGGAAGAGCCAGTACAACATTCCGAAGGTCATCATACCGTTCCAACCCAATCCACCAATGTGCACGTGGGCAATGGTCCAATCGGTAAAGTGAGAGATCATGTTGACATTCTTCAATGAAAGCATCGGTCCTTCGAATGTCGCCATACCGTAACACGTCAAGGCGACCACCATAAATTTGAGCATAACATCGTCACGAACGCGGTCCCAAGCACCTCGCAAGGTTAAAAGTCCGTTGAGCATACCTCCCCAAGATGGAGCAATCAACATGATGGAGAATACAACTCCTAAACTTTGCGCCCAATCAGGAAGTGATGTGTAAAGCAAGTGGTGAGGACCTGCCCAGATGTAGATGAAGATGAGCGCCCAAAAGTGAATAATGGACAATCGGTACGAGTATACTGGACGATTGGCAGCTTTCGGCACGAAATAGTACATCAAACCAAGATATGGTGTGGTTAAGAAGAAAGCCACGGCGTTGTGTCCGTACCACCATTGTACCAAGGCATCTTGAACACCTGCATACCACGAGTAACTTTTTACCATGGAAATAGGCAATTCAAAGGAGTTGAAAATGTGTAAGATGGCAACGGTTACGAAGGTGGCGATGTAGAACCAAATGGCTACGTACAAGTGTTTTACACGACGGTTAAGAATCGTCATAAACATGTTCAATCCGAAAACCACCCACATCAAAGCAATGAGGATATCAATCCACCACTCCAGTTCGGCGTATTCCTTACCGGTGGTAATTCCCAACGGAAGCGTAATTACGGCGCTTAAGATGATTACCTGCCAGCCCCAGAAGTTGAGGTAGCTGAGTGCATCGCTCCACATGCGTGTTTTTAGCAAACGCTGTAGCGAGTAATAGACTCCCATAAAGATTCCGTTTCCTACGAACGCAAAAATGACCGCGTTGGTGTGAAGCGGTCGGATACGTCCAAAGGAAAGGAAACTAAATCCAAGGTAATCGTTGAAGAAATTTGGAAAAGCCAATTGCGCCGCCGCAATTAATCCAACGAGCATACCGGTAATACCCCAAATGACTGTTGCATAACCGAAATACTTTACGACCTTATTGTCGTAACTAAACTTCTGTACTTCCATCTGTTTGTTGATTTTCTGATGATTGTTTTTCGTCGTCAAAGAGAATTCTTACTGATGGAGAATAATCGTCGTCGTATTGCCCCGACTTAGCCGCCCAAAAAAAGCTGAACAAAAAGAAGAGCGCAATGGCCAAACTCACGATTAACATCAAATAGATAATTCCCATGATACAAAGGTGCTGACCAAAGACTGAGTAAAGTATGACCCTCTTACACCTTAAAAGGTGACTTTTGTCATGTTTTTGTCATGGAGGCTCTGGAGGGCGCAGTTTTGTTTAAAATCAAGGGGTGTAGGATGAACAGAACATCTCGACTCCGCTCGATGTTCGTCAAATGGTTTGGAAGTTAAAAAGACGTCGAGCGGAGTCGAGATGGACTTTGGTTAGTTCGGATTCTTGCAATGACATCGAACGAATTCGTACTTCATGTCAATTAGTTTAGATGTTAAAAGGACATCGAGCGGAGTCGAGATGTACTTTTACCTCCCTTTCAAATACGCCGAAAGAGTACTAATGAAAACAATAGTTATGGAACTTATGGGCATGAGAATGGCCGCGATCAGCGGTGTTAATTCGCCCGAGATAGCAAAGGTGAGTCCAACGATATTGTAGAGGATAGAAAATGCATAGCAGATACCCAATATGGTTTTAGCAAATTGCGAAGTTTTCAATAGTTGGGGCAGCTGACTCAGCGAATCTGCATCAATAATGGCGTTAGAACCTGGAGTAAAACGGAAGATATCCTCTGAGATGGCGATGCCAACATTCGCTTTTTTAAGGGCTCCGGCATCATTCAGCCCATCGCCGATCATCAACACTTTTTTCCCTCGATTTTGCAAGTGGTCAATGTAGTCTTTCTTATCCTCCGGTGATTGCCCGAAATGCAAATCTTTTATGTTAGAAACGGAATTGATAATGGTGGATCTATCTTTTTCCGAATCGCCTGATAACACATGAATATCTTTTTCTTTTCCAAGTTCTTGCAAGACATTAAAAATATCAGGACGAAAAGCAGATTGGATTTGAAACTTGCCCAAATAACGATCATCAATTTTCAGATGTACTTCCGTTTCTGTGGTGGCTGATGATGCTCCAACAAATGTCGCTTTGCCCATCATTATTGACATTTCATTGAATACACCGCGAATTCCTTCTCCGGAAATTTCTTCAAATGTCTCCATCGCTTCCGGATGAATGCCCTGTTGCTGGAAAAACAAGGTAATTGCGCGAGAAAGTGGATGAGAAGAAGCATTTGTGATGCTCGAAATAGCCAGTTTTTGAGTTGCATCGAGCGTTTGCCCTTCGTAGCGAACTTCGCGATCTTTGTTAGAAGTCAATGTCCCCGTTTTGTCAAAAACGATATCTGTGGTTTCATTGAGAGGTTCAATAACTTCGGTATTCTTGAGAAAAAGTCCTTTCCGTCCTAAAATGCGTGTAATGTTTCCGTAAGTGAAGGGCTTGGAAAGGGCGAGTGCACACGGACAGGCAACAATCAGCACTGCGACAACGATCTCCAAGATTCGATGCATGTCTAAAAAGTACCACAGAACGGCAGATATGGCGGCAAGTATCAAAACTCCTGTGAGAAAATAAACAGACAGACGATCTCCTTTTTCTTCTTGACTTTGTTCTCCGGAATCGTTCCAAATACGCGTTAATTGACTTCGATTGCTCTCTTTTTCGGCTTGAACGATTGCCGGCTTCCCTACGATTTTTCCACCTGCATAAATAAAATCACCTTCGTGAAGCCGTATCGGTTCTGATTCTCCGGTAACAAAGCTGTAATCAATAGAAACGGTGTCCGATTTCAGAACGGCATCGCAGGGAATAATCTCTTCGTTGCGCAATTTAATGCGGTCGCCAACCTTAATCTTATCGATCTCAACAATCTCCTCCTTTTCGTCTTGAACGCGCGTAACTGCCACGGGGAAATAGGCGGTGTAATCACGCTCAAACGACAGAGATTCGTATGTCTTACTTTGAAACCATTTCCCGATTAAAAGGAAGAAGACAAATCCGGCGAAGCTATCCATGTAGCCTGTTCCCTGATCGGTTAAAATGGTGTACACACTTTGGGCATACAAGGCGATGATTCCAATGGATATCGGTACATCAAGATTCAAACTGCGAAACCTCAGCGCTTTGTAAGCAGATTTTAAATAGTCGGAAGCAGAGTAGAGTAGAACTGGGATGGAAACCGCCAGGGAGAGATATGCGGTAAAAGATCGAATCTCAGGATTGTCTTCTTCTATTCCGAGGTACTCCGGAAAAGTCCACAGCATGATGCTTCCAAAAGCGAATCCAGCTACACCAAGTTTGTACAAATATTGATAGTTGCGCTTTTTTTGCAGCGCTTTTTTATCTCCAAAGTTGGGAGCGTAACCAATTTGATCCAGCAGCAAAGCAAACTCCGACAAAAACGCTTCTTTTTTCAGGATAATGGCTGCCGTTTTCTGCACAAAATTAACGCTACACGAAGTGACATTCGAATCAATTTTCTGAATGTTTTCTAACAAATAAATGCAGCTGGAACAATGAATAGTTGGGAGAAAAAGCGTGATGTGTACACTCTTATCGTCCTCGTAGGTAACATATTTTTGCCGAATTTCAGGAACATCCAAGAACGCATATTTATGTGAGTTGGCATTCTTCGGTTTTACACCCGCACCTTTTTCAATGGCATAAAAATTATCCAAATTATTTTCAGAAAGGAGCTGATACACCGTGGAGCAGCCGTTGCAACAAAATTGCTTTTCATCGTAAACGATCGTGCGACCAATGATGTCATCTCCACAGTGAAAACACGTCTCGCTCATACCGTTTTGGAAAACATCTCTTCTTTCTGAAGGTCCGTAGTGAGATCTTGGTCAAATGCCATGCAACAATTGCGAACGAATGGAATCCCTTCTTCTGTTACCGAGACTTTGTTTCCATCAATTTCAACCAGTCCGTCTTCAATCATAGGAAGTAACTTTGCCTTAATTTCCGGGAAAATGAATGCGTTAGGACTGTTGGTGTTCAATGTTGTTTCGAAGTGACACATCAAATCAAGAATGTAGCCGCGAATCTCTAGGTCCAAATCGGATAAAATATGTCCTCTGAATACAGGAATTTCTCCTTTTTGAATACGCTCATGGTAGCCTTCGACCGACTTATCATTTTGCGCAAAGCCGAACCAGCTGTCGGAAATTGCCGACATGCCCAGTCCGAGCAAGAAATCGGTACGTTGTGTCGTATATCCCATGAAGTTTCGGTGCAATGATTTATTTAAAAAAGCAATCGCCAAAGAATCGGTCGGAAGTGCGAAGTGATCCATGCCAATTTCGATGTACCCTGATTTCAAGAGCATTGATTTCGCAATTTCGTACAAAGCGCGTTTCTCGTCGTCTTTCGGAAGGTCATTTTCGTCGAAACCACGTTGACCATTTCCTTTTATCCACGGAACATGGGCATAGCTGTAGAGTGAAATGCGGTCTGGTCGCAAAGAGAGTGTTTTTGCCACGGAATCAACAATATCTGCTTTTTCCTGTTTGGGTAATCCGAAAACCAAGTCGTGACTTATGGATGTGTAGCCTAATTTTCGGGCATGCTCATGAACGGTTTTTACTTGATCGAAACTTTGAATTCGGTTGATGGCCTTTTGCACCACGGGACTGTAATCTTGAATTCCGAGACTCAATCTTCGGAAACCAAATTGGTAGAGCGTTTCTAAATGTTCGTTGGATGTATTGTTCGGATGCGCTTCAAATCCCAGTTCGACGTGTTCAGGGTCTACTTTTTTCTTTCCAAAAATCGCCTGGAGCAATCGTTCCAATTGATCTGCTCCAAAAAACGTCGGTGTTCCCCCTCCAAAATGCAACTCTTGGATATCCGGTGAGAAAGGCATCGCTTCTCTATACATTTCCCACTCTTTAATTACCGCATCAATGTATGGCGCTTCCACTCCGTGATTTTTTGTGATGCGTTTATGACATCCACAAAAAGTGCAGAGACTTTCGCAAAAAGGAAGGTGAACATACAAACTCATTTCATTCGACTGGAAATGGCGGTAATTACGCTCGATGGTTTTGCTCCAGTCTTCTGCGCTCAATGTTGGATTCTTCCAAAATGGAACGGTAGGGTAGGAGGTGTATCTAGGACCGGCTACATTGTACTTCTGAACGAGCGTTTGCATGTAATTCAATTTATGAAACAAATGTAGAGCGAGGGGCAAGAGTAAAAAATGATTTTTATCATGTACCCCGTCGAAACATGGAAAAAAGGGACAATTGATTTTGATTTTTTTGATGTAACGAACGCTTTTTGCCTTTTCGCTATTCGATCTGCTAATTTTCCGTTATTTTTGTTAGAGACCCTACAATAGTATGCCAGAGAAATCACATAAACATGTAACCTGCGAGAACTGTTTGTCGCGACAAAACTCTTTGTTTGGAAGCTTCTGCGGTGAGGAAGTAGACCTCTTGGAGCGTCAAAAGTCGTGTTCGTATTTCAAGAAGAATCAGCCCTTGTTTATTGAAGGAAGCGCTCCTAGGGGTGTGTACTGTATCAACGAGGGGAAAGTGAAAATCTTTGCTAGAGGTGAGGAGGGAAAAGAGCAAATCATTCATTTGGCGGCAGCCGGAGAAGTGGTTGGATTCCGTGCGATGTTCAGCGGAGAGCCGTACAAAGTTTCGGCAACAACGCTGGAAGAAAGCAACATTTGTTTCATCGGGAAATCAGACTTTCTAGACCTCGTAGACAGCAACCCTACTTTGCGCAACGGCATTATGAAGGAACTGTCAAAAGAGTTGGCCGATCGTGCTACTTTCATTACCAATATGGCGCAAAAATCGGTTCGCGAACGTTTGGCTTTCTCACTACTGATGCTTCAAGATATCTACAAGGAAGAAATGATAAATCTGTCTCGCGAAGACATGGCCAATTTCGTTGGTACGGCAACAGAAACCTTGATCCGTCTTTTGAAAGATTTCAAAGAAGAAGAACTCATTGCTACGCATGCACGCCGCGTGGAAATTTTGGATAGAGAAGGTCTATTACGAGTAGCCGGAAACTAACTCCGCACTCACTCTCACTTTCACTCTCCCACTCACTCTCACACTCACTCTCACACTCACCCTACCATGTAGCGTCCGGGTATTTATTCGGGAGAAACTGCATCTCCGATAAAATGTACCCCATGTGTTCGCTATGTCTTCCTGACTTACCTCCGTGCAGTTGAAACCCCTTGTTCTCAGGTTTTCTGAGTTGTGCCAAGAAGAACACTTCGTCCACTTTTTGCATCCACGACTTTTTCAATTTGTCCTGATCGGGATAAACTCCAGTACCAATCAAATCAGAATAACTTTCGTCGCTAGTGAAAAGTTCATCCGTGTAGCGCCACAAGCGATTGATGGCCGCCTGAGCACGCTCACTGGATTCTTTTGTGCCGTTACCAAACCGAATCATCCATTCCGAGCTACGCTTTAAATGGTACGTTACCTCCTTCAATGATTTATTCGCCAAAGCGGATAAAAACGTGTCGCTCGAAACAGATAATTCGGTAAAGATGTAGTAGTGGTAAGTGTCCATGAAGAACTGCCGTGTCATCAGATGCGCAAAGTCATCATTCGGCTGTTCTGTCAAAAGGCAATTGCGGTAGTCAATTTCGTCTCTGCGGTAAGCAACGTCGTCCCCCGATATATTTCCTTCCAATTGCTTGGCAATTTCGTTATACACAGATTCTGCCAAACCGATGAGGTCCAGGGCAACGTTCGTACAAGCCAAATCCTCTTCTAAAAACGGTCCACGACTGCAATTTTCAGCCAGACGATGGCTCAAGATGTGAGCGTTATCGGCAATTTCTAGATAGTAATTTCTTTTTCCTGTTTCCATTACATCTGTTTTACGCCTTCGGGCAGATTGTAAAATGTCGGATGACGGTATATTTTGTCAGATGCCGGTTCGAAGAAAGAGGCATTTTCCGAGGCGCTCACCGCTACAATTTCATTGCTTGGCACCAGCCATAAATTGGTTCCTTCGTTGCGCCGTGTGTAGACGTCGCGCGCATTTTCAATGGCCATTTCCTTGTCGTAAGCATGGACACTTCCAGCGTGTTTAAAAGCAAGGCCCGGTTTGGATTGGATGAATACTTCCCAAAGTGGTCCTTGATCTGCGCCATCTTGAGCGCGTTCGTTTGATGAATTAACTGTAGTACTCATGATCTAAAAAATATTAGTAATGTTATAAGGTGTACCGGCGTATTGGAAGGAATCTCCCTTGCGCTTGCCGTTCATCAGCGTATAGATGGGCGATCCTGCGGAAATTCCTACGTAGCGCTGACCTTCCATTTCAAAAGGAATGGTTGGGTATCCGATGAAAAAGTTTAACGAGTCGGTTTGAATGATGGCGCCAGTTTCCACTTTCGATTTCGGCGAGATATCCAAACTCGCCAACATCTCTAATCCGCGCTCGGCACGATTCAATTGAACCTTTAGCATTTGCTCCATTTCCTGCGATTCATACTGGTGCGAATAATCTTCCGGATCAATCGTATCCGATTCGTCTATGTCCACCATGGTGTGGATGGTTTGCGTTTGTTCTTTCAACTCGGAAACCAAGGTAGATTGCTTCTCCAATAGAAAGTTTTTAATGCTTTGCTTGTCCATAATTTTCTATTTAACGGTTGATTGAATCGTTGTTATTTTGAAATGCCTTAGCACATTCGCGAACCCATTTTCCATCTTGGTGCGCTTTGACGTGATGCTCCAATCGCTGTTCGTTGCAAGGACCATTTCCGTTCACTACTTGCCAAAACTCCTCCCAATTGATGTCGCTGTGATCGTATGTTGGCTCTCCGAAAGAATCGGTGCCCGAAACTTTGAGGTTGGCATCAGGAACTTTTAGTCCGATAAGCTCAGCTTGAGGAACCGTTTTGTTGATGAATTTTTCGCGCAAACGATCGTTGGTCTCCCGTTTGATTTTCCACTTCATCGCGTTTCCAGTATGCGCAGAATCGCTGTCGTGCGGTCCGAACATCATCAATGCAGGCCACCACCAGCGGTTGATTGCATCTTGTGCCATACGCTGTTGATCCTTGGTTCCCTCCATCATTTTCCACATGATTTCGTATCCCTGACGCTGGTGAAAGGACTCTTCTTTACAAATTCGTACCATGGCTCTTGAGTAAGGTCCGTATGAAGTTCGTTGCAAAGAAACCTGATTGGTAATTGCGGCACCGTCTACCAACCATCCGATAGCGCCAATATCCGCCCAGTTCAACGTTGGGTAATTGAAGACGCTGGCATATTTTGCTTTGCCTTCGTGTAACCATTGAATGTATTGGTCACGACTCACACCCAACGTTTCTGCGGCGCTGTATAAATACAGTCCATGCCCTCCTTCATCCTGAATTTTCGCCAGTAGAATTTTTTTCGATCGTAGCGAAGGAGCTCGAGTGATCCAGTTTCCTTCAGGTTGCATCCCGATTACTTCGGAGTGGGCATGTTGCGAAATCTGCCGAATCAGGTGTTTTCTGTAAGCATCCGGCATCCAATCGCGTGGTTCTATCTTAATTTCTGCATCAATTTTCGCTTCAAATTCAGCGAGCAATGTAGCTTCGTCTAGCAGCGTTTCTTTCATAATACATTGATTGTGACACAAAGTAACGTCGCATATTCTCGAATTAAAATGATTCAAAATGGTGGAAAAACATGATAAATGTCAGTTTCGTGAATAATAGGCGAAATGTGACCTTTGTCACTTTTCAAACGGAAACATCCCATTAACTTTGCAGTATAATCAAGAAGCGCTATGAGGTTATTGGGTAAAGGATCGAAGTTGTACAGCATTTTTAAGATGCGTTGTCCAAGATGTCAGGAGGGAGAATTTTTCACTTCTCACCCATACGATTTAAAGAATGCCGGGAATATTTATGAGCACTGTCCAAAATGTGACTTAAAATACTCGCGTGAGCCGGGGTTCTACTACGGCGCGATGTATGTTGCGTACGCGCTAGGGGTGGCGCTTTTTGTCACTTTTTGGGTTTCTTTTAACTTGTTCTTTCCTCAGGTAAATGTTGGTTGGCAAGTAGGAATTATTTCCCTTGTTTCTATAATCGCGGCTCCGTATAATTATGCCTTGTCCAAGATTATTTGGGCGAACTTCTTCATTGGATTTAAGAAAGAAGCGGCTAAAAATCAGAACTCTTCAGAGTCAATAAGCGAGAGCAAATAGGGCAAAATATCTAGAAAAATCGTACATTTGGGCGCTTTCAAAAACGCTCGAAAACAATGTCTGAAATTATTGTCGTTACGGGGCTTCCAAGGTCGGGAACCTCTCTTATGATGCAAGTACTGAACAAAGCAAATGTGCCCATTCTACAAGATGGTGTTCGTGAAAGTGATATCAGCAATCCGCAGGGGTATTTCGAGTTGGAGGATGTGAAAAACATTGTAGCAGACAATTCCTTTTTAGACAAAGCGGAGGGAAAAGCTGTAAAAATTGTCGCGCCACTTCCCATTTACATGAAGACCAATTTGAAATATAAAATGGTATTCATGCGTCGCGATATAGAAGAAATACTACAATCGCAGGAGAAGATGCTGTCTAAGGACCAAACTTCCGAACGAGAGAAGTTCAGAACGATATACGAGTTTCATTTGAAAAAGACATACCGTTTCTTATCAGAACATGATATTCCTTTTATTGATATCAATTACAACGAGTTAATGGCGAGCCCTGTTCCAACCTTAGAACAGGTAGTTGACTTTCTAGGATTGGAAGCGGATGCTGAAAGTTTATCAGAAGTAGTGAACCCGGAATTATATCGAAATAGAAATGAAGGATAATAAAGAGAACCAAAAGGTGGTAATTACCATGAATGGTAAGCCTTTTAAAGTGCCTCCTGGAGGAACACTTGGAGTGTTAGCATTGGGAAATATTGGTGTAAGAGCTATTAGAGAAGCAAACAAGAAATACAAGGAAGAAATACAAAATGGAAAAGAAGAAGCGTAAAGTACTCCTCGTTGGCTGGGATGCCTGTGACTGGAAATTGTGCGATCAGCTGATGGCTGAGGGACACATGCCAGCATTTAAAAGTATCGTTGATCGCGGAGTTCGTGGAAAAATCGCTACGCTTGATCCGCCTTTGTCTCCAATGTTATGGACTTCCATGGCAACGGGTGTTCGTCCATATAAGCATGGTGTACTTGGGTTTGTAGAAAGTAATGGTAAAGGCGGTATTATGCCGATATCATCGCAGGGAAGAAAAGTAGATGCTTTTTGGAACATGTTTACAAAAGAAGGACTGAAAAGTAACGTAGTTGCGTGGTGGCCTTCCAATCCAGTCGAGTCAATTAACGGGGTAATGGTTTCCAATCGATTTCATTTGGAAAAAGATGGCAACAAGGTTTTGGATGCAGAAGATTGGCCAATTGCTCCTGCTTCCGTATACCCTGAAAGCTTGGCGGAAAGTTTGGCAGAATTGCGAGTTCATCCTCAAGACATTAGTGGACATTTGGTTACGCCATTCGTTCCGAGGGCTGTTGAATTAAACAAGAAGGAGAGCGAGGAAACAAAACTCAAAATCATTGCAAAATTTCTAGCGCATTCATCCTCCGTACATGCCGTTACAACCGAACTACTCGACACAACGGAGTGGGATATTACGGCTGTATACCATGACGCGATGGATCATTTCTGTCACGCGTTCATGAAGTTCCACCCACCGAAGATGGAAGGCATGAGTGAAGAAGCTTTCGAGCTATACTCAGGAGTAGTTCGTGGTGCCTATGTTTGGCACGACATGATGCTACAGCGGTTGTTGAGCCAAATTGATGAAGATACTACGGTTATTATATGCTCTGACCATGGATTTCATTCTGACCACCTTCGTCCGAAATTTCTACCAAACGTACCATCAGGGCCGGCAATTGAGCACGCGCCGTATGGTGTATTTGTTGCCGCCGGGCCGGGAATCAAAAAAGGAGAACATATATACGGGGCAAGCATTCTCGACATTACACCAACCTTGTTAACCCTCTTTGATTTACCAGTGGGAAGAGATATGGATGGTAAACCATTGATGGAGATGTACGAAGACCCCAAACCGGTAAAGTACATCGACTCTTGGCAGAACGATGAACGCTTCGGAGGTGAACTTGTGGCAGACTTCAAAGGAGAAGATGCGGGCAATGAAGCAGCACTGCAACAATTAATTGACTTAGGGTACATTAACGATTTACAAATCGAGAAGGGAGAAGACGCGGAACAAGTTTCGAAGGAATACTTCCAAAATACCATGCGCGAGAACAATTTCTATCTCGCCAAGTCATACGCATCCAACGGCAAATACGAAGAGTGTTTAGAAATCATGCTGGAAATTGAAGATCGTAATAATCCCGATTTTCGCTACTTGATAGAAACCATCAATGCCGCTATTAAAACAAAACGCTTTGCTTTGGCTGAGGAATACTTGGAGTATTTCAATAAAATGGAGTTGTTCGCACCAAGCTATCTAGATATTCTACAAGCCAAAGTACAATTAGGGTTGAACAATCCGAGGTTGGCGTTCAAAGCGTTGGAGCGCGCGACAAAAAACTATCCTGATTCCATTGAAGTATTGGTTGATATGGGGCAATTACTCAACGCTTTACGCGAATCTGACCGTGCCATGGTTGCTTTCGGTAAGGCAATAGAGAAGGACCCGGATAATCCTCATGCTCATCTTGGCTACGGTGTGGCCGCCAAAAGTATGGAAGATTACGAGACGGCTTTAGAATACTTTTTGAATGCCATTGATTGTATTTATCATTTCCCACTGGCCCATCTGCACTTGGGAGAGACGCTGGCGCTGATGAAAGAATACGAGACGGCAAAACGATCGTTTGAAGTCGTAATTGCCATGAAATCACCCTTCATTAAAGCATATCGTTGGCTATACGATTTGGCTGAAATAACTGAAAACGAAGAGGAAATAAAGAAATACAAAGCATTACTTGATACGATTAGTCAAGGTACGAAAACGGTGATCACCGGACTTCCGGGCGAAAAACTCGTGCGTATCTTGGAGTCTCTATCAGAACAAGGAATAAGCATTTTCGGAAAGGACGATCTTTTGGGAGAGAATTTCCCACAAGGTAACGAGTGGTACGATGATGTGAACGAAGAGTTGATCTATGTTCCGATGAGCATGCTAGGTTCTATTCCTGAGCGATATTCCTATCGATTATTGTTTGTGAACGACAACCACGATGATGTCGCCATGTACATCAATGAAATGGGGAAACTTAGAAAAGCGACCTATAACCAAAACTTATTGGAAGCCATCAAGAAACAAGAGGAAGTTTCACGTGTGTGGATGTCTCAACAGCCCAACTTGGATATTGTGTACTTGAATCGAACAGAAGATGTTAACACAGATTTAATACAGGCATTTATTTCCTAACATTAGACATCCATTTTTTTGTAATTGAGAAATAATTGCTTTAAATTCGGCTCGTTAATTAACCAATAAAACTCTCTATGAAGAAAGAATTACAAAAAAGATTGTCCAAGTATACAGCTGCTGCAGCTGCTGTTACTGTAGGGGCTACAGGTGCTAACGCACAGATTGTTTACACGGACGTAGATCCTGATTTTACGCACCCTGGTGATGAAATCGGATTTGGTTTGGATATGAACAACGATGGAAACTTTGATTTTATTATCGCATCAGGTGATAGTATTTACCAAACTACATCGCAAGGTCCAGTTCGTGTTAGAACAACAGTTGTAGCTGGATATGGATCACAAGCAGCTAACAACGCTATTGCTGGTGAAACTCCTTCAGGATTTGATTATGCACTAGCTTTGGATATGGGGACAATGATCGACAACACGTTGAACTGGATCGCTGCTACAAACACAATGGCTTACAACCAAGCGTCTGCTAACCCTTACAACGAAAACTGGAACGGTGTTACAGATAAGTACTTAGGATTGCGTTTCGATTCAGGTGGAAACACTTACTACGGATGGGCACGTATGGATGTACAAGCTGAAGGTGATATCTGGACTTTGAAAGATTACGCTTACAACGCTGGACAAGTTGGAATCGAAGCTGGAGCAACTGCTAACATCGAGGAAGGTACTATGGATCAGTACGTACACTTCATCAACCAAGCAGACAACTCTGTAATGGTTCGTTTGAACGAAGCGGTAACTGGAGCTAACGTAACTGTTGTTTCTGCATCAGGACAATTAGTACAGTCTGGAGCTGTTGAAGGAACTGAGTTCGTTGTAGATATGAACGGTCTTGCCGGAGGAATCTACATGATCAACGTTACTTCTGAGCAAGGAACAATCACGAAGAAAATGAGCGTAGCTAACTAAGCAACGTTCTCTCGAGATACAAACCCTGACATCCGCAAGGATCGTCAGGGTTTTTTTATGCATTGAATTTTAATTTTACTAGGACGTTCAATGATACATCGAGCATTGCTCTCGCGAAGCTACTCCTTCATAGCAAGGATTGCGCCGTAGGAGCTTCAGCTAAGCACGACCGCCGAAGGCAGCAACGAAGTTAGATGTACCCACAAAAAAAGGAAGCCGTAGCCTCCTTTACTATTTTCAAATGGTAAATTGAATTAATTCGAGCGTCCTGGATATACCTTTAATGCTTCCTCTAAAATACGAACGGCCTTTTTCAAATCCTCCGTATTCACAACATAAGCAATGCGCGCTTCTTGCTTGCCCAAACCTGGTGTCGCATAGAATCCGCTGGCGGGTGCCATCATTACTGTTTCTCCGTCAAAGTCAAAAGACTCTAGCAACCATTGACAAAACTTCTCCGTATCATCCACCGGAAATCTCGCCACACAATAAAAAGCACCGCTCGGTTTTGGGCAGAAAACACCATCAATGGCATTGAGTCCATCTACCATAGTGTTGCGTCGTTCAACGTACTCGGAAACCACCTCGTCAAAGTAAGATTGCGGCGTAGACAATGCAGCCTCTGAGGCAATTTGTGCCAAGGTTGGTGGAGACAATCGCGCTTGGGCAAATTTCAGTGCCGAGGACATTACCTCTTTGTTTCGAGATACAATCGCTCCGATACGAGCACCGCACATGGAGTATCGCTTGGAAACAGAGTCAATCATAATCACGTTTTGCTCAATGCCCTGCAAATTCATCACTGAGAAAGGTTGAGCGCCATCATAGCAAAACTCACGATACACCTCATCTGCAAACAAAAACAGGTCATTTTCCTTAACAATGTCACGCAATTGCTCTAACTCCTCCTTGCTGTACAAATATCCAGTTGGGTTCCCCGGATTACAAATTACAATGGCTTTGGTCTTGTCCGAAACCCTCTTTTTGATTTCTTCCACGGGAGGAAGCGCAAATCCGTTTTCAATGGAGGCTGTAACAGGTACAACTTTCAATCCAGCGGCAACGGCAAATCCATTGTAGTTGGCGTAAAATGGTTCAGGGATAATGACTTCATCGCCCGGGTTACATGTTGACATAAATCCAAATGACAACGCCTCAGAACCACCTGTCGTAATCATTAAATCGTCAGAACTTACATCAATTCCAACGCCTTGATAATAGGTTGCCAAACGCTCTCTATAGGATGTAAATCCAGCAGAGTGACTGTATTCAAGAACTCGATCGGGACTGATATTTCGCACTGCTTCTAAAGCAACCTTTGGTGTTTTGATATCGGGTTGACCTATATTTAGAAAGTGAACTTTTTTTCCCTGTTGATTGGCCTTTTCAGCATAAGGAACCAATTTTCTTATTGGTGATTCCGGCATCTGAATGGCTTTGCTTGAAATTTTTGGCATCGTCGAACAATTTTTTTGTCAAAAATAACGAGAATGTTTTATCTGATTCAACTTAAAAAGCCCAATTCTTTCCTTCCTGAATTTTGTATTTTGTCAACATGATTCGCGCTGTTTTATTCGTATTTGCAGTTTTGCTCCTATTATCTTCTTGCAATGATCAGGTTTTACCTGAAAAGGAGGAGGAAAGAGACGTGGTATCTGACAATGTTGAAACGCCAGAAGTCTCTCCATTTACAGATTCCATTATAGCACTTTATCAATCCTTTGGACTCGTAGAGGTACAAGATGAGCGCATCTTGGTGGATTTGCGCTACACCACCGATAATAACTTTATGGGTATGGTCCTGTATGATACCTTGGATCGCTTGATGTTGCAGCAAGAAGTGGCCGAACGATTGTCTCATTGTCAGGATCTGCTGGATTCGTTGCACCCCGGATATCGTCTCAAAGTTTTTGACGGTGTTCGTCCCTTGGAGGTGCAACGCGAAATGTGGGAAGCTTTGGACTCCATTCCACCTTTGAACCGAGGGAAGTTTGTTTCGAACCCCATTTTTGGTTCTGTGCATAATTTTGGCACGGCTGTGGACATCACTATCTGCGACTCAACGGGTAAGGAGCTGGACATGGGGGCTGGTTACGACGACTTTCGCCCAATTGCCTTTCCATCTAAAGAGGCGCATTTTCTCAAAACGGGAGAGTTAACCAAAGACCAGTGGGAGAATCGAAAGTTGCTACGGAAGGTTATGAGGTCGCAACGTTTTTCGAACATACCGAGCGAGTGGTGGCACTTCAATGCTTTTTCAAGATTGACTTGCGAAGCGAAATTTGAAATTCTTTTAGATGAGTCTGGAAATCATAAAAAGTGGATATCCCCTAAAATAAAGCCAGATACTTCAGAGGTTGATATAGATTAGTTGTGTAAAAACTTGATGTTCTCATTGATAATTGTTATGTTCTTAACACCTACAATTAAAATTTTTACATATCAATGAATTTATATCATCCAAAAACATTTTTAAATACACTTTTATATACTCTCATCAGCTTGACTGCCTTTAGTCAATTGCCTGTGCCCAAAACTTCTCAAGTACAATACGAAGGAAAAACGCGTCCTAGTTTGGAGGTGACCTTGGTTCCTGAAGCGAAAGAGGTAAAACAAGCTTGGCACGACTTCATTAAAGAGCAGTATGAAGTTGACATGAAAGGAATTGGATGGTTCTCGAATAAGGAGGTATTAACCGCCGAAGAGGTTCAATTTGATGAGTTGTCAACCAAGACCATTGACTTTCACACGAAAGTAGTGGCATCAAAAGACGGTACGCGAATGGAAGTTTTTGCGGCCAAGGGGTACGATATATTTATTGATCCCGAAGAGCATCCTAAAGAATTTGCACGAATGGATCTAATTCTACGTGATTTTTTGGCGAGCTACATTCCCGCGTATTATTCTGAAAAAGTTGAAGAACAGCAAGGGGAAGTCGAAGATGTTGCTGAAAAGCGGGAAGATCAAGAGGAGGATATTGTTGACAACAAGGAGGAAATTGCGCTCCTGTCTGAAGAAATTATCGCGTTGGAAGAAGTCATCAAGAAAGGTGAATACAATCTACAATCTATCGAGAAAGATCTCGATGAAGAGCGCGAAAAGTTACGCGAATTGAAAGCGAAGTTGGAAGAAGTTAAAGGACAATAATCAGAGTCCGAGTTCCGTGAGTACGTCCTCCATTAGGTCGTGCTCTTTTGGACTTAGAAGCGTGCTTCCTGCGGCAGTATCAATCACATAATCGTATCCGCGTTTTTCAGCAACGGTTTCAATGGCAGCCAAAGCTTTGTCAAGAATAGGAGCGAGGAGTTCTTGTTCTTTGTAGACAAATTCCTTCTCGGCAAGAATCTTCGCATCTTGAATGGTTTGCTCCATGCGCAGTAGTTCGTTCTTTTTCATTTGAAGGATGACTGCACTCCACGTTTCGCCTTGCTCTTCAATATCCATACCCAAATTGGTGTACTTCACCACAAGTTCTTTGAGCATGGCATCCGTCTCAATTTGAAGGTTGTTCAATTTTTCTTGCGCCTGTGCTTTTTCGGGCATTTTGTCGATGAGTTCGAGCGTATTAATGTGACCTGTTTTTTGACCAAAGGAAAAGTTCGCTGCAATAGCGATGAAGAAGACTAGAAGTATGCGTTTCATGGTATTAGGAATATTTGAGGCACAATATAAACGCTCCAAACATTGCGATAGCACTCCGTTAAGACATCTTAACAATCCTTTGCGTTGATTAACGAATAGATGAGTGTTCAATGAGGCACTCGAAGTGATCGCTCCTTATCCTTCTGAGCGTAATCTTCTTCCTGCTCGATGACCTCAATGCTTAAGGAACTTATTCCTCATTCTAACCAAACAACAATTCAAAACTCAGCGCCTGCGCCGAAGCTACAGCGAAGGAGCATAATTCATAACTCATCATTCGCTCATCTCACCTTTCTCTTATCCAAAATATTGATGAAATGAAATCCGCGGGGTACGTACTTCTGTTCATAGAAGAAACGATGCGCTTCAAAATTGTCCGTATACGAGTCTAAAGCTAGCATGGTGCAACCCAATTCTTTTGCTTTCGCTTCCATGTGTTCAAACAAGCGTTGACCAATTCCTTGTCTGCGGTATTTCGAGGAAACCACCACGTTATCGAGTTCCATGTACTTGCCACACCACAATTTAGAACCGATCCAATATCCTGTCAAACCAGCGCAGGTTGTACCGTCATAAATTACCACCTGACCATAATTGTGCGGTAGCATGATGTCCAATTCGTTGCTGTACTCCTCGAACGTAATTGTTGGGTACATTTCTTGAATCAACGCAAAGTTCTCAAGCATTTCCTCCTTCGTCTTCAACTCTCTCAGCTCCATTTTCACTGCTTCTTTAATATCAACTCGTCCATAAACAATTCATAAATACGGCGGTATTCATCCGCCCAAGAATATCCTTTTTGGAAACTATGTGCTTCCACTGGAAAAACTGCTAGTTCCCAATTATCCTTTCCCACTTCGATGAAGCGTTGTGAAAGGCGCACAACATCTTGAAATTGGACGTTATCATCTACCATACCGTGCAACATAACCAAACGATCTTCTAAATTATCAGCGAAATAAATTGGCGAACTTCTTTCATAAGCCAGCGTATCGGTAGTCGGATAATTCAAAATGTTACTAGTGTACTCATGGTTGTAATGGTACCAATCGGTGACAGATCGTAAAGCGGCGCCTCCCTGAAATTTCCCGGGCTCTTTCAATAGTGCCATGAGAGTAATAAAACCACCATACGAACCACCGTAAATTCCCACTTTATCAGGATTTATTCCCAAAGAATCAATGAGCCATTGTCGCCCGTCTACTTGATCACTCAAATCTTTTCCTCCCATGTGTCTGTAAATGGCCGTTCGGTGATCTCTTCCGTAACCGGCACTGGCACGGTAATCAATGTCCAAAACAGTAATTCCGTTGTCGCGCAGCAGATTGTGGAACATATATTCTCTGAAATACGTACTCCACCAATTGTGTGCATTTTGAAGGTATCCGGCACCGTGAACGAAGATGACAGCGGCATCGGTTTTTAGTCCTTCATCAGGTTCGTACAAGCGCGCGTGTACAGTAGCACCATCAGAGGCTTTAAACGTCATTACTTCTGGTTCGTGCCATGAATATTGAGCAAACACATTAGAAGTAGAGGAAGTTATTTGTTGCAGTTCGGCTCCAGCTTTATTGGGAGCAATATAGAGCTCCCACGGCTTGTTTTTGTACGAATATCGAACAGCCAACCACTTTTCGTCTGGTGAAATAGAAACCTCGTGAGCGCCTGACTTTGTTAAGATAGGAGTGCGTTTGTGCGTTTTAACATCAATATGATAAAAACCTTTGTCGCCCGGATGCGTTTCGTTGGTGGTTACGAAGTAAGTCGAACCATCAGAGCTTAGTGTCACATCATGAACTTCCCAGTTTCCCGACGTCACTGCAGTTTGTCTACCACTGGTGATTTCGTGTTCATACAAATGGGAGTAACCCGACTCTTCCGATTGGAAATAGAATGTTTTACCATCTTGCAGCCATCCCAGCGTACCAGAAACCATATTCCAATTCGAGATTCCTGGTCCTCCGATCCAAGCCTCATCATGCTGATGTTCGCGTTGCACCAACGTGCCATCTTCCAAGTTGATAGATACAATCCACCGATCTTTATTGTCATAACTGCGGACATCCATTACGTTGGTATTTTTCCCTTCCGCATAGATTACGCGGTGCATAACGATGTTACGATCTTGTTCATACATTGCTTCTGTATCTCCGTACTCGCTGAGATATGCTGGCTTTTTGCGTATGTCCTCCAAAGTAGAGAAATCGACGAAATAGGTTGTGTCTTTTTCAAAATCGTGGATTGCCAAACGGTTATTCGGATCGTTGTCATGAACTTTAGCACGCGCATTACTCGTGTAGGTATGACCATCTGCCGAGATGTGGTGTTCTACGTGTGTGTTTTCAGCATCAGCTTTGGTGTACAATCGGAAGGTGAGAAAACGACCGTCCGGAGAAAGTTGTACGTTGCTAACCTGCTCTTTCCCTTTGTGAAAGGAAGGAATAGTATTCGTCCATGCGCTCCGCTTTTTCTTGCGCCATTGTTTTGCTTCTTCCTGTTCTCGAATAAACTCAAATAACTGTCGTTCTTCCTTTTCCCAGTGCGATTCACTCGATTCTTTCTTACTTGGAGCGTCTCCGTCTTTGAAAATAAAAATGGTTTCTATGCACTTATTGTCGATACAATACGCCTTGATTTCATCTCCCTCTTGAAAGTAAACGTAATCGCTTCCGGAGTGATATTGTACATTGCTAACCCTGTTGGCTGAGCGGTAAATGAGCTCAGATTGTTTGTTCTTGAAGTCGAAATGGTAAAGCGCGCCGTTTTCAATGAAATAGGTATAATCTGAAGCAGACCCGCCCCAAAAATCGGTGTTGTTTTTGTAGAATTCGGGCGTGATTATATTCGTTGACTTTGTCTTTAGATTGTAGGAGTAAAGACTATTCCCCGGTTCTGCATCAGGGTTCCAATCGAAAAGAATATGTTCGCCTGTCAGACTCCAATGAGCATTTTCTGGGAGATGTCCAACAAAGTCGTGCCCTTGCATAATCGCCCTTAGGTCCAACGATGATGCATTTGGATAATCTTGGGATAGTGCATTGAGCGAGAGGAGAGAAAGTGCCGCGCAGGCAAAATATTTCAGCATAATCGAGTAAATTCTACGCTGAAAATACTAAGTCCTGAGCAAATAGTGGGTCACAGCACTGTTGAAATAAACACGATACTGGCTCCGTAAATAAAAAGTAGTAAAAAAGTAGCTACCTGTTTTGAACGAAAGTCGGCCGATGTACTTTGGTAGCAACGATTAAATACGGTATTGACGATTTTTTTCATAACGTTTATTTACAAAGTTGTAGTGCTTTCTTTGGATGAAAAGGGGAGAATTTCCGAAAGAAGGGATCGACCTTCCGAGCTTAATGTTCTCGATCAACTCTATATTGAGTATTGAACTGAGAATTAATTTTTTCCTATCGCACTGTTAGTTAGATAAAACATTTATCTTTGCGGCTCCGCAACCATAGCTATGCCTTCGCGAAGCTTCAGCAAAGCAAGGCTACTGCGAAGGACTGCGCTCTCGTCTCGTGAAGGCGGATTATTATTAACCCGGGTTTCGTACCCAAAAGAATAAATTTTTATGGCAACTCGAATCAGATTGCAAAGACACGGTAAAAAAGGAAAACCATTTTACCACATCGTATCTGCAGACAGCAGAGCAAAGCGTGACGGACGTTTTATCGAAAAACTAGGAACGTATAACCCAAACACTAACCCTGCAACTATCGACTTGGATTTCGATCGTGCATTGCACTGGGTAGGAACTGGAGCTGAAATGTCAGATACGGCTCGTGCAATTCTTTCTTACAAAGGAGTATTGTACAAAAACCACTTGATCAAAGGTGTAGCGAAAGGTGCTTTAACAGAGGCACAGGTTGAAGAGCGTTTTGCTAAGTGGCTAGAAGAGAAAGAAGCGAAAGTAACTGCAAAATCAGACAAAGCAACAAAAGATGCTGAGAAAGAAAAAGCAGATCGTTTGAAAGCAGAAGCTGAGAAAAGTGCAGCTCGTGCTAAAGAAATCGAAGCGAAAAACACGCCTGAAGTAGAAGAAACAGAAGAAGCACCAGCTGAAGAAGCAGAAGCTCCGGCAGCAGAAGGTGATGCTCCTGCGGAAGAAGCTCCAGCAGCGGAAGAGACGCCGGCAGAAGAGCCTGCAGCTGAAGAAGCGAAGGAAGAAGCCCCGGCTACTGAAGCGAAAGCGGAAGAAGCACCAGCAGCAGAAGAAAAGAAAGAAGACGCATCTGAAGAAACAGAAGCGGAAGAGGAAGCAAAATAATGCAACTTCGATGAATAAAGCAGATTGCTTTTATTTAGGATATGTAGCGAAACTTCACGGATTTAAAGGTGAAGTTTCGCTGTTTTTGGACGTTACCAATCCCGCCGATTACGAAACACTTGACGCGGTTTTTATCGATATTAACGACCAACTCACCCCATTTTTTGTCGAGTCGCTAAAACTGAAAAACAATGGCTTTGCGGCTGTTCGTTTCGAAGGTCTGAACGACGAAAACAGTGCAAAGAAATTATTGCGCAAACAGTTATATCTCCCAGCACAGGTTCTTCCAAAATTGGAGGGGAATAATTTCTATGACCATGAAGTGGTCGGCTACAAAGTTATTGAGGCGGATT
>JANSYQ010000052.1 GCA_024742305.1 bacterium | reverse complement strand
AGGAGGTGAAGCAGGGTCGTGGAAAGAAGCCACTTTGGAGCCGGAAGAAAAGGAGATATTGAAACATCTATCCTTGTTTCCATCGGTATTGGAGGAAGCAGGAACGTCTTATTCTCCTGCACTTTTGGCCAATTATCTGTACGAGTTAGCGAAGTTGTACAACACGTTCTTCCAAAGTATTACTATTTTAAAGGAAGAAAACGACGACCTACGAAACATGCGATTGGTGATGAGTCGTAACGTTGCGAAAGTAATTAAACTCGGAATGGGCTTGCTAGGTATTGGCGTGCCGAATAAGATGTAGAATGAAGGAAGATTCATGGTTGGCAAGTGTTTTTAAGTTCTTACGACTCACGCACGAGGAGGAAGAGCCACAGGTAATTCACGAAAGTATCGAGAAAGGTATTGTGTTTCGCGGAACCAACCTTTGGATTCTTGTTTTCGCCATTCTTGTCGCCTCCGTTGGATTGAATATGAACTCTCCAGCCGTAATCATCGGAGCCATGTTGATTTCACCGCTCATGGGACCTATCAACGGGGTAGGATACAGTGTCGCCACCTACAACTTCGAGTTATTAAAACGATCTCTCAAGAACTTAGCTTTTGCGGCATCTACTGGGTTAATCGCTTCCACCTTGTATTTCTTGGTAACTCCGGTGCACGGTGAAGCATCAGAACTTTTGGCGCGCACTAGTCCAACGATTTATGATGTGATGATTGCCACTTTCGGTGGATTGGCTGGAATTGTTGCGATTAGCAGTAAGAATAAAGGAAACGTAATTCCAGGTGTAGCGATTGCGACTGCGTTGATGCCACCATTATGTACCGCAGGATTTGGAATTGCCAACGGGAACATTAATTACTTCGCTGGTGCAATGTTCCTATTTTTGATCAATTCCGTTTTCATTGCTCTTTCCGCGATGGTGGTTTCTCAGTTGTTAAAACTTCCGAAGAAGTCTTTTTTGTTGTCTCGCGAAATCAAGAACAAAAATATTGTGATTGGAATCGTGGTAGCCGTGACTGTATTGCCAAGTTTCTACTTGGGAGTGACATTGGTTCAGAAAGAGAAATTTCAAGAGGCCGCTGAGAAGTATGTAGATAAAGTAGGCGTTTGGGAAGGAAATTACCTTTTGAAAAACGAAATCATTCCGGAGGAACGCACCATCAAGTTGGTGTATGCTGGAAATGAAATCGACAAGGAATCAGAAAAGGAATTGAAGGAACGCGCGGGCGATTTCGGACTGGAGGATTACAAGGTAATTGTGAAGCAAGGGTTGAAGTTGAGCAATCAAGGATTGATTCAGCGATCGAACGAACAACTCAGCGCCAAAGAAAATGAAATCAATCGTTTGCGCGTTGCTCTTTTGAACGAAGAACGTGCCGTAGATAGTATGCGCATGATTCCCAAAAAAGGGGAGTACCTCTTGAACGAAATAAAGTCGATTTATCCGCAATTACAATCGTGTTCCTATGCCACAACCTTGGAATACGTCGACACTCTAGATCAGCCGAGAGTAGCCGATATTGTCTATTTTGAAGTCAGCGATTCACTCACATCTGAAGAGCAATACAAAATTCGACGTTGGTTGGTGCATCGCTTGAAATCCGATCGATTGATATTGAAGTTTTAGATCAGTTGTGGCTTTCTTCTTTTCGTTATTAAACTTAAGCTCATTCTACCAATTGATCTCCAAAAAATTGGAAACGAATGCGAACTAACTACTTGCGCTTTGCTGCTTCAATAGATCACTATTTGTCACCCTTCATTTCTTAAGTGCTTATTTGTGATATATTTATCCTCCTTTAACTGAGTATATTTTGAACAAATCAAGTCGACATACTGTAATTCAGTCATGCTTACTGATCCTGTCAATTGTTCTTTCTACGGCAGAGGCAAGAGCTCAAAACAAGGATCCTAAAATAGATGGATTTGTAGTTGAAATTGAGGCTATTCCAAATGCCGATGTCAGCAAAAAGGTGACTTTAGCCAAAAAGTTGATTACTTATTCAAAATCAACGAATAATTATGAGGGGGAAGTCACTGGTAAGGATTTGCTAGCGCGTTTTTATTACTCAAGAAAGGAATACGATAATTGCTTCAGACTGTACAGTGAAATCACAAACGATTCAAAAAAATCAAGCGAAGCTACACGGACGGCTCGTGAACATTATGCTCAGATTTTGTCTAAGGCTGGATTGTATGAATCTGCTTTGGAACAGAAAATAATAATTCGAGAATTCTTACTTAAGGAAAAAGATTATCTACCTCTCAGCTTCACAGAATCGAGTATTGCCCTTTTGCATACAAAACTCGAAAATTTTGATAAAGCCGAATTCCATTATATGGAAGCCATCGAGGCTGCGAAAAAATGGGGGAAGCATTACGCTATTGCTTCAATTTACAATAGTGTTGGTGTGTTTTATAGAAACCAAAATAGACCAAAACGTGCACTTGATTATTTCAATAAAGGGTTGTTAATTCTTGAAAATCAAGATGCTTTAAAATATAATGACTCCGTGCTACTCGGTTACATAAAGGGAAATTCGGGAGGGGTATATTATCAGCTCGGAAACAACGATAAAGCGATAGAGAATTTAAATGAAGACATAAAAATAAGTAAGGAGTGCAAACAGTACACCTCTATGATTAATGCGGCTATTACTTTGGCCAAAATTTATTTAAATGAGAAAGAATACAATGGAGTAATTCAAACACTCGATCCAATTTTTAAGATTGGTCCTTTAGACGATTTAGAGTTTTCGCGCATTGAGTTACACAATCTTTATTATCAGGCTTACTCAGAGTTGAATAATAAACTGAAAGCAAGTGAACATTTCGCCAGTTATCAAAAAGCTTGGCAGGATCACGACAGTTTAAAGGAGGAAATCAGACTTGACATTGAACATGCTTATGTTGCAAATGCACTTCGGATTCAAGAGGAACGTCTGTCTAATGAACAACAGCTTCACGAAAGAAAAATGACCCTTGTTCGTGAGCGCGAGAAATTTGATCGATTTCGATCGACAATCATTATTCTTTCTATTATCGTGTTATCCATAGTCGTATTTGTCTTCTTGCGGAGAAAAATTAAAAACAATAAAAAAGATTTAGCACTGTTCTCACTTCGGAACGAGCTTGCTAAAGAAAAACTTCGAACGATTGAACTTGAAAAAGCCAACCTTTCTAGTGAAGTGAGATTGAAGAACAAAGATTTAACGGATTTTGCTATCGATATTTCACGTAAGCATGAATTGCTGCAATATTTAAAACAAGAAATTGGATCATTAAAAACGATTCCGAATGAAAAAGTTAGCGAAAAGGTGAAGGACTTATTGATCTATGTAAACAATCAGTTGATTATTGATCAAAATCTTATTGATTTCCAAAACAATATCGAAAAAGTTAATTATGAATTCTTCGAATCACTCACAGAAAAGTATCCGTCATTAACACAAACCGATCGAAAAATTGCGGGACTTATCCGCTTAAATCTCTCCAATAAAGAAATCGCTGTCATTCGCGGGGTGAGTTATAAAGCCGCAAAAATATCTCGATACCGGCTGCGAAAGAAAATGAATCTCGATGAAGAAGATAATATCGTTGAAGTTCTACAAAGCATTTGATATGGGTTTAATGATTTGATTGTCTGAAACATATAGAGTTGTAGCCCTGTTGTAGCCCTATTTTTTTTTGTCTCTAGAAATAGTACGCTGATCTTTGAATCCTAAATCATAATCAGTTAAATCTACTCAGATGAAAAACCTACAACCGCTGAAGTATTTGGCATTCCTTTTTTTTAGTCTTTTTAATTTTTATGGTCTTTACGCTCAAGGTCCTGGTGGTGTGAATCATGACAACGAACTTTGGCTCAAAGCTAACACGGGTATTACTCTTACTGGAGGAGGTGTTTCATTGTGGGAGGACCAGTTCAATGCTTTTGATGTTTCTCAAGGTGTCGCAACGGCTCGACCAACATTCAACACGAATGACGCCAATTACAATCCAGCAGTTGTATTTGACGGTGTAAACGACTTTCTTAGACATCAGTTGGCTACTTCATATACCGATGAGTTTACCATTTTCTTGGTCGCCAAAGTACCCACTAATCAGTCAGGAGCAAAATCGCTGTTCAACAATTGGCACAGTGTTGCTGTTGGAGATAATTCAGGGACAAGTTTTCAATTAGATGTAGGAGCCGGTGGTGGTGCGAACTTCAGGTATAATAGTTGGGGAGATGTAGTCTCTTCTCCAAACACTGGGAACTATCAAATCATAACACTGTCGTCAAATGCCAATAATCCACCACAAATAGACAACAATCACAATGGATTGTTTACCAATTCTGGGGTGCTATTATCAAATGATTACAGTCAAACATTTCGAGATTACGAACTGGGTACAAACCGAGTAGCAGTGGAATTTCTTAGTTCCTTT
Source organism: bacterium (assembly GCA_024742305.1). GTDB lineage: Bacteria > Bacteroidota > Bacteroidia > Flavobacteriales_D > Crocinitomicaceae > UBA4466. The sequence continues at coordinate 4,112 of JANSYQ010000052.1, read as the reverse complement.
ACCGTAGAGGTAATTCTATACAGAGATGTACTTACACTAGCAGAAATTGATAAAGTAGAGTCATATTTAGCTGTGAAGTACGGAATAACTCTTGACAATATTGGTGGAGGAACTCAAGGCGACTATTTAGCATCTAACGCAACAACGATTTGGGATGCCGATATAAACAGCGCTTATCACAATGATGTAATCGGAATTGGAAGAGATGACAATGAAAGTCTAGATCAACGGCAGTCACACACTCTAGATGATACAACACGTATTTATATTGACAATTTAGCAACTAGCAATATTTTAAATAATGGTTCGATTGGTAATGATATTTCATATACGTTGATTGGTCATGATAATGGAATGCTCTGTACTACAACAGCGTCTTTGGGTGAGATACCGACAGGACTGACGAATTGCAACCTTTATTCAAGGTTAGAGCGAGAGTGGAAGGTTACCAAGACCAACTTTGCTCAAGGTTTTAACTTGGATATAACATTGAATAATTGTGCGAATCCGGGCATGGTAAATACAAATGAATTGAGATTGCTGGTGGATGATGACGGAGACTTCTCCAACGGCGGAACTCAATGCTACTACAATGGTGATGGAACCGGAGTAGTCATTTCATATGCAAATCCAATTATAACAGTCACCGGAATTTCAACAGTGCACGTTCCTGATAATAGTATACGCTATATCACGATTGCTTCCATTCAAAATTCATCGCCTCTACCTATCGGATTAACAGATTATTACGTCGATTGTGAAAACGGTTCCCCAGCACTGCATTGGTCAACCGCAAGCGAAGTCAATAATGATTACTTTTCTATTGAGAAAAGTCGTGATGGAATTCAGTACAGTGTTGTAGCGACAATTGATGGGAATGGAAGCACGAATCAAACGTCCAATTATCAGTGGACCGATGAGACACCTTTCTTTGGGGCGACGTATTATCAGTTAACTCAAACAGATTTTGACGGAACCAAAACGATGCTAGGCTTGAGATCAGCGGATTGCAGGGCCTCAGAAAATATTCAGATCTATCCAAATCCGATTGAATCAAATGTTCATGTTTACGTGAACACAGCGTGTACCATTTCAATTATTGATCATGTTGGAAAACTGGTTTATGAAAACAAGCTTGAAGTAGGTGATAATGGAATAAGATTGGAAACGATCGCAACGGGTGTATACTCAGCTCGATTTATATTTGATAGTGGACACGTGGAGAATCGTCAAATTGTAAAATTCTAGAGATTATTTCTCAAAGTTCAATCGAATTGGTTCGTGCAGAAGTTGATAAAACTAATCTTCCTTTTTTGTTTTTTTTCGCTCTTCACTTCTTCTTATTCCACGGTAATTTTTGTAGGTAATATTCCGTTTTATATGCAGCGTGAATGCGAAAAAGCCGTCCAGTCTAACATCTCCACGCTTAGCGCCGGGAGCAAACCAATCTTGGTTTTGTACTGCTGGGTTGGACAGTGCAGCGGATTCAGTACCAATTTCTGCTGCCAAAACTGTAGGGTCGTAGTAAACGCCGCCTGCGTCATCCAAATAGTCAGAAAATGAAAAAACATGTTCTAACTCAACACCTATTTTCCACATTCTTGAGATTTCGTGATTAAACCCAATACCTAAAGGAACTGTAGCCGTTACTCTTCTGTACTGTTTTGGACCTCCAGCAAGCCCTTGACCTTCCGTGCGAAGTGCATGGAGCGAAACCCAGTTGTTGTTGTATTCTGCCTGAGGATCAAACATGAGTAACCCAAGGCCAAGATATGTGTACAACTGATAATATTTCATTTTACGTCTGCGCAGTCCATATCCACCACAGCTAAATTTTTCGTTCACCAATAGAATAACATCGATGCGCTGCGAGAGTTCCACAAAATTGGATCGAAAATGTAAATTCCTTGAATTTTGGTATTCATCTACCTTTAATGCATCATTTCCTTGGAGTCTGCCAACTTGAATTTTACTGACGGTAGCAATGTGAGGGTGAAACCTGTATCGGTAAGCAAACAATCCGCACCAACTAGTAGATGGAAAGGCAAGGTCTGGCAGTCTATGGTCCGGTCCAAGTTTGTTCCTTCCGCCTAAATCTCCGGTGAACTGTGTAATGCCGCCTCCCCAAAAAATTTCCTTCTTATTAAGTGCCCAATTCGTTTGTGTATTGAAGTTGGTATGCTGCGCCTTTGCGCCAAATGAAATCACTAAGAAGCAGATCAAGTGCAGCAGCGTGTGACTAAACAATGGAGTCCTTGGTGATTTGTTCATCTAATGAAGCTACAATTTCTTTTTTAATTTTCCGAGCGTTTGATCGAGTCATGAACTGCCAAACAAGGTAAAAGCCAACAAGGAGTGCTAATGGTATAATTATCGAAATAGGAAAGCCGGGAGTTCCATACGTATTTATTCCGATTCCAATAATTGTATACAAAGCGGTAAGCATGATGATTCCTACAAAGACTAGAATAAAGACGGGAGGAAGAATGAGTATGGAAAGAATGGACGTACCCTCTTCTTGGCTAGGTTGTAACGAACATTTTCCCCACCACGGAGAAAAGGGACCAATGGACACCAATTGAAATTTGAAGTTGTCCGATTGTCCAACATTGCTCCAATGAGCTGAATGCTCCACAGAGCCACCAAATACAGTTGGTTGACGAAAAATCACTTCGGTTTTTTTCAACAGTGCAATGGCTTCATTTTGAGGTTTTTTAATTTCTATGGTAATGCGTGCAATCAATTTATTTCAAAGTGTAAAGTTAGGGAGTGAACAGCTTCCTATCGATCAATAATATCTTCCTCTGAATTCGTGAAGTTTCCTTTCAATATCCAAGGGTCGTCTTCATTTCGAATATTTAGTGGTTCGTGCCCGTGTATTTTATAATGCACGTCCTTCCAAAGTTGCTTCAGCTCGGGGTGCTCCACTTCAATGGGCTTTATCGCCTCGTAAATGATTCGTTTGTCGCTTTGTTTCAAATGAACGTTCCAAACCATTTTGTCTCCGTAGAACTGTATGGATTTGATATCCTTGTTCTCTACAGCATCTAGAAAGCGTCGCATGTCTTGATCGTAATTCAAAGCGTGCTTTTTGTTTCTGCGTTTCAGGTAGGAGTAGATGTAAACCAAAACGATAAAAAGAATAACAAAGAGTATGAATACTGGAATTAACTGGGAAAGAAATGCATCGTTCATTATTTATATCTCGCAGGATTGTGGTTAAGAACGGTATCTTTTGTAAAACGACCAAATTAATTAGCTAGATCGCTGAGATTATTCATGCATCCCTTGTGATTGCCAGCTTTTGAATAGTTCGATTTCGCTCGCCGTTAAAGGTTCCTTTTTGTTCTACGGTAAATACGAAGCCAGAATTAATACCTAATGACCTTTCCTTTTTCTAGAAGTTGCTTGGCTTCTTTCCAGTTAGGAAGGGTGTCCGTATCGATGGTAATGCTTCTAATTTCTTTGGCCATTTCCTTACTTAGCTTCATTGCTTCGAGATGTGCACCACTATGCGCAAAAGTTTTCAAATCCGCTTCGTTCTCCCACAATGTCATGGTATAGTGTTTGGTCCAAATACCGCGTTTCTTGAACTGCTTGCAGTCGGTTGTCTTTAATTGACGAATAATTTTCAAAGCGTTTGAAGAAAGGGCGAAAAATTTCAAAGGTCCTTTCAGCTCTATGGAGGTTATGGTTGCTTTCATAGTAATTTATTGCGCGCTGAATTTACTTAAAATGATACGAAGTGGCTATTTGACCATTAAAACCCGATAGAGGTCTAAGGTAATGTGAAAAAATGAAGAGATCGAACCAACAAGTCTTTTGTCTTGTCTAGCGTCTTCGAGTCTAGTGTCTTATTTCACCACAAAGGCACGAAGAGCACGGAGAATTTTTAAATGGAGAAGTGCACGAAGTATCGAACAAGTTCGATGGATGACCTGATCATAGCTAGATAGGAGTAATGAGCTTCTTGTCTTTCGTTTGGTCTATTGTCTAGCGTCTTCGAGTCTAGTGTCTTATTTCACCACAAAGGCACGAAGAGCACGGAGAATTTTTAAATGGAGAAGTGCACGAAGTATCGAACAAGTTCGATGGATGACCTGATCATAGCT
>JANSYQ010000035.1 GCA_024742305.1 bacterium | reverse complement strand
TTAGGCAATTAGGCAATTAGGCAATTAGGCAATTAGGCAATTAGGCAATTAGGCAATTAGGCAATTAGGCAATTAGGCAATTAGGCAAATGTCTAACAACCAAATGAGTTTTCTCTAGCTATTGCAAAAAATTATTCCTAACTTATAAAGTTAAGCTCCAACTTTCTATGTCCCCTGCAAATCCACTTGGCGCATTCCAATAAACGCTTTCAAGACGCGTTCGCCAACTCCAGGAACATCTACGTGAACCAAATAAACTCCTGATGCCACAAAAACGTTCGCATGATTCGTTAAGTTCCAATCGGCATACGTTAATGGGTTGTCTTTCCGAATTGTTTGAACCAGCTTACCGTTCACCGTGTAAATCTTCACCGTACAAAACTCCGGGAGGTTCGTAATCTTAACGCGGGTATCCAGTCGATTACGCTCATACTCCGAATACGCGTAATACGGATTCGGAACGATATTGATCAACTTGAGTGATTCTGCCAATCGATCTTGACTTCCAAGTTCCGTTGCCACAGTTTCCATGTTCCAGCTGTATTTAGGACTACCCGCGTTCTCTCCCGTCGCGACGTAATTCTTGTACTCTTTACTGACGCGTAATTTAATCGTTACGTCCGTCGGTAAATTCCTTGGATCAATCTCGTAATTCGGACTGGCCATTGGATACGCCACCCAGCTAATACTGCTGTAGAAGTATCGTTTTGAAGCCGTATTGTTTGCCATGACATCCAACATCATGGTTCGTGCATGGTTCTGCCCATCATTACTCGCTTGCGAAGGAATATATTCCGGGAAATCATACCCTTGCGAAAAGTTATTGATTGCAGCGTTGTCTTTGGAGAAAACATACACCGGATGCATTCCTCCCATGAGTGGCGCACCTGAATTATCGACCAATTGATCCGTTGGATTCCACAACATATCTGCACCGTTTTCCGAGGCTAAGAAGGAATTCTCTCCAAATGCCATGTACAAACGGGCTCCTGTCTCTAAGTCAATCGCATACCCAGGGAACCAGCCCATGCCTGTAGAACCAGACTGCGGATTTCCCTCTTTGTCCACTGAAGGGCTGGCACGCATCGCTCCCGGTTCTGCTCCGCCAACATTCAACGATGGTTCACGACCCAATTCAATCACAGGGCAACGTGTCCATTTCGATTTATCGTTGGTTAACACAATGTCTACCGAAGGTAAGAAGCTTATGGAAGCACCATTCTTAGCCGCTGTAGGAGCAGGATAATTAAAGTAAGCCATTGGCATGTACGATGACTCAAATCCGACCAATTTGTGTGGAGCGATCGTTCCATCTAAGATGCGTGACCAATTTTTATTCGGATCGGCAAAATTACCCGGCTGCCAATCTCCGTACATACACGGGTCCAAATAATCTCGGTACGAGGGCAATGTATTATCCAAACATTCATACGCCGGATCTAATGGGTCATCTTCTGGCAAATATGTTCCCGCGTGAATCCAGTTGGTTGGGAAGAATTGATCGTTATCGCTGACTCCAGTAAGCCAAATTATTGAACTATCAGCAAAGGTCAAATCAGCACTGATCAAATTGGTAGCACTGGCCTCGGTTCCGCCGTTCACACCATCATAATTAAAGTACTTCTCTTGCTCAATCTGTACGGATATTCCCCATTCGGGAATGAGCTGTTCATTATTAAAAGCTATTGTTTTTTCGGATGGAATAGACTCTAGCAGATTTCCACCTTCGTAATCATAACGATTAATGACCCAAGAAGCAGTATCGGCTCCATTTTCAAATGAGGTAGCATAATCCAAAAACTCGCATTCGAAGTAACCATCAGCCACGTTTAACGGGTCAATCACTTTCACATTGATGGGACCACTTCCGTATTCGTATTCCGGTTCTTCCATGAATCCGTTGTTTACGATATAGTCCTTGGATGCTCGTGTTAGTTCCAAGGCACGATTTCCATTTCCATGACCATCAATACGCGTAATTCTTGGTCCATCCCCATACTCAATATTCGGCCCCGTACCGTACGATTCAGGCATTGGATTGTGTGGAATCGCCGAGATAATCTTTACTTCTCCAAAGGAAGCTTTTCGACTTCGGATGTACGGTTTTTGCTGCCCATCAAGTCCGTTTGGATCATTCGGATCGTAGGTTTTGTAATTGTTGTAGGCATACGCCAATGCGACGTAGTAATACGTTTTGAAATTGACCAGTCTTCTATCTCCTTGCGCAAATTGATCCTCTGTAACGCGGAAACTATGTTGAATTCCTTCATCGGCGCCATCAACCATTTCCGTTGGAATACTTTGCAATAGGTCTCCGTCAAACTCAAAGTTGATGAGGCGACTTACACCATCCTCAATATCACATTGCGCCACCAAGCGTGCCAAATTTGGATCGTCTACATCAGACGGCGCAACCTCATCGTTTTTCAATTGGAAAATTTGATATCCTTGGAATCGGTAGTATCGGTCGGCCGTACTGTCAGAAGTTGAAATAAAGGGATCGAACTCGATGTATTCCTCGTTAAAGTTGTTGGAGTTCGTTGCATTACTCAATGTCAAAATCAACTCGTTTTCCAGTTCTTGCACCTCCATATCCGGCGCGTGAGGTCCATCTAAAACTTTGAAACAATTCTCGAACAATGCTTGTGCTTTATCATCTGCACGACGCACTGCCTCCACCGAAGCAAACGGTCCTCCCGAGTTGGCGCGAGCCCAAACAACTCCTACGGTAATGTTATTTACAGCGCCCGGTTTCAATACGAATGGTCCGGCAGATTGTACGAATCGTCTATCATCCGGTGGGTTATTGGCAGATTGTTCTGTCCAAGGTGCTTGCGGCACACCATCCGTACCCCATCCCAATGGATCGGTATCGCCTGGGAACATGAAATCGGCAATTACTGTTGGATCTGCTTGTGCATCGGAAATATGTCCCGATCCACCGTAATAAAACGGCGTTCCATCCTTCCAAAACCCTTTCAAGTAGTTGTAATAGTCGATGGCGATGATAGGGTCGGTTTGACTTGGATCAGCACCTTGTCCACTGTTCGAATAATACAAGAATCGGCGCATTCCGTAGCGCTCGTTGTCTATAATTCCATCGCCAAATCCAATTCCATTGAGGGCCTCACCCGGACCAATTCCCACCGCATTATCAATTCCGTCGTTGTCTTGATAGGGTCCTTCAAAAAAGTCGACCCCCACTGCAGGAGGATTGTTTCCATAGCCCAACCATCCGGCATTATCGCCATCAAAGTTGTCGCCGTTGTAGTAATACGCTAATCCGCGGTTTACGTCACATCCGACGTAATCATCTTGCGGGTCACCGAGTGCACCATCAGTGAAGCATCCGAAGTAGGTATCTTGAAGTGTTTGCGTACTGCGATTGATCAACTCATAATTGTAGAAGGTCATGTTGTTCACCTCATCGTTACTCGCAAATGCAAACGCCTGCGCTCGAATTTCCATTCCGATAGGCTCAGCACCGGTTTCTGTGTGGATGTTTCCTTTATCGTTCATCACCCACCAAAAGTTCAAATCGCCATACAAGGAAACGCTTCGGTCTACATTACATTCCTTTGTTTTGTTGATATCGTGCCAAGGGTAATCACCATCTTGCCAGTTGTACTGTCCATCTTCGTTACGATCATAAAATGGAGCGAGGTAGTATCCTTGTCCTTGTGTAATATCGCCATGTGCCGGCCATTCCTGAATAATTAATGGAACCTCATAATTGGGAAAAAGCTCCTGTTGTGTGTTCGTTCCGTTAATGGCATCTTGCTCTCCGGCTGTGTACCAAGCATCAAACTCACGAATTTCATCTTGTATGGTGATAAAGTGTCGATCATACGCCAAACAGTTATCGACTGTTGTTTCAGCTGATCCTTCAGAAAGAGGACCTGTCCAGTAATCGGTTCCTTGACGATAACGCAACGCCGCCAATTTTAATTGTCCGTTAACATCTGTTCCTCCGAGCCACAAGGCTGAGGTAAACAACGCCATAATGCCCGAATTCTTTGGAACTTCATACAAGGCAAGGTTCTGACCGGGCACTTGCCACAGGTTTCCAGCGGTATGCACCATCGCTCGAACATTGTTCAGCTCCATGAATGACGTGGTACTTGGCGGTTTACAGTTCGCCGCCTTAGAAATTGGGGTAATTGGATTCGGTTTTTCAGAACCGTTGTAGGGTTGTGCCCATACAATAGCGGATGTGAAAAAGGCCACGAGAATGAGTAAGCTTTTCATAAAGTAGTGCGTTGCTTTTTCGAATTTACGGAAATTTGGTGAGTCGATGCGAGGGAATTTGTGCATCAATTCCGGCAATCTATACACTTCTAATCCAGTCGATCTACGAACTTTACGAGCAATTTCGTGATATCCTCGTATTCAGAAAACGTCAGATTTTCATAAGTATCATGGATATCGTGGTAGTTTTTGTTCGTTCCCATGGTATAGATGAAAAACGAAGGTACACCTTGTTCGGTAAACCAATAATGATCAGAGTTTTGAGTAGGACCTCGGCGCTTTACCTTGGCCAGCAATCCCAGTTCCGTATTGATCTCATTGAGTAAATTATATTCCTCTTCGAAAAGCGTAGCATTGACTGCCGTGATACCTTCCTCACCGGATCCCATGATGTCGAGATTCAGCAGAAAACGGATCTTTTTCAGTTTGATGGGCGTGTTCTCAACGAAATATTTCGAACCTAGTAAACCTGCTTCTTCTCCCGCAAAGGCGATGAACAAAATGTTGTACTCGCTTGGATTCTCTTGAAAGTATTTCGCCATTGTAAGCAACATAGCTGTCCCGCTGGCATTATCATTTCCGCCGGGGAAATAAGCTTCTGTACCCATGCGACCCAAATGATCGTAATGAGCGGTAAAAACAATGGTTTCTTTGCACTTTTTCTGAGCCGGAATATACGCCATGACATTCTGCGACTGATATTCCTTTTGTAGTTCTGCTTCAATGTCTACTGTAAAAACTAGCGCTCCACCTTCGTATCCGCCTTCATTAACCTGAAGGCATAGGTTTTTCAACTGACTGCGTCCCACTGACCAAGTAAACTTTTCGTCAACCAATTCAATTACGGGAACAAAATCGGAAAGTACCTCTGTGATACCGCGTAATTCTTTCAGTGAATCCGCACTTAAATCGAAGAGGCGCAGAGCGAGAGCATTTTTCCCCGAAGTTCCTTCGAGAATTCCTCCGAGTGCTTCGGTTACTGCGTCTTGATCAAACATTTGCTCTCCCGTGAGAACAGCAGGATCCAATTTTCCCTGATATCCGGGAGACGAAGGGTGTACCACATAGTGAATTCCCGGATCGAGTTGAACGCCGTTGCGAAGAACAGACATTTTTCCCGGAAAAGTGTTCACTTGATCGATGGCAAAATGCTGCAAGTAATCTCCTTTAAAAGGTTCGCAACCCAGCGCTTTGAATTCGCTTACAAGATAATCGGCTGCGATAGAATCTCCCTTATTCACGTACCCCCGACCATGGAATTCCGGAGAACATAAAGTCTCAGTAATTCGACGAATCTCTTCAATTTGAGCTTGAGAGGAAAATCCTGTGAGTAGAATTCCAGCAAGGAAAAGGAGTTTACGCATAGCGACGGTTCAAGTAGTTCATGAACTCCGCAACGACTTCCTCTTCCGGATCCCATTCGTTTTCCTCTGCATACCCCGCTACTTTAGCCTTGGCTGCTTCAATATCCGACTGTGAATCCAAGGCCTTAATGGCATCAGAGAATTTTTCGCTAGAACCATCAAAAAGGTCGTTGATAAAACGCAAGCGTTCGTTCAGTCCAAAGGCACCAATCAAAGAGTCCAATGGCCCTGCTGAAAAACGCCCTGCAACGGAATTGTCTTGTTGTTCGAAACGATCCATAAAGGAAGAACCCGAACTTGATGCGGGCTTTGGTGCAGGAACAGGAGGAATTTCCTCTTCTTCTAGTTTTACTTCGTCAACGGCTTCCGGCGGAGAAACAGGATCAATTTCCGCTTTTACCTCCTCAACAGTTTCCGGTTCTATTGGTGTAGCTTCCACCGTTTCAGCTTCTGCTTTTGCTCTCGTTTCCTCTTCAATATCAACAGATTGAGTTCCAGGCGTTTCTTCGTGTTCATCAAAAATGGCAAAATCGAAGGCTGGCTCTTCCTCTTCTTCCGATTCAGGTTCTTCTGCTGCAGGCTCCTCTTGAGGTGTTTCTTCTTCCGGTTCAATAACTGCGACCGGTTCTTCGGAAACTTCTTCCTCTTCTTGTTTTTCCGTTTCGTTCAATACCGAAGATTCGAACGCTTTGTATCGGAGAATGATACTTCTCTCATGCAAGCTGCGCGTTACCGATTCCAGTTCATTCAATTCGTCCAAGCTCAACTCGCCTTTTTCAAGAGCTGTAACGAGTCCGTTCAATTGGTCCAAAAGTTCTTTATATCCTTCCATATAGTTTATTGCTATTGCTAACTTATCAACATTTTTGCCAAGTTGCTAACCAAGTTTTCCAACAAGGCAAGAAAATACCGACATTGATCTCTCAAATTTAATGAAGATCGAAGCGAGGACTGCTACTATCCTGTCATTTTCTCTTCGATGATTTGTTGATAACCTCAAAGCGAACGACTGCATGTTTTTGGAACATTTTCCCGGTGAAGGACGCCAACACGGATGGATTGAAGTAATCTGTGGCTCTATGTTTTCAGGTAAAACGGAAGAATTAATTCGTCGGTTGCGACGCGCTGAATTCGCCAACCAAAAAATCTTGCTGGTTAAGCCCACCATTGACAATCGCTATCATGAAGAAAAAGTAGTGAGCCATCAGGGGCGCAGTTTCGAAGCGATTTGTGTGGACAGCTCTTCTGAAATCATGGATATTTGGAAAAAGGAAAAGGTAGTTGCGATTGACGAAGCACAGTTTTTTGATGAGGGCGTGGTGGCTGTTTGCAACGAATTAGCGAAAAAAGGTGTTCGCGTTATTTGCGCCGGGCTAGATATGGACTTTACAGGAACTCCGTTTGGACCCATGCCACAATTGCTAGCTATTGCCGAATACGTTACGAAAGTACATGCGATTTGTGTATCTTGTGGCGATCTAGCGCAATTCTCGCATCGAACGGTTGCCGATAAAAAACAAGTGCTTGTAGGTGCTGTGGAACAATACAAACCGCTTTGCAGAATGTGCTACAACAAAATAGCACACTGATTTGAAATTAGCACTCTCCTACCAAGACCTTTCCGAACAACTTAACACTACCCTCCCCGACTCTAATCGTATTATTCGAACGGTAGCCTTTGACACGCGACGTATCGTTAGCGGAGAAGATGTGATGTTTTTTGCCTTGAAGGGAGAATTTCGCAACGGACACGATTTCATTCAAGCTGCTTATGACAAAGGGGTGAGAACCTTCGTTGTGTCGAACTCTATGTCTATCGATGCGTTTGAAGGTGCCACTTTTATTCGGGTGGAGAACACATTGAAAGCCTTGCAAATTATCGCCAAGCGACACCGTGAAAAATTCTCCATACCAGTAATTGGTATTACCGGAAGTTCGGGAAAAACAATCGTAAAAGAATGGTTAGGACAATTGCTTGATCAAAAGTATCGCGTGATTCGAAGTCCGAAAAGCTACAATTCTCAGTTGGGCGTTGCACTCTCACTTTTGGAGATACATAAAGATTGTGATGTCGCATTGATTGAAGCGGGAATCTCCGGTCCGGGTGATATGGAATCATTAGCGGAAATGATCCAACCAACACACGGCGTTTTCACATCACTTGGGTCAGCTCATGCTCAAAACTTTCCTTCGCGAGATGCCCACATGATGGAAAAGCTTCGCCTGTTTGAGACTTGTGAGACAGTATTTGCCCATCATTCCATCCCGGTAGATTTCAGTGACCCGAAAATGAAGGTTGTGCACGAGCAATCCTATGCTTCCTTCCTGAAATTGTTACCGTTTGATGATGAGATTAGTTCTCACAATATATCTCTCGCTATTGCTACAAGCCGTCATTTTGACTTAGAGGATGCGATCATAGAGCGTGTACTTCCAAGTTTGGCGCGTATTCCACTCCGCCTGGAAACCTTTGACGGAAACAATAATTGCCTCATCATCAATGATACCTACAACCTCGATTTGGATGCGTTCCGATCTTCGTTGGAATATCAATTATCTGTGGCTCAGGGCCGCGACCGAAAAGTAATTATCGGGACCAACTTTGATCATGAGGAAATCAAGAAAATCTTGCATGATTTTGAGCCGATTGAATATCATTTTGTTTCCAGTGCCAACGATCCACTGCCTGAATTTTCGAACTCGGTGATCCTGATCAAAGGTCGAAGGGAGCTTCGCATGGAGCAATTGGCGATGCGTATGCGTGAACGAAAACACAAAACATACGTGGAGGTAAACATGTCGGCGATTCGGAACAATCTCTCGTACTGCAAATCGAAATTGGATCCTGAGACAAAAGTTTTGGTGATGGTGAAAGCTTCATCCTACGGCACCGGAATTGATGAAATGGGCGTTTACCTCGAAAGAATTGGCGTGAATTACTTGGGCGTAGCGTATGCCGATGAAGGCGTGCAATTACGCAAGGCTGGCGTCAAACTTCCCATTTTGGTGATGAACACGGAAGAAGGAGCCTTTGCAGATTGTATTGCTCATGATTTGGAACCGAGTATCTACTCCATCGAACAACTCAACGCCTTCATTCTTCAGCTTATTTACGAAGGAAAAACAAATTATCCCATCCATATTACACTGGAGACGGGCATGAACCGATTGGGATTTGAGTCGAGTTCCATCGCAGAATTGTTACAAATGCTACAAACGCACCCTGAGATACGGGTGAAGTCCATCTACTCTCACTTTGCCACTGCTGACGAAATCAATTCGGATTACGTGAAAGAACAAGTCGCCAATTTTGAGCGCGACAGTGAGGCACTTATGCAACATCTGCCCTATCCTGTAATTCGTCATATTTCCAACTCAGAAGGCGTTTTGCACTATCCCGAATATCAGTTTGACATGGTGCGCATTGGCATTGCAATGTATGGCTTTACCAGCTTGGAGCAAGATAGACGCCACTTGCGAGAGGCGGTTCGTTGGTTCAGCGTTATCTCTCAGATTCGATCGGTTAAAGCCGGAGAAACGATAGGCTACGGTCGAGCTGGCGTTGCAGACAAGTCCACAAGAATTGCCGTAATTCCTGTTGGATATGGCGATGGATTCAGAAGATCACTGAGTCAGGGGAACGGACACATGGTTATTCATGGACATCCTTGCCCTGTAATTGGAAATGTCTGTATGGACATGACTATGTTAGATATCAGCGACTTGCCAGCAGAGGTTGGAGACCCCGTGGAAATTATCGGAGACACCATGTCACTTGTGGAGGTGGCGCGCCGCATGGACACCATTCCTTACGAGGTGCTTACCGGGATTTCACGTCGTGTTCAGCGACTGTATGTGGAGGATTGATACTACTTCGAGGGCGATGCCTTGCGCTTGTCGAAAGGAGCCGAGAGGTACTTACCTTCCCATCCTCATTCCAGAGGTAGAAATCTTCTTTGTTTCGTCGATGTCAATCTTCTTGGAGAAAATGAACACCCCTCCCTTGGCTTTGCCTTTAAGGCGAACTTCCACTTCACCTTTGGCTGCATAGCCCATCATTTTCATCAACGCTCCGTCATTTAAAGTTGCCGTTAAATTGGCATCAATGGGCGTTTCTTTGCGTTTCTTGAGCTTCACCTTCTTGTTCAAGCGTACCGTACCGATACTTTCACCTTCCACGAAAAGTTCAAGGTCGGATGGTTTAATTTTCACACCGAAACAATTATCGTTGTAAATATTCGCTTTGACGTTTAAATCAATTTTATTTCCGTCGATTTTGTTCACGGAAAAGTCTTCACCACCACGCATTTCGGGGGTATTGAAGTCCAAGCAACCACAAGAGGACAGGAGGAGTGTCAGTGTGATAGCGAGGGTTATTCGTGATGATAGGGAGAGGATTTTCTTCATAATCAATTATTAAGGAGTTCTTTAAAATAACTGTAGAAATGCGGAATTGTTTCAATTCCCTTGTAATAATTGAACAATCCGTAGTGTTCATTCGGTGAGTGAATAGCATCACTATCCAATCCAAAGCCCATCAAAATCGTCTTCAATCCAAGTTCTTTCTCGAACATCGCAACAATTGGAATGGAACCTCCGCTGCGCACCGGAATTGGCTTTTTCCCGAATGTTTTTTCATAAGCCAAGCTTGCAGCTCTGTATCCGTCCGAGTCTATCGGTGTTACCGCTGGCTCCCCTCCATGATGTGGTGTCACTTTGACTTTTGTTCCTGCTGGAGCAATCGAAGTAAAATGATTCATAAACAATTGTGTAATCTCATCCGGGTCCTGATCCGGAACCAAGCGCATAGAAATTTTCGCGTAAGCTTTTGAAGGAATAACAGTCTTCGCTCCTTCTCCTGTGTATCCGCCCCACATACCGTTAACATCTAGAGTAGGTCGAATGGAACCGCGCTCCATGGTTGTATATCCTTCTTCACCGTAAACGTCGGCAATATCTATAGACTTACAATAAGCTTCTTTGCTGAACGGTGCACGAGCCATTTCCGCTCGCTCCTCATCCGTAAGCTCTACAACTTTATCGTAGAAACCTGGAATGGTAATATGATTGTTTTCGTCATGCAGAGACGCTACCATTTTTGCCAAAATATTCAATGGGTTTGCTACGCAACCTCCGTAAAGTCCTGAGTGCAAATCGCGATTGGGTCCGGTAACTTCCACTTCAACGTAGCTCAATCCGCGTAACCCCGTTGTGATGGAAGGTACATCGTTTGCCAACATTCCGGTATCCGACACCAAAATTACATCAGCTGAGAGTTTCTCCTTGTTATTCTTGACAAAGGTTCCCAAGTTGGCACTTCCTACTTCCTCTTCTCCTTCAATCATAAACTTGACGTTGCAAGGCAATTCATTCGATTGCATCATTGCTTCAAACGCTTTCACATGCATGTACATTTGACCTTTGTCATCGCAAGCACCACGCGCAAAAATGGCTCCATCAGGGTGTTGTTCTGTTTTTTTGACTACCGGCTCAAACGCAGGGCTATCCCAAAGATCAATCGGATCCGCTGGCTGCACATCGTAATGTCCATATACTAGAACCGTTGGCAAGGAGGGATCAAGAATTTTATCTCCATAAACGATTGGATATCCTTCTGTTTCACAAATCTCTACGTTGTCTGCTCCAGCTTCTTTCAATCGATTGGAAATTACTTCCGCTGTTTTGCGCACGTCAACAGCGAATGCAGGGTCCGCCGAAACTGACGGAACACGCAATAGATCCAATAATTCGTCTAAAAATCGTTGTTTGTTCTCGTTGATAAAAGCTTGAGTATTCTCCATAAGATTTCAATTTTTTGCAGATCAAAAATCGCAATTTTCCGAGGATTATTTGGGAATTCCTCTCAGAATGTTCGATTTTCGTGCAACCAAAGATGAATACATTGAGTCTTTGTATTGTAACGAACAATTAACTTTAAGCAAAACCCTCGCTATGAAACACCTTCTAGCTGTCATTGCACTACTTACTGCGGTACAAGTATCACAAGCGCAAATCACCGTTGATAACACGCAAACACCTGAAGAATTGGTACAAAACGTTCTTTTGGGATTCGGAGTTACGGCATCTAACATCACGTACAATGGATCGCCTGTAAGTGCGGCTCAAATTCAGGGCAACGTAACTTTTTTCGACTCGCAAGGGACTACATTTCCTATTCCATCGGGAGTGCTTTTGACAACAGGTAATGGAATTGGTGCGGTTGGTCCAAATACTATTGGATCGTTTACCAACAACAACCCACCGACACCAAACGTAGGGACAGATCCTCACTTAAACGCGATTGCCAACGCAGCTCCAACAAACGGAGCCGTTTTGGAATTCGATTTCGTTCCTTCCGGGGATACTATTTCATTTAACTACATTTTTGGATCGGATGAGTACCCTGAGTTCTCTCCATCCACGTTTAATGATGCCTTCGGATTCTTCTTGTGGGGACCAGGAATTTCAGGACCATACCCACTAGGAGGCTATCCAAATGGAGGGGAAAATTTGGCAATTATTCCTGGGACAACCATTCCGGTTACCATTAACAACCTTGGACCAGGTGTAGGTCAGTACCCGCAATTTTATGAAGATAACCAAGGAGGTGCCGCTTACGGTTCCGCTATCCAATATGACGGGACGACAGTGACCTTGTCTGCGAATGCATCGGTTCAATGTGGTCAGACGTATCACATTAAACTTGCAATTTGTAACGTGGGTGACCAGTCATATGACTCAGGTGTATTCCTTCAGGCGAACTCATTTGCATCGGAAGCAGTTGAAGTTGCCGTAGCAACAGTTTCAGGAGATACAACGGTAATTGAAGGTTGTTCAACAGCAGAATTGCAGTTCATTCGTCCTCAGTCGCAAATTGGAGACACGTTGATCATCAATTACGACATTACAGGTACCGCGACAAATGGAACAGACTACCCAGCATTGCCTAACCCAGTAACCTTCTTACCGGGAGACGATACTTTGACATTAACCATCGACCCAATACAAGATGGAATTCCTGACAACATGGAGTACATTACAATTACTGCCACAACTATTACGGCTTGTGGTGATACGATTGTCTCTAGTGGAACGCTTTGGATCATTGACTCGGTTGATATAAATGTTAGTGCTCCTGACCCGATGGCTTACTGTATCAACGACTCAATTCAAGTGATTGCGGAAGTACTATCAGGCGGTGAGCCTCCTTATACCTACAGTTGGAATGATCCAAATAGTCAAGTAGGAGATACCGCGTATTTGCCAACGGTTCAAAACGCAACTTCGGGTGTGACAGAATTCATCGTCACCGCAACAGATGCCTGCGGATATACGGGTGTGGATACAGTAACAATTACGCTAGATCAAACGCTTTCGATAGATTCCTTCTTCGTGCAAAATGCGAGTGCTTGTAATCCAACTGGAGCGGCCTCGGCGTTCTATTCAGGAGATTCCACAAACACCACAACGGGATTGAACTGGTTCTTTGAAGGACCAGGACAACCGGGAGCAAATCAAGTGAATGCAAGTGTAATTACGGACGTTCCTTCAGGTTGGTATTATGTGACCTTATCGGATGCAGTTTGTGAAGTTGATGACAGTGTATTCATTGATATTGAGAATCCGCCGATTGCACAATTCACACCACCTTCTGCTAGCGGATGTTCTCCTGTACAAGTTAGTTTTGTGAACTCGAGTCAGAACACTGTTAACTACGTTTGGGACTTCGGTGATGGCTCTCCAACACAAACGGCGATAGACGTCAATCACACATTTACACAGTCTTCAACGGTAACCTTGATTGCCTCTGACGCAACGGGTTGTGCAGACACAGCTTACGCTCAAATTGCTGTAACACCGTGTGGATGTACCGATCCGAATGCATTGAACTACGATCCAAGCGCTATTCAAGATGACGGAAGTTGTATCTTCCCTGTTCCTGAGGTAGTTGCACCGAACGTAATTACACCAAATGGAGATGAAGTAAACGACTTGTTCTTCTTAGAAACAGTGAATACAACGAACATTGTTCTTACCATTACCAACCGTTGGGGGAACCTTATTTACGAAGGTCAAGGACCGAACCCAGCGTGGGACGGAACCAACCAAAATGGTGCTCCTGTAGAAGATGGTGTTTACTTCTACTATTACGAAGCGCAAGGTACTACCGAAGAGGTAATTTCAGGACACGGCTTCGTGCACGTAGAACGATAATAAAAAGAGAAGAGTAACCTAACAAAAGGTCGGTTTCCAATGTGGGGATCGACCTTTTTTAGTACAAGAAGTTGTGATATGGGTATCGAACTTGGAAAATCTCCTTGACTTCTTCATATACTACAGAACGAAGCTCGTCAATATTCTCTTTGTTTTGCGCTGAAATGAATACGCACTTGGCATCAGGCAGTTTCGCCATCCACGTTTTCTTGAGTTCTTCAAGCGGCACTAAGGCAGTTTCAGAATCTACTTCGTGATCTTCTAACGTTGGGTCGTATTGGTACGCGTCAATTTTATTGAAAACAACAATGGTTGGCTTCTCGGTATCATCAATCTCTGCAAGGGTCTCGTTTACCACTTCGAAATGATCTTCAAAATTGGGGTGCGAGATATCCAAAACATGCATGAGTACATCTGCCTCACGCACCTCATCTAAGGTAGATTTGAACGATTCAACCAGTTGGTGCGGTAGTTTTCGAATAAACCCTACAGTGTCCGCCAGCAAGAAGGGTAAGTTTTCAATCACCACTTTTCTCACCGTTGTATCCAAGGTTGCAAAGAGTTTGTTTTCAGCAAATACCTCCGACTTGCTCATGAGGTTCATCAAGGTGCTTTTCCCTACGTTGGTATATCCCACCAAAGCTACGCGAACCAATTGTCCACGATTACCGCGCTGCACCGACATCTGTTTGTCAATGCTCTTCAGTTTCTCTTTGAGAAGGGATATCTTCTTTTGAATGATTCGGCGGTCGGTCTCAATCTGAGTCTCTCCCGGTCCGCGCATTCCAATCCCCCCTTTTTGACGTTCAAGGTGGGTCCACATTCGAGTAAGGCGCGGTAACAAATACTGCAACTGTGCCAACTCAACTTGCGTTTTCGCGTGGGATGTTCTTGCTCGACTGGCGAAAATATCCAAGATCAAATTGTTTCGGTCCAATACTTTGATGTTCATGGCCCGTTCAATATTTCGCAATTGGGACGGACTTAACTCATCATCAAAAATTACTAGGTCGATATTATTCTCGTCAATGTATTCTTTGATTTCATCCAACTTCCCACTTCCCACGTACGTTTTCGGATTGGGCAATGGCAATTTCTGCAAGAACTTTTCTTTCGTTATCGCTCCTGCCGTCAACGCTAAAAACTCTAGCTCATCAATATATTCTTCTGCCTGAGATTCGGTGATATCGCCGGAGATAACTCCCACGAGTACACAACTTTCCTCAACTGCATCAACTAAAACGTGTCCTTGCTCCATCTATTTTCGCATGGATTTTAGGTGATCAATCATATTTTCGACTTCTTCGTCTGATTTAAAATACTGAATTTGGCGCGGCATGCCGTTCTTGCCATTTCTAAGAATATCTACGATTTCCGTTGAGTCCATTCTAGAAACGGTTAAGTCCTTGGCTCCACCTGATCCAAGTTTGCCGTTGTCGCCATGACAAGAGGTACAGTGCTTGGAGTAAATGAGTTTACCTGAACGCGATTTGTACCCTTTCGGTGGATTGAAGGGCTGTTGTCCTCCACCATCTCCACAAGAAGAGAAGGAAAAGAGTGAAACCGCTGCTATGAACACACCTTTTTTGATCATCCGAGTCCTGCTCCAAATGATGCCCAACGACCAAACGGCCATGGAATAGATACCAAAATGAGAATCAAACCGATGATGTAAGAGATAAGAATTGCGCGGTGTTTGTTACGCGTTCCTTCCAATTTCTTTTCCGCTCTTGAGCGACCAATAGTAATAATAGCAATGGCAATAATCATCAATGTGATGTGCTCCAAAGCAAAGAAACGCAGCATGCTATCCTTCATCCAACCATCTATAAACTTCACGTTTGGACTAATGATATATAAGATCAATCCAATGAGTAATTGAATGTGTAATGAGATCATCGTGAATAAGTTGATCATCTTATCTTTCTTCAAATACTTTCCTGAAGAGATTGAACGTGCCGCGTTGATAATCGCGTAAATCAACAACAGTAGCACTACCCATCTCAATCCGGAGTGCAAGTGAACTAATATTCCATAAATATCCATAAAGCCAAATTTCTACCACAAAAATACGAAATAGAGAAGTACTTGCTAGACTTAGTAGTGCTTTGTTCTTGATATTCCTTGAGACATCCCTTATTAATGGAACAGGGTTGAACTTCGCTCCCTTCTGCCTATCCTGTAGTTCAAAACCACGCACTCATTGTGCTGCATTTTTGCTAAATTCACCCTCTCAATAATTTCTCTCATGAAGCACCTGTTGACCTTTATTTTAGTTACTTGTTGTATTGTAGCCGTTTCAGCACAAATTCGACCGGAAAATGGTCTTGCTCCCTCTGAAGCTCCATCCTACGCGTTGAGGAATGCCACGGTTTACGTTTCACCTGACGAGGTAATGAACCATGCCACTTTGATTATCAAGGATGGAAAAATTACGGAAGTTAGTAGTAATCCACTGATGAAAATCCCGAAGGATGCCGTGGAAATTGATTGCAAGGGAAAAGTCATTCTGCCTTCTTTCATCGACCTAAACTCCACTATGGGTATGCCGGAAGTTAAGACGCCGGAGTCGAAAACAAGAGACGGAGCAGTTCATTGGAACTACTCGATACATCCTGAATTGGATGCTGCTTCCCTCTACTCTTTTGATGGAAAAGGAAGTGATGCTTTGGTAGCAAAAGGCTTCGGATTTGCCGTCTCGCGTCAGGATAACGGTGTTGCACAAGGAACAGGAACGTTGGTAGCAACTAACGAAACAGAAGCGGCACGAATGACTGCGGAGAATATCCCTTCCTATTTTTCCTTTTCACGAGGAGCGTCGCCGCAAGGGTATCCATCCTCTCAAATGGGATCAATTGCTTTGCTTCGACAAGCGTTTTACGATGCCAAATGGTACGAAAACAATAAAGAGGAATTGAATTTATCTTATGAAGCCTTGCTGGATCAACAAGAGGGAACCATGATTTTTAAGACCCGTGATGACTTGGAGTTGTTGAGAGCTGCGAAAATTGCGAATGAATTTGGGTTCGAGTTCGTATTCCTTGGATCAGGAGAAGAGTATCAATCAATTCCCGAAATTGCTGGGCTGAGCGCAACAATCGTTCTTCCCTTAGACTATCCTGAAGCGTATGATGTACAAAATCCTTATGTAGCAAGACAAATTCCACTGAGTGATTTAAAGCACTGGGAAATGGCTCCATCAAACGCACGCATCTTGCTCGAAAACGGTGTGAATATCTGTTTCACTGGCGAGGGTGTAAAAGCAGAAGATTTTTGGAGCAATCTTAGAAAAACATTGGCGCATGGAGTTTCAGAAGAGGATGTTTTGAAGGGATTGACAACGCAGCCAGCTAAGATTTTAGGGATGTCGGACGCACTGGGAACCTTAGAAAAAGGGAAGTGGGCCAGCTTCACTATTTTCGATTCCAACCCATTGCATGGACCGGCAAAAATCTTGGAAGCATGGTCCATGGGAAATCGTGAGGTAAAACATGTGATCAACGACGTAAGTCAAGTTACTGGAGAGTACTCAATTTCACTGGAAGGAAAAAGCTACGAAATCGAACTGACCGAACAAGGAGGCAAACTGAAAGGTAAGTTGACGTACGAAATTGAGGAAGAAGAAACGAAGCGAGATACTACAACTAAGCTATCCGCTGACTTCTTTGAAAATAACATCACCTTTCAATTCAACATTCACAATCAGGACCTTGACGGTAGTGTGAGTATGCGTGGTAAATACAACTCGCGCCTACATGTTTTCGAAGGAGAGGCACTCATTCCGGATGGAAGTTGGGTAAAGTGGTCGGCCATTCGCAGCAAAAAAGGCGAAAACAAAAAAGAGGACACGCCGACAATCACCCTAGCAGACACAACGAACTACACGTGGTTCCCGAACATGGCGTATGGTTTCGATTCATTGCCGGAACAACAACCCATCATCATAAAAAATGCCACGCTTTGGACCAACGAGGCCGATGGAATTCTGAAAAATGCGACCATCGCCATTGAAAATGGTAAAATCACTTACGTAGGAACTGGAAACGGTCCGCGCAATAACAAGGCCATCGTGATTGATGCGAAAGGTAAACACGTTACTTCCGGAATTATTGATGAGCACTCGCATATTGCCATTTCCAAAGGAGTGAACGAGGGCGGACAGTCCATCAGTTCTGAAGTGAGCATTGGACACGTGGTAAATCCGCAGGATATTAATATTTACCGTCAGCTTGCCGGAGGTGTAACAGCCGCTCAATTGTTGCATGGATCAGCCAATCCAATTGGTGGACAATCCGCATTAATTAAACTTAAATGGGGCGGAACGGCAGAAGATATGTTAATTGACGACGCTCCGGGGTTCATCAAGTTTGCACTTGGGGAGAACGTAAAGCGCTCGAATTGGGGCAGCGGCGATCGATTCCCACAAACGCGCATGGGAGTTGAACAAGTTTTCTACGACGGATTCCACCGAGCGAAAGCATACGAAGCAGAATGGAGCAATTATAAAAAAGGAGGGAAGAACGAGCCAAGAGTAGACCTTGAACTAGAAGCCTTGGTAGAAATTTTAAATGAAGAGCGCTTTATTTCTTGTCATTCGTATGTGCAGTCTGAAATTAATATGTTGATGCACGTGACCGATTCCATGGGCTTCAAAGTGAATACATTTACACACATTTTGGAAGGGTATAAAGTGGCCGACAAAATGGTGGAACATGGCGCAGGAGGATCTACTTTCTCAGATTGGTGGGCCTACAAATACGAAGTGAATGATGCCATTCCATACAATGCTGCTCTTATGCACGAGCAAGGCGTGGTTGTTGCCATCAATTCTGACGATGCGGAAATGGGACGTCGATTGAATCAAGAGGCTGCCAAGGGAGTTAAATACGGTGGAATGAGCGAGGAAGAAGCCTGGAAAATGGTGACTTTGAACCCAGCGAAACTATTGCATCTAGACGAAAACATGGGAAGTTTGAAAGTTGGGAAAGATGCCGATATTGTGATTTGGTCCGACAATCCACTTTCAGTTCGTGCAAAAGCAGAGAAAACGATGATTGATGGCGTAATCTTGTATGATGCAGAGATCGATGCGGAAAAACGCAAAAGCAATCAAGCAGAGAAAGCGCGTATCATTTCGAAAATGCTTGCCGACAATGAAGCAGGTGGAAAAAAGAAGCCGTTTATCAAAATTAAGAAAGGGCATTATCACTGTAATACTCTTGGTGAAGAGGCTACACTAGAAGAAAATCAGCATTAAGATGAAGCATATACTTTTACTTATCGCGCTTGTTGCAGTTTCGACCGCACAGGCACAGGAGCCAAAGAAAATTTTGTTGCATAGTGGATTTTTGCACGTCGGAAACGGCGACACCTTGCAAAGTGCTTTGGTGGGAATTGAAAATGGAACAATTACCATCGTTGGAAACTCCATGACGTATCGCTACGATCCGGCCGAGTGGGATACCATTATCGACTTGAAAGGTGGACACATCTACCCAGGATTCGTAGCTCCCAACACAACCTTGGGAATCACCGAAATTGACGCTGTAAAGGCAACACGTGACTACCGAGAAATTGGGTATTACAATCCGCATGTACGATCTCAAATCGCCTTTAATGTGGAGTCGAAAGTGATTTCAACGGTACGCACCAACGGTGTTTTGATCAGCCAAGCTACGCCACGTGGCGGACGAATCTCAGGTAGCTCGGCCGTAATGAAATTAGACGGATGGAACTGGGAAGACGCGACCATCAAGGCAGACGATGGCATTCACGTAAACTGGCCTGCTAGTCTCACAGGAGGCGGTTGGTGGGCAGAACCAGCACCAAAGAAAGCAAATGAGAAGTATCCGGATCAATTGGCCGAAATCCGATCCTTTTTTGACAAGGCAAAAGCGTACGCTCAAGAGGACGATCATGAAGAGATTGATGGTCGTTGGGAAGCTATGAAAGATTGTTTTAACGGTACCAAACGCGTGTACTTCCACGCCGATGAAATTCAACAGCTACAGGATATTGTTGATTTCGTTCAAACCTATGAAATTGAATTTCCGGTGATTGTTGGTGGTTACGATGCGCATCTGATTACCCGCAAACTGGCTGACGCTAAAATTCCAGTGATGATTGTGCGTCCACATAGTCTTCCTGAAAATGAAGAGGACCATATTGATCTTCCTTTCAAGTTGGCATCGTTACTACAAGAAGGTGACGTTAAATTTTGCATTCAAAATGAAGGTGACATGGAAGCCATGAATGCTCGAAACATCCCTTTTCTTGCTGGAACTGCACAAGCTTATGGATTAACAAGAGAGGAGGCTATTCGTTCGGTATCGCTTTCCTCCTGCGAAATAATTGGCATTGACAAGCGTTATGGTAGCGTAGAAAAAGGAAAATCCGGTACATTATTCGTCTCAACTGGCGACGCGTTGGACATGCGCACGAACAATGTTACTGTCGCACTTATCGATGGGAAGTTTGTTTCCCTGACGAACTCTCAGAAGGAGCTATACGAAAAGTACAAGGCAAAGTATGAAACGGAAGAGTAGTCTTTGCTGCGAATGCAGTCTTTTTTTCACCACAGCGCCTGCGCCGTAGCCATGCCTTCGCGAAGCTTCAGCAAAGCAAGGCTTTGGCAAAGGAACGAAGGCACGGAGCGCACGGAGAATAGTTTAAAGCCCAAGACTCTTGAAGTACACTATGGTTTATGACTCTGTCATGGTATAGTGCACCTCTTTCAAATACTTTTACACACTTTCCTTAGTGCCTTTGTAGTACACTCACAACTGTGTTTGTATTTCTAAAAAAACAAGCAATTACGCTTCGAACGGGATGTATTAAATACGTTTTCGAGAGTCGTGATTCGACACTATTTGTTGATGGAGAAAAACAAGGAGATTTTAGACGAAAACTACCGAACAACTATCAACTAAAACATTTCTAAGAAAGATCAAATGGACGTATTTGGTACCTTTCATTTTAGTTGCCCGGTAATTTTCAGCGTCTAAATTGTAATCGTTTATTTCAACAGCCAGCTACCGCCGACAGACATTACATTGTCTAAAGCGAGGTAATCCTCGTAGTTATCAGCATTGATTCCGCCAGTTGGACAAAATCGTACATCTTTGAAAATGCCACTGTACGTTTCTAAGGCTTTCGCTCCACCGAATAAATGCGCCGGAAAAAACTTAAAGTATTGCCAGCCCAAATCAATTCCACGGATAATTTCACTCGGAGTAGAAACGCCGGGTAAGAATGGAATTCCACTGAAATCAAATTGTTGAATCATGGAAGTTGTCAAACCAGGACTCACCATGAAATCCACCTTCAGTTTTACGCAATTGAGAATATCATCCGGTGATACAATGGTACCCACCCCAACTTGAAATTCGTCTCCGTATTTCTCCTTGAACATCGCAATGGCATCCCACGCAATGTCGCTTCTAAGGGTGATTTCAATACATGAAATTCCTTGTGCTTTCAATTTTTCGTAGTAAAGATCAACCTGTTCCATTTTAGAAATGGTTGCCACGGGAATGCGGCTGTTGTTCTTCAATACGCTTTCAATATTATTCTGTATCATTTCGTTCTTTTTAAAGGAAACTAGCTCCAGCTTCACTATTGGTAATCAAACTTCGCATTCGATCAAACAAAGGTCTACCATGAGATTGATTTTGGTATTCGACAGAGCGTGATAGGCGGGATTCTAAATCACTTGCATGACATTTCAGATCTCCGTTAACTGCGTCCAAGGTGATTTTGTCCCCTGTTTTCACCTTTCCGATGAGTCCACCGCAAGCAGCTTCAGGCACCACGTGAATTGCAGCAGGCACTTTTCCCGATGCTCCCGACATTCGGCCGTCTGTTACCAAACCGACCTTGAATCCGCGTTTTTGCAGCACGGTTAATGAAGGCGTCAGCTTGTGCAATTCAGGCATTCCCTTTTGCTTTGGTCCTTGGAACGGAATAACGGCGATGAAATCCTTGTCCAACTCCCCTGCTTTGAAGGCTTTCAGTAAATCATCCTGATCGTCAAAAACAATAGCTTCGGCTTCCACTATGTGATTCTCAGGAGCAACTGCCGACGTCTTAATGACAGCATTTCCGAGGTTCCCTTTCAATACCTTGAGTCCTCCGGTTTTTTGGAACGGATTACTTACCGAACGTACAATGCTCTCATTTAACGATGCTTTAGGGCCTTCACGGTATACAATTTCACCATCCTCCAACTTGGGCTCTTGTGTAAATTGTTTCAATCCCTTTCCGATAATCGTACGCACGTCTTCATGTAGCAACCCTTCTTCCAAAAGTGTATGCATAACGAACGCCATTCCTCCTGCCGCATGGAAGTGATTTACATCTGCTGCTCCGTTCGGATAGACTTTACAAAGCGATGGAACAACCTCTGCTAAATCGGAAAAATCATCCCAATTGATGATGATTCCAGCAGCACTTGCGATGGCAATCAAGTGGATGGTATGATTCGTGGACCCGCCTGTGGCAAGCAAACCAATAATTCCGTTCACGATGCTTTTTTCATCGATGATTTGTCCTATCGTTGTATCAAAATCTTTGTTTCGGATATTGTTCAACAATACCTTTAT
Organism: bacterium; assembly: GCA_024742305.1. Taxonomy (GTDB): domain Bacteria; phylum Bacteroidota; class Bacteroidia; order Flavobacteriales_D; family Crocinitomicaceae; genus UBA4466. The sequence goes on along the minus strand of JANSYQ010000035.1, from coordinate 11,632 downwards.
CGCATGTCGATTCAAGGCATTTCGCATCGGAGTACCCGGATTTACAAAACTAGACCCCGGCAACTGCATTCCCATGATTTCCATCAGCATTTGATTACTGTTGGCAGTACCATAGAACGTACACGTACCCGGTGAATGATACGAATCGGACTCTCCCTTCAATAATTCCTCACGGGTAATTTTTCCCTCTGCGAAATCTTGTCGAATGCGTGCTTTTTCCTCGTTTGAAATTCCGCTAGGCATTGGACCACCCGGTAAGAACAGGGAATGAAAATGTCCAAAACTCAAATTTCCGATCATCAAACCGGGAACAATTTTATCGCAAATCCCGAGGTTAACAACTCCATCGTACATGTCGTGCGAAAGTCCAACGGCCGCCGAGAGCGCAATAACATCACGACTTAGCAACGAGAGATCCATTCCCTCTTGCCCTTGCGTTACACCATCACACATGGCTGGTGTTGCTCCGGCTACTTGAATCGTTGCATTCATTTCACGAGCATATCCACGGAGTTCATCCGGATAGCGCTCGTAGGGCTTGTGTGCCGAAAGCATGTCGTTATAGGCGGTAATTATTCCCAAGTTGGGTTCAACACCTTCTGCGATTAGCGGTTTTTCATGGGCATCGCAGCCAGCAAATCCGTGGGCAAGATTACCACAGCTCAACTGTCCGCGCGACTTCCGATTTTTAAAATTGTATTCGTTTGTCGCCACGTATGCCGCACGAGCTTTCTCACTTCGTTTACGAATACGTTCGGTTATTTCTTCTATCTTTTTGTGTACCATTATTCAGCGTAAAAAATGTTAATGTTTCGGCATTTTTCAAGTGCCGTATGAATAGGTAACTGTAGCGTTTTGTTTTCCAGTACTTCTAATTTTTGAGCACCAGTTATAATCAATGCAATGTTTCTAGCGTTTCGAATAAGCTCTATTGAACACGTGATTCGCTGTGTTGGATGAGCAGGTGCATTGGTATTCATAAAGTAGGCATCGGTGGTAAGGGCTTCTGCCGATGGTTTGTCATCAGGAAAAATGGAAGCTGTATGTCCGTCAGGTCCCATTCCAAGAATGACCATGTCGGTTCTTTGCGTAAAATGACGGTATTCACTTTCCAGTAATCGAAGATTACCGGCATAATCTTCTAAGTTGTGCACCATTCCCTTGATTTGCGTATCCGGCGCATTTGAAAAAGAGGTGCGGATAAGCTTTTCATTGCTGAAGTCGCTTTCCAATCCGACAAAACGCTCATCAACCAAGCCAATTTCCAATTGATCCAAGAAGGTGCAATCTTCGTTCATTTTCGCATACGCAGGACCGGGAGTTCCTCCACCGGAGAGTAACATACGTGCTTCTCCAAAAGTGTCAATGGATTCGCTCAAAATATCCAAACACCATGGAGTGAAGGCAGTTACCAGTTCTTCTTTTGATGCAAAATCATGTCTCATTTTGGTGATGTTTTCCATTCTGTATTGTCTTCCAAGATATCATCTCCAGGTCCCCAGGTCCCAGATTCATACAATTTGAGCGGAGTACATTTTCTCCAATGGTCTGTAATTGATTCAATCCATCTCCATGCGGCAGCTAATTCGTCATAGCGCATGAACAAAGTTTGATTTCCACGAATAACATCCATGATCAATCGTTCATAAGCATCTGGCATACGGTCCTTGAACGAGTCGATAAAGTCCAGTTTCAAGGAAATTGGTTTGAAGCGATAACCACCTGGACCCGGAATTTTACTCAATTGCACCAACTCGATACGCTCTTCAGGCTGCAGTCGAATGATCAATTTGTTTCGAAGCGGATGCTGTGTATCCTGAAAAATGTTGTGCGGCAGTTCCTTGAAGTTGATGACAATGTCGGAATAGCGTTTTTTCATGCGCTTACCAGTTCGCAGATAAATGGGCGTATTTTTCCATCGCCAATTATCAATGTAGGTTTTCAACGCCACGAAAGTTTCCGTTTCTGAATCATACGCGTCGATGTCCTCTAAGTATGAATTCTGCTTTTTACCGTTGGACGAACCTCGTGTATATTGTCCCCGAACAATATCCGTTTCTATACTTTTCTTTGTAAAAGGTCGCAGTGATTCTAACACCTTCTGCTTTTCGTTTCGCACCGTATCTGGATTCAAGCTCGAAGGCGGTTCCATTGCAATCAAACACAACAATTGAAGCAGATGGTTTTGAACCATATCGAGTAAGGCTCCTGTTTTATCGTAGTACCCTGCTCGTTTTTCTACACCCAAACTTTCGGCTACCGTAATTTGAATATTCTCAATGTTTTCAGCATTCCAAGCACGTTCGAACAAATGATTGGCGAAACGTAATACCATGAGGTTTTGAACCGTTTCTTTACCGAGGTAGTGATCGATACGGAAAATCTGCCGCTCTTTGAAAGCACCCGCGATGATATTATTAATCTCCTCGCTCGACTTTAAATTATGTCCTAGCGGCTTTTCCAACACCACCTTACTATTCTCTTTGTTCAGAGAAGTTTCTTTCAGGGCCGTACAGATTTCAGAAAATGCCGCTGATGGAACCGAAAAGTAAAAAATGGACTGTCTTCCCGGATGCGCCTCTAACCTACTTTTCAATTCTCCGTAGTGTTCAGAACTATTCTTTGGAACCTCTAAAATGAATAAATGTTCAAAAAAAGCTTTCACTTTTTTCGCGTCCACTTTCCCCAAAAACCCTTCAATTTCCTTCAGGAAGGCAGCGCGATCCTGCGGAGATCGACTCAAACAGAAAATTTCAAAATCCACCTTGAGCTGTCCAGCAGCAAATCTGTGGAATAAAGCAGGAATAATCTTTCGCTTGGAAAGATCGCCATTTCCCCCAAAGATCACTAAATTGAAATCCTTGATGCGTAAGCTATGTGTTTGGGTATTCATGTAAAACGACTTTGGTCAAAGATATATACTTTTTGTAAAATATACAATAAGATATTTTTTTGTACATTTGAAGGACTCAAACCTCAAAATACGAACGATAAGATGCTAATAGTTGTCGAAAGCGGATCAACGAAGGCGGATTGGATGATTTTACATAATGGTAATGAAACTATCTCAAATACAAAAGGTTTCAATCCATATTTTCATTCAAAATCCGATATTTTAGAAGCGTTGGAAGGAAATAGTGCACTCGTGTCCGTTAAGGATGACGTGCAGCAATTGCATTTTTACGGAGCTGGATGTTCCAGTCCTGAATTAAATGCTGTAATCGAAAGCGGACTTGCTGCGTTTTTTCGCAATGCAATGATTACCGTAGATCATGATTTGAATGCCAGCGCATTTGCTTGTTACAATGGCGAACCTGAGATTGCTTGCATTCTAGGTACGGGATCCAACAGTTGTTATTTTGACGGTTTGACTGTTCGAGAAGAAGTTCCCGCACTTGGGCACATTCTTGGCGATGAAGGAAGCGGAAATTGGTTTGGTAAACGCATGCTCGCAGACTATTTGTACAAAAAGTTGCCTGCACCCATGCACGATGCATTTTTTCAAATGGGACTCAACAAAGCAACTATCGTTGAGCGCGTGTATCAAAAACCAGGAGCCAACGTTTTTATCGCTTCATTAATGCCGGTACTCATTGAAAATAAGGATCTTCCCTACGCACAAGAGCTTATCCGAAAAGGCTTTCAAGAGTTTATTGATGTACACGTTAAGTGCTTCAAAGAACATACCACGTGTGAGGTGAATTTTGTTGGTTCAATTTCTGATCTGCTACAAGATGAATTGCGAGTAGTTTGCGCAGACAATGGAATCCGGTTGGGTCGCATCGTTCGTAGACCCTTGCAAAATCTAGTGAACTATCACGTGAGATTGTTGGAGCAAGCGTAGTCTATAATACTTAGTGGAATAAATACTCAAATGAAGATTATGAAAACACGAATGGTTGTCTTTCTTGCAGGACTACTCATCTCTTCGTCGCTGATTGCGCAAAATAAGAAGTCACTGTCAACACCTGAGATCGAAGCACAAATTGAGGCAGATTTGGCCAAAATGAGTGTAGAGGAAAAAGTCGGACAAACGTGTCAAATTACCTTGGATGTTCTTTTGAAAAAAGATGCAGAAGGCAAACTCATCGAACCCGTTGAAATCGACCCGGCAAAAGTACAAGAAGCCATTGTAGAATATGGAGTCGGTTCTGTATTGAACGTTGGTTGGAAAACACTTTCTCTCGAAGAATGGGAAGGCGTAATGGAAGGTGTTCATGCCCCGTACCAAAGTAAAGATGCGAAAGCTCCGATTTTGTATGGGATTGATGCCATTCACGGAGTAAACTACACTGTTGGTGGTACGCTTTTCCCTCAAGAAATTGGGTTGGCCGCTACTTGGAACCCTCGATTGGCAATGCAGTTTGGACAGGCAACCGCTTACGAAACGCGTGCATCAGGAATCCACTGGAATTTTTCGCCGGTGTTGGATTTGGGACGTCAGCCTTTGTGGTCGAGAACATTTGAAACCTTGGGTGAAGATCCACTGCTCGTTTCAGAAATGGGCAAGGCAATTGTTTGTGGATATCAAGGTAAGGGAGGAATTAACTCTGAGCACGTGGCTGCCTGCATGAAACATTTTGTTGGGTATAGTCACCCGTCTAGCGGTCGCGATAGAACACCCGCATGGATTCCGGAAAAGTACATGCAAGAATTGTATTTGCCCCCATTCAAAGCGGCGGTAGAAGCAGGAGCATTGACAGTGATGATCAACAGCGGAGTTGTGAATGGAATTCCCGGGCATGAAAATTACGAGTTGCTCACCGAAACCTTGAAAAACGAGTGGGGATTTGAAGGATTTGCCGTTTCAGATTGGGAGGATTTCATCATGCTACATACCGTTCATCGAACTGCGGCAACGTTAAAAGAGGGAATCATAAACGCAATCAACGCAGGAGTCGATATGAGTATGGTTCCATTGGCGCCACAATATCAAGAGTACTGCAAATTGATGATTGAGGCAGTGAACGAAGGGAGTATTACTCCGGATCGTTTGGATGATGCTGTCCGAAGAATTTTGCGTGTAAAATACATTGTTGGTCTGTACGAAAAGCGAATGAATCAAGCGAAAAAGTACGTTGATTTCGGCTCGGAAAAAATGCATCAACTTGCATTGGAAAGTGCATTGGAGTCCATTACACTTTTGGAAAACGATGGAGTACTACCTTTGAAAAAAAGTCAAAAAGTGCTTGTAACCGGACCCACATCCAACAATTTGATCTTTTTGAATGGCGCTTGGACACATACTTGGCAGGGAGACAATCCTTTGTTTAATACAAAAGGTCGATTTTCCGTTCGTGAGGCCATTGAAGCGTATGTAGGAACCGAAAATGTTCTCTTCAGTCAAGGTGCGGAAGTCTACATGGATGAAGGATTCGAAGCATCTAAACTTTCCGATACAGAAGATTTCATATCCAAAGCGGAAGAGTCGGATGTGATTCTATTGTGTCTCGGAGAATTCCCATCAACAGAAAAACCGGGAGATATTCGTTCTCTGAATCTTGACTCAGCACAAATCGAATTAGCAAAAATGGCTTACGCAACGGGGAAGCCTGTGGTGCTCGTAATGATTGAGGGTCGCCCACGCATTATTCGTGAAATTGTAGACGATGCTTCTGCTATCGTTCAAGCTTACTTACCAGGAGATTTTGGTGGTGAGGCTCTTGCGCAATTGATTTACGGAGAGGAAAATTTCTCCGGAAAATTGCCGTACACCTATCAGAAATACGACGGGCAAATCGAATTTTACGATCATCCAAGAAGTGTGGCGCGTCACAAAGCAAATCATTTTGATGCTTTTGATCCACAATGGGAGTTCGGCTATGGCTTGAGTTACACGACCTTTGAATATTCAAATTTAACCTTGGATAAAAACACGCTTACCGAAGGCGACTCTATTGTAATTACCGTGGATGTTACCAATACTGGAAGCCGTGAAGGAAAAGAGGTGGTGCAACTGTATATTTCAGATCATTTTGCCTCTATGACACCAGCCGTAAAGTCATTAAACGCATTCGAAAAAGTAACATTAGGTGCAAAAGACAAAAAGACTGTTAAATTTGTGCTGGCTACAGAAGATCTTCAGTTTTACGGAAGAGATGACGAATGGATATGTGAACCGGGGATGTTCAGTGCTACAATAGAAACGCTATCTGCAGACTTTGAATTAAAGTAATTGTATGTCCTACAAAATAAAATTCGACCACTTCTTTTCGTACTCCTTCTCGCTTGATTGCGCTATTTTCGGATACAAAGACGGCAAGATTCACGTATTATTGATCAAACGTGCAATGGAACCATTTTCCGGTGAATGGGCAATTCCCGGAGATTTAGTCTATCCGGATGAAGACCTACCCGATGCTGCATCAAGAATTTTGACCGAACTAACAAAACTTGAAGGCGTAGATTTGCATCAAGGACAAACCTTTGGTAATCCGGGCAGACACCCCCAAGGACGTGTAATTACCTGTGCTTATTTCGCATTGGTTCGAATTGATGACCTCAAAGCCGAAGCTGATTCTTGGGCAGAAGAAGTTATGTGGGCGCCACTTAACGAAGTTCCCAACCTAGCTTTCGATCACCGTGAAATCGTAATGTCAACGTATGAGGATTTGAAAAAGAAATTGCACAGCGAGCCTATTTGTTTCAACCTCTTGCCAGAAAAGTTTGCACTAAATGAAATGCAGCAATTGTATGAGTATGCGTACGACGTTGAGATGGACAAGGCCAACTTCCGAAAGAAAATCAAATCCATTCCGTTGGTAACCTTGAATGAAAAGCAAAAGAACGTAAAACACCGCCCCGCGAAATTGTTCCGCTTTGATGAAGAAAGATATAAGCAGTTGGTAGAGGAAGAAAATTACTTGTTCAGAATGTAATTCCAACCAAAAGAATTTTTAAAAAGGAGGACGACTAAGTTCTCCTTTTTTTGATTAATTCAGAATACCTCCGTAACTTAAGCTAAACCTTTTACCAACAGGGAAAAATAAAATTTAAGACACTTTTGGTACTTTGTACCTTAATTGTGTATATTTACCGAAAGTCTATACTTATGCTATTGAAAACTATTCTTCTGAACGGTTTGTTCTTACTGGGGTTCGTGACCGTTCATGCGCAGGAAAATGTTGTTTCAGGTGTCGTTGTTGACGACAAGCAAGAACCACTATTATTCGTTTCTGTCGCAATTAAGGGAGTAAATCAAGGAACCTTCACAGACGAGGAAGGAAAATTCTCAATTCCAGTATCAAATCCCGCTACGGACACCTTGGTTTTCCGACTGAACGGATACCTTACGGAAGAAGTCCCAGTCAATGGACAAACAACCATTAAGCTGACCTTGTTCTCAGAGATCAGCGAAATGGATCAAGTAATTGTCGTAGGATATGGTGAAGCATCCACAAAAGAATATACCGGAGCCACGTCGAAAGTAGGCGGCGAAGACATTGAAAAAATGAATCAAGCCCGCGTCGATCAAGCCTTACAAGGTCAAGTGGCCGGAGTGAACATTAGCACCAACTCAGGATCGCCCGGAGGTTCTGCCAATATTCGAATTCGTGGACTTTCGACCTTTGGAGATAATGATCCGCTAATTCTTGTTGACGGAGTCGTTTATGATGCAGAAGGATTGAACGCATTGAACCCTTCAGACATCAAATCAATAAACGTATTGAAAGATGCTACTGCCGGTATTTACGGAGTTCGAGCAGCAAACGGGGTAATCTTAATTGAAACAAAAACAGGTCGCTTAAATGCCGACCCAACCATTGAGTACAACGGTTATTACGGAATTCAAGAAACAGCAAAACGATTAGATCTACTAGAAGCAAATGAATATGCGGTTATTAAAAACGAAGCATTTGCGTTTGGAGGTCAGCCTGTTCCTTTCAACAACACAAACATTGGACGTGGAACTGATTGGCAAGATTCTGTTTTCACATCGTCTCCAGTACAAAGTCATAACATCAGTATGACAGGAGGTTCCAACAGTACGCGTTACTCATTGGGATTAGGATATTTCACACAAGATGGAATTGTGGGTGGCGATAAAGCACACTTTTCACGTTACAACGCCCGCTTGAATCTAAGCACGGAGTTGGCAAAGAATTTCCGACTTAATTCCGTATTCCTTTTCTCGCATGATTATCGAAATACCCTGCCGGAGAACGGAATCGGATCTGTATTGTACAATACTATCAACGCATTCCCGAATGAGCCAGTTCGCACATCAGACGGAAACTATTCATACTTGGAAGAAGTAAGTGACATCATTAATCCAGTGGCACAAATTGAGAACCAATACAACTGGAGCTGGGCAGATAAATTCGTTGGAAAAGAAGAATTTATCTATGATTTTAATGAGCATTTGACATTCACCAACCGATTCAACTACAACTACGCAATTGTAGACAACAAAGCATTTTCACCACTTGTTTGGTACGGGGATGGAAAGTTCGCAAATACTGCACTCAATGCCGATTTGGAATCACCAGTAGTGGAGATTGCAGACAGTGTTTTCATTGAGCGTGGTGCTTCCGTTTGGGAGGAGCGAGCTTCGTTCCTTGACCTTACTTTCGAAAGTTTCATGAACTATGATCGTACTTTTAAAGAAGATCATCGTGTGAAGGGAACTGCCGGAATCACCGTTTTCCAAAGAAAAGGAGAATCGTTGAGCGGAACTGCCTTTGGAATTCCAAACAACTCACTTGAATTCGCAGATATTTCTGCAAACACAGCAGAAGGTGGATTCTTGAACAACGTTGGTTCGTGGGAATTTAAAGAGCGATTGCTTTCTGCTTTCTTACGTGGTGAATACCAACTTAAAAGAAAGTACTTCTTCTCAGCAGTTATTCGTGCGGATGGATCGAGCAAATTCGGACCGAACAATCGCTGGGGATACTTCCCTTCTGGATCTGCTGCTTGGTTGATATCAGACGAAGATTTCTTCGATATCAAGTGGATGGACTTCGCAAAAGTACGCGTGAGTTACGGAATCATGGGTAACGATCAAATTGAAAACTTCGCCTACCGTGCACTCTTGAATGGTGAAGGTGTTTACGTAATGGATGACGTAATTACTCCGGGAGTTGCCATTGGTAAAGCAGGAAACCCTGATTTGAAATGGGAGACTACGCGCCAATTCAACTTTGGTGTTGATGCGACATTTTGGAAGCAATTCGACGTTACTGCGAACTACTTCTTCAAAAACACGAATGATCTCTTGTTCCAGCCAGACGTAACAGCTATTCTTGGAACCTATGGACCTGGAGGTTTTCCACCAATCGTAAACGCAGGAAACGTATCCAATAACGGAGTAGAACTGGAGTTGGCCTACAACCTGAAGGAGAAGGAAGGACGTAACCTACTTGGAAACGTAAACTTCAACTTTACTTATTTGAACAACAAAGTAACTGCGGTTCCAGACGGAGTAGATTTCATTCCAGGAGCAAACTTTGGTGTTGGTGGTGTAACCGCAACGCGATTCGAAGTTGGTCAGGAAATCGGTTACTTCCACGGATTGGAAACTGCCGGAATCTTCCAAACACAAGAGCAAATTGACAATCACCCAGTAGTGCAAGAGGGCGCTCAACCGGGAGACTTGATTTTTGTTGATCAAAACGGCGACGGTGTAATCAACTTCAGCGACGATTCAGATAAAACAAACCTTGGATCTCCAATTCCAAACGTAACCATGGGATTCGGATTGAACGCGCGTTGGAAAGGATGGGATATTTCAGGAACACTTTACGCTGCATTGGGTCAGGAAATCATACGAAACTTCGAGCGTCAGCAGCCTTACGCCAACCAATTGGATTACGTAATCGACCGCTGGACAGGACCGGGAACATCCAACGAACACCCACGTCTTACAACAGGACCAACACGTAACACAGAATTCTCGTCTTACTATGTAGAAGATGGAGATTTCCTTCGCGTAAGAAACCTCCAGTTGGGTTATAGTTTGCCTTCTACATGGATTACAAAAGCAAATATCGACCGCGTTAGAATTTACGTTTCTGTAAACAACTTATGGACATTCACACGTTACCGCGGATTCGACCCAGACGTAGGATCAGGAAGCGTACTTTCAGCAGGTGTGGATTACGGAATTTACCCGCAGGCGAGAACATTTATTGGAGGACTACAAATCAGACTATAAGACATGAAAGCAAAAAGATTCACATATACAGCGCTAGGGCTGATCCTGATTACAGTGATCGGACTCTCTTCTGCCGGATGTAAGAAATTCCTCTCGGTAGATCCAGCCTACACACAAGATGCAGACAACTTCTTCCAAACTGAAGAAGATTACGAAAGAGCACTCATTGGTGCCTACGATTTGTTGCAAGCCTCCTTTATGTCCGTATGGATCGGGGAAATGGCCTCTGACAATACAATCGCGGGAGGCGAAAGCGTTTTTGATACACAAGGACTTCACCAAATTGATAACATGACACACGGCGGGGTGAACAACGAGCTTCGAAGCGTAATGCGTTGGAACTATGCTGGTGTAAGTCGTGCCAATTACATTTTGGAGCACAAAGACAACATCGACTTTGAAGGAAAAGATTTGATCTTGGCAGAAGCAAAATTTTTACGCGCTTATTATTACTTCGAATTGGTGAAATTCTTCGGTGGAATGCCGTTAATTATTGACAAGCGATTGGGAGTTGACGAAGCACTTCAAGTACCACGTGCTACGAAAGCTGAAGTGTATGAGCAAATCGAAACAGATTTGAACGACGCCATTGCTGTTTTGAACTTTGGTGCCCCTGCAAAAGGGCGTGCAGATCGTGGTGCAGCACTCGGATTGCTAGGTAAAGTGTACTTGTACCAAAACAAATTTGACCAGGCAGCTACAACATTTGAATTGTTAATTTCCAGCGGATTGTATGCACTAGAGGCTGATTACTCTTCACTTTTCACAGCGGCAAACGAAGGAAACCCTGAAACAGTCTTCGATGTAGAATACTCAGGATTGGAAGGAGGAAGCTACGGATGTTTGGTTTGTTTGGAAGGAAATGCCGGACCTGGATTTCAAGGAATTCGTCAATACAACGGACCCGTGTACGGAGACGGAAACAGCTACAACCTTCCGACGCAGGAATTGTACGACGCTTTCTCTCCTATCGACCCACGTCGTGACGCAACCATATTGGATATTGACGCGTTTATCGCACAGCAAGCAAACCCCGGAGATATTACCTACGCTATTGGTGGCGGTGGACACACAGGATACTACAACAACAAGTACATCAAACGTCAAGGAGAAATCGGATTGCCCGATAATGACTTGACAAGTCCAGTGAACTATCGCATGATTCGTTACGCAGATGTATTGTTGATGGCAGCAGAGGCACATTACCAAAACGGAAATACATCTCAAGCGCAGGCGTACGTGAATCAAGTTAGAACAAGAGCTGGGGTTCCGGGAATTCCCGTGAATTCTGTTGAAGATATTTGGAATGAAAGAAGATTAGAGTTATCATGTGAAGGACACCGTTTCTTTGACTTGGTACGTTGATTCACTTGCTTCCGGACACATGGGCGTAGGTCCCGATCCGGAAAGCGCTCTTGGTCCAATTCCAGAATGGTGGTCAGCAGGACCCGGAGAAAAGCCCGGAACGGGATTGTA
>JANSYQ010000004.1 GCA_024742305.1 bacterium | reverse complement strand
CCTTTTTCTAAACGGTTTCGGTTTCGAGTTATTAACCCCCTCTAATCCTTGAGGATCTACAAAGAATACCGGGTTATTATTGAACGCTGTGTAAGGAGACATATCAGGATACTTAGCCATAAGTGGATCCAAACTCTTCCATCTTCCCAATCTCGGATCGTACTGTCTAAACTGTGTAGTATAGCTATTTCCATTACCACTTACTTCGTTGTCAACTTCCATACCATTATAGCCAAAGCGGTAGGATCCGGCACCTGCAACAGCTGTATTCCGTTCCGGCATTACCATCCCGAATGGATAGTAATCACTTGTCATAATAACAGCGGCTTCATACAACATTTCAGTACTGTTCCAAGTCTTACGATCGGTAATCACCACTTGAACATTTCCTAGATGATTTGCACACTCAAAACGCTTTAATCCAAGTTCGTTTTGGTATACATCTCCTTGCCCAGGTAAAATTTGCCCATTGTCATAAACAATTTGGCCCGGGTTACTTATTCCCAATCTTGTCATTCCGTAAATATGGTGTTCGCTTAGAGTTGCAATGTTTTCGCTTACACTCATATTCACCTCATAAACTCCCATTACTTGTCCATTGGCTCCATATGTATAGTAGGTGTATTGCCATTGATCTTGTGTAGAACCAATTGTCGGTTTTACAATTTTCAGAACACGCTGACCAAATGGATTGTAGACGAACTCAATTACTGTTGGGTTCGTACTTCCGGAGACCGGTGAAATTCGAAGAATTTTTTTATCTCCTGAACGCCACTCATACCTCCTATCTTCATCAACATCTTCAGTGAGCTGTCCAATCTCATCGTATTCATAGTTTCCGGCCAACATTCCCGACTTAATATCTCCAACTCCCGGAAGAACAGTACCGTCATCCAAACCAGAATCATCCACATAATCTAAACGATTACTTTTGGAGGAGCTGCTAGAATTAACAAGTCCATCCAAGCCGACATACGTGTATGTAAAGTTATCCATTAATAATCCGCTCGTGGTTGTACCGTTTCTCTGTAAGTTAGTGATATTACCATTTTTATCATAACTGTAAGCGTTGTAATACTCCTGAGTACTTCCCATACCTGTCCAAGTGTTATTGGTATTGGTGTTATAATAAGCAGTCATTTCAGTCAAACGATTCAACTGGTCATATCTATACGCCGACCCCATCGTTGTCATACCATGGATACTAGTAACTAGGTTTGAAATATTTCCATTATAAAGATCTATTGTACCTAAGGCGAATGGATCACTTGGGCTCGAAGAAATTTCAAAACTTGATCCACCAATTGGGTTGTAATCTCCTTCGAAGTATCCAATTGTATAGGCATTTACATCCTTCGCTACCCATTCGTGCACCGCATTATTGCCACCTTGGAAACCTCCAACTCCATCCTTCCCCATATCGCGCTGTGGAGAAAGAGTAGACGCATTTAAGGCTTTCATCCAGCCATTTATGGTGTAAGCAAAATCACTTCCCTGCACTTTATTTTGTCCCGTTTCAACACGCGCTAACGGTCCATAATCATAATAGTAATAGTGTGCCTCACGAGATTTATGAACATTATCTGAAGTAGTAAACACCTCCTCAATTCGGTTCAATTCGTCATATAGATATTCATGCACCATATTATCACGCTCACCCTCTTGATATTTTACTTTGTCTACATTTCCTGAAATTAGTTCAAACTCATAGCGTGTAGACTTTACATCTTGATCTACTGGTGCTAACATAGGAACATCCTGAAGCTGCTCAACAACATTTCCGTGAGAATCATACGAGTAGTGAGTCGCAGATTGGTAGTCAGTTTCTATCACAGTTGATATAGAAAAGGTTTCGAAATATAAGACACTTGAAACTCTGAGTCTCAAATGTGACTGAACTCCATTTTCGAATTTAGCAGCTATAGCGGTCGAAAGCGATCTATCATATTTAGTTATGGTAACTTCACTTCGCGTTGACCCGTTGACCCAATTAATAAATGCTGCTCCTTTATCATCTTGACGGATATCAACCAAATCCAACGAATTAGTTGTTTGAGCTATACCAGTTTCAACCGGTCGCCCATGAACATCGTATAACGAATATGTATATTGGTTATTTGACAATTGAACTGGGTTCTGCGATGCTACTATACGACCGTAATAGTCGTACCAAAAACGTGTATCTCCATCTTGATCAGGATTGGTTGTTTTAACAAGCTGATCGTAAGAATTAAATTCATAGCTGGTTATATAATCATGCGTTGGGAGCACAGCCCCTGTGCTGGTAGCATCAACAACACTGTTACGTGCTGTATTAATCGCAGCATCCTGTCCTGTTAGCTTATTCACGCCCTCCGGTGCAACGGTATTCACTAGATTCCCGGCTTGATCATAATAGTACAGGGTATACTGATAACGGTTTTTAAATCCATCATAGCTATATTGCTCAGTACTAAATGCGGCGGCACATTGTTCGTTATATTCTTCTTGAAAAGCTAACCATGCATCTTCAATTTGCAAACCGTAACTCTCTATTGCATCGGAGTACAACATACTCAATTCAGGTTCATAGCACGGCTCCTCTTGAAATTCGAGTGGTTCGTCACATAAAAGAATTCCGGATGGGTCGCAAATACATTCTACAATATCAAAACAGTTTGATTCTCCTGTGAAGTAAGTTGAGACTAATTGCCCGCAATCCCAGTAGAACACCTCTAAATCGAACAAACTATTATCATTACAGTCATTAGTTCTAGGTAAAATAGAGCCGAACTTAACAATATTGTCAAAGTTGAAGCCAGTCGGTGCTGTAAGGTCAATCGTACAATTACTTTGAGAGTTTCCGTAATGTAAGGTCAGAGTTGTACCGGTTAAACTGCTCCAGTAGTTGTCATCGCTGAAGAAGTTCTCGAATAGTTCACTTTGTTCATAAACGATATTGTCTGCATTTAAATCAACTTGGTTTGTGTTATCATTCATTAATTGGCCTCTGAATGCAACTAGGGTCATAACATCTACCCATTCTTCCATCAACGGATTCAAGGAACAATAGGGTTCAAGTTCTGTGGCATCACATTTTGCAAGAAACTCTTGATAATGTTCATAAGACAAAGTATAACCGTAAGTTTGATTTAGATAGTTTGTTACAATTACCTCATAATTCACCGCGTTTTCAAAATTCGCAACCGACGCAAATTCTTCCTCGAGCATTATAAGATCTTGGTCAATAACCTCACAACTCACAGAACAATCGTAACTCTCACAAACTAAATCCACTGGCAATGAAACATTCAAACCTGCTAAGGTTGTGTTGGCATTCTGTGGCCAAGTATAACCTTGGGTCGCCCAATTATCATAACCCAACGTAACGCGATCACACGCACAAATGATATGGTGTGCATCTTCCAAAGAGACACCAGTAAGTTGTGCCAATGCTTCCTCCAAATTAAGCGAGGACGATAGCGTTAGTTCATAAGCCTCATAAACGCGGTCACAAGCACATTGATCGAGTGGCTTCACAAATTCAGAAGCCGTTTCTTCACTAGTTTGATAAGGTGCAGGTTCTGAAATCAGATATGGCGTACACAGGTTATCTTGATAATTTGGTGTACCAAAATGCGAAGCCAAAATTTCGTCAATACTTGAAACATTTGCTCCCGTTGAAATTGAAACCGGTGAGCTTGAAGTACTAGAAGTATATGGATGTTGTAGATTACAGTCATGAACCAGCAATGCAATAAAGTCATTTCGCAAATCTGTCATGTTGATACCTGCTCCTGAAAAATCACATCCTGATAGTTGTGCTATCCAATTATCTGCGTATGCCTCAGCAGCATCTTGACAAGCATCTGCGATCATATTATCCGCTACTTGTTGCCCATAAATTCCTGGAGATGCATTGTTAAGAATATCTTGAATTGACGCGTTCGTGGTAACGTTAACATTCAAATTGGTGAACCTCGGAGTTTTGTTGCTGTAGTAATTCGGGCTTGAGCAGCCTTGCGCATCGGCACCAATACATTCATTTTCGCATCCATTTGAAATCGCGTAATCATTCTCTGCTTGGTAAACAAAATTCGATTTCGCTTCCAAGTAAAACTGTCTAAAATTAACCCATACTAGATCATTTGGCGAACATGGTGCTTCAGGATCAAATGTTGCAATACAAGTAAGTGCATTCGCTGGAGTACAATTTAAAGCTAAGTATACTGCGTACTCCCACATTGTTAAAGTGATGCCTGTTCCTCCATTATCAATAGTGATGAAGTTCTCCATAAGGTTTTGCATGGCGGAATTATAAGCCACACCTTGTCCACCCGAATGAAAGAATGGATCCGGAGTGAATGGGGCTCCTAAAAATGCCGCTACACCCGAGTTTCCAGCATTGTTTAACGGATTAAAATAACCGTAAGCGTAAGCGCCTCCTCCCGAGTAACCAAAATTGTACTCGTCTAACATGTTTTGGTCAAATGCATCACTTGATGTTTGACCACCACAAAATTCTATATAACAATATTCAGGGTGATGCTGTTCAGCCAAGGATTGTCCCCAAGAGGGATCGTACAATTGTACAAACTCTTCAATGGTTAACGTACTCGGAGAAACATTTGTTCCCGTGTTCGGATTATACACCAAAATTGGATTCACCCCGTCAGTGTAAGAATACGATTGATAAGCATTGCCGTAGAAAATTGATGTTGGATCCGACGCACTGAATACCTGATTATTCACATCATAAAGCGCATATTGACCTCCTGGAGTAACGTCTTCAATTAATATCTCTTTTAGTATATCACAGTCCCCTAACAATTGATCCTCAACGGCATAACAATCTTCAAAAGCTGTACTTAGGTATCTATCATTAAAAAACATATTAACCGGATCAAGGCACGTTGAGTTTTCAATGTAAGCACACCAATATTGTTCCAATGCCTCCTGATTGACTGTTAGCGTTTTCTCAAATATGTACTCTCCAGCAGTGATAGTTAATTCTTTTTGATAACTGTAGTTTGTGCTCCCATCACAAATCTCATTAAAGGTTTGACCGTTTATTTGAACAGTTTCATTATCTATCACTGCCCCACACTCATCACGAACTGTAAGTGTAAGATCATACACACAGTCGAAACAAATATTTGCAGGTAAACAAATCGATTGATATTGTTGTGGAGTAAATGCGTAATCCACAGTAATTGTTCCATCAGCAGCTATATAGTCCGTGTAAATTATTGTGGATGATGGCGGTGCAGAGGTAATATTGTTCTCTCCGGAGTTAATCATGTCTACGGTTTCAAGTGTTCCGCCTTGACCGTTTGGAAGTGGATCGAGCTGATCCGGGTTAGGTCCCATCATATAACTTGCTACCACACGTCTTGCCATATCAGTATAGCGTACATATACTTGACCATTAGGATCTATTGTAATTTGTTTTTCGTAATGCTTACTGTAACCGACCTCACTTCCGAACAACTCATTAAGTTCGGTTTGATTAGTGGAAGGATAAACAAATCGTGTTTCATGTCCAGAGCCCAGTTTCAAGTCATCTCCAAATCCTGAAATTCGAAGTACTCGCCCTGTGTAGTCATTCATGTAAGTAACACGGTTATAGGAGTAACCATTTGCATCTGGAATAAAACCATTTTCTTCAGTTAAGATAGGGTTAGATGTTGAATAGTACTGTCCTGAACCGCTTCCCTGCCAAAAAGCATTTGACTCTATTCCACAAGCTCCAATAACAACAGACGAATTGAATTTATCTGGAGTGAATTCACTTGTAGGTGCATCGGCTGGGGTATTGAATTTAATGCGATGCGACATATCATTTCCATCAACAGGAGTCGATAAATCATTTATAACAGGCCTTCCTATTTCATCGTAATAAACATTGTTTACAATAACTTGGTCAGTCACAGTATTTCTCGACAGAGATTGTCTTCCTCTTCCTAACCCGTCTGAATACCCGATTGACTCGAACCTTTTACCGTTTTCAACATATCCCGAGCTGTGACTCCAGTTCATATCCGCATCAAATTCAGTAACTGGAATTTTATGGAAAAATGGGATATTTGAAACCAAACCTGATTCCGGGGAAGACCAAGTTCCGTCGTATCTATCTTCAAAATTAGTTCCTTGATATCCTACGCCTCGAACTCTGAAAATAACATAACCATGATCAAAAATATTTGGAATACGATACCAATTATTTCGCGTGTTTATTCGAGTTGAATTCTTATAAAAGTTGTACGACAAATTGGTTTGAGGCTCGTACACTCCACTTGTTAGGGTATAGTCATTTATATGTACCCACTCTAGTTCATAAAACTCAGCTCCCTCGATCACGTCCCAAAATACCTCGACAAACTCATTGTTACTTGCAAACTGGTATGAGGCAAAGGCAACGGTGGAGCCATCGAATGAATAGTATCGTTCCACCTCTACAGTGCTTTCAATAAAAAGATCGGCGGTATTCAAATTACTGCCAATAGTTAAAATTTCAACCTTGATAAAATGAGCATCTTGAAAAACAAACGTAGACAGGTCCTCAACAAGATTTGTTGGATTTGAGTGATCGTAACTCACAGTCAGAGTTCGATCTACAGTAGTGGATGTAAATCCGCTACCATTCCAGGTTTCATAAGTTACTCTGACTTCTATGTCACCCTGATAATCACTGGTCTGAATTACTTCAGGGTTTATTCCAAGTTGAACGGTGTTTGAAACCCTATGGTTTGTGAAATCAGTGTTCCATGATGGAATATTTAGCATTGTTACATATTGACCATCAAAGACTTCGAACGAATTACCGACGAAAATATCTGAGCCTTCTCGTCTCGTACTGTACTGCTCCACCCCGGCGAAAGTCGAAAATGAAAATATAACTAAGGCTATTGTAAAAAAGAACTTTTGAATACCCATTTTGCTCTTATTAATTGTTGTAATTTTTTTGTGTTCCGAATTCCGATTCTTTAACGGTCTGAATTCCTTTCTCCGTTTCAACTCTTACTCGAACGAGATTCAAGTTTTCATCGTAATTGTAGAATGTCGTGTAGTTATAACCATCATGACTAGCAACAGGTAGAAGTGTTACTGGATCATACACAGTAGTTGTCATACCAGCTGTGAATGGATGAATACGCATGTCATCTATGTAGACATTCTCCTCTGCGGAACCATTGTTGATAGTGATTGTCACACCTGTAGCACTTGTTGGAATACTAAACTCACCTTCTAAACGCTGCCAACCATCTATGATCGGGCCGGAAGCGGTAATTCCAAGGTACGTTGTACCACCAGCGACGCTCACGGTTATTGATGCATCTGAATAATCTAGGTTTGTAGGGTCATTTCCTACTTTCACCCAAGCACCAATAATGTAATCTCCCTCTCTAGGTTTGAACGGTTGCACACAGTAACATTCGTCTGCAGTAATAGGAGAGGTGTTATTGTCGTTACCAATGACTCCATCTCCAGGGTTCTCACAACCAGTTGAGACGCCTTTAATAACGGATGCACTTGCTCCTGCACTTATCTGTAAAGATGACCAGCCACTATGTTTTTCGCTTTGGGTAATTTGAACTGAGGCTCCTAATGCATCTGCAAAATCGAAATGCGTTTCTTGATAATCAAGTGCCTCTTGACTATAAAAGTTGTAGTCTTCAAAACTATCGAAAGCAATATCTCTTTGCATTGCATTCACGGCTTGAGCAACTGGTAGAAATGACAATTCTTTGTTGAACCCAAACAACATAGATGAGAACACATCAATCTGATCTGCTTGCTCAACAGGACGTCCGAACTCGTCATACCTTGTCACCTCTCCCATTTTTCGCCAGTCCTGAAGAGATCCGTCATAATTTGTATGCAAAGGGTCCGTAATTGCATGCCAAACACCGCTGCCATCCATTTCATAGAATGGCATATAAGAGGTATATTCTCCGTCAAAGCGAGTTCCGTGGTTGGCCAAGTCGTGCACTCGTTCTGTTTGCCACATAAACTGACCGTCTAGAACGATATCCCCCATAATTCCATAATCGAACGGGTTTATAATACTTCCTTGAATGACTTCATTATTGTCTCCTTGCTCACCATCGCCTATTCGACATTTTATATTGGTCTTGTTTCGGTAGTTAATAGCCGATGCGGATAAAATATTTGTTTCAGGGAAGGTTAATACACTTCCCGATACAGGTGTAATAGTATTTTTGGTTGTTACCTGTTGCATAACTTCTTCCAAACGGTTTTTTCGACCGCTTTGCAGAATTTCAACAGTTACGGCGCCAGTTACACCGAAGTAATTCATACCGGAATCTGTGATTAACTTAACGTTCGATCCATCAATACTCAGTATAACAGCATTCGCAGTACTCACTCCATCACTTACTAATAATCTGTCTCCAGGTGTAAAAACATGGTTTGATAAACCTGATACATCCATTATACTACCTGTTATCGAGACATTGTAGGTTACGTTTTCGGTAGAGTTAAGATCTCTTAACTCTGCTTCATACCAATGAGATGGGTAGAGAAAGCTGTAAAGGTCATCCTCGTATTCATCTGTGAGACTACTTAAAAGGACTTCTCCCGTATACTTATCGAATAAAATATTTCTTGCCGAGTTACTAGAACTTAAATATCGCGTCTCAATACTCTCTATTGTTGCGGCACGGTTAATGTGTTTTACAAGTGCATTTGAGTAAAAAGCATCCTCTCTTTTTGTAAAAGAAATCGATGGTTTCACAATAATTGGTAAGAATGGGACCATTACGGAAAAGCTAACAGTTGCCCCAATATTTATTCCTATTGAGTTGCTCGTTGAAAACCTTGAATCTTCGTGTATATCAAACTCTAAGGCCACATTTTCATCTGTTACAACTCCTTTTCGATCAATCATTTGAACTGATTCAGATAATCCACGATATACATATTCGGTTTCGGATTGCATTATTTCAGCGTTACCCTCAATTCGATAAACTCCAGATGTGTGAGGCAGACCATGGAAATTATTTGTTTCAACACTAAACCCTTGTGCGAAACCATAGTTCTCACCACTTGAAAACGGGGTCCAGTCCTTGTCTTCACTTCTTTCTATCGGAGTTTTGTCATATTTGGTCGGGAAATCCTTCGCGGTGTAGTATTTCGTCAGAGAATAGCCCCCAACAGTCGATTGATCTAAATATACTTTCACCTTTTGGTAACCGACACTAGGGGTTGGGAACAAAGCGTCAACCACTGGAGTTGGAGTGAAGTTTCTTTCATCAGGGAACTTCTTTCTTAAATCAAAGTAAGTATCCCAGTAGTAGAAGGCACTTTCGTCTTTTATCATTGTTGGCTCATAGGAGGCAACACCGGACTCTTCAAAACGAGACGGATACTCATAAGCCCATTTATAGGATGATTCCACTTCATTGAGTCCTGACTCTTCTGAAATTACGTCCCAACCATCTTTATAGGTAATTGACTTTACTCGCGATCCTCCACCAAATTTAATATCTCCAGGGAAGTGAAGGCGAACCGTTGAATGGTCGTTGTAAAAAATATCTGCATACGATCCGTCCTTAATGAGGTACTTGTACATATCTCCTCCAAAGAAGGTTTTTACATCAACACTCAAGTTAGGATCACAACC
Source organism: bacterium (assembly GCA_024742305.1). Lineage (GTDB taxonomy): Bacteria > Bacteroidota > Bacteroidia > Flavobacteriales_D > Crocinitomicaceae > UBA4466. Next base: position 183,205 of record JANSYQ010000004.1, on the reverse strand, counting down.
TACACAACTACCGTACACTTTATCAGGTAAGTTTTGACGAACGAAATCAAGTGCTTGTCTTTGTATGGGGTGGAGAAGGATTCCGTCTTTGTCGTTACCTTCTTTATTCTTTTTCTCTCGACTACCGGAGTTTGTCGGATTCACAACGACATAACCATACTCGTATGCAGCACCAGGAGACGCCGGAGGCATAACTCCAATTGCATTAAAGTCATCTTCATAAGGAAGTAAACTTCCAAACGGATTGATAAAATCATCTGAAATATCAGCGAAAGCAGGAACGTATTCTTTTATGTCTGTACCGTTCTCATCTTTCACCCTAACATGCATTTTAAAATACAACTGTTTTAGGTATTGATTCACTCCTTCTTTCGTTGCGAAATAATCTTCCTTTACAATGGCGGATGCATCCGTTTTATTCAATGCACCATCTATGTTATCTTCCAATTTGAAAACGATGACATTGTTCGGTACAAAGTCAGTCTTGAACTTCCCAAACTTCTGATTATACTGAGCATAAGATACCGCTAGTACAGTTGCATTGTAGAAGTCGGTGAAACTGAACGGAGCACCGTATCCATTCGATTGAAAGAATGATTGTAGGCCACTGATTCCACCAAAGTCTTTTCTAAACGACATGTACGCATTATCAGTACCGTTCCAACTGGATTGGTTTTGAATGTGCAGAAACTCGATCAAATTGGTCATACGGTGAACATCCATGTGTTTCATTGTTCTTTTGTTCTGAACATTCACGTATCTATCTGCCTCGTAATCTACTTCAACTCTTCCACCATTTGGCTGATTAATTGCAACAAGTCTCCATGCCTCAGCCGCTAGATCAGCATTGGCTTCGTTCTGCTCAGCATAAGGATAGATGTGTGTAGGTTTGTTTGGGTCATATTGTTTGTAAGCTCCCCATCCATCAATATTTGCATAACTGAAGTCTGGGTTGAATGAACTGTATTCGAAAGAATAGTTATTCAAGGCTGTTTCAACTGAGCTTCCTGAGTATACTCGAATACCTTTTAGTGTCAACTTTCCCGAGTTCGCTGGGTCCGGAGTAACATTTGTGTTTTTATTTGCTGGATTTCCTTTACAAAGAGAATAATCGTAGTCAAACTCAACCATCTGTATTGGCTCCGCATTTGCCCCATTAACAGGGTCCTCTCTTTCCGATTTAACGTACAACTTAATCCATTTTAATTTTTTCAAAGGCTTGGTCACGTCTATTTGACCATTCTCATCTAGAACACCATAAGCATCCTCTCTATCTTCTAAGTAGAATTCCGCTATCAGGTTTCTTCCTTCAACACTATGGGTGTACCAAACTTCTTTTTCTCCATGCGTGTAGTTTGCCGTATTATCAAGCTCCGTTCCTTCAAAGCCTCTATTATACATAGCTTGATTGCCCGAATTATCACTAATTGGGAAACGCCATTCATAGGTACCATTTGTTGAGTTTTCACCATATACTTGTGAGTAGTTAAACTTGTGATAACTACCAATATCGTCCGGGCTTACCCCATTATTATCAACATCCACGTAATCAGATGACTTCAATTCCGTAAGTAAGAATGAATGAGCGTATGCTGGCGTTGTTGTTTTGTTGTAAACTCCTGCACGTCCTTCATTATTATTTATAGTATTATCACCTGATGAATAGTTTACCAAACCTGTTGTTGGGTCAAAAGAACTTCCATCAACAGAAAACATCACTTCATTGGTTTCAAGAGTATACGCAGGAATGCCATAAGTATATTCAGCACCATTTGTATTTACTACTGAAAAACTTGAAATATGATTCGCTTCTCGAGAGTTGGATGTCCTTCCTATAGTATTAATTGTAGGAGGTGTAAATACTCCTTCAGCATACTCTTCAAAATTTGGATTAGGATGGTTTTGTGCGATAAGTGGGTTATATACTGTTGCACGGACAGGTTTTTCTGAAAGCCCGTTCACTGTCGACCCGTTTATATTTACGCCCGAGTTTCCTAGCTTCAGATAGTTAGACTGAACAATATCTTCACCAACCTTATTAATATCAAAGTACCCAGCTTTGTTACCTCCCATTTGATTATAAACCGTAAGGTCTTCGGGAGTCATTTCGCCCATTCCCTTGAAGTAAACAGTATTATCGAACTCCACTCCTGGCGCTTCACTTGTAAACTCCAAAATATTATTCCATGTTCCAGTTTTACTGTCTCCATCTTGAGAGCCTTTACCATAACCTAAAATCACTCTCATACCTACAGGCTGAAAACCAGCTGTAAAATCATTCTCATCGCCATCTTGATCTGCTTTGGTTTCTGGGTCTTTGTAGGTTCCAAAATCTGTTCTTCTAGCACGGAAATTTCCATTAATCCCTACTGCATTTACGTTGAAAACGTCATAAGTTTGAAAGGAAAAAGGAAGATTTTTCATTTCTTCTGAGTACCCATAATCGTTAACTCTGTTGAAATCCATTACTGGAAAAAGGTTGTCTTGATTGGAGTCATTTAATCTCTTTCCTGAATGCAAATAACCATAAGCAGGGTGTTGGATTACTTGAGCGGAATTATCATGTAAGATCCCTGCGTCATCATTGTAGAACTGTGTTAAAGCTGAAGTTGTCAGTCCTACGTTTCCAACAGAAAATGACACAAAAGCGTTAAAACTATTAGAGTTGCTAGTACTGTAGTTATTGAATGATGAAGCTGGAGAAGTGGTATTTGATCCGTACTTAAAGCTCGACGATATGGAAAGATCGGTATTCCTAATGGCTTTACTAAAACTAATGGATTGCGCTGTCAAACCTATTCTTGAGTTGAAGGATCTACCATACGTTGGTAAATTCAAGGACTTACCAGTTTCTGAATTTCCAGGAGTAATACCCAGTCCCCAGTTTCGCCCAATGCCATTTTTGGTATCTACACTAAATCCAAAGTTGAAACTTCCATTCAGATAGTAGTTTTCCCCGATAGACTTGGTCATTGGAATTCGTGCATTGAAGTCAAAAGTCTTGCCGTTTCCTAAGTATGAGTTATCATATCCTCCACCCAAAGCTGTTAGACCGAGACCACTGTTTCCAAAAGCAATGCTAGCTCCTATTTTTTTACCATTGGTGGTTTGGATATTTTTTTGGTTGATTGTCTTTGTGATATTCTGATCTCCATTGAACTCATCAGGCAGACCTCGCATGTCTCTTGATACACTACCCACACTTAAGTTCCAGCCTAGACCAACCCAAGAAGCTTCTTGATTCATACCAACGTTAGAATTGTAACTAATTACGATCGGATATCCCTCTACATCCATCAAAGGAATTTGATAGCTAAAATCTCCCGTAAACTTGTCAACCATCCCGTCAGTCGAATTCAGCGAATATCCTGAAGTTTCCGTTTGCCCTCCTTCTGAAGTCATTTGGACAGCCATTCCCGTTTGATTTAGCTCTTCTACTGGAATATACTTCTCAGAGCTAGAGTTTTTTACTGAATTATTAACCTGCTCAAACTGCTCTGAGATGGTATCTGTTTTCAGCTTTGAGTCTACTCCTCGCACTACTTTCTTACTATTGTGACTTACGTAGACACTATTTTCACTACCGCTAGCGTAACCAAACGGAATGATTTGCTGAATCAGAATCGCATAAATAAGAACAACACTGAATGACTTGTTCCCGATATCTTTTAACTTTTTTCTTGTCATCTTATTCAATTCTATGCTTTGTATAAAATTTTGAGGTATCTCTTCTGTCCTTTGGCAGTAAATACTTCAAGAACCAAAAATGTATCACTTTGTAATCCTGGGACTACAGATAGGTCTAATTCATATCTGTTATCGTCGAATGAGTAGGTTAATGGAGATATACTCCCTGTGGTTCCACCTGCCCCATCTGCTGATGCGACAATATTTCTAGACTCATTGTAAATGTTAAACTTTAGAAACTCACTTAAGTCAACTTTATACTCCTCGTCGTATTGAAAATGTAATACTCCTCCTACTGTTTGGGTGTAACTACCATCTAGTGTTTTTTGAACAGCGATGTGAGGCGGCCAATCAGGGTGGCAATAAGAGAAACTGAAGTTGTCAATCAACGATAATTTAAATGTCCAACTCGGTCTATTTGAGCTTGCATTTGGCGAGTAGTACATCTGACGCGTATTAAAGTTGTCATCGAAATACTGTAACCCGAACTCAATTCCATAATTTGCCAAATTGTTGGTTTTCCAATCATTCCATGCGTCAATCATGTCTACAGTCATGTTTTGATTGGAGGATGTTGTATTCGGGATGGTAGTAATCGCGCTTGAGGAGACATTAGGACTGGCATTCCAAGTAATTACATTCTCATTCCAATAATCATTGACCATTTTAAACTGGGACTCATTGGTTGTCCCACTATTCCAGTGCGCCCAGCCATTGATCTGTAAATCTGCTTGATTGACAGTAAATGCATCATCCATCCATGTATTGAAATCGAGGTAACTTTTGATATCGGTCCAAGGTGAATTATTCCAGTTATCTGTTCTGAAGTTCGCTGTGTTTCCATAGTTGACATCTCGATAGTCAATACCCCCCGAAATAACCCGATCGTATATAAAACTGTTGCTTGTAAAATTTGGACTGGTTGTATAGGTAATGGTGACTTCTTCGCACTCGGTTCCAACTAAAAACCCGAAGTAGGCTTTCTCTCCAGTGTTGACCCCTGTAATTTCTACACCGTACCATCCATAAGGTACATTTGTAAGTTGCTTGTTTGTTTCGCCAAGCATCAATTGACCCGCTCCATTGTACCACTGATAAGTATGAGTTGTTGACCCTACTGATGTATGATTATAATCTACACCACCATCTGATGCTCCGACTCCCGACTCATGGGTTACAACGACATTTGAAAGAGTAACAGGTAAATAATATTCAATATATAATACGGGGCGTAATAAAAAGTTCATTGCCTCCCTTGTATGAAATAAAGCACCGGTATTCGACGCAGCAGCCTCATTACTAACTTGAACGCACCAACCATGATTGGAAGAAGGATAATACGACATGCGTTGTACCATATCCGTGACATCGATTGTTTGCGTTCCGCTAGCTACAGGAGTTGTAGTTACTACGTCTGATGTTAAATTGGATATGGTCGGCTGATTGTTTGCTGTAACCCCTCCTTCTGTCCAAGTAGACTTGATCATTTTTGTTTTCCAATCGAAAGATCCAGTGGAACTACCTGACATCGTTAGTCGCAACTCAGCGCTATAAATAATCGCGTTTGTTGGGATGCTACCAGCGATATTAAATTTGACGTATACTCGTTGATGATATTGAAGTGAACCTCCTCGTGGTCCAATTGTATACTCTGTCCCTGATTTCATCGTAGGATCACTGCCGTTCGGTGTGGTTGGTAAGCGAGTATTTGTATACGAATCCGCAGTTGCTTGTAGACTTGCCGTGGACAACTGCGCGTGCAATGAATGCGACAGGGCAATCAATACGCCGCAGCATACCAGATTAAAAAATCTATTCATAACTAAGTTTTAATATTGAGCTGAGAGTAATGGTAAATTTCCTCCTTGAAAGTTTCGAACTTGAACATCTATGTTGTACAATCCAACATTCGGTTCTAATCCAAATATTTCAATTTTGGCAAATGAGCCTATGATTAGATCGTTGAGTTCCAATTCTGATTTGGTTTGCTTTACCATTTGAAGTGGATAACCGGTGGCTTGGTCATATACTGTAACTAGCACCTCTCCCAAGAAGTCAATATCATCCATGAATACCTCAACATTCATAATATCTAATGTGTCCGTTACTAATGTTAAAGAGTCAGTTACCGTTTCTTGAGCGAAACTAACTGAACTTACAGATGCTGTATCCAATTGAGCATTTACTCCGCTGCTTAAAAACATCAACCCAATTATCACAATAGCTTGATTCGACATTTTCTTGCCTAATCTTCCGATCATAGTGGTCATCCTTTTATCGTTTTATGGTCCGTATATTAATATCAAAACAAAGGTAGACCCTGACCTAGATGGATGCAATACGGGATATCCCGTGTTTTTATAGGGGATATCCCGTGTTTTAACTTAAGAATAGAGGGGACCTCTTAATAAAGCTATTGTTCGGCTTCGATTGAATATCAGTGTAGGAGAAAGTGAAGAAAAAGGGGCGTATATTTCGTATTGCATTTAAGAACACCATCGAATTAATTTATTTTCAGCCATTTAGAGCCATCACTTTGAATTTTATTCGTACCTTCTGCATGAGCAAGCGACTACTACCGCAAACTCATAACCTAAATCAATTATTCATGAAAACAAACACCAACGCGCACCTATGCGGTGCACCTACCCGTCGGGTAAGGTCTATGAACGCACTGTTTTTAACAGCCTTTCTTTTCCTAACTGTCTCGTTTGCCGGCCTCGGTCAGGACCTTGACGACTTCAAATATGCCGCATCACAAGACGGTATAAAATCCATTCCGTACTCCTCAATGCGCAGTAAAGCCGGAACCCTTCAAGGAGAGAAAGATCGTGCCTTTAGCGCTTGCGCCGGATTCAAGGGAAGACAATTGCACGACAGTAAGAAGAACTCATTGCGTATTCAAAAGGAAATGAAAGAAGACTTAGAGGATGCAAGAGAAAAACTTGAAGATGATGATGGCAGCTCCTCTTCTACAACCAATAGCTTGAAGTCGAAAGTGAAAGAGCTTGAGGAAGAATTGAAAGACATCACCGAAGAGATTGAGGAGATGGATGAAAAAATCGACGATGGTCTAGAAGCGTGGAAAGCACTATTGGAAAAACGACTTGAGATAAATGAGCATTTTCAGGAGGTCAAAAAGAAATTGGCGCAATCAAAGTCATATCCGGATAGGCACATCGACAAACCATCAAGTTCTGATACAGAAGCAATGGAAGAATATGATGAGGATGTGAAGAAACTCAAGGAGTACATCGACGATATTGAAGATACAATCGACGATGGAACATACAAGCACCGAACTCCCATTGAAGAAGCAAAAAAAGCCATTCAGTGGCTTGAAGATGCGAAGAAGTTACGATAGAAAAATCTAGAGCGAAAGAGTGGTGGAATCATCACTCTTTTTCATTCAGACGCCCCTCACTTCCGCTCTACCGTTTTCTCCAGCTTCTTGTACTTAATTGTCAACATTTCCGGTTCAATGGATTTGATATAAATACTATTAAAGATTTCATCGCCAAGGCGTAAGTTGTAAACCAATCCGTCCACACGGATCAGAGCCAAAGGTTTGGAGGATTTTCTGTTTCGAATCAGTCCATGATAGGAAATATTCGGCCACGCAAATTGAGGTTTTGGGTTTCTGTTCATTGCCGCTCTTGGATTCGCTGGAGGCTTGGGCGATTCAGAAAGTAAGGGCAAATTTGTTGTCATTTTCTCATAGCGAAATGGATCTCTGTAGTTCACCTGGAGATCAACCGTATCACGTGCCATAGCATTGACTTGCTCAAAGGATTGATTCGGATTCGGAATGGTGTCATCCTCCCCTAGCAAATTATTTTTCACACGGAAAAAAACTTGGTACCAAATAATACCAACCACCACCAACATTACGTATGTGAGTGCCTTACTTTTCATGTTTAATTTATGGTGAAACTAAAGGTGTCGGAAGCAATAGATTCGTTTCCGGCTTCATCTATATTAATTACACGCCAATAATAAGTGTCTGATGTATTTATGGTTTCATCATGAGTATCTCCAACCAATTCTACCTGAACTGCATTGGTGAATCCCGTGTTATTCGCAATTTCCAATCTTGATGTAACCGGAGTTTGTACCGAGCCTCCATCTGTTCCATTATTCCATTCAAAAGTGATGGTTCCAGCAGTTTGCGTACTCGCATCTAATGGCTGACCCAACACTGGTTGATTTGGCGTGGTAGTGTCAATGACAAAAGTATGGGTGGTGTAGGCAGTTTCCCCAGAACCAAAATAGGCCTTAACTCCCCAAATGTATTCTCCCTCCGTTAATGTAGCTGGCGTCGTTGTACTATTGGTAACGATATTATTCGCGAAATCGACGAGAGTGCCAATGGTGAAGTCGGTACCTTGTTTTAACGCAAATTCATAGCTCGTTGCCCCCGAGAGTGATTGCCACGTAAAAACTCCGGGGAAATTGGCATTGTCTGCCGCTCCATCAACGGGTGATAGTAAGGTAACGAAGTTGGCTCCCCCAGCAAGGTTCACTTCAAAAGGAATAGGTCCGAGAGTGTCTGAACGATAACCACCGTTCAAAGCGACTAACTTCAATTCATAAGAATTCGAGTCGAGAGTCGCTGAAAATTCAGTCCCGCTGACAATCGTATCCAAGGTGTACTCCTGCGGGTTGGCAAAACTAGGTGTCACCACCATAAGATGATACTTTGAAGCACCTTCCATTTCCTCCCACTTGAACTGAACTTGGTTTTCTGTTAGAATACTACCACTTGCAGGAAGTATCAAAACTGGGACTTGCCCCGTAATGTCCTCTGCGATAATTTTCTCGCAACCTGTCAAAAGGGATGAACATGCTATCAATAAAATCAGATATCTCATCGTAAATAATTTTGAATTAATAATGTGGTAAACAGCGCTGGATCCTCCTGATTGTTTCCTTTTCGGAACTCGAAAGAGATATTGAGAATCTTTGCCAGTGCGAAATCTTTCTCCAAAGCGTACAAAAATTTGAGGGTCTCTAAAAATCCGCCCTTAATGACGATACAGTGCGTATTGATGGCAAAATCGGGATGTTTGAAGTTCAGCACCTCATCAATTTGATGCACCAAAATATCTTCTGCATTTTGCGCAAAGAAGTTGAGAAACCCTTGCTGTACTTTTTCTACGGTATTATTCTCTTCACCGAGGTAGCGATTCAGCCTTGCAATTTCAAACTGTTTCTGTCTAATTTCCTGTTCGGCGCTTTCTGCTCGAACTAATTTTTGCTCCAGCTCACTTCGGTATCCTCTCGTTTCAATAGTTACACTGAAGGCTCGCTTGTATGCAACGGCAATCAATAAAACTGCCATCACAATCATAGCGCGGTTCTTCACTTTGTAGCTATATCCATCAAAAAATGTCATGCCATTATGGTTATTTCCAGCTTAAACTCCGCTTGTTTATCAGAGACCTTGCTATAATTCAACAACTCTATTGCTTTCACCCATGCAAATCGATCCATGTATTCAATCCAGTCGTCTAGGGTGACATTATCCGGACTTGTACCATGAATCACAATCTTATCCGATTGAATGCTGACTTTTTGTTTGTTTTTCAATTTTCCATCGAGCGGAAACAAATACATTTCCTGAAGGTCGATAGTTTTAGGAACCGTGGTTCCAATTTCATCCAAATAGTAGGATAAAAACTTAGGGGAAGTCACCCCAGCATTAGCAACCAACTGCTCTTTTCGCATTTTTTCTTGATCCAAACGGTCCAAAAGAGAAAGATTTTCATTACTCAACGTCAGGTCCATTTCCAAATCTGCAATGCTTTGATTCAAATAATTTTGATAGAAATAATTTCCCAACAATGAGAGCAATAACCCCATCAACAATCCAAGCCCGAGCACTTTGAATTGCGTAAACTCTTTGAAGTTTTCAATTGCAGTTGTTTGCTGTTCCAATTCCAGCGCAGCTTCTTCTTGAGCGTAATTCTGAACAATTACCGAGGCAATTTCATTTCGATATTTAGATCTTGGCTCGCCAGGGTTTCGCTCGACCTTGACGATTTTTCCCTCGTTGATTTCGATGCGATGCTCCCCATGGTAATGCCCGTTTTCATCAGCTGCGCACAATGGAATTTCACCACAACTAATGCCTAACAGGTGCCACTTACTCTCCTCGAAAAGTGTCAAGGCATCTTTTAGAACCGACCTGCGAACAAAGGAAGCAGCAACCTGTACTTCATCGTTGTAGGATGTAAAATAAAAATCATTCGAGTTGCCACCAATCACTAGCTGTTCTCTGTAATTCGGCAAGGATTCCACAGTGCGCGTTAAAACTCCCTGTCCTTGAACGTGCACATGATAGCCACGTGACTTGCCAACAGAATTTACCAAGGATTCTAAATCTTCGTACAAGCCGAAATCTTTGGTGCGTCTGCCTGCCAATTGAGCAGTAAATTCCATTTCACCGTCTTGCAGGCGGACAAAAACTACCACCAAAGACTTAGGGGACCATATTTTTTTGAACCACTTCATTAATAGGTGACTACCGGGCGAATTAAAACGTGTAACTTCGATTTTTCTCTAGACTTTGTTCTACCGCTAAACAACCACTTTAACGCCGGAATTCTAGAGAGAATAGGAACACCGGTGCCTGAATCGTTCCGGCGCTTGTCTTCCAATCCTCCTAACAAAATCATTTCTCCATTCTTTACACGAACCATAGACTCGAAGGTCTGAGTAGCGATATTCGGCGGGGCTCCCTCAGCAATGAAACCGTCAAAATCGTCTTGCTCAACAGTAATTGTTAGCGTCACGTGTTCATCCGCACTGACGAAAGGTTTGATAGACACAGAAAGGTTGGCATCAATAGATTGCCACTGTCTTGATTGTAACACCCCTTGTTGCGTGACAGAAGTTTGTACATTGACTTGAACCTGCTCGTAATAGGTTGTTCGACCGATAGAAATCGTCGCTTCGTGACCGTTCAACGTGGATATTTTTGGTGTGCTTTGAATATCGAGCATGTTGTTGGACTCCATAGCGTCTAGCGTTACGTAAAAATTCTCGGTGACCTGTCCGAGGTTCACCAATCCAAAACCTGAAATAGCATTCAAAATATTGTTGATGGACTCGGAGCCTAGCGTCAAATTTGGCGCAGGAAAAACAGTTCCCAAAGTCTCTGTTGGCGTGTCTGAAATTCCTGCGGTAATTCCTGTTGAAACAGTTGAAGACTTCTCGGTGGTCAACAGCATAACGTCAATTTGCACCATGGGAACCACTACGTCAATTTGAGAGATAAACTCGGTTAGAATGCTAATTTGATCTCTTGTTCCAGTAACAATCAGTCCATTGAGTTCTTCAAACTCTTTCACTTCTACCCCAGCAATCAAATCTGCAGGAATGGCTGTTTGGACCGACTCAATGGTTCTGTTCTCCAAACGAATCAAGCGCGTAGTTCTCAAAGTACCCGTATTGGATTCTCCCATCACGTAAATGTCGTCTTGCACTTTCAAGCTATACGGTGTTCCTTCAAAAGCGGTGCGAATCAATTCATCGAATCGCATATCTTCCATATCCATATTGACTTTGCCCTGCAGATTAGAGTACAAAACATAATGAACGCCTGTTTCTTCTGCCGCCGCTTGCACCAAGGTACCGAGGTCCACATTTCTTGCAAAAACATCAATGGTTCCTACATCTGTGGTAGTAAGAACAAAATCGCCGTTTTTGGAGTTGGATTGATAGCTTCCAGCTCGAGGTTGATTATTCGTGGGTTGTTTTGGATTGGGTTGATCGCTTTTGGCCAAACGGAAGTAGTCGCCTTCAGGAATAAGTAGAAGATTGTTTGATTTTGCGAACATGTCTAATACTTGATCACTCGGTCGATTCAGCAAATACGCATTTACGGCTTGTTCACGTACTTCCGGATCCACAACAAAATTGATTCCCGATTGTTGAGTAATTGCCTCTGTAACTTTCCAAAGCGTATCGTTTTTGAGGTTGAGGGACAAGAATTTGTTGGCCTGATTATACTTCACATCTACAGGCTTAGGTGGCTCCACGACTACTGGCTTTACTTTCTCCTTTCTAATTTCGATGGAGATAATACTGCCTACGAATTCATACTCGACTTCAAAGTTGAGGTACAAAAACACCAAAACATCTTTCACTTGAGCATCGTAAAAATTGTACGAGATCAGTTGATTGATATTCGGATCAACGCTGATGTTCAAGTTGTTTTCAAAGGCGATGGAATTGACAAGTTCGGCGAGTGGCAAACTACTAACGTTCAATTGCACCTCATTGTTGAGGCCGGGGTGCGTCTTCGCCATGGTATCAAGTTGAGCCCGTAGGCTCTCCTCGGAAAAACTTTGCGCAGATAACCCGAATGTTATTGCCACAAAAAGCACCGATAATAGATAATGTACTCTTTTCATCAGAATCCTGTTAAAAGTGGATAAACTTCCTCCAGCGAGGTTTTGCCATCCATGAATATTTGATACGCTCGCTGCGACAGCGATTGTATGTTTCGTTGTTTCAATTTATTTGTGATATCGTGATCGTTGGTTTTGATACACGCCGCCAATTCCTGGTCAATTGGGATGATTTCATAGAGCGCCACACGACCTTTGTAACCGGTATAATGGCATTTATCGCATCCGACGGGTGTAACATGTTTTTCCGGTTGATCGAATGGAATTGTATACGACCAATCCTTTTCGGTTAAGGGCGATTCTACCGCACAATTCGTGCATAATTTCCGAACCAATCGTTGTGCTACCGAGGTAGAAATGGTATTCGCCAACAAGAAGGAAGGCACGCCCATATCGATTAACCTTGAGATGGTTCCCCACGCTGAATTCGTGTGAATGGTGGACAAAACTAAGTGTCCCGTCAAGGCAGCACGAATCGCCATCTGAGCCGTTTCACCATCGCGAATCTCACCGAGCATAATCACATCCGGATCTTGTCTAAGGAAGGAACGCAAGGCACTCTGAAATGTCAACCCAATAGACTCTTTTAACTGCACTTGATTGATACCTTTCAAGGTGTACTCCACGGGATCCTCCACGGTCATGATGTTGCGTTTTTCATCATTCAGTAGCTTGAGGGTGGCGTACAGCGTGGTCGTTTTACCCGAACCCGTTGGGCCCGAAATTAGAATGATTCCGTTCGGTTTTTTTATGCCTTCGAGATAGTACGATTTGTCTTGATCCGTAAATCCAAGATTATCAATCGAGATGGAAGAAGCATCGTGTCCGAGGATACGCATTACAATCTTCTCTCCGTGAAGTGTTGGTAAAATAGAAACACGAATATCAAAGTCTTGGTATTGAATTCGACCGTCTTGTGGAAGGCGCTTTTCGGAAATATCCAAATTTGCGCGAATCTTGATTTTGTTAACAAGCTCGGGGTAGTCGGCGCGATCAATTGCGTAGCGTTCAATTAGATTCCCATCAATACGAATACGCACACGCGCTTTCTCTTCAAAAATTTCGATGTGGATATCACTACTCCCCAAGCGATTCGCTTCTTGGATAATACGATCAACGAAATCCGTATTGGCATCAAAAGTGATCTTGTCATTTTCTGAGTTGGTGTTCCGATAATACCTTCCTAGCAATCGCTGCAAATCGTGTGTTGGCAACGGCTTGGTTTCAATCTGTATACCCAACAAGGCATTCAACTCCTCTTCAACCAACAGTTTGTTTCCTTCCTCATCAATAAAAAACGTCACGGCGTTTTCGCTCCGAGAATGCGGTACCACACGATAGTGCCACGCAATGTCCGACGGGATAATCTGCTGAATCTCCGGGGCGATATGGATTTCTTCGACTATTGCCATGCGAGTGTTTTTAGATAGGCTTCTACCTGAGGTTGAAAGAATAAAATAACTCCCGTGATTGCCGCCATATAACCAGCGTAAGGGACTGTTTTTTGCGGTTTGAAAAGGTGTGCCAAAATGTGAAGAACTAGCACCCCCAAGGTTCCGAAAATGAACACCATCATGTACATACGCCATTCGAACAGGGGCGTAAGCACTAGAAGGAAAAGAATATCACCCCAGCTAAAATAGCCTTGGGTGATATTCACAATGCGACCCTGTTTCAAGGACAGATACAACGTAAGAGCAGACATTAGTCCGACAAGAAACAGTAGATTAAATCCAATGTCCCGCCAAGCCAGTCCACTCCCATAAATCGCCGCACTTGCAAGCAATAAGAGGAAAACGGACCAGTGAACTCCCCGATACTTCACGTCCTGAAACAGGGTTATACCAAATAATATGTAGAGTATGTAAATCATTTATAAAATCTCTAGTACGCTGAGACTGTCGAAGTGCACTAGCCTTTTTGAATATTTTTTTGTTTGATAGCGGCTTCTCGACATACTCGAAGGCCTTCCACATCTTTTTACTAAATATTTATCTAATCCGGTTGAACTTCTTTGACCACGCCACCTTGGTCAATTTCCCATATATTCTTTTTTCCATCTCCATTGAAATCAACTACGGCTTCGGCTTTCGCCTTGTACCCAGTGGTACTTGCTTCCAAAACCGTGATTTCGTAATTAGCAGTTCCTCCCGCGGTGACTAATTTGTGCGGGATGTAATTCAACTGTGTTAAATCCATTGAATATTTGGAGTACTGCATTCTGTAGGCCTCTTGAAGCGTGTGAATCATTTTTAATTCCTGCTGCGCCTCGAGCGCTTTAGATCGTGTGGCAACTCCCGCATTGTTCGGGACAACCAACATGATCAGAATTCCCATGATGGCCAATACGATGAGTATTTCAGCGAGGGAGAAGGCAGGGATACGACCTTTTTTCATGCATTGTGAACGTGATGTTACTTCCATCTCGACAGGCTCGATGTCCGTTTTAATCCATTTTGTCTTCCATTTTCTCATTACTGAATAACATTACTTAGGTTAAACATCGGGAGGTACATCGAAACCATGATGACACCAACGATTCCTCCAATTAATATGATAATCAAGGGCTCTATAATTGTCCCTATTAGTTTTGTTCTGAATTCTATGTCTTCTTGATACTGCCCCGACAAGCGCTCGAAGGTGGCATCCAGTTGATTGGTTTCTTCTGCAATCTTTGTGAGTGAAATCAATCGCTGGTCAAAAATTTTGAAACGCGCTAGTCCGGTATGTAAAGACTCCCCTTTCATAATATCCAATCGAATTTCGCTGAGCGCCTTTTCCACAGGGTAAAAGCCTATCATTTCTCGAACGAGTTCCAAAGAAGTTACTAGTGGTGTTCGAGAGGAGAGTAAAAGCGATAAACTTTGGCAAGTCCTAGCGAGGTAAATTTTTCGCATTAAGATGCCAAACACTGGAATTCTCAAGACTATTTTCGAGGACAAGTCTCGGAACCAAACTTCCTTGCGCTGCGTGTAACAATAGACTATAATGAGGGTCAGTCCACCGAGGAAATAGGTCATGAACGTACCGAAGTTTTGGGATAGCGCGATGATTTTTTTAGTGAGATATGGCAGTTCCTGACCAAATTGTGCGAATACATCTTCAAACATGGGAACCACGCTATTCAGCATGAAGTACAGCACACCAATGGTAATGAGAATGACAAAAGCTGGGTAGGTAAATACACTCACGAGCTGTCGTCGGAGTTTTACTTTATCCGTGTAATAATCCGCTAGATGTTTCAAAATTTTCGGAAGGCGACCCGTTTCTTCACCAATACGAATACTTTGGTATTCATACGATGTGAAATGACCCGAAGATTCCAAGGCTTCTGCAAGTGAGCTTCCAAGTACCAAACGTTCTGCAATACCTTCCAAAATAGGCTTGATTCGTTTGGATTTCTGTTCTTCTATAAGAATCTGCATGGTACGCTGAATGTCAATACCACTATCCATCAAGGAGGCGAATTCTTTGTAGAATTCCTCTTTTGATTTATCCTTGAAGGCTTTGCCCAAAGAGATCTCTCGCTGAAATATGTTCTTTTTATCTTCAGCCATCTCTTGTGTCAAAATATTGGTTAACACCATCTGCTAAATTGGGCAGGTTGAAAAAACGCCACTCCAACGGTTCACCTTTCCAATCGAAGGTTAAAATGATATCAGAACCCGCGTCCACATCCATTTTTTCAAGACTAAGAATATCCAAGTTCAAATCTCGATCTTGTCCGTCTTGGTTCCGATACAAGCGATCCTCTTCCACGCGATACTGCACTGGGACTCCATTGGTAAAAGCTAAAAACTCGTTCTCTTGAAACGTTATGGAATCGGCCATAACGCAATCGTACCATAGCATGCTTCGCACCTTGTAGAAGTTGTTTAGCTCGGCATGAATATCCTCGGTAACTTTCATTTGCTTAAAGAGACTTTGCGTAGAAAATGCTACCATGGAAACCACCACACTCATAATCGCTAAAACAACGGTTACTTCAAAAATGGTGAAGGCTGGTACGGTATGTTGTTTCCCTTTATTCATTCTTCAACCAATGTTGTTGCCAAAGCACTCGATCATTTAATCCGCGAAAGATCAACACTTTCAATGAGTCATTCAATAGGTCATTGTCTTCTTCAACCGTGATGGGCTCTTCTGCTTCTGCTTGCTGGTTTAATACCATTTGCTTCCACAAGTCAGATTGAAGTTCGGTTTGCATTTTCACACTCTCAAAATCAGTTGTCACGTGCATGGAACGCGTGAAAATCATGGAAGAAATGCCAATACAAATTGCAATTACCGTGATGGCAATCACCACTTCAGTAATACTGGAAGCTGGTATGTGCTTTTTCAAATGCATGTGATTAACACGGGTTTTGTGATTTTGCTTTCCTTAAGCCAATTTGGCATGATGAAGTTTTCCGGTAGTTGTTTTGTACTGATGATGGCATCTACCAAGTGTCCTCCGTATACACCGCCACCGGCATGGGCAACTAATTTGTTTGTGTAGAGACTCCCAATGACTTCTCCTCTAATTTCTGATTCACCTTGATTGTAGATCAATCCCCCAACCGTGGCATCAAGGACCTCTAGGAAGACTGGTTTTCGGAAGTTAGGATTTTCAGAAGTGAGTAAAATTCCGCCCAAAACTCTAGCGTTTTTCATGAGGGTTACACGACTTTGATCCTGTCCGGGTCGCTTTTCGTACAACATCAAAGCTGAAGGATAATCGAGTTGAACTTCTTCCTCACACAAAATTTGCTCCGTAGCAAGCACTTGAACTTTTCCTTTAAATCCTTTTTCAAAAATGACCCTTGGGGCGTGAAGAATAACGTGCTCAAGGCTGGCGCTGGAACGAACCAAAATTTCCTGCAAGCTATGCAGAATTAGATTGCCTTGGTACCTATGCGTTACTTCGATTCCCTCATTGCTTCTATACAAAGTGGATTTTTCACTAAACGAAAAGGTGGAATCCTTCGGCAGCTCTTCCATGACTGTGACATCCTCCAATAACGTTGAGAGAGTACTTTTAGCAATATCAGCTCGTAAGGGAGGAAGATAGCGCTCACTCTTATACAGTTTTCCGTAAATTAGTTTATCAGCTTTCAGTGGTTTACGATAAATGTTGGCACGTGTCAGTGCGCGTTCCGATGCATATACTTTTCCCTCTAAGCGTGTTTCGCCAGCAAGAGCAATTTTTCTTTTTTGATCGGGCATGTACAAGCAAGGATAAATAGCATCCGTTTCCTGCATTGTCAGCGCCTCTCGTTTCACTACACGATGTTTGTTGCGCGTAGAAACCACAGTGCTTTTTAACATTCCCCAATTCTTGACGACTATGTCGCTAGAGTCGCCGCTAGGGTGATGAAGTTGATAGACGCCGGCACTTTCTGTGGAGGCACCAAACATAATTCCTGTATAGTTGTCGAAAAGCAAATATTCCTGCCCTACGAAATGTGCTTCAATGCGCTTGTGGGTACTTGTAATAAAGAGCACACCAGAAGTAAACAGTCCAACCAGTAGTAGGAATGATATAGCGTAGCCTAAAGCTGATGCGGGGATGATATGTCGCTGATTAGCCTTCTTCACCCTCCTCTTTCTTTTTTCGATTAAAAAGTCCCTTTTTCTCTTCCTTTGTCTCCTTTTCTTGCTTCGTTTTCTCCTTCTTATCCTTTTTGAAAATATTCTGCCAAAGTTGCTTCAGCTTACCGGGTTCTTTTTCTTCGTTCGTGGCTTCGGAAGTGGATGTCACTTCTTCATCTTTTTTGGATTCCTTCTCGATTAACTCGCCGTTTTTGTAGCGTTGTTTCGATTCTACTTTACCATCAGCAAAGGTTTTTTGCACCCCATGCAACACACCATTTTTAAAATGCTGTACTTCCGTTTTTCTTCCGTTCGAGTCTAGTAAAATGATTGTTTTTCTGTCGAACGCCTTCCAGTGAATGATGCTATCGGTTTGTACGCGTTTCTTTATCGTTCCTCGGATCCATTCTGTGCGAGAAAGATGTCCTTGCTCATCGTAAAACAGTTGCTTGCCTGATAACTCGCCATGGCTCCACTTCTCAACCCGTTGAAAAGTTCCATCTTCGTGCCAATATTTCCACGTGCCGTGTTTTAATCCCTTTTTATAGCTTCCTTTTTGCGCCAGCTGTTTGTCCGGATAAAACGCTTCGAAAAGACCATGCAACAGCAATCCTGAAGACGCACCTTGCGTAGCGCGTACGTGCTGTGCCTTTGTCCAATAATAAAATTTACTGGGTTGATGATGACGGACACCTTTTTTATCGGCGTCCAATACCATGAATTGCAAATGCAGTCCGTCTTGTTTTAGAGAGCGCTTCAGTGAGAAGTCCTTCAAGTGGTCCTGCGCATTGACATACGAGGCCGCAAGAAGCCCCAGTACGAATACTGCGTATTTCATAATTTGGTCCGTTTTTTTGATAGAAATGGCAGTATGCACATTCCATCTTTACAAAATTCAGAAGGAAAAACACGCGTGTCAATACGGGATATCCCGTGAATCACCAAGGGATATCCCTTGGTTTTTCATTTTTTTCGTTAAAATTTATGGCAATGAATGTTACTATTCATCGTTTCTTTACATATATAGAAAACTACTTACGATATTCGGTAGAAGTACTTAAATGAAAACTCCTAGACTGCTGAAAAAATGAATGTAAATCTCAGAACGATTTACCGCGTTAAGGCGCTTCTTCTAATGATCTTGTTGTGTTCTATGGGCATCAGTCAAGAGGACTATCAACAATTCACAAAAATAGATGGACTTCCTAGCAATGAATGTTATGATGTGTATCAAGATCGAACTGGAATACTGTGGATTGCAACAGATAGAGGGTTAGTCTCCTTTGATGGAAGCAACTTTTCCGTATTCGGTCGTGACGAGGGCCTACCCAATGATGTTGTTTTAGAGATTTACCCTCAAGAAGATGGAACTATATGGTGTTCTACCATTTCAAATGAACTTTTTTATTTCATACCGGGTGAGAATAAATTTTACACGTATAAGTACAATCAACTATTAAAATCTAATCACATTGGATTTCCTCAAAACCTTATTGTAAATGCAAATCAGGAAATCAAATATCGACCCAATGCTGGATCCCCCTTATGCACAATTGATAAAAATGGTCATCAACATTGTCACGAGGAATTCTTCACAACATCAGACAATTACCACATATTCTTAACACACGATGACCAAGGATATCCATTTTTACGAAGTGCTCGTAAAAACGCAAATTTTGACGGGCGAACATTGAATTTTGAATCGCTTTCCTCCGTTCGAATATCCCAAATAGATTCCTATATCTTGACGGCATCCAAAAAACGTGTCAATTTAATCAACCCAAATCAACGTATAATTTATCAAAGCGAAGTGAAGGGGGATGAGTACATTATAAACTCCGGAGCCGAAGGAGATGAATTTTGGGTAAGCTCTAAGGGTGAGGGACTTAGAATATTTTCTAAAACTGGAACCCTTCTAAAAACCTACAATTTCAATAAGAACATTACCAATTATTTAAAAGATAATCATGGCGGAGTTTGGCTCACGACGCAGGCTTCAGGATTATTGTACATTGCCAATTTTCAAGTGCACCTACTCTCAGGAACCAAAGCGTCCATTATTCAAGACGTATCTCTCAACGAACAGAAGAACTTAGTGTTCGGGAACAATGTCAATGGATTTTTTGAATTGGATAAAAACTACCAACTTTCAAAAACCACTTTCGATATTAATTTGCCAAAATCTCAATTCTATCATTTTAATAACTCCTTTTTCACGAACCAAAACCGATTTGAAGTACACAGCGACAAATACGGTACAAAGCACCATTTAATTTTAGGGTATTCCGATAACCGAAATGCGCCACCAATTCTTCAACTGTTAACCAATATCGTCGATAAGAATGGACACTATCTTCTAGAACACAACCCTTATAATTATTTCAGAATCTCCGATGCAGAGTTTTTAGGTAAAAAAATAGTAGTCGCTAAACTTGATTCCCTTTATTTATTTGATGAGGAAGGTACTCTCACCAAGTCAATAAATAGCGGAGAACGCATTACTGATGTTGATATTGACGGCAACAAAATTCTTTGTGCAACAAAAGGTTCAGGGCTTTTGGTGTATGATGATCAACTCAGGAAAATTGCTCAAATCAAAAAGGAAGATGGTCTCAAAAGCAATTATATTAATGAAATATACTTAGATGGTAATATAGTGTGGTTGGGTACGCGTCAGGGTGTGGCAAGAATCATGAATTTATATTCAAAACCGAAGGTTGAAGTAATAGGAAGATCAAGTGGTTTGAAATCCAACGAGGTTTTGGATCTTGAAATAATTGGTCATCAGCTCTATTTGGGCACCGTGGACGGTTTGTACTACTTAGATACGCGCCTTTGGGACGAAATTATCAATAGCAAACCAAAAATTATTTTCAGAAAAGGTGAGCTACTCGCTAATGGTAAAAGCGTCAAATCACTTTTGAATCTACCATTTGGCAAGAACAGTCTTGAAGTTCAGTATGAATTGATTTCATTTCAGCAGCGTGAGGGTGTTTCTTTCAGGTATAAATTAGTTGGACTCGATAACTCTTGGAACGAGACCTCTGATAGAAAAATCGTTTTTACTTCGCTGCCTCCTGGTAACTACGAACTTTTGGTTCAACCTATGTTTGATGGCATTCCACGTGACGAGACCCTGCATTATCCAATTAGTGTGCTTCAACCATTTTACGCAACGTGGTGGTTTATTACTTTGGTTGTACTTGGCATTATTACAGCCACGTGGGCATTCGTTCGTTACAGAGTTATTGCACGCAACCGTGAACTGATCAGGGAAATCCTTCGCTTCTTAATGAAACGGCTTAAACCCAAAACCAAATCATTTGTAGTGCGATCGGAAGGAAAATCCATTAGAATTAATTCAGTAGACGTTCTCTTTGCTGAATCCAACGGAAATTACTTGCATATCCACACCACAAAGGGGAAGATCATTATCAGAGAGAAAATCTCCAATTTCAAAGAATTGGTTCCTGACAAGTTGGAATACATCCGTGTACGACGTTCCGTGGTCGTAAGAAAAGACAAAATAACGGGCAAAAACTCAGAATTCGTCTATGTAGATAAAACTGAAATAAAAATCGGTAATACATATAGAGATAACATAGGAGATTTGGTTCTATGAATTGCTTACGATACATATTCCTCATCCTTTCGGTGCTTTGGCTCTGTGATTCTCAGGCACAAGAACACTTTCAGCAATTCACCAAATCTGACGGCCTTCCCAGTAATGAAATATACGATATACATCAGGATATTAACGGGCTCATTTGGATTGCTTCGGACCGTGGTATCACTTCTTTCAATGGAAGTTACTTCAAAACATACGACGTAGCTGATGGTTTGCCTGACCATGTCGTTTTTGAGTTTTTTGAGCAGAAAGATGGTACAATTTGGTGTACCACTTATTCCAACCAACTCTTCTACTTTCACCCTAACCAGCTAACGTTTACAGCCTACAAATACAATCACCTTCTCAAGGAACTTCCAAAAAGTGATCAACGTGATCTTGTTATTATGCCTGACTCGTCCATTAAGTTTCGATTCGGTAAACGTTATGGCTATTGTCATGTTTCTAAAAGAGGAGAACTATCCATGATAGATTCGGAAAGTGGAGCGTTCGGATATGGTTTACTAACTGATAAAGAAGGGTATTTTTATTGTACTAATATTAAGGCGAGTCAAGCACATTCCAATGATCCAATCCTAACGTCAAAAATTCAAATTCAATCGCCCTATAATATCGCTAGAAACAAAAATTCCATTTTGGTTGCCGGTATTGATTACATGCAATTCTTCAAAGATGGAAAACTCATCAAAGAGGAATATTATCATGATGCTGTTCCGCTGAAAGCGGGACTGGATAAGGATGTGTTTTGGATTGGAAATTCAACAAACGGAGTATTCTGCTTAAATGAAAACGGTGAAGTGGTAAACCACTATGCAAAAGGAGTGGCAAGCACTTGCTACTTTGAAGACATGGATGGAAATGTTTGGATAGGTACACAAGCGACAGGGGTTATGATGTATCCCAATGGCTTGATTCATTCTCTTTCAGACTCTAGATCTAAAAGAATTTCTCGCCTATCTATTAATTCTAAAAAAGAATTGGTGTTTGAAACCAATGATGGTTTCACCTATATCTATTCCGGTTCCAACTGTGAACTTATCCATAGAAGTAGCAAGTTTGTAAATTCTGTAGGACAACTTTATAATTCCGGTAAGTACGTAAACTTCAGGTTTCTTACCACATCTCCTACAAGAACAGTTTCCATTTACCGTTACTCAGATGACCTTGATGCCCCACCTATCACCGTTTCAGACTTACAACTATTTAATGGAGAAGGGGATTTACTATACTCTAGAGTTGAATATGACTCGGCTAAAACAAGAATTAGAGACGCCGAATACCTTGGCAACCAAATTGTTCTTATTGATGGCGAAACGCTCAAAATAATCAACAAGAAACATAAAGTAGTTCGCACACAAAAACTCGACATTATGGCGAATGAATTTGATGTGTACAACGGTCGTATTTACTGCGCTACCAAGGGGAAAGGGGTTTTAGTGTTTGATTCAGAATTGAATTTAGTGCAAACCATTGACAAACGAAATGGACTACTGAGCAACTTCGTTTTTGAATTGTATTTCAAGAATAATGAGATGTGGGCCTGTACTGGAGGTGGATTGACCCGATTCACAAAATTTGAAGGCAGAAACACCATCAAGCAATCAATCAATGCAAAAAATGGACTAACAGAAGAGGAAGTTTTCGATATAGAGTTCATCGGGGATACGGTCTTCCTTGGAACTCATCAAGGTGTATTTTTCTTTCGATTATCAGATTGGGATAAGATTCTACGTACCCGTGCACCGTTGAAGTTTCAGCTCACGGACCTTTTGATGAATGGAACATCAAGACCTTCTTTATTCAACCTTTCCTACAATGAAAACGATATCGAAGTGAAGTACGATATCATCTCTTACATTCAAAAAGATGGACTGACCTTTCGTTACAAGCTGATTGGTTTCGATGAAGATTGGCGAGAAACAAGCGATCGATCAGTCGTTTATAAATCTCTTCCGCCCGGAGAGTATGAAATTGTAATTCAACCTATGTTTAATGGTGTGCCTCGAAAAGAATCTATTCGCGAAAAAATCAGTATAAGCGCAGCATACTACTCTTCTTGGTGGTTTATTCTATCCGTGATAGTCGGAATTGTTGTGGCGACGTGGCTTTTCTTCCGCTACCGTATATTAGAATACAATCGCAGTTTGATTCGGGAAATCCTTCGTTATTTAATGCATCGCTTAAAACCAAAATCGAACACCTTTGTTGTGCGTTCCAATGGAAAGGATGTGAAAATAGATTCTAATGATATTCTTTACGTGGAATCGAAGGGGAACTATTTGGACATTCACACACTGAATTCCAAAGTGACAATTCGTGAGAAAATTTCAAAATTTCAGGATTTAGTACCCGATAAATTGGAATTTATTCGGGTTCGAAGGTCGGTAATTGTCCGCAAGGATAAAATCACGAGCAAAAATTCTGAGGTTGTGATAGTTGGAGAAAAAGAAATCCGTTTTGGTTCCACTTACAAGGAGGCTGTTGATGAAATTCAGTTATAAATTTCGTCACAAATTTATAGGTACTTCGTCACAAATCCCCGTATTTAGGCACTTCTGAACAATCAACTCCGTTATATTTGACGTTAAGGTTTTGCCATAGCTGAGAGAATCTAAACTTCAGAACTGAGTACTGAAAATAGAGAGACACCTATGCCACTAATGCAATTCGCTCTATGCGAAAGACCTGATGAATATTATTGCTGATGAATATTCAAAGGGTTGACAAGGATACCAGTCACCCTTTCAGGTTTTCCAGGAAGAATTGCACCGAAACGAACAGACAACTCATACTACTCACAAAGCGAAAGACAATGTTGCGTCTTTAATTGCAACGCTATGCTCATGCTGATAGAGCGATGAATATGAAGAATATGAGAACACTTTGTTTGAACCCACTAAACCGTGTTACTACAACAATACGAAGTTTAACACACATTCGACCCGCTGCGAAAAATCCAATTGACACAACCACGCAACCTAATAAATAACCACTTAAAAACACTGAATTGATGAATCAAATTAACATCCTTATTGTCGATGATCACCCCGTATTACAAGAGGGGCTGCAGGCGATTTTGAACACTTCACATCGTCATTCGTTTCGATTTACATTTGCTAACAATGGTATTGAAGCTATGACGCATTACAAAAACTGTAAACCATCACTGATCATCACAGACATTCGCATGCCTGACATGGACGGCATTCAATTGACCAGGGAAATCCGACGAAGAGATAAAGTAACACCTATCTTAATGATGACGGTGCTATCCAGTATTGCTTCTATTACTCGTGCCGTTGAATTTGGCGTAAATGGATATCTGACCAAGATGGCGGGAACCACCGAAATTGTTTTGGCTGCAGAATCCTTGCTTAGAGGGGAGAACTATTTCGGTTCTGATGTTTCTCAATTATTACTAAACAACAGAAAAAATCAAGTTGAAACTGGCCTGAACGTCCTGTTAACTGATCGTGAATTGCAAATTCTGCGTTTGATTAGTAAAGATTATTCTCAAGAAGAAATGGCAGACGAACTCAGTATTAGTCGTAGAACCGTAGAAGGTCACGCCCGAAATCTCCGCTCTAAATTGAACGCAAAGTCCTCTGCTGGCATGGTAATGAATGCCATTAAGCAAGGTCTTTTGGAGTAATTCTATCTTCACACAAGAGCGGTAATTCTTTCATAAGAATCCAACCTTGCCGCTCTCACATGCACATCTAGGCAGTTTGGGCACATCAAATCCCATTTGATTGTTCTATAACTTTCTCATTGTAACCCTTTTTGGGATTGAATTGTTATATAGTTGTAACTATACTGATACTGCTCTAAATGAATATTTTCTCCGTCGCTATCACATTGACGTTAGTACAATGTGTATTGATGATTATTTGTTTGATGCTCTATTTTAGAGGGCGAAAGAATTGGGTATCTCTTGATATCCTATTTTTCTTGTTGGCTTGTACCGGAATTGATATCGTTCTTTCTTGGTTTTTTCCATTAGAGAATAAGAATCAAGGCATCCCAATTGTCATCTTAGCAATTCAAGCATTTGTGCTCTTCACTTTTGTCCGATCCTTTAGGAACTCTTTGGATATCATTGAACTACGATTTCGAAAACGCATGTTTAGCATAGGAGTTTATGCAGTATCCTTCGCTATTCTTATCCTGTCCTACCTCTTATTTATTTACATTCAAATTTCCAGTCCGCATTTGCATGCCATTGCTTTGGGCGGTCTGATAATTTTTGCAATTCTATTGACTTTCATAGTCTCGCACTTTTCATGGAGATCAAGGATTCCTTCAAGGATATTCTTCTTATTCTTTATTGCAGCTATAGCCTTCGTAAGCAGTGCTTTTTATCACTCTGAGACCTCCACAATGCTGTCCGTAAATACTATTTTCATTACCATGTTTCTTGCGGTTATTTTTGGAAGTAGATTGGCGGCAAAAGAGGAGCCAAAAGCATCATTAGAAGATTTCAACCTCACCAAACGACAAAAACAAGTGGCCGAATTGATGCTTTCAGGCTTGAGTTACGGACAGATTGCAAAGAAACTACATATCGCTGAAAGCACAGCATCTAAGCATGGTTCGGACATTTTTGCAAAAACGGGTTGCACGGACAAAAACTCCTTTAGGGCTAAGTTCGCGGAAGCGGAAAAAGTAGAGGAGCTAGTAGCGGAATAACCCTTGAGTATTTGTACGTATTAGAATTGCAACATTTACGCAAAGGATTAAGTATTTGTGCGTAAATTAATATTAGTTTATATGTGTTTTTATGAGATTAGGAATACAACAAAAGTAATATCAACCTCCTTCTCAATTAATATCTCACTCTCTGATGAATCTTACTATTGAAATCCTCTAGCGTTATAGCACGCTGAGACTCTATATTTAGCTGAACAGTATCTATTGACGAATCTCTTGTGGGTAAGGATATCAAGTTAATCGACGCTAAGGGAAGGCTAGTTAGAACGTGTACGATGAAATAGACATATCTCGATATTGACACGAGAAAATTAAAATCAGGAGTGTATTTCCTTCAAATTAATAATTATTCAAGAAAATTAATCAAAGAGTGACTTTTCAAATGGTACAGGGAAACGAAGCAATGATCGTGATAAGTCAGCTTGCTAATAATCAAATAGTGCACTTACAAAAGATCGATTTCGAAAGATGAAGTCTTAGATTGTTTTTCTACCCGAGCTGACTGCAGTCCCGGTTTACTGCGTTTAGTATAAACTTCTCGCCCAGTGGGAATTAAAAAAGCCCCGCTAAGCGAGGCTATCTGTGGTCCCACCTGGGCTCGAACCAGGGACCACCTGATTATGAGTCAGGCTACCTCTTGTACCAAAAAAACACATGGTGTCCGAAAGCTACTAAAATCAACCCCTTGTGGAAAACTCTTCTTTCCATTTTGGGTCTATTGGGTTTAATTTGAACTTGCATAAAAGGCAAAAAAAAGGCAAATTATTAATTACACAAAACAAGTTATGGCAAGTATTAAGATCGGACTGGATACAAGAAAAAGTAGCCAAAAAAAAGATGGTAGTTACCCAATCGTGATGAAAGTTCATCACCAGCAATCTACACAAAGAATAAACCTCAAACTATCTTGTCAAAAACGAGAGTGGAATGAATCAAAAACGAGATTAAAAAGCGGAGTAGATTACACACTTGTAAATGCAAGAATTCATTCGTATCTCAAAAAGGCTAACTCCTATCTCTCTCAAAATGTTTTTGAAGTAGACGCAATGACACCAATTGAATTGAAAAAAACAATCCAAGTTGAAATTTTCTCGTCTTCTGATGTTTCTCAAATAAAGAAGGACATTCGAGTAGAAAGGAAGATTAACGGCACAAGTTTAACTGAATTTGCACTGCTCAAATCCGAAAGATTACGCATGAGTAAGAAAAATGGATATGCTGACAATATTGAGCAATCTATTGAGCGACTTCACAAATTCTCAGGGCGAACAAATTTGCTATTCGCCGATGTGGATCTAGCATTCTTGAAAAACTTTACTGCCTATTGCTACGGTCGTGGAAATAAGCCAAACACCATAGGCGTGTATTTACGCCCCATAAAAGCACTTTTCAATGAAGCTATTGAAGAGGGACATTTAAAGAAAGGAATGAATCCGTTTGATGGTAAATTCAAAATCCCAAAGTCGAAAACAAAGAACCGCGCATTATCACGTGAAGACATACACGCCTTTCGCAACGTGAAACTGAAAAAAGGATCAGCAGATTGGAATGCTCAAGCATATTTCCTTTTCATGTTTAATTGCCGTGGTATGAATTTCATTGATCTCGTGAAACTTCGTAAAGATCAATTGACCGACCTCGAATATGATGATAGCGGTAATTTAGTTGGTGGGTACTTTACTTACTGGAGAACCAAACTTGGAGAAAAGACAATGCTTAGCGTGAAGCTAACAAAAGAGGCTGCTGGAATTTTAGATCACTTCCTTAACCTTAACTCAAATGGCCCATTCGTATTCCCAAATGGATATGAAGAGTCCGAAGCTGGTAGAAAGCGTTACAAGCAACAAAGAAAGAGGCTGAACAAAAGATTACGTGAAATCGCCAAAGACGCGGGAATAGTGAATACAGAAGTGACCACATATTACGCTCGTCATTCATGGGCTACCCTTGCAAGTCAAGGCAATATGCCAATAAACATGATCAAACAAGGGCTAGGTCATACAAACATCAACACTACTCAAATCTACATTGATTCATTTAGAAACGAAGATTTAGACGATGCAAATGATAAAATTGTGGCGTAAATTGAACTAGGGCAGTTAATTGATTAGCTGCCCTACCTTATTAACAACCAAGTATTCCAGTTTATCAAACTCCTTAAAGTGTGCTTTTCCACATTTAATTTTCAATTGTTCGTCTCCACTCAGTTTTGATAAATCAACTTCTGGCGTTCCTGTGTCCTTAGTCTCAGCTACAAAATAGATTTTCTTATCATCCTCAAATACCAAAGCCCAATCTGGATTGTAATTTCCAATTGGCGTTGGAATTTTAAACCAATTCGGAAGTTTGAAATAGAACTTTATTTGGTCGCTTGATTCACAGTCTTGTGCAAATTTGCTTTCAACTCCCGAATCTAAAGGCACAAACTCTTCATAAATGGTTTTGGAACTGTCTGTCACTTTAAATGAAAAGTCATTTAAATAGACCTCTAATTCTTGAGCTTCAAACAAAGTCATTTCATATTCAGCACCACCAATTTTGTGATATTTAATTCCGTCAATCATTAAGTCGTACAAAGTCCGTTTTATGGCTTGGGTTGTTAAGTCCAAAAACAGTTGTGGATTGATTAAAATATCACCAATTCTATCTGACTTACTCAATATATCTTGAATGGTTGAACGAGTCAATTCTGTTTTACTTTGTATGTAACCTAAAACGTCTGGAATTTTCCAAGAATAGCTGTCGTAAGATTCTACTTTATCTCCTGCATACATTGTTTCAACTCCTTCGTCTGTCATATTGATATTGACTTTCGTTGAACGAATGGAAGGTGCTTTAATCTCTGGTAAATCTTTAACTGCTTTTGAAGCAAAGGTGATTAACTCGTCTGTTTTATAGTCAACTCGATAAGTCGTTTTCTTTTTCAGGTTTTCCCAAATCTCCAAGAATTTTGGGTCAGCTTCAAATCCTTTTCTGTATTTGATTGCTGTTCGTTCTCGTTTGTTTTTAATTCTACCTTTAAATTCAACTCCGCAATCGTCTTCGATTTCTTTTTGTAAGGTTTTGGCAAAATCATCATAGGATTCATTTGCGATAACTGTCAAGCGGTTTATGTTTTGGTCATAAGTTCTTTCCAATTTTCCGTCATCTGTTTTCTTTACCGCTAATCGTAAACCCCTTCCAATTTCTTGACGTTTTTTTATGTCTGATTTCGTCTCGTTCAGCGTACAAATCTGAAAAACATTAGGATTATCCCATCCTTCACGAAGTGCTGAATGTGAGAATATAAAGCGAAGCGAGTTGTCAATATCCAACAACTTTTCTTTGTCTTTCATTATCAGACTGTAAGTGTCGTCATCTGCTTTTGTTTCGCCTGAAGTGTCTTTGAATTTCCCTTTTTTGTCTTGTGAGAAATAGCCATTATGAACTTCATTAACAGGAAACCTGTCTAATTCCTTAAATGCAGGTTTTGAAATATATTCCTGATAGATTTCTTCAAACCATTCTGCAAATTTTCCTTTTTGCGGATTTCCGGCTGAATCGTAATGCCTATAATTGGCAACCTTGTCAATGAAGAAAAGCGAAAGCACTTTTATTCCCTCTTTGTTTAGGCGTTTTTCTTTCTTTAAATGTTCTTCAACCGTCTTTCGAATTTGAAATTTCATCACTTCATCATTCAATCCGCCTTGACTGTCACCTTTGTATAAAAGATTTCCGTTTGAAATGGAAATGCAATTGTTCGTAGCGTCTATTTCTTCAATGATATAACCATCTGAATAAATTTCTCGCTCGTTAGATAGCTTGTATAAATCGTCTCCAACTTTAACGGAAACCGATTTCTTTTTCACGCCACCTTTATCATTTACATTTATTGAAACTTTAGCAGTAACTTTCGTTTTGGTCGCCTTGATAGAATCTACCTGTACAAAAGCATCATTGTATGCGTTTTCTTCAACTATTGAATCTACTTCAATCTGTTTAACCAAACCTAAATCGTAGGCTTTTACAGGATTTAAACTGTAAGTAAGGTTGTATTGATTTCTATGCGTTGCCGAGTAACGAAGCGTACAAAGTCCGTTTAAGTTTTCAATTGCCGAAATACGTTTTTCGGTTTCCATATTTTGTGGCTCGTCCACAATTACTATTGGATTTACGGACTGAATAAATTCAATGGGTTTTCGCCCATTGGCTCTGTAATGTGGTTGATTGATAATGTTCTGGTCTTTAGCAAACGAATCAATATTGATAACCAAAACTTCAATGTTGTTATTGGTGGCAAAACCTCTCAAAGTTGAAACTTTTGAACTGTCGTAAACCTGAAAGTTAAGCGGAATATTATCGTACAAGTTTTGGAAATGCTCGTGCGTAATTTCCAAGTTCTTTAAAACACCTTCTCGAATAGCCACAGACGGAACAACAATCACAAACTTTTTAAACCCATAGGATTTATTGAGTTCGTAAATGCTTCTCAAGTACACATAGGTTTTTCCTGTTCCTGTTTCCATTTCTACAGAAAAGTGCATTCCGTCCAAATCTTTGCTTTGCTCTATCTCGTTTTGTTCTTGAACAGACTGCAAGTTTTTCAAGATTTGCTCTTCTGACAAGATTAGGTTGTTACTTACACCATTGATTAAATCCAATGTACCTTCTTCTTTAAGGTTAAATTCCATAATGGAATCTTCTAAAGGCTGACCTTCAAACAAGTCAGTTATGGACTTTATGGCGTCTTGTTGATATTGTAGGTTAGAATCAAACGTTAATTTCATACTTATATCGTTTTAAATTCTATACCTGCATCTTTCATTTGTAAAGAAGCATTGGTCTTCAATTGGTCATTACCTTTAAATAGCTTGTCTAAAGCAATAACCTTTTGTGGTTTGCTCGCAATAACTGAATCAATGATTTCTTGCTTGGCTTTTTCCAAAATCAATACGAGTTCAGTTTCATTGATTGTATAAAAACCGTCTTTTGCTTCAATGGTGCTGTTTAAGTCTTTACCGCTTTTTAGCAATAGTTCATAAACCATATTTTCAGTGGTGGCATTTTTTGCAACTGGGTCAACAAACAGTTTCATTTGCTCCTCTAAAGCGTGTTTGTCTTTGCCTGTAATTTGTTGCCATTGTTTGAAGTTGCTGTCTGAAAGTTTTAGCACTTTAAATCCTAAATCTCCATTAAAGTCTGGATTTTCTTCTTGTATCTTTTTGCTTGCACGTCTTATTCGTTCTTTGGCAATGTCTGCAATATTTTCATACCCTTTTTTGTACGACTCACTTGATTTATCACATTTCTCTGGAAGTTGAACACTAATACTTTTTCTACAACCTCCATCTTTAACATTTAAAGCCATAACAGAATGAGTTGTTGAACCTGAGCCTGAGAAAAAGTCAAGTATCAAAGAATCTTTCTCAGAAATTAATTGTAAAAAGTTCAATAACCCAATTGGTTTGGGGTAGTCAAAAGCTTTAAATTCCATAAGTTTTGATACCTCATTTGTCCCACTTTTTGTAGAAAAACCTTCAATTATTGTTTTTGGATGGATGGTGCCTTTTTCTTTGACGTATTGCAGAACACCGTTGTCTTTGAAAAAGAATTCAGTTACTTTTTGACCTTTTGAATCATAGACTTCTTTACCTTCAATCCAATCTTCAATCATATCTTTCATTACCCAACCTGCTTTTAACGTTACATCATTAGCTAATTTCCCATCTTTCGCCTCAAATATTCCATTTACAACAGAAACTTTTTCAGAACTGCCAAACTCATTTGGAAAGACTTTATCAACTGATTCAAATCTTATCCCTTTTGGGAATATAATTTCACTTGCCGGGTTTTTAGTACCTATCTTTTTTATGGCTCTATCAGAAATTATATCATCTGTCCCATTATATTTTATTAGTTCCAATGAATCAATATTTTTAGCATATGCCAAAATATATTCCTGTTCTTTAGTGTAGATAGCGGCAGAAGTTCTTCCATTTTTCCAAATAAATTCATTGATGAAATTCTCTTCCCCAAAAATTTCATTCATTAAAAGTCTAAGGTTGTGAACTTCATTGTCGTCAATGGATATAAAAATGACTCCATCTTGCTTGAGTAGATTTTTAGCTAAATAGAGGCGAGGCATCATCATATTGAGCCAATTACTGTGGTATTGTCCGTTTTCTTTACTGTTCTTTTTGAACATACCATCTTTGGTCATATAGCCCTCTTCGTCTTTATCGCCAACTCGCTTTTCGTATTCTTCTTTGGTTTCAGAGAATTTGTCAGGGTAAATGAACGAGTCGTTTCCTGTATTGTAAGGTGGGTCTATGTAAATCATTTTTACCTTACCGAAGTAGCTTTTTTGAAGCACTTTTAATACTTCCAAGTTTTCGCCTTCAATAAAAATATGTTCGGTATCGTCAAAGTTTACGCTTTCGTCTTTGGCAGGCACAAGCGTTTTGGTTGTTGGTGCTTGCAATACTTTAAAGGCTTCGCTTTTTCCTGCCCAATTCAGCACATAGCGTTCATTAGAGAAGTTAATATCCTCTCCAAGCGTAGCTTTTAGTTTTTCCCAGTCAACTTTGCCTTCAGTAAATACTTCAGGCAAAATCGCTTTTAATTGAATCAGTTTCTCTTGTTCTGGTTTAAGACTTTTCCCGTCCATAAGTTGTTAAGTGATATATGAATAATCCAAGCAGATAAACAATCTCTCAAAAGCCACTAAGATAATGAAGATTTGTTGGGAGGTATTCCCGATTAATTAATGAATAATTCTCACAATTAATTAGGCGGAATATTAACTACTTAAAAAGCAAAGACGTACCCAACTCTAAATCCAACGAAATGATCGGTGATAGCCCTTTTCGGAGAACTAGGATGAATATTAGATTGTAGGGTCGGAGTTGGAGAACCATTTATATAATATTCGAAACTAGCCGCATAGTCATAGAATTTGTGATTATTACGTCCATAAGTAAAGCTGGTTTGAAGGTATCCATATTTTAGACGAAACAATGCACCCAAATTAAGTTCTGTATTTATTCGGTTGAATTCACGTTCAGAGATAAAGTTTCCATTTTCATAGTATTCATTTTGGAACAAGTCATATTCATACGAATAATGTATCCAATCTGAATTTTCGCTTTCTCTCATTGGTGAGGATATATTCACCGTTCCTACATGAGGTATTCCAAAAAGGAAGTCTGCACCAATGGCGAGAATAACTCTGGAATCGTATAATTTGATTTGTTGATTTAAGCCTACTCGTAAACGTGATTGGTTCGAACGAATATCAATATTATCAAGATGTCTATTATACTCGGGGTCTATTACTTGATGAGTAAATGCTGTGGTTGTAAAGTCATATCCTAAGACTGCGAAAAGGTTATAATTCTTCAAAATCCTATATCCGTACTTCACTCCATAGACTTGGCTATGTTTTGTATCAGTCTTATTGTAGTCGAAAACATTAAACTCTTCTGGGGTCGTACTCGAAAAAGAACGTGTTGAAAGATCAATACCTGTGGAAACAATTAGCTGACTTCGTTCCGACTTCCTCTCTTCCTGACAGAATGCACTGTCCATCATTACAAAGGTGAAAGCTAAAATGGTTAAACAAATTTTCATGTTCGAATAATGTAAAAAAGGAGAGTTTAAAATAAACTCTCCCCTAAAATAAGGCATTTGAACGATTAGTTGCAAGGAGTCAAATGGTAACTATAATTGATGTGGGTATTACCATCCCAAAGTAGATGCACTGATTTTATATCATAGTTTGCAATGTCGTAATGGTTAAACAATTTCGTTTTTACCTTTTCGACCTTTTTGTTATTCAGGCGATCCTTCTCACCATATACTGCATTGGTGGGTTGACAACTATCATTTCTTAGAGTGCCATCAATAATGGTTCTCAAATGAGTTTTTTGGCGTTTCCATTCACTTCCCCCTTGATGCTTCCACGCATGAGTGTACGCACCATAATGATTACCCCAACTGTTATCGTTTAGCCATAGTTTGGTAGTAATTTTCCAAGCACCTGATTGAGTTTGCCCCCATTTTTGGGCATCTTGTTGAGTGCAACTTACAGAAGTAACATCAAAACTTTTCGAGTCATTCAAAATTCCATGGCCAGAATAACTCACATCTGTTGTGGTTGATACGGTATAATTTCCCGTAGCTGCATAATCATGTGTTATCCATTCGCCCTCATATTGATTAATGTGTTCGATGTTTCCATCTCCCCAATCAATTGTTAAGTCCACCACAGTATTGGGGTTTTCTAACCAATAATTAACCCCTCCATTCCAGTCGTTCGCTTGCGGGACCCAATTAAAGTGTTCTAAATGAATTGAAACTTTCCTGCGCAATGGTTCACATTCCTCGTTCTGAACACGCAGACTGCTCGTAACTTTCCATGCTTCTGGCTGTTCATTTGAGTCTTTCGTTTGAGAGGTAATTACCAACGGGGTGTGAACGCGAATCCCTTTTCGGTGAGCAAGTGCGTCGAATGGTTCGGTAAATACATCTCCTTCATCAGGGAATTCAATCATAGCTGTGATTGATTCGTTGTCATCAATGTGACAATAAACCTCAGTGTGAAAATCATGATAATAAAGAACCGAATCACCAATTATGACCATTCTATCTAAGTTGACCAAAGTCTTTACTACTTCATCATTTAGAAAATCTTCCTCCTCAATTAATTGAATGTGATCGTTGTCGTAAGTCATGTTCTCGAAGTCGTACTTATTATTGAAGTAAGTTCTGTATGACTGATACCCTTCAAAATATTCCTCGAATGCATTCAATTTATCATCAGCATCTCCAAGTGTATCATCAACGAATTCACGCATATCATTATAGTACGTCTCACAATGTTCAACATCTTCAAATACGAGCATACCCATGTATATATCTGGCGCGTTGTCAAGTGGAATCACAAAGTTTCCCGAATTACTCGATTCTAGCGGAAATGCGAAAACGGCATTCCTGGATGGAAGAAGCACTTCTGGTGTTGTATCATCTGCATCTTCAAATTCAAGAATTAGTGATTGGTCAACAACTATTAACCCATTCGAAAACATGGAGGTCTTGTAAAACACATTTTCTCCGTCAATTGAGAGGATTGCATATTGATCACTCCCAACGTCAATAACAGCATGGGCAGTTCCATTTTTTTGAATTTGTGCAAAAGAGAACCCTGCCAATAACATTGAAATGCACAGCGTAAGTACTTTAAATTTGTTCATTTGGTAATGTTTTTTACCGAAAATTTTCTATTCGGTTATTAAAAATTCCTTGGAATGGAAAAGTATAAATTATCAAGTGACACAGTTTCGTTTCAGTAGTTTCATCAAGAAAATTACGTGTTTCTACTTAATGTAATCGCTTCGCTTTTCTTCTCTCCGCTAGAATGAAATATGTAAAAACAAGATTGAGCAGAATATTTAAAACCCCATGAATAACCCACAATTCGCCGTCTCCAGTTGTCAATATGATATTGCCAAGTGCGAAAACAAATAGGTTACCTCCAAAATACACGAGGAAGATCCAAGATAATAGTACCGTTGGTGTTGTAAAAAGTCGCTTTACGTTTGCGCTTCGTTCCCACAGATAGAACAGAATAATCAAACATACAAGAAAGCCTTCCAAATGCCTTTGTACCGAATTGAATACCGAGAAACCTTGATGAAAAACAAGCAAAAGAAGACTTATTATGAAGAATGTGAAACCAACGGTATTCAGAACCTTGGTTTTGTGGTTGGAAACTATCAAGTTTCCATAAAATACCAAAAGAAAACTGAACTCGATAAAAGTATGAACGTGGAATAAGAACAGATTATTCAATCCTTGATCTTTGAGTAAGTCAACAAAAATTTCCAACAATGCAGTTGTCCATACGTATATGATCAGTAAACGAACACGTGAATCAGCTTTTGCAAAAGAAAATATCCCCACTGTCGCGGGGATATAAATTGATAAATATGAGATATAGTCAATACCAATATCCATTTTAGCTATTCAGGTCATTCGCCTTACCGCATCTATTTGGACAAGGTTGAGATAGGTCAACAACAAGGTCGAGAATATCATTTTCATCCGAATCTGCTCCAACCAAAACCAGCTCTTTATTCCCATCGGCATCTTGTCCGTAATACATACGAATACCCTTACAACCTTCCTGTGCAAGAAGTTCCTCTAAGATTTCTTTACCGTAAAAGTTTCCAAGTCGCTCATTAGGATTTGCTGCCCGGTAATTTGCAGTCAAGTCTGCACCTTGTTCAAGTGTAATTTGTCCTCCTTCAGTTCCATCAAATGCCATAGTGTATGTTTTAAGTTTGAAACTAATATAAAAGTTTCTACCATACGGTAAAAGACATATTAAATCAGCTATGAAACAACCTCCTGACAAGCAAGTGATTAAGCGTCTCTTAGTATTAGAAAGCGGATGATTATAGGCAAATGTTGCAATACACCATGAGCATTTATACTCACAATTTGAATAAATTGAGATGAATTGCTTGTGCAATCAATGTTAAGGGGCTATCACAATTGAATTCTTTGTAAAGGATTTCTTCCTGATCCTTTATGGTCTCCAAATCGAAAGATGTAACTGATACTTTCGTCTCGTCTGTCAGACATTTCTCAATCCCTTCTAGGAAAATCAGAATACTTAAACGCGAAAACTGTGGCAGATCAAGTCGTGTTATTACTGGTTGATAAAAATTCAGTTCTTTAAGTAAAGAATAAAAATTTAAATATCCGCCACGGCGTTTTACCGCTGCTCCTATATTATTTTGTCGAGATTCAAGGAATCGTTCAGACAATTCACTTATATGAGCAATGATGGCGGTAGGAATACCCGATAAGGTATAAGAAAATATTAAAGGGTTAACTTGGAAGTACGTGTAAAGTCCACTTTCGTTCGAATCCAAAGTGATGAAACGATTTTGGTAATCAAAGTAGATAAAACCGAATTCATTGGTAACTCCCGAATACTCGTCAAAATGGTAATATTTATATGCTCTTGAAAAACTCAATATACTGTTTTCATAACTCCTTGAAAGATAGAATTCAAATGGAAGAACTTTTAAAATTCCATTTTGAAGGCAAGCATTGATTAAATCCTTATTGCTCGAAACTTTACATTTCTTATTGAACTCGTATCTATGAAATTCTATGGTTCTTAGGGTTATATTTGTTGGTTCTGCGATCTCTTTGTTTATACTACCATTAAGCACGTGTTTTATGATTTCAACCTCTTTCTCCGAAATCTCAGAAGAAACATGATTTTTTGCGTTATTTACTACCAATTCATAGAATCGCCATTCCAATATTGCTAGAACCATCAGATGAATGGTCGATTTGGCTTTGAAAATTTGCTTCAGCCGACTTTTCACATGACTGACATTTGATTTGGTCATTTTCCGATGAATAGCAATTTCAGCTATATCCATACCTGAAAGAATATCCACCAAAACTTGTGTTTGCCGATCCGATAATGAAACTCGCGCCCTAGAACTCAATATCTGCCTCACCTTTCTCTTAGCTGCCATTAGATTTTTTTTGAATTCTGCGGTGCGCTTTTAGTAGGGAATTCCAATCTAATTCCTCTTTAGTTAAGTTATTATCTGCTAACATTAACTTTTGACCATGTTTATCCAAAGCATTAAACCACTCCAACGCTTCTGTGCGCTCATTTGCTAATGGTGTTTTATTACGGTCGTCATCAAAAACAAGAAGACCAATATGTTGCTTGTCCGTAAGGCTCATTTTTCCCTTTTTCGGGAAAAATCTGAAAAGATTATATTGAATTCAAGCAATTGACGCGTATAGGTGCGTAGATTGGATTGCGTACGTGTACGCAATCATTTAAGAACTTGATTTACAACAAGTAAGAAAACTTCTTTGTAAGTTCAATTCTACTTGAAACGCCAATCGCTGCATTGATATTTGAGACGTGTTTTCGTTCTGCACCTGGACTAATATCACACATATCAGCGATTTCTTTAGACCGATAACCCTTGATTACCAGTATTGCAATTTCTTCTTGCCGTGGTGTCAGGTTGTACTTAGAAAGTTCATGCTTTAACTTCTTGTCCGATGCTGAATCTGAGGAGAATATGGAGTTTATCACTTTAAAGACTCGAAGGTTATGGAAAACACCGAGTAGTAGGAATAGAACGTTTAGGATGATTAAAAGTACCTCAACGGAATTAGCGAAGTATAAAATAGATGTCAGGAGATAGGAAACCAAGAAAAGAATGGCGAATGCAAAAAAAGCCTTCTTACTTCCTTTTACTGCGACACTCAAATATGCCCCGAATAAGATAAGGAGTGCCATAACACCCGCAAGTAAAGTTTTATTCGTGACCACCCCTGTCTTAGAAACAAGATAAGTTGCGCTCATTGTAACTACCACTATCGTTCCTGCAATCAAGTAAGTTAACTTTCTAGTGTTCTCCTTTCTCACTCGATGAACATAAATCCATGCCGCAAGAACCACTAAAATCAGTGAAATGGATTGAATGGAATTTGTTACCGTTTCATTAATGAAAATCGAGTTTGATCTTACAATACAAGCAACATTAAACAAAACAAACGCCCCATTCACTACAAGGAAAGTCTTGATGAATTTTGACCTTAGCTTTGTAAACAGGAATAGCAACTGCGTTAAAAATAAAGTCGATTCCAGTGTAACAAAAACCACCTGAGAAATAGACACTTCTAACATGAAGTTAATAGGTTAACTTTTGATTAACCTCGAAAATAACGAATAATCAATGGATTTTCTGGATGGTTTTTCAATTCCAGTATTATTACCAAGCAGAATAGGTAAATGTTGCAATTACAGGCTATTGTGGAAAATACGGTCTGGTTCTAAGTAGTAATACTTAATCTTCTTGATGAAAATACTGAGCCTATGAATCGACTAGGAACAATCAATATATTCGTCAGACTGTAAGACCGGCCTTAAACGACTTGAGATTTTTCGGAACGGATTGCGATTTTAAGACTAGTGCGTCATGTTCTTCCGTAAAAAGAAAACACGTTGATTTTCACGCTTAGACGTGTAAAAGGTGTATAACATTAGATGACCTATTATTTGGCTTTCGATAATAATCTATAAATTTACGTGAGCGATTAAATAAATTAAACCACTATCAAAATCGTTAATCCATCACGATAAAGAACTACTAAAAAGAGAAGGGTAAGGAATATTTTCCCATCACTCCTTTAAGTCATAAACCGTTATGATGTCAGCCTTATGGCTTGTGCATTATAGCACAGTGTGATACACCAAGGCGCTGTGCATAGATATTTTTTTCTTGGTGTCTGGGTATGCCGAAAACCAGATGAAGAGTAGGTATTTTATATTTAAACTGTTTTAACATGAAAACAACTTTTTTTCAATTAAGCGGGTTGCTTCTCGCTTCAGTATTTGTATTTGGCGCATCCACTTCCTTTGCGCAGAACAATGGGAATGGGAATGGAAATTCAAACACATTCCCTAACAACGGAAATGTTGGTGTTGGAACTTCAAGTCCAAATGCAAAACTCCATGTTAACGGAAAAATGAAGGTGGATTCCACAATGACAGTGAGCGACACTCTTTTTGTTGAAAGTACCGCCCAAGTATCAGAAAGTTTCCGTGTAGAAGGCGCAACTGAAATGCAGGATGTAATCATTTACGGAACTACATGGATGAAAGGTTTACAAAGTATTAACGAAAACGATTTTGGCGTTCTTGTATCAAAAGACGATGGAACGGTGATGCGGGCTACTCCAGGGGAGTTATTTCCTGTACCTAACCAACCAGTTGGTTTTTGTGATCTTCAGGGCAATCCGTACAGCACTAATCCTTACTGGGTAAGTCAACCGAATAGATTATATACTGCTTGTCCTGATGTCTTTGTAGGAATTGGCACTGAGACTCCGAGAGTAAAACTTGACAACCTTGGCACCACTTACTCACGCGATTTAGCTTTATCAACAAACCCTCTAACAATGGGAGGAACACGACTAAAGATTGAAGGGTATGACCTTCAAGATAATACAAACCTTGTTAGTATTTCGAATACATCAAACGACATTTTGAATCTTACTAATCAGGGAACACTAAATTTGAGTGGTAACATGGTACTGAACTCCGATCAACCTTCACCTTTGGTGATTAGCAATTCTTCCGGAAAGATACTACAACTTAATAATGACGGTCTTTTAAGAGCGAGAAGTGTTAAATTAGACGTGGATGTTTGGCCAGATTACGTTTTTGAAGATAATTACGAGCTTCTTTCGTTAGAAGAAATAAAGGCATTTATTGAGCAAAATGGTCACTTACCTGATGTTCCGAGTGCAAAAGTTGTAGAGGAGGAAGGTATTGACGTAGGTGAAATGAACAAGATTCTATTGCAAAAACTGGAGGAATTAACTCTTTTAGTTATTGAACAAGATGAAAAGATCAAGAAATTAGAAGAAACTATTAGCAAATAATGAAATTAATAACTGTAATCATATCACTTTTACTCGTCAATTTTTCACATTCTCAGGAGCGTTCAGATCACTTAGAATTTTCAATTCTAATTGTTCCATCTGAATTTAGTGACCTTGAATTCTATCAACTTGGATTTAATCACGATCTCTCAAAGAGATTTGCCGTTGGCGGCTCGATTAACACCTGGAATGCGCAAAGTCATGCTTTCAACTTGAGTTTCAATAAAACAGAAATATCGGCAGGGTTGAAATGGTATTTGTTCCCTAACAATAGCTTTTTTTTCGACCCTAGTCTGCATGCCGTTTACAATTTTGCAAGCGTTCAACCTGAAGCAATTATATTCAGAGGAGGAGGTTTGCGTGCGGGTTTCAATGGTGGTTATGAATTCAACAGACTTGGAATTGGCGCGATGTGGCAGACAAGTGCAGGCTTCGGAAGAAATACATATGTGGGTGAAATTGAACCTCCCAGTGACATTGGTTTCTTTTGGGACTTTTTTGATTACGGTTTATACTTTTCGTATAAATTTTAAAAAATGAAATACTTATTAATGTTAATGCTGTTTAGTGTAATTCCAATTACACTATGGTCTCAGCAAAATTTAATTCCCAACGGAAGTTTCGAAAACATTCGGGAAGACATACAATCAAATATTGATGATTATACCTTTTGTAACACACCGTGTGAGGAGGCTATTCCTGTTTCACACCTTGAGGAGTACTCTGAAAAAGAATTTGGTCTTGTAAAACATTGGTGGTTAAGTGCAGAAAATGGTACTGGTACTGGAGCGCCAACAGATGGAATAACATATTTAATCGCTCCCGATTTGTACACGGTTACTGGAGGAAACACTTATGATGATGCTTCAAGAAGCCTTCTTTATCCACTAAATAATGATGTTAGAGCATTCTCTGCATTGACAAATACAAATGGAACACCTGGCTTAAACCTTCAAACCAATGTTTATAATGGTCTCGATGGATTCGATTGTTCTCCTCCGGACACAAAATTTGGCAGTGCCGTCTTCGCACCTGAAGGTGAAAATTATTTTGCCATTGTCGATCTTACTAGGGAGTCGGTACTCGGCGCGAGTGTTGGCACTCAAGGGGCAATAAGAGCAAAGCCAAGTATCACTTGCGAGCTGGAATCACCCTTAGTAAAAGATGTTGATTACACTTTTGTCATGACTCGCGCAATGATGAATAACATTCAAACGATTGCGACTAACGAGGGCTGGAGCGGTGGAGTTCCGGACGCTCGAATAGAAGTACATCTAGCGAAAGACCTGAACTCAGCGGGGGAAATTACGGGGTCAGATTACCAAATTATGGATGAGGACTTTACTTATACCAACTGGGAAACCGATCAATGGACTTTTACTGCAACTGACGAGTGGAAATATCTTCGCGTTAGGGTCAACCCCGTAGGTAATACAGGTGACAAAATCAGCGGTGTATTCATTGATAATTTGAAGTTATATGAAGCCTGTGAGACAGCTTTGAATCAATGCAACAATACAAATTGGAAAAGGGATATGCTTGATGTTCAAATCAGCAATTTTGACGCATTCAGTGGTCTAGCATATCCTGACCCTAATCAAAATAACAATAACTTTTTGCAAACAATTAGAGTTGAAAACTTGCAAAACGTAAAACGATTGGAGTTGAGGGTGATTGATGCTAACACAGCAGAAATCGTACGATATGTTGACCAATTGTATCCGCCCTCTGAGTTTATATGGGACGGAAACGATAACAATGGCAACCCTGTTCCTGAAGGTTATTATTATGCAACTATTACTGTTTCAAATGACTGTTTTCATACGACAAACGCCGATGTAAAGTTCTTTAATTTAAAAAGAAAATATACAGTTTTTGAAGATGTTCAAATTTCTACAAAAGTAATATCAACGCCTCAAGGAAGTATAACAGTACCAGCAATTAAGGGGCTTGAAGAAGTACATTGGATAAGGGTTACTGTTGCTAATAGTTTTGGTCAAGAGGTTCTTAATCAAGCCTACTATAATCCACCGTCAGAAATGTTATTATCTACTTCTTTTGGAGACATTAGTTCCCCTCCTTCAAGTAGTCCTGGAACACATACGGTCTATTTAGAAATGTCCAATAATTGCCAATCTAGCTTAATAAGTTCAGACTATACGCTCAATGGACAAGTCGCTATTGGCGCATATGGGAATTATAACGTTGATCCAAATTTATTTAACTGGGTACAGACTCCTAAGCCCGATTTTACTTGTCCCTACAATTATCAATATTTAGACAATTACCTTCCGCCGCGAGATTGTTGTGAAGGTAATTTGTATATAGATAATGTTGAGATTTATAATGACTTTGGAGTGCAAATTCAGAACAATATCATTTTCGGCGACAATGTTACATTTGGAGTTAATTCAACGAACAGCTTTTACGCTGGAAACCAAATATTCGGGGAGCCAGGATTATTTATTCCTCCCGGATCAAATGTTTTACTTGAGGCTGGAACATACAATTGTGCGGTTTTGAGGACGGGAAATTCTACAACTTCTATGGATGATCCTGAAAATTCTATGAGTTCTGAATTTAACGCGATTGAGGAAGTAATTGGAGAGTCAAGCAGTGCTCTTTTCCCTAACCCGGTAAAAGCAGGAGAGGTAATCACTCTCTCTCTTTTAAATGACGCAACAACGATTGAAAGTTATACATTACTAAACGGAGTCGGAAAAAGATTCACGCTAGTAGTGAAGGAAGTCAATGGTAACAAAGTAACACTTCAAACTCCAGCTGCTTTAGCTGATGGAATGTACTATTTACAAGCGACAAATGATTACATGATTCAATCATTTAAAGTTCAAATTCAGAATTAGAACTTTTAAACTCGTGTCTGACTTGGAGCCGATTAGAACATAAGAAGGATTTCGGCATAAAAGACGAGGGATTTAAAATTGTCAGTTTAAACCGATGTCGAATGACATCGGTTTTTTAGTTCGGTTTTGCGTAGGATAACTTGTGGTAATTTTCATAGTTAATAAAACCATACGTATTTATACTTACACT
Source organism: bacterium (assembly GCA_024742305.1). Lineage (GTDB taxonomy): Bacteria > Bacteroidota > Bacteroidia > Flavobacteriales_D > Crocinitomicaceae > UBA4466. Next base: position 139,663 of record JANSYQ010000004.1, on the reverse strand, counting down.
TTGCGCACATATACGTATTGATTTTCAATTATATACCTAGTATATTTGACCTGAAACGAAACAACCCATGGCACACTATATGCTGTCCTTCATGCAGAAAGCTACAATTGATCCAGAAGAAACGGGATCAGGTGAGGTTGTTAATCTGTTAATTAATTATGGAGGGGTAAATTTAGATTCCCGCATTCCTGGAACCATTGTTTTTGAATCAAGCAAAACATTATCTGAGTGGTTCGAAATTTTATGCGTATTGAAAGCAAGTTTTTACTTTCACATTTTGCCAGTAGCCATGCCTTCAACCCCTGAACAAACTTCAAGACATTCAAAAGGAGTTAGGGACGCTTTTTTAAAGGAAGTTGAGCAAATAAAAAGTAGTAATTCTTGAATGAGGTAGCATGAAGTATCATGGCGTAGCATGGGTTTTTAGGGGTTTCTGCCAATTTCGTCGTTAAAAGACTCAATTAGTAGTGAACGCCTGTTAATCGTTTGAACTGCGTGATCAACTAGAAGTGTGAAACTCCGACGGGTAACTAAATTGCTCTTTCCTTTTGTATTTCTTATTCCGATCAACAATCGACATCGCAAAAAACGACCAATTTTCGACTCATCCCATCCTAATAAATGTACTACTTGTGCATACTCTTCTACTATTTCACTTGGGGTAAGAAAATCAAACGCGCAATAGTCTCCATTAACGTCGGAGCGTATAACATGGGCTTTCGATAATTCGTTGGTAAACTTGATCAACGCACGAAAACTGCGTTCGTCAACCACTCCTTTTCTTCGCCGATAACGAGGTAAGCCCAAAAGCAAATAAGATGACAAAAACAGACCGACATTCGAGTCGTTCCAACCTAGATTTTTCACTTGTGGGTACTTCTCGAACAGCTCCGTAGTTGTTAAAAAATGAAAATTAGTGGTAGCCATTATTGTAGTTCATTCAGTAGTATTTCTCTCTCTATTGCGACCTACCGTATTATTTATTCACGTTTAATATGTGAAAATATTGCTCTTCTACGGCGATCTGTTAACAATAATTTAACAAGAATTATACCATTCTAACAGTTCTCAGGAGATTCGCAAAATCTTCTTAAATCCCTTTTGTATATACAACTTACAACGTAAAAAGTTCGCTTTGGTTAAAAGATTGCTTCACATAAGTGTGTATTTGTAAACCACCCCCTCCAAATGTAAACCACCCCTACTTTTTGACTACCACCCCTACTTTTTGGTGTACACCCTCGCTTTTTGATGTATACCCTCGCTTTTTGCATACCACCTTCGTTGTGAGACACTTAATTAATCCTGAGATTGATTGGGAACGGCAAAATCAAATGTTATGAAAATAAAGGGAGGATGCCTTTTGACACCACGAGATATTCAACTCATAACAGGGAATATGAGTATTCGAGTTGCTCAAAAGGAACATTTAAGCATTAGAGAGGCACTAGGCAGAGATGAAAAGAGATTAACCATCAAAGAGTATTGCACTCATTGGGGATTGGACTATGACGAAATCTGCGAGTTTTTAAATGATAACAGGTAATTAGTCATGGAGGAGAAAAGAAATGGATTTCGAATGCTAATTAAGCATTGGATTGATTGGGATTGTGATTTATGGGTAGAGCTGGAGTTTACGGAAATTGAAATCTTAAAACAGCGATTTGTCTATGAACTTACCTTCAAGGAAATCGCACAGATCAACAAATCATCAGTGATTAAAATGCGTATGGCATTCGAAGCGATCATGCGCAAACTAAGAAAATCACATAACACGCCCATCGTGGAGTTACTCCGAGAGTATGATGATTGCCTAGAAAGTAAGGCAGACATTGAAGGGCTGCCAGTAGGTTTGGACTACTATCATCACTGGTTAAACTAATAGTTATGAGATTTCCATTAAAAGAAATGCAAGGGTGGACACTTGATCAAAAGGTTCATCATGCGCTGGAAGTGATAGATGTCTTCTATCAACGAATGCAAGGCAAGGTTTACATTGCATTCTCGGGTGGAAAGGATAGTGTGGTACTAGCTTTTTTAGTTGATTTCTATACCGACTTGATAGGTGCTGAAAAAGTTCCAATGGTCTTCAACAACACAACGAACGAATACAAAGAGATTTTAGAGTTTGTGCGAACCTATGGTGATAGGGTAATTTGGCTTAGACCGAAAATGACATTTGCTGAATCACTCAAAGTCAATGGTTACCCACTGGTGGGGAAAGAACAGGCACATTATATCTTTCAGGTTCAGAATACCAAAAGCGAAAAACTACGGCAGCTTCGTCTTTATGGAAGAGAATACAAGAGTAAAAAAACAGGTAAATCCTATATAGCGGGTAAAATCTCTGAAAAGTGGAAGTTCTTGATCAACTCCGGAATCAAAATTACATCCAAATGCTGCGACATATTAAAGAAACGACCCGTTAAACAGTTTGAGAAGGCAAGCGGTCTATCTCCCTTCACTGGAGAGCAAGCCTCAGAAAGTAGCCTCAGAACTCAAAGATACCTTCGTACAGGCTGCAATGAGTTCAGCGATAAACGGAATATAAGCCGTCCGTTATCCATATTCAACGACGAGGATGTTTGGGAGTTGATTAGAAAATATTCAATCGAGTATTGTTCCATTTATGACGACCAAACTATAAACGGTGTGTTCGTGCCAGGCGAAAAAAGAACAGGGTGTGCTTACTGCGCTTTTGGAGTGCAATACGAGGATAAAGATAACACCCGATTTCACCGACTTCAAATTAGAGAGCCGAACCGTTTTAAATCGTTCATGCTCAAGCTAGATTATCAAAAAGCACTCTCGTTTTTAGGGCTAAACTTCAATTTTGATGCGTATAAAAACGGTGAAAAGTGAACAATTACGAACCATTGCGAACCATTGCGAAATGAGATCGAAATAACCTCCTGACCTTTGTATTGAACAACGGGTTCTAACAAACAATTCAAACAACATGGAAGCATTACTGATCATCAATAGCCTTTTAGTAGCGATCTGCTTGTACTTCATAAAGGACTTTCATTCAGACTTCAAAGCAACTGCAAAGACGGTCAGAAAACTGAAAGAGAAGTTTGGCGAAATGACAGGCAAGATGAGCAGCGGTTTCAAAAGTGTGAAGGATCACATGAGCGGTTTGGAGAAACGAGTAGAACAAATAGAAGAAGAGAAATGAAAACATTACCAATGATATTAATCGGAATAGGGTTGGTTGCAGGCGGTCGATATGTTTACAACCTCACTCGCACACAGAACAAAGCTGCGGTGCAGTTGGGAGGTAGAGTACACAAAATGACCATGCAAGGAATAGAGTTGTTGGTAAGTTTCAACATAAAGAATCCTGGAAACAGTAGCATGGAAATGGCAATACCTTTAATCAAGCTATTTCATTCAGGAACACTTTTAGGAGCAAGTTCGATGACCCAGGTGGATATACCGGATGCCACCAAAGGCTCGAACGGTAGAATCAGAATTCCCGCAAATTCAGAAACGGGTGTGATCTCTACAATTATTCTGCTCCCCTATTTAAGTCTTACTGGTCTTGGGGCGAATCTGGTCGCGACCTTAAAAGATCGGTTAAAAGGCGGTAGTCAGAAAGTGAAGTTCACTGTTGAGACGAACACGACCATATTCACACCATTAGGCGGTGAGATTCCCTATGACGATAAACAGGTGATCGCGGTTTGAAAATGAATTTATGTGCAGAATAACTGATGGAGACAGGGAAAAGACATATTAGAAGTGGAAGAACTTTCGATCACCTTTTTTCAAAACCGAAAGGAAAGAATGTCACGGTAAAGAAAGCAGCAACGCTTGACAATACAATTGATTGGATGAAGAAGGTGGTGACCTCCACAACCGATCAAACGAAAAAAATTGCAAAAAAACTACAAGGTGAGAGTGTGAAACAAACTTGTAGCAAAATCTGGAACTTCTGCTTCCATCACTTTCAATACGAAAAGGATGAGGAGCGGAAGGAACAGATACGGACACCAAACAGATCATGGTATGATCGAAAGCGTGGGATTGATTGTGACTGTCTGACGGTGTTTATCTCCAGTGTTCTTACGAACCTAAAAATCCCCCACTTCTGGCGCATGACAAGGTATAAGCAGCCAAATATGGAGCATATCTACCCTGTCGCACTGACTCCAGAAGGAAATGAAGTGATAATCGACTGTGTGGTACACAAGTTTAACTATGAAGTACCCTACACGGAAAAACAAGATGTGAAAATGGTTTTACAAGTTTTAAACGGAACAACGCAAGAGCGATACAACGAGTTTGGGGATCGCGTCATCTTTGAGAATGATCTGCCGATTGATGCGGAGGATTTATTCGGAGAGGACTATGAACTAGATGGATTGCGCGATTGGTTGAAAAAGAACAAGGCAAAACGCACAGAGCGTAAAACAGCACGCAAACAAAGGCGAGCAGAAATTAAACAGTTGCCCAAAAGAGAGAGAAGAAGAGCGCGACTGAATCAATTGAACAAAATCAACCCTGCGGCAGCACTATTGAGAGCGGGTGTGCTTGCCAGTATGCGGCTGAATCTGTTCAAAGTTGCAAGCCACTTGCGTTTTGCTTACTGGACTCCTGCCCAAGCAAGAAGACGAAACTTTAACATGGCTAAGTACAACGCGCTTCAACAACTGCGAAAACGTATTGAAAAAGTGTACTACGGAGCTGGCGGGAAACCTGAAGCCTTGAAAAAGGCAATCCTTACGGGAAAAGGAAACCGTAACAACATGGTTCAATTGAACGGACCCGGTTGGGGTGATATTACCATCACAGATGATAGTGCGAGCCTTAGAAAAATTATTGGAGACGATCTCTATTTTGATGAGGCAGTAGAACTTGAAGCAGACGGGTTGAATGGTTTGGATGGAGCGGCAGCGGGAGCGGCTATCGCCGCAGCATCAGGAATTATTGCGGCGATCTCAAAAGTGATCAAAAAGCTAGGCGGCTTGTTCAATAAAGGGTCGAAAGAGGATCAACAAATGCAGATCCAGAATCAAACCGATGATAACGATGAAAAAACGCGCCTATTTTCAAAAGGGAACATTCGCTCTTTCATCCAAAAACAACTAGAAAGGCGAAAACCTGGAAGCAGACTTCCCAATCAGTCAGCCGAAACACCAATTCCTGAATTCGACGAAGGCATGGAGAGTTTTGATGATTTTGAAACCAGCGGACGAATGATGGATGATGATTCAAGCAACTCGAAAGAAGATTCCTCGGAAAACGGGTTTGTAACGTGGGTCAAGAATAACAAACTTCTCACAGCGGCAATCGGAATTGGAGCAGCAGGAGCAATTTTCCTTGCAATACGCGCCCGTAACAAGAAAAAGGCTGCATTAGCGGGAACTTCTGAATTATCAGGAACTAAGCGCAAAACCTACAAAAAATCAAAGTCCAAAACCCCGCGCACCAAAGCAAAGAAAAAGAAGAGAAAAACAGCGCAACCATCCATTAAGAGAATGGCGTTAGCGTAAACTTTAACAACAATATTATGGCAAAGTCAAAAGGAAAAACAAAAGGTAACATCTTCAACAAATATGCTGATGCAAAGGGTAAAGGCAATATTAAAAACTCAGCATTGAAGATGGGAGTAGAAGGAATTGTAGCGGCAGGCGCAGGAGCTGGTGTCGGAGCATTAATCGGACGAGGGGCAGCAGTAGTTGGTGTACTTGGTCTTGGGTTAGGCGAATACTTTGGCGACCAAACAAACTTTAGCAAAGTTGCATCGGCTTCTATGATCGGTTATGCAATCGGAAGTTCCATGCATTCAAGTGAAACTGCGAAGACAATTAACGGTTCTGGACTACAAGGATTTGGAGCAGTGAAAGAAGGAGCGAAACAGCGACTTACACACTTCAAGGATAGTTGGATGAAAGCCTTCTTCCTTGACAAACTGGTAGGAGGGCAAAGCGACTCTGATACTTCGCGAATGGACGATGGTACAGTCGGCGCAGTAGATATGAGTGAGTTTGATGTTTTCGATGAAATCAATGAACAAGAGGCACTTCGGTTCGAGGAGGAAAGCGCACAAGAGGAAGAGTTACTCTTAAATGAAGGGGAGAGTGAATTCGAAATGGAGGAACTCCCTATTCAAGAGCATGAGTTCGACCAACTGAACGTACAAGAGATCGACGCTCTCGACGGTACGAACTACGAAGACGTGGACTTCAACACCATGTAAAAAAGCACACAACATACCCAAAATCATAATTGGTCATTACGACCTCATTACTAATCGCTTGCCTGATTTGAAGCAAAACAGGCGGCACAAAACAACAAGTTATGTTAGACGAATTAATGGACAGCGAATACAACAATGTGGGAGAATTGTTCGGTTTCGGTGAGTTGGAAAAAGCGGTGCGACACTTGCCTCGCGGACAACAAATCAAAGTAATCTCCCGCTTGTCTAAACAAGTTCGGGCATCGCGCCGATCACGTGGCGAAATGGAGAAGTTCTTCAAACAAATGCCAAACCACGTAAAACAGGAGCTGGTGAAAGGAACACTTCGATTAGCAGATTGGACAGTGTATTCGGTAAAGCAAATTACCTCGAAGACTATCAAAATGTTCGAGCCGCAAGACGACAAAGAAGTCGGAGTACGAAACATTTCCAACGCAAAGTTGCCGAAGAACACCGTGTTCCTTGTATCTGGAATCATCTTGCTTACAGGAACATCATCCGATGTAACAGACCCAGAGGCGAACAAAGGGATCAATTTCAGAACAATTTCAATTGTTCCAGCAATTGCCAACGGCGAGTTTAGCTTGAAAGCGAACAAAAAGCAAATCGTTCCAGAGAATCAATCGAACCGTCGATTCATCACCGACAACGACAATACAGTTCAATGGGGTTACTACAAACTAGATAACCCGCGCCTTATCAAAGACGAAGAGGTGATTGAATTTGTAATCGAACTCGGTACACAGTTCAACATTCCACAAGGTCAGTTCATCTATGCAGCCTTGGACGGAACAGCGACAACACCATAATTATTAACAGGGAGCGGATGGTTTTTTAGAGTGGAAAGGGTTTTTCCATCCGCCCCCTTCTTTCACAAAATCCTTAACGGAATAGAAATGAGTTATCAGCACCACATAATTAAAGACCGATTTGATATTCAGGTGACAAATCCAAATGAAGTCACAAAGGCAACATTTGAGCTAGATAAACACGCAGACTTGCTTCACGGAATCGCTATTACCAGTGACAGCGAGCCAAGTGTTTACTACCGTGGTTCTCAAAAAATTCAGGTCAATGATCAAGAGTTGTTCCCAGAGGATTTTGAAAGCAAACTTTTAATGTCTGGATTGAACATCTCACCCAACAACCGAATGGTTCGTGTTGGCAAGATCGCGACAGGAAATGGGCGAGTTGAAATTTGGTACAAGGACACAGATCATCCCTTGCAAAATTTCGCGCCGTACCGAGTAACCTTCTACTTCTTCTCAAAGGAAATGAAGAAATGAGAAAGTTCCTGATTCATACCATAGAATTGCGGAAACCACAGGCGAAAAAGTCCTTTCAAGTGAAGTTACCGTGGACAGCGAAACAAGTTGTCGGATTGCATATTGACATACAACCCAACTTCCATGCACCCATGGATCAATTAATTGCAGACGGCTTTGTGGAGGTAGGTTCAATTTGGCTGCGATTATCGGGAAATCGAGATGTATTCTACGCAGACACGCTTGGCTTTCCTTATGCCCGAAAGAAGTTCGACCCAACTATTCTGCCGCAAGGTTTCATCGGTCGTGACGACTGGTGGTTGACAGGAACTCAATTTAGCTTTTTGAAAATGACAGTCCCCGTAGAAAGCACTCTTATCGAAGGGTACTATGAGGATCAACACGAGAATCAACGAGTGGATTACAATGTCAAACTGTATTTAGAATTAGAGATCAATGACCGAGGGAGCAGCATATAAAATTGGAGAGAAAATGATGAACGAACGCGGTTTGTGTGAGAAAGACTTCATTGTTCGTTATCGCCATCTCGTACTCGACATTAATGAAATACGAGTCCTGGAAGCAGAAAATCAACTCTTTATTCTTATTGACTACAACTATGCAGTCAAAATCAAAAGTAAGGCGGGAGTGTATGATCAAGCCGACCTCGGAATAGATGAACAACAGCACGTTCATCGCGGAAGAATCTCTCTGATAAACACAATTGCAAGACGCAGTGAAATTCGATTTCTCCAACTAATACCAATTCAAAAAAAGAACAACCATGAATGAATTCAGCGATATACCAATGCAAGAGCATCGAGCGAACGGTAGTCACGTTCAAACCGAAAGCTACACTCCTGAAGCCCTCAGTAGATTGAAGAACAAAATTCAAACATTCTTCGAGCAGGGTGAACACAAGTACTATTCAATTCTTGTTGATGGAGAGACAGTAGTTCCTAGAAATTATGATGCGCGGAAATTCGATAACTACTTGCAGTTCATGGAGCCTGGAGTACGCAGAGTTGAAGTGAGAATGTTTCAAGGCACTTCACCCAATTGTAACAAGTATCTCTTTGTTCTAACTGGTAGTCTATCTGGACCACAAAATGGAGGCGATCTCGAAGCGCGAGTTCAAAATGCGATGAACCTTGAAAAATTAAAACTCAAACTGGAGTACACCGAAAAGGAACTAGAACGCAAAACTAAAAAGTGCAAACAGCGAAAGGTGAAGATCATTCAATTACAGGAGGATATTGCCGAACTCGAAGAGATTATTTCAGAGGAACATTCAGAGGAAGCCAAGGCAAAACGAGAACAGTTTAACGGGATTCTTCAACAAGGTTTTAGCGCAGTCGGAAGTCTCATTACAGGCAAAACGGCAAACGATAACAACCTAAGTGGAACACCGAATCAACCTGAATCAACCGTGGAAATTCAGATGGAAGGAGAAGATCAGAATAAGAAAAAACTTCTCCAGTTGTTTGAAGACATCTATAACAAATATGGATCGAAATCAACCGAAGACGCTATTGCTATGATCCTTGTGATCAACTCGGACCCAGAACTGAAACAACTCTTTTACAACGAATTTAAAAAACGACAGAAAAATGGATAAGCACACATTTAAAATTACGATCAGCGGAACTCAGAAAGAAGCGCAACAAAAGGCTCAAGCCGCAGCAAAACTGTTAGCCTTCCTTGACGCAAAAACATTGGACAAACTTGCCTATGTGGCAGAGTTCGATAAAGAAAAAGTAGCACTTGCCAAGCAATTCTTGGGTGTGTGAGTGAAAGCAAGTGCAACTTAAAAGTTCGCCATGTCATCAAAGAAAAAGAGAACAAATAGAGAAGTGTTGGACGATCCACGAGTGAACAAAAACCTCGTGCGTTCAGACTACGACACGAGACCTCTGCAACAGCAGAAAAAGGACTCGTGGTATGCGTCTCTTAGCCCAAAGCAAAAGAAGATCATTTCTTGGACAGCGATAGGCTTAGGGTTGTCTTTGGTGGCAGCGGCGGCTTTTTTAGCCGCAAGAGGGGCAGTAAGGAAGCAAGTATCAAAGAAAGAAGAAGATAAAAGTCTCGGATCAGACAAACACGCCACATGGGCTAAACAAATCCGAAACTCATTTGACAATAACGGATGGTGGGGAACGGATGAAGTGCTTCTTAGAAATACGCTAAGAGAAATTCCCTCTCAGGAAGACTTTAAGGAGGTTACTAAATCATACTCCAAAATATACAAAGGGGCAAGTTTAGTTGCCGATATGACCTCAGAGTTGAAACAGACTGAGTACGACGAAATGCTCGCCATCATCAAATCAAAACCTTCAAAGAAGAAGGATGTAGTTCCAGGGGCAAAGATATACGATCCAGTAGGTTGGGCAAAACGAATCTACGCAGCACTCAGCTACAATTGGCTCGGAGTATTCTGGGGTACAGATGAAGATGCAATTAAAGCAGTATTCATCGAAATGCCTACACAAAAAGCCTATTGGGCAACCAAGGCAAAATACCGAGCAATGTACGGTGTGAATATGTACAACGATATGAAAGCCGATATGGATGATCTACACACGTATTTGAAGATCATTTGGAGAAAACCTAAAAGCTAGAATAAGAACGAATTAACAATAAGGCAATGGAAGCGAAGAAAAAGAAAGGAGCAGGAGTTTACATACTCGTAGGAGCAGCGGTAATCGCAGTTAGCGCAGGCATTTATTACTTTGTCTCGCGATCCAAAAATGCAGAAGAACCTACCAAAGATTTTGAGCCTCAAACACCCTCTACTCCACCAGCTCCAACTCAACCGACAGTTACACCACGCACAAATAGTAGCTACTCTTCCAGTAAGTTCCCTTTAAGAAGAGGAAGTAGAGGACAATATGTGCGACAATTACAACAAGCCCTAGTTGCTCGCTACGGCAGTAGCATTTTACCACGCTATGGAGTCGATGGAGATTGGGGAAGCGAAACAACAAATGCTCTGAGTTCAAAAGGACTGCCAACGGTCATTTACACCTACTCTATGCTTCAAACGATCCTAGAAAAGATCGCATTACCAAGCAAGTCTACTTCATCGAATCAACCTAAAAAAGATCAAGGTAGCACAAGTTCAAGTGGTGCTACAATGGACAACCCAAAAGCAATAAGTGTTGCCAAAAATCTTCGTTGGCACATTCGCAAAAGAAACTTTAAAGGAGTCAATTATTTCCTATCCCTTATCAAGAACAAAGCAGATTATCAGACAGTCAATGAATTCTTTAAAGCCTCTGATATGCATGATGGCACAAAAAGAACACTCGTGACAGGCGTTTTGAGATTCTTCAAAGACAGTTTCATGCGGGATTTGATTACAAAGCACTTCTACCGAATGGGGCTAAAGAAACGAAATGGCAAATGGTCACTTGGAGGCTTGGGCCAGATTCTCTACGATCAAATTCAAGTAATCAAAGATGCAAAGGTTTGGAATGCTCAGAAACTTGCCATGCAAGTTCCAAAAAACACCATCCTAGGCGAGTTTATCTCAGCCAAACACGGAGTGACAAAGTTTAGAACAATCGACGGTAAAGAACTCTTCACCGCGACAAGCAATGTTCGCTACGTGTAAACAGAATAAGTAACCAAATAAATCATAGTAATATGAAAATTAAAGCAAGTGACAAGTACATCTTGTTAACGGAAATAGCTACGGCTATTTTGAACCAAGGATCGGCTCTCGTAGCAACCTACGAGAGGGCAGTTTCAATCCCGAACCTGGACGCCGATCAGCCGAATCCTTTGGATGGCATTTTCGAAAAACTTCGCGATGCACTTCGTGACGTTACTGAAAGTTTGTCAAAAGGGTTGTACCGTGCTAATTGTACTTCGGTTTTAACCGAAGACATCGAGCAAGTGTACACCACCCTTCAAACGGTTCAGTCGCAAATCCGCGAGTATGAAACCGAAGAATGGTTCTCCAAGTATTTGGTCAACTTGGTTTGTAGCGTTGGCTCGTACATCCCAATTCTTGACAAAGGGCTTCAAAACCTTCGTTGTCAAGCCTAGGCTTTAATCAGGTTTAGAAGACGATCCGCACCTCGATGCGGATCGTTTTTTCCACTCAAAAGAACTCTATCCAATAATCAACACTCCAATCAAATGAAAAGTAACGAAGCACTTAAATGGATTCTTGCATCAGGACTTCTCATTTCATCGGGAGTGATCATTTACAAAACATTGAATATGAGTTCACCGATGATTAAAAAGTTAGTGCCGTTCATAGAGTTCTGGGAAGGAGGTCTATCACGTGCAACAACAGACACCGCATCACGCAATCCTGCACCTTGGAAATACAACGGCGTGTATGGATGGCATACTAACCGTGGAATTACTTACACCACATTTGTTAGTCTCGCGAAAAAAATTGGGTACGCAATTACACCCAAAAACTTCTTTGAAATGTCAGATCAAATTTGGCTTAAAATAATGAAGGAAGGCTACATGAAACCATACCCACTTGACAAAATTGACCACCTACCACGCATTCAAGCTGTGATCATCACCTGGGCATGGGGATCCGGACTAGCAGGATCAGAACGCCGATTGGCAAACTTCCAACGCGATGAGATGGGGATTGTGGATTCAAACATCACCAAAAGCGAGATCGTTGACAACTTCCAAAGCAGAATAAGCAAGCTAACCGAACTAAAGTGGTTTCACAAACTATGTGACCGCAGAGAAGCGGACTTTAGAAAGATGTCAACATTCGCTGCGAATGGCAGAGGGTGGCTTCGACGATTAGATTCATTCCGAAAGACATTCGGTTAAAACATTTAGGGCATGATAATAAACATCAAGAAAATGGGAAGCCTATTCGAAAAACAGAAAATCAATTATCACAAACTCACCTTTCTTCTATCGGTGATTGGATTCATCGGTAGCATTGGTTTCTATATCGGAGTCCTAAGACAGGTTTACAGTAGTGATCAGAACACCGATCAGGCACACCAAATTGAACTTCTGCAACAAGAGAATGAAAACCTTCAACAGAAGGTTCAAGAACTGAACAAAGAGTTAGAGAAAAAGTGAAAAAAGAAATTGTGTATATGGATTTATTCAGCGGAACGGGGGGATTCGCCCTCGGTCTGCTGAATGCGGGTTTTACATTTCGCCAACATTACTTCTGTGAAGTCGATTCATACGCTATTTCTAATTACCAACACAATTTTAAACAAGCACATTATGTCGGCAAGATTGAGAAAATCAATAGTAAAGGGGTTGAAAGACCAAATATCATCTCTTTTGGCTCACCATGCCAAGATATTTCAGTGGCTTCAGGAGGTAAAGGACTTTCAGAGAGTAAAAGCAGACTCTTTTTTGACGCAATTGAAATCATCAAGCGGTTTAAACCCGATTGTTTTGTCTTTGAAAACGTTAGAAACATCCTCTCATCAAACCAAGGCAAAGACTTTGAGACAGTGCTTAGATCAATCTCCGAAATTGGGTTATATGACTGCCAATGGCAATTGCTTAATTCTTCCCTCGTACTTCCCCAAAATAGAGAACGTCTCTTCCTTGTCGCACATCTTAGTGAGAAATCCGCACCTAAAGTATTTCCCATCCAAATTGATCCAAAAAAGACTGGAGAAATTCGCGAAAAAGAGAGTCTCAAAGTAACAGGAAAAGTATATAAAAGTCAGCAAGCAGGAAGCGTTTATCATACTTCAGGAAAATCGCCAGCTCTTATGACTGACCCGTCTGCCTTCTTTATTGATAATGGTAAACAAGTTCGTAAACTTACCCCAATTGAAGCAGAGCGTTTACAAGGCTTTCCTGACAATTGGACAAAGTACGGTGTGAATGAAACTGGCCCTTTGGAATTATCGGACACACAACGCTATAAATTACTTGGAAATGCTGTTAGCCCGAAGACGTTCGAACTCATCGCCAATCAACTTGAAAAATCTTCGCTCTTTTCTAATGGTGATTTTTCTCTATCAGGAAAAGTAGAGGATCAACAGGAGATAAATGCACAGATCGAAGCACTGATCATTGAACGCGACCTGAATAATGAAACATACTCTGAACAGGATTTACAATTCATTCAGAGATATGAAGGAAGCGGAGGGCAGGCATCAAAGGGTGCGCAAGGTCAAGGCTTGCTACATGAATTCTACACACCCGAATACGTATGTGATTTAATGTGGCAACTGGCAAGAAAACATGGCTATGCTGGTGGTAAGGTGCTAGAGCCAAGTTGCGGGACAGGTCGTTTTATCAAGTATGCCAATAGTCCAAGTGACGTTGTTGGATTTGAGATCAATTCTACGGCACTTCGTATTGCCGAGATTGTAAACACAAAGGATGGCGAAGTACCAACCCTTTATAGTGAGTACTTTGAAACCGCGTTCATGCAGTCGCCACGTTTCACTACCCGCCTACCAAAGTTTCAGACATGGTTAGAAGATTATCCATTCAGTTTAGTGATTGGAAACCCACCCTACGGAGGGTTCAAGTCCTATTACAGTAGTTACTTCAAGAAACCACAAATGCCTCAAAAGGAGCATTTCTTTATCTACTATGGGCTACAACTTCTAAAGAAAGGAGGCTTGCTTGTATATATCACTTCCAGTAGCCTATTAAACACGGGCAGCAAGTACGATAAACTTCGAGAAGAACTCGATAAAATATGTACGCTCGAAGAAGCATTCAGACTACCACCAGTATTCAAGTTCTCACAAGTTCCAACGGACATCTTAATCTTCAAAAGAAAATGAAAAAAGTCATCATACAAAGAAAGTTCATCGACAAAGGAGAAAAGTGGAAAGACATCACCTTGGACGAGGCAATCCATGATCTTGAATCAGGTGGATATTGGAAACAAGGTACAATGGCTTCGATGCTCCTAGAAGGCACACAGCTTTGGACACCTTTCGCCGATTACAGGCTAAAAAAAGAAGGGAAACTGAGCGGTACAACCTCAGAAAACTTAGAGCAAGAACTCCGCTTAGAAATTAAACGACACCTCGACAAGTGTGATTCTGTGAGACTGCCAAAAGTATGCCGACTCATTCAAACCGAAGAAGGTTATCAAAAAGTTGAACAAAGAATCATTTCCATGGTTATTCACGAACAAATTACACCAAGTGCGGCAATAGCGCAAATCGAAGTAGAATGAATGGTAAAGAGCCAATATATTATAGAGCAAGGTTATTGCTAATTGAACGGTTAATTCAAGAATTGAAACGTATCAAAACTCTCGTTGATGAATCAGAGAGTAAGCCTCTTGAAATAGAAATTCGTGCATTGCAACGAGGATTCATTCCAGAGCGGTTTGATCAAGATCAAGAAATAGCCAAAATCTTAACCGAAGCGAATATCTCGAATGAGCCACTTTCATTTGTTGAATTAACGCGATACAGTACCTATTTCGCAATGCATCCCGACCATGTTGCCGGCACAGAAAAAATAACCACATCTCAGGCATTTCCAGTAACGGTTAAAGGATCAGAAACAACTGTTAAAGAAACCATCGAAGCACAACTCAATAAATCGAACGATATGGAATTAGAAGCATTAGCACTAGAGTTGGAATTAGAACTACTGAACTCAAAGTTAAAGACGGGTTCTAAACCAAAAAATGGTATCAACGGACTGCCAACCCTAGGAGAGTTAGTGCGATCCGAAATAGACAATAACTCTGAAATTGTGAGAACAGTTCTCGAAAAGTCCAAAAGGCAACAGCAAGCGAAGGACTCAGACAAACTCACTTTTAAAACCATTGTCGAGGAATACAATAAGGGAATTTCGTTCGATGAAATTGTCGCGTGGGTATGGTATAAACAATCTTTAGGTGTTCCAATGAATGGATGGAACGAATATTTCATCACATCGAATCAAGGGGAAGCAACTGCCAGTATTATTACTACGAAAGAAACAATGATTCGAGATAATCATTTTCGTGAATTGCATACTGTTCCCGCTGGAAAGGTTCTTGGACGACCAACGAAAAAGACTTTGGAGTATTCGGGTAGTGTTTACCGAATTTTTCGTGATGCAGAAGGACTTAAATACGTAAACGAAAAAGATAGTCGCGTTGAAAAAACTTCGCTAAAAGTAGATCCAGAAGAACTTGATCGACTCGTAAAAGCAGGTGCGCTTTTTTATCTCAATGGAGAACTTCTTCCCTTGCCGATATATTCCTACGGAAATATGTACGACCGTGAATTAGAACTTCGCAAAGATCAGGAAGTAATAACCAAAAAGTACGGGACAGAAGTCTATGAGCGACACTTGCAAATCATCAAAGAAAATAGACCTACCCCACTTACTGTTACTAATCCTGATGCTACTGAGCGACCAAAAATATTAGCCATCTCAGATTTCGCCACCGAATTTCAAGTTTCTGCATTACGCGATGAATATGGAATTATAAATGACGAACCAACTTCTCTTGTCCTAATGTTTGCGGAATATCTTGGAAAACTTGACGAGTCAGAGTTTGAGGAGTCCAGCGCGTTTTACGTCAAACAGCATTACTTGTACGCCAATCGTGTTACAGACAATTATTTAACCAAAGAGCAAAAAGCGGAGAGAAAAACCAATGCTCGAAATCAAGGCGAGATTCTATTTGAAAAGTTCTTGCACGAAGCCCTTCTTTTCGAGGATCAGCAGAAACTAGACTTACTTTGGAACAGAACCTTCAACGGTCAATCAAGTCTTGCATACCACAAAGTACCAGTAGGGTTTGAAGCGTCCGCTAAGTTCAAACAATTCAATTTAGAAATTCGTCCTGCTCAAAGAGAAGGCATTGCTTTTATGGAGGCTCTAGGAAGTGGAGTGATTGCCTACGATGTCGGAGTTGGAAAAACGCTTACTGCAATTGTCACCCTCGCTAACGCTATTCAAAACGGTAAAGCCAAACGCCCCATGATCGTCGTACCAAATCCAACTTATAAAAAGTGGATAGAAGAAATCATTGGTTATAAGTCTGACTCAGGAACTTTTGTTCCAGGAGTGCTTTCCAACACAGGAATAACAATCAATGCGTGGTACAATCTCAACAATGATATTGCGTCAAAAATCAATCTATCGAAACCCGTTCCTGAGAAATCCATCACAATTGTGACCTACGAAGGCTTCAAAAAAATTGGCTTCTCTCAAAAGGTCATGGAATCAATGTTCTATGAATTGGCAAACATTCTAGCGCAATCGAAAGTTGGTGCAAGCCAACGTGACATCGAAATTGAATACGACAAGTACCGCGAAAAGATTGGTTTAGGACTCAAAGGCACTATTCTCGATATTGACGCTCTAGGTTTAGACTACATCGTAATAGACGAAGCACATCGCTGCAAGAACATCTTCGATACGGTAAAAGCAGACAAAAAGGGAAACAAGCGATTCGGTTTACAGGGAAGAACTTCCGAAACAGGAATAAAAGCATTTTTCATTTGTAACTATTTGCAAAGAACATTCGGGCGAAACGTTTGTCTATTGACTGCAACTCCTTTTACAAATAGTCCACTAGAAATCTATTCAATGTTATCGCTTGTGGCACGATACGGGATGCAAAAGATGGGGCTGTCCAACATCAAAAGTTTCTTTGAGCAATTCGTTCAGGAATCAACCGAACTCGTCGTAAATCAGCGCGAAGAAATTGTCCCGAAAGATGTCATAAAGCGTTTCAATAATCGCCTAGTACTGCAAAAGTTGATATACAATCACATCAACTATAAAACAGGGGAAGAAGCAGGCGTAAAGCGTCCGTGTAAAATTAATCTACCAAGAACGACCAAGGTCGAAAATGGTCGCATCGTAAAACTAAAGCCATCGGAGCAGACTTTAACCTATCTTGCGATGACACCTCTGCAACGAGAAAACCAAAACGCGATAACTGCATTTGCAAAAGATGCAGCAAAAGACAAGTCCAACACCGCCGATATATTCAGAGCGATGAATATGTCGCTGAACAATGCCTTATCCCCTTTCCTATACGAAGGCAGCCCAGAGGATTATTTCGAGTATGTCGAGCAAAGCCCAAAGATCAAGTACACCATAGACTGCATTGCTTCTGTAAAAGCATACCATGAAAAAAGGAATGAGAGTACATCAGGGCAGATCATTTACATGAATCGTGGTAAAGATTTCTTTCCGCTCATAAAGGAATACTTGGAAAAAGAAGTTGGTTACGAAACGGGGCGAAAGTGGAAGAGAATGAAAGTAGATGAAGTCGAAATCATTTCATCGAATATTTCTGCCACGCGAAAAGAGGGAATTAAAGACGCATTTCTTGCAGGAGTAGTCAAAGTTATCATTGGAACTGCAACAATCAGAGAAGGAATTGATTTACAAAACAAGGGAACGGTTATCTACAATTGTTACCCTGACTGGAACCCGACCGATATTCGCCAATTGGAGGGGAGAATTTGGAGACAAGGGAATGAATTCGGATTTGTTCGAGTGGCAATGCCCTTGGTTCAGGATAGTATGGACGTCTTTGTTTTCCAAAAACTAGAAGAAAAAACTGCACGTATCAATGATATATGGTTCAAGGGAGATCGTGGCAACGTACTTGACTTGGAATCACTTGATCCAGAGGAAGTTAAGTTCGCACTTATAACAGACGTGGAGGCAATTGCCAATCTAAAAAAGAAGCGACTTATCAAAGAGCAGCAACTCAAAATTGATAAGCAAGAATACCAAATAAGTGTTCTGAAAGACTTCCAGCAAATGGTCAGCGATTATAAAGAGTATCGCGAATTGTGCTTGAAAATAATCAAATCAAATACCTCTGGGATAAGAGGGCATTGGATGATGTCTGTTGATCGCGATAGCGATAAATTCAAGGAATATTCCAAGGAGGTACAATCTAACATTAATGCCATTCACTCCCTCTACAATGATTTAATAGCATTTGCTGAAAATTCGGAGCAAGAAAACAGGACAATTCTTCAATTAACCAAACGCATTTCAAATTTTAAAGAGTCATATTTTAAAAGAGAAATTGTAGCGACTTACGAATATTTCAAACTCTACACTTCACAATTAGTAAAAGCGGAGAAGTCAATATTCAAATCACGAGGTTACACCATGGAAAGTGATTTTAAAACCGTCTTCAACGAATTTCAGAAAGAACTCGAAGTCGCTCAAAAAGAACTGAGCAGACTTAAATCTGCGGAATTCATGCAGGAATTACTTCGAGAGGTGAAAACGAAAAAATCTGCGCTTCAGGTAGATGCAAAAACCATAAAGGAGCGGGTAGAAGAGTTTGCAGCACTCAATTACCTACTATCCTTCAAATTTCACCATACAAAGCACGAAACCTGTTTCATTCCCTCTCCCAAGATGGAAATGCCTCCTGAGTCAAACAACCTCGAATTAGAATTACTCGCGCTCGAATTAGAGCTGGAATTGCTCGATTTCGCCGCATAAAAATTAGGTTATGAAAATTACAAAAGAGAATTATTTCGACCAGTACAACAAACTGGATCAGTCCAATATCCCAGCGACACTCTCGAAGGGGTTTAAACTAATCGAAGGAGCATCTGCTAATAATTGGGCTGAGTATAATGCAAATGAGAATATTAAGCGTGTCGTTGATATGTACTTCAAAACTTTGGGAGATTACATAAAGAGTCAACCCAAAAAAGAATCAAAACCGACAAGAAGTAAAACAGCATCTCAAGCTGAATTACATGAAGTTGTTTTCATTTCAATTAGAAATAAAGACAAGGGGTTCAGCCCTGATAAAATCTTTTTTACTGGAAAAGAAGCGTACAAGAATGCAGAAAAATGGGCTAAAACGTACCTACCTACATTCGATCCGGATTTTCTCAATTACTCTAGTAAGGAAGAATTGAATGAACACAAGAACAAAGAGCAAGCCGAGGGAAGAGAATTTATTTTAAATCCAAAAGGTGACATTTCAAAAAAAGCGAAATCGGCTCAACGTCCTCGCAAAAAAGCCAACGGTTCAAAAGAAACCAATGCGAAACGCAACAATTCAACAAGAAAGAGCAGACAGACCATCGAAGTCAATCCGAAAGCCGACAAAGTAGAAGTCATAAGTGACGAATTGAAATTTATTCGACGCTACGTTAATATGCATGACAAACCAAAAACGCGAAACCAAATTCGTTTGTTCGTGAACGCGCTACAACGATCTATTCGAGAGAGAAGAATTCGTAAAACCTCACCCTACGCAAAGGATATTCTTCTTGTTCAAGACGAGTTAATAAAATTACACGCTCAGTTTGATAACGATAGTCAGCAAATCGCTCCTGACATATCAGAAAAAACCCGTGTTAAGTTCCTAAAAGTACTTGGAAAGGAAATCGAACTTATGTCCGTAAAACTGATCAAAAGCTACATCGGCATCCAAGGAAGAATTGTTGAGAATGTTAAGGCCAGTAGATTGCTAACCCGAATCGAATCTGCGATAACCAAAAAGAAGATTACCAAGCGTGATCCTTACTGGTCAGAAATTGAACAAATTGTTTCTAACCTAAAAACCTTCGTAAAGAAAAATCCAAATCATGGAGTTCTTGAAATCGAAGAAAGAACACTCAATGGCTTACAAGGTATTGTTGATTGCAATTGTGCTAGTTCTGAGATCATAAGTGGTCTTCCTGAAAAACTAGACATTCAACAAATTACCCAGGACTATCAATCCGATAAAAGTGCCGCTGATGACCGCTTCCTAATGAACAGCATGGACTTCTCAAAGGTGAAATTTCAAACCGTTGGATTGAAGGGTAAATGGAGAGACTTTATTGGAGATCCAGAAATTGGGTTTCGTGCAATGACATTTGGACAGCCTAAAATGGGAAAGTCTTATTTGATGATAGAGTTTGCAGGGTACTTGGCATCTAATCATGGGACTGTTCTGTATGCTGCCAAAGAAGAAGGAAAGAGTAAGACACTTAAAATGAAACTTCACGACACAAAATCTAAACATCCGAATATGAGTGTCTCAAACTACCTTCCTGCAAACCTGGGTGACTACGACTATGTGTTTCTTGACAGCGTCACCCGTTTTGGATTAACACCCGATCAGTTGGCTGCTCTGAATGCAAAATACCCGAATACTGCATTCATTGAGATACACCAAGTCACCAAAGATGGAAAAGCCCGTGGAACAAACGAATACGTGCATGACGTGGACATAGTTATTGAGGTCACAGACCTAGGGCAAGCAACACAGAATGGACGATTTAATCAAGGCGGAGCAATGTTCTTCTTTGACGAGAACGCAGTCGCATAACTTCAAAATACTGAACGATGAAAAATGAACAAATAAAATACGCATTGGTGCTAAGTGGTGGAGGCTTTAATGGTGCTTTCCAGCTCGGAGCATTGAATTATTTAAACGAAAACTGGTCGAAAATTACAGGCAGAAATGAACCCATGCACTTTGACTTAATCGCAGGTGTTAGTACTGGAGCATTGAATGGTGTTATGACCGCCATGGGGAAACTATCCGAATTAAACGACCTTTGGATTAATCGAATTGGAAAAAACGGTGTATCGGAAATCTATACGTCAAACTTCATTGACACCAACGACACAAGCGGAAGGTTAAGATTCAAACCAAACCTTATCCATTTGTTTGAAGAGTTCCTTCCCGGATTCAAGATCAAAACAACTCTTCGAGAAAAAATAGCAATGCTTTTTTCTCGTAAAAAGCGCAGTACAATTTTCAAGCGCATTCTAAAAGATTTAAGTCAAGAATTCTCTTCAAGCCTAAAGAGATTCAAAAGTATCGCTGATAACACACCGCTTCGCTTTAAATTGAGTCATTTGCTAGATAGAAGCAGAATTCAGAAAACACGATTCTTTTGTGGCTTCGTTTCGTTGGACTCAGGAGAGTATCATAACGTGGAGCATTCACAGTTTATCTCAGATAATGACTTTGTGAAAGGGGTCCTGGCGTCAACATCTATGCCTATGATTTGGCAACCAGTTAGCGAGGTAAGGTTCAGAAAAAATGGCAACATACTTTCAAGTCGAAATAATGTGGATGGCGGTGTTCGTAACGTCTCCCCACTCGGCGATCTCATTCACCTTATAAACGAGGATAAGGAATCAAGCTATCAAATTATTGTGATCAACTGTCATAGCGAACTAATGAACATTCAGTCATTCGATAATGAAGGCTTAGGTTCATTAACTGCGCGTTCCGTTTACGAGATCGCTTTCAACGAAATATTCAGAAATGATATTCAACATTTCACTAAAGTCAATGATCTCGTTCGACAGTCCAAAGCGTGGGATAGTGAAATAGCACTATTCGATAAACAAAAGCGCGAATTACGAGAATTCAATACGGTAATAATCAACCCTCATAAGGATGTGGATTTGGGTAATGCGCTTGTTGCAAATGAAGAATTAATTAATCAAAGAATTCTGCATGGAAGGTCTATGGCAGAGTTAATGTTCAATCAAAAATCAATACATCATGGAAATCATAGTTTTTGAAAAAGAATCCTTTCACAAAATGCTGGAGGAGTTAGCAATACGAAACTTTCAAACAGCTAAAAAATTCTTTGAAAAAGAAGAATGGATTGGCGCGGAAGAGGCGAAGAAAATTTTAGGAGTAAAAAGCAAAGGAAAACTGCAACAGATGAGGGACAATTTCCAAATCGAATTCTCACAATTTGGTAAGATTATTCGATACAGTCGAACGTCGATTTATAAGTTTTTGGAGAAGAATCGCGTCTCAATTGAGGGGTATATGTAGAAATCTGAAAAAAGTTATTAACAGGTCATTAGGGGTCATTTCGACCCCTTTTTTTGTATCGAAAAAAAGGCAAAAAAAAGGCAATTCACTTAAAAAGGCTCTCAAAGAAAACCTTTGAAAGCCTTGCTAGTACTGACAGTGGTCCCACCTGGGCTCGAACCAGGGACCACCTGATTATGAGTCAGGTGCTCTAACCAACTGAGCTATAGGACCGGCAAAAAAAGATCAAAGGACCTCAATTTCTGCGATGGCAAATATACTATTCCCGTGGAATATCACAAACGGATTATCCTACGGAGAATTGAATTATCATTCCAAGAGAAACGGCAATGAGAACGTAGCTAAAGACTTGACGCAGGGTTTTGCCAGAAAAGTACTTCTGCAAATAGCCACCGCCAATCACTCCTGCAACTGTAACCACCGTGATTAGTGTAAGCAAGGTCCAATCAATAGGATTGTCTGTTTGCAACGCCTTTCCTGAGAAATCGCCTAAAAGAGCAACCGCTGATTGAATCGCTATGATGAACATGGATGTGCCCACCGCTTTTTTCATATCCAAGCCCATGCGAAGTAATATCGGAACGATGATAAAGCCTCCACCGGCACCAATAAAACCACTAAGTAATCCTGTGAAAATCCCAAATAGAATAACAACAGGTACTCCTACGCTTCCTCCAGCTTGTGGTTTTGTGGAGAACATCGTTCTAAATGCCGTATACAGCATGACAATAATGAGTAGTACAGAAATTGCAACATCTCGAGAAAGTTCAAGTCCGCCAACGGAAAACGTAATAGGAAAAAGATGCATCACATAGCGACGAATCAAAAAAGCGGTAATCATACTCGGAATAACGAAAACTATTCCTCCACGAAAGTCGATTTGCTTCTTAGGAATTCTCGTAATCACACCAATGGAAGATGCCACCGCAACCACAAAAAGAGAGTAGGTTGTTGCTAAAAACAAGGTCTCCCCAAAAAAGTAATGAACCAAGGGAACTGTTAGAATAGATCCGCCGCCTCCCACCAAACCGAGAACGATTCCAATAATTAACGACAGCAATAATCCTAACAAATACATGCTGCAAAGGTACGGGATGATTTCAGATCATTGTGTAATCTTAGTTACAAGACGCGATCGAAAAAGGAGAAGTGTTAAAATCCCAAACATCACCGATGCAAAAATTAAATGCATCGTTTGAACAATAGCAGGCATATCCACGTGTGCCAATAAAACACCAGAAATCAACTCCAAAGCAAGCAATCCTGCCACCCAGCGAATGGGTTTGTATTTTACCGTTTTCTCATTGGTCCATGTCATCCAGCCAAGTAACACCAAAACAACCCATGAAAAGCTTCTGTGTACGTAGAAAGGCCAGCCAACTGTCGCCAACCATTGCTCACGGCTGTATCCTTGTTTTACCAAAACATCAATTTCCTCTCGGACCTGCGTTCCTAGGAACATTTGATAAGCAGTGATCAAGAAAATGATCCATAACAGCACCATCATTAACTGAGACTGCGGCATTTTCACCTGCTGCGATGGACTCACAAGGCGGATGATATACAACTGAATTCCAACAATTAGCAAGCCGAGGAACATGTGAACGGTGATAGTCCATGGTACAAGATTGGTTGCCACCACAATGGATCCAAACCAAGCCTGTATCGCCATCAGCACCAAGTTCAACCCTGCAACGAGTACCAGTTTTCGATATCGGTACTTGACGAGCATCCATAAAAAGGCAATCAAGAGCATATTTCCAGCGATAAAGCCTACCAAGCGATTCAAATACTCGGTCCATGTTTTACGCCAATTGAAATCTTCTTCTTCTAACAATGTTTTGTCTGTTCTGAGCACTTTTGCTTCTGAACGAAAACCGAGAGATTCCAAAAAGTAGGAGAATTTATCAATCTTCTTTGCGCGCTTTTCCGAAAAGACATCTTTGTAATTCTCAGGCAACGAGCTCTCTTCCGTTGGTGGAACCCACTCACCAAAACATTTTGGCCAGTCTGGACACCCCATACCACTTCCGGTAATTCGCACCAAACTTCCTGCTACGAAAATGAGGTAAATAAACACCAACGCAATCCAGTTCCAACGAACAAACGCCTTCGAATAATTCATGCTACAAAAATACGGCAAACGGTCGGATCGAAGCCAATTCCCCTCTATTTTTCTACCTTTGAGAAAAGGGCAGAAAATGAGAACTCAAGGACGTAAAGTGGTGATTTTGGGATGTGGTTGGCTTGGGCAAATTGTCGGCGAGGCATTGGTTCGAAAAGGATATGATGTTTATGGCTCTTATCGCAGACCGGAAGTGGAACAAAAATTAGACGATCTTGGAATTCAAGGTTTCGAATTGGACTTTAACGCGGATTTGAATCTTCCCGAAAAAGTAATCACGGATGCCGATTTCGTTTTTGCTTTTATCACTCCTTCGTCTGCGAAATCCATTTCCTACGATGCTTTGCTGGAGAATTTGTTTCGTCAATTCCCGGAATCTGCACGGATGATTTTTTCCAGTTCTACCGGCATTTATCCCAAGGATGCTGGCGAGTACGACGAATCTTATGAATTCGATCCATCGCTGCCGAATCGCTTGTTACCGGCTGAAACGGCCATCAGAAAATCATTCGGAAACCGTCTGACCATTTTACGCCTCGGCGGGTTGATTGGTCCCAAACGACACCCCGCATACAGTTTAAGTGGTAAAGAAGTATTAAATAATGGTATGAATCCCATTAACTTAATTCATGCTAGAGACATTGTCGCGGCTATTGAATGGTTCATGGATAATGGCTATTTTGGTCGAACGTATAATTTGGTATATCCGCACCATCCGCCGAAAAGAGATTATTACTCAGAAGCGACTAAGCATTTTGGTGTTGAACCACCAAAATTTGGTACGGAACCCGCTGTAAACCGCTTAATTGAGGGCAACGAAATTGAACAGAATACGTCTTTTCGTTACCGCCATGCACTTGACAATTTTGATGATTTTTTACGTTAAATAATTTAGGATTACAGGAGTAACAAGAAAAAAGTTGATTTTGGAATAACTTTTGCAATGGTTCACTCGTCTAAGAGATACAATGAAATTCGTAATTGCCATACTACTTTTGATGACCTTCACGCCAGCGCGTGCATCTCACATCGTGGGTGGTGATATCTATTACGATTACCTCGGAAACAACCAGTATTTATTCACCATTAACTTGTATCGAGATTGCAATTCAACAGGAGCGCAGTTCGATAACCCTCTTTCCTTGGGTGTTTTCAATTCAAGTGGATCACTGATTCAAGATATACCAGTAACTTACCCGGGCTCTCAGCAGATTCCGGTTGTGTTTAACAATCCGTGCGTCATTCCACCCAACAATATTTGTACGGAGTTAGCTTCGTATCAAGTAACTCTCACGCTGCCTCCAATACCGGGAGGATATTATGTTTCTTATCAGCGTTGTTGTCGAGGTCCTAACATTACCAATCTATCCAACCCTGATGATACAGGAATTACATTAACAACTCATATTCCGGGATCGGACACTGGAAACCAGGTCAACAGCAGTCCACGATTTAACAATTATCCACCTTTGCTGTTGTGTAACAATGAGGATTTGATATTTGATCACAGTGCTACCGATCCAGATGGTGACCAGTTGGTGTATGCATTGACGACACCGAATTCCGGAGCGACAAGCTTTGCACCAGCACCAAGTCCGCCGCCTCCACCACCTTATGCGCCCGTTGTATGGGCAGGAGCTGGGTTCTCGGCCGCACAACCTCTAGGTCCGGGATCTTCAATCACGATCAACCCAAACACAGGGCTACTACAAGCGTCTCCCAATTTAACAGGGTTGTTTGTTGTTGGAATTGAAGTACAAGAGTGGCGAAATGGGGTTTTGATGAACAGGACGGTTCGAGACTTCTTGTTCCGAGTGTTCAACTGTCAATTGTCGATGGAGGCAATTCTTCCGCTTCAAACAGATTTATCAACTTTTGTTTCTTATTGCCAAGGATTGACGGTTCAATTTGAGAATGATTCGTACGGTGGAACCAACTATTATTGGGATTTCGGAGATCCTACAACCACCAACGATAATAGCACAGCATTTGCCCCAACGTATACGTATCCAACTCCGGGTAATTATCAAGTAATGCTGGTGGTAAACCCTGGCTGGCCATGTACAGACACCGCCTACATGGATGTTTATGTAAACACGGAGTATGAGGTCGAATGGTCAACACCATTAGACTCTCAGTGTATTATTGGTAACTCGTTTGATTTCGCGGCCTCGACAACGGCAGGGCAAAACCTTGATTATACTTGGGATTTCGGTCCAAATGCAACACCTTCGACGGGAACGGGCACCACAGTGAACAACGTTTCTTTTTCCACTCCTGGTATGCATATTATCACTGTTTCGGGTGAAGCAAACCTGTGTGAAGATGATTTTGTGGATACCGTATTTTTATTGGAGGAGCCCGTTGCTGGAATCATAGTACCCGATCAAGTGGAATGTGAAGGATTGACCATCTCATTTGGCAATAGTTCCATTGATGCGACCATGTATTCATGGGATTTTGGCGAAACTCAAATTTCAAGTGATACTTCGGACCTATTTGCACCTACCTACACGTATACAGGGCCGGGAACATATACGATTTCGCTAACGGCAAGCTCGGGAGGTGCCTGTACAAATACTGCCACACAAGAAGTCACCATTAACGACCCAATCTTAGTCTCGATTGCAGCTCCGACATCAGTCTGTTTTACGGGAAATTCCGTCGATTTTGATGGCACCATGAGTGGACCTCCAGGTACTGAATTTACATGGAACTTTGGTCCGAACGCCTCCATCACAACTTCTCAAGCTGAGGACGTAAACGGAGTGGAATTCAGTACCATGGGTGAAGTGGAAATTACTTTGACAGGAGTATTCGAGCAATGTGAGGAAACCGCCACGCATGATCTTTACATTTATTCTCCTCCAACAGTAGATTTTACCATAGCACCGGGACTTCAATGTGCTCCGTTCACTGCACAATTTATAGATTTAAGTTGGGCAGAAACACCAATTTCTTACTATTGGGAGTTTGGCGACGGAACAACATCCACTGATCAGAATCCATCGCACTTGTATGAATTTGTCGGGAATTATCCAGTGACATTAACCATTACAACAGATGCAGGATGCGTTGATACTTTGTCCCTACTGCAAGCAGATTTGGTCAACGTTCGACCGATTCCTGAAGCAGGATTCTCCGTTACACCGGACTTTACAGATATCTGTAATTCCGAAGTGCAGATGATTGATGAGTCGGTTGGCGCCGTTGAATATTTCTACTGGTACGACGATTCCACCATTTTCTACATGGGTGAGAACCCAAATCCAGTGCATCAATATTTGTATGATGGAACGCACTACCCTATGCAAGTGGTAACCAACGAATGGGGCTGTAAAGACACTGCGTACAGCGAACTTTATATTGAGCCTTGGTCGGTGTTTATCCCAAATACGTTCACGCCAGATGGAGATGAATTCAACAACGTTTTTGTGGCTGAGCACTGGTTGGATGTTTCTGAGTGGGAAATGCGTGTCTACAACCGCTGGGGACAAGTAATCTTCGAATCCTTTGATTCATCGGTAGGCTGGGACGGCACCTTCAACGGAAAATACGTCCAAGATGGAACATACGGATATACACTCCGATACAAAACGTGTGAACCGTTGAATCCTGATCACTTCATTACTGGACACATCAACGTGTTACGATAATCAATTCACAATAAAACTGAATGATATTTTCGGTACGATGTTCTCGTACCAAACGTCGGATGTATACTCCGGCGAGTAATTGTAGAATGCTCCCAATCCAAATCCTGAGAACTGACGCACCCAAAGACCATCCAAAATGATTCCTGCCTCTCCAAATCCTTTATCAAATGAATTGATGTACACATTGTGCAATGATCTGTTATCAAATGTTCCAATGCCCCATGCGTGATGCAAAGAGATTTGTGGTTCATTCCAAGCAGCATTTGTCCGAAACGCCTTGAATTTCAATCGAACGAAAGTGCTTAGTTGTTGCGTTGAGTAGAAATATCCTGATGGCATTGTTTCGAATGAACCGGGCGTTGAAATATTCCAGTTCACACGTGTTCCATCTCCTACCTGAGTGAAGAAAAGTGGCACATCTCCAATAGTACGAGATGCATTTACCTTCCAGTCCAAAGTGAGGATGCGCGCGATTTTCACTTTATGCGTCAAACTGGTATTGATACGCCAATAATCCAATAAACTTTCCGCCATGCCTCTCCATCCGTGCGCTACTTTCAATCTAATTTTTGGAAATTTCGACTCTTTTGCCAGCTTTCTCGTTCCAAAAATTTGATACTTCGCAAATGGATTCCATTCAAGGTCAATTGATGACTCAGCTACATCAATCGTATTCCAAACAACACCTTCTACATCCGTAAAATGATAATCATCTGTGAATGACAATTGCTGATACTTTTGTGCAAGTCGTACGGAAAGGTTGGCGCGAATATCCGTTCGAAAGGCGGCCTCAGCCAATCGCTGTCGATCCATAGAACGAATAAACAAGTTTCTGTAACGCTCAGGACTTAACCAAGCATTTTGTGAAGCAAGGAATTCCTGTCCACCTCGTTCCATGACGTCTTGCTGAAAAGAAAGCTCGAGACGCATCTGCTTCTTGCGCCATAGATGAAGGTGCATAAAACCGCCGTACTTCCATTCATTATCACCAGTTCCGTAGGCGAAATAGCCGCCAATAGTCAATGGCTTCATCAATTTTTGAGATGTTTCCAACCCTACTCCCAATCTGTGTTTTTCGTATAAATTGTATCGGTAGAGACGTCGGAGATCAAGATTTACGTATCCTAACGGCACTTTTCCGTCTGCTAAGACATCCAAAATTTGAATGATGCGTTCCACGTTGGCTTCCTTCGAGAGACTATCAATGGTTTGATATGTATTTCTTTCTTTATCAGTAATCGGTCGCTCACGATGATCGTTCCACTCTTGCTCCGATAATTCATTCGCCTCCTCGTCAGTGAACAGTGCAACACTGGATTCCGCCCATTTCACTTTTTCCGGATCGAAAGTCACTTCCTCGATATTGGTGTATCCTGACCCGATTATTTTTGGCATAGGTTCGTCCGGATCATTTTCCGTATCCGCCGCTTCAATGAGGTTACTCAAGTTGATTTCCGTATTCAATCGCTTGGGGAACCAACGTCTGTTGTCGGTAAATTCATATTCTTGCACCACTCGAACTGATAGTCCCGAAGTATCTTGATATGGTTCAGCGATCACTTTTTCAATCGCAAATTGGTTGGTATTGATATAAAGGTATCCTTCAATTCCATCAAAATTCTTTCCTTTTTTCGGTCGGAAATAAATGGTGTAAGTCGTGTCCGTTTCATTCAACGTAGTATCCTGAAGGGAAAATAGGTAGCGATTCAAGCCACCAAATGCCAGCGGGTTAACATATTGACGTCCCATAACCTCGAATTGATTATCGTAGAATGAAAACGATTGCATACTCTTCGCGAAGGTCGAAAAACGAGGATCGGAAAGTCCTGAAATCTTATAGGCTACAATCTTCTCCTGATCGCGAAGCGGTGGCTGAAAATAACGCTCTGATACGCTCTCCATCAAGAACAAATGCATGGAATCAGCAAACTCTCGGAGTTCGATAAGTGTGGAATCTTGGGTGTCCTCTGTGATGCTCGCCACAAATTCGGGGTCAATATCAATTAAGAACTTGCTGTAGCTTTTGTAGCGAAAAGCGTCATTTTTCACAGGGTGATTCGACTTCCGATTCGCGATAGCATTTCGAATGATTCGATGCGCAGGATTAACTCCCGGTGTGACTTTCACGGGGTCCAATTGCTGCATTGATAAGTGCATAAATATGATGGACGAATCGGGCGTTTCCGCTATCAAAAATGTGGTGTCGTCATATCCATTAAAGTGCAAGGTTACATTTGTGGCAGAGGCACTCACTGTGAATTTTCCCGACAAATCTGCTAAAACGGGAGAACCCACGTCGGGCGTCACTTTAACAAAAGGAATTGGCTCCTCAGACTGTCCATCCGCAATGAAATACGTGTTTTGACCATAGGAAATGGACGCGAGGAAAAGGATAGTTAGGATCAAGCCAGTTTTCATAGTTCTCAAATATACACCGATTGACATCCAAAACGCAGAAAACACAAAATTCGTGCAAGAAGTTCGTTATATTTAACTCGAAACCAATGCCATGAGGACGCTTCTACTTCTATTCTTTTTAACATCTACATTTCAGCTTTTTGCGCAGGAACGCGATTCTTTCCTCGTTGACAATGGATATTACCAAAAGAAAAATTGGACACTTCGCGACACCGGTCTTGTTTACGACATCATTGAAAAAGCACACAAACTAACGTATACGGAAACGAATCGTGCCGAAGACCTTTGTCGTAAAGCATTGGCAGTTTCAAATACTATAGAATCTGCAGAAGGAAGAGTGAGAGCCTACCTTGGATTGAGTCATGTAAAAGTGTACCAAAATCAAAACGATTCAGCGATGTTCTATGTGAAAAGAGCCCAACCCATCGCACATCGAGCCAAGTTGAAAAAA
This sequence comes from bacterium, assembly GCA_024742305.1. GTDB lineage: Bacteria > Bacteroidota > Bacteroidia > Flavobacteriales_D > Crocinitomicaceae > UBA4466. The sequence continues at coordinate 108,818 of JANSYQ010000004.1, read as the reverse complement.
CTGGAAGTAAAATGCTTGGAGCAGGAGGCTGTCGTTTATGCCTATATGGAACGTTTCGACAAGTCATCTGAGCTGTGTTTTGAAGCGATTAAATTGGGTAACAAGCTCGGAGAAAAATACACGATAAAATCAACAGGAACGCTGGGTTTTGTATTTATGAAGCTGGGCAACTTAGAACGCTCATCGGATTACAGTCAGAAGAGTTTAGACCTTGCAAAGAAGTACAAAGATACCACGGCTATGCTCGGCTCGATGAACATTCTTGCCTTAAATCTTAAAAATGATAGCAAGCCCGATGAGGCTTTAGCGATTTTCGAGAGGGCGCTAAAATTGGCGAAAAAGTCTGATAATCTCCAGCTGGAGTCTCAAGTGAGTTATAATATGTCGAATATATTCATGGCTCACGGAGAAACGGAGAAAGGCATGGAGTACTTCGACAGAAGTGTGGAAATAAGTAAAAGCAGTCAGTCGTACCGATCCACTGCGGTCAACTTTCATGCTTTGGCTATGAACCTTTATTCGCAAGGAAAACTCACCGACGCTTTGGCCGCAGCAGATAGTGCAGTCGAGTACGCGCTTCTTTCCGAAAACTGGGAAGTTATGACGAACTCCTTTGCAAACCTTGCATTTTTGTGTTTTCAAAACGGTGAGTTCGAAGATGCTTACGCGTGTATGACGCATGCTTATGTCTATAAAGACAGCATGAACCTCGAGAAGCTACGCGAATCTGCCATGTCTTCTGAAGCGCAGTTTGAGGAGGAAAAGAGACGAATTCAAGATTCCTTAAAAAACGTTCAGCAAGAATTGCGACTGGAGAACAAGGATAAAATTAACAAGGAACGACTGGCCTCAAGAGATCGCTTGATATGGATTTTTGCCCTCGCCATTGTGCTGTTTTTGATTGCCGGATACTTCATTATCAAGAACAATCGTCTTATCAAGTCGCAAAATGCTCTGGTAAATAAGCAGAAAGAAGAGATACAACTGCAACATACGGAGATTCGCGACTCAATCGACTATGCCCAGCGTATTCAAGCCGCTATGATTAACAAGCGTTCTGAGTGGGACAAGCTGGGGACTCACTTCATTTTTTTCCGACCAAAAGATGTTGTCAGTGGCGATTTTTATTGGGCGCACAACAAGGGCGATTTATCTATTTGGGTAGTTGCCGACTGCACGGGACACGGAGTCCCTGGAGCTTTCATGAGCATGCTCGGATTCGGTTTTTTGAATGAAATTGTCATTGAGCGTGACTGCTCTGATGCCTCCGAAATTTTGAATTTGCTTCGATCTAAAATCGTGGCAGCCCTAGGCGAACAAGGACAAAATCAGGCGCGCGATGGAATGGATGTTTCCATTTGCATTTGGAACAAAAAAACGAACGAACTGCAATATGCCGGTGCTAACAATCCGCTTTGGATCATCCGACACGAGAGTTCTGAAACTCCCGAGTCTGTTCGCAGAACTACGAAATTAGAGGATAGTGCGCTACAGCTTTTGGAAATTGAACCCGACAAAATGCCCGTCGGCTTTGTAGAGGGACAAAGTCAATCGTTCACCAACAAATCCATACAGCTATTTCCCGGTGATACAATCATTCAATTAACGGATGGTTATGCGGACCAATTTGGCGGGCCACAAGGCAAAAAGATGAAGTATGCGCCGATGAAGCGCGCTCTGATCCAGATGCAATCCATGCAATTCGACCAGCAATTCGAAGCACTCTCCAACAACTTTGATGCTTGGCGCGGAGATCTCGAGCAAGTTGATGATGTTTGTGTTGTAGCAGTTCGCGTGAGTTAGCAGCTTTATTGTATTTTCCCTCTGCTCCAACCTCCATATCTTTCGATGAAGCGTTTCAAAAGGGAAGTCGCTATCCCAGAATTCCGTAATTTTAACCTATCGCAACTACTCGGGACAATATCAATATTTTAAGGCATCTGTCCTTTTTCCGCGTTTGGAACGTTGTGGTTCTTTATTTCAGTTACTGGGTTTCGCGAATCTCTAAAAAATCTCGACATCGAGGACTCCCTTTTTCGTTGAGTATAGAGCCTACCACTGCCTGTAATTTGGGTTGTCCTGAATGTCCGAGTGGGTTAAAGCAATTTACACGACCGACTGGGAAAATTCAGCAGGATTTGCACGAAACCATGTTGGACCAAACCAAGAAATCCGTCTTTTACATCAATTACTATTTTCAAGGAGAGCCATTTTTACATCCGCACTTTTTGGACCTCATCAAAGCGGCGAAGAAACGTAAAATTTACACGGCGACCTCAACCAATGCGCACTTCATCACCAAAGAAAAAGCAAGAGAAATTGTAACGTCTGGACTAGATCGATTGATTATTTCCATTGATGGCCTAACACAAGCAACGTATGAGAATTATCGTGTTTTCGGGAAGCTAGATAAGGTAATCGAAGGAACGGAGCATTTGTTGGCGGCGAAAAGAGAGTTGAACTCTCACACACCTCATTTAATTTTCCAGTTTTTAGCGGTAAAGCCCAATGAGCATGAAATTCCCGAAGTTTTCAAACTAGGGAGAAAAATGGGCATTGATGAAGTACGGATCAAAACAGCGCAATTGTACGATTATAAAAACGGAAATCCGTTGATGCCTGAAAACGAAAAGTACAGTCGTTACAAATTACAATCCGACGGTACCTACAAATTAAAATATGCACTCGGTAATCACTGTTGGCGCATGTGGTCCTCTTCTGTTTTCACTTGGGACGGACAAGTAGTTCCCTGTTGTTTTGACAAAGACGCGAAACATGTTTTGGGCGATCTAAAGACAAGTTCGTTCGAGGAGATTTGGTATCATCCTAGATATAGTGCATTTAGAAATGCGGTGTTGCAACATCGCGAACAGATTGATATCTGTCAGAACTGCTCAGAGGGGACAAAAGTGTGGGCCTAAACCGAATAAAGTCCATTTTTTATGGCGTAGGTCACCAAACTAGCGATGTTTTTGGTATTCGTTTTTTTGTTGATGGTGTTCCGATGTACCTCAATCGTTCTTACACTCAAGCAAAGTAAGTTGGCAATTTCCTTGTTGGTTTTTCCGGAGCACACGAGTTCTACAATCTGATGCTCACGACTTGTAAGTGGATCCTGCGAGAACTTGTTGTTAGTGGATTCACTTTTCATAATGCGATTGAGCAGTGCTTTTGAAATCTTATCATCAAAATAATAGCCTTGCTCTTGAACAGCATAAATGGCATCTACCACTTTATCAATGTCGCAATTCTTAGGTAGAAAACCTTTAGCGCCAGAAGCAATACTCTCTGAGATAAACCCATCAGAATAGTGCATGCTCACCACGATGACGGCAATCTCAGGATAACGAGAGGAGAGAATTTTCAGTGCTTGATGTCCGTTAAGGACCGGCATTTCCAAGTCAAGCAGAACGACATCAACCTTTTTTTTCTTGAGTTCATCAAAAAGTCTTGCACCGTTTTCTACATCAAATACTACGCTAATGTTTTCCTCAGAATCTAGTAAGGACACAAGTCCTTGGCGCATTAAATCATGGTCCTCGGCGATAGCAATTCGAATGGTCTTGCTCATGGTACGGTTACAGGCGTTTTGATCTCAATTTTAGGTGAATCCGGTTGCTTTTTATATGTCAGTTCTCCTCCAATCACAATACTACGCGATTTAATGGACGACAAACCAAGCCCTTTGGAATTCTTTTCGAAGATATCAAATTCTTCTTGAGTGAAGCCTACTCCGTCATGATCAATTGCGATTGTTAACTCTTCACCTTCAAGGTAAAATGTGATCACTAAACGCTTAATTCCTTCATGTTTGATGAGGTTATTGATGAGTTCTGTGATGATATAGTAAAGATTAGCGCTTATAAAGTTGGGGAGTTCCACTTCATCGTCTAAGTTGCTTTCAAACTCCACGTCTATGCCGTGCATCTCATTCATGAAGTTTTCGATGGCACGAACAATTCCAAATTTTGTAACGAAGGATGGTGATAAATCGTGACTAACTTTCCGAACAATTTTAATGATGGTATCAAGGAACTCTCGGTCACTCTGAAAAGTTTCGTACTGCATGGTCCCCGCCTTGAAATCCTTTTGATTTTGGAACATTTTCAGTTTCATGGTAGACAACAAGGGACCGACTTCATCGTGCAGGTTTAAAGCTATTTTCTCTCGCTCACTTGACTGCGTTTCAATGGTTGCACGTAGAACGGCTAACTCACGGTTTTGATAGAGAGTTTGAGTTCGTTGTCTTTTTTTATGATACGGCGATTGTAGATTACCGTATACATTACAATTGCGAGGATTAGCACAAAAAATACTAAGCTCGTAATAATTGCAATTAATATTATGTTCGCCTCATTTGCCATACCCCAATTGAAAAAAGAATATTGTGTATAATATTTGAAACAATTAAAATAGTCCACAGGTACATTTGAACCATGGGATAACCTAAAATAGCTTCAACTGAAATAAAAGAAACAAGGCTCACTCCAAAGTGAATCAAGATTGCTGAGTTAATCCAAAAAAATGGTTCACTTGTCAACTTCTCAAATCTTGTTTCAGTTGCAATAAAGTAAAAATTAACTAGAGCCAATAACAAAGGGATAAGCGCGGAAAGGACGCTAGTGAACGTAATTGGCATAAAGAGTCCGTTGTTGTAAATAATATAGCCCCATAAAAGAACAAGATAAAATGACCCAATACTTAACATTAGTGACCTCTTGTACTTTCTTGGGAAGACTTGATGGAATAGAACTAAATAGAGTATCGTCGAGATTGAATCATAGAAGTGGTAAACTATAAACGTGTTTAATCTATTCTCAGCCAAAAACCAATTTAGACACTCTGCAACGAGCCATGTTAAAGCCAAAAGCAGTAAGACTCGTCTTAAACTGTGACGAGTCTTACCTTTAAGAACAAATGCAATTACCGGAAGAAATGAACTTATTATTCCGATATCAGTAATTACGCTAAAAAGCTCTTTGGTCATTTAGCTGTTTAAAGCGTTAGCTGCGCTACAAATGTCGGGGCAATAAGCTCCTCGGTCTAGTATCAGTCCATTTACATTATCATTCTGATCCGCGTCAGCGCTTACCAAAACTAATGAATTCTTCCCTTCCTCGTTCAAACCGAAGTAAATTCTAATTCCCTCAGACCCTGCCTGATCTAGAAGCTGCTGTAACTTTTCTTTACCGAAAAATACACCTTTAATTGCGTCGCTGCTATTTGCATCTCTCCATGCCTTTGTCATGGCTGCGCCCTCTGCTAATGTTATGAAGTCTCCTTCTGATCCGTTAAATGCCATAATGTAATTTTTTTTAGGTTTATTCTTCAATTTATAAAGATGCCACAAGCACTTTCCAGCCTGTGCCTTTCCTCTTAATTGACACTCTAGTCGTCAACCTTTTGATTAGAAGGAGGTTCAGAGAGCCATGGAGGTATAAATACGCATGATGTAATTACGTATTTACACGTACCTCATTTGTGGTTACTACTTAGTCTCAAATTTACTCCGTTTTCGACTCTTTCTAACTTCTTTCAATCAGGAATACCATGATTATCAACTCAAAAAATAAAGGCTATTAGAATCAAAGCTTTAAGTAAAAAGCCAGTTATTGTCACAACCAAAACAACTAAGTAATATCGGCAACTCTCATATCAACTTAACAAGCACATCTACTTATTTCAAATAAGTATTTGTACCTATTCAATAATTCCTTATATTCCGTAATATACTGATTTACTGAATTATAATTTTTCTTTGTGAAAATAGGCGTGAAATCTATGCCACCCGTATTCACGGTTTCGAGAAGACACATAAGTAGAACTACTCAAATTTTAAGATTTCAACCTTCTTTTTTTGATTTCGTTCACAAATTTTTCACACAAGCTATTATATTCGAACCACACTAGATACAAAATGACCAAATCTATTCGAGTAGGCATTGCTGATGATCATGATATTTTGCGCCAAACGATGGCCAAGCTACTTCAATCTGAGGAGAATATTTCCGTGGTGATTGAAGCGGCGCACGGACAAGAATTACTAGACAAAATGGTGGATGAACCTGTAGATGTTGTTATTCTTGACCTTAATATGCCCGTAATGGATGGTCGTTCTACACTCAAATCCCTTGGAAGAATCGAAACGGCGAGACGTCCGTCGGTGATTATTCTCAGCATGTACGACTCGCCCGACCATATTCGCAAATACGTTTCCATGGGTGCCAATGCTTTCCTTTCGAAAGGATGTGAGTACCCTGCGTTGGTCCGAGCCATCAAAGACGTTCATACCAACGGTTATCACTTTAACCAGCAGGTTTCACGACAATTAGTATCCGATATCATTCGAAATTCACGAAAAGACTCGAACCTTGTCATCGATTCTCCTCTATCTGAACGTGAAACTGAAATTCTTCGGTTGATTTGTCAACAAAAAACCAGTCAAGAAATCTCCAAAATTTTGAGAATTAGTCAACGTACAGTCGAGAACCATCGCTTAAGAATTTCGAAAAAAACCGGAGCAAAAACTAGTATAGGGTTACTCATTTATGCAATGCGAAATGGACTTACGGATATAGAATCGTTATAAAAGAGTAAGTACTTCTACTCAAAATCGTGTTATTTTCGATAATTCACTGCGTATTTTTCGTGAGAGATGGGTCATTCCCTATATCTTCATCGTTAAAACCATACAAACGTGATTCAAGTTGCTATTGCTGAAGACCACACGGTGTTCCGTGAATTGTTGAGTGATTCCTTGCACCGTAAGAAAGAGATTGAAGTAACTATTGGGGCCGCCAATGGCTCAGATCTCATCGCCCAAATGCGGAAAAGAACACCGGACATTGTTTTGCTTGATTTACACATGCCTGTAATGGATGGACCCGCAGCTTTGGAAATTATTCGTTCGGAGTTCCCTAAGGTTCGTGTGATTATTCTCAGTTTGCAGTACAGTGATATTCATGTTAGGAAGTACATGAAGCTTGGGGCACGAGGCTACCTCTGCAAAGACGTAGAGTTTGAAAAGGTGGTGAAAGCAATTCGAGATGTGGACAGCATGGGGTATTATTTCTACGACAAGGTTTCACCGGACCTAATCGCTGAATTGGTAGAAGATAATACCATTGCGCCGGAACCTCAAGGAAGACCACCTGAAGAACTTACGAATCGTGAAATTGAAATTATTCAGCAGCTTTTTGAGCAAAACACCAACCAAGAAATTGCTGAAAATTTGAACATAAGCGTTCGCACGGTTCACAATCACCGGATTAATATTACCCGAAAAACAGGGTCGAAAAACGTTGTGGGAGTGATGCTATACGCTATCAAACACGGACTAACCCCAGTGAAGTAAATTACTTTCCGCGAGGTACATGCTTATTCGTGTACTTCTCAGCGGTTGAATTCCAGTCATTCACGAGATTTTCGCGTAACTTATTGTTCTTCTCTCCTGACTCATTCAATGCCTGCGCTGCCTCATTCATTTCGTTTACTGCGTTGTTGTATTCGTCAACGTCTTCCTGAGTTTTGTTCTTGTCCTTAATTTGATCGAAATTTTCTTTGATTTTCTCAAATCGCTCTTTCTTTAGGAAGAAATCAACGGTCAACTGCACTTCCTCCACTTCATCTAGGTAGAATTTGAATAGTTCCTTGGTTGCGTCAATCATGGCATCGTCATTGGCATACCCAGACATCGACTTCAGTTTCTCCATATCTGCTTCAACAACAGATTTTAATGCTTCACCGTTTTGCTCAATTGCACTTATGTCTTGCGCTGCCATGGCATCAAGAAGGTACATCTCTTGCTTGTGACTTTTGAAGAAGATCAAGAATACCTCGTTGTAATGATCATACACTTGCCCGGCAATTTTCATCTTCTCGTCCAATTTGTCTTCTGATGCAATCAACTCGATGTCAAACGCCTCTGCAAATTTCTCCTGTGCCACATTCACCATTTCAGCCGCCTCCGTCTGTTTGTCACTAGCTGCATCCCTCGCCATCATGTAGGCCTCCATGGCGTCGTATGATTGCTCAGCAATTTCTTCCATATCCACAATTTTCTCGTAATCTTCTTTCAGGACAATATCAATGATTTGGAAGTATTCGACTACCGCATCACGAAAGTCGGTGTCTCCCTCGTAATCGCTTGCGCGTTCCGCTTTCTTTAATGCAGATTCCACTGTGGAAATTAGTTCCATACGTCGTTTTTCGACTTTTCTTGCGCTCCGACCCCGAGATACTGTTCGTGTATAATCCCACATGTCTTGTTGAATCACAGAATATTCATTCGTGAACTGGTTCATATATTCGACAGGATCTTGTGCATTGGCAACGATCGCTGTAAAAATTAATGCCGTAGTGAGTAAAATTGTTTTCATATATACGTATTTAGTTTTCAATTAATTGATTCAGAATTTCGTAGGTTTCATTTAGATCGATGTCGTTTTGAAGACGCTCCAAAAATCGGTCGTTGTATTTTTTTAATACTTCATCAACATCGTATAACTCTTGGTCAAATTGTAGTGGTTTTGGTTGAAAAGATACCGAATAATTGGCGATAAGCTCGTCCTGCTGCCGGTTTAGATCTACCATCTCTTTTTCAAATTCAACCCACTCGCCAAGGGTTGCCGAGTAGGGATCAAATGCCTCGGTTTTTTGGTTAATTAGGTCCTGAGACTTCAAAATTTGAATGATGATTGAATCTCCGTTGATGCGCAATTCACTTTGCGCAGTTAAAGCTGGAATTGGTGACGCGCCGAGCGGCGTATAGTACATTTTTTTCGAGATACTATCCAACCGCAGTGAGGTTAACTCCTGAGCTTCGTAATTGCCTTCGTAGCGTCGAGAAATAGGTAAGTAAATATCCGGAGTTACACCTCTCGCTTGATTGGTTTCAAGGTTGATACGATACAAGGTAGCGTTGGTAATTTTTATCTGTCCAAAAACGGCATCTTCAGACATGGGAGATCCACCATCGGTAGTCAGCGGAATGAAACTTTGTCCCGTGGCTTTTCCATAACTTTTCCCACCCACAATCACCGCTCTGTTGTGATCTTGAAGTGCTGCGGCAACCACCTCAGAAGCAGAAGCTGAGTATCCGTTGATCATAATCACTAGGGGACCGGAAAAAATCAATCCGCGGTTCATATCTTTGATGGTATACGGCTTTTCCCCTCCTTCATTCGTGACCAAGATTGGCCCATAATTCAGGAAAATTCCAGCAAGATCTACCGCTTCTTTTAAGGAACCACCGCCGTTATTTCTAAGGTCCAAAATGATTCCTTCGACAGACTCTTTTTTCAACTTGACAATTGCCTTGGCAACGTCGTTAGCACACCCCAAACCTTGCTCACTTTCCCAATTGGTGTAAAAATCAGGTAGTGAAATATATCCCACTGTTTTCTTACCGCGCAAAACAGCCGATTTGATGTTATCACCATCGCTATAAACCTTCGTTTTGAACAACTGAATTTTCTTCTCCTTACCCTCAGCCGTTTTTACTTTGATTGTAATTTCTTTGGAATCGTTCGACTCGAAAAGTTTGCCTAATTCGTAGGGAGTTTTTCCGTTCAAAGCATGCTTTTCGCTACCAAAATCAATTTCCAAGACGATGTCGCCCACATGAATTTCTCCCGACAGCCATGCAGAACTTCCTGGCATTAAAGACGAAATCTCAATCTCGCCTTTTCCATTCTTTTTGTACGCAATTCCGAAAAGCTCACGTTCACTGGAAAGTTCCTCCTTGAAGTCTTCGTATTCAGCATTATTGAAATATCCTGTGTGCGGATCAAAAGTATTAGCGAGAGCATTGAGAAAAAACTCATCAAACAGTTCTCTATCGTTGGATAACACTTTGAAGTAATCATCTATTTCGGTGTATACATTGATCTGAGCAGAGTCTAGAAATGATTGTGGTTCCGAGTAACTTTCTACATCCGTCATAGCCTCCATAGCCTCAGAAACGGTTTGCAATTTCAAATACGCTGCAATCTTTTCCTCTAACTGACTCTCACTCACAAATGATTGAAACAAAAGACTGTCTACCGGCGCATTCATTTTCAACTTTTGTCCCCTTGACTTTGACAGAATTCTTTTTGCCCTTTCTAGCCCGTTGGACCATAAGTTGTAGGTGGAATCCACGAATGCTGCCCCTTCCAAGCGAAAATTCCCAGCCAATTGATCCGACATACCGCGAATTATTCCCGCTTCTTCTTCTGTTAAAATGATTTCGATGGGATCTATGGCCTCGAAGAAAAGTTCTTGGAAATCCTCTACGAAGACGGCGTCAATTTGTCTCGGCTGCACATGATGATCGTAAATAGCATCCAAAACACGTATGATTTTGACATCCACCTTCGGTGAGCCCTGACTGATTCCGTCCTGAGCAAAAATCAATAAAAAGATGAAGAAAAGGCCGAATTTGGACTTCATAGCACTAAAATTACGATTTGTTTGGCAATTCACCGAGAAACAAAAAACCCCGTATCTTGATTTTACTCAATGTACGGGGTTTACAATTCTTATTTTATTTCGGTTAAATTCCGAAAGCTTCTTTGATTTTGTCTACGTAATCCAACGCTTCCCATGTGAACAATTCCACATCTTTGGTTACCGTTGTTCCATCAGGAGCTGTGAACGTCTTTGTAACGACTTCGTTTTTTCGACCCATGTGCCCATAAGCTGCAGTCTCCGAATAAATTGGATTACGCAACTTCAATCGCTGTTCGATGAAGTACGGGCGCATATCGAAAATCTCAGAAATCTTTTTTGCCATTTCTCCGTCTGTCATATCCACTTTGGATGTTCCATACGTATCAATAAACAATCCACAAGGTTCTGCTACACCAATGGCGTACGAAACTTGTACCAATACCTCATCACACAATCCCGCTGCTACCATGTTTTTAGCAATGTGACGTGTTGCATAAGCCGCTGAACGGTCAACTTTGGAAGGATCTTTCCCAGAAAAAGCTCCACCACCGTGTGCTCCTTTTCCACCGTAGGTATCAACGATGATTTTTCTTCCTGTCAAACCAGTATCTCCATGAGGACCTCCAATTACGAAGATTCCAGTTGGGTTGATGTGATATTTGATATCATCAGTGAACAACGCCTGAATTTCAGGAGTCAATTTCGCTTTTACGCGAGGAATTACAATGGTTGTGATATCGTGCTTGATTTTATCCAACATCGCTGTTTCTGAAGCGAAGTCATCGTGCTGTGTCGATACTACTATGGTATCAATTCGCTGTGGAGTATTGTCATCAGAGTATTCGATCGTTACCTGCGATTTCGCATCGGGGCGCAAGTAAGGAATGATAGATGGCTCGTTGTTACGAATGTCTGACATTTCTTGAAGAATCTTATGAGCAAGATCCAACGCCAACGGCATGTAGTTTTCTGTTTCACGCGTTGCATACCCGAACATCATACCTTGATCCCCAGCTCCTTGATCTTCTGGGTTCTCACGCTCTACTCCTTGGTTAATGTCATCGGATTGATCGTGAATTGCTGAAAGAATTCCGCATGAATTTGCGTCAAACATGTACTCTGACTTTGTGTATCCGATACGACGAATCGTTTCGCGTGCAATGGATTGAACATCCAAGTACGTATTCGTTTTTACTTCCCCTGCCAAAACAACTTGACCTGTAGTAACCAAGGTTTCACAGGCAACTTTAGAATCAGGATCGAAGGCCATAAAATGATCAATCAATGCGTCAGAAATCTGATCTGAAACTTTATCTGGGTGTCCTTCCGAAACAGACTCAGAAGTAAACAAATATGACATATTATTTGGTTTTCTTTTAGAAGTGCGAAAGTAACAATTTAATCTGAAATGTTCTTTAATTTGACTTCATGAGTAGGGGTGTGGAATGCTTTTTGCTGTCTTCCGTAAAAACGAACTCATGAAAACGCTTTTGTCCTTTGTTATTTTGTCGTTGATAGTTATATCTGCATGCAGCAAAAATCAACGAAAAGTAAATCGGATTGATGGAAAATGGAACGTTGTTGATGCTGATATTCAAGGGTATGGCAGCGCCGACCCTGACGTAATTTACGAATTCGAATTTTGTAAGTTGCGACAAGATGACTACTGCGATTTCTCGGCACACAATTTCGAAACAGACGATTTAACAACGGGCGTATATCGTATCAGTGATCGTGGAACTACTTTGGAAATGACTGTTTCAAATGGGTTTGGTTTTGAATACCGTGAATATACCATTATACGAATGTCACCGTGGAGAATGGTGCTCGAAGCAAATAATGCGCCTGTCGGTGAATTTTCTCGATTGGTACTTCGGAAGGTGAAGTGATGTGGAGACGCTAGAATTGTAGACGCTAGACAAAAGAGAAAAGACTGAAAGTCAAAAGATACGGTCTATATACGTTAAGAAGTATAGCGATTACACACTTCTGACTTCTCTCCTCTAACTTTTCACTGTTTTACCGCTGCTCAATGTAACCCGGTTCGTCCTCAGGAATATCAAAAATCCAAGTGTAGTGACCAACGAAGTGCGAATCGAAGAAGCCCATTCGGTTGTAATATTTTTCCGGGATATATACGCGTTTCCGAGGCGATAAGCCCGCCGCTTTTGTTTGCGGTGCAATTCCATCGAGGAGGCAAGGCGCCGATATCTTGTGAGCCTCAAAGTCGCTTCCAAATTGCCAAATTTCTTCCCATTCAGCCTCCACTACTTCACCCGATTCCGCATTTTCCGCAGCAATGATGTAGAAGCCACCAAAGTTGATTTTACCTCTCATGACATCAATAATACCTAACGCATAAGCGTATCCCATGCTGTGCGCAACAATGAAGAGGGTGTCGTCGTCAGAATTGCTTGGAATTTCGTTCAACATTTGCAGAAAGTTTCTTCCGGCAATTCGACCGTTTTCCCTGCGCTGCTCAAATCCATCTTCATTCGGGTCCAATGGCTGCGTTTCATAGGTCGGTACATTTCGCTGCAAACCGAGCCATTTCCATCCCTTCTTTTGGTATTTACAAACATGTCTGTTCTTGTTTTTACACCGCTTAGGATAGTTCAATGAGTGCTGCGTAAAATCAATGAGTGTTTCGTGATTTGAAGTAGAAACCGAATGATGTCCATCTGCGTAATAGCGTGCCGTTGCATTGAGTCGCTTTGCAAATTTTAAGTCAATCTCCTTATATGGCCTCCAATAATTAAAGCCATCAGTAGTATCTATTACATTGGATGAATTCGGGAACTCGAGACCTTTTCTCTGAACATCCCGGAAGTTATCCTCAAAAGAACCTCCCAAGGAGGTTGGTCGGTATCCATTTACGAACAATACGATTCGCTCGGCTGGATCCTCCAAAAACAATTTCTCCGTGATGTCAACTCCCACGTGGTTGAAGACTTTCTCTTGTACTATTTCATCGTTTTCATCAACATAGCGATATACGAAATAATGTGTTTTCACTTTTCGTCTGTAGTTCAATGTTGGTAAGTACAATGTTTCCGAATCTTCTTTAAAACGAAGGGTGCGTTTGCCATTCTTTCGCCTGACAGTGAAGTAAAGAACTGGTTTTCGCTTCTCTAGAATCCATTCACCATTACTCTTTTTAATGAGTACCTCTGAACCGAGATTTTCCTCTGCTTTTCGTCGAAGGTTTTGATTATTAAACAATTCACGTTTGGTTCGGAAAAGAGATTTTCCATCAAGACTTTCAATTTTACCGTTATCCACTTCAAACATGTAATACCCTTCATTGATTAAAAGGAACAGCGCCCAAAAGAGCACGCCATGAACGCCAAAACTCAAAATCCGAGTTGAAAAACGGAAAATCCAACGTTTTTTTATGAATTGAACGCGCCGCACGACTCTTCTTCGTATCCAAATCGAACTGAATATCATGAGGAACAGACTCAGGAAATGCAGCAAGCAAATCGAGTACGGACCAATATCAAACAGTTGATAAAACAGGAAGTTGTCAATGTCCAAATAAAGGGAATACGTATTGCGCTTAAAGGGACGCGTTACGGCTCCTAAAAGATTATTATTCTCCACCTTGATAGTGCCGTCTTTGTTCTCTTCCCAGAGATAATAGGCGATAATTCCGTTGTTGGCCCGAACATCTTCAAAATCATCGAAATAGGAAATCAATCCACCGCTGGAGCGAATCATACCCCACTGCTCATGGGTTAAGTGCGTCCCCTGGATGTCCATCAGGTTTCTTGTCGTTCCTTTTGTGGGACCTTTATCTTTCCATAAATCGTTGAACTGACCGATGCCATACCCGAGCTGATGGGCTATTTCGTAGAACACATCGTTTGCTCCCGTTTTCACAAACCCAACACCTTTGTTACGTACCATGTACCCTTGAACCTCCGGCGCAACGAAATCGGCAACAATGAAGATGTAGTAGGTATTTTCTTCCTGTCCAAATTGATCAAAATAATCGTCGCGCACCTCAATCATTTGTTGGGTATACCTGTCGTGATCCTTACTTGGATTTGCGAAGATGCTATCTATTTCTGAATTGAGTTTGTAGCGTTCCTCCACGCTCACATCGAGGCTAATTCCCGCCTGAGCATAAATGCGATTGAGATACTGGTGCAAACTATCGGCCTCTGTTTTACCAGTCAAAGGAATTACTTTCACTTTGAACGTTAGTTCTTCATAATTGATAACCTGCAATGCCGTTTCAAGCTGTTTGTTGTAGTAGACCTTCAGCAAATAATTCGAATCGGCTGGAGGAAGTTCTAATTGCAAGGTATCTCGCGAGATTCGGGTGTAATTCAAAACAACAGAAGAGTCGCCCATTTTGAAGGAAAGTCGGGATAATGTATCTACCGACTTATCCAAAACAAGGTTTACGTGATCGACGCTTCCTTGCAGCATAGATTTATACGGAATGGGTTGTTTGAGTGAATCTCGGTACGTAAGTACTTCGTACTGATCGCGCCACTGAAATACGCGGTAATCATCAAAGCCGAACTGTTGCACATCACTCGCCACAAAGCGTGCTTTGGGTTGCGCAAATTGCGCTGTAGCATCAGCAGATAGCCAAAGGAATGTTATTACACATCCCACCCAAATTTCCCACTGCAAAAGGCTTTTTTTCATACGCTAGTCTAAAGATAGGAAGGTAGGGGAAGAATGAATCTTTTTTCGAAGATAATAAGTGTTAAATGAAAAAACCACCTCACTTTCATGCGAGGTGGCTCAATTTAAAAATGCCAAATATTATTTCTTACCTTCTTCCGGCTGCTCTATAGAAAAACGAATTCCAGCGTAAATGTTCATTCCGAAAATTGGCGCCCAAACGCGCGTTGCGTTAAAGGTATCGCTGAATGGATTCGCTGCATCAATAATAGGATTTGATTGACGGTAATTCCCCAAGTTTTCGCCACCGAGATAGAAGTCCCATCGCTTATAAACGTGCGTTAACTGAGCATTTACAATCGCGAACACTTCGCTTGTATTGACTGTAGAAAGTTCTCCATTTGGCAACATAACTTGTGGCAAACGCGCTTGTCCAAATACAGAAGCTGTGATGTCAAACTCCCAACGCTTGTTGCGCGATACATGCCCTAAATTGGCAAAACCACGGTGCTTGGGAACCATAACTTGTTGCTGAAGGATACCGCCAAACTCGGCTCTAACATCGAGGTACTTGTAGGCAAAGCGAAGTTCAATAGTCTTGAACGGGCGGAAGGTTAACTCCGACTGAAAACTGTTGGAGAATGAACCACCATCAAGATTGCTAAACACGATAGCCGAAGTATTCGCGTCGCGATCTACCACCAACTGGTTTTCGAAAGTTGTGTGATAAAAATCCAGCACCAATGAACCTTCTCGTTGGAAAAGTTTGAATCGCTGAACAAAGCTTCCTCCTACGTTCCACGAAACTTCTGGCAAAGACTCCGTAGGGGCAATCCACTCTTGATTATTCGCTAAGAGTGAAACGTTATCAATTAAATAATTGGGAACGCGCCATCCTTTTCCTCCAGTGGCACGCAAGTCGGTGTACTCCGTTAGTGCAAACTTATAATGAACTCGTGGTGCATATTGAAATCCGAACAAGTTGTGGTAATCCCCGCGAACACCAGCCACCAACGAATGTCGAGAACTGGTCATTGTGTATTCGAAAAATGCCCCAGGAACAATTTCCACACGATCTTGAACCAATGAATCTGCCCGTTGATAAATATCTGAGTATACACCACTAACGCCTACCTTGTACTTGTGATCGGTATTCCCAAAAATCCCATCGTAGATAGCGTTGATATACCCTCTCTTTTCTTCGCCTTCAAACACGCGCGGACCAAAGCTCGCATCAAACGATTGGTATTTCAAGTTGTACACAACGCCAATGGAATTGTAAGGTTGCTTCATAAAGAAGCCGGTTTTACCGAAAGCATCAATGTGTCTGGATTTAATGTTGACCAAATAACGATCGCCAACTACATCCAACCGGGACATTTGACCACCAATCTTGTCGTCCATGTGTGCATTAATCCCGAATTGCGCCTCCATATTCTCGCCTTCGTAGTTGTAGCGATTCAATACAGCAAGGTTCATTCCAGTTGGAACATCTCGAAACCCGTCATCATTTCCATCCATTTCGAGTGGAATGGACGAATAATGGGCAAACCAACCCGAGGACCATTTATCGTTCAACTTAAATCCTGAATTGAAATTCAACTCATTCCGCCCCATTCGATTCACGTAAGCATTCAGGTACAGCCGTTCCATTTGTTCCGGCTTCTTCAATTCTAGGTTGATAAGTCCTGCCATGGATTCATAGCCGTTTACTACATTTCCGGTTCCCTTGGTTATTTGAATGGATTCAATCCATGTTCCCGGAATGGAACCGAGTCCGAAGGAAGTTTCGAGCCCTCGCAAATACGGAATATTCTCCATTTGAATTTGCGTGTAAACGCCGTCGAGTCCCATCATTTGAATTTTCTTAGCTCCTGAAACGGCATCCGAAATGTTTACATCTACCGCAGCATTCGTTTCAAATGACTCGGAGAGATTACAACAGGCTGCTTTTCGCAGTTCTTTGTCTGACAGCTCCTCCACATGTAGCACCTTCATTCGGGAAATGTTTCGGGAGGACTTCCAATATGATACCACAACATCCGGCAGAATAACATCTGAATAGAGCGTAATTGCCATTCCGGTAAAGCGGTCATCTTTGGTGACGATTATCGTGTCGTTGTAGAATCCGCGGGCGGAAACGACCATGGTATCAGGAAGTTCTTTCGGTAAAATAATGCGAAATTCACCAGTTTCTGTTGTGATATCGCGCTTACCTGATTGAAGCAAACGAACTTTTGCTCCGTAAATAGGTTCTTTCTTGCCATCAGCCATTTCACCAAGGACGACTCCCTTAATTTGAGCTTGGGCGGCACCGAACCACAGTGCACAAAGTATAAAAAGTATTAGTTTCATTTTGATTTGATTTTACGTTCAACCTTCGATTTGTTCGAAAGTGATGTATCAAATCAACCATTGTTGGAAATCAACAAGACGATCTCTTCCTTGAATTGGTGGTGGATCAGATCCGGAAGCGGTGAAAATAGTAGCAACAGGAACGATTGCTTCTGAAACCCAAACGGGCTGCACCTCATTAGAAGTAAAAATAACGGCTTTTACCTGAAAATCATTGAGGAAATCAAGCTTTACTTTGACCAACTCGACACTGATGTCGCAACAATCATCCGCTGGCTTTTCGTGTTCCGATGCACAGCAGTCGCCGCAATCTTTTTGTTGGGCCTCGCGTTTGCAGCATTCGTTCTCTCCTGGTACGAAGTACGAGATGTTCACACCATCCTCGGGACATACCTTTGAAAATATGCCGACTCCAATGCTCCCTACGAACAAGAACATGGCCATTGCACTAATTGCTATGGATTTTGCCCACTTCACAATACAAAGATACGACAATTGAATGTGGAAATTCAACCACTTTTCGCCCAATTCTTGGATTGTTTCCCGTAATTTTGTTAAAAATTCAGGATTATGAAAGTGCCAGTATCTATATACGCAGAAATGACTCCGAACCCGGCAACCATGAAGTTTGTTGCCAATAAGCACTTGCTTGGAACGGGAGATTCTGCTCAATTTAATAGCATGGCCGAGGCGAAGGGATATTCACCGTTGGCAGAAGAATTGTTCAACCTACCGTTTGTAAATGGCGTGTTTATTGCATCCAACTTTGTAACAATCACAAAAACCGATAACCTGTCGTGGGATTTCATCACGATGGAGCTGCGCGAGTTTATCAAAAACTGGATTGAGGATGGAAAGGACATTTTGGTGATGATGCCGCCGGTAAATGCTCAGCCAACTGATGAAAGCAGGCCCGCAAAAACGTACGCCCCTTCAGAAATGGATGATGCGATTCGTGCGGTTTTAGATGAATACGTTGCCCCTGCTGTTGCAAACGATGGCGGTGCAATTGATTTCCTTGGATACGAAAACGGAACAGTAAACGTTCTTTTAAAAGGTTCTTGTTCCGGATGTCCATCAAGTACGGCAACGTTGAAAGGTGGAATTGAAACGCTTTTGAAGCAGCATTTCCCGGAAGTACAGGAAGTGGTTGCAGAAAACGAATAATTATGAAGAAGCTTTTTTTGATCTTATTTCTCGGAGCATTACTCGTTCCCACGTTGGAGTCTTGTAACAAAGAGCGGGTGCGCATGGAGGTGGTCAAAAATTGCCATGGAACGTTTCTAAGAGATCGATCAGGGAAGGATTACAAAGTCTGCAACGAAGAACTTTTGAGTTCGTATGCTACCGGTACTAAAATCAAAGTAACCTTCGATAATCTCGAGGAGTGTTTCGGTCTCATTGAAGAGCCTACTTGTCCAGATGAATTTACGTTTGAAGGAAAAATTGAAGTAACGGAGATTTTCTAATGCTACAGCGTCCCAAGCTCTTGGAGCAAAGTATCTAAAATTTCATCTTTTTCGTCCAATAAATGATCTTGGATTGTCCAGTCCGGAATTACTCCTTTTTTGTCTGTATTTCCATTTACGCGAACTATATGTCCTTTGGATAAACCCACTGGGATTTTTGTTCTTGGAAGGACGTACGTGAATTTAGCTGCATACAATGAGGGAAATTCTCCAGTTTCTTCTCCAACGATAGTTCCGAATCCGTAATCTTGAATTTGAGCGGCAGTTACCGATGATTGAGAGTAGGACTGTCGATTGACCAAAACGTAGACATCTCCGCCGAACCTTTTCTCCTCCGGTTGTGGTTCATAGCTCCCGAAATCGAAAGCGAAACGGGTTCCGTTGGCGTTCTTCAGAATTTGTTGATTATATACTGTGCTAGTATCGAATTTTGCCCGAACTATTTCTTTAAGAAAAGCACTTGTTCTCAGCTCAAAAGTTTTGTTCCACCTAAAAGGACGGTCGGCAAAGTAAGAAACGATGTAATCGCCGAAGACATCATCTCCTCCCCGGTTATTCCTAAGATCTAGGATAATACTCTGAGCATTCGACTCTTTGAATACTAGAAATGCCGAGTCGATATACTGTTGAAACATCACTAAATCACCAGATAAATCGCCCGGATTCAAATATCCAACATTTCCTAAAACCTTAACTTCCATACTTCCTTTGAGAACTTCATCTCGTTGCATCTCAAATTCTTCCATACCCAGGATGGCTCCAACTTCCACTGTTTTTGTTTGCCCTGATTGATTTCTCAATTCAATTACAAAACGATTTTTCTGTCCAAAAACCTGCCAATAATAACGTGGAAACGAATAGAATTCAATTTTTGCATTTTTGAAGTAGGTACGCTCCGCGGAAATCTGCGGATAAATATCCTCAAGAATTTCCTGAATTACTCTTCCATCAATGCTCAACACTTCCCAATCAACCATTGATTCATTGCCTTTCGACCAATCTTTCCTCACGAGGGCTTTTCCTTGCTCGAAGGCCAATTCATACGGAAAGACTCTAGCTCCTGCATACAAATCCTCAATATACTTCCGCGCTGGGAAATCGATTTCGGTATGCCCGTTATTTAGTACGGAAGCCAATCTCTGAAATCTAGAAATTATTTCAAAATCGTTAAGGGAATCTGCTTGTATGCCCGCTCTGACCTCTTCGTATTTTTCTTCAAACGCTTCTTCAGATGTGTAGGCGAAAGGAGCAATATGTGCTTCAATGAGTAAACTACGTAACAGCTCCAAATCTTTTAAAACATCCTCCTTTGCCGTCAATTCGGATTGAGCAAAGGAGATTCCTTCGATACCAACGGTAAACAAAACAATTACAAGAATACTCTTGATCATAGAAATTATTATTCGATATGAAAGGTCCTTTGGTTTAGTACCACATGAATCCAGCTCGAATCTCTTCCGGCTTTCTCCAACGTCCCATCTGCTTGATCAGCAATTGAATCAATTCCTCGCGGCTGTAGATATCCTCCTTAATTTCGGGAGCATCAACCAATTCATTCGGAACTTCCATGATCTCTACCTCTTTCGCCATGTAGATCACACTTCCATCTTCCGTTGCTAGGCCTAGAATTAGTCCCGGCAAACCGTTTAACCCTTCCGGTCCCGAAACAGGAACAATATCCGGACAGAACCAAGCGTAAATATTTGTAGAATCGTTCATTTCCCAAATAGCACGGATTCCTTTGTAACCATCAAACTCACGAGAACGATCTGTAATTTTCCATGTACGCTGTGTAGATGAATCTTGCATGTTGGCGATGCTTCCCATGAAGTCCATGACCACCGTAATTTGATCATTTTCCAAATCTTGATAGACCGTATGGTGCTGCGTCAAGAACTTCATCCAACCCATATCATCTTCCGTCTCCGGTTCGATGTATTTAAACGATGAACCCGACTCGTTGAAGTGCAGTTCGAATTTTTCGTTGCGGTATTTGTTCTTATCATTGAGCATTTCGCTCACCCGCTTGTCATTCTTGAATACCTTTTTCAAGTTGGTACGACGCTCGAATACAACGCGACCTTGCGTTACTTGCCCGAAAAGATTCGCGGCAAGAACCAAACTGATACAAGTGATAAATAATTTCATATCTAGAACATTTTAAAATCTTCTTCTGGCGCTCGTCTGTTGTTGAATCTTAGCGTTACTTTGAGCAAGAAGTAGCGCGAAATAATAGTAGTTCGATAATCCGTAATGGCATTGCCGGTTACTTCTCGACGTGCATTTACATTTTGGTTGAAAATATCGTTCCCTTGGAGTGCCACATTCAAGTTTTGTGTCTTCAAGAAGTTTTTGCTGAACTCAGCATTCATGACAAAAAAGTCGGTGTTAAAGAATCCGTCCGCATCACCAGGAATGGCGTTTCTTGTGTACGTTCCGTCCAATTTAATATTCCAACCGCCTTTGATTCGCCAGTTCATTCCCAATTCGTTAATCTGAGTTGTAAATGGCGTTGTCGACGCGTTGAACGACGTTATGGTGTTACTGTAGGAGTAACTGTTGTTTGAGTAAATCTCCAAAGAATCATTGAAAAAGCGGAAGGTAATACCGAGGCTTGGCACAATGGACAAGTTATCCGTAGTATTCTTCAATGAGTCGATATAACTCACTCCTCGGAACATGGACCCGTTCAAGCCCGGTCGGAATTCAATTTTTCGATCCAAAATTGGCAATCCAGCTCCTCCGTACAAGGTTGCGACAATGTTTACACCTGTGTCTAAGTTTACCGTTTTGGAAACAGCTCTACCAAAATCATCATAGGTAGTGAAGTCCGTGAAGGCATCTTGTGTTAAAATAACGTTCACTCCTGACCAAACATAACGCCCGGTAAGTGCTTGCCAACGGTTGAATGAAGCATTCAACGAGTGTACGTAGTTCGGTCGCAACTCAGGATTTCCTTCTTGGATACGGTTCGGGTTGGTGTTATCCGGAATTGGCTGCAACTGAGAAACCGAAGGCAACTGAGAACTGGTTCGATAATTGAATCGGAACTGCTTGCTCATTGCAGGACGGAAACGGTATTCAAACGCTGGTAAAATGTTCGTTTGGTTTTGCGTGAGAATTGCTCCCGACTCACGATCCGTGTTTTGCCAATCAATGTTTCGCACGCGCACTTCTGCTGCAATTCGATGCTTTTTCGGCTCGAAAATCAACTTGGCGCCTGCTCGATGCTGAACTCGACTGTTATCAAACAAGTTGGTGAGGATATCGTTAGTGTCAGCGTATTCGCCAGCTGCATTTCTGTCCAAAGTAACAACGTCTTGGTTTCCGGTTCCGTACTCAAACAAGTACTCTCCCTGCAAACGGAACTTAGCACCCAGGGGTTCTACATAGGTCACCTGCCCGTAATGATTGGTCGATGCGTTGTTGTTGAACTTTTGCTGAGACAAGGAATCAGTAGGGAACGAACCCGACGCGTATTCCGTGTAAGAGTCCAAAAAGCTGGTTGTTTGGTTGTCTGTGTAGGACATGTCGTAACGCACTTCCAATTCACGTTTTGGCTTCTTGAATTCACGCACCAAGCGAGCAAATCCTCCTCCGTTCAATCCTTCAGACTCGGAGTTGTTGAATACTTGTGTTCCGATGGTACGAACCCCATTGGCGGTAAAGAAGTCAGAGATATTGGATGACTCTGCAGTTCTTGCGTCAATAGAGAAGTTCGGCTTGATTTGAAGGAACGTCAGTGAATCCAGCTGCGCTTCGTAGTTCAGGTTGAATCGGTGCGAAGTATTTAATGTGTAATCACGTGTGGAATCATCAGTGATATAGGAAGTATCAGGGAGAATGAAAAGAGAACTTTGCGCAGAACGTGCATCCAATTCATCTCGGTAGAATGAGTAGTTTGCTGTGATTTTGTGCTGTTTTCTCTTTCCGAACTTATCGGTGTAATACACTCCGGACTTAAAGGTCTGTGGAATTCCGCTCGTGTTATTCTCAGCACCCGGATTCCATCGGTTTCCGCCGGTACTTTCATTTTCCAATCCAAATTTACGCGCATCACCAAATCCAAAGTTGGAACGCGGCGTGTTGGAACCAAGTGCGAAGACAGAAATTTTCTGAGAGCCACTGAACTTATTGAAGAGTAACTCTCCTTCGTAAAAAGGATTCGTTCCAACCTCTCCGTTTATCGGCGTTAATGCAAAGTCTGAGGCACCGGATATTCGTCCGAAATAACCTTTTTTCGCATCTTCTTTCAGCTTTAAATCGAGAACTTTTATTTTCTCTTCATCACCACCGATCCCTTCGTCGTTCTCTTTTTCATAGATTTCAACGGTTTCTACTCCGGTAGCACCAAGGTTTTTCGTCGCGATGGTTGGATCGTCTCCGAAGAACTCATCTCCATCCACCAAGACCTTCGCAATTTCTTCTCCTTGCGTGGTAATTTTACCGTCTTTATCGACTGTAACACCTGGCAATTTTTTCAATAAGTCCTCTACAACGGCATTTTCATCCACGTTGAAGGAGTCCGCTACATACACCAAAGTATCTCCTTTGTAGTAGATTGGATCTTTGTATGCGTAGATTACGACCTCCTCAATTTCTTGCGATTTCGGCGGCATTACAATTGAGGGGATTGTGATATCGAAATTGTCTTCTGCCCCGAAAATAAAATAAGTTTTATCGTCTGCTGACGGATGACTAATAATCAGCGAGAAGGTATCAATCTCAAAACCAGCGATTTCAAACTGTCCGATTTCATCCGTACGCTGAAAATCCAGCAAGACGGAATCACTCACTCGCACCGCCATGGCAAGTGCATTTTTCACTGGAACCGTACCCGTAGTATCGTACACTGTTCCCTTCACACTCATCTCCTGGGCCATTGCAGATGTTCCGAGAAACATTCCGAGTAGGAGGAAAAGTAATCTGACCTTCATAATTTGTCTTCTAGATTGTTTGGCAAGACAATAGTACGGAATCCATTTTCCTACCTCGCGTTAAAAATGTTTAAAGGTGGTATTCGCCCTACAAATGGGCTGTATTGATGGTTGAACTATTTCCCGGCCAACTCTAACCCCAAAAGTGCTTGGAAAGTAAACCCTTGTCCATCAGGCATCTCTTGGAAGTCTACATTAACTCTTTTGCCCTCGTAGCTCTTCGGATTGTTGATCATGTCTTGAATTAACGGCGTTACTTGTTGCACCACAAGTGAAGAGCTGAATCCATTTGGTGTCCCCTCACCCACGCGAATGTAAAGCAAGCCTGCGTTTCGGGTCACACCTAAAAAGTTTGTTTGGAATTCACCTTGTCTTGCAATTGCTCTTTCTGCTTTATCAACCGGGAGGCTAACTGGAGTAATCACTTGGAACATTTCGTTCTCTAAATACTCCTCGTACTTGTGCGACCGCTTCTTAGAAATGATGGGCTTATTATCCTCGTAATACGTCACGCGTTCGTAAAATAGTTCGCTATCGCCTTCACCTTCGTTGTAGATTTCCTTGGAGGCAATTCGATCTCCTTCTTTGTAGTAATGAAAATTTCGAAGCATACTTCCCCCTTTCTCTAAGGTGTATTGTTCTTCGATTCGAACTACATTGGATGCGCTGTCCAAAAGCAAGTACACCTGGTACATTTCTCCGGATTTTTGCGGATCCTTCGCGTAAAAAAGTGTGCTCCCAACAAAGTATGAATCACTCGCATCGACAATTGCCATGTAATCATCATAAGCACCGGCCGTTTTATTCTCAGCTCCCGTTAGCTCAGGAGTTGATTCATTTTTTGTCTTTTTGATGTGCTTGTCTGCGGTTTCTTCAGAACATGCCGTCCACAAAAGTGCTGCTGAAACAAGGATTAGGAGTGCTTTGATTTTCATATTCAGGGGGCTTTTGAAAGGATAATGTTTCTTTGAGCAAAAGTAACAAACTAATTACGACGGTTGAAAACCACCATCACTATTGAACCTTTTTTATGGTTTTTGTTTCTCAGAAAAAATGAAATTGTTCCAAAGATTCGCACATTAGGATCAATCCTTTCATCATTTATATTCTCTAAAAAGCACGATAATTCCGCTTATTACGTTGTATTTTCGTGAAGATGTCCTTTCTGTTTCGAAGCTTGGGATTAATTCTACTGCTGCTTGTTGGTGAAAACGCTTTGGCCCAACAACAGAGCTTTCGCGTGCAAACTCTTTCCGTGTCGGATACCTTAATGAGAATTGATTCACTTTCGATAGATCCTACGTCCTTCGTAGTGAAGTGTGGGGGCATGGAATTAGAGCGATCTGCGTACGTGCTTTACCCTGCGCGATCCGAATTCAAATTGTTGAATCCTTGTGATGACTCGCTTGTTGCCGAATACCGTGTGTTTCCCATGGATTTATCGCAACGTTTGCAGATATACGATACTACCAATATTTACAATCGAAACAGAGGTGACCAAGACAAGTTTCTCATTACCACTACCGACATTCAGAACGATATTTTTGGCGGCTCCTCGTTAAATAAGTCGGGGAGTATTTCGCGAGGAGTGACCTTCGGTAACAACCAAGATTTGGGCGTAAACTCCACCTTGAACTTGGAACTTTCCGGTCAAATTGCACCCAACTTGAAGCTTTTGGCCTCGGTTTCCGATGATAACTTGCCCATTCAACCCGATGGAAATACGAATCAGTTACAGGAATTCGATCAAGTTTTTATTCAGGTGTACAACGATCGATTTAAGATGATTGCCGGAGATTTTTGGCTCTATAAACCAAAGGGATACTTTATGAACTACAAGAAACGCGCGCAAGGTTTGACGATCAATTACCAGTGGTCGGAGGATACAGTGGGCGTTTGGCAATCGCAGTTCAGCGGTGCGTTATCAAGAGGTAAGTTTCAGCGCCAAATAATTCAAGGAGTTGAAGGAAACCAAGGCCCGTACCGATTGGTGGGTGCCGAGAATGAGCCCTTTATTATTGTTTTAGCAGGGACAGAGCGTGTCTACATTGACGGTCGTTTGTTGGAGCGCGGACAGGAATACGATTATGTGGTGGATTACAATACTGCAGAAGTAGTGTTCACGGCGCGAAATCAGATTACTAAGGATGTACGAATTGTGGTGGAGTTTCAATACTCCGATCAAAACTTTGCCCGCTCGCTTTTTCAGACATCGCAAACCTACCACAGCAAAAAGCTCGACTTTTGGTTCAACGCTTATTCGGAGCAAGATGCCAAAAATCAATCCTTGCAACAAACATTAACGTTAGGACAAAAACAATACTTGGCGAGCATTGGCGACACTCTCGGCGAGGCGCGTATTTCCAGCATCGACTCCATTGGTTTTTTCGAGAATCAAAACATGTACAAAATCATCGACAGTCTCTCCAACGGTATTACTTATGATTCAGTCTTGGTTTCCTCGGTCAATCCTGATTCTGCCCTTTACCGAGCTACGTTTGAATTTGTCGGAGCCAATGAAGGAAATTATGTATTCGAAGGGTTCAACGCCCTGGGACGCGTTTATCGTTGGGTAGCTCCTGACATTAATGGCGTGCCGCAAGGAGATCATCAACCTTCTCGATTGATTGTGACCCCGAAAAAGCGACAAATGGTGAGTTCAGGAGTGGAATATCGTTTCAACAAACATTTGAAATTGATCTCGGAGGTTTCGTATACGAATAATGACGTCAACACTTTTTCTGATTTGGATGCGGATGATAATCAAAGTGTAGGTGGGTTTATGCGTTTGGTGGGAGATGTACCATTAAGCAGAGACTCCGTACCTCGCTGGTTAATGCGCACCAAGGTAGAAGTGGAAGGTCGAGAGCGTAATTTTGTTCCCATTGAAAACTACCGGGCGGTGGAATTTGACAGAGATTGGAACACTCGAAACCAAGGCTATGAAGGGAATCAATTAGCATCTTCGATTGGTACAAATTTTATCGGACCGGGCGGAAACATCAACCTAGAAGGACAGCAGTTTTTAATCGGAACGGACTACTTGGGAATTCGCGCCGCAACGGATGGAAAATGGAACAAAAATGGCTATCGAGCGAACTGGGATGGTAGTTTCCTTTCGAGCAGCGCCACCAGCGACAACCGATTCATTCGCCACCGAGCTGATGTTTCCAAATCGTTCAAATACTTCCGTATTGGTTACAAGGACGATCACGAGCGAAACGAATTTCAAAGCGATATTTTGGAGACGCAGAGCTATGAGTTCTTTGACTACCAGTTCTACATCGGAAATGGAGATTCCATCAAAAATGATTACCGCTTGTTCTATCGAGAACGTATTGATCGTAAATCGGACAGCACTCGATTAACGCAAGCGGCGAAAGCACGTTCTGTTGGTGGAGAAATTAAATTCACGGAGTGGGAGAATCAACAATTGAACATCGTTACCAGCTATCGTCAGTTAGAGGTTCAAGATCCTAGTTTGATTAATGCCACGCCGGAAAACACCTTGCTTGGTCGTATTGAATATCGTCTTTCTGCTTGGAAAAATGCGGTTTCATTGAATACGTTTTACGAGTCCGGGTCAGGACTTGAACTGAAGCGGGAGTTTTTATACATTCAGGTGAATGATGGTCAGGGAGTATACACGTGGATCGACTACAACGGAGATGGTGTGAAGGATTTGAATGAGTTCGAAGTGGCACAATTCGTAGATCAAGCGAGCTATATTCGTGTTTTCACGCCAAGTAACGAATACGTAAAAACTTTCTCGAATGAGTTCAATCAATCCATTCAATTGCGCCCGCAGCGAATTTGGGCAACGAAAAAAGGGTTCCTGAAGTTACTCACGCGATTCTCGGATCAAGCTCGATTCCGAATTCAACGTAAAACCAATTATTTCGAGGGGCTTAACGCCTTTAATCCATTTGTCACGGAGATCAGCGATACGAACCTCATTTCAACCAATTCAAACATCCGAAATACCATTTTCTTCAACAGAACCAACAGTATTTTTGGTGCCGACTACACCTTTCAAGATACACGAAGTAAAACCCTACTTGCCAGCGGATTTGATTCAAGAACCAACAAGTTTCACGAAGTAAAGGTGCGATGGAACATCAAGCGAAAATTCACTGTGGAGGTAGTATCAGGTACGGGAACACGATCTACTAGCGCTGATTACGTAGCGGGGAGAAATTTCGACATTGAATATGTGACATTAGAACCCAAGCTAATTTTTCAACCCAACACCATTTTCCGAGTTTCTTTGGAAGCACGTGGATCTGAAAAAAGAAATGCGGAAGCGTTGGGCGGTGAATTGTCCACGGTGATGGAGATGGGCTCTACTTTTAAGTTGAACCAACGTGAAAAAGGAAGTTTTCAAGGAAACATTCGTGCGGTAAACATTCGCTACAACGGCGAACAAAACTCTGCCTTAGGATTTGAAATGCTGGAGGGATTAAAGCCGGGGTTGAACTTTACCTGGAACATTGGGTACCAACGCTCAATTTCGCGCAACTTGCAGTTATCCATTCAATATCAAGGAAGAAAATCGGAGGACAACCGTACCATTCACTCCGGCGGCATGGAAGTTCGGGCACTTTTTTAAGTTAGAATCGCTTCATAATTCCAATTCCTAATCCGGCTTGCCAAGCGGATCTTTGCGTATGTGACTCTGCCGCCTCGTCTGTTATTTTCCCCAGCCAATTGTAATTTCCTGCCGCTTCCAAAAAGAACACCCGATTCTTTTTCAATGGAATTTCGTAACCAAGATTTAAAGTGGAAGAAAGTTGAAACTCTCGGTAATTGAACGTGTGGTTCTCTCTTAACTTTCCTGAGTTGGTAACGGAAATCTGACGACTTTCAATGAGTGCCCCGCCGGCCACTCCGACGGAAGTGTAGAAATGATCGGTCCACTTAAATTTGAATGAAACGGGCAGGTATAAATAGTATTGGCGATAGGCAATTTCTTGAATGTCTTGTAATGGAACTAGACTCTTGTATCCGGATTGATCAAAGCCAAAACCCCAAGTAATGTGCGCTTTTCGTCGCTCGGATAGCGCATATTCAAAGAAGCCGTTTAAACGAACCACTTCAATTCCACGATCGAATTGTTGGGCGGAATCTAAATTAACGTTGTTGAGGAATCGCACTCCGGAATATCCTCCGAATAAATTGAAACCGAGTGAAGTTCGCGTCTCTTGACAATTGCTAGACAAGGGCATGATTAGCAGTGTAATGAGTAGTAAGCGCATAATCTAAATAACTCATTTTTTCTCTACACATTATGAAAATCAGAAATTTTAACATAGTGCTATCCATGCAAAACAAAAAAGCGCACCGCCGATCCTGTAGTTATTTGATTGCGATGCGCTAGATTTCAAGAACCTTGATATAGTTAATGCAAAGTATAGTTAGAAAGTATATCGTATTCCAAGAGCCCCTCCGTAACCCGGGCCGCTGTAGTATGTGCTCAATAGCCCCCACATCGGTCGCCCGTCAAGACTCAATTGAATTGGAACACCATGTTCATTGAAATCATATTCTATTCCTATTTGCCCTCCAATAAAGAGTAACATTCCGCTTTCCTCAAAGTCGTCATCGTGATCATGTCCATGTCCATTTCCGTGGCCGTGGAAATTATCTCTATGACTGAAAAAAGCCAATTGCGCCCCCGGACCGATATACCAGTTCAGTCCACCATCAATATTCCATTTCCAGTGATAGATACCTGAAATTCCTAAAACGCTGTAGTGATTGTTGGCACGCATTCCAAGGTCCAGTTCCAATCTGTTTTTTTCAGAGAAACCATGCTGGTATGATATTTCTGCGCCGTTGCCATAATTAGTCGCTCCTAAACGTAATCCAATTGCTTTGTCTTGTCCGAATGAGAACGAAACGCTCATGATGAAGATGATCAATATGCTAAAAAGAATTCCTTTCATTTTATCTATTTCATTTTCCGCATCCAGTAGCAAGAACGATACCAATCTGAATGAAGTTGGAGGTATTATCCAACCATAAGAAATACTCCAAATTAAACCTCTGTTCTACAAGGTCTTAAATGGATTCATGGTTGTACAATATCCAACACATTCTTATGAGCTGCATAGTATAATGCAGTTCATATTTTCAAAATGAAAAAAGTGATTTCATTCTGATATAGTTACGTAATCAGAGATTAAGATACGACTTTATAATTTACGTTACAAACGATTTGCCTTCGTGCCAATTCGAAGTTTGAGATTGCGCTTATTTCTTTCTGAAGAAAATCTTGATCGGCACTCCTTCAAAATTAAAGTGCTCACGCAGTCGATTTTCAATGAATCGCTTGTAGCTTTCGGGAATGTACTGTGGCAAGTTACAGAAGAAGGCAAATGACGGCGCATGTGTTGGCAATTGCTGAGCATATTTTATCTTAATGTACTTCCCTTTTACAGAAGGTGGCGGTGTTGCTTGAATGATTTCCAACATCACTTCATTCAGTTCTGAAGTTGGAATTTTTCGAATGCGATTGTGGTATACATCTGTTGCTGCTTCCAGCGCTTTGTGAATTCGTTGCTTGGTAACGGTGGAAGTAAAAATAATCGGCACATCATTAAACGGTGCCAACTGCTCGCGAACCTCATCCTCAAACGCCTTCATGGTCTTATGATCCTTCTCGATTAGGTCCCATTTGTTCACCAAGACAACCACTCCTTTGGAGTTTTTTTCAATGATATAGAAGATATTTAAGTCCTGTTTTTGGAGGCCTTCCTTTGCGTCAATCATGAAAATACAGACGTCGGAATTCTCGATGGATCGCACAGAACGTAAAA
The DNA here is from genome assembly GCA_024742305.1 of bacterium. Taxonomy (GTDB): domain Bacteria; phylum Bacteroidota; class Bacteroidia; order Flavobacteriales_D; family Crocinitomicaceae; genus UBA4466. The sequence continues at coordinate 78,167 of JANSYQ010000004.1, read as the reverse complement.
CGGAGTAGTACTCAATATCTTCGGTTACTTTGGCTTTCTTTCGAATCCCCGCGGTATCAATCAAAATGAAGTCGAACCCGTAGGCATTATACCGCGTATTGATGGAATCTCTTGTGGTTCCTGAAATTTCGGTAACGATGTTTCTATCCTGACCGGTTAATGCATTCACCAAGGATGATTTTCCAACATTCGGTTTTCCGACAATGGCGAAGTGTGGCAATTCGCGTTCTTTATCGTCTTCTGTTTCAACCTTGAATTCTTTACAGATGGCATCCAACAAATCTCCAGTTCCCGAGCCATTGGTGGCAGAAAGATCGAACACATCGCCCAAACCTAGGGACCAAAATTCGGAGGACAAACCAACACGTTCAGTATTGTCTACCTTATTGGCTCCAATGAAAACTTTCTTCCCTGATTTACGCAAAAGTTCCGCAACGGTAAGATCAAGGTCGACGATACCTGTCATTACATCCAACATGAAAATGATCACGTTTGCTTCCTCAATGGCAATCTCCACTTGCTTGCGAATCTCTCCTTCAAAAATATCGTCGGTACCTCTTGCGTACCCTCCGGTATCGATGACGGAGAAAGGAATACCGTTCCACTCACCGCGACCGTAAATACGATCACGTGTCACTCCACTAATCTCCTTCACAATGGCTTGCTTGGATTCTGTCAGTCGGTTAAAAAGAGTGGATTTCCCAACGTTTGGGCGTCCTACTATGGCAATGATATTCCCCATGTGCGCGAATTAGACTGCAAAGAAACGAATTATTTCATCATTACACTTGATTCGCACTTATTTACCACTAGTGCATCTCGGCTCCGCTCGATGCTCTATTTGTAGTCACATTGAAAGGACACCTCGGCTCTGCTTTGCTTCGCTGAAGCTTCTTCACTAAGAAACTAATAATGAAGGAAAAGCTACGCGAAAGTAATACTCGATGTCCTTTATAGATTACTCCTGAATCACAATCTTTCGGATGGCACGTTGTCCTTCAGAGGCAAATCGAACGGTATATACAGCCGCTTCCCACTGACTTACGTTGATTGTCTTCATTTGTGTTCCTTTGGATATCGTTTGCTCCCAAACCACTTTGCCATCCATACTAATAACGCTTACATCCGTGTCTTCAGACAAAGGCTGCGCGAATTGAATGGTCGTTTCTTCGTTCGCTGGATTTGGCATAATCATCAAGTTCAAGTTGCTCAATTCATCTACAGAGGCAGACGATTGCACCTCTAGGTTGATATTGTCCAAATACAAGTTGTTTCCGTACCCACAGATATTCACGAAACGAACAATGGCGTTACCTCCAATGTATGCCGATAGATCAATGGTGTCATTTCTCCAATCACTTGCACCTGAAGGCTCCCAGTTCGATGTGGAGGCCGGTCCAGTTGCTAACGTTGGTCCATCTTTGAAATATACCTGCGTGAAGGTCACGCCACAATCTCCTGAAACATCAATTCGCATGTCATCTGTATAGTTTCCACTGTACTCTCGGTAAGCTACATCGAATGTCAGAATGGCCGTAGCTGGATTCAACACACCACTTAAATCAAAATTGACAAAACGCAATTGATCTTCTTGCCCTGATGCATTGTACGAGAAGTTGTTGATATAAGAGGCGGTTGTTGGGTTTCCATCTGCTCCAGTTGTATTGGCATCCGTCCATGTAATATCTCCATCGGGATTAACCACTTCGGCTGTTGACGGCGGAAAGCCTGACTCAAAATCTTCCGAGAGCGGGAATGTGCTTACAGAGTTCGTAACAGTAATGATTTGGGTTATTGTATCATTACAGAAGGTGCTGTCTCCATTCAATCCTGTCCATGTTTTCAATTCATATGTTCCACTTCCAGGGAAGGTAACTTGGGTAGCGAAGGTATGTGTTGCACTTCCTCCTGGCGCCAAACTTCCACTGTAGGTTTCAGTGACAACAGTACCATTATCCAATTGATAATACACAGGGAAGTTCGATTCGGTGAAAAGCCCAATATTTTCCAAGTCAATTTCTACGTCTGACGTTGTATTTCCTGAACACGTTTGGAAGTTTGCCAAAGGTTGGTTCAATGCTGCAATTCCCACATCAGAATCAGAGAAGCAGGACAGTACACAGTTTCCGTTTCCTCCTGCTCCCGGGAAATAAATGGCAATTTGTCGGTTACTTCTTAGTCCGTTTGCTCCTTTGGCACGTACCGTAAACCACTGTGGATCGGCGACATCCGAAACAATTACATCGAATTCCTCTGTAGTTGAAGAGCCAATAGAATCCATAAATTGGGAACCTAACATGAAAATGTCATAACCTGTTGCGTTCGCCACTGGGTCCCAACGAAGAACCACTGTATTAGTACTTTCACAAACTCGGTAAACTTCAATGTTTTGCGGACGATCCATGATGCTAAAGTTTGCAGCGCTTTCTCCTTGTGAACCTCCTCTTGAAACACGCACGCGCACTTCACCCGATATAATATTTGGAACACTCCACTCGTAAATACGATCTGCTCCGTTCACGTTGTTTGAGATGGTATTCCAGCTTCCTCCGTTGTCGTCTGTGTACTCCAATGTGAAATCTCCGGTAGTACCGTCGGCATCCCAGTGAATTCTGTCGTTTGATCCCGGAATCAATCCTTCTCCTCCAAACGGATACGTAACTGTAATATCATCCGTGATGAATTCCCAAACAACATAATACTCTTGCGGACCAAATGGAACGGTTGTTCCGGCAATATCCAAAGTGTATGTTCCAGCCATAGGATTGTCCACTGCGATTTGCTCCACATTGTTCAGGTGATCCGGACCCGTAGTTGCTGGCAGTGCCAAAGTCGTAGCATTCGGTGTATGATCTAAAATCCAAGGTTGGAAGGTAGACATGTTGGGATCGGTCAAAACTGCGTCTAAGTCATTCACTAATGCCGTTGAGGCAGTGGTAGACGCTTCTTTATCCGCCCAGTACACCATCACTTTCACTTGACTTACTCCTGAAGGTACTGTTATCGAAACTTGATCGTTCCCTCCTTGGGAGATACTTCCGTTGGTGTAGCGTCCTTCCTCCAAAAGTTGAACTGCTTTCAATCCGTTAATTTTTCCCCAACCATAGATGAAGTCAGGACCTTCGTTTCCAAGATCATTTGCTGTATTTAATACAGTCGCTTTTAACAAGGCAGAGTTCGCTGTGGTTCCATTCATGTCTTCGTAAGCATGATGCAACTGCGTTAAAACACCTGTAATTCCTGGTGCCGCAGCAGAGGTTCCTCCTCCCGCTGCATACGTGTTGTTCGGGTCGGTTGACATTTGTCCTGCTCCATGAGCAGCAATATCGGGTTTAATTCGACCATCATTTGCTGGACCACGACTGGAAGAGTTGACAATACCATCGTCGTTATCGAGGTTCGCCGTAGCGATGACATTTTTCCCCATTTTGTGTCCTCCGGTGATATTTCCCCATTGATTTCCGGCGCCGTAACCACAGTTTTGGTTGTTCGAGTTTCCGGCAGAAAATACTTGAATCAAGGTTGGATTGTTATAGATTTCTTCATCTACCAGTACGGTTGTATTCGTATAGCCAGCGTTACAGCCATTACTATATGAAGATTGAAAAATCAATACGTTGCTATCAATGTGCAGAGGCATGGTTCCTGCCATGGAAGAGACATACTGACGAATGTGCATGTAGCACGCCGGTGCCATTCCGCGCATGGTTGGGTCGAGATTTCCTGCCGCTCCAACAATTCCGGCTACCATATCTCCATGATCTCCGGTGAAATCTCCGGCAACATCGTCTTGATTTACACGTCCGGTATAATCGATATGTGGACCAACGGCGCCGTCATCATTCACAGCTACAGCGATTCCAGTTCCATCGTATTGACGCGATCCTTGATAATCGCCATCAATGGCATTTGCTCGGTGTAGGTTTCGTCCGTCGTCTGACTCTGGAGTACCCGGGTCAGGAACGATGTCTACATATTTCATGTACGGCTTGTCCAACAAGGATGGAATATTGGAAGGATCAATTTCTACAAACGCCATGTTTGCATGATCAAGAAGTACTGTAGCTTGGACTCCTTCTTGTTCCAATTCTGCTATTGCCAATTCAAAATTGACATCGTCAAACAAAGCGATACTCAACAGAACGGTTCCAAATTTTGTGACTGCCCAATCTGGGTATTCCTCGTCTTGAACGCGCTGTCCAATTTTGTACACGGCATCAATTGATTCTACACTACGAATGTTCAATTGCGTCAATTGCGCAGCTGTCATGTTCGCCGGAAGTGAAGCGATATACGTGTAATTCGGAATGTATTCAAGCAATTCTATTCCTGATTGTTCGATAGCCAATTGCTCGGCATCGGTTGGAATGGCATTGAATTGAACAAACCGATAGACCTTGTTTTGCCATATTTCTTGGCTGTTTATTCCATTCGGATTAAAGTCTTTTGCGTTCGCATCAAAAGTGCGTGTTCCTTTCAGAAAATTCACGGTGTAATCTTGTGCAAAGCTTGTGTTTCCGACAACGAGTGCCGCGAGAAACAAGAGGGAGTAACAGAGTTTCATAAGTATTATCTTAACAGTTAGAGGTAAATTCTCACATGTGAAAATTTAATCGCACAAAAAGATACAAAATAATCAACAGGCAAACTAAAGTTATGCGAGATTGATCTTGAGGAAAAGCAGCAACTATTGGAATTCTGAGGGGAATACTTCTGAAGATTGGCATCTCGGCACTTCGGCATCTCGGCATCTCGACAAGCTCGATGACCTTGAAGCTCGAAGTCTAGTGAGGTACAAATTTTCACTCACTCTCAACCTCCATGCTTCCTAATAGCCGTATTTCTTCAATTTTTGATCGGATGATCGCCAGTCTTTATCGACCTTAACAAAGGTTTCCAAGAAGATTTTCTTTCCTGTAAATCGTTCCATTTCTTTTCGTGCCTCTCTACCAATTCGTTTTAGCATGTCACCACCTTTACCGATGATGATGCCTTTTTGAGAATTGCGTTCTACTATGATTAGGGCTCGAATTCGAATCATTTCTTCTTCCTCCAAGTATTCTTCCACTTCTACTTGACACGCGTAAGGAACTTCTTTTTTGGTGTGAATGAAGATTTTTTCCCGAATAATCTCTGAGATAAAAAATCGCATGGGACGATCCGAAATTTGTTCCTTATCGAAGTAAGGCGGACTCTCCGGAATGTTGTTTCGAATCTCTTCCCAAACACCGTCTATTCCGAAACCGTGCAGTGCCGATATAGGAAACACTTTCGCATTCGGCAATTTCTCTTGCCAGTACGCCAATCGTTCTGCCACCGCTGATTGATCGGATAAATCCATTTTATTGATAAGACAAAGCACGGGAATCTCCAGTTTTTGAATGCGCTCCAGCGTCTCTTTGTGGTTCATCTCGTTTTCCTTTGGATCGGTTACGAAGATGAGAACATCGGCATCTTTAATGGACGTATTCACGTATTCCATCATATTATCATGGAGCTTGTACGCTGAATTCACCACACCCGGAGTGTCGGAAAAAACAATCTGATAATTTTCGTCATTGACAATCCCCAAAATACGATGTCGTGTTGTTTGCGCCTTTGATGTAACAATAGATAGTTTCTCCCCGATGAGTTGGTTCATGAGGGTGGATTTTCCAACGTTCGGACTTCCGACGATATTTACGAAACCGGATTTGTGTGCCATGCTCGAAATGATTATTGCCCTAAAAAGTTATAAGGGGCTACAAAGGAACGGTTTTTCTGTGAATTACTGCGTGGATGAAGAATTCGTTTATTCTGATGAAGGTTCGTCGTCATCTCCATCATTTCCTCCGCCATGTTCTCCCCATTTTGCAATGCCACCATAGTGCCACATTGCTCCATGCACATTCATATCAATCAGTTCCATTTGCCCGAAGGTTTTTAAATGATGCCACGTAGCTTTATTTGCTCTAGAATCTGCCGATATGCCCAATGCTTTGTCTCCCTCTCGAAAGTGCAAAGGTCTTCCTCCCTCTTCGATTTCCGACTTCGTGAGCTTTTGGGTTAAGTCTACCGTTCCATAGCTCGTAATTGCACCTTTTGAATACCCTTTTGGGGGGGTGGCAATATTGGTTCCTTGGAAAGTGTCAATAACATAACCAGATTGGTAAGGATATTGAAATACGCCTTGACCTCCCGACTTTTGATTGATCAACTTCATTGAGGTTTGGCCACTCGATTTCCCGCCAAAATCCTTTAATGCTTTGTCCTTCCTCAGTTGAGTTGTACCGTCATTCATCACACCAATAAGCTCTTTCAGCTGCTGAGTTTCCTCTCTGTTATCCTGAAAAGACGGTGCGGCTGAATTTGAATCGGATTGATTCACTGCGGCCTGATGACCACTAGAATGATGTGTTTGCGTTGCTTTCATGCCAAAGCTGTGAATAGTTGTCTCAAAATACACACAAAATCTGACTTTTTATAGAGTATCTAACGACTAAAACGCAGAAAGCCACCCAAAACTGGATGACTCTCCTAACTTCTGAGAAGAATTTATTTTCTCTTTCCGCCGCCACTTGAGCGCGTGCGTGTTCCTGAATTCTTTGTCCCCGGTCGTTTTCGTGAACTTGGCGTTGCCGACTTCGACTTCGTCGACTTCTTATTCGTTGATTTCTGTTGAGTGTTCTTCTGATTAGCTGGTGAGGAATTATGCGTAGTTGTCACCTTCTTCGTATTCGCCGTTGTTGAAGATTTTGTCGTTGACTTATTTGGCGAGACTTCTTGTTTTGTTGAGGTCTGCGTTACCGGCTTTGATGCAGCATTTTGCGACTTTGTGCTTGTCTTGACCGTTTTTCCTGAAGACTTTGTTCCTGTTGCAGTTTTTCCCGTATGCTTGTGGTGATGCACCGTATGAAATGTTACCGAGCTAGTTCTGTGATAATGGTGTACGTGCCCGTGCGTAAAACTTCTTCGGTGCACTCTTCTGCATCCTCCGTGATATACGATTACATGTCCACGGTAGACGCGCCAAGATCTTCTTTTCCATGGTCGATACCATTTCGGGTAAGCTCTAAAACGCCATGGAGACACCCAAGGCGTGTATCTTGGACCCCACATAAAACGGACAGGACGCCATGTAATTACATTGATTACCACCGGGCCGCGTCCAGCTGACTCAGGAAGCAAGACGTAATTTTCGCCATACAGCTCTTCGTCACCCACAATTTGAATCTCCACGACGTCTTCATCCGTTTCCTCCAACTCGATGGTAGCGACATCTTGCGATTCGCTTTCATTTACAGGTACCTGTAGTGTCAATACGTGCGAGATACTATCACCGGAATCTACAACCCGGATGTAATCGACCTCGCCGTCACCATTTAAGTCAAGATTATTAACGTTGGAGCTTTCGGTATTTAGTTTTTTCTCAAAATCTTCAGGAGATTCAGAATTTTTGAAGATTTCCAATACGGCTGAAAGGTCAAGATGGTCTCCTTCTAAACCTGTTGAATCTGCTTCCGCTGCGAACGTAACTGTTCCGAGCAACAAGCTAGTAATTAGAATGGGTGTTTTCATGCGTCTATTTTTTTAACTGTCCAAGTGTTAGATAGTTGACACTCAGAAAGGTTTAATCGACGCGACTGAAAAAGAAGAATTTACTAGAATCCTCCGGACGTTTTTGTCTTTGTTGTAGTACTTTTTGTTCCCGGACGTTTGCGCTCTGTAGCTCCCGAACTTGATTTGGTTCCAGGTCGCTTGCGTGCATTCGTAGAGGTTCCAGATTTTGTGCCCGGACGTTTACGATTATTGTTCAAGTTCGACTTATTCTCAGGGGTAGAAGATTCTTTCGTTTTCTTCTTGGTTTCCTTCTTCACCGCGCTTTCTGTTGTCTTCTTTAAGGCTTGCTTGTTCACCTTAATTTGACCGAAAGATGCTCCGGCGATGAGTAGGAATGAAGCGATGAGGATTGATTTCATGGTTGTTGATTCGTACTTCAAAGGTAATATTTTATTCAGTAATCCCTTCAAGATCAAGCAAAAAGGCGTATTCCATTGCCGTTTCTTTGTAGCGTTGGAAGCGTCCCGATGCACCGCCATGACCAACATCCATGTTACAATACATGTATAGCTTATTGTCGTTGGTACGTAACTCGCGTAGTTTGGCGATCCATTTGGCAGGTTCCCAATATTGCACTTGACTGTCCCAGTAACCCGTCGTAATCAACAAGTTTGGATACTCTTGCGCAACTACGTTATCGTAGGGAGAATAGGATAAAATGTATTCGTAATACTCAGGATCTTTCGGGTTTCCCCATTCATCAAACTCACCAGTTGTCAGCGGAATGCTTTCGTCCCACATAGTGGAAATGACATCAACGAAGGGAACTCCAGCAATAACACCATTCCAAAGATTTGGCTCCATATTAATGATACCTCCCATGAGCAATCCGCCTGCGCTTCCTCCTTGTGCGTACAAATGACCTTGAGATGTATAATTGTTCTCAATGAGATGCTTTCCGCAATCAATGAAGTCGTAAAACGTATTCTTCTTTTTCAGCAATTTGCCGTCTTCGTACCACTGTCGCCCCAAGGTTTGACTACCGCGAATGTGTGCGATCGCATACACGAAACCTCGATCCAGCAGGCTCAATCGAACGGAGCTAAATGAAGGATCAATACTGTAGCCGTAAGATCCATATCCGTACAAAAGACACGGTGCTGAACCATCCATTTTGGTGTCTTTGTGATATACGATGGAAACTGGAACTTTTGCGCCGTCTCTCGCCGTAACATAAATACGTTCACTTACATAATTGAATGGGCTGAACTTCGGGTCCATTACTTCTGTTCGCTTCATCAACTCTTGATGGCGCGTAGCCATGTTGTAATCATAAACGGAGTTGGGAGTCGTCATGGAACTGTACCCATAACGAAGAATTTCAGTATCAAACTCGTAGTTCCCCGTTGTGTATGCATCGTATGCCGGATCGTTGAATTTAATGTAATGCTCTTCGCCAGTATACCAATCCTTTACACGGATATTCATCAATCCGTTTTTGCGCTCCGTAATCACCAAAAAGCCTTTGAACGTTTCAATATCCTCCAACAAAACGTCATCACGGTGAGGTATTACTTCTTCCCAATTCTCTCGCGAAGTAGCATCTACCGGTGTTTTCACTAGTTTGAAGTTTTTCGCGTTATCGTTGGTTGTGATGTAAAAGTGATCTCCGCTATGATCAACCGAGTATTCATGATTGCGTTCACGAGGTAAAATCACCTTCCATTCTCCGTTGGGATTGTCGGCATCTATGAATCGGATTTCTGTGGACAAGGTTTGGAAACTACCGATCATTATGTACGCACTCGACTTTGATTTGTACACGGCGCAACTGAACGTTTCATCCTCTTCGTGATAGACTAATTTATCTTTATCGGGACTAGTTCCTAACTCATGCGAGTAGATGTAGGCAGACCGTAAGGTTTGTGGATCTTTCTTTGTGTAATAGACCGTTTTGTTGTCGTTTGCCCAAACGGCTCCGCCCGTAGTGTTTTCAATCTTATCCTCAAGAATTTTTCCGGTTTTCAAATCTTTGAAGTGCAGTGTGTACTGACGACGTGAAACCAAGTCGACACCGTACACCAAATACTGGTTGTTCTTGCTTACGCTGGTTCCTCCGATAGCGAAGTAAGATTGATCCTTCCCCATTTCCGGTCCGTTCAACATGATTTCCTCCGCGGCGTTTTCTTCATCCTTTTTGCGACAAACGAAAGGATAATCCTGTCCTTTTTCAAAACGCGAGTAATACAAGTATCCGTTTCTTTTCACGGGAACGCTTTCGTCATCCTGTTTGATTCTCGAAGTAATTTCATGGTACAAATTATCCTGAAGGCGAATCGTATGCTTCATTCCTTCATTTAGATATTCGTTCTCTTCGTTCAGGTAGTTGACTACTTTCTCTGTTTGAGCATCCATTTCTTCGGCTTCCTTTTGAGCATCTGAAAGGCGCATCCAGAAATAATTATCAATTCGTGTATTTCCGTGTTCGTTTAGTTCCGTTGGGACTTTTTCCGCTTTTGGTTCCGTCATGTTTTGAGCAAAAATAGTTGTGCAGCCAAGAGTAAACGCTGCCGTGATTATTAAGGAATGAAAGTTTCGCATGATATCGGAGTTTCGATGGTGCTAACAATAATAGCGAAAGATTCCACTCAATAGGCAGAAATGATTAGCAATGGTTAAAATTCCTGATATCAGGTCGAATCATTTAGAGGCCATCATTTCCTGATAGTCAATCATGCTTTGTTTGACAATTTCACGCGCTTTCTCGGCATTCTGAAACTCTTCTACCTCAACGGTTTTGTTCTCCAGTTTTTTGTAATCCTCAAAGAAATTCTTCAGTTCACGAAAAAAGTGCTCCGGAAGCTCGGCAATATCACGAATGTGATTAACGCTCATATCGTTCTCGGCCACTGCGATAATTTTATCGTCTTTTTCTCCGTTATCTAACATTTGCATAACTCCAACCACTCTAGCTTCTACAATACACATAGGAACAATGGTTACTTGCGATAGTACAACGATATCCAGCGGATCTTTGTCGTCGCAATAGGTTTGAGGAATGAAGCCGTAGTTGGCGGGATAATACATGGAAGAATACAGCACTCGGTCCATTTTGAGCATTCCGGATTCTTTATCCAGTTCGTATTTCGCTCGTGTGTTTTTTGGGATTTCAATGATGCCGTTGACAATTTCCGGCGATTGTTTTCCGTGAGACACTTGATGCCACGGATGAAAGTAATTTGAATTCATTGATTTTTGCGCAAAGTTAATGGGCTTTGGAATGGAAAGATGTTAAGGAATGTTAGGGAGCTTGAACCGAACTAAAAAGGTGATTTCTTGAAGTGATCTTTTATCGCTCTCACATATCCCACTCAATCCTGAAAGAAAAGCTGAGATAGATAAAGTTGCGAGAGGGAGTGTGAGATTTGAGCAAAAGAAAAAAGCCTCCTGATTTCTCAGGAAGCTTTTGCTTAGTAGCGGGGGCCAGACTCGAACTGACGACCTTCGGGTTATGAGCCCGACGAGCTACCAACTGCTCCACCCCGCGGTGTATTTTGCTCTCATTAGTAGTAAAAGCTGGTGCCTTGCTTTGCGAAGGCGAGGGCAAATATACAGTACAGATATGGATATCGCAAGCTATTTACCATCTTTTTTAGGATTTCAAATCTTAACTAAGACCACACATTGACGTTCCTTAACATCTCCATCCTTTTCACTTTCGTATTTTTGCTGCATGAAAGCCTTGATTATCATTACTTTCCTGTCGCTTAACTCTTTTGGATTCGCGCAAGACTCCTTGAGTACCAAAGCAGATTCCATCGTCTTTATTGCTCAAGCGCAATTGGGTGTACCCTACAAATACGCTACTAGCATTCCCGACGTTAGCTTCGATTGTTCCGGCTTTACCTCCTACGTTTACAGTACTTGTGATGTGCCAAGCTCAAGAAGCTCCAAGGCTTATGGAGATTTGGGATCTGAAGTGTCACTGGAATCTTGTCAACCTGGCGACTGCATGATTTTCTCAGGAACGGCAGCTGGAAGCACCACGATTGGACATGTCGGAATTGTAGTGTCGAATGATGAAAACGGTTTGAAATTCATTCATTGCTCAAGCTCCAAAAAACATTTTGGCGTGGTAATCACCGACTATTATCAATCCAATTACCCCAAGCGGTTTTTGCAGGTTAGAAGACTGTTCTAGAGACCGGAACCGCTGTTAAAAAAAGTTAAGCATCCCAGACGCGACGGGGCTTTCCACTACATTCGACAAAAACAAACAGTGCAAAGAATACGATTGAATACGGTCATCCTATTGGTAGTTGTTGCCATGATTGCCCTACTCATTATTCAAGCGTTTCAATCGGCACAACTGTACGACCGCGCCTCAACGGAATTCGGAGATCGTTTGACAACCACCATGGATCGCATAGCCATTCGTCACGAAAAAGCCGAAGATATCCGCCGTTACATGGCATTGGGAAATCAAGACTTCAGCGTTCAATACCGAGACATTCTCAAGGAAGAGTTTAAATCCATGCTTGCTGTGGAGGAAACCATCTCCATTCAGGATACATCGGTTTTTGAGAACGGCGAAATGCAAGATTACCTTGTCATTCGTGGAACGTCCTACGATTCTATTTCAGGTGTAACGGCAGAGCAAAAAGTGCTGGCAAGAAACATGACGCAGTTGCGCGATTTGTTCAAAAAATCAGACGATCATAGCATTGGAACCGAAAATCAGCTTTCGGTACAATTGGATCAGCGCGTGGTGCAGCAAATCTTTAAAAAGGCACGCTTTGTCAACGACATGATGCTCGATGTTTTCCGATCGGGAATCAACGCATCTCCGGCCGAACGCGTGGATGTCAACTTTTTGGATTCTGTTTTGAAAACAGAGTTGCATGCGGATCGACTGCCATCCCACTACGAATTCATGATTACGGATGCCAACAACAAGCCCATTCGTTTCGAAAATGCGCCAAAACATTACAAAACGGATATTGATACTACAAAAAGTCATAGCACGAAGCTATTTCCTGCAAATGCTCTCGACGAGGACTTGTATCTCCACATTTCCTTCCCAAAGAAAAATAGTATTCTCTTGAAAGGCATCGGTGGTGGCTTAGCCATCAACTTTACTTTGATGGTGTTGATTATCGTAGCGCTGGTTTTTATGTTCCGAACCATTCTTACGCAGAAGAAGTTATCTGAGATGAAGAACGATTTCATTTCGAACATGACCCACGAGTTTAAAACTCCAATATCCACAATCTCGCTTGCTTGCGAGGCCATGAATGATTCCGATGTGGTAAGTAACATGGATGAGCAAACGAAGCCGTATGTGAATATGATTAGCGAGGAGAACAAACGACTGAGCCTACTCGTTGAGCGTATCCTTCAAAGCGCTACGCTCGACAAGGGAGAGTTGAACGTTAAAAAGGAACAAATTGAGTTGTCGAAACTCATTTCGGGGGTAGTTGAAAATGCGCAGTTCCGGATTCGAAACTCGGGAGGAAACATTCAATTGAGTCTACCGGATACACCCGTTCAAATCAAAGGAGATCCTATGCATACAGCGAATGTGATTTCCAACCTTGTGGACAACGCCATCAAATACAGCGACAAAGCACCCCAGATATCTGTGGAGTTGAAAACCAAAGGAGCTACCCATGAATTAACGGTTAAAGACGAGGGAATCGGCATAAAAAAAGAACACTTGAACAAAATATTCGACAAATTGTATCGTATACCAACCGGAAACATTCACAACGTAAAAGGCTTTGGACTAGGGCTGAGCTATGTGAAGGCTATTTCTGACTTACATGGATGGAACGTGAGGGTACGCAGTAAATACGGTACTGGATCGGAATTTACCATTGAATTTAAAGCATAACGTAACTATGGAAAACGGAACTTCAATTCTACTCGCCGAAGATGACGTAAATCTTGGACATCTTCTACAAACATTTCTGAAATCAAAAGGATTTTCGGTGTCATTGGCACAAAACGGTAAAATTGCTTTTGAAAAATTCAATAACGGAAGTTACCATTTCTGTATTCTCGATGTAATGATGCCCGAAATGGACGGTATCACCCTTGCGAAGGAAATTCGTGAGATCGATAAAAAAATTCCCATCCTTTTTCTCACTGCCAAGTCGATGAAAGAGGACAAGTTGGAAGGGTTTTCTGCCGGTGCAGACGATTATTTAACCAAGCCTTTCGCTATGGAAGAGTTGTTGGCGAGAATCAATGCCATTTTGCGTAGAACGAGTGAAGACGTTAAGCAGGAGGATTCTTATCAAATTGGAAACATTAAGTACGAGCCGGAAATTCGCTTACTACACTTGAACGAAGAGACGAAAAAGCTCACTACGAAAGAAAATCAGCTACTGCATCTTTTGGTGAAGAATCAGAATGAAATCTTGGATCGACAGGCAACGCTTCGTGCTATTTGGGGCGATGATAACTACTTTAACGGTCGAAGCATGGATGTATACATTGCCAAATTGCGAAAGCTGCTTCGTGAGGACGAATCGATTGAGATTTTGAATGTTCATGGAAAGGGTTTCAAACTCGTGGTAAAATAAGAGCCAACTTTTCCTATTTTTGCGCCGTTTGAGAGGTATAGCCTCTCCGTATCAACCTACAGCCGAAACGCGCAAAATACATGCAAAAAAAGTTCATTTCCAATTTGGCTTTAATGGTTCTCTTGAACCTTCTTGTGAAGCCTTTGGCCATTTTTGGAATTGACGCTGCGGTTCAGAATAGAGTACCGGCGGAAGATTACGGGATCTACTTTGCCTTACTCAACTTTTCCTTCTTCTTCAACATTCTGCTGGATTTTGGGATCAACAATTTCACTACGAAAAACGTTGCACAGCATCCGCAAATGGCAAGCAAATACTTGGGTCGGGTTCTTGGCTTCCGATTCTTGTTGTTTATCATTTACGCGATTATATCGTATGCCGTAGCGATTGCCCTACAATGGGATGCTTATGAGCTGTATTTGCTCAGTTTCCTTGTTTTCAACCAATTCATTGTTGCCCTAATTGCCTACACGCGTAGTTATTTTGGTGGCTCCTTGCTCTTCAAGACCGACGCTATCATTAGTGTCCTCGATCGCTTTTTACTTATTATTTTTTGTGGGGCATTGATCTATCTTCCGGTAACCAATCAACCCTTTCAGATTGAATGGTTCATTTGGATTCAAACGGCTTGCTACCTGCTCACTTTTATTGTGGCGGTTATTCTTCTTTTCGTCAAGTTCGGAGTTCCCAAACTCAAAGTACAACCAGCGTTCTCTTATAGCATTGTACGTCAAAGCTTCCCGTATGCTTTGTTGATTTTCTTGATGATGATTTACACGCGAGTGGACTCTGTAATGGTGGAACGATTTCACGTAAATGGAAAGGAAGAAGCGGGGTATTATGCCATGGGCTTCCGTTTAGTAAATGCATTTTTCCAGTTCGCCATGATTTTTGCCACACTTCTATTGCCCATTTTCTCTAGAATGTTTCAAAAAATGGAGGATGTCCGTCCACTTCTCAAGACCTCCGGAAAGTTGCTAATTGGTGGATCCTTTCTACTCGGGGTTGTCAGCTATTACAATGGAGAGTTTATTTTGAAACTTATCTACAGCAAAAACATTGATGAAAGTATCCTTCCCTTCCAGTTACTGATGTTTAGCTTTATCGGAATGTGTTCAACTATCCTGTATGGTACACTGCTAACGGCAAGAGGAGACATGCGTTTTTTGAATACTGTTTCTGCCATCGGCGTAGCGGTAAATATTGGAATGAATTCATTTCTGATTCCCAAATACGGAGCGACAGGAGCCGCGATTGCTACCGTGATTACGCAATCTGCTATTTCTGGGCTTCAGTTCATTTATAGCATTCGCGTGTTGAAGGTATCCGTTTCCTTAAAGGAGGCTCTACTCTTTGTACTTTATGTCGTAGGCTTGGTAGGCATTTGTCATTTCCTCCGTGCAGATAGCTTATTGTCCTTCTTTGCTATTCTTGCAGCTTCACTTGGGTCCATGTTCTTATTCAGAATCATTGACTTGAAAAATCTCTTCCGAGTGTTTAAGAGAGAAGTGTAGCATTTCAGAATGCATGACTCTTTTGTTTGAAAACGCCCTATCCCCTTGGTTATCGAGCTTTGCTTCGCTGAAGCTTCTCCTTCATAGCTAGCATTGCGGCGATGGAGCTTCGCGAAAGCAAGCCTGACGAGATAGAATGGGATTATTAGGGTGACAGAACACTAGTTAGATGGCCATTATTGTGAACCAACCGCGAAGATCGCAAGAGATTATGACCGTGTTATAATCTAGCGTCCGCCAATTAATTCAATAAACCAACAGCTTGCGCCTCTTGCGTTATTGCGGTGAATAAAAAACCAACATTCAAACCGCGAAGGATTCTACTAACTTCCTCGCTGACCGATGACGAAAAAACGTGTCTTTCAACTTTTACGGTTGCTGAACACGTCGAAGCATTCTCTTTTATCTATTGATCTTTTCCCTACTCAGCAACCTCAAACCAAAACGAACCACCGTGTTGCTCTACTCCTTGCAAGTTTTCATGCTCCCAAACCGGTGCCAAGATTTTCTTCAATTCAGCATCTTCACTAATGAAGTAGTTTGGCAAAATAGGGCGATACTTCTTCGGATTCGCTAATAAAAAGGCGGCCAATACGTATTGCTCTGAGTAGGCTCGATCGCACATGAACTGTGGATAATCGTATGGAATGTAGATATCATGTACGTGAACAATCACGCCCTTTTTCAATTGAGGAAGTAATTCTAAAAAGCAAACGGTTACATCCGAGTTTGGTAAACAACGATGGCTGTTGTCAATGAACAAAACATCACCGGCCTCCAAATTTGCAATATCACTGTAATCGTTCAAGTCCTCAATGGGTTGACGCACCACCTTGTCTGCTAAAGCATCAATTTGCGCTCGTGGATATGGATCAATCGAAGTAATTTTCGTATCCAATCCTCCTTCTTTGATCGCCTTTCTAGCAACCTTGGTGGAGTTTCCAGATCCAATTTCAATGTACTGCTTCGGATTCAACTCACGTAAGAGTCCGTACATCGCAACTATGTCCATTCCTGGAAGGAAATCATTGTTCCAACCCGGTTGGTTTTCATCCGATTCCTGATCTGCTTTGCTGATATCGAAGTAGACTTCCTTGTACTTCAAAAAAGAATTGAGATGATCTGCATACGTGGTGCGTTGTGCTTCAACGATATCCAACAATTGTGGGTGTGCATCACCATTCCCATGTCCAAACCGAGGTTTGAAATCCACCTTGTAATCCAAAAAAACATTTTGAAATCTCCCGGAAACGAAACGATACAACGTTTTGATCATTGTCCTTTTTTTGCGGTGCAAGTATACGGAAAATGAGGGAATGAAAGGCTACGCAGACGGAAATCAGTCGAGATGCTTGAAATTGTTTCGAATCGATATAATAAAACCATATTTCTGCGTTAATAAGATGGCTACTTCACTTGTAGGTGCTTTTCAAAGTGCAAATCAAGGAAAGGAAAACTAAAAACAAACCACGAAGAACAAAGAAACTGTATCTTCGCGCTACTAAAAATCGAATAGAGTGAACGAATTGGAACAAGAACGCCAAAACCTCTTGGTGTTCATTTGGAAAAAACGTAAAATCATTATCATCGGGACGTTCATTGCTTTTGCAGCGTCTATTGTAATCTCCCTTTTGCTAACCCCAAAGTTTAAGTCTACGGCGGTTGTCTTCCCAGCGGCTACCAGTACGGTATCTTTCTCTGAGCAGCGTAACGCGAAAGCGGCAGCAATGGACTTCGGTGAAGAGGAACAAGCCGAGCAGTTGGTGCAAATTCTTACATCATCGCGGATTCGAAACAGAATTGTTCAACAATTCGACCTAATGGAGCACTACGGTATCGATAAAGACGACCCAAACAAGCAGTACAAACTAGGGAAAGCCTACGACGATCACATTCAGTTTACACGAACGCGTTATGGCTCCATTCAAATTGATGTTTGGGACAAAGACGCCGAGCAAGCCGCTACGATAGCAAATAAAATTGTTGACTTGATTGACACCGTGAAGAACGAAATGGTTCGCGAGCGTACTATTCCTGCCTTCGAAATTAACAAGCGAAAGAAAAACATGCTTGAAGAAGAAAAACGCAATCTTCAGGCTCAATTGGACAGTCTATCCGAAATGGGCGTGGTTCCAATTGAGGGTCGAGCGAACTTGTTCCGTGCTTACAACGAGGCAAAAAATGCGGAAGATCGAGCATATTACAAGGAGCGTATCGAAATTAACTCGAAGTTTGGAGCTACCTATGACGGACTTCAAACGCAGCGCGACGAACGTATTATCAAGTTGACCAAATTCGAGGATTCCTACGAACAATCAGAGTCAGATGCCAATACAGATTTCAACCATAAATTTGTCGTTGAACCGGCAGTTCCGGCTGATAAGAAAGACAAACCAAAACGCATGATCATTGTGTTATTGGCGACGCTAGGCGCATTCGTGTTCATCGTGTTTACCCTTCTGATCATCGACCGAATCAAAGAACTTCGAAAAATAGCCTAAGTGCAATCATTGCGGACGAATATTTGGGTTGTTGCCTTCAGTCTTCTCTATGCGGCGTTGGCAGGCTATCTGATATGGGTAGATCAATCTTATTTCGTGCTGGCACCCATTGGTCTACTGGGCATTTACTTTGCGATTTATCGCACCGAATTCACCTTTTTGGCACTCGGTTTTTTAGCACCACTTTCCATCAATATTGAGGAATATGCAGAAGGGTTTGGATTGTTTATTCCTACTGAGCCGCTGCTTTTCGGACTGATGATTCTCCTACTCATGATGGAGATGCGTAAAGCCATCATTCCCCGGTATGTTTGGCGCCATCCCATCGTTTGGGCCGTTGGATTTTTCCTTTTTTGGATCTTCGTTACTTCTATAACAAGCACGGACCCCGTGACTTCCTTCAAATTCTTGTTGGCAAAATTGTGGTTCATTGTTCCGCTTTTACTATTCGGCCCTCTGATTTACCGAAGAAGAAAAAACATCGAAACTTTTCTGTACCTCTTTTGCATCGCCATGATCGTCGCGATTTGCTACACTGTTGTGGTTCATGCAAGCTACGGATTTGGAGAAGAAGAAGGTCACTGGGTTATGTGGCCGTTTTTTAAAGATCATACCATCTACGGTGCAACGGTGGCATTCATTACACCGCTCATTTTTGGACTCTATTTTTCCAAAAAGCACAATGTCTTGGTTCAAACTACCTTGATTGCCTTAATGGTTATCACTCTGATCGGGCTGTACTTCTCCTACACCCGAGCTGCTTGGTTGAGCGTTGTTGCGGCTATAATGGTACTTATCGTAATCAAGCTTCGAATTAAGTTTTCCATTCTTGCAGGACTTGCATTAATCGGCGCTTTCTTTCTCTACATGTCCTGGGACAGCATTCAAATTGAGTTGGAGCGCAACAAACAAGAACACACTACCGAGGAATTTGGGGAGCGATTGCAAAGTGCTACCAATGTAACTACCGATGCTTCAAACCTAGAGCGATTGAATCGTTGGGCGTGTGCGATTGAAATGTTTAAGGAACGCCCCGTTTTTGGATTCGGTCCGGGAACGTATGCCTTTGAATACGCGCGTTTTCAAGAACCGGAAAACACCACCATTATCTCCACAACGAATGGCGATATGGGAAATGCACACAGTGAATATCTTGGTCCACTTTCTGAAATGGGATTGTTGGGGATGCTTGCGATGTTCGCCATTGTAGCTGCCATTTTCTACAAGTCGATTACGTTGTATTATGCATGGCCCGAGGAAGACAAGCGCATGCGCACCATCATTTTGGCGATGATCATGTCCCTAGTTACGTACTTCGTTCATGGAATTCTGAACAACTATCTTGATACGGACAAAGCCGCCGTTCCTATTTGGACCTTCTGCGCGATATTCATCGTTTTGGAAGCGCAGTTGAAGAAGAAAGAAGAGGTATTAACTTGATTTTCAGATATTATATTTCATTTTAAATAAGCTTCAAGTTAATTAAGGTTATTATATTTTATTGAAATAACTGAGTCCACTATTTAACTTTTTTGTCATTTTCTTAAATAAGGATTAGATTTGATTAAGAAAATTGACTATGAAGAAATATAAATCAGGGATATATATAAGTCAGGGCACGTACAAATGTTTCCAACCGGAAAAAATAAATCGGCCATGGCTAATAGACGATATGGAGATAATCAACCTCCTTGGACAAGCAGATAGACAAATCGGTAGATTAGATATGTACTCTGAATACATACCAAATATTGATCTTTTCATCAGTATGCACGTCTTAAAGGAAGCCACACAATCTAGCAAAATAGAAGGGACTAAAACCAATATTGAAGAGGCTCTACTAGATAAAGAAGATGTTAAAGAGGAGAAGAGAGAAGACTGGGAGGAAGTTCAGAACTACATTGCAGCATTGAACGAGGCAATCGAACAACTCAATACGCTCCCATTTTCATCTCGATTGATAAAAGAATCTCATAAAACACTTATGCGAGGTGTTAGAGGAGAAAATAAGTTGCCGGGTGAATATAGAACTAGTCAAAACTGGATAGGCGGAGCATCCATCAATGACGCAATTTTCATCCCACCAATTCACTCTGAAATATCAAGTTTAATGAGCGATCTAGAAAAGTTTGCCCATAACCAAGAACTTCATTTTCCTGATTTACTTAAAATCGCTTTGATTCATTATCAATTTGAAACAATTCACCCATTCCTTGATGGAAATGGCAGAGTCGGTCGGCTCATGATAACACTTTACTTGGTAGAGAAGGGAATTCTAAAAATGCCAATACTGTATCTATCTGATTTTTTTGAAAGAAATAGACAACTTTACTATGAGAACCTAATGCGTGTGAGAAATCTTAATGATATTAAACAATGGTTCAAGTTTTTCTTGGTGGGAATAATAGAAACTGCTAAGAATGGAATTAACACCTTCGATCAGATTATGAAACTTCAAAAGGAGGTAGAATTAAAAATCCAAACAATGGGAAGCAGAGCGAGTAATGCAATGATGCTTACAAACTATTTATTCACCCGGCCCATGATTGACGCAAATAAAGCGAAAGAAATAACAAATCTATCCATGCCATCCGTTTATAAACTTATTGGCGAATTGGAAACATTGAAGATCATCAAAGAAATTACTGGCGCCAAACGAGGTAAGTTATATGTATTCACGGAATATCTAGATTTATTTAGGTAGGCAAGAATGTGGATGACAACATTTTACATATCTTCACTCTATGAAATACCTCATTCTTAGCCTTTTATTATTTTCCGCTTTTGTTGGGTTCTCTCAACCCGGAGTTACAATTGAAGGTACTTACCAAGGCAAAAATATCTTTGTTCAAAACCCGGTTATCTCAGATGGTGAATCGCGATGCATCACCAAAGTTGAAGTAAACGGTAAAGAACAGAAGTTGGTGAACTCAAGTGATATTTTCGAAATTGATCTCACGGTTTTCGGACTGAAAAAGGGAGATCCACTATTTGTTCGGTTAACTTACACGGAAGGGTGCACCCCAAAGGTGATGAACATGGATGCCTTCACCAATGAATCGTCCCGCATCAATTCGGGTTCCATTAAGGGTGGAATTTTGAAATGGAAGAAAGAATACCCTGAAGATTATGCCTTCCGTATTGAACAATACCGCTGGAACAAATGGGTAAAGGTGGATGTTGAAATTCAAGGTCCAGACGCTGAAGGATACTACACCGCGGACATCAATAATGAAAAACACAGCGGAGTAAATACCTTTCGTATTGTGACCGAAAACCCGATTGGTATGAAGGCTTATTCGAGTAATTTTACCGCTCAGGGCTCACCAGATCCTGTTTCATGGAAGCTAGTTCAAGGGAACCGCGAGATTGAATTCACTACAGAAACACGCTATGAACTCTATGATGAAAAGGGGAATCTTTTGCTTACGGGTGAAGGAACGAATATCAATTTGGACTCCTTAACAGGAACAATATTCTTTCTCAACTTCGATAATTACACTTCAAAAGTTGAGTTGATTTAACCAAAGGTTCCTCTCTCACACTCCGCACTCACACTCTCACTACAATTATTGGTGTACCCATAGCGACGGATTCAAACACGTCACATTGCTTCCAACGACTTTGTGAATCTCAAAATGCGCTACGGAAATACTTTGATCTTTCTTCGATAAAAGCGATCCAATAACCTTTTTGGTGGAGACTTTCTGCCCAACAGTAACGTAGGTATCTTGCAAGTTGCTGTACACCGTTCGGTAATCGCCATGTTTGATGATGACCACCTTTCCAGCACCCGGAATGTTCAATACACTGGTGACTTCGCCTTCAAAAACAGCACGTACTTGCGCATTCTTAGGAGCACTTATGTCTATTCCGCGGTTATTCGTAGTTACATTCTTCAAAGTTGGGTGTGGATTCTTACCGAATTTCTCGGTCACTGTTCCCTTCTCCACCGGCCAAGGCAGTTTCCCTCGGTTCCCTTCAAAATTAGCACTCAGCGCTGCAGATTCCTTCGTTGCTTCAAAACTTGGTGTGGCTTTAGTTGTTGTGGTAGACTTCGTGGAAGTACTCGCCGTATTCTTCGCTGCGTTTTTGGCTTCGGCTGCTTTTCTACGTGCTTCGGCTTCTGCAATTTCACGTTGAATGGCAGCAGCAATTCTTTGACGCAAAACTTCACGGTCACGTTCTTCCTTCTTCAATTTTGCCAAAATCGCATCTTCTTCTTCCTTGAATTCACGGTAGATGGCTTCTTGTCGTTTTCGATCTTCCTCAATAGCGGCGCGCTCCTTTTTCTTGTCGGCAACTACCGCTAGTTTTCGTTGTTTTTCCTCATCAATTTGCTTGATTTCCTCTTGGATTAATTCTTGATGTTGAGCAATGGCAATGAATTGATTCTCCTGAATTTCTGCCACTCGTTTCAGGTAGTTGTTTCTTTTGATGGCCTCATGGTAGGATTTCGCCGCAAAGATGAACATCATTCGGCCGTATTTATTTCGATTCTTGTAAGCGTATAGAATGAGCTTTTTGTATTGTGCCTTCAAGCGCTCAATCTTCTCTCCGTAGGCCTCAATTTGCTCGGTTTTCTGTTCGACTTTTAGTTCGGCACCGCGAATTTGATTGTCGTAATTTTTCAGTAATTGAGATCGATAGTAAATCTGATTTTCAATTACCTGTAGTTCATTGAAAGAAGCGTCTTTGTTGCTCTGCGTTTTCTTTAGGAGCATTTTTGTATTGGCGATTTTACTCTCCAACCGTTGTTGTTCCTTTTTTAGTTTATCACTTGAGTCTTGCGCATGAACTGCACCAACGCCCAACAAAAGAAACACGATAATCTTAGTTACATTCGCCATAGCTCTCTGGAATTACGAATTGAATTTCTTCAGGTTCGTTCGCTCGAATTTTTGTGTAATCGAGTTCAACGCTCATGGATTGTCCCGGCCGTGTTATTCGCACCGTGACTAATTTCGGTGAATTGAAACCATTTACTAGTTCGCGCTCATTGTATACCAAGTTAATCTCTGTGGTATCCTTGAAGCTTACCAAGGTCATTTCCTTTAACTCTTTGAGGTTGTCATCAAGTGTGTAATACGTGACAATTTCATCCGAATTCTCTAGTTCAATTTTTTCGATGTCCTTCAATCCATGCGTGCAGAGCGTCAATCCATTCTCTGTGTTTTGATAGTAGGTTTTCTCTTTATCAAAATTGGTTGGGATGCCCAATAAGATGTCTTGAAGGTTGTCCAAACTCAGCTCTGTTCCAAATTGTTCACTGAGCACATCGAGGCTTGCATACTGATAACACTTTGACCGACGGTTCACGATCGTAACGGAATCGTTGGTCACTAACGCACTTACCACGGGGAATTTAGCAAAGGTGATCAAGAAATTAGAAACACTATCCGAGATCATCCAGGTGGATGTTTTGAACGAAAAACTCCGGGATGAATCTTTGTAACTGGTGGCGATTTTCGAATAGTACGACTCGAAGGTATTCCCAGACAATGAATCCAAGGCAAACACCAACTCTTCACTCGCAACGGCACCTTGCTCAGATATTTCAATTTCATCTGTGGTTTTACAGGATGCCAAAATCAACATCCCCAATGCTACAACTCCTATTTTAAATCTCAGGTGCATAGTATTTCTTATCTGCAATTTTTCTGTCTATCGTTTTGGACTTCGATCCATATTCTTTTGCGAGTTTCCAATTTTGAACCGCTCCTTCTTTGTTTCCATTTTTCGCCTGTGCATCTGCTAGATGTTCCAAGATAATTGGGTTTTTCGGCGCTAGAAACATGGCTTTACCGAAGACCTCTTCTGCTTCTTCAAATTTCCCTCTACTGAACAGAATCATGCCTTTGGTATCAACGAAGATAGGCTCATCCGGATACACCTTGCTCACTTGATCCGAAAGGGATTGCGCCAAATCTAAATCACGGTTGAGCATTGCCAATCTGCGTGCATAATTGTTCTTGATGGAGTAGTTGTTATTGTCCAACTCTAGTGCCTTTTTATAGTTGTCGATGGCGGCACTTACTTCTCCTCTACCGAAATATGCTTCTCCCAACTGACCGTACATCTCGGCCTTCAACGGTGCGTCATTAACGACCATTTCCATACCAAGCGAGAGCATGTTCACGGCATCATCAAATCGTTCGGTGTTATTGGCACTTATTCCATGTAGAAGATAAACAGTGGAAGCCGTTGGGAACAGTTCCAAGCACTCTTTACTCGATTGGTAGAGTCCCTCGAAGTCCTCTTTCTCATACTGCATCACCATGACTTGGTTCCACAAAGGCAACTTACTTCCATCCAATTCTACAGCTTTCAGGTAGGCGTCCAATGCTTCGTCGTTTCGCTCAGCCACCAAGAGATAATCGCCATAAACGGAATGTGCTTTGGCACTTTCAGGATTTGCAGCGACAAATGCTTCAACAATTGGGTACATTTCTTTTGGAACGTTCGAGCTTTGTTCTTGAATATTGATAAGTACCCTCATTTTGGTATCAATGTCTAAATTCGGCGACTCTACTGCCATTTTCAGGGCATTATACGCCTTGTCCATTTCGTTTTTTCGCTGATAAATATCCGCCAGTGCTAAGTGAGCTCTTCCATTCTCGGGATCGGCCTCTACCAGTTCCATGAGAAACATTTCTGCTTTATCATTCTGCTGAACCTGATAGTAATGGTCCACCAACGCTCCAATGATGTTTGCATCGGTAGGAAATTCTTCTTTTCCCTTCAAAAGCACTTCCTCTGCCCCTGATTTATCTCCTGATTGCATCAAAACGGCATAACGCTGCAAGGCAAAATGCGGATGTTTCCCCACTTGTGCCTCCATTGTGTTAAAGACTTCAAGCGCTTCCTTATTCTGTCCATTTCGAGTCAACGCCTCAGAATAAGCATATTGCCAATCAATATTTCGAGGTTCTTTGTCCACCAATTTTTTGAATTGTTTCGCGGATTGCTCAAAGTCTTGTTTTTCGAAGTACATGTAAGCCAATTCCTCGATGTACCAAATGTTCTCCGGATCGATTTCATGCGCTTTTTGAATGTAGTTCTGTGATGCGTCAGGATTCCCACGCTCCAATTCTAATTTGGAAAGTGCGTAATAAACAGCATCGTCATCTGTACGAAGCGCTAGGCATTTTTCCAGTTCGGTAATAGCTTCTTCTGTACGTCCCTGAACTTTGTATTGAAGTCCTTTGTGGAACGACTCGATATAGGGGTAATCCTTTGCGGAAACAACTGCATCCGATTTTTGAATGGCACCCGAGGGCGCTTTACAGGAAGCCAGCAAAAAACTGGCGAATGCTATGTAGAATAATTTATTCATCAATACTTGTATAGTCTCCAAGGCTCAAATCTCGCGCCAAACCATTGTATTGCACTTTGGATCCGATCATGGAGTCTGCGATTACCGTGTTCGTAATTTTTGTTTCGTGCTGAACGATGGAATTCCGCACCACGCTATTTTCTATAACGGTATTCGCTCCTAGCGATACGTGCGGACCGACCACTGCATTAGTCAATTGTACATTTTCACCGATGAAACACGGAGGAATAATCGTTGCATTGTTGAGTACAACCGACTCAGCTATAGTGTTCATTCCTTTGGCTGCTTCATTATCGAGAACTTGTGCGTTGGTTTGAACGGTTACTTTCTTATTTCCGCAATCCATCCACTGCTCTACAGTTCCTGTTTTGAAGACTTTTCCGTGTGCCATCATGCGTTTAATACCGTCGTTAATTTGATATTCACCTCCATTGATGATATCGTTGTCTAACACGTGTTGTAGCGCATCTTTAAGCACTTGCACCTCTTTAAAATAGTAAATTCCAATGACGGCTTGATCGCTCACAAACTCTTGCGGTTTTTCCACCAATTCGGTGATTTCATCGCGTTCGTTTAATTGCACAACGCCGTAGGCAGAAGGATTATCGACTTGCTTTGTCCAAATGACCGCATCGGCTTGAGGATCCAAATCAAATTCAGCTTGAATCAGCGTATCGGCGTAAGCAATCACCGCTGGACCGGACAACGATTCTTTCGCGCACATGATGGCATGTCCTGTTCCTAAAGGTTCATCCTGACGGTAAATTGATGCTTTTGCTCCCAATCCTTCGGCGAGTTCTGTCAGACTTTCGACTACGTCCTCTCCAAAAAATGCAGGATCTCCCAAAACGAAGGCAACTTCCTCGATAGGCGATTTTACCACTTCGGCAATATCTTTCACTAGTCGATGCACAATCGGTTGTCCAGCTACAGGAACTAGAGGTTTGGGAACTGTTAATGTATGTGGTCTGAGGCGGCTTCCTCGGCCTGCCATCGGTACTATGATTTTCATTTGTTTAATCCGTTTTCACTGTCTGTTGTTTGACTTGTTGACTTGACTAATTGATTTTTTGACTGTTGGGGTTGTCTTACATCGAATAGTCCAGCGGTCAAACAGTCGAGCAATCAAACCGTCATTTTTATTTCACGCCAGTGCTTCCAAAGCCATCTGCGCCTCTTTTTGTTTCTGAAAGTTCATCTACTTCATCCCAAACTGCCTGAACAACGGGAGCAAACACCAGCTGTGCTATGCGCTCTCCATCTTCTACGACAAATGTTTCTTCGGAATGATTGATCAGAATCACGCCTACCTCTCCGCGATAGTCGGCGTCGATAGTTCCAGGGGAATTAAGAACTGAAATTCCTTTTTTCAACGCCAATCCGCTACGAGGGCGCACCTGACATTCATATCCTATTGGAATTTCAATAAATAGTCCAGTTTTTACCAAAGCTCTGCTGCCGGGATTTAATTCAATTGCATCATCAATGTTTGCCCGAACATCCAATCCAGCTGCAGCAACCGATTCGTACAACGGAAGTCCATGTTTTGACTTATTTACGATTCTAACTCTCATTCTGATTTACTTATTCTCTCAAAAATAAGAAAAGCGATGCGTGAAAAAGAAGGGAAAAGGGCTAGTTACTAACTATCTAACGTTAGTTGTGATTTTTTGGGGTTTTTCGATAAACCAAACCATTCCAACGTAACCCAAAATCAACAAGTTATGGAACAAGAATTTGCGGAAGGTCCATTCACCAGGATCCATGTTGATCAGCGCGGTAATTAGGTAAAACAGAACGGCTACGCCAAAGTACAACCCAAACTTTCTGAGGTTGTATCGAATTGGATAATATTTCTGCCCAAGTAGGTAGGATGCTACCATTTGTACAGCGTACACGATTAATGTTGCCCACGCAGCGGCCCAATACTCATAAATTGGAATAAAAATTACATTAATCAGAATGGTAATGGTGGCACCCCCAATAGCAATGTACGCGCCGAATTTCGTTTGTCCACTTAGCTTATACCAAATGGATTGATTGATGTAAATTCCTAAAAACACATTGGCAATTAGTAAGATCGGGACGACCCCCAAACCTGTCCAATACGCATCATTACGTATGAAGTGCTTGAAAATATCAATGTTCAAAGTTACCCCCAAAAACACAAGACAAACTGCCGCAACGAAGTAGTTCATCACCTTAACATACACCTTGTTCCTATCCTTATTTTTTGCTTGTGAGAAGAAAAAAGGTTCCGCAGCGTATCGATATGCCTGCAAAAAGATAGTTACAATCATTGCGAGCTTATAACAAGCACTATAAATTCCGACCTGTGCCAACGCTTTCGTTTCTGACATTCCACCTGCAATTAGCCTTGGGCTCATGATTACACGATCCAACGTCTCATTAATTATTCCGGCAAAACCAGCGATAACTAATGGAAATGAATACCTCAGCATTTCTTTCGCTAATTCTTTATTGTACTTCCATTTAACAGCAATGAATTCCTTGTACGTGCCGATTACCTTAACACTTGAGGCTAAAACGTTTGCAATCAAAATGTAAAAGATTGCGCTCATCGGATCATTTTTATCGTACAAAGCAAAGATGATGATGAAATTGAGTCCAATATTAACGACAATTGCCAAAAAGTGAATAACGGAGAAGCGCTTGGCATTGTTCTCTGCACGTAGCTTCGCCATAGGAAGGGCGGTAATGGCATCAATCGTTACAATCAAAGCAAGCGAAATAATGAACTCCGGATGATCTGGAAAGCCAATTAAATTAGAAATACTCTGACTGAAAAGAAGTACTAAAAGAAAGAATAAACTACTGAAGCCTACTACCGTGATGAAGCTATTGCGAAATACCTCATCTTTGTTCTCTTTTTGATTGATGTAGCGAAAGAAAGCGGTCTCCATTCCGAGAGGAAGAAGAATGATCAGAAATGCTACCCAACCGTACAAAATGGATAAAACACCATAATCCTCAGGTGGCATTTTGTTCGTATACAGCGG
This sequence comes from bacterium, assembly GCA_024742305.1. Taxonomy (GTDB): domain Bacteria; phylum Bacteroidota; class Bacteroidia; order Flavobacteriales_D; family Crocinitomicaceae; genus UBA4466. Next base: position 49,670 of record JANSYQ010000004.1, on the reverse strand, counting down.
AACAAGAAAATAGTTTAGCAGCCTACCCACAATTGTAGGTAAACCATAAATGGCCGTTTGACCGACTAAACTCTTTAAGGGGTTGCTCAAATTTTATCCTCTGAAATTAGGCTTACGTTTCTCAAGAAACGCCGTGGTTCCTTCTTTGAAATCTGCAGTACCGAAGCACTTCGCAAACTCCTCAATTTCTACTTCGTATCCATTGACACCGTCTTGGAAATTGGCATTTACTGCTCGAATCGCCGATGCAATCGCTGTACCCGAATTGTTGAGAATTTTACCTGCAATTTCTTCTGCTTTTGCCATCAATTCTTCCGGCTCTACTACATAGTTCACCAAGCCCCATGTCAGAGCTTCATCCGCTTTGATCATTCCGGCGGTAAAAACCATTTCATTCGCTTTTCCACGACCAACCAATTGCGCCAATCGCTGCGTTCCACCATATCCCGGAATTACACCCAAACTCACTTCCGGCAATCCCATTCGAGCATTAGACGAAGCGACGCGAATGTGCGAACACATTGCTAACTCCAGTCCACCACCAAGAGCAAAGCCGTTTACTGCCGCAATTACCGGTGTCGATAAATTCTCAACGAAACTGAATAGCAATTCTTGTCCTTTTGAAGCCAATTCGCCTCCCTGTGGAACGGAAAAATCAGCAAACTCCTTGATGTCTGCACCAGCTACAAATGATTTCTCACCCGATCCAGTCAAAATAATCACACCAATATTGGCATCTGCGTCCGCAGCTTTTAAAGCCTCGTGCAATTCACCAATCGTCTCCTTATTAAGCGCGTTCAACTGATTCGGACGGTTGATAGTAATTCGTTGAATATGACCGTTTGTTTCTGTAAGTATCGTGTTGTACATGGGAAATTATTGTTTGGTGGATAAATATAAGTAATAAGGAAGGATGAATAAGAAATAATGAATTTAGAATAACGGTCATCGAGCTTGTCGAGATGTGAGTTATACCTTAGGAATGATGAATTCCCAAATCCTACCCCTTGGTCGCCCCTGCGCCATCGCTGAAGCTTTTGGCGAAAGCGTTCCAAAAGGGGAAACTGATTTTATCCGCATCGGATTTAATTTTTATTCAGTCGGTGCATTGGGAGTGTATAAGATTCTATCACATCTTGGCTTCGCTCGATGCTATTGTTTCAGTCTCCTCTCTTTCTGATCTGCAAGGAGCAGTGTCGTTTCAATTGTTTTAAATTAGCATCCACGAATGAAACGCTTTCTGCCCATATTGAAAAACCCTTTGTTTTGGTTTTCGCTGTTCTTGGCGTTTGTCACGGTGGACAACAATTTATTGGATGGAGAGTTCAAAAATGTCATTCGCTCTGATGGTCGCGGGTATTATGCGTATTTGCCAGCGTTATTTATGTACAACGATCCTACTTTTGAAGCATCGTTGGAGGCGGAAACACGCAACGCACAGCCCAATTTCAATCAGTATTATTTGTACCAAAACAGAGAGGGGCGCGTATTCAACAAGTACTTCCCGGGAATTGCTGTTTTGCAATCGCCTTTTTTTGGAGCAGGATGCATAGCGGCGGTTATCTCTGGTGCTCCGGTTGATGGTTATTCCGAGCCTTTTGAATTGGCATTTTTACTAGGAAGTTTGTTTTACACCTTGCTGGGTGTTTGGCTTTTTCACCGCTGCATTCAATTGCGTTTTCCATGGCTAAAGGATCAGTCTCAATGGCTGGTGATGGCTATTTACCTATGCTCTACGTTATTGGTATATAATACGTTTTCACTCGGCTTATCACACCATTACAGTTTTTTCCTTTTCTCTTTGTTTGCGTACGCAATTCTCAAATATCGCGATTGGCTTCACTGGAAGTATGTGTTGATTGCAGGATTAACCTTGGGTCTGATTGCATTAGTGCGTCCGACGAATATTTTAATTCTTTTGGCTGTTCCTTTGCTGTTCAAGGGTTATGCAGAATTCAAGGACACAGTTTCTCGTTTATTTGAAAGAAAAGCGCGTCTATTTCTAATCGCAATAGGTGGTTTTTTGGTTGTTTTTTCCTTGCAGTTCTTTCTATGGAAATGGCAGTCAGGACACTGGATCAACTGGTCGTACTCGGGAGAAGGATTCAACTTCTTGCAACCCGCGTTCTTGGAAAATTTATTCAGCTTTCGAAACGGACTTTTCTTGCATACCCCGATAATGCTGGTATCTGCAGTTGCTTCCTTTTGGCTGCTGCGAAAAAACACGTTTCTCTTTTTTAGTTGGTGGGTCTATTTTCTAGTAAATACATGGGTTATTTCCTCTTGGTGGTGTTGGGATTATGAAACCAGTTTTGGCAATAGACCTTTCACGGAACATACTTTTATGTTGTTGATTCCACTCCTTTACGTGGGACAATTTAGAACAAGATTTTTATGGTATTCACTCTGCATTTTCTTTTTGATGGGGTGGATCAGACATCAGAACTACAGTTCAGGAGCGATGATCGATCAACGATTTACGGCCAGTAGCTACTTTGCCAGTCTTGCTTTTTGGCAAGAGGAAAACCACGACCGATGGCGCTATCCGCATTCCGTAGTTCCATTTGGAGAAAAAGTACACGAGGAAATTTTGTCTTGGGAGACGAAAACTATTCGCGTTGATAAAACTGATGAGTTCATTCACGAAGTGAATTACGAAACTCCAAGAAACAGAACGAATGAACGGCTCTATTTCCGAGTTTGGATGGACAAAAAATCGAAGAAACCCTTACAGAATGTTTCCCTTGTGATTCATGCAACGGACAAGGATTCCGATTTTACTCATTACCACGCTATACCGCTCTTCAACGATCGTTTGGAAGGGGTTAACGAGTGGGCGCCCATTTCTTTCAGCGGACAGATTCCTGATCACTTCAACGATTTCGAAAAAGTGAAAATTTACATCTGGAATCAAGGAAAAGAAACCTTCGAATTGAGAAACATTCGCATCTTTATAGACACGTATAAATCATAAGTGTTATGAAGCTTTATTTTTCTTTCCTAGCTCTATTTGTGATCGCTCTAGCTTCTTGCGTTAGTAAATCTGAAAATGAGTCCATTCCACCAAAAGGTAAGGACAAAATTGTTCCAGTTCATGAGGACTTTCGACACATAATCACTGAATCCAAAAATGACTATCCCATGGCGTTGCGTTCCGACAAGGATATCCTTTTGTACGATCGGATGATACTGGAAATTGAGATGAAGTCAGATGGTTCCTTGATGATCGAAGGAGAAAAAGCTGACTGGAAAACATTAAAAGATGAAATGAATCTCTTCTTCAATGCGAACAGAGAACTCACCAATACAGAAACTTCTTGGAGGAAGAAAAATGACAATCATTCTGGTGGAAACTACCCATACTTTCAGCGATTTACGCGTGATTCATATGCTAGCTACATTGAACAGCTGAAAAAAATGGCTGAAAAGGAAATGAAGGCAGGTATTTACTTACAGCGACATGCGCGAAGTATCAAGGCTTTTGATGCCGTGGACGACAATAGCCTCCCATTCCTTAACCCACTTTCCTTGATTCGTTATGTTTATTCAGATGAAGTCACAAAAGAAAAAGTTACAGAGTTAGAAGATCATTTGGCTAAAAACCTATTTAAAATGCGCGACGAACTAGCACAAGAAAAATTTGGTAAAGGTTATGATTTGATCCGAAGTAAGGCGGCAACAAATTCCGAATCAGCGAAACAACTGCTCTTTCTCCAAGAGATGTATCCTGCTTATTTTTTAGGGTTAAAAGCATCTGAACTAGAAGAAGTAAAACTTCCGGAACCACCCAAAATGCCTGCTCCTCCGAGAGAGGAAATTGTTACGGAAGAAATCCTTGAAAAATAAGGCGAACTGAATCGGCTACTGAGATTTCGAGCGCGATCTTTTGTACATTTTAATCGCGATCATCAATCCAATAGCAACGGCAAAAAAACCAACGGTTCCTTTGATCCAATTCAATGAGCCGCGCATGGTAACAAGGAATGCAATGGCTACCAAAACGAGTGTCGCTACTTCATTCCAAATACGTAATCCGTTCGATTTCCATTTGAATTGACCTTTTTTCATATCCATCATGATTTTCTGACAAACGAAATGATAGATCAGTAAAATGAAAACGAAGGAAAGTTTGATGTGCATCCAACCTTGCTCAAGCCATGCTGGAACACTAATGAGCATCAACGTAGCTGTTACAATCGTCAAAATCATGGCTGGCGTCGTGATGATCCACCAAAGCCGTTTCTCCATAATTTCAAACTGATCCGAGAGTATCTTTTTAGCCTCTCCTTCTCGTGTTTGCGCCTCCGTGTGATAAATGAACAAACGTACGATGTAAAACAAGCCCGCAAACCAACTCACCACAAAAATGATGTGCAATGCTTTAAAAGTTGGGTAATACTCTAGCCACATGCTGCAAAGATAGTTAGAATAAAACCATCAATAGCGCATTGAACGATGCCGAAATGCATTTTCGAAAAGATCCACATTTCTGGTCCGATCAATGTGCGCTGCATACCACTAGCGTCTCAGCACGCATATTGGCGTTAATTCCTCATTCATAATTCCACATTCATCATTACTTATTCCTTATCTTTGCTTCTTCAAAAAATTGTCGATATGAGTGCATTAGAACTTTCAGATCAGGAAATCCAAAGACGCGAAACTTTGGACAAACTGAGAGCTATGGGAATCAATCCGTATCCCGCAGCTCTGTATCCGGTAACGCATAAATCTGCCGACATCAAGAAGAACTTCAAGGAAGGTGAAGAAGTTGTGATTGCTGGGCGATTGATGCGACGAAAGGTACAAGGAAAGGCTTCTTTTGGCGAGTTGCAAGACGCTGAGGGACGTATTCAAGTGTATTTCAATCGAGACGAAATTTGTCCAGGTGAGGACAAAACTCTTTACAACGATGTCTTCAAACGACTCCTGGACCTAGGCGATTTTATCGGAGTAAAAGGAACCGTTTTTAAAACGCAAGTAGGTGAAACTACGGTTTCCGTGAAGGAATTTACGTTGTTGAGCAAAGCCCTGAAGCCGCTTCCATTGCCAAAAACGGACGCCGAAGGAAACGTGCACGATGCTTTTACAGATCCGGAATTGCGTTACCGTCAGCGCTATGTTGACTTGACCGTAAATCCACACGTGAAAGAAATTTTCGTTAAGCGTACCAAGTTGTTTACTGCCATGCGAAACTTTTTTAATGAGGCCGGCTACATGGAAGTGGAAACTCCCGTTTTGCAATCCATTGCAGGTGGAGCAGCAGCGCGACCGTTTGTTACGCACCACAATGCGTTAGATATTCCTTTGTACATGCGTATCGCTAACGAATTGTACTTGAAGCGATTGATAGTTGGTGGATTTGAAGGCGTCTACGAGTTCTCCAAAAACTTCAGAAACGAAGGTATGGATCGCACGCATAACCCGGAGTTTACAGCGATGGAAATCTACGTTGCTTACAAGGATTACAACTGGATGATGGAGTTCACGGAAAGCCTTTTGGAGCACTGTGCGAAAGAAGTGAACGGTACAACAGAATGTACTTTCGGAGAGCATAAAATTGACTTCAAAGCACCTTACAAACGTGTTACCATGCGCGATTCTATTTTGGAATTCACCGGGTTTGACATCAACGGAAAATCGGAAGCGGAACTTTTTGCAGCGTGCAAAGACATGGGCATCGACGTGGATGAAACCATGGGTAAAGGAAAGTTGATCGACGAGATTTTTGGAGAGAAGTGTGAAGGGAATTACATCCAGCCGACCTTCATCACCGACTACCCAAAAGAGATGTCGCCATTATGTAAAGAACACCGAGAGAATCCGGAACTGACGGAACGATTTGAGTTGATGGTCTGTGGTAAAGAGATTGCCAATGCGTATTCAGAGTTGAACGATCCTATAGATCAACGCGAGCGCTTCGAAGAACAAGTACGTTTGGCGGAAAAAGGAGACGATGAAGCGACAGGAACTATTGATCAAGATTTCCTTCGTGCGCTAGAATACGGAATGCCACCAACTTCTGGTTTGGGGATTGGAATGGATCGTTTGATCATGTTCTTGACCAACAACCCAGCGATTCAGGAGGTATTGTTCTTCCCACAGATGAAGCCGGAAGTTTGGGGTGCGAAAGGTCCTGAGCTGACAGAAAACGAGCAGATTATCTTCGACATTCTTTCCAAAGAAAAAACGATGGACCTCAACGCTTTGAAAGAAGCGGCCGGGTTATCCAACAAACAATGGGACAAATCCATCAAAGGTTTGGCCAAGCACGGATTGACAAAAGTAACAAAGACCGAGGATTCGCTTTTAGTGGATTTGGTTGAATAAGCCAATAGGATGAAACAGCTACCTTTTATATTGATTTGCTTCGCTTCGATCGTATTGTTTTCGTGTAGTACTGGTGAGGATGATGCAAATGGAGAAAAAAATGAGCAAAAGGAGAAATCCCCCAACAACTCATTTTCAACCGTTGAGATTGCTGGCTTCAAAATCACTGACAAGAACTACGATGGACTTACGTATAGAAACGGTGATCCAATTCCCGTGGCAGCCTCTGTAGATGAATGGGAGGTGTACAATAATAAAATGAAAGGTTGCGCTGCTTATGTAAATTTCGACAAGAGTTCGCCCTACGGAATAGTTTACAACGGATTTGCTATAACCGACGGAAGAGGTTTTGCCCCGGAAGGGTATCACGTGCCGAGTGATGATGAATGGAATGCTATTTGGAAAAGTTTGGGAGATTCTAAAACAGCACTTAGACCAATGCAGTCCAAAGAGTATTGGGAAAAACCTGGCACCAACTCTAGTGGTTTTAATGCGATTCCTGCTGGTTACCTTTCTAGTGAATGGGACGGAGTAGGAAAATTAACTCAGTTTTGGAGTTCAACCCCAACGAATCCTGAAATTGATCAAATTTACTTGTATCATTTTGATATTTATGATCACTCCGTAACTACTTGGTACGACCATAGTTTGTATGGAATGTCTGTGAGATTGATTAAGGATTAAATATTTGGACTTCACGAATTTGCAGTAATCGACTTAAAGTATCGACAAGTTTTACGCGACGGTCAGCGGTTACTTTTCTTATTCACCAAGTAAATTCTCCACCCTAGATAAATCAAAACTACCTGCGCTACCGCTCCAACCAAAGCTGCCGCAAAGGGCTGTATCATTGGATCATCTCGAAAAAGTTCCCAAACGTGCAGCGGTAGAAAACCGATCATCAACAAAGCAAAGCCCAAGCCTCCGAGCGAGCGATATTTTGGTATGACTAGCAACAGTCCAACAACCAATTCGCACAGTCCCGCAAAAATGTTTGAAGCCAGTGCTGGTAGAAAATCAGGAATCAGTGGATTGTATAATTCCGGCACGAGAAAGTGCGCAAGACCGCCCGCAAACAAAATCACCGCAAATACAACGGGAAGCACTTTTTTCATGACTTCTTACTTTTTGACCACTTTCTTGGTAACGAAGGAACGATCGTTGAGCAAGTGCAATTCATACACTCCCTTTGCCAATTTGCTTACATCAATTTCAAGGTTTTGTCCGGAAGTGGATGCACTTTCCCATACAATACGACCGCTTAAGTCGACTAGTTGAATCTTATTGACCTCACCTGACCACGAAACCTGAAGTTTCTCAGTAGCTGGATTTGGGTATACAGAAACCGACGTTTCACTCAATTCAGGCAGTGAGGAAAAATCCACATTTACGCATGAAGAAGTATCCGAGCACTCTCCCAGCGTTACTATTACAGCGTAATCGCCCGAAGTGGTTGCTTGATAGGTTTCACTTATCGCTCCGGAAATGGGTGTATTCCCCTCACAATTGATCCACTGGTAAGAAGCACCAGAAATAGTGTCAGCGGCTAAGCTGGGACCATTTCCCGTGGCATTAGCGTACAAGTGTATCAGTTTGACATCATCTAGGAAGTAGTACGAGTTTACCGAACCAGTGGATGAAACGGTGGTGGTAGTGGTGCTCGCATTATCATAAAAGTTTCCAAAGGTAATGGCGTCCTCACCACCAGTTGCTGTGTAACAACCCGAAATAAGTTGATACGAGGTGCTCGTTGGAGCCGATGCAGCTTGTAAATGAGGTGTCAAAGCATACGGATATGGCGGAGGAAATGTTGTACTCAGTGGAACCCCCGCTGAAAAATGTACTTGAACTTCATCAACTGCTAAAGTGCTATTGCCATTCAAAGCAACGTAATACTCCAAATGGTACTTTTCACCCGCAATCAAGGTGTCACTCAAAAGCGCCGTAATATATTCCCGAACTTCCGATGGATCGTAATACAGCAACCCAGCATATCCGCGACCTGTATTCGGTTGAAAGGATGAATACCCGCATTGATTGTGATAGTCGGGTGAGGCGGGCGTTGTAGATCGCCAATGCGTTGTGTACCGTTCATTGGTATTCGACCAGTGATAAAAGCGCCCGATGGATTGCGGACATTTGAGCGTATCCTCCAAGCCGCCATCGATAACGAGATTTTGAGCAAATACCGTTGGCGACACAATGAACAAAAACGCCGCTATTATTCCGATTTTCATAGAGATAGTTTTGTTAAATGTACGAAACAATACGGCTGTACCCCGGCGGAAAGTCAAAATGTTGGCTGCCCTCAAACATTAGCTCATTTTCATGTAAAACATAGAATCCTTAACTTAGTAAACCTTAATATTCTGTATGATCTATCGAATTCTTCTTGTTGCAACTCTTTTTTTCTCGTTTTCCACAAGTGCTCAAAATTTTCAAAATATAACGCAATCAATTACAGGTTCATTTGCATTTTCGGAGATAAGTGAGGCAAACAATATTGCAATTATCGGTGGTGGTCAAGTGAGCAAATCTATCGACGAAGGGTTTACATGGACGGAAATGGATTTGGGAACGGAAGGAGTTCCTTGGACTGTTTACGAATTTACAGATGCCGTTATTATTGACAACCAAACTTACGTCTTAATTGGAGAGGATTTTCTAAACCTAAAATCCAAAGCAATAGTAACGAATGACGGAGGGTTGACTTGGACTAATACGTTGGAAACAGCCAATCAAAGCAATAATTTATTCAGCCAAATTATTGAAGTGAGTGGCACTATAATAATCGCTGCAAAAGGAGGAGTGTACAGGTCAACTAACAATGGAGTAAGCTGGTCATTTGTACCTGTCGTTGCAGGACAAAATATTGAGGTTCAATACAACACGACTACGAATGACGTTTTGTTGAATACACCTGCTGGGTTCTATCGTTCTTCAGATGCCGGGCTCACATGGACTCTTCAGTCTGTGCCTTTTTATGGAGGAGTCAATGAACAAGTAACCAATCAAAATGGAAACTGGCTAATTACTCAAACCAACAACACGCAAGACGCCTACATTGCACTCGACCCATCTTACAATGTCATCAGCAGCACAATTGTCAATACGCCCTTATACGATGGAACGTTTCGAAAGAAGTGCTTCGACTTGAATAACGGTCAATATTTTACTTACGATGAAAATAATTTCTACAACATTGATCAGAGTAGCAATAATGCGTTTGTCTATACCGAAAATTTACAAGGTGCAACGATTAATGACGTAGAGTTCGGAAGCAGCTATGGCTTAGCAGTTGGAAGTTCAGGAGCAGTTTCACGAATTACTTTTACTGGAACTAGCTCATTGTTTTTACCAGCTGAAATAGAAACTAATGCTCCCGTCTGCTTTGGACAGACCATTTCGATATCGACTCCTTACGACTATGCGGACTCAATTGAGTGGGTCTTTGATGGAAGCATTGTTTCTAATTCGGCATCCGCGTCTTTCACCGCACCTTCTATAGGAGGAAGTTATCCCTTAGAGCTAACTCTATGGGTAGGTAGTAACAGCGAAACGAATATTGTAAATTACACGGTGAATGGTTTAACACCTCCACCTACTTACGATGTAAATGTCTCCAATCCGACCCCATGTTATGGTTATAACGTGAATCTGACTGCATCTTACGTAAACGGTGATATGTCGAATGCCACTGTTGAGTACTGGTTGGATTCAACATTAATTCAAGGTCCAGACCCCGTATCATCTGGAACTTCTTTTTTTCAAACTATTCCCAACATCGAAGAAAGTACAGTATTTACAGTTATAGTGACACAGGTGCAGAATTGTGGTATCTCGATTGACACCACGACCATTCCTATAAATGTTCTAGGTGACTTTACACAAGACTATCAATTGATATCCATCGACTCAGTCGTTTGCATGGGTGAGTACCCAGAGTTTCAATTTACTGACCTTGTATCAACACATACCTACGAATTGCTTTGGCATTCAGGAGGATCGACTTACACAATGCAAACTTTCTCAGGTAATCCGGGAGATACAATTTCAGCCTACGGCGCTATGTGGGATTTTGGTCTTGGAAATCAATATGGTAACGACACAAGTTCGTATTCGATTTCTATCACCGATAATATTGCTTGCCCTAACCTCATTATCCCAATCGGTGAGGTAGTATCGGTGCACGATTTGGCTATTTTTTTCCTAGAATCCGAGGCACAATACCGCAATGATACTTTAGCTATTCTGAACGCCTTTCCGTTAGCCAGTCGCGTTTGGTCCGAGCCATCAAACAGTTTGAATCTTTACAATATCACGGATACGGTCCCTATCATATTTGGAGATACAACAGGTATTTTCACAATTGAACTTCATGAAGAAGCTTTCCCCGGATGTGACGCACAGTGGTCGGAAAATGTAAGAATTTGTGATCCACTACCAATTGACATCAAGGATACTTGTCTAACACACCCTTCTGATAAGTTTGTAAATATTTTAGACGTTCAGTACGATCCTCAAGGGAATGTCTACGAAGTAGGTGTTGTAGACGCAATCCTTTTAAATGGTTTTCTCGCATCGTATGTAATTAATAAACGTGATACGAACGGAGTTTTACTGTGGACTAAGGGAGGAGGGACTCAATATACAAACACTGGACACCAAGCCATAATAATTCAGGATATTGCAGTTGATTATAATGGCGATGTCTACTGCTCCTACTGGATTTCCGTTTACAGCTCATATAATCAAGAACTTATAACTAATAGCATGCTGCCTAGTGACTACATGAGTTTTATCGTAAAACTAGACGGCACTACTGGCAATATGCTTTGGGCAAAACCGCTTAGTGATTACATTAACGTAACCGCTGCCCATCGAATCACAGATATACTCATCGACGGAAATCAAATACATTTTGCGGCATGCGCTTCAGGAACATTCCAAGTTCTAACGATTGATCCACAAGGGAATATCCAAGATATTAGTCTGTCTGTAGGTGCTTCGAATGCCTTCTCTTTGTATACTTCTCCTGCTTTTAACTTCAATGGTAATGGTTCATCGGGAGCACAATTATCTCCTCAATTAAGAAAGTTACCCGACGGTAAAATACTGGTTACCGGCATGTATAGACAACAAATGTATTATCAATCGCAAACTGTCTCTCAATTAACACTTCCCTCTGGGGTCTATGGGGTTTTTGCCGCCAAATATACTACTGCAGATCAATTTACTGACTTCACTTTACTGGCTTCTCATGTTGAACACATGGAAGATCACTTTCAATACCTAAATGTTGCTACAGATATAGAAGGAAATACAACATACTCTTATTCTGATTGGAATAATAATTTATCGCCTCTCGGAAGTCAAAATTCTGTAATTATACTTGATAGTACCATTGCGAATTCCGGAGCTACAATTCTATTTCAAATTGACAGCGCTTTCCAAAAAAACTGGATTAATATTGGTAAGTTTTCTTGGGTAAATGATCTCGATATCATCCCAGGAAGTAATGAATTAGTTGTAACGGGTAAGTCACACGCTAATATGGCTTTTACGCATAATGATAGCCATTATATGATTGGCGAAGTGGCAGAATTTCCTGAACAATCGGGATACATCCATAACTATGACCAAGTAAATCAACACTCTCAAGCAAAGGACGTTTATATCTTTAGGTTCAATCAAGATGGATCCATGATTGATGGGCGATTTTTTGAGAGCGATGCATCGGGCGGCCCCTCAAAACTAGGAGTTCAAACCGCTGTAGAATCGTGCGGAAACCTACGAGTGCTAATCAACAATAACGACCCTTCATTCTACAGTAACAATCCAACTCCTGATACGCTTGTTATTAGCGATCACCAAAGCACCTACGTAATACCGGAATCCCAATCTATTGTACTAAGTGACAACTGTGCGTCCCCTCAAATATGCAGTTACATTCAGCTACCGGATACATTGTACGACTGCATGAGTGACTCAATCATTTTTTACTTTAGTAACGCTCTAGGTGTAGACTCCGTTGCCTATGATTTCTATGCAGATGGAATGTTAATTAACAGCGACAGTCAAAATGACCTATCACCGCTGGTGCTTTATCCTCCTTCAAACACTAATGTTTGTGAACTCATTTTTTCAGTTCCGTTCGCAGATACAGTTCACATTCTTTCACACCCGACTACAAACTACAATCTGATGTACAATGCAGATATGTGTATTAACACAGGGCAAACTATAATTGTCAATAGCATGGCAGAAGTATACTGGGATAACGCAACTATACCAAACGATTCTCTTGACTTCTTCACCTCAACAGCTGGTGTCCAAGATATCCCGTTTTTGGTTAGTTTCCAAAATGGTTGTCAATATGTAGATACTGTGAGTATAAATGTCTTATTACCACTTGCCTCGAATTTTGCAAGTAGCTATGCCTTTACATGTAGCGATACGCTTATTATTCCTGTAGATTCTAACTTATATTCAAGTGTTGATTTCGAATTGAATGGCATTTCGGTCGTCAATGAATTCAATACCACGAACACACCATTCGGAACTAATAATTTAATCATTTCCTATATTGATTCAAACGGTTGTGCAAACTCAGCAGCATCTCAGGTGATAAGCACTCCTCCCATAGATGCTCCAATTACGACCTTCTACAACATGTACTGTGACTCAACAGTCATTTTAGAATTCGATACAATGAACTTCTCTTCACCTGTATGGACACAAGGTGGGGTTAACGTATCAGATACTGTCACAGCAAACAATCTCTCTAACGGTTCTAACTATTTTACGGTATCTTATATTGACAGTAACGGGTGCAATAATTCATCCAACGTTGTTGTATTTAAAAACATCATTCAAAAACCAAATTTAGACTCCTTGATTCTGTTGGGGTGTAACGATTCGATGTCACTTTCTATTAATAGTTCCTTCTATGTTTCAGAATCTTACTATTTAAATGGAACTGCAACAACTAATCAGTTCTCAGGTAGCAATTTACAACAAGGGTTGAACGAAGTAACAATCGAGTTAGTCGACGACGACAACTGTATTATAAGAGACACCGTTTTGATTGACTACTGCTACGACTTAGGTATTTCCGCATACACCCATGCCGGGATTAGACTCTATCCAAATCCAACGGATTATTCCTTTACTCTAATTCTTCCGAAAGCTCAAGAAGTTGCATCGATTCACGTGAGCGACCACCTTGGTAGGATTGTACAGGAATTGGACATTAATTCTGATAAAATTGTTACAGCTATTGAAGGAGAGCCTGGTGTTTACACCATTATCATTGAATTTCAAGAGGGGAGCGCTCAAATTCCATTAGTAAAAGTTCAATAAGACGAGATAGCGTATTATCTGATTATTTTAGGTTTCTAAAATTTTAACAGCCAAACTCAAAAGTGTTCATTATTCAGTAGTGGCACTTTTCTATTCTTTTGAATTTCTATTTTTGAACAATTCAATCATTTGTTCAAAAAGTAAAAAAGTGGCAGATTCTAAGAAAACCAGCATCATGCAGCACTCGAAAGAGCTCTTCGAACGATTTGGATATCAAAAGACTACGCTCTCAGATATTGCTCAATCTATGGGCAATGTGAAATCTGCTGTGTACTACTACTTCAGTGGAAAAGAAGAAATTTTCGCTGCATTGGTGCGTTCCGAGGCAGATGACTTCCTTCAAAAACTTATGACGGAGACTCAAAAAGCATCCACGCCGCGTGCACAATTATTCGCCTACGTAAATATGCGTTTGGATCTGATGGAGAAAGTCAGTAAACGCTACCATTTTCTAAAAAGTGAGTTCTTTCAACTGATGCCCATCGTTGATGCCAATAGACAGAAATGCGATGAAAGAGAAGTTGAATTCCTTCGCGAAATACTCGAAAACCTTCAAGATCAGGAGCAAATTACTATTTCCGACACGCGCTTTTCGGCACAGTTACTCATGCAAAGCCTGAAAGGGCTGGAAATTCAAATGTTTGTCACCGATCAAATGCAAGCTCATAATGTCAACCGAGAAGCCTTCGTTAACTACGTTCTTTTCGGTGTAATTCCCTCAAACTAACTAAAATGAAACACGTTCTAACTGCACTTCTTCATAGCCTCACTTTTATTGCAGTGGCACAACCTTTTGAAATCGGTCATACGACCATCACATTTAATGACCCTAATCGAACGGGTGGATTCGGCTCCGGCGGCGGTCCGGGACGACAGATTCAAACTGAGATTTATTATCCGGCAGACGTAGCTGGTACCGATGTCAATGTGGCTATTGGTGAATATCCAGTGATTGTCTTTGGACATGGTTTTGCCATGGTTTGGGACGCCTATGCGAATATTTGGGAAACGCTTGTTCCGGAAGGATTTATTGTAGCGTTTCCTAGAACAGAAGGCGGACTCTCTCCCTCACACGACGAATTTGGAATGGATCTAGCGCTTTTAGCGGATGAAGTACAATTGCTGAGTTCTGATCCTACAAGTCTGTTTTATAATCAGATTTTGAGTAAAACTGCCGTTATGGGTCATTCTATGGGTGGTGGAGCAACGATGATTGCCGCTGAAAACAATACCAACGTTACCACGATCATTGGATTAGCCCCTGCCGAAACCACACCTTCTGCCATTCAAGCGGCGACGAACATTAATGTTCCTGCTTTAATTTTCTCCGCTGATGAAGATGCCGTTACACCTGCTGCATCGCATCACACTCCTATTTACGACAACCTCAACTCAACATGTAAGTACTTTGTCAACATTTTAGGAGGCGGACACTGCTACTATGCTAATTCCAATTTCAACTGTGATTTCGGAGAAGCGTCGTCTGGTGGAAACATTACCATTACACGACAAGAACAGCAAGACATTATGTTCCGATATGTATTACCATGGTTGAACCTGTATTTGAAAACGATGTGTCCTGAGGCGGATGTATTCACTACAGATTTGCCCCTAGATGGAGATGTTAGCTATCAATCGTCATGCTCTTCAGGGTTTCCATCGTATGATAATGGCGTTGTAACAAATGGCGCTACGCTCACTGCTATGCAAGTCAACACCGATTATCAATGGTTGGACTGCGACAACAACTATGCGGTAATCCAAGGAGAGACCGGTCAAGATTTTGTACCAACTCAAGATGGAAATTACGCGGTTCAAATTGGTAGCAGTACATGTATTGATACTTCCGCCTGTATAGCCTTCACGCTTGTTGGAACTTCAGAGTTATTCACTTCGCAAATTCATGTATATCCCAATCCTTCTGAAGGCATTTTTACGATAGAGATGCAAAAGGAAGGCACCTATTCTCTTCATAATTCACAAGGAAAACGACTGCTGCTAGGAAGTTTGACCCAAGGCGAAAATATAGTTGCTCCTCAACTCAATGCCGGAGTGTATCTTCTGGAAATTACGTCAGAAAATCAAGCAACGTATATTCAACAAATAGTACTGCGGTAGTAGTTATCATAGCTAGAGAGAAAGATCCGGGCACAATTGTCCGGATTTTTTCTTTTAGCAATACAATGTTTTTAATTTACTAAATCCGTTTAGTAAACCATTTACCAACTAAATCCTTTTAGTTAATCGGTTTAGTTAGATCGCAATAGTAGCTAAAAGAAGGGGTAATTTCACTTGATTCATAAGGGTTTAGCCTTGTATTTTCGCCGCAGCTAACTTGAAAACTATAAAATCATGCCTACTGCAAAGCTATTGGCATCTCTCGCTGCAATATTCATTACAACAGCATTGATCGCTTGTCCTTTTGATGGAAACGAAGTCAACGCTGGGAACCTAACCCCGACCGCTGGATATCAAACGGTAAGTACTTCCAACGGAGATTATTGGGTGATTAATGTGAATTGTGGAGATACCTATAATTTCAATTTTTGTAACAATGGTGGAACCTCAACCTGGGACACACAAATCACCATTCTTCAAACCAACGGTACTACTGAATTAGCATACAATGATGACAATTGCGGACTGCAGTCGGATGTTTCTTGGCAAGCCACATTTACTGGTACTGTCTACGTTTTGATTACCGAATATTTCTGTAATCTTGACGGTACATTCAATGCCACAATGGCTTACAACGTAACAGCTGGATCACTTTCAGGTAACTCGGCATTTACGCTTTCAGCTACCAATTGCGTTTCTGCAACAGCCAATATTACTGGAGACACGGGCGGTACTTTTTCTTTCAATCCAGCACCAATGGACGCTGCTACCATCGACCCAAACACAGGAGCCATTTCAAACGGAACTGCCGGTGCCACGTACAATGTTGATTACACCGTTAACTGTAGTACCACCAATCAATCTGTTACCCTCTCAAATTCAGGAAATGCCACTTTTTCACTAGCTGAAATATGTGGAGGAGCATCAGCCACGGTAACTGGAGATGCTGGCGGAACATTTGCTTTCAACCCGGCACCGGGAGATGGTGCACAAATAAATACTTCCACTGGAACCATTACTAATGGAACAGCGGGCACCTCTTACACGGTTGAATATACGATCTGTGGCTCGTCATCAACACAATCCGTGACAGTACTTACAGACGATTGTTGGACCTTGAACGGTAATGCGACGAACATCACGGTCGGCGGTGAAGACTGTATTCAGTTGACTGCAGCGGTGAACAATCAAACAGGCTGCGCTTGGAGTGGTTCTCAAATTGACTTTGCCTCAGATTTCAGCCTTACTTTGGACTATTACTTTGGAAACAACATAAACGGTGCAGATGGAAACACTTTTACTTTCCAGCCGAGTGCCTCTACCGCCTGTGGAAACGACGGTGGACAATTAGGAGCAGGTGGACTATCTAATGCGCTTGCAATTGAATTTGATACCTACGATAACGACAATCCAACGCACTTGTATGATATGGCGTGTGACCACATTGCGATTGAAGTGGATGGTAATCATCAAAATGCAGCTCCAGCCGCTGGTCCGGTTTGCGCCAAAACAAACATGGGAAATATTGACGATGGTGGTACGTACGAAGTAACAATCGAATGGGATGCGAGCGCCATGACCTTAAGCGTTTATTTTGACGGTGTACTGAGATTGACCTATACCGATGATATTGTAAACAATGTATTCGGTGGACAAAACCTGGTGTATTGGGGTGCGACTTCCGCTACAGGAGGCTTAAACAACCAACAGTATTTCTGCCCAAGCACCGTAGTAATTCTTCCAGTAGATTTGGCTTCTTTCACCTCTGAGTGCAATGGAACAGATGAAGTTTTCACTTGGATCACAAGCTCCGAGCAAAATGTTAGTCACTTCGTCTTAGAGTATACCTACGATGGATATATTTTCTATCCTGAAACTTCCGTCCAAGCTACGGGTAACTCTACTACCGACAAAATGTATCAAGCCCGTGTTTCCTCGAGCGATGCGAACACCCGTTACTACCGTTTGAAAGCTGTTGATATGAACGGAAGCTTTGAGAATTCCGATTTGATTTCGAGTAAGAGCTGTGCGAAAGCTTCAATGCTACAGTCAGTATATCAAGAAGGAACAACCGTCTTCGTAAAGACCAATCAACCTGCCAAAGTGCAGTTGATCAACAACATGGGACAAATTCTCTATGCAGTAGTTTCGGAAGATTTGATTCAATTTGAAACATCGCATTTAGCGGCAGGACTATATCAAGTATTGGTGACTGGAACGAACGGATTGAAGGAGGTTGAGTCGATAATGGTGCGCTAGTCATCAATCTTCGAAGTTCCATTCGGGCTCAACTTCTTCGACCGAGATTACATTTCCTTCCCGGTCCAACGTTGTTTGAACGTCTGTTTCCCATTTACTATTGGCTGTATGCGTTACGAAGGAATCTTCTATTGCTTCAACAAAATAATAGTGAGGAGGGATTAACCATGAGTGACTGTTAAGGTCAAATACGCCCGACCGCTGAGCAAAACGGTGAACATATTCATACACGAACATCTCATTTCCAGTCACTGAATCGGTTTCAATTAAGTAATCTCCGAAATTCGGTGAGTTAGGATCCTCATCAATCAATGGAGCAGAACCAAGAAGATTAAACTGAAGGTAATTCACCAAAAGAATGTCTTCACCAAGATTCTGTATTACACAGTGCGCGTCAAATTCAGTCAAATCTTCGAATGCATACTCTCCAAGCAAATTAGAGTCTACTTCAACCGCATCTTTATATTCCGCTTTGCTAAAAAATCGTTCTATATTTTCACTTGTTGATTCCCAGTTTAATGCGTAAAATCCTTCGTGAGGATAACGAGCATACCTCACAACCAAATGGAACTTATCGCCCTTTTTAAACTGCTGTTTTTCTGATAAAAATGGAGCATTCAACCAAATTTGATTATCGTTAATTCCTATGGAGCAAGAGGAAATGAAATCGACAGGAATATGTACATCCTGCGGTTCCATCAAAATATCACCTTTCCAATCAAAGACACCTACCTTCGGACCGTCATAAAAACGCACTGCAGAAAAGCGCTCTTGAAAGGGTTTCTCTAACTCAATTTCGCTAAATGGCGCGATGGAATCACAGTTATAATGTGGCACCAAGTACTTGAGCAGCTGAGGATTTTCCGTTAATTCGTCTTCTGAAAATGCAACGGCTCTTTGATCATGATTTTTATCGTAGGCATCATAATAGGTCGCGTATGGATATCCATCACCCTCATTTTTCGAGATAATCACATGGCCGAAATCGTAGCTAGGAATAACGCCGTAATGCATTGTTGGTACTTCCCAATCAAAAAATTTCCTGTTAAAAATTCCCGATGACGATTTGGGTGGCGTTGGCGGCTCATAAACAAAGGATTGCATGCCAGTTACCGAGTCTGTCACAATCAAGTTCTCACCGAAATTCGGAGATTCAGGATCTTCATCAATAATCGGAGTTCCCCCCGGTCTGCCTTCTAATAAACGATCTTGCACAAATAATCGATCGCCAACTATCTCCACCCCCAACTGAGAGTCGACATGATAGTATCTCGGCACAAAATACGTTGGTTTTTTACCGTCTTTTGCATCAATTATTGAGTCGCCAATTTCAATGATTCGATAGGTCGATGTCTCACGCGCATATTCATCCTGAAAGCTCGAAAATGAAAGCAGTGTTTTCGTTTGAGCGGTGTGAACGAGGCGAAGGGTATTATCAATAAACGTATAGACTTCAATATCTTCTCCCTTCACTTTCAATAGGGCGTTTGAATAATCTGACAGGTAGATAAAATCCTTTCCCATCGGAAAAACTACTTTCTCCGATTCGAATTCTATCAATCCCATTTTGGATTTCTTTTTTTGAAGTTCGAAGTAATCAATGATGGAAGCTTCGTCCCATTGAGCGTAGAATACAAACGGTAGCAGACAGAATACAATGAGTTGAATAGTGCGCATAGTATGTTGATTTGATCCTATAAGTGTAACGATAAACCGTTGAAAAGGAACAAACTATTCAAAAAATATTTGCTACTAGATATGCCTAGTGCGATCCTCTCGCTTGGAAGTCGCAATCCAAAATGAAGTGCTCGCCTGGTGACTTCGATTTCTTCAAGCGCTCGTACATGCGATCTACTGTTTGCAGACCAATTTGAACGATAGGTTGGCGCAATGCCGAAATCGGAGGATTCATATAAGGGAAGGCTTCACTGTCATCAAATGAAATCAAACGGACGTCATCCGGAATTTTCACTCCGGCCTTATTTAAGGCTGAGAGCGCTCGTAAGGTACATTTGTTATTGAGTGCGATGAAAGAATCCGTCCCAGCGTCCAACTCTTGTTGAATGAGCTTATTTACCGATTCTTGGTCTTCCGGAAGATCTACGTAATTGTAGTCGATTCCATCCGCTTCACAAGCCTCTTTCGTTCCCTCAATGCGTTCTTGAATGGTGGAAACATTTTCAGGGTATGGAACCAGTGCCGACAAGCGTTTTGGTTTTCTTGTGAAGGAACGGATCAGCTTTTCCGACTCCGCGCGATTGTCTACTCCGACAAAATCGGCGTTTTCGTCTCCCGGACGATCTGTAAAGACAACCGGAATGTGCGTCTCCAAAAGAATAGGAATCAACTGCTTGATATTATTGCTTGGTGCGATAATCATCCCGTCAATAGATCGCTGAATCAACTCACGCATAAGCACCTTCTCCAATTCTACATCGTCGTTCGTATTGACGATGAAGGTATTATATCCGGTTGCATACAGTTTCTCCTGAATGGTTTTGCAAATCTCCGCATAGAACGGATTGGAAATATCAGGCAATACCAAACCAATGGTTTTGGTTTCCCCTTGACGCAAACTTTTGGCGAAGAAATTCGGAACATAGGACAGTTCTTTTGCTTTCTCCTTGATCAGCCGCTGCTTTTCCTTGCTGATGTTGAATTGATCTCCCTTTCCATTTAATACGAATGAAACGGTTGCTTTTGACACATTGAGCGCCTTGGCAATGTCATTTAGGGAAGTTCTTTTGGTTTTCATGTCCTTGTAGGTAGTATACGACCTTTAATTTACAAATATTTCCTGAAAATCAGTGTCTTCCTGAACGCGGAGTACCCGAAGGCTGCGTTGGAAGCTTCGCTACCATTTCCTGATAACGTGTTTTAAAGGTTTCCTCTCCGGTACATTGCAGGGTCTCTTTGTGCTCGTTGAATTTCTCAATTCGCCCGTCCGGACTAGGGTGTGTACTCAAGAACTCTGGTGGTGTTTCTCCGCCCATTGCTTGCAACTTCTCAAAAAAGCCGGCTCCTCCCGCAGCGTTGTATTCTGTTGGACACAAATATTTAACAGAACGTTCATCTGCCTCGTTCTCGTGCGCTCTTGAAAAACTAAGGTTTACCAGTGCCGATGTCACTTGTCCCAACATTTCGCGGTTTCCGGCAATGATGCTCACTAGCACTTGTACTCCGAACATTTTTGTCATTTGTCGCGTGGAATGGCGCATATCCGCGTGTCCGATTTCATGTCCCAATACGCCAGCAAATTCATCTTCCGACTCCAAAAACTTAAGGATTCCGGTGTAGATGTAAATATATCCGCCCGGTGTACAAAAGGCATTTAGCGTGCTATCATCATGAATGATTCGCAAGCGCCACTCAAACTCATCTTTATAATCTACTTCGCCGGAATTCAAAATGTTATCGCGAACCTCGTAAATGTAATCGTACACCTCTTTGTACTTTACTGAGTCCAGCAATGGGAAATTTTCTGTATCCGCATCAATTTCTGCTGCTACTTGAGCTCCAAGCGCTTTATCATCTTCTACGGTAAAAAGATTGAATCCTTTTCCTTTGTTTTTTTCGTTGACAAGTCCGCAGGAGAATAGAATTGCGAGCATTGCAACAATCGGGAGAATGTTCTTTTTCATTTGTTTGATTTGTACAGTAAATGGCAAAATTCTTGCCAACGATATGTTACCACCAATAATTTACCGCAAAGGTAACAAAAGTTCCTACGCTCCACCCCACGGAGACCTCCGTTAACGAGTGTTTTTCAAGGTATAATCTAGCCGTCATAACCGTTCCAGAAACGACTAATGCTAGAGGTGCTAACCAAATGGAAAAATACATGTGCTGTGCCAAGTACGCGAGTAAGAATCCAGTGAAGATTCCAGCTCCGGCAGCATGAACACTAACTTTTCTCCAACGGTTGAGCGGAACAAAACAAAGCGAGACAAGAATTCCTGCTAGTGCGAGGTTTTCAATGTATTTTGGGATATCGTCTTCGACTCGCTCAAAAATGCGTGCCATAAAGAAGTACAGCAATCCTGTGAAAAGAATGGTGGTGGCCATGGGAAGCCAGCGCTCCTTTCGGTCGTCCATCTCAGGGGTAGAAACAATTCCCGATTTGTACATCACTAAAAATGCCGCTCCAGGAAACACAGTCGTGAAGGCAAAGTAATACGCCAAGGTGATGAGTTTCCACTCGATATCAATGGTGTACATGCAATAAAACTGCATTTCTTCGAAGGCATGACCGGATGGGATAAACATGACAGCCGCCATTGCGTATACCGGCATAAATAACGGTAGGAAAACCCAAGATGCAATTTTTGAGAATACTTCCATTAGAGTTCTTTGCGCAATCGCGCTACGGGGATATTAAGTTGTTCTCTATATTTCGCTACTGTTCGTCGAGCGATATTGTAGCCTTTTTCTTTCAGAAGGTTCGCCAATTTCTCATCGGTAAGCGGCTTTCTTTTGTTTTCTCCTTCAACGGCTTCGCTTAAAATCTTCTTTACTTCTCGTGTTGATACTTCTTCTCCCGAATCGGTTGAAAGTGATTCTGAGAAGAAGAATTTTAAAGAGAAAATTCCATGGTCGGTTTGAACGTACTTGCTGTTCGCGACGCGAGAAATCGTAGAAATATCCAAGTTCACTTGTTCGGCGATATCCTTCAAGATCATCGGTTTCATGTTCGTTTCATCGCCGGTTAGAAAGAAACTCTTTTGGTAGTTCATGATGGCGTCCATGGTCAGTAAAAGCGTGTTCTGACGTTGTTTAATCGCATCAATAAACCATTTGGCGCCGTCTAGTTTTTGCTTGACAAACGTTAAGGCTTCTTTGTCTGATTTTGAATTCACTGCTCCTTCCGCATACTTTTTAAGCATGTTTTTGTAATCACCGCTAACGCGAAGTTCTGGAGCGTTTCTACCATTCAAAGTAAGGTTTAATCGACCTTCGTTTTCGGTAATGATGAAATCCGGGATTATCTGCTGAAAATTACCGGATGCTTCCTTCATGGAGCCTCCCGGTTTTGGATTCAATTTCACGATTTCGGCAATCGCTTCTTTCAAATCTTCATCGTCGATTTCTAGTTTCTTTAAAATCTTCGAATAGTGCTTCTTGGTGAATTCCTCAAAGTGATCCTCTAATATTTTGAGTGCGGTATACTTGGTGATATCGCCGTTTTGCTTTCGTTGAATCTGCAACAACAAACATTCTTGCAAATCTCTAGCCCCTACTCCGGCAGGGTCGAGCTCTTGAATGATGTTCAGCACGTGCTCTACTTGTTCTTCTGTGGTAGAAACATTGGAAGAAAATGCCAAATCGTCTACGATCGCTTCAATTTCACGATTTAAGTACCCGGATTCATCGAGGTTTCCAATAATGGTCACGGCAATCATGAACTCGGTTTCGTCCAAATCGAGCAAGTGCAATTGCTCCGTCATTCGCTCCTGAAAAGTTTGATCTCCTGAGAGCGGAATCACTTTTTCCTCATCGTCTTTTCCTTTGTTCGAAACGCGCGTTTTGTAATCGGCATCATCTGAGAGATAGTCGCCAATATCAAAGTCTTCGTCTTCTCGGATTTCCTGCTCTTCGTTCCCTTCAAATTCCTCTTCATCACGATCAGAACCTTCTTCCAGCGCCGGATTTTCTTCAATTTCCTGTTTGATACGCTGATCAAGTTCCATAGTAGGCACCTGCAACAGTTTCATTAGCTGAATCTGCTGTGGAGAGAGTCTTTGCTCCAACTTGTGTGCAAGTGTCTGTTTGAGTGCCATAAATTAAATCGCGGATTAAAAGGTACTTTATTTTTTACTAAAACCGTGCCGTTCTATTAAAATTCTGCGTTTTGAGGTGTTCTTGGGAACGGAATTACGTCGCGAATATTGGTCATTCCTGTTACAAACATTACCATGCGTTCAAACCCTAGTCCGAAGCCTGCGTGCTCTGCTGTACCGAAGCGACGCGTATCTAAATACCAGTCCAACTCTTCTTCCGGAATATTGAAATCAGCACATTTTTTTCTGAGAACGTCCAAGCGTTCCTCACGCTGTGAACCACCAACAATTTCTCCGATTCCAGGGAACAAAACATCCATGGCAGCTACCGTTTTTCCATCATCATTTTGACGCATGTAGAACGCCTTGATTTCTGCTGGATAATCCGTTAAAATTACTGGACATTTGAATTCTTTCTCAACGAGGTAACGTTCGTGCTCGCTTTGTAAATCGATACCCCATTCCACATCGTACTGGAATTTTCCTTTTTTGTAGGGCTTGGATCGTTTCAAAACTTCGATTGCCTCGGTGTAGGTTAGTCGTTTGAACTCATTATCAACCACAAATTTCAATCGATCGATCAAATTCATTTCGTTACGTTCTGCCGTTGGTTTTTGAGAATCGGCCTTCACCTCGCGCTCATGCAAGAATTCCAAGTCATCGGCACAGTTGGTCAACACGTACTCTGCAATGAACTTCAGGAAATCCTCGGTGAGGTCCATATTGTCTTTAAGGTTGTTGAAAGCTACTTCTGGTTCGATCATCCAAAATTCAGCAAGGTGACGTGATGTGTTGGAGTTCTCTGCACGGAATGTCGGTCCGAATGTGTAAACCTGCCCGAGCGCCATCGCCCCAAGCTCTGCTTCCAATTGTCCGGATACCGTAAGGTTGACTTGTTTTCCGAAGAAATCTTGTTTGTAATCAACATTTCCATCTTCGGTAAGAGGCGGGTTGATAGGGTCAAGTGTTGATACTCGGAACATTTCCCCAGCTCCTTCCGCATCCGATCCAGTAATGATAGGTGTATGCAGATAAAAGAATCCGCGGTCGTTGAAAAACTTGTGAATGGCAAATGCTACTGCATGACGAATACGGAAAACCGCCCCAAAAGTATTGGTTCTGAAACGAAGGTGTGCTTGCTCACGCAAAAACTCCAAACTGTGTTGCTTGGGTTGCATCACCGTTTTACGTAATTCTTCTGGGTCAGCCTCTCCAAGAACGTCGATAGATTTCACCTGAATTTCTACCGCTTGTCCGGAACCTTGTGATTCTACCAAGGTCCCTGAAACAGCTAATGCCGCCCCCGTTGATATTTTCTTTAAAATGGCATCATCGAAATTCTCGAAATCCACAACGGCTTGAATATTTTTAATCGTCGAACCATCGTTCAATGCTATAAAACGATTGGCTCTAAACGATCGTACCCATCCTTTCACAAGGACCTCGCCACCTGTTGCGTCACTGCGCAAAACATCGATAATTTTCGTTCTTTCCATTTTTAAAAATTGAGATTTCAAATATACAGAATATGCAAGGATGAAATAAAGAATATTGAATCAGTAATAATGAATAATCGTGGATGACCTAGCCTGTATCTCGACTCCGCTTTGCTTCGCGAAAGCTATGCTCTTTGCTCTATTCAGTTATTTATTATTCCAATTCGACATGGTGCGCTGCAAGCCAATAGTTGTGAATCCCTTGATGAATTCTTTAGCCGTATTGATCCGCTCTTCCATTTTGTCGTTTTCCTCAGAGTTCCATTCGCCAAGCACGTAATCTACTTGTCTTCCCTTGTGGAAGTCGCTTCCCACACCAAATCGCAATCGGGCGTACTGCTGAGAATTCAATGTCGCTTGTATGTCCTTAAGACCGTTATGTCCGCCATCAGACCCTTTTCCCCGCATTCGCAATGTCCCAAAAGGCAAGGCTATATCATCGGTAATCACAAGAATGTTTTCAATAGAAATTTTCTCCAGCTGCATCCAGTAATTGACGGCTTTACCCGAAAGGTTCATGAAGGTTGTCGGCTTGATTAAGATTATGGTTCGCCCCTTGAATTTCACCGTCGCAACTTCCGCTTGCTTATCAAGGGAAAAAGTCCCATCAAACTCTTTTGCAAACGATTCCACGACTTTAAATCCAATATTGTGACGGGTATTTTCGTACTTCGCCCCCGGATTTCCTAAACCAACAATCAAGTATTTCATGTGGCAAAATTACACAAAATCAAATCCGCAGGTGTAGGCCGGAACTGATTTGTCGTATTCAAACTTGTTATTATGACGAACAACAAGGTTCGCTTTGTTTACACCGATCAAGCGATGCAAGATGCCCCATCGGACGTTATTTTTGGCCGATTGGTACAGAGGAAGTGTTTCATCGACCCACCAAAGCAGTAAATGCTCCTTTTCAAGAGTGAGAATTCCTTCGAAGAGTTCCTTCAAAATCGCAGGATTATCTCCCTTTACAACTACAGCTTCTGGAACAAGGAACGTATGTTTGTTCGGTCGAATGATCTTTCGCAAGCTCGGAATAAAAGGAATCACTTTCGGTAGCCAGCCACCCATTTTACCCGGAAGTCTTTCTATTGCCCATGTGGCTTTGGTTGCTTTTGCACAGGCGATCACCTCTCCGTCATTGTCTTTTAAAATATAAAATGGACCTTGTTTCAGGTGATGTTCAAAATAGTACTGATGATTGCCGTAGGCGCTGCGTGTCAATTCTACTACCCCATGCCAGTTGTTGTGTCTTTCCACTTTGGTACGCTTGTTCCATTTGGTTCGACTAAACGTTTGTGTAGCTATCGTTGCTTTCGTTTCAAACCCAAAATTCTCGCTCATCCAAAGACTTTTCTCGTTGTTGGGATCGATGTAGGCATAAAAAGAATTCACTTCATCGGATTGCTGCTTAGAGTCAAGTATGTCATCAAAAAACTGCTGTAGCTCTTGTTTTAATTTCCCCGTTTTTCCCTGCGATTTCTTCCTTCCGGATCCTTGTACTAAGGTGTCAAATGCGAAATAGCGCACGTACCATGTTTTCTCTCTACGACAGAACGTGATGTTTCCGTAGGCACGACCATTTCGCTCAATAGTCAGGTGCAATGGACTGTCCGCTATACGAATTCGTTCCCGCGTATCTAAATGACGGTAATGGGCACCATTCGTTCCTAAGGTCACCGACTCTAGCAAATCAATCAAAGCAGGTGTTGCTTCTTCGCGTAACTTGAAAATTGGGGAGAGATTCATTTGGAAGTACGGTTGGATGGAGTTGTTTGGAATGAAATACGGCATCTCGACAGGCTCGATGACCTCTCGATCAATGCAACGCAAGCTTGATGACCTCAGTATTTAATTTGTTCCTTGGGACTAAAGTACCCTGAGCGGAGCCGAAAGGTACTGTGGATCAATTATTCTTCCAAAGATTGTACGGCATCAAAGTATAAATATTGCTCGAGGCATTAAACAAAAAAGCCCCGATCATCGAGCGGTGTCGAGATGCGGGGCTTTTATAAACTTAGATATGATTAATAGGCTGACTTATCCTCTACAGCATAAGCTATTTTCAAGGCGTCAATCTCTTGCAATGCTTCGCGAATATCAAAGATGAGAATGGTTGGAACTCCCTTATCGGCTTTGATACAAGTAATTACGTTGGAAATCGGCTCGTTCATGTTTGGCGGCTTCGAGTTCCACTTATCTTGTTTCCAAGAAGCAATGCTGTTCGTTGAGTATAGCTCTCCCGGTTGCGGTTGCGCTACGTTATCAAGGAACAATGCGTGTCCTAATTTAAAATCAGCTGCACGTTTCGAGTTACGCGGCTCACCGATGTATAGGAAATCAATTTCGGAACGTTGCTTGTACGGTGTTAAATCCGTTGCGCTAACCCCTTCCGGTCGTGTTACCTCCACCGTTGGATCCGATTCTTTCGTTGTCGTTGCAACCATGAAGAAGAACAACAACATAAATACGATATCCGGGAGTGAGGAGGTATTAACCCCAGGTGCTCCTTTTTTATTTTCTTTTCTAAACTTTGACATCTTACCTGTTTTTGTTGTGAGGGGCGATTAACCTTTCGGTTTCACCTCAATGATGCTTTCAGGATACAAAACTTCGAGAGCTTTGATCTTCTTACCATCGCCCTTCTTGTCTTCTTTGTCCTGATCCAAACGCTTGCGCATTTTGGAATAGCTTTCACCGAAGTACTTCTCAGCAGCTTCGTTTCTTAGTTCCACCAAGGCTTCTTGTATTTCAGAGTGAATTTTCGCAAAAAGTCGGTATTCTGTTTTTTGCTGCACCACTACACGAATGTGTGCCTGCGGGTGAATCTCGATCAATTCATTCACTTTGAGTGTTTTGAGCGCTTGTTCCTTCTTCTGCCAGTTCTTTACCATTTTATCGTAGAAGGTAATGAAATCGTCCTTCTCTTCCGCCTCAGCTTTGTCCAACTCATCAAGATTCTCGTTGATCTTTCGCTTCACCTCGTCCATAGTTACGCGACTGTAAAACGGGAAATCAATCCCCTTGTAACTTGGATTCTTAATATACGCGGCTGTTTGAGAAGCGGTCAAATTTCTGTTCATTCGATAAAACTCGAGTACGCGCTCCGAAATATCATCTGGATTCTCAATAATTTTACCACGAATCATCAATCTGTTCGCAGCATTTGCTCGAATCTCGAAGATATTACGTTGCTCAATTTCCGGAGGAGGAATCGGAGAATCCAACTTCTGCGGGATGTAGCGAATGTATGCCGTATCCTTCTCCATTGTAGTTGTTACAAGGAAGAAAATAAGAAGTAGGAAGGCGATGTCCGCCATCGATCCTGCGTTAATTTCCGGTATATCTCTCTTCGCCATAAGTGTTTATTTTCTGTATTTCCCAAGAAGGAAAGGTCCAAGAATCGCCAAAAGAATTCCTAAAACGATTCCGATGATTACCACCCAAAGTCCGGCTGTGGTTGCGTCCAATGTCGCATCACCTACATGGTAGTTTTCTTTCAAACCGAGGCTTTGGTTCGTATCTGAGGTTCCGATCAATCGAAGCACCAAATACAGCACGAAAGCAGCCACAATTCCAATAATAGACATCGCTGTTTTCTTTGTATTTGTGATCAATTGGTACAAGAAGAACAACAGAACACCTGCAATAGCAGCAACGATAATTATCACTGTATAGTTAATGGCCAATCCCATTTGAGGTGAATCCGCGTATTGATCTTTCACTACTTCTGTAGCTTCTGATCCCGGGCTGGTTGAAAGCACCCAAATACATGCGATGGCTCCGATGGCTCCAATCACGTACTTGATGGCATTCATTGCCAGATCAAATTTTTTGTTATCCATTTTTTCGTCTTTTTTTCAAGTTTCTAACTCTGATAGGATTAGGCGTTTGCCTTGTGCTTCAACATCATATCAATCAATGAGATAGATGCGTCTTCCATATCATTTACTAAACCGTCTACTTTAGAAACGATGTAGTTGTAGAATACTTGCAATACGATCGCTGCGATCAAACCAAATACTGTTGTCAAAAGGGATACCTGAATACCACCTGCTACTGTAATTGGTGATACCTGTCCGTCTTTTACAATTTGATCGAAGGCGAAGATCATACCGATTACCGTTCCCAAGAACCCGAGCATTGGTGCAAGAGCGATGAACAATGATAACCATGACAATCCTTTTTCCAAAAGTCCCATCTGAACTCCACCGTAAGAAACTACGGATTTCTCAACGACGTCAATTCCTTCGTCGGCTCGATCGAGTCCTTGATAGAATATGGAAGCAATTGGTCCACGTGTGTTACGACAAACATCTTTCGCTGCGTCAACACCACCGTTTTTCAAAGCTGTTTCTACTTCATCCAAGAAACGTTTTGTGTTGATTGTGGAAAGGTTCAAATAAACGATACGCTCGATAGAAAGCGCCAATCCAAGAATCAAACAGATCAATACTGGAGACATCCATACGGGATCTCCTTGGATGAATTTTTGCTTAATTGTTGCGATGATTCCCAATTCTGGCTCTTCTTCAACTGCTTTGTCATCACCGTCTGTAACTTGAGAAGCCGCTTCTGACGCTTCATTTCCTGCTTCTTCAGCAGTTGAATCATCAACCATTTCAGTTGAATCCGGTGCTTCTACGTCATCCGTTTGAGCGTAAACTGCTCCGGTAAATCCAAATGTGAGTGCCGCAGCAAAGGCTAGTGAACTAATTACTTTTTTCATGTTTGTAAAAGTTAATTTAATCGTATTCTAAGTTTAAAATCTAGCCAAATTTAATAAAATTTATTTCACACAACGGACGTAGTGTTGTTATCATTGTATCAACCGTAGTTTCAAGGAATTTAACGGTAATAACTGGGATTTAAAGTGGGTAAAAAAAGAAGGAATTTGTCTCCAATTTTGACCGATTTACGGCGAATTTGGGGCATAATGCGCAAAAAATGACGGAATTAATCCTACTAGCTCATGTGAATAACTTGTAAAAGGAGCGTGAATAAAATAAGTGATAAGATCATACTCCCGTGATACTAGTAATCGGATTCCAACTCAAAAAACTGCTGCGTTACATAAGCCAATAAATCACCATAACTTTTCTCTAATCTCTTGAAGGCGGCCAAGTCTGTCTCACTAATCTCATTTGGAATTTCGTCTTCGCAGATATCCATAAGAACGTTGACCGTTGTTGTTCCCACTCCCTTCAAATTAAGCAGTGACTGCTTCGTTTCGGATGGGTATTGGTCAAACAAATAAGCAAGTGATTCTAGGACATCCATGTTTGTCCCTTCAATTTTCAAACTTTTCAATCGTTTTGCGGAAGATAGTAGGACACTGTGGTTTCGCGCCTCCGTCTCTGAATCAAAAGTGGGCGCATCTATACTTTCATCGTATTCGTTGTAAGCGTTCATTTTATGACTTAACTTCGAATAAATGGTAGCAGAAACACTTGCACCCTTCGGTTTTAAATCGGTTGGATCTAAAATTTGCGCCTGACATTGGAACCCGCTATCATAAGGATCTGAGGTATTCATTACATTGACCGAGTACTGCACCCACATTCTATCTCTGTTCACCCAGTCTTTGACCGTTTTTTCGATTAAATCGTGATGCTGCTTGTTCGCATTCGCCGTTATTGGGAACAGGTTGTAATCTAGCCCTTCTCCCCCGAGATTATCATTGAGCAAATGTCCTCTGATGAATTTATCCTTGTTAGGTAGATTAGGGTCTGTGGGCAGTCCTGCCATTAAATTCGGTTGCGCACTTGACTTTGGTGCGGAGCCTTGTTTATGATCCGGTCCGAGAACCGTCGCCTTCATTTTTACGCCTACAGTATCCCCTTCCAAGGTAGCCGTTTGCCAATCAACATCTGTTTGTTTCCCATCAAGCGCTCCAGTCGACCAAGGAGCCATTTGAATTGCTGTGCCTTGGCTAGAAGTAGATTGCATGGATTTTTGGAGCAATCGTTGATCGGCGGCTAACGACCTCTGATCGTTCAATATACCACTACTGCCATTTGCCTCTTTCCTCTGTTGCGTTGAGCTCGATGCAAAAGAAGCTCCATTCACGGACGCATTCTCGCGCATTTTATATTGTTTTGAAGCAATCATTAAATTCAGTGAAATTGTTGATATACACCATGGTTAACTGGGATGTAATATAAGGAATTTGGGTTAGAGATAGTAACATTTGCAAAGTCACGGTCTGAGGGTAAGGGGATTTTGGTTTGATGGGGCTCCGCCTCGCCTTGGTTCGTTGAAGCTTCGCGAAGGCATAGCTACAGCTCGAATCATGGTTCTCATCCCATCTCCGCAAACAAAAAAAGGACAACCTTTCGGTTATCCTTTTATTTGGCGGAGAGAGAGAAGAGGCTCATTTGCCTAAAATGAGTCGAAGACTGAGACTAGTCAAATCCTAATTTGACAATAGTCGAGGGATTATCGACCCGTTCCGCTACGCTGCAGGTCGATGAACTCCACTTCGCCTTGCTTCGCTGAAGCTACGCGAAGGCACAGCTCCGTTTCGAACCTAGGTTCTCATCCCATCTCCGCAAACAAAAAAAGGACAACCTTTCGGCTGTCCTTTTATTTGGCGGAGAGAAGGGGACTGTTATCGAACTCTGTGATTGAGGAATTGGAGCGGTTGAATGCACTATACACAGAGCTACAACTCAACTCTAAAAAGGAAGATCAATCTGACTTATCAGCATAAATTAACTCAAAGAGGTTTAATTTAATTTCAGGTAGTCCAACAACATATTGTGAACTGCTTGCTCTTTGATCAATTAGTTCAGACCTATTGCTATCAGAAAACTTATTGTACATTCTCGGAGATATGAAGATATTACTACCTCTGTGTATCAGTAGGTCTGAAACGAATTTCTCACGTTTAGAATTTGACAGAGCATTGAATTTATGAAACACCAAACCAAAGTTTGGGTTATCCTCGAATCCACCAAGAATAATGTGGGTTTGATTTTTTTCAGGTGAAGGAAATACTGTGATCGCTATTTCAGCAGGATACACTACGTTATCGGAACTTGGTTGATGAAATTCATCAATATAGTGAACAACACTTGATGCAGCTACTGGAATTACACCATCGAAAGAATGTATCGCATATCTAAATTCGGAGTACTTTTTTTTCTCAACTACCTCATCAAATCTATCCTTCTTCAATTTCAATCCGAATAACTCAGTTTCCGACTTTTCAATGAACACGTTGAACAAACCATCAACACCTTTCAAAGTGTTCTCCAAACCTTTAAGGATATTATTCAACTCTAAACCAATTTTACCATGACTTTTTAGATTTGAAAAGTCTGGTATTTCGGTTGTGCCTTTAATTTCATTCCTAGCTTCATTCACTGCACTTTTAAGTCCAACATAGCTTTCATACTTCTTGTGTAGGTAGTAAGCATAACATCTGTAAGTGTAAAAAAACAATTGCTCAAGATCACCTTTGAATTCAACATCTTCAATGGTCGGTTTAAATATTTTGTCATGTTCTTGACAGAACCCACCAAAAGTAGATGCAGCTTTTATGCCTCTATGATGCAGTATTCTTTGAGTTCGCTGCTTACTAATCGCACCATTCGCGTCTCTATCAAATACAATGTTGTCATCCAAATAATAGACTTCATTCTGTCCTTTTACTTGATCTGCCAAATAATTTAAATGCCGATTTTCTTGGATACTGTGAGCCTTGATTATTGCTTTCGATTCACAACCAGGATAAAAGCATTTTTTGTGTTCAAACATTGATTTGAAGCGTGAAAGTTGTTCTGGATTTACTTGCTGGTTTTCCAATATTTTCGAGTTAGTAGTTGAAATAAATAATACTGCTTTTGTTACTCAAATTATCATTCGAGAACTTGCCTGTAGACCTATTCGGAAAGAAGACAATTTTACATCTTGTCCTCCCAAGAATCAGAAAACCTTTCTATTATCTCGCCGTTTTTTGTCCAAACAATATTAATGATGTTTAGGTCGGGTTTTACCTGAAAAGTTTTGCACTTATCCTTACACTCAAAGGTTATATTAATCTCCTCATTGTCTTGAATGATTTGAGTTCTTTTACCATACAGTGTCGCTCCTCCAGTTGAATAATCCAATTCTATTTTTTCGTAACCTTCTATCAAAGGAATTACAAACGTACCTCGTTCCTTAGCACTTCTTCGTGCAGCTTCCGTAATTCTCTCGTAAATTTCTTTCATACGTCATGATTTTTTATATCACAAACAATCCTTACTCAACTTAGCTCGGTATTTAAACTCCAATCGCTGATTCCCATTAAGTTAAGAATGAGAATTCCGCTGATTCTATATAGAAGGATGTTCGCCTTTCTTAATTCATCGGTATTTACTTTTTCTATACTTCCATGGATTATATTGTTTCTGAGTTCTTTCAGCGCTTTTAACTCTATTGGCAGTGAAGTTGGGTCTATATTTTGATCTTTTAGGAACGAAGCCAATTGATTTTGCATTGGCTTGTTTTTTAGTAGTACCTGTATATCATTCCAGCGCTTTTTAAACGCCTCTTGATCTTTATGAGAGATTGTTTCCAATAGTGCATTCAACGCTTCATTCTGTTTCGCTTTAGTTTGTTTTTCGTCTAAAACGGAGGTGAACTTTTCGTTCTCTCTTTTTTGCTTATCACAGATTTCAATAATGTTGTAACGAATCAAGAAAGTTGAATAGTCATCGACAATGTGTGATTGATTAAATAATTTGATTGCTTTCGAAAGCAATTCAAAATTTTTCAGCGTCTGTTCCTGCCAGTTTGATTGTAAAAACTTATTGAAGTCCCAATTCAAACCGAACCCCCACAAATTGCCGTTCCTATCAACAAAATTTTTTTGTTCCAGTTTCTTTATGGTGATTGTATGCTCTGGCAAATGTATTCTGCGCAGAACATAATCAATTTCGAGGTGATGATAGAAAGAAGCTAACATTAGAACTATACCTCCATACAGTAATGTTTCACCTTCTGAAATATCGCTCGTATAACGAAACTGGATTTTTGGTTCTTTCGTTATAGTTGCGACTCTGTTTTCCTTACCGTCATTGGAAACTAGATTGAATTCAGGGCGAAATTGAGAGTTTCCGAGATCGTAGTACAATTGTGAATCGTTCATTCGTCCAATGCTAAAATTGCCATCATTTTTATACCAGTCATTCGGTGATAGAAAAGAATAGAATTGCTCGACCACTCGAAAACCTTTATCGTCCAGATAGAATTCAGCTGTATTTGTTTCTCCGTCAACTGGATTCCAGTAAAATTTTACGAAGTCTATTTTTAAGACAATATACTTTTTCCCGTTCTGGTAAAAGTTTGAACCGCTAGATGTACCAAGTAAATTCGATTCTGATAAATCAATTTTTCGCAGACGGTCGTTAGTCTCATTTTTTGAAAGATTAACCGTTAAATAAGAGCCAAATTTGTTCCAATCAACACTTCCGCACCACGTCGTGAAAGCGTGCCTAAAGTCGGATTCCTCGTTAAAAAACAACCTTAATTCTATTTCCTCTTTATTTGCGTAAAGATGAGCGTGAAAGGTTTCTTTCGAATCTTTCTTTCCAAAGAAATCCACCTCTGGAAACTCTATTTCTAAGCAGTGAAAGTCACTCATTTTTTCTATCTTTTCCTTGTTCTAATTAATCTTATCAATGATTTAATATCAACTCCGACACCACCGATGTTTGGTTTGAGAACAAGAACTTCCTGTAATTTGGAAGTTAGATCATCTTTAAACCAGTATTTCTCGTTTTCATAGTTGTTTCTCCTCTCTCTTTTCAAACTAGACTTGATTTTCTCCAGCTCCTTTTTATATTCAGGCGTGTAATGATCCACTTCTCTGAGCTCTTTTTGAAATCGCTCTATATGTGAGAGAATCTTTTCCATGTCGTTATATCTTTCAAAATTTTCAGACAAGGTTTCAATGTGCAACCACCTCACTATGTCATGAAGTCTAGTTTGGTAGCCGGACAATTTTAGACTACCATTTTCTATAACTAAATGACCATCCTCAATTACTAAATCGTTGTCTCCTTCCTCATCCAAACCATTCAGAGTAAACATTATGTCCTTGTATAGTGTTTTTAAAAAACTAGGGTTCTTCTCTTTGAGTGGCAGCAACACGTTATCGATAAAAGAATCCAAAGAATCTTTTTCCAAGTTTCTCAACTGTCGGATAATCTCAAGATTTGTATTTCGATCGTATGCATCCATTATTAATTAAAAGTAGTATAAATCTTAACCTATTAGATTCTTTACCTCACTGAAAATCTATTCGATTTGATTCGCTACTACCTAATTTGTGTTAATAATTGAAACTATTTATTCTAACTGTTCAAATGTCTGTCTTTTAGAGCTAAATTATCATCAGGCGAAGACTAATTTCTAATTAGATCACCAATAACATTTTTAAGAAATCATGGGCTTTTCCAAGAACTCGAACAAAATAATTCAATCAATAATAACGTATTATGTAAAGGAGAGGATAAATTATGAACTGTAAACAATGTGGGGAAGCAATAGCCCAAGATAAACGTGAGGACACCCTATTCTGTAATCAGAACTGTAAGCAAAAGCATTACAAGAGGAGAAAGAAAATAACAAGGCGTATTGCTGAACTGGAGAGATTGTTAAAGTCTGAGAAAAGTGTTCTAGACAATTGGAAAGTCAAACTCGATGAGGAAGGAAAAAAGATAGAACAGAGACAGATTGAGGTTGATCAGCGTTTGACATTTCTCAAACAAGAGATCAAGGAGTATAAGGAGGCTTTGCTTTTAAACAAACAAGAACTCTACAATTTCCTTCTTTTTAAGTTTCGAGAAAATGAAGACAAATTCGGAGTCTATCTTGACATATTCAAATTTGGTTCAAAGGGTGAAAAGCTAAACTTAATGAAACGCTATCGTGAGAACTTTCGAGAACAAATTAAACTTATGAGTATGGAGCAAGAAAGTTTGAGCAAGGAGGGTGTATATCATTCCGCCATGCGTCTATTCAAATTCAAGACGAAAGAGCAAGAAAAGATTCAGGCAAGAATTGACAAATCTAATTCTGTGATTTCTGAACTAGAGACCGAGTATCAGGAACTCATTCAAATTGATATTGAAAGACTTCCAATTATTCCTTCCCAAAAACAAAGTGCTACAAAAAGGAGCAGAACTTCCGATGCAAGAGCATATACTGGCTCTGAGATAGCCAGCTTAAATTTTGACTCCTTACGATTAAACGGTGCGCTTGGTCATTTCCTTGGCAGACTAGAGCGCAATAAGTGTGCTATTGCGTTGACAGGAGACTCAGGAGCAGGGAAGTCAACATTTAGCTTCACTCTTAGCGATGGATTTCTTGATCTTGGGCTGAGTGTGGGGTATTTCACCTTGGAATCAGGTTTTACTACAAAATTCAAAGAGTTTGCCGCCAAACATCAAGGGAATCACAACTTCAAGGCTTTTGAAGAAGGCACACTCAAAGATGTAAGAACCGAGGCGGAGAACTTTGATTGCTTAATCATTGATAGCTATTCAAAGATTTCTCAAAAAGCAGCAGATTTTGAAGATTTAAGACAGGATTTTCCGAACACCTACTTCATCATTATTTTTCAAAAAACGACAGATGGTAAAATTCGTGGAGGATCATCCATTTTATTCAATAGTACCGCTACAATTGATATTCAGGTTTATGATGATGGGGAGCGAGTTGCAGTTATGAAGAAAAGCAGATACGATACCGAGAACTTCATTTATTCCATAAGCAATGATCGAATGATTAAAGCAGACAAATTGCCGCTATAATCTTCAAATTGGGTTCGTGGGTTTTGAAAGCCTACTTTATCAAACCAATACTAACCGGAATCGAAATCAGTCTATTCTGCAATGCAATTGCCAATAGTTGCATATCATTTCTAATTCCAAATTTGTGAATGATCCCAACGTGAATTTCTTTCATTCGTCGCTCCTTCTTTTTAAGAATCTCGGCAATTTCTTCTATTGTGAGATCATAAACCATTAGTTGTAAATAACGCCTTTCCGTTTCACTTAAATAGATGTTTCGTCTGTGATCACGAATTACCTTTTCATGCAATTCCTTGAAGGCGTTCAGGTGTCCACGGTTGAAGCTTTCAACTACCATACCTATTAATGTGGAACAGCCCCACGACTTCATAAGTTCTTCTTGACGATTCAGTGCAGCTAATGTCGAAATATCCAAGCGGTTAGCAATGTCTTGAATAAATCTTCCCTCCATTGATAAATAGAGGATTTCCAACTCCTTTGGCTTCAAGTCAAACTGGCTTACATTTCTAATTGCGAAATCCATCCTCAGTATTTAATTATGCCGAGCGAGCGAGGTCAATCCTTACAGGGACCTTGACTCGATTGGCTTGAAGAAGCACTGCAACAAGTTCCGGAAAACTTTCAACTTGTGCCTTATTCAGTAATTTTGGTAATGAGTAATACGAGATGGATGAGCCAAATGGCTTCAATGACTCCAATTCCACCATGGTGAAATCGTACATCAAAAACTGAATGATTCTAACTTCCTTTTCAGTAAGCTGGGAGAATACTATGGACTTGCCCATCTTGCTTGCAAAGATGTTCAAATAGAAATCTAAGCCGAACTCCGCAATTACAGCTGCCGGTATCGCGTAATCAGTTTTACAACCTAATTTCGTGCGGACTGACCTTTTGAAAGATTCGACCGTAGCATGGGTTACTTCCATGTTTTCGGCAGTATTTTTTAAGTCTTTACCCTCTAAGTAGTGCAACAAAGTTTGATATTCTCTTTTAGTGAAATACTGCACGTTCAAAGTCTTCGAAAAGTATTAATCTTATTAATGTGTAGCAATAAAAACTTACATAAGACCCTTTATTGGTATGCTCAATGTGTAGATTGGAGAATTCTAATTGGTTTACTATTCAAACATTTTAAGTAGTCATAATAACTGATAGGGATAGTTGATTTGTATACTATTGCCCCATCAGCCAATGTGACTAAATACACCAAATCTTCCTCTAAAATTTCGTATTCATTTGTATTAATTTCGGGGTAGACTAAGTGAGCTTCAAACTCTAATTCAGTAAACTTTGAAACCATCTCTTTACTCTTGAATACTCCATAGGTTTGGTATGTAATGATGTCATTCCCTCTGATTAAATAGTGCTCCACACCAAACTTGTTCCACAGATACAATTTCCCCATGTAAAATGCTGTTCCCCAAAATATTGTTAGAGTAATAATAAAACCAACACCAATTAAATCAGAAAAGTAAATTACACCAATTATTAAAAATAAGATTGGTAGGGAAAAAGAAATTATCGAGAAGATTAATGCTGAAATTGTTCCAAAATTTGATTTAGTTCTCGTTTCGATTTCGACCGATACCCCTTTGTCACTGTGATTTACTTTGATATTATTTTTCATACTAATAACCATTACTTGCCTTCCAGTATGCGTAGGCATATTTTCTCGCCTCAGCTGCTTTTTCTGAAGTTCCGTACTTTTCTTTTGTGAACTGTCCAGGACCATATTCTCTATTGAAGAGAATCCAAGGGTTTTCAGTTCGATTTGATACCGTTCTACTAACACTTGCACCTGAAGAGGTTTTAATTGTTACTCGTGTTGTTTTGACCGCAGTTGATTCAGAGAACTTTAGCGTGCCGCCAACTGCTTTCCCTCTTCCTTTTGGTAATCTCCTACTTTTAGGAAGTTTCGTTTTTATTCCTATTGGTGCCGGAGCGTGATTAATAGGATTCAAATTCTGACCAAGAACTTCAATACCAAGAAATGTCGAATAATTCGTGAATGATTTATCTTGAAGGTAATCAATTAATGCTTGACGAGAATATTGACTAGATGTACTCCCCAATAGACCTTCCATGCTCTCAATTGTACTAAAATCAAGTATATCAGCCTTCATGTTATCGTTCCATGTTTTCGAATCGAGTTGTGAGTCTTCAGACCAGTTGACTAATTCTGTGAATTCTTCTCTAAACTCATTACTAATAGTAATCTCATCATCGCTTCCATCAAATGTTCTTAATAAGAGTACACCAGATTTAGAGTAATAGTCAGTTTGCGGTGCTTTCCCATCAGGGTCAACTAAAATGACCGGATTTGATAAAACATAATTAAATGGGCTCCAAGAAGAAAACTCGGCTGACTTAGGGTCTAGCGACAGAAACCTCGCAACATCACTATCATAATACCTAGCCCCACGATAATCCAAGCCTGTTTCGGTATCCCTTTCATGTTGCGTTGTCAAGTAGCGTTCTTCATCACTTTCCACGAACTCACGTAAGATTTTCCCATACGGGAAGTAATCTGCGACGTGTTCAATTCTATTTCTAGTATATTCTCCTGAGATTTGACCAACAAATACGTCATCAATCGTGAAGGTGCGAGACGGTTGTGAACCTCCTGCAAGCTGGAAACGAAGATCAGGAGCGAAGAACCCATTGTCGTAGGTAAAGGACAAATTATTCATCCCTTGTTGAACCGTAGTGGTATTCAAAGTAGCACCTATGACGTCCACTTGTAGGTTGGAGGATGTTCCAAGGTCAGCGTAGAATGAAAGAATGTAAGTTTCACCGACAGTTAACGTTCCTAAGTCGTAATTGGCATACGGAGAAACGGCTCCCGAATCGGTAACTACCACCATATTACCAGTTCCAAAAGAAATGCTGCTTCCAACTGTTGTCCAGCCTGTGGTGTCGGATGCGAAATCCGTATCTAAAACAGTTGTGTCATTTGAAGTAGATCGGAACTCTGTTGGCGTGTACGTGATACGTGTATTACCAAGGTGATCGTTCACATAGAAGGTAGCATTATCTTTTCCGATTTGCTTGTCATCAAGCGTTGCACTGGCATTACTGCCCGGTGTTTGTGAGCCAGTAGGTTTGATTCTTGCCTCGCGCTCTGCACCATAGGCATAATACTCCCAACCATCGTTGGTG
This sequence comes from bacterium, assembly GCA_024742305.1. Taxonomy (GTDB): domain Bacteria; phylum Bacteroidota; class Bacteroidia; order Flavobacteriales_D; family Crocinitomicaceae; genus UBA4466. Next base: position 9,365 of record JANSYQ010000004.1, on the reverse strand, counting down.
TATCCTGTCTTTAATATGGCAACGGTTCTGCCAGATGCATCCATGAGGTAATAATCTTCCAGTGTGTCTGATGAAGTTACGTGTTTTTTATAGATTCTCAAATCATTCGAGGAATAAAGGTAGGATACAGTCTCATCGTCTGAATTGGACGGAATGCCATCAGGGTCTATGTTTAGCTCATAAGCATACGCCCCTCTGCCGTAGGTTGTCCCTACGATGTTTCGGTTATCATCCGTTAGAACGTTTCCGATGACATCATACGTGTAGTTGCGGGTTGCGGTCTCAGCATTTCCTCCCACAGCCGAAAGCAAACGGTTTTGATCCGTGGCATAACTATAGCTAAAGTCTTGCAAAATAGTATAAGGCGCTCCTTGCGCTTGATCTGTGTTTCTCAAAGTGCGTTGCAACTCCAAAATATTACCAATGCGATCATAACTAATATCCACATCTCCAATTTTGTAGCTATCGTTCAAATGCGCTGTGTCCAACAAATCGCCTACTGTTCCGTCGGCTGCAATTAAACGGTTGATGGCATCGTAGTCATATCCATAAACCGATGGACCGTCAAATCCTTGAACGTTGTTAGATACGGTTGCTAAATCAAAATTATACGTCGCACTGACTCCGTTTACATTGCCGTTCCAGTTGTTGTCATGCGATACACTCGTTGAGAAGTTCTGATAGCCAAAATCTACAACCTGATCGTCGTATTTCATTTGGTAATCGAACATATTTCCAAAGCCAAATTGAGATAATCCGGAGGTGATGCGCGTCAAACGATCCCTTTGGTCATACTGATAGGCGATCTCATTAGCGATATGAAGTACATCCGTTGTGATGTCCTTTACGGAATGTTCGCGCTTACTCATTTTTCCTGTGACATCATCGTATTTATACGAAACAATTAGTGTTGCGTCCTGCAAACTATCCACCTCTCCGGCAGCGACGTAGATTCCTTTCAAGCGATTCATAGGATCATAATCCATGTAGCAATGGAAATCCACGATGTTATCGTTATTTACATCAATCAATTCTTCCAAAAGTGATCCTTGATAGTTGTAGGAAGGATACTCAATTACTGAGGTAATTGCAGGAGGTGCGCCGAGAACGGTTCCTGCTGCGTTGAACGATACCGTTTGCTTGGAGATATTCCCAATGGCGTCATATTCAAAAGTATTACTTTGAATGTTTTGATCGTTCTTATTAAAACTTAACGTACTTGATACGCGACCGAGTTTCGTTGTTCCTTGCTGCGTGCCATAAACAACAGTCTTTTCTCTGTAATCGACATCCATTTCTCCCGCTTCCAATCCAGCAGTGACACTAGAATTATACAAGTCATAGTTGTACAAATAATCTTGCGTCTGAGCATCCGAGAATTTGTAGAGGAAGTAACGATCTACGGAAGTGACATTATCCAGTGTATTGGGCAACGAATCATTTTTGTAGTGCAATGGTCCATACAACGTACTGTCGTTGTTCAAGTAGAACGAATGCGTTTCTGAGGCAATGTCAGATCGTCCTTGTTTTACAAGCCTTCCGTAATCATCATATTCCATCACTCTGTAGAAAGGATTGGGAGTCGATCCATTCAGGTTAAACCTTCCTTGATCATCGAGTACAATACTTACCAAACCTTGTTTGTTGTACATGAAATGTTTGGCTCCAGCATCTACCGTATTTTCAATCACAAGTTGCCCTAGGCGATTATAAGTATAGTCACTCTGTTGCTTTTCAGGATTGATCACTTTGGTTAAATTACCATAGCTGTCATATCCAAAGAGTGTCACGATCTTTTCATTATTATCATTATATCGCAGTGTTGCAACATCTTGCCCAAGGGCATTTTTATAGGCAATCGCACGTTTTCCATCTTGATCAATTGTTTCTGTTCTAAAAAGTCGAACGTTTGCTGTTCCCCCCGGACGCATGACAAGCTCCAACTCAAAAAGATTCAAGTCCAATTCACACGAAGCATAGACGTTGTTCGCAATGTCATATAGGTTTCTTACCACCTCGTTGCTGTCAATATCCACTCCGAAGTTCGAAGCGCGTTCGGGTCTGCCTTTGTAACCGCTATCAAAAAGTACCTTCTCCACAACTCCATTGAACTCTGATGTTTTTGGAATGTTTGGATCACCAACTGTTGAAGCTGCGTAATTCGATATATACGTCTTCTCTGTTTGAATAACTCTTCCAAGGTTATCATAACTCACAAATCCTGAATGAATGGCATTGTGATTGATGCCATCCTCTGTATAACCAATAACACTTCCCTGTGTTCTTCCGAGCGGATCAAGGAAGGCTTTTGTAATGGAATAGAAAGTACTATCTACACCGCTATACATTTTTGTTTGAACAAATGAAGAGTCTGTTCTGTCCTCAAAGGTTGAGGCAGTGTCCAAATCCCAGTAATGGTAGGCATACTCGGTTAGAAGTCGTGTAGTGTCTTGCTCCGTAATTTTCGATAATCTGTTGTAGTCATCGAAGAAATACTCTGTCGACTTTCCATTCGGATCGACGGTTTTACTTACAAGTCCAATCGGAGTGTAATTGAATACTGTTACTAGAGAATCGGCTCTTGTGTGTCCTACTTCAACGCGCGTTGGAAGACCGATGACTTCATTCAGTCGAGAGGTATAATTAGCCAGCGAACAATTCGGATCATAGTTCCAAATATATGTAGTTGCGTTGTAGTGATACTTGGTTTTAAGACCTACAGAATTCTCCTCTAGGGCTACTTGACCAAAGCGGTTCCTTTCTAATACTTCGCGCACCTTCAAGTGATCGGAAGGTGGGATCATGTAGTGATCCGGTGACTGAACAGTTGGATCATCCATGTGGAATTCGGCAATATATGAGTTCTTGGTATCGAATTTAGAACCTGAGAACTCCTGTGCAGTACTGTGATCATCGTCATCTACCTGAACGAACACAGAGCGTAACTTAACCATATCATCGAAGGTCTGTGAGTAGGGTAAAGAGGAAGATATGGTCGGATACACCCCGCAATGTTCTTGTGTCACCGTTTCATTTGGAAAATCTACGGATGGATTATGTTCGCTCGGACACACGATATAGCCAATACTTGGTACATGCCATGCGCAGTAACCAAGCGGTACAATTTCCTCCCATTGCATAAATGGCTTATAGAAGACCGTATAACAATCGTTACAATCCACATAATTTTCGCATGGGTCGTTCGGATCGCCACCAATCATTCCAGCACAAGTATCAGCTACAAACTCAACAGACTGAGCACCGCCCGGATAGCCCGGAACAGTCCAGTTTTTTTCATAGAAGTAGTACTCAGAAGCGTACTTAGGATCATCATCTCGTGTGTTCTTGGAGATATTCGTTTTTTGGAAAGCCAACGAACGATTCCCCGTTTCTACGTTTCTTGTCATCGCATCAAATTTCGGTACTTCCGGGGCGGCATATAGACCATTTTGATAGTATGCTGGCCAGAGATCATTTCTTACAAGAATACGTTCATATCCGCCAATCGTATCAATAATTGGCGTGTAGTCAGCCGTGTTATTATCAAAATCATAATTGAACCAATGGCGATCATAACGATTCAAAAGATCGTAGTTGTAGAAATACTCTTCTCTATTGTAGGCTCCATCAAGATGAGGAGATGATGTTGTTATCGAGAATGGCATCCAAGATGGCTCATGTTTTAATTCAAGCGAGTTCACATTCACGCTTGATCCAGTGAGGTTATATGTCTCGGCACTGCTGATAGTAAAAGGCAATCGGCTTGCAGCTTCAAAATTCTCTCTCATTCCCATGAGTACCTCGTATGCTTTGCCGACTGCCTTTCCTGTGTGGTCCGCTTCGTAATATTCGTAATCTGTTCGTGTTTCTATGTACGTTCTGCCTGTGGATACTGAGTTCGAGCAATATTGTGAAAGACTATTATCAAACGATGCTTCACCTACAATTCCATCCGCAACTGCCGGTCCTAGATGGAACACCAATCTGTTATAGACTTCGTTTCCAATCGGCTCGGTTGCTTCTGCAAAGATTCGAGTAAGTTGGTCATTACTGAAACTAGGCGTGTGATCAATAATATCAATCAATGTAGCGTCGATTGGGTAATAGCTGACATTTGATTCAATGACCTTGGTTACGCTCTCGTTGGTAAAGTTGGTCGAATTGAGCATGTACCTGAACATTGTATCCGTGACTAGCTGACCGGAGAGAATGGTGTTTACATTATTACTTGTGGTATTCGAATTGGCGAGTATGTTAAACAAGTCGTATTCAGGAAGTTGTGGTTGTCTTGAAATTATATTGGCAAACGAACTTCCCGGAAAGGTAATCTCAGAATTCAGCATATCATTAATCACCTGGCCTGATAAATAGGAGTTATTCAGCGCAACAGCCTCAACCATGGAAGCGCTAGAACTTTCATCAATGACGTTGATCATGCTTAAAATCACTGTGTCTGCCATGTAGCTTTGACTATCTGCAAGCTGCTCAACGTGGGATGAAGAGAACGAACTTAAATTCCCCCAAACATCATCCCAAATGGCATTGGATAGATCAGCTTGTTCATCAAGAATGGCATATTTAGCTGCACTGCTCAAATCTGAGGTAACTACGGCATTGAGAACGGCATCTGAAAGAGGTGATGCTCCAATAAGTTCATCCATGGTCGCTTCTTCATCTTCGGGATTAATGGATTCAATCAGTGGATCATCTTTTCGTGAATCATCCGCTGTCGGGTTTTCATAGCCACTTCCAAATGGATCATTTGCTGGCATGGATGAAACGGAAATCGTAGGAGAGCTAGTTCCCGTTCCCTTTATCAAGCCATCTTCATAAGTTCGGTGAATTTCCGCTGTTTTTTTGATAAAGTAGGAGTTCAGCTGAAAGTCGTAATTGTGGGTTTGTAAACTATCGAAGAAGTAGAATCCAAGGAACTTCGGCATTTCGCGGTTGGAGTAAACGCCATTCAAATAAGGTACGTTTACGTAATCATAAGCAGCTGGCCCGGTAACATCTAAAAATACGGTGCTGTCAATTATTGACCATTGATTCGTCGTAGTGTCAAACTCATATTCGTAAAGAACGATATCCAAATTCAATGAATCATTTTGTTGTATGTCTTCATACTCGTACGAGTGTAGCGTTGGGTGATCATTCCAAAGACGTTCTCGAATAGGGTTCGGACGTAAATATCCATTTTTGAAGGCGAACGTATGACCGTATTCAAATATTGTTTCCTCTTCAAGAACATCATTGTAAGAGTAACGCTTGATATGTTTGGGTTTACCGTAGTACAAATACTCATCAATGGTTAACAATGAGTCACTGGCTCTATCTCCGAAGTATTCATAATCGGTATAGTTTCTTGCTGTGGCGTTAGTATCAGTGAAAGGTTCATAAACACGAGCAGTCTTGTAGGCAGCTTCGTAGGTATTGAAATATCTTCCTGAGAAGTAATCTGATGGTAGCTGCAATTTGTTTGGAACGAGCATCAAATCATCCGTTTCGTAGACATACTCCCACACTTTGATATTGGGATCAACCGATCCTCCGACAAGGACATTTGACGAATTGAGAAGTACATCATCTTCGTCATTCTTACTTAAAAACCTTACGGCAGGGTATACAGTATAAGCATGGTCACGACCAAAAGCCTCAGTAACTCTTGCTTGAGCCGTAAAACTACACTCAGTAAATCTGTAAAGACTTTGAAGTCGAGTTGCATTGTCACTCGGCGGGTAGTATTCAACTCTTGTTATTCCACCCAAGGCATCCGTATACGATGTCAAAACGTATTGATTCAATCCTTCTGCATACGGAATGAAAAGCGATGTGTCGTTATAATACATATTGGTGTTGCCCGCTGTGTTAAAGTACTTTTCATAATCTAGGCTAGTGGTCAAAACCTGAGTTGAGTCAATTAGTCCAAAATCTGTCTGTGTTAAATCACCATTAAGCGGAACTTCTGAAACTTTGCTCAAAAGAATTATTCTACGGAGCATGGAGCCTTCTTGTTCAAGGCTATCACCTAGTGAATAATCATAATTACGCATCAACGGTGCCAAGTCAACCTCATAGTCCATCTTCTTACGGGCAACAACGTTCCATGCTTGTTTTTCCGGATCCTCTAGCCCTCGGAACTCTCCGCTAACTTTGTAAACTACAACGGAGTCAAGCATCAGTGCATTCTTTGAATAACGAATGAGTTCAACCTTATCCAGTTTCACAGTTTCATCAAACTTTGTTGGTGTATTCACTAGTCCCGAAGCATTCGTAGCCCACCAATGTCTGTACAAGGTTTCAGGAGGCGCAGCAGAGCCTGTGAGAGAAGATCGGTTGAGTGCCATTTCGTTGTAAATTGGAATCATCATCGCCCACGGGTGTCCCGTTCCGAAATTGTGAGGAATTCTATCCGTTGCTCGAATTTGTCTACCATTACTCCAAGTATATGGGTAAGCCTCTCGAACATCAATTGGTGTTCCAATTGCCATATCTAAGTTTACTGTTGACTCCGTTCCAAAATCAATATCTGAGTTCCCCGGACCGACTTGAATATTAAATCCATGATATGTACTAGGTACATTCGGCATGACAAAGAAGTTTGACGTAATTACGCTTCCCTGTCCGTAGCCCATTTGCCATTTAAGTGGTGAGTTAAAGGTCGAGAATACTTCAATTCCTTTTCTTGTATTGAAGTCGTTCTCTGTCATTGGGGTGGTATGGTTCGGATAGCTGCTCGATCCTGCTACTCCCGGAAAGTTGCCATTATTACCGGTTTTAATGGCGATATCAATTGTCCCATTTCCCGCAATAAGTGAGGTGGCTGTATCGCGTTTCACTTTTGTTCGTATCTCATAAATATCACCGGGAACGTAATAACCATTGGTCAAAATTCTGTTACTCTCCAAAAATCCATGATCGAACTCGGCGTCATTCACCGAACCTACAGCCGTTGTTTTATAATTTCCATTTCTGATATATGGATTCACAGAGTTTATATCACCTGACCCATTTGAAAACCCTTGATCCGCGCCGTGCTTGTAGCGATTCCATCCCGCAAAATTACTGGTGCTATCGCCCCAAGACTCTTCAATTGTATAATTGTACAAACCGTCCTTTTGATAGACATCCTGATGATTGATATTCAAAATGGTTTGACCGTCAACGGCTGGTAAAAATGTGTTGTAGCCTAATTCAATAATGTCCACTGGAGTTGCATCGACTGCCGAATAAACCATATTCAAGTGAACATCCGAATACACCTCATTTGAGAAACTCTCGACATCACCGAAGATGGAACTTCTTACGTTATCGTAATATTCTTGATCATACTCTTTGAAATAATTGAACTTTCCATATTTGTGGTAGTCGAAGTATATACCTTGTTTCGGAGCGTCAACATTAAAAATACGGTCACAGTACCAAACGGTAAAGGATTGTTTTGGTTCAATTACGTTTTGTACGGCTTGCGTTTGAGCACCGTATGGAGCGTAGAGGCTACTATCGGAATTAATAACTGCTGAACGCTGTTCATTATTGGTGTTTGGGTCTGTTTGGCTATAGTGAAGCAAACGCTGCGCATCCGGTGCTCTGTAACTTTTAAGGTGCGTTCTAAATGAATAAGTATCTCCATTGGCAACATTAACTTCCCAACCTTTCTTTCCGTAATACCTGACCTCAACCGCCGTTTCAAATTTGTTCAAAACGAAAATCAAACACTTATCATCAGTTACATCGACATATTTGAAAATAGCCCTTCCCGACACAACTCCCGGTATGTTTATCACTGGAGAAAACCAATATAGATCACCCTCGTCAGTGCCATTATAATACTCCGAAGTATCGTTGAACAAAACCGTAGAATCAGTGGGCAAGTAATCTAATTCTGAACATCGAAATTTATGAAACGCATCTACCTCCACTGAAATAGTAGGTAAATTGGGTCCCCAGCCCTCACCGTAAGGTATCCCTGACGACATTGCTTGCGACGCGCTAATGCTAAATGAACTCGAATAATCAAGCGAAAGGTTGTACATCAATCCACCCGGAGTGGCAACTGTTCCTAATGCTACGCTAGAGCTAAATTGCCCCGTCATTGGGTTTACATCTCCTTTCAATGATCCGCCATGAAGTTCGGCAGCTTTGGCAGTTGTTGGTGTCATCTCTCCACTTTCTCTTCCTCCAATAACTTGGGAAAATGAGATACTCGTGGATGCAATAATTCCCACTAGACTTAAACTAATTCGAGTAAAGACTTTCATTTTTTCAGTGTTTGATGCGAAGTACGGCATTGTGATCGTAAACTACTTATGTTCTATTTGCTTCAACTCATCTAGCGATGGTTTTGCATTTTTTTATCGTTCTCTGCGGTGAGTTATTTCCGCTGTTGACATTTTACGCTTTTATTGTTTTGTTGTCAATACGGGATATCCCCTAATTTCCTAGCATTTGGCTAATTAGAACGCTATATCCCTTATCGTTGCTATCCTTATGATTGTACTTAAAACTGAGTTCGTCCAAATAATTTTGCAAATAGCCATCTGAGATCTGATGATACTGTCCGATAATCGCCCGTTTTAGCTGACTCCAGTAGCCTTCAATGGTGTTTGTATGATAGATGCCACGTTTGTAAATACCCGTTGAATGACTCATAATCATGTGTCCGGCAAAATGTTTCTTAGCGGGAAAGTAAGCTTGTGAGCCATCAGTTACCAAAACACTTTCAGGTGTTACGTAGGACTTGAGAATAGGCATAATGATCTCACGAAAGGGAGCATCAATAACTTTTGTAATAACCTTTCCCTGACGTTGAACAAAACCTAGTACTGGCTTCTGGTGCTTTTGGGGGCCTCCGTGCGTTCTCCGCTTCTTCCCCTTCTTTGTTTTACCACCTACAAAGGTCTCGTCTGCTTCTACAATGCCTCCGAGTTGATCTGGGGCATTGCTCGCCATGGCATTCCTGATCTTCATCTGAAGCAACCAGGCGGTGTTCTTGTTTACAGAAATATCACGTGAAAGTTGCATGGAAGAAATACCCTTCTTCGCATTCAGAATCAAAGAAATGGCCATAAACCACTTCATTAAAGGGAGATTTGTACTCTCGAAAACGGTTCCAACCGTGACGCTGTAGGAGTTTCTGCAATCTAAACAATTGTGACGGAGACCTTTGGCTCCGCTTTTCTGACTTCCACAATATGGGCAAGTTGGAATACCATTCCAGCGTTTCTCTTCAAGGTATTTCACGCATTTCCGCTGCGTATTAAGGTGTTTGGTGATGTAAATTAAATCCATAATCCATTGATTTTGAATCTAATCTCGTGCAGCAGACCGTAATCTATTTACGTTTAGCCAAAAAGTAGGAAATCGGG
>JANSYQ010000018.1 GCA_024742305.1 bacterium | reverse complement strand
CCCGTATTTCCTTGCAACTTGATTGCTTCTTCGTCGGTAGGATCGAAAATCAATTTTTTGGATGGATCTACTTTCAACAAGAAATACTTCAATCCTCCCAATCCAATTTTTGCGAAAAGTGCCTCTTGATCCTCTTTCGACATACCTTCAATATGACCGCGTTCTTTTGTCATTTCACGCGCCATATCAATAATGTTATCCATCAAATCATCGGCATCAACCACTGTTCCTTCACGGGATTTCATGCGTCCCATTCCTTTCGGGAGCTCGACCATTCCGTAAGAAAGGTGATGACAATTGTCAGCCCAAGAACACCCCAATTTCTGAAGGATTAGAAAGAGTACCTTGAAGTGATGATCTTGCTCATTTCCAACCGTATAGATCATCCCACTTAAATCAGGATAATCTTTATAACGATCAACAGCAGTTCCCACATCTTGCGTCATATAAACGGCTGTACCATCAGAGCGAAGCAGCAACTTATCATCAATATTGCTATCCGAAAGATCTGCCCAAATGGAACCATCTTCTTTTTGGTAGAAGATTCCTTTTTTCAGGCCGTCCATTGTTAAGTCTTTCCCTAACAAGAAAGTATCTGATTCATAATACAACTTATCGAAGTCGACCCCCATCGTTTTGTAGGTCTTATCGAAACCTTCGTAGACCCAACCGTTCATAGTGTTCCACAAAAGGTATGTTTGCGGATCGCGTGCTTCCCACTTGATCAACATTTCTTTCGCATCTCGAAGCAGCGTCGTATGATTTTTCGCTATTCCCTTGATTTTACTGTTGATCCCTTTTATGGCGTCTTCATCCTTACCGTCACGAGAAGTCATCAATCGCTGAACTTCTTCCGCAGTGACCTCATCAATATCAGAAAAATCACCATTCTCCCAAGCATTCATCAGCTCCTTCGCCTCTTCGTTGGAACGTTTATCGAACTCAACGTAGTACTTCCCGACCAACTTGTCACCCTTCATTCCAGTATTTGAAGGCGTTTCGCGTTCTCCCTTCTCATTGACTGGAGAAAAACGCTCCCAAGCTAACATGCTCTTACAAATATGAATTCCACGATCGTTGATGATCTGAGTTTTCACCACTTTGTGACCGTTCGCCTTGAGGATTTCCGCAACCGAATATCCTAAAAAGATGTTTCGAAGGTGACCAAGGTGCAAGGGTTTGTTGGTGTTTGGCGAAGAATACTCCACCATAATTGTGGGCTTAGAATTCGGCTCTACGAAACCATACTTCTCGGCCGCATCCATGTCTTCCAACTGCGACAACCAGTGAGAGCCGCCAATTACAAAATTGAGGAATCCGCTAACAACATTGAATCGTTCGATTTGATCCATGCGCTCTTGAAGGAAGCTACCAATTTTCTCTCCAGCCTCTACCGGAGAGCAGCGCAATGCTTTAACAAACGGAAAGATGACCAGCGTTAAGTCGCCTTCCACATCTTTGCGCGTTTTTTGGAACTGTATTAAATTTTCATCAATTGCCTGCCCGAAAAGTTCGTCGGCGTTTTCCAAAAGTAATTGCTTGATTGTAGCTTCCATTCTATTTTTCCAGTTCGGCAACAGTTGCTTCCAGTAATTCGAAAGCAACTTCTGCCATTGTATTTAATTTTTCATCAAGGCACGGATTCACCTCCACAAACTCGATGCATGCTGTTTTTTCTTGTGCGGCGAATCGTGTTAACAAGTATTTCGCTTCCTCAGGCATCAATCCGTTTCCTACCGGCGTTCCGGTTCCATGAGATGTATGCGATGGTTCCATGGAGTCCACATCAAAGGAAATGTAAATGATATCGCATTCATTAAGCTGATCCAATGTTGCCGATGCAATAGCCTCTGCTCCTTGAGAGCGAACATCTTCTACTTTGTAGTTACGAATGTTCAAGCGGTCAATAATATCATTCTCGGGTCCTTCCGTATCTCGAACGGCAATATATACGATGTCCTCCGCCTTAATTTTCGGTCCGGGAACTCCTGTATTCTTCAGTTGTGACCACATCGTAACTACGTCTTCAGAAGGATCGTTGATTTGACTCGCCAAATTATCTTCATTTAATGCGGTTGCCAAAGGCATTCCGTGCATATTACCCGATGGTGTTGTGTACGGCGTATGAATATCCGCATGTGCATCGATCCAAATTACGCCGAGACGCTTGTCGGGATGAGCAGCTTTGATACCGGCAATCGTTCCACCAGCCGAACCGTGGTCAGCAGCAATTACCAAAGGGAACTTATCGTTTTCTAAAGTAGTCTTCACTTCCTTGCTCACGTTTTCAAAAACCTCCACCAAGGCGTGGATACGCTTCGCATTTGGGTACTTAATTGGATTGTCCAATACATCGTTTCTATCTGCAATGCTACGTTTTGGGTACTTACTGAAGAAATGACTTCCCTGTGTGCGCGCCGCTGTCATAATTGCCTCTGGTCCAAGAGATGCTCCACGTGTTCCAGCGGTAATTTCCGATTTGTTTATTAGCAACTCAATTGTGCGATTCATACTCATGATTTTGACCTACAAAAATAGTATAATTAGAAACCGAAGAACTCCTTTATTCCATTACTTTTACACAAGTAACGAAACGCATCTTTTCCGTTCTAAAAATATGAAGCACCCTAATTCGTACCTATCAATACTGTTGATTTTTATGTGCACCATTGTGTGCGTATCTCCGTCTTACGGACAAAAGAAAAAGAAACCCTTCACGGGGATGTTGGAGTATAATATTGTGATGCGCGATACAGCACTTCGCAAGCTCGTTCCAGCTAATGCCATGCGCTTGTATACCAACGATACTTTGACACGCATGGAAAACTTTTCGCCACAACTGGGTTCGCAAACCACCATTCGACATATGGAACTCAACAAATCGTACTTGTTGCTTACGGTGCGTGACTCGGTGAACTTTGCGATTAAAACAGATCTCAATAAGGCGGATACTGGACAGGTTGTTTCGAAATATACCTTTAAGAAGAAGTGGTTCAAAAAGAAGCATTTGGGACTTCGCGCCAACCGAATGATTGTTGATCACCCCGACTTTGAACAGCCCATCGAGTTTCTATACTTGAAAAAATACTCACGCGAATACTTGAACAACTTTGAAGGTATTCCCGGTTTGCTCATCAAATACAGCGTTGCCACTCCCGATGGAGTCTTGGATTACGAATTGGTTCAGAAGCGAGACTACATGCCGGATCGTGATTTATTTGGCATCCCTGCAGACTACCGAAAAGTGACCTTTGACGAGTTCATGGATTTTATGTTTCCACAAAGTCAAACTCCTCCCGGTCAAAACTAACATTCCACTGTGTATACTTCGCTCTAAGACTCGTTTAGGGCGGGAGCAATCCAACTATCTTCGTATGATATGAGCGTGGATAACGAATACATAGAGAAAGGAGTGGACGAAAGTGCTCCGAAGGAAGCAAAGAAAGCGCCCAGAAAACGCAAGAGCAAAGCGAGTTCCAAAAAGAAAAAGCCCAAGTCGGCACTAGGAAAGTATTTGGAGCAAGTAGATCGTAAAAAGGTAAAGAATACTTTAGGCGTGATCAGCGTTTTGTTAGCGGTATACATCTTCCTTGCTTGCTTCTCCTACCTTCTTACTTGGCAAGAAGACCAAAACCGCGTTCTCAACAAAGGACTTTTTGAATTTTTATTCGACGGAAATGAAGAACCCGTTGCCAATTGGCTCGGTAAGTTTGGTGCTTGGATCTCCCACCTTTTGATTTATCGATGGTTCGGAATTGCCTCCTTTGCCTTTTCTCTCATGTTGTTCATCTCAGGTTTCAAAACCTTGTTCAACATCACAATTCTGCCGATTCGTAAAACGATTTCCGTTAGTGTACTTACGATCGTTTGGGCGAGTATGTTCCTAGGCTTCTTCTCGGATCACGTGAGTTATTTAGGCGGTACTTTCGGATATCAAATTAACGAGTGGTTATCGTTAACACTTGGACGTTTTGGTGCTCTAATCCTCATTTGTAGCATTGGATACATATTTGCCATGATTCTGTTCAATGTTAGTTGGGCGAAAATAAAAGCGTTGTTTTCAGGAAAACCGCAAGAAGCTACAGCCACAGCCGATGCAAGTTCTGAAGATGTGCTAGAGGATGGCGACATGGCAGTTCAAAATGTACTGGAAGAAGATCAGTTGGTGGAAGATGAAGTTTCCGATCGTGTCGACTTAATGGACGACAATGAATTAGAAGAAGAGCCAGAAAACCAAGAAGAACCTCAATCCGAAATTATTGACCTTCCATCGGACGATGAATGGGAAGAGGAACAGGAGTCAGATGATGATTTTGATGTAACTATAGCCGCGCCAAGCGATGACGACTCGGAACTCTCTGAAGAAGAATTGAAGGAAGTGAACGACATTCAAAAAGAAAGCGGCGATTACGATCCGAAGCTCGACCTATCCACGTATGCCTTGCCATCCATTGACTTATTGAAAGACTACGGAGGAAAAACGGGAAATGTTGATAAAGCCGAACTAGAGGCCAACAAGAATAAGATTGTTGAGACCTTGCAGAATTATAAGATCGAGATTTCGAAGATCATGGCGACAGTGGGACCGACCGTTACACTCTATGAAATTGTACCGGCTCCAGGGGTGCGTATCTCGAAAATCAAGAACTTGGAAGATGATATCGCGCTCAGTTTAGCGGCACTTGGAATTCGTATCATTGCGCCAATCCCAGGAAAAGGAACCATCGGAATTGAGGTTCCGAACAGCAATCCTGAAATGGTTAGCATGCGTTCACTCATTGCATCGAAAAAGTTCCAAGAATCGAAGTTTGAACTACCCGTTGTAATGGGAAAAACAATCACCAACGAAACATATACATTCGACCTTACCAAAATGCCTCACTTACTTGTGGCCGGTGCAACAGGACAAGGTAAGTCTGTTGGTTTGAACGCCATTCTCGTATCCATTCTTTACAAAAAGCATCCAGCGCAGGTAAAGTTTGTATTGGTTGATCCGAAGAAGGTGGAATTAACGCTCTACAACAAAATTGAACGTCACTTCTTGGCGAAACTGCCTGATGAAGAGGACGCAATTATCACAGATACAAGTAAGGTGGTCAACACACTTAACTCCCTGTGTATCGAAATGGATGATCGTTACGACTTGTTGAAGCAAGCGCAATGTAGAACGATTAAGGAGTACAACGCGAAGTTTATCGCTCGAAAATTAAATCCGGAGAACGGGCACCGATACTTACCATATATCGTGGTGCTCATTGATGAGTTCGCTGATTTGATCATGACCGCAGGAAAGGAAGTCGAACAACCGATTGCCCGAATTGCACAGTTGGCGCGAGCTATTGGAATCCACTTAATTGTTGCTACACAGCGACCTTCCGTAAACGTAATTACGGGAATGATCAAAGCAAACTTCCCCGCGCGAATCGCGTTCCGTGTATTATCCAAAATTGATTCACGTACCATCTTAGATGGCTCCGGAGCAGACCAGTTAATCGGTCGTGGTGACATGCTCATCAGTACCGGATCAGATACCATTCGTCTACAATGTGGATTTGTCGACACACCTGAAGTGGAAGACATTTGTTCCTTCATTGGTGATCAACGTGGATATCCTGACGCACTCATTCTTCCTGAATATGTAGGAGAATCGGCAGAGGGAAGCGGTGGAATGGATGACGAAGAATTGGACGCTCTTTTTGCCGATGCTGCTCGAATCGTAGTAACGCACCAGCAAGGTTCGGCGAGTTTGTTACAGCGAAAATTAAAGCTGGGCTACAACCGCGCAGGACGTATCGTTGACCAATTGGAAGGAATGGGTATTATCGGCCCCTTCAAAGGAAGCAAAGCCCGTGACGTGCTATTCGCAGATGAAATGGCGTTGGAGGAGTTCTTGCAGAGTAAAGGAATAGTTTAAAAAAGACACTAGACCGTTCCTTGCAGTCACTCCTAGACAAAAGACAAAAGACTTGTTAGTCCTATACTCTTTAATAATTTCTAAGAACCTTAAACCGTCAGTCGAACTTGTTCGATGCTTTGCGTACACCATTAACTTACACTTTGGTTATCCCTTGCGTACTTTGCGCCCCTCGCGGTTAAATAAGACACTAGACCGCTCGTTGCACTCACTTTAGTCACTAGACCGTTCCTTGCAGTCACTTCTAGATAAAAGACAAAAGACTTGTCGGTTCTTTACTCTTTAATAATTTCTAGGCACCTTAAACCGTCAGTCGAACTTGTTCGACGCTTTGCGTATACCATTAACTTACACTTTGGTTATCCCCTGCGTTCTTGGCGAACTTTACAGTAAAAAAATGAAACAAAAAACTCCGAGCTGGTCGACTCGGAGTAGAAATTCGTTTTCAGTGAATAGCGGTTGAAACAAACATACTCCTATTCACTAAATAAATCAATGGTATATGTACGGTAACTTCTAAGTAGAAATACTTAAAAACTGCATTTTAGTGTGCAAAATATGAGAAACCATTCCTATCCTCCCACTGATACCATGCCGGAATTTGTGCTGATAACCTAACCTGTCGGAGATACCAGTGGGATTCAAGGAAAAATTCAATCAAGCGGGGAAATTCTTGTTTGTAATGCGTACGGAGTAGGTTAAATACAATTACAGTCAAAGCTACGGCTTGACCACAGAAAAATCAACGTTATATGTACCGGAAATAGTAGGTGTTTCTACGTATTCAAAAAGAAAAAAGAACCCTGCTGATACCGTACAAACTGAGTACATCGAGAGATAAAAATAGAACGATATCAGCAAGGAGTTCAAACGAGAAAACTAAACTACTAAATACGTGCATAGAGAGATTATCACTATGTGGAACTTCTCGTTCTTCAAACATAACTATCTCATTCAAAAGCAGCTGACGAACATATACGGTAATTAGTACGGGTTTCTACGTATTTTTTCAAACTAAACGGATTTATCCCTTTATGATACCTTCTGTCAGACCAATATCCGCGATCATCTCGTCTCATTTGCCCAAATATCTAATCCAAATCTGAACACCGAATTTGATGAATGCTTATATTTATGGTGAAAACCCTAAAACGTTTACAATGCTTAGAGAACCCATTTACCTAGTCCCTGTTGATTTTACCGATGAAGCATCAAGTGCTGTGCGCTTGGCATTGGAACTGGCAGAGGCAAACAAAGGTTCCGTATATCTTCTTCACGTAGTTGGTAAAAGCTCGGAAAGAGTTGCTGGTCGACAAAAATTCGCTGATTTTCTCGAGTCGTACTCAAAAGAGGAGATGGAGATGATGACAACGAATGTAATCGAAGGGGATATTTTCAATGATATTGGTAAGGCCGGAGATATTTTGAAAGCCGCATTAATCGTTATGGGGACGCACGGCGCTCATGGAATGCAAAAGGTATTCGGCAGTAGAGCCGTGAAGCTGGTTAGTAGCTCCGCCACTCCTTTCTTAATTACACAAGGAAAGAAAGAAGTGGAGAAAATAAAGAACATCGTGATGCCGTTTAGCTTCGCGAAAGAAAGCATTCAAATCACCAATTTTGTTGGTGCCATCGCGAAAAAGTTCAACGCCACTATCCACTTGTGTGGTTTCCATGATAAAGATGAGTGGTTAGATGCCAAAACAACATCAAACCAAGTAGTAGTGAAACGTGCCCTTGATGAGATGAACGCCTCTTACGAGATTGCGCACCTGCCACCAAGCAAAACCTACGAACAAGATTTGGTAGATTACGCCAAGAGCATTGATGCCGATATGTTCGCAGCCGCATACTTTAAAGAAGGAGTATTGCCAACGCCGAACACATTCATTCAGGGAATGATTGAAAACGAATTGAATCTTCCGCTTTTGACGGTAAATGCTGAGGAACTATCCGTAATCAGCTCAAAATATAGCTTTATGACGGTGTAACCGCACCAAAACGTATACACAAAGAGGCGCTCTGAAAAGAATGCCTCTTTTTTTTATGCATTGATTGTATCTTACGGCTCGGTTTTTGAATTGGAACCACAACCAAACATTATGAAAGTACTTTTTAGCATCATCTCGACGATTTTCTTCTTTGGCACCGCTAACGCCCAGCACCAATACCTTGATCATCCAATAGACGTTCTCAATTATCAAGTATCCATTGAATTGGAAGACGCTAGCAATAAAATTCGTGTGTATGAATGGATTACCTTCAAACTAGAAGCCCAATGCGACTCATTTTTTATCGATCTAGTCTCAGCTAATGATAGTACTGGCATGAGGTTGAATCAAGAACTAACCATCGACAACGAACAAGCTGATTTCCGCCATGAAAACGATCGCATTTGGATTCAATCCAGCCCGAAATGGGAGGTGGGAAGCGAACATGAAATCAAAATGTTTTTCGACGGAGTTCCGGAAACTGGCTTAATTATCGGCGAGAACAAATTTGGCAATCGTACCTTTTTCGGCGACAACTGGCCCAATCGTGCCCATCATTGGTTTGCGTGTGTAGATCACCCAATTGACAAGGCGACAATGAAATTCAGCGTAATCGCCCCTGCGCACTACGACTGCATTGCCACGGGAGACTTCATATCACGCACGTTTGTTAGAAATAGCGAAAAAATTAAGTTTGATTTCGCCACCAGCATCAATCTTCCAACAAAGTTGATGGTCATCGGTGTGGCTGATTTCTTTTGGGATATTTACAAACCTGACCCCGGATTTGATGTCTCCGCTTGGGTATACCCGGAAAACAAGAAGGAAGGAATGAAGGACATGAAAGTTTCCGTGGAGGTTTTGGAGTACTTTATCGAAATTTTAGGTCCCTATCCATTTGAAAAATTGGCCAATGTGCAGTCCACTACACAATTTGGTGGAATGGAAAACGCTGGGAACATATTCTACGATGAAAATGCAGTAACAGGTGAAGGCACTATGGAAGCATTGATCGCACATGAAATTGCGCATCAATGGTTTGGGAACTCTGCATCCGAAGAAGATTGGCCGCATTTGTGGCTCAGCGAGGGATTTGCTACCTATTTGACAGACATGTATTGGGAGCAGAAATACGGGCGCGAAGCTATGAACGAACGACTGATTGGTGAACGTACTCGTGTGGTAAATTTTGCTAAAAACTACGCGCATCCTGTTGTTGATACTGCGTATAAAGATTTGATGCATTTGCTGAATCCTAACTCCTATCAGAAAGGCGCTTGGTTCCTACACATGCTCCGTGAAGAGGTGGGAGATTCTTCTTTTTTTGCTGGAATTAAAAAGTATTATGAATCGTATCAATTTAGCAATGCTTCTACAAAAGATTTTCGCCAAGTAATGGAAGAAGTATCCGGTAGACACCTTTCTTATTTCTTCGAGCAATGGCTCCATCGAGCGGGACATCCCGTTCTTCTTTTTGAAACGATTGAACGAAAAGGGCGAACAGTGCTTCGTATGCAGCAGATGCAAGAAGAAGCAAGCTTTCAGTTTGATTTGGAAGTAGAAGCGATCTACGAGGACGGCTCCACAGAGCTAGTTGTTTTGAGTGCACATGGAGCCAATGCCAACTATGCCTTTGAACCCGGTAAAAAAATCACTGGATTCAGATACGACCCTAATGTGAAGTTGCTTTTTGAGGAGGTAGAGTACTAATTCAATCCGAACTTTATCCCCATGAAGAAAGTTCTTGGACGCATTGGACCGTATACATATCCTGCGTCTCGGTTGGCTCCCATATCAAAATCGTTTTGGTAACTGTTGAAGATGTTCTGAACACCACCGAAAACATTCAGGTGATAATCCTTCTGCAGCTGAAAGTCGTAGCTCACCTTGATATTATTATCAAAGAAGGTTGGAGTTCGCTCCAAGATCGTTTGCTCGGTGTCAATGTCAATAACATGCGGGACGTCCATGGCACCGGTAATTGTTCCTGAATAAGCAATCATTAAGTTACGAATCGGCTTATAAATCACACTGAAATATCCGTACGCATTAGGAGTACGAAGCAACTTATCGGTTACTGTAGCTGGAGTTGGATCGTTGGGATCTTCCGGTGCCCAAATCTCTTCGGTTTCTGCGTAGCGCGTAGTCTGTAACGTAACTCCCGATTGAATTAAGAATTTGCGCCCAAAGGCTACATTCGCTTCCAAATTGGTTCCCGCTACCATGGCTCCTGCCCCATTTCTTTTGTTAATTACGGATACTCCGCTTGGCAATTCGTATTGATCTGAGAGAATAAACGGATTAATGAGTTCTGTATAAAATCCTTCAGCTACAAAGTTCATTTGCCACTTGTTCACAATCTTGTCGTAATTCAAAGAGAGCTGTGCACTGTTAGATCGTTCCTCTTTCAAATCTGGATTGATGCGGATGAATCGTGCTGCACCTCCTACCGTTTCTAAGTGTAAATCTTCGTCAAACGCTTGTGGACCGCGATATCCTTGAGCAAAAGAAGCACGCGCTTTCAGCCCTTTCATAATTTCGTACATCGCAGAAAATCGTGGCACTGGCACATTCAGCGTTCGATTGTTTTCAAAACGTTCGGCATCCAAATCGTACACTCCTTGAATGTTCACGTTATCAAATCGACCACCCAAAAGAAACGTTAATTTATTAATGGGCTTGTACTCCACTTGAGCATAATTCCCAATAGTTCCCACCCGTTGATCTATCAATCGATTGTAACCAGGCATTTCATCTCGAACATCATTGAATATATATTCAGATCCGAAAATGAAGAGCAATTTCTCACTCAGTTCATAGTTGTACTGCGCTCCTCCAACAAGTGAAATGTCATTTGAATTACCGTAGGCATTCAAAGCCAAAATTGCATCGGCAGTGAGCGAATCACCTTCTTCAAGGACACTCCCTCCACCACCGTAATAACTCTCACGATCCACTGCCTGCAACGATCCGTACAACGAAACTTTGTGTTTCAGATTCTTACTCGCGTGCTCATAAGAAACGTTGGAACTTATGATCGCATGGTCCAATTGCTCCGTTACATCCGTTTGGTGTGGCAGTAAATCGAATTGACTTCCTCCCCGGCGGAATTCATTGATGAAATAGGACCCCAATTTCAATTTGTTGCGCTCATCTATGTTCCAAAAAGCATCAAATCCAAAGGTGTTGTTTTCCAACTTCACAATCTCCGAAATACCATCGCCATTGGCATCCCATGGATCTCGCATTCGATTGAAACCAAAAAAAGTGATTCCTTTATCCAATTGCTCTGAAACGATGGAACCGTTCATGTTGATGGTCCTATCTGAACCTTGTCCATTAATAAATGCCTGATTGACTCCTAGCTCGAAAGAATTCTCCACGGGGTCCTTGGTGATAATGTTGACTGTACCTGCAATGGCATTTCCACCGTACAAAACGGATCCACCACCGCGCACCACCTCTACTCGATCTACCATTCCCGTTGGAAGCATTTCTAAGCCGTAAACGCCCGCTAGTGCAGAAAAAACCGGACGACTATTAATCAATACCTGCGAGTACGCACCTTCCAATCCGTTCATGCGAAGCTGCGTAAAGCCACAGTTTTGACAGTTGTTCTCGACGCGTAATCCTGGGGAAAAGCTCAATCCTTCAGCAATGCTTAGTGATTGCGTCGCTTCAAAGGTTCGACTGGAAATCGTGTTGGTGATAACGGGCGAATTGTATCGTTCTACTGCACTTCGTGTTCCAGAAACTACAACTTCTCCGATGTTAAGTAAGTCAGGCTGTAAGATAAAATCTACTTGTGTTATTTGGCTCTCGCCAATCTGAAGAGTGTCTTTGCGCGTTATGTAGCCGGACGAGCGAACTTCAAGAAAATAAGTTCCTGTTGGAATTTTTGGGATTTCATACTTTCCTTTTTCATCGGCTATTGTACCCAAATTCGACCCAACTAAAACTACCTTTACAAAAGGAATTGGATCACCGGAAAGCTCAGTAATTGTCCCTTTTAGCGTTGATTCCTGACCTACCGATTTTTGTCCAAAACAAAAGGTGCAAATCGCAAGGACCAAAGTATTACTAATTCTTTTCCACATCTTCTAACTCGTTCTTTAGATAGTACAAATTTAAAAAGTTAGATTGATCTAACAAATTTATTTGAACAATCAAGCGTCTACAGATAGGGAAAAGAGAGAAGTGAGAGGTCAAAAGTGAGAAGGTAAAAGAACTTCACACTTTTCACTTCTCACTTTTGACCTCTCACTAATATTAAAATGATAGTACTTTGAATTCTGTACGTCGGTTCGCTTGATGATCCTCGTCGGAGCAGTTGACACCATTAGAGCAGCCGTTCACCAACTGAGTTTCTCCGTACCCTTCCCATTTTAGGCGACTCGCGTCGATACCGTTTTCTGTAAGGTAATCTACAACGGCTTTTGCGCGTCGTTTGGAAAGGTCCATGTTGTAGGAATCAGAACCACGTGAATCAGTATGTCCGCCCAACTCAATGTTTAAAGTTGGTACGTCATTCATCAATTTGATTAAGCGTTGCAATTCTGCTGTTGATTCTGCACGAAGCGTAGCTTTGTCTAAATCGAAGAAGATATTGCGAAGTACAATTTTGCTCCCAACCGCCAATTGTTTCAATTCGATATTCTTCTCCACTTCTTGGAATGCTGCTGTGGCTGGAATATCGAAGTTCTCCGAGTGGAACAAATAACCGTCTTTCTTCACGGCAATTCCATAGTTTTTACCCGCTGGAAGTGACACTAGGTAACGCCCAGACTTACTGTTGGACTTGAAAGTAGCAATGGTTTTATTCGCTGCGTTGTCTACAATTTCAATGAATGCTTCAAGTGGCGCTTTCGAAAGGAAATCGCTGATTACGCCCTTCAAAATGGTCAATTGGGCTTCCTTGACCTCAACTACCGGTGCTATTACGCGCTCCTTTATCGGTGCTGTAGCCTCTGCCAAAAGATTATCCTCGTTGTTCAACACCATCGGTTTTTCCGGTCCTAAGAACGTAATTACGTACAAGTCGCGCCCTCCTTTCGATTCCGGTTGGTTACTCGATGTAAAGTAACCATGCTTGCCATCAGCAGAAATAACGAAAAAGACATCGTCATCGGCTGTGTTTACCGGATAACCAATGTTCACCGGCTGACTCCATTCTTGTTTCGCTTCGTCATATACCGTTTTAAAAATATCGTAACCACCAATGGAAGTATGCCCTTTCGAACTGAAATAAAGCGTTTTTCCATCCGGGTGCATGTATACGCCTTCTTCATCGTATTTTGTGTTGATCACTGTTCCAAGATTCGTGGCAGGTCCCCACTTCCCTTTCTCGTCCTTTTGGGTCATGTAAATGTCGTGATCGCCAATTCCACCGGGTTTGTTCGAAACAAAGTAAATGGTGTTTCCATCAGGAGAATAGCATGCCGAGGACTCGTGATAATCTTTTGTGTTTACATTTTTTCCGAGTGACTCCGGCTTACTCCAAACATCTCCGTCAAGCGTACACTCATACAAATCACCTGCATTATTTTCACGACCCAAGTAAATGATCACACGTTGACCATCTGCAGAAACCGCAGAAACCGCATCGTGATCTTTTGAGTTCACGTTCTCTCCTAAATTTTCAGAAGGTGTCCAGCTGCCATCCGGATTTTTGTAGGAAATATAGAGGTCCTCAAAATTCTCGTTTAACATAGGATCGATTTTTCCTCCGGTTGAAGTATTGCGTCGAGCGGTAAAAATAATCACGGATTCATCGGCAGAAATTACCGCTCCATATTCGTTATACTTGGTGTTAATACTTGGTCCGAGGTTATCAATAAAAACGCGAATGGGTTCCTCAATAATTTTCTTTCCATTGTAACATTGCTGAATGCGCATCTGTAAGTCTTCTCGGTACCACGGATCGGGATTGTTGATTACCGCCGATTGATACTTGCTGTAGAATTTAATGGCATCATCGAACTCATACTGTAAATGATACGCCTGTCCTAAAAAGTAATTCAATTGCGCCTCAACGGAAGGATTCAACTGATACGCTTTTTCGAGATACTGCAACGCCTCTCCTCGATTCATTGAGTGCAAATAACACGCTCCCAACTTATAATTCAACATTGCGTTATTCGGGTTGAAATCATTTGCTTCCTGGTATAAAGGGATCGCCTCTTTCCACATCACTTGTGGACCTTCAAAATATTCGTCGCCGGCCTCAATGGATTTAATCGCCGCTTTCAGACCGTCTTTATTGTTTTTGAAATTGTCTTTGGTGAACTCAACGTTTTGAGCCTGAATCCCAAAAACAACAAATAATAATAGAATGGATACTACTGTTTTCATCTTTCTTTTTTTGGGATTATTTGCAATTTCCTGCGTACGATTTTGCTCCTTCCGCACCTAGTTCTGCTGCCTTCTTCCAATCACTGCAAGCGCCAGCATCATCTCGAAGCAATTCTTTTGCGTTCCCTCGGTTTTGGTAGGCATAGGCATATTCAGGATCCAAAGAAATAGCCTTTGTACAATCCTCTATACAACCTTTATAGTCTTCTAATTTGAACTTCGCGGATGCTCGATTGTTGTAAGCAAAGACATAGTTTTTATTCAGTTCAATAGCTCTATCAAAATCCGCCAGTGCTCGATCGTATTCTCCCGCGTCGTAATAAGCACTTCCTCTATTGTTGTACGCGATGTAGTATTTTGGGTCAACTTCAACGGCTTTTGAATAGGCTTTCGCAGCTTCATCGAAACGTCCTTTTTTACGGTAGGCACTACCAACATTATTGTGTACAAAGGCAAGTTGGTTATCAATTTGTAGTGCTTTCAAATAATCTTTGATGGCGTCATCGTAGCGCTCAAGCATGCGTTTTGCACTACCACGGTCGTTGTAGGCGTAAGCATGGCGCTTATTTCGGTTGATTGCCTCTGTAAAATCGTCAATGGCTCCTTCGTAATCGCCTTCGTTGAATTTGATCAACCCACGGTAATAATACGGTCGATCATCTTCCGGATTGGCTTTCATAGCAGAAGTATAATCACCCTTTGCCTTATCTCTACTTCCTAGTGCTTCAAAACTTTTCGCACGAAGATAGTAGGCTTCGGACCCCTCAGAATCATTTAGAGCTACATTGAAATCCGAAATGGCTTCACTGTATTTTTCCAACTCCATGTAGGCGGAACCACGATTTAAATAGGCTTTGGTAAAACCGTCCTTCAATTCAATGGCTTTTGTGAACGAATTCACAGCTCCTTGGAAGTCGTTGTTTTGAAATTGTTTGATTCCTTCGTTGTAGCTTTTGTCCGCCTCAATTTCCTCAGCACCGAGGATGGTTGCTTCAACAATAGTGTCCTCCTGTGCGTGTACTGTTATGGAGCATCCACAAGTAATGACGGCAGCAAGGAGCGCGTGCTTTATTTTTTGCATAGCGATTTCAGTTGATAAAGTTTTCTTCAAGTCGCTCTAAATTACGAACTTTTCGTTTATCTGTCCGCATTTCGTTATTCAAGATGCGTGTACAAAAAAAGGCCTTCATCTAAAGACGAAGACCTTTTTCAGAAGTAAAGGAAAAATTATTTTACAACGCTCAAGTTCAATTGATGTGTTGCGTAATCTCCTAGGGAAACAGAAACAATGTATTGACCTACCGCCAATCCGTCTGTTGCAATTTCGTATTTGTTTGTTCCTTCAGCACCTGTGAAAGTGTTAGTGGAAACCTGTGCTCCCAGCATGTTCAATACTGTCACCTCAACATCCATTGCCGACTCCAAAGAAACTGACAATGTAGTTGCCGTGGTGGATGGGTTCGGGAACAATACTGCATCGTTCAAAGCTAATTCAGCGTTTTCAACAGAAAGTGACCCACAAGACATTTCTTGCGGAGAAAATCCTGCATTCGCGAATGCTGTCTCGAAAGAACCAACGTTGTTGATTGGCCAAATGTCTCCATTTTGCATCACCATATTGGGATCAATAAGACAGTACGTTGGGTATGCCGAAGGTCCGAAGTCTGCAATTACAGCATTACCTCCACCTTCCGTTCCCGAAGCTGCTGGCGCTGGTGAAAACCCTCCTTGAGTTGCGTATGTATTTTCAAATGCAAGAACGTCTGCATCGTCATCTCCAGTGTCGATTGAAATACAAAATAGATCCCCTTCGTTACATCCGTATTTTTCGTGTAATTCACTGAAATAAGGAACTGTTCCTTGACACGGAGGACAAGTCGTGAAGAAGAAGTCGATCAATATCCACTGACCAGAGGCAGCAATCTGACTTAGGTTGTGAGTTGCTCCATGAACGTCTGTAACAGTGAAGTCGTTAACTGTTTGACCAACAGAGTAATTTTGAATTTGTGCATTACCTGCAAAACAAGTTGTTGCAATAACGCCTAAGGATAATAATAGTTTTTTCATGTGTTTGAGTATAAGATTCGAAGTTCAATATACTAACATGAATAGTATATGCTAAACCGTTAAAGGTTCAACTATTGCAACCCTAAATGTGAAATTTTTTCTCCAGTAAATTAGTAGGGTTTTACAATGAAGATAACTTATAACACCGTTAAAATGGACGAATTAAACATCTCGAAGTCAGCAGGAACTAACAAAGAAAAGCAATACACCATTTGAATCTCACGGTGAAAATGCTTGGAACCGAAACACAGAAAAATACTACTTCTCTGCGTTTTTGTAGTAGCTCAACGCACCGGAAGGACATTTATCAATGGTGTTCATCAACTCTTCTGAAGAAGCCTGCGACACATCAATCCAAGGTCGTTCTTTCGGGCGAAATACTTTCGGAGAATTTCTAACGCACTCGCCTGCGTGTTTGCATAATTCTGACTTCCAAACAACGGTAACCTCACCATTGCTGTATTCTTTTGCTACTTCTTTCATGATTCTTGGATTAAGCTTGCTTCTAATGTACGAATTAAAGCGGTCAACTTCTCTTTCATTTCAGATTCAATTTCACCGTCTTTCACAGTTTCGTAAAAACTAGGAACACTTTGATGTCCAACAATATCCGCTCCGCGATACGGCATAATTTCTACTATATGCTTTAGCGAACTCGCAGCACCTCTTGGTCCGGGAGAAGTACTAAGGAATACAGTCGGTTTGTTCAAAAAGAACTTCTTTTCCAGCATGGATAACCAGTCGAAGGTATTTTTGAGTACTGCTGCCATGGAACCATTGTGTTCAGCTACGCTAACGAGAAGACCATCAGCAGTCTTCATTTTCTCGTGAAGCAATTTCATCGTGTTGGGCACGCCTTCGGCATTCTTTAAGTCCACACCAAACATGGGAGCTTCATAATCCCGCAAGGAAACGAGCTCGAAGTCCACTTCCACTTCTTTTCCAAGCACCTCCAGAAGTTGGTGATTAATTGAAGTGGAGCTATTACTTCCGGCGAAGGCTAAGATTTTTTTCATAGCGTAATTTTCGACAAATATAACATTTTATTTACCATGGTAACTAATAGGGTCGAAAACTTTTCTTTTAAAAATACACCAACTGCTAAAACTTGATTTTAGAAATTTTATCGTGAATTTCGCTGACCTCCATTACTGCGGCGGAACCATACCATGGATGCAACTCCATCACGAGACTACCTGCTTGAATTGCCGGATCTGTTGCCGTCAAAGCCTCTGCCTCTTCAATGCTTTCAACAGCGAATATGTAGATTCCGCGCAGTTCGCCGTCATCCAAAAAGGGACCGGCAAGCACCAACTTTCCCTCATCTGCCAATCGACCAATGTTGGCCATGTGAGCTGCCTGCAATTCTTTGGCTTCTTCAGGAGATTGACTTCGATTGGGTCCAGCTTTTAGGAAAGCCATGACATAAGAGCGCATGCCGTAATCATCAGCTCCCAATTCTTGCGCGTACAACGAATCGAAAACTATGGTGGAATCTTGCCCCCAAGAGCTGAAAGAAAGAAAAAGAAGAGAGAGTGCAATTATGCTTCTACGTGCCATCGTTCATTTAATAAATCGACGATTTTCCGGGCTGTGTTGCTGAAGTATCGTTTGGTTCGATATCCACCAATCCACAAGACACCTTGAATCGCATTAGTCAAAAATATCTCATCTGCCACAAGCAGGTTCTGCGGTAGAATGTTGCATTCATACACCTTTATGCCGTTTTTGATAGCAAGATTGATGATTTGCATGCGCATCGTTCCGGCAATACATCCCTCTTCCAAGCCGGGTGTGTACAAAACTCCATTGCTCACAACAAACAAGTTGGACGAAGTGCCTTCCAAAATTCCACCACCATAATTACAAATAAGATAATCATCCAGCCCCTTCTCTTTTGCCGCAACAGCAGCCATAACGTACAAGAGACCGTTCTTTGTTTTGTAATTAGCAATAGTCGATTTGTCTTTCTTCAACTCGGTAAACAAGTCAACTTCCAGTCCGCGTGTGTTGAGTTTGTACTCATTCGACTCCATTGGGTAGACTTCGATGAAAAACTCTACCTCATTAGATTCCGGAGCGTAGGTTCCACCAATGGCGCGATCCAAAGAAATGCGGCATTTTCCTCCTTCCGTGATACCCGATTTCTTCAAGACTTCGTTGATCTTCTCCTCGAAGAAAGCCATATCAAAATAGCTCGGAGGACGCATTTTCAATTTCGTTGCTCCTTCAATGAGTCGTTTGATGTGATTGTCAAGATTGATAGGTCGGCCACTAAACACTCGGATGCTCTCAAAAACGCCGTCACCGTATAAATGTCCGCGGTTACCCGCTCGCAGTGTTGGTTGATCAGCAGCTAAAACCTCTCCGTTGTTATTGACGTATAGCATGTTTATCCGAATATTGCTTGAATGAATTCCTTTCCCTTATCAATATTAATAATTAATACGTAAAGAACACCAAACAAGGCGCCCCCAATGTGCGCATCGTGCGCGATTCTTCCTCCTCCACGACGGTCCATGTAGTATTCAAAGCCCAAATAAAGGATTCCAAACAACCATGCTTTAATCGGAATGGGAATAAACAACAACTGCAATTCCATCGTTGGATTCCACAGGATAGCCGCGAAAATAACCGCTGAAACCGCCCCCGATGCTCCGAGTGATTTATAATGAGGATGATCTTGATGCCGAGCGTAGGGAATAATTGTAGCGAACAAGCCTCCTGCAATATAGAGAATGATAAAATGCACTTGCCCCATCACCTGTCCGTAAGTATATATCAATCCGCCGTCTAAGTAGAAAGTTTCCCCGTTAGCCGGATTGTAGTACGTACCTCCTACTTGAGTTAAAAACATACTTCCCAAAAAGTAGAGAGAGAACATGTTAAAGGCAAGGTGACCGATATCCGCATGCAAAAACATGTGTGTGATAAAACGGTCGTAACGTTTATGATGTTTTACCTCGTAGGGAATGAACATATATCGGTCCAAAATTTGCTGATTGTTCAATGCAACCAATGAAATAATCACCGTGATAATTAAAATGATAGTCAGTACGTTAATGTCCATAAAATTTGGATATATTCGGTGGGTTAATTACACAACCACGAAAGCGAAAATAACGATTTCCGCAGACTCGACTATGAAGAAGATCACCGCGTTCTTACTACTCACCCTCTTACTTTTTGCATGTTCAGAAAGCGAAAAATCGAAGGAAGAAATTCAATCCTTTGAGCATCAAAACATTCCGCTATCTGAAAAAATCAAAAAAGCGACGGAATCCGACTATTTAAACTCCATTGGAGTGCCCAAAACAGCTCATAATTTTGTGCGTTCTTACTACAAACAGCGCGGATTTAAATCCAGATGGAGTGAAGGAAAGACATTGACAAAAGAAGGAAAAGCATTGAAGGAAGCAATCTCCAACAAAATTACGTTGGGTGTTCCTGAAACGCGATTTGAATACGGGAAAACGAAGAATTTCATTCAAGATGAAATTTGGCTCACTGCCTCCACTGCTATGGTTCTCAATGATATTGAAAGCGGTATTATCGACTTCAAAGAAAAGCGAAAGAAGAAGCTGGCGTGCGTTAGTCCTGCCGATTTCGATAAAAAAGTTAAGTTCGACTCAGAGACTCAAATCCGTGAGCAATTTATCGCTTTAGGACCGAAGGATAGTACGTATCAAGTGTTAGGGCTGGGACTCATCGACTTTGTAGACAAATACCCACTGGACACTTCCACTTTCAATATTCGCTCGGTGAAGTACGACTCTACCGAGGCTGTCAACAAAACCCGATTGGCATTAATTTCAAAAGGCTATTTCCCGGCAGATGTAAAAGATACCACGGGCGTATTGGACTCCTTAAAAACCTTCCAAGTACACAATGGATTGAAACCCGATGGCGTAATCGGCAAGTACACGTCAAAAGCCCTGAATGAAAGTTCATACCATAAGGTAGAGCGCATACTACTTGCGATGGACAAGATTCGCTCCGACAGAGAATACCCGAAAAAGTACATCCGTATCAACATTCCGGAGTACAAATTACGTTTGTACATCAACGATTCATTGAAAAGCGATCACAATATCGTGGTGGGAAAATACGAGAACCAAACACCTCAATTGGAATCAAAACTTCGAAAAATTGTCGTATACCCATATTGGAACGTACCCTACTCTATCTCCAGTAAGGAAATTCTGCCTGCACTGAAATACAACAGCGCTTATTTGGGCAAACACAACTACAAAATTTATAAGTCCGGTGAAGAGGTCGATCCTTCCACCGTTGATTGGAAAAGTATAAGACAAAACGCATTTCCATACAAGGTGGTTCAGGACCCGGGACGCGCCAATAGCTTGGGCGTAATCAAGTTTGATTTCTACAACGAACACAGTGTCTACTTCCACGATACGCCATCAAAGGGATTGTTCGGTGCAGATGTTCGCGCGTACTCACATGGCTGCATGAGAACACAACATCCCGTGGATTTGGCAAAAGTGATTCTCCACAGAGATAGCACGCGCTACGGGGGTAATGAAATGATTCCGGACTCGTTGGACAGCATCTTATCACGGAAAACAGACTTCAATTATCACATTAAGTTATTAGATCCCATTCCGATCTATATTGACTACGTTACCGTGGCGCGACAAAAAGATAGAATGGTAGTACACGTAGACATTTACGGACGTGATGAAGAATACCTGAAAATCATGCGCCAAAAATCCTGACATTCGCTACCTTTGCCGCAAACTTTTTTTCATGTCGGTAATTGTATCCCCATCCATGCTTTCTTGCGATTTTGCCAATGTGCAGCGCGATGTAGAAATGATTAATCGCTCTGAGGCAGATTGGTTCCATATTGACATCATGGACGGCGTTTTTGTTCCCAATATTTCTTTTGGACTTCCTGTTCTTAAAGCGATGAAGAAATACGCTACCAAACCAATGGATGTTCATTTGATGATCGTTGAACCGGACAAATACGTAGAGGATTTCAAAAATGCCGGGGCAGATATTCTGACTGTGCACTATGAAGCATGTCCGCACTTACATCGATCCATTCAATTGATTAAATCGCACGACATGCAGGCTGGTGTAGCATTGAACCCTCACACAAACCCTGAATTGTTGCGCAGCGTAATTCGCGATCTAGATTTAGTATTGATTATGTCCGTAAACCCTGGGTTTGGCGGTCAAAAATTCATCGAGCAAGCAGTCGAAAAAGTAGCAGAATTGAAAAAGATGATTGTCGAGACGGGCAGTTCTGCGAAAATCGAAATAGATGGCGGTGTAAACTTGGAAACAGGACGACGTTTGGTGGATGCTGGAGCCGATGCCTTGGTAGCCGGAAGCTTTGTTTTCAAGTCTGATGATCCGGAAAAAACCATCGCTGCTTTGAAACAATTGTAAGGTGATTACCGATTTTTTCCTTGATAAATTTGAGTACGACTTTCGTTGCAACCAGCGTTGGATCGAGCGTTTGAAACAACACGAAGATGGTCTCAATGAATACATCTTAAAATCATTCTCACACATTGTGAATGTTCACCATATTTGGATGCACCGTCTCTTGGAAATTCCTTCCGAATCTCACACTTGGGACCTTCTACCCATTGATTACTGGGAGAAACTGGCACAAGAGAATCATTTAAAAACAGTCGACTTTTTAGAGAAGCAGGAGATTACGAACAAGGTAAATTATACCAGCGAGGAGGGAATTTCTTACGAAAAAGATACCATGGATATTTTGTATCACATTCTCAACCATAGCAATTACCATCGGGCGCAAATCTCCCGTGAATTAAGACTTTTGGACATTCCTCCCCCCGCGTTTAATTTTATTTCGTTCCATTAATTCAGGCACGATCCTTGAACAGTCCTTTTTAGCGTAACAAAAACCCTTTATCTTCGTTATGATGAGTATGAAAGTCACAGTTCTATCATTTTTTGTTGTAGCATCCTTTTTCACGTTTGCTCAAGAGACCTCTGTACTCCAACAAAAGGAGAAGGAATTAGACAGTCTATTGGACGTACTTCGCGCTGCTGAAACCAATGCTGATAAAAAGTCAGCGAACGAAGAATTTAAGGAGCTTATGGCGCAGACACTCAACGAGCCAAATGCACTTACGTACAATTTCGCCCTTTTAGAAACTGTTGGAATCATTGATAGCCCAGACGGAAACGTCCGCATCGTAAACTGGAACGTGGAACAAGAAGATTTCAGTCACACGTATCACTGTTTTGTGATGTACAACGATGATCGAAAAGACGAAGTACGCGTGACAGAGTTGAAAGACATGAGCTTCGGAATGCCATCGCAACCATCAGATGTGATTGATCACGAGAACTGGTACGGCGCTTTGTACTACAAAATAATCCCTGTAGAGCGTGGCTCAAGAACGATCTACACGCTACTTGGTTGGGACCACAACTCCTCGTTGAGTCAGCTAAAATTGATCGATGCGATGTATTTTACATCCAGCGCGGTGAAGTTTGGAAGTCCCATATTCAAAATGGGCAACGAAACGCACAAACGTGTCTTCTTTGAGCATTCGAAAAAGACTAGCATGTTCCTTAACTATGAAGCACACCGCGACCGTATCATGATGGATCACCTTTCGCCTGAATCGCCAGCATTGAAAAACTTCCGCTCTTATTATGTTCCTGACATGTCCTACGACGCCTTTGTTTACGAGGGAAAAAAGTGGGTACTGAAAGAAGATGTGGTTGGGGTGAACGACAATATGACCAGCAATCAAAAGCAGGAGGTTACTGTGATGAACGATAACGGTCAATTGGAGAAGCGTACGGTAAAAATGCAATGGCAAAACCCTGAAGACGCCAGTGCTCCAGCCGGAGGATCAGAACACGTAGCCGTTACACCGGAAACGGAAGGCAGTGAAGCAAAAGAAGACACGCGCACGGATCGACAAAAAGAATTGGATGCCCGCGTCAACAAACGCGACAAACGAGATCCGAACGACCTCACCATTGTCAACGGTAAGAAAAAGAAAAAGCGCCGCTGGTTTAGACGAAAGAACTAAACGGTTCATTTGCACATCGTTTGGATCGCTACTCTGAGCTTTTTTTCCAGAACTTTAATCACCCTTTGTAACATTTTACCCGTTCAAATTGTTAAAATATTAACCACAATTGGACGTTTATACATTGTTGTGGTGCCACTTGAAAGTGAATAAAAAAAAGTTCTACCTTTAAATCAAAGCACTAACTATGAGCAAGAACCTCTATATCGTTCCGTACGATTTCACTCCAGTCTCTGAAAAAGCACTTGAATATGCATTGTTTTTAGGAAGTAAGGTACGAGCTGAAATTAAACTATTGAATGTAGCACCGGACAAGGCGAAAGGAATGCAAGCCAAATCGAAATTGCAAGCGCTTGTAGAAAGTACGCAAACGCCCCCCGCAGTTGAGCTTACAAGCACCGTTCGTGTAGGATCTATTTTTACGGATATCGGTAGTTTGGCGAAAAAAGAACATGCACAGCTCATTATTATGGGAACACATGGTAAGCGAGGATTACAATCTTTGTTTGGTAGCCATGCAATGAAAGTAGTAACCAGTGCGGAGTGCCCGTTTCTCATTGTTCAGAAGAATACGGAAGTCAAGGAGGTGAAAAACATTCTAGTTCCTATTGATCTCACAAAAGAAAGTCTCCAAATTGTCAATATTGCTGGAGATATGTCCAAAATATTGAAGTCGCAAGTACACGTACTAGCGGAAGATCAATCCGATCAAATTCTACACACCCGACTGCACAACAGAATTTCCATCGTGAAAGATCAATACGAGGAGCGCGACATTACTCCAACCGTTGAGATTACCAAGAAACGCGGTTCGTATGATCGTAAAATTATGAGCTACGCCAAATCCAATGACGGAGGAATGATCGCTATTGCGTACCACTCTGAGAGTTTGTTACCACAATTTGATACCTTTGCTCAAAATTTGATGTGCAATAAACAAGGAATTCCCTTTTTGGTGGTAAATTCCAAGTTGGCGTCATCATTGTATTTCTAGAAATTGATGAAATTAGGCGAGGTGAACACTTTGCGTGTTCTGCGTTTCACATCTGTGGGCGCGTATCTTGGTGATGCTGAAGACAACGATGTCTTACTCCCCAACAAATATTTAACTGATGACATGACCATCGATAGCGAGGTGGATGTCTATTTGTATCGTGATTCCGAGGATCGTTTGGTAGCAACAACGGAGCGCCCTTTGATTGACTTGTATGGATTTGCGTACTTACAAACCAAGGCGGTAAATTACTTCGGTGCTTTTGTAGATTGGGGATTGGAAAAAGATCTCATGGTTCCGTTTAAGGAGCAAAAATTAAAGTTTGAGGAAGGGCGATATTATCTCGTAACCTTGCAACTCGACGAAGCAACCGACCGACTTTTTGCATCAGCTAAGGTGAACCGTTTCTTACAACAATGTACTGAAGACTTCGACCCGAAGAAAGAAGTGAACCTTCTGATTTGCGAACAAACTGAGTTAGGCGTAAAAGTGATCGTTGAGAATAAGTACGCTGGATTGATCTTTAATAATGACATCAGTCGCCAAGTGACTCCCGGACAGCGAACTACCGGTTACGTAGCGAAAGTCAGAGAGGATGGTAAGTTGGATGTACGATTGGACCCAACGAGCTACGCCAAAGTTTCCGGATCAGCAGAGAAAATCCTAGAGATGCTCAAAAAGAAGAAATCCATTCCTCTGACAGATAAAAGTCACCCGGATGATATCCGTGCTGCTCTCGGAATGAGTAAGAAAACCTTCAAACAAGCCGTTGGAAACCTGTATCGAGAACGATTAATTACCATAGAGAAAGACGGCATCTACTTAGTTGGGTAGAGCAAAGATGGAAAGATCAAAGAAAAAAGACATTAGATTCTTAGACGCTTGACACTAGACTGATTATAAGAAAACGCTTTGAATAAAGAACCAATAAGTCTATCGTCTAGAAGCCAGTAAAACGAGCGGTTCAGTATCTAAAAGCGCAGCGGTCTACTATCTACAACGACAACAACTCCCTAAATCGAATCGCTTGACGGCGCGAAATATCCACCGTTTCTTTCTTTCCTTCGATTTCGTGCTTGAGTTCTACGCGTAATCCACCGTTAAACCAGTTCTCCACGCTATCAATCCAGTCTAGGTTGATGATGAATTTCCGGTTCGCACGGAAGAAATGCTCGGGATCCAAACGACTTTCAAAACTATTCAACGAGCGCAATATCAGCGGACGATTTTTTCCAAAGTATACCTTCACGTAGTTTCCATCCGATTCTAACATGCGTACTTTGGACAACTCAACGAAAAAACACTTCTCCCCGTCCTTGATAAACACTTTGTCCGTAGTCGTAAGCATACGATCCTTACGACTTGTTCTAATATCTGCTGCAGACTCGAATTCACTTTCCTCGCGCTCTTTTAGCTTTTCAATTGCTTCGGATAATCGTTCCGGATCGATAGGTTTGAGAATATAGTCAAGTGCGTTTACTTCAAAGGCTTTCAGCGCGTATTCGTCATAGGCAGTAATGAAAATAACGTGCGGAATACTCTCTAACTTCTTCAACATATCAAACCCCGATAATTCCGGCATGTTGACGTCAAGAAAAATCAAATCGGGATCGGTTTTCTTGATCAATTCAATTCCCTCTTCTCCGTTCTGTGCCTCCCCTACAACAGTAATTTCAGGAAATTCAGACAATACAGACTTCAATTCTTCACGAGCCAAACGCTCATCGTCGATTACAACACTTTTAAACTCTTTCATTTTTAAAACACATTAATGCCTCTACAAAATTATCGGGTAATTCGCGCAGTGCGAACGATGCGTTATCACCGTACTGCAATTCTAGTCGTTTCTGAATATTATCAATTCCAACACCCAAATCCATAACTTTCTGTAAGTTTCCGCTGTTAATCACTTGAATACAAACGCGTTCTGAACTCGAATACGCCTTGATTTTCACAATCCCACCATCCTTTAGATTAGAGATTCCGTGCTTGATGGCGTTCTCTACCATCATTTGCAATGAAAACGGTGGCACTTGAAAATCTTCCAAATCACTATCAATCTCCCACTCTACTTGCAATCGCTCCTCGAAACGTACGCGCTCTAAATCGAGGTAGCTCTTAGCTACTCCGAGTTCGCTCTCTAGCGGAACCAAATTTTCTTTCCCTAAAACCAAAGATTGCCGCAACAGATTCGATAAGGTGGTGATAGATTTCTTCGCTTTAATTGGGTCGATATCCACCAATGCACGGATACTGTTAAGCGAGTTGAACAAAAAGTGTGGATTCAGCTGTGAACGCAAGTTTTTTAGCTCACTCTCCTTATTGCTCGCCACAAGTTCTAAGTTAGAAATCTCCTGTTTTCTCGACTTTTGAAAGAAATGAAAAGTGAAGTAGATCGCGTTCCATGTAAGTACCAAAATGAGAATGGCGAAGAGCTGTAATATAAATTTCGACCATTCCAGCAACGGTTTTTTTGGATCGAAAAGTCCGTGGTAATAATCAGTGATGAAGTCGAGCCCCCAAATAATCACAGCACACATCGCCGAAGTGATCAACAAACGCGGGATTAGCGGCTGCAAGCGAAGGTTCAACCATCCCAATTTGATAAATACAAAACGCTGTAGGTGCGTCGTTAAGATTCCCGCGAGAATGATGTAAGCCAGGTTTAGAAAGTATACTCCCGTCAGTCGGTCGGGCTCTCTAGTGTAAGTAGATAAGGCAATCAAACCGAAGTAACCGGTCCAACCACCAAATTGTGCCACCCAATAAAATTTCTGACTGTTGAGCATACTACAAACATAAGAGCAATCTATTCAAAGTCACGAAAAAAAGGATGATTGGAATTTTACCATGTTCTAAGGGCGCTTTTGATGAGATAAAGAATAGTACTCGGTCAAAGGTAGAAGGTGAAAAGTTAAGTTTATTTCACTTTCTACCTTTTCCTTTCTAACTTTTTCCCGTTTATCAACTTTGGAATGTTTTTTGGCATATTTACACCATGCGAGTCATCGTTATACTCTTCTTCTTAGGATCCTTCTCTGTTTTCGGGCAGAATTACTTTCGAGATCATTTTGGTGGTTCGATTGGACTTGTCATGACCGTTGGCTCAC
The DNA here is from genome assembly GCA_024742305.1 of bacterium. GTDB lineage: Bacteria > Bacteroidota > Bacteroidia > Flavobacteriales_D > Crocinitomicaceae > UBA4466. The sequence continues at coordinate 45,032 of JANSYQ010000018.1, read as the reverse complement.
ATAATTCGAATGTAGGAATCAATTTAAACGGTTATTATACAGACTATTTCTATCAAGTAAACTTGGGTACTCGTATTAACTTTCATCCTCACAGTTTTGGAAATCGACGGAATTTTTGGGAGTCGAGAAGTACTGCAGGAGTGGTTATTACAGGAGGAAAAGAAGAACGGGAAGTTGACTTTGAAATGGATGGATTAAACCATCAAACCGAGAAAAATTTAGGGGTTGGCTTTAATTACGTTTGGTATTACGATGGTGCGGGAACGTCTCAAACTTCCGGAGGATTCGGAATGCACATTCGTGAATTTTCGATGTATCACGAAAACGACATTTTCGGTGGACAAGGTCGGGATCGCTTCCGTACGGGGCAGTTCCATTTTAGCTATCGCTACCAACGACACAAGTTTACAGCGGGTATTCAATTGTGGACCGGAGAATCGAAGTCTGCGCCACTGAAAACAGAGGAATGCGATGATTGTAAATCGGGATACCGAGATTTACGTGACACAAAATTTGGTAGAACGAGTCATGGTATATTTTACCTTGGTTGGCGACAACAGCACGATTACCAACAGAATTCAGGAGTTCGCGTTGGATGGGACGCCGAACGAATTCGACACATCTTTCAAAACAAAATGATCCATGATCTCGGCGTGTTCATTAATCGACCTACGCCGCACTATCCGATGCTTGATGAAAATGGACTTCCGATTTTTGACTCATCAAAGGTACGCAAGCCAAGGCCGTACTTATCGATTGGGGCCAACTCCGGATGGGCTTATTGAATGTGTATCTTCCCGCTGGAAAGTTGACCGTTTTTCATTGCTTGACAGAAATAAATGCCTGCTGGCAATCCTGCTGGCAATTGGTATACTCCTGCGCTCATTGGAATCAACGGCACTTCGGCTCCAAGACTATTGTATAGGTAACAATCCGATACGTCGTCAAACAAGTACAAGACTCCGTTTTCTACACGAACGTTCAGTTTCACACCGGCGATAACCTCTTCCAAATTAGCTACGTCTCGAGCCACCCAAGTCTCATCCAGTCGCTCGGTGGTCGTAAGTCCTGTTGAAATATAAAAGTCGCTCGACGAGCTAAAAGTCATAACACCTCTTCGAGCAACATCAGGGAAAGAATTTAAAGAGTTCCAAGCAAGGTTCGTCAAATCCAAATAGCGAAAATCGTTTCTGATCACATCCAAGGTATCAATCCCACCATAAATGAGCAATCGATCATTTATAACACTCGCCGCAGGATAGCTCATTGGCTCTGTTTCTAATGCTACCATTTCGGTCCAAGAATCCTGTGAAGCATCATAAAAGAACACCTCTCCACGTTTCGTAAATGTAGAATCAGATCCCAATCCAACTATTCCAGTTCCATTGTAAACCGCTCCGAACCCTCGCCATATACCATCATTTGGCATATCATTTTTTGCCGTCCACGTGGAAGTGGTAAAATCATACGCCCAAACGTCATTCACCGCATCAGATGTCGCCGTCCGACCCCCAACGATGTACAGTGTGTCTTCAATTACGAAACTTTGCATGCCCGCTCGCCCTTCAAAAGGTGCTTGACCTAGATAGTCCCAAGTATTCCCAGCAGGAGTGTACCGCCACAAATCCTTCAAATATTCACCTTCCTGATTAATGCCTCCAAAAACATAGCCTTCCGAGTTATAGGTGTCGGCTGTGGCATACTGTCTTCGCATGGAGAAAGGCAATGCGCCAATTTCACTCCACTGTTCCGTAGCAAAATTAAAAGCATAAAAATCAGCAGAAACATTAAATAAGGAATCTCTACCCGATCCGCAGTAGGCAATGTTATCTATGGTAAATGAGCAGCCATCATCCATTGGGCCGCCTGAATAATTAGCAAGTTCGTTCCAATTTTGACTGTAGCCAGTTGAGAAGGTACCCAACGTAAACATTAGTAGAAGTAATCGCATCATCAATAGTTGTTTTCGAATGAAATATTTGAACCAAAAGTAGAAATCCGCAAAAGAAATCCACTGCAAGGTCTCAAAATTGTTAAAAACACAATCAAAATAAACGCTAAAAAAGCCTTTCGGGTCTTTGTAAACTTGTAAATTTGCGTCCCGAAGTTACACTGCAAGCATTATGTCCAATTCTACCAAATATGTTTTCGTAACAGGAGGGGTTACATCGTCTCTTGGAAAAGGGATCATCTCTGCGTCACTAGCGAAATTGCTCCAGGCGCGTGGTTACACAGCTACCATTCAAAAACTCGATCCGTACATCAATATCGATCCGGGAACACTAAATCCTTATGAGCACGGTGAATGTTTCGTAACGGATGATGGGGCCGAAACCGATTTGGACCTTGGACATTACGAGCGTTTTTTGAACGATCGCACTTCACAGGACAATAATGTTACCACTGGGCGTATCTATCAGTCGGTAATTGACAAAGAACGTCGCGGTGAGTTTTTGGGGAAAACGGTACAAGTGATCCCGCACATTACCAATGAAATTAAGGAACGCATTCAATTGCTCGGTAAAGAGGGCAAATACGATATTGTAATCACAGAAATTGGTGGTACCGTTGGCGATATTGAATCCCTACCTTACGTGGAAGCAGTGCGCCAAATGAAATGGGAATTGGACGGAGACTGTTTGGTGGTACACCTAACGCTCGTTCCTTACTTGGCTGCCGCGGGTGAGTTGAAAACAAAGCCAACACAACACTCCGTGAAGCAATTGTTGGAATTGGGAGTTCAACCGGATGTTTTGTGCTGTCGTACCGAGCATGAATTGGAATTGAACCTTCGTCGTAAAATTGCCAAGTTCTGTAACGTCAGTATGAATGCCGTGATTGAATCGCGCGATGCCGAGACAATTTATGATGTTCCATTGTTGATGCAGGCCGAAGAGTTGGACCGAGTAGTCCTCGAAAAACTCAACCTGAATACAAAATCAGTACCCAACCTTGATAAGTGGAAGGAGTTTCTGACCACCTTGAAAAACCCGGATTCTGAAGTAACCATTGGACTTGTTGGAAAATACGTGGAATTGAAAGATTCTTACAAATCCATTAGTGAGTCCTTCATACATGCAGGAGTTGCGAACAAAACAAAGGTAAATCTCCGATGGATCCATTCTGAGTCTGTTAATTCCGATAACGTATCTGAAAAGATGGAAGGTTTGGATGGAATCTTGGTAGCACCTGGTTTTGGCTCACGTGGTATCAGTGGAAAAATTGAAACTGTGCGACATGCACGCGAACAAAAAGTTCCTTTCCTTGGAATATGTTTGGGAATGCAATGTGCTGTAATTGAGTTTGCCAGAAACGTTCTTGGTTGGGCAGAAGCACACACAACCGAAATCGTTGATAATTGCAACACGCCGGTAATTTCCATGATGGAAGAACAAAAAAATATTTCCAACCTTGGAGGAACCATGCGATTGGGAGCGTACCGTTGTCATTTGACTCCAGGATCAAAAGTTTCTAAGGCATATAGCACAGATAAAATTTCTGAACGTCACCGTCACAGATACGAATTCAATAACGAATTCTTAGATGCATTTGAAGAAAAAGGCATGCGCGCAACAGGAAAAAACCCGGATACAGACTTAGTTGAAGTAGTGGAGATCGACGATCACCCATGGTTTGTAGGAGCGCAGTTCCACCCGGAATACAAAAGTACAGTTGACAATCCGCATCCATTGTTTGTGGCATTTGTGAAGGCCGTACTCGAAAACAGAAAATAAATTAAACAGACAGATTTAAGTAATGGATAGAAATACGGTCACAGGACTGATACTCATTGGGCTGCTTTTGACAGTCTTCGCCATTTTCAACCAACCCTCTGAAGAGGATCAAAAGAAAATGCGAGAGAAAGAGCGCAAGGAGCAAGAAAAGAAAGATGCTGCTGCTCGAGCAAAAGCGGAAAAAGAGAAAAAAGAAAAAGAAGCCAAAACACTGGAAGGTAATTGGATCGCAAAACTGGACGACGAAGGGAATCCAGCACCAGCTGATTCAGGAATGGTTGTCTATATGGATACCACCGTAACTCCTGTAAAGGACACCATCGTTTCTGCGGAAATGATTGTTGTAGCTCCAAAAGAAAAATCTGCAGATATGGCTAAAGGAGGAACCTCTCAAGGCAAACCTCGTGCAGAAGTAAAAGACAGCCTTTTAACCTTAGAATCTGACAAACTGATCGTTCAGTTCAATGCAAAAGGAGGAACGGTTGCTTCCGTCTTACTGAAAGAATTTGAATCGTACCGAGACTTTGCAAAGAACGATGGGAAAATCTCAGGTTTGACCTTGTTTGAAGCTGGAGATGCCGTAAACGAGTTGATTATCACAAAGAACGGTCGGAAGTTTACCACTGGAGGCTTGGCATTTGATGTTGCTGAATATGACTCCATCGGGAAAAGAATCGTTTTTGAGTACCGCGGACAGGATGACGAGCTTATTCGCTTCTCCTACGGATTAAAAGACGGTCGTTACGATCTTGGGTACGATATCAAAATCAAAGGGTATGGTGGAAAAGTAAGCCCACAGAACGTATTGCTTTCTTGGCAGACGAAATTCCGCCAAACAGAGCGTTTGATGAGTGAGCAACGTCGTGTTTCTACCGTTTGTTACAATTACAAAGAAGAAGGATTCTCTTATCTCAGCGAAGTAAGCAGCGATTCGGAAAAAGCAGAAGACGATATCGAGTGGGTCAACTTCAAGCAAAGTTACTTCTCCTCCTTCTTGCACCCAGAGCGACCATTTGAGAAATCAGGGTCACGTTTGGCTGTGGGAACCTTTAACGAAGGATCGAAAGACGGAGGTATTTACATCAAAAAGTATAAAGCGAAGGTAAATCTTGGATTGAGCAACACGGATGATGCGTCATTGCACATGGACTGGTACTTCGGTCCGAATGATTACGACGTGCTTGCTTCATACGATTCAGATTACGACGAAATTTTGAACTATGGATGGGGAATTTTCCGTTGGATCAACTTGTACGCGGTTCAACCCTTGTTTAACATTCTACAATCATGGGGATTGGCGATTGGAATTGCGATTCTTTTCCTAACGATCATTTTGAAGCTGGTATTGATGCCAATTCAGTGGAAAATGTACACTTCTTCAGCGAAGATGCGCATCCTGAAACCGGAAATTGATGAACTGAATAAAAAGTATCCGGAGAAAGAAGATGCAATGAAAAAGCAGCAGGAGATGATGACGCTCTATAGGGAATCGGGGGCGAGTCCGCTCGCCGGATGTGTCCCAATGCTGATACAAATGCCGATCCTATTGGCAGTCTTCCGTTTCTTCCCATCGACCTTTGATTTACGTCAGAAATCGTTCTTATGGGCCGAAGATTTATCCTCTTATGACTCCATTGCCACGCTTGGTTTTGAAATTCCATTCTATGGAGATCACGTGAGTTTGTTTACACTTTTGATGGCAGGAACTACGTTGATTTACACGATGATCAACCAAGGGAACATGGCTACACCGCAACAGCCGGGAATGCCAAACATGAAATACATCATGTACTTCTTCCCTATCATGATGATCTTCTTCTTCAACAACTACTCATCAGGATTGAGTTATTACTACTTTATCTCAACACTTTCTTCCATCTTAATAATGATTGCGATCAAGCGATTCTTTGTGGATGAAGAAAAGTTGAAAGCGAAGATGGCGGCTCGCAAAGCAGCTGCACAGTCAGGAAACGGTAAAGGCAAAAAGAAATCGAAGTTCCAAGAGCGATTGGAGCAAATGCAAAAAGCCCAAGCCGAGCAACAAAAAGCACGCAACCAAGCGAGAAAGAAAAAATAACTCGCGAAGCAAACGATAAGAAAAGCCCCTGGTCATCGAACGTAGTCGAGAAGCAGGGGCTTTTTCATTGAAATCAACAAGAGCTACATCTTAGCACTCCAATAATACGGTTGACTCCATTACCCCAGAAATTGTAAATAAGTAGTTGTTTCTTTAAATTGTCTTAATGTTTCATTAACAATCAGGAAACATGCTAAAACTTTTGTACAACTTCTTTTCAACGTTTCTTTTCGTGGCAATTGCTACAACCTCCTTCGGACAGAACTTCGAATGGATAGTGGCAAGTGGTGGATTGAAGTCTGACAAAGGGACCAAGGTGGTGCATGATGCAGAAGGAAACGCTTACATCACCGGGTACTATAATGAGGAAGCGAATTTTGGACCACATAATACTGGTTTCTCGTACACTCAAAGTAAAGAAGCTTTTGTAGCTAAGCTTGATCCACAAGGGAACTTCCTGTGGGAAACGCACGGCACCAACTTTTTCGATGATCGAGGTTTGGGACTAACAATTGACGGTAATGGCAACACGTATGTCACTGGAACCTGCTGGGGTGGATTGGATTGGCCTCCACTCAATGTCTATAACGCCACGGGATACACCGATCAAATTTTCGTAACCAAAATTGACCCAAACGGCAATCCGCTTTGGATGAAAAATGCGGGTAACGACGAAGGCGGTTATCCATACCGCGATGATCACGGTCAGGACTTGGCCGTTGATGCGAATAACAATGTTTTTGTAACCGGATTTGTTTCACATCCGGGAGATCAACCGGGAGTGGCTACATTTGACAATATTGTTCTGAACCTTGCTCCTGGCGACTCACTAGCATTTGTTGCAAAAATGGACGATCAGGGAAATTGGCAATGGGTAGAAACGTTCGGAGGAATTTATGCGCAACGTGATAATGCTGTCACGGTCGATGAAGAAGGCAATGTTTACGTGGCTGGCGGCTATGTCGATACACAAAATTTTGGCACCGAAACACTCACAAGTCAGGGAGGAACAGACATTTACGTGGTAAAATATGACAATGATGGAAATTTTCTTTGGGTGCAAGATGCCAAGGGACCACTCAGCGATCGTGCCAACGGAATAGTCGACGGTCACGATGGGTTCATGTACGTAACGGGAGAATTTCGTGACACTACTTACTTTGGCAGCTCATTTTTGGATAGCGCAGGCGGACCAAAGGGACGAGACATTTTCGTTGCTAAAATCTCTAAGAATGGCGAATGGATTTGGGCGAGACGTGCAGGATCAAAGAAAGGAAAAGACCGAGGAAACTACATTACCTCCAATAGTGACGGCAACATTTTCGTCACTGGACAATACAGTGGTAAGGCTGATTTTGGAATTTACGAATTCGACTCTAATGGCGACAGTGTCCAGGTTTTTGTTGCTGCAATAGATGGAAACGGTATTTGGCGATGGGTACAGGAAGGTGGCGGACCTAGTTACGATCGCGGTCAAGGAATCACGGTAGATGATAATTGTAACCTTTGGGTGAATGGTTATTTTGATGGTTCCATGACTTTCAATGGAGATGCGATTGCAGCTACGAGTGGTAAAGATATATTCACGATGAAGTTCTCCGATGTTTGCTTCGAGAATACTCCACCAACGCCCCCTGATCCTGAAGTTGTGGAATATTGTGACATAAATGTGGGTAACATATTTACGCCAAATGGCGATATGGTAAACGATGCGCTACCCTTCACTACCCTTTGTAATGCACGCTATGAAAATGTAATTGTCAATCGCTGGGGCAATGTGGTATTTCGGTCAGAGGACCCAACCGAAGAATGGGATGGAAAAGATACTCAGGGAAATCCGGTCAGCGAAGGCGTGTACTTCTATCGCATCTATGTTGACTTCGAAGAGCAAGAAGATATCGAAACTTCAGGCTTTGTTCATGTTACTTACTGAGAGTATTTCGGCATCTCGACAAGCTCGATGACCTCGTTGCTCAGTAACCGTTATTCCTTATTCATTATTCCGCGCCTGCGCCGTAGCTTCGGCGAAGGAGCATTATTCATTATTCAAAATTATTTACTCCTCCTCGAACGGCGCATCCCGCAATTCAATAAAGGCGTCAATTTTCTCATTTTCGATTAACACATGGAGGTTGTAGTATACAATTTTCCACTCGCCCTTGATCTTTTGAACGATTCCCGTGCCACGACAACCGCGCATCCAAGTATCTAGGTCTTCATCGAACCATGCGGTTTTACCATTTTTTGAAAACGACCAATTCCTATTGGAAGGCTTGAAGTCCCATGCTTTTCCACGGTCGAAATACGGTTTACAAAAACTCATGAATTCTTCTTGCGTCCAACGCTCTTCCGGCGCAGTTCCTAAAAAGACAAATTCTTCCGTAGTGACCCCAAAATATCCTTCAAAGTCTCCTTGTGCAGCTGCTACGTGCCAATCATCTATCATTTGATCCAATGCATCTTTCGGATCCGGCTTGGATGTCATTGCCATAATGGGAATCGTGGCAACCAACAGTATCAATATATTTTTCATAGGCAAAAAAAATCCCGGATCATCGAACGGAGTCGAGATGCCGGGATTTTGAAATCTAATATGTTACAATCATTATTTTTCCATTTCAAGACACATCTTCACTGCTTCCGCAAGATTGATGATTCCTCCTGTAGTTGACAAAGTTCCGAAATCTACCATATCCGATTGCAAATCTTCGTCACTGTTTCCTCCTCCAGGTTTTACCTGAAGCTCTCCACGGTAAGATGTCGCTGACTTCAATAATACATCTGCAATATCTTTCATTGACATATTCGGGAAGTATGACTTCAAGAATGCAGCTGCTCCAGTTACCATTGGACACGCCATTGAAGTTCCTTGCAATTCTTGGTACTCACTTTGTGGTACAGTGTTCAAAATTTCCATTCCTGGTGCAAAAACGTCAACTCCTGAAGAAGCGTAGTTTGAGAACGGTGCAGGAAGCATGTCGTCTTTTACGTAACGAGTGCTTGCTCCAATAGTCAAGAAGTGATCCAATTTCTTCATTTGGAAATCATACATCGAAGTTGGGAAGTTAGGTTCCTCGTCGATGTTTTTGTGATCGTTTCCTGCTGCGTGGATACATAAAACTCCTTTAGAGTCTGCGTATTCAAATGCCTCAAATACTTCTTTCGCATGTGGAGAGTACGCCTTACCAAAAGACATGTTAATCACTTTCGCTCCATTATCTACAGCGTAGCGAATTGCCAACGCGATATCTTTGTCGAACTCATCTCCGTTTGGTACTGCACGGAGCGACATCAATAAAACGTCGTTTGCAACACCATCGTAACCAACTTCGTTTCCACGAACGGCTCCAACAATTCCTCCAACGTGTGTTCCGTGCAATGCATCAGGACCTTCAACATCGTTGTTTCCGTAATTAGTATCAGAAAAATCATCCGGATCATCACCTACAATTGCACGTCCATTATGATCAGGATTGTAATACACCTCAGCTTGTGTGGTATAGTACTCCAACGCTGGTTTCAACTGCGCTTTTTGCTCTTCAGTTGCCCCACCCATTCGTTGATTGATGATCGTTACAATTTGTTGTGCTTGAGCACGTTGTGTTTCTACCTTCTCTTTTACTTCCAAGTACAAATCGTACTCTGCTTGCTCTTCTTCGTTTGTGATAGAAACTGGCATTTTTCCATATTTCTTATCGAGCTTCGCAAAAATTCGAGTTACTTCTAGACGAATATCATTGGCATTTTCTCCGTTGGCATTCCCAAGGAAGTTCCATCCGTGAACATCATCAATGTATCCATTGTTGTCGTCGTCAATTCCATTTCCTGGAATTTCATCTTCGTTTACCCAAATGCGTCCTTGCAAATCCTCGTGCTCAATATCTACACCTGAGTCGATGATCGCAACCACTACCGTCTCTGAGTTGCGGTTTTTCAACATTTTGTACGCCTTTTCCGTGTTCATTCCCGGTCCTTTACCGTTGTACCAGTTAGGAATTTCTTTAAGACGCTTTTCTTCAGCTTTCGCCGCTTTCTTCTCCTCTTTCGTTTGCGCGTACATCACATTTGTGATACCCAAAGCAAAAACCGCAAGAGATAATCTGATAATAGTTTTGTTCATTTTAATAGTGTTTAGAAAAAATGATTGCAGCGTAAAAATAGAACTATTCTCTACTTTGACTCTGAAAAATTAACCATTCGGCGTATATTTACGTCTATATGGTATAAAATCCTGACAAATGGCGAACATTACAACAGGAGGTCTATTGATCCTTCTACTACTACTTTTTCCCACAATGGGTAACGCACAAAAATTTGGATTCGATAAGGTCCTAAAAGAGGCACCTGATGCCCCAACCGTGTTCTGTGTACCCAATTCTTTACAACACGAACAGCTTTTAGAGAAAGAAGCGATTCATGTAAAATTCCAAACGGACAATTGGCTGTTTATTACAACTACTCCACAGTGGATTTATGATCACAAACTGGATGGAACCTTGGAGAATTTCTACTTCGAGTTTGCTCCGCCAACAGCCTTGGGAGATACAGCAAGATTGCACCACAATGTTGATGATGTCCATTTGGGTGCCGCTCCTTTAAATACAGCTTACACCGGACAAGATGTGATTATTGGTGTAGTTGACCAAGGTATTGATTGGCTTCACCCTGATTTTATTGATGACAATGGAAATACGCGTGTACTCCGTTACTGGGATCACTCCGTAAATGGTAATTCTCCCGCAGGATTTGGCTACGGCTACGAATGGGACAGCACTGCGATCAATAATGGAACGTGTACAAGTACCGAGGAAGCCTCTGCACATGGGTCTACCGTGGCAGGACAAGCGGTAGGTAATGGAAATGCTAACGGATTAAACATCGGAATGGCACCAGACGCCAATTTGGTGATTGTTGAAACGAATTTTAATCTACCCAACTGGACATTAACTATTGCCGATGCCGTAGACTACATTTTCCAAATCGCGGATGAATACAACATGCCTGCCGTTGTCAACTTGAGTTTAGGAACATATTTAGGAAGTCACGATGGAAGCGATCCAGCATCAGAAATGATGGAAGCGTTAATTGATGAAAAACCCGGAAGAATTATAGTCGGCGCCATGGGGAACTCCGGAGCTCAGGGGTATTATCACAATCAAAATGCGAATATCGGTCCCGACACAAGCTTTGTGTGGTTCTTGAATAATCCTTCGTCTCAAATTGGTCCCAACACTGTATTCTTTGATCTTTGGTCGGACACTGGTGATGCTACCTACGAATTCGCGATGGGTGCTAATGCTCCTGCACCGAATTACACCTTTAGTGGTCGTACCAATTTCTACGATGCTGCGACGGTAGGAAACAACACAATCACCGATACGATTTGGAATGGAAGCAATCAAATTGGAACGGTCACTTTTTATACAGAAATAATTACCGGCTTGTTCCATTTGCAAGCGGTAGTCGAAGTAGATTCTACGGACTATTTGTTCCGTTTTGAAACGACGGGTTCAGGGAAATACGATCTATGGTCGGGTGAATGGTTGCAATTGAACGATATGGTCACCAACATTCCAACAGCAGTTGAGTTGCCGGATATTGTGAACTACGTAATGCCCGATTCACTACAAACCTTGGTGTCATCGTGGAACTGCTCTGAGAAAATTGTTTCGGTAGCGAATATGAAGAACCGATGGACCTTTACCGACAGAAACTATGTTACTTACCCTATTACAGGTGTAGATGCGCAAGAACGAAGTCAAAATTCGAGTCGTGGACCTTCTAGACATGGAATCATGAAACCGGACGTGATTGCTGCCGGAGACAATTCGGTAACAGCTGCTCCATTGTGGGTATTGCAAAATCCTGCCTACTGGTCCGTTGTGGATTCTGCTGGCTGGCATGCAAGAAATGGAGGGACATCTATGGCTTCTCCGGTGGTTGCCGGAATCGCGGCACTTTACCTTGAACGTTGTGGGATGGCAGACTACGCCAACTTCCTCACAGATTTGCACGCTACATCGTATACAGATCAATACACGGGTACCGTTCCCAACTTTGAATACGGCTTCGGAAAAGTGGACGCTTTGGCAATGCTATCATCACAAACTTTGGAACCAACTCCAACAGTAAATTATATTGGAACAGGGTTAGAATCGTCCACTGCGACCAACTATCAATGGTATATCGATGGTGTTGCAGTAAATGGAGAAACAAATCAAATTATTACCTATCAGTCTGATGGTAACTATCAAGTAATGACCGTCAACGATGACGGATGTTTTGCCTTGTCTGCACCTTATGCCGTTAGTCTTTCCTTAGCAGAAATTGGCATCAAATCATTCAACGTTTATCCAAACCCAACGTCAGCATCAATTCAGATTGTTTCTGATGAAGAAATTTTGGAAGTAGAGTGTATCGACTTGAATGGAAGAAGCATCGACATAAACCTTTCCGGAAATCAAATTGATGTAACTAACATGCAGTCAGGAAGCTACATTTTGAATATCACCACAGCTTCGGGAACGGCTTCTGCACGATTTGTAAAATTATAAGGGAAGGTTGCTTCAGATACTGCTTTGCACAATGAAATTTGTATTTTTGGCACTTTAATTTGAGAACATGGATTTATCTGGAATCATATCTATATCGGGAAGACCGGGACTTTACAAAGTAATTGCGCAGGGGAAGAATAGTATTATTGTTGAATCTTTGATTGACAAAAAGCGATTTCCAGCGTATTCATCAGATCGCGTTTCTGCGCTAGAGGACATCAGTATCTACACCATTGATGACGACAAGCCGTTGAAGGAAATCTTCGCGGACATTTATGAAAAACAACAAGGGAAAGAAGGTCCTTCTCATAAGTCAGACATTGGTGAGCTAACTGATTACTTTACGGAAATTTTACCGGATTACGACGAAGAGCGCGTGTATGCCTCAGACATCAAAAAATTGTTCCAATGGTACAACTTGCTATTGAAGGCTGGAGCGCTAGAAGCGACACCCGAAAATGAGGCGGAAGAAAGCCAAATGGACACTTCGGCAAGTTCAGAAGAAACAGCAGAGGTTACCGCTGACGAAGAAGAATAAGTCGAAAGACAAAATTGAAATAATTAAAAAATACAACCGATCAACTCGATTCCGCTCGATGATCGGTTTTTTTGTGCTATGAAAATTACCAAACCAAAAAGAACATTCGTTGCATCTGACTTAGTGATTGATGCATGGGAGAAAATTGAAAAGTACTACACCAATCTTCTGGAACGAGACATTTCGGAAAAGTCGGAATTCGAGGCATGGTTAAAAGACATCAGTGAATTAGAGGCAATTCTAGAGGAAGATATGGCTTGGCGCTACATCAAGATGACCATAAATACGAAAGATGAGACCTTAAGCAAGGATTACACATTTTTTGTCACGGAAATTCAACCGAAGCTGGCGCCGCTTGAAGATCAATTAAATCGCAAATTAACGGCAAGTCCATTTACGGAGGACCTGAAGTCTGACCCAGCCTACGCCATTCTTTTCAGAAGTATTGAAAATGCTCTGAATTTGTACCGAGAGGAAAATATTCCGATTCAAGCAGAGTTAGCGGAGGAAAGTCAGAAATTTGGTGCATTGTCTGCGGCTCAATCCATTGAACATGAAGGTGAAAATATAACAATGCAAAAGGCTGCACTCTACCTAAAGGAAACGGACGAAGCCATTCGAAAGGATGTCTTTGAAAAGATGGGCGCGCGCCGAAGAGAAGATTTCGATAAGTTCGATGCACTTTTCGACTCCTTACTCAAGAAACGTCACCAAGTAGCGCTGAATGCAGGATTTGAGAATTTCCGCGACTACAAACTTCAAGCAATGGGGCGATTCGATTACTCCGTTCAAGACTGTCGCGATTTTCATCAATCTGTGAAATCTACCATTGTTCCTATTGTTCGACAGATTCAGCAAGAGCGTTTGAGCAAACTCGGAAAAGACAAATTCAAACCGTGGGACCTAGATGTTGACCCAGAAGGAAAACTTCCATTAAAACCCTTCAAAACGGGAGCTGAATTGCTTTCAGGAAGCATCGCAATGTTCAATCGCGTAGATCCGTATTTCGGAGATTGTCTCGCCACGATGTCTGAAATGGGACATCTTGATCTAGAGTCGAAAGATGGAAAATCACCAGGCGGCTACAATTACCCACTTTACGAAATTGGAGTCCCGTTCATTTTTATGAATGCCGTTGGCTCGCATCGAGATTTGGTTACGATGGTTCATGAAGGCGGACATGCTGTTCATTCCTTCCTCAGTCGTGAATTGGAAATCACTGGATTCAAAAGCCTTCCGTCGGAGGTGGCAGAGCTGGCATCGATGTCCATGGAATTACTGACAATGGACCAATGGCAAGAGTTTTACTCCAATGAGGACGATTTAAACCGTGCGAAAAAGGAACAGCTAGAAACGATACTTCGTTTACTTCCTTGGATTGCCCAGGTGGATGAATTCCAGCATTGGTTGTACGAAAACCACCAACACTCTGCGGAAGAACGTCATAGTTACTGGGTGGAGCTTTCCAAGCAATACGGGACGGGATTAACAGATTGGTCGGGTTACCAAGACTTGCAGCGTACCTCATGGCAGCGTCAATTACACATTTTCGAAGTACCGTTTTACTATATCGAATATGGAATTGCCCAGTTGGGTGCATTAGGGGTTTGGAAGAACAGTTTGGAAGATAAACCGAAGGCCATTCAGCAGTATAAAAACGCTTTAAAATTGGGCTATACACGCTCCATTCCAGAGATTTATGCGGAAGCAGGTGTCAAGTTTGACTTTACGGAAGCCAACATTACTTCATTAGCGTCATTTGTTCAGTCTGAGTTAGATGCCTTAAAGTAACATTTGGGAATCTATTTTTAAGCAAGAGAATTCTTGTACAAAGTAAAATTCCTATTATATTTGCACCCGCATTTAACCAAAATGTTAGGTACACATGGCGAGATAGCTCAGTTGGTTAGAGCGCAGGATTCATAACCCTGAGGTCCCGAGTTCAACTCTCGGTCTCGCTACTTAAAAGAAAAGCGCAATTTCATTAGAAATTGCGCTTTTTCTTTTTCTTCAAAACTCACACTCAAACTCGAAACTATCTCTATATCAGCTTTTCTTTCAGAATTGAGTGTGATATGTGAGAGTGATAAAAGAAGAATTCTTAAGTCCGATTTGAAAGGTCAAATCAAGGGGTTGACAATACCTTCTTTGGGCTAGCTTGCGTTGATCAGTCCATGAAATAGTTCTGTCTTTTGATGAAAATCAAGGGTTTCATCAGAAATCGCGCTTTTTCTTTTCTTCAAAACTCACGCTCAAACTCCAACTCATCTTACAATTTAGCATATCGATTCGATCAAAAATTCGCTGCATTCATTTCAATCAGATTTTCTCATTTCTCTGCTCAACATGTCTAAAAATTTTTCTTCATTCAACCTGTTTTTCCCCCACGTGAACAGTTGAGCTTTGGCAACAGATTTTATTTCAACAGAAACACTGCCTCTTAAATTTGTTAGTTCTATTAAAACGCGCTCTCCCCATGACCACAGGCTAATTCGTACTGAGGCTATAATCTCACCTTTGGTTTTATCAACTTTATTCATTGACCATCCTAGCTGTTTTAAAACGGAAATACTCGAATCAAATACTTCGTAATAACTGCTTGAAATCGTTCTAGTCATTTGGGTGATTATTTAATTCAAGGTAATCTTAACCTACATGTCAAAGCTAAACGGCAAGTTTGCATTAAAACTCACAGGTTTTCCGTCGCAGAATGGTGGAATAAAACCGGGAATTCCTCTAACCAACCTCAATGCTTCCTCATCCAATGATTTTGATGCAGATTGTTTGATTTCGATGTTATCCAGTGTTCCGTCTTCTAAGACGATGAAAGACACGATCACCTTTCCCTGTTCATTGTTATCAATAGCTTCTTCCGGATACTGGATATTTGCCATTATATATTTATTCAATACACGATTTCCTCCCGGAAAACTCCCATTGATTGTAACGTTTTCCTCATTGGTTGAATCACAAGGCCCTGTACCCGGATTCTCCATAGATTCCACTTCCTTCATTCGTTGCGCCATTTCTTTTCTGAACAAGTCGTGAAACCCTATATCCCAACCCTTGTCTGTCCAATCAAGCTCAATGATTATTGCAGAGTCAGGATGAACAAATTCTAACTCATCCCAGAATCCCCTGTACAACTCCGTATAACTACATTCAATCACATGCTCTTTTCCAATTTTGGCTTCACTAACGGTAATAAGTCCCTCCGAATCTGATGTAAAGTGTCCCTTTCCTTTTACTTTAACTTCATGGTTTGAAACTGGGTTTCCAGCAATGTCAACCGTTTTCAAGGTAAACGAACCTTTCGCTGCAAAACTAGTCAGAGCGAGAAAGAATAGAGCGAAAACTAATAAAGTATACTTCATTTAAAATGTATTAATTCAACGTAAAAACAATTGGCAATGTGCAGCGTACTGAAACGGTCTTTCCATTACAAGATGCCGGAATCCATGTAGGCATTTCGCGGATTACTCGTTTTGCTTCCCGATCAAGACTCGCGGAAACGCCTCTCATTACCCTTACCTCAGCAACACTTCCGTCCTGTTGAATAACGAAAGAAACATAGACCTTTCCTTGCTCACCATAGTCGATGGAACTCTCGGGGTAGTCTATCATGTCGCTGACGTAGCGCCCCATTTCTTTTTGTCCGCCCGGGAACTGTGCGTCGAACCAAAAGTGATCTGTATCTACATTACTGCAATCTCCGTACTTTGAGAGATCCGTAGTGACAATAACGGAGTCACGTCTCATAATTTCTTCCAAACGAAATTGCTTGGTATACGCTGCCCAGCGTTCTTTGGTCCATCCTAGTTTGATCGTAATTGAATTTCGTTTTTTATCAACCTCATGAAATCCAAAGTAATCCCGATATCCAGTAGCTATGACATTTATTTGATATGAACTCCCCCAATCAACATCCTCTACCGTCACTTTCCCTTCCTTGTCCGATGTAAGCAATTGATCTAATCCGAATGTGACCTCTGCATTTGCAATCGACCTTCCGAAGCGATCTGTAACGATAATGGTTACATCGCCTGATTTACCAAGTTCGGCTTGAGATACAAACGAAGTCACCAAGGTCAGCAGAACAAGAAAAATACGTGTTAGCCTAGTCATTTCATCAAAAATACAATCTATTCTTTAACTGTAAATCGTCAATCACAATTCCAATTTATCATTCATCATTCATCATTCATTATTCCTTATTCCTTATTCCCTAGAAATGTATACCTCTCAGCCAGTTTTACTCTTCAGTAATTCCTCATTCGATCCTGTTTCGTACATTTAAAACATGAAAACTACGCACACCTTACTCGCCGTAATTACTGTTCTGTTGATAGCAGCATGTTCCTCCGAATCAAAGGAGGCGGAATCGCAAAAAGAAACTACTTCTGATCACAGCGAGCAACTTGGAAAGAAGACCAAGGCACCGATTATTGATATGAGCAAGTTCTCAGAGATGTCGAAAGCTGATCTTAGACTAGCTCGCAATACAGTATACGCCAAGTACGGTCGTGTGTTTGAATCAAAAGATTTGAAG
This sequence comes from bacterium, assembly GCA_024742305.1. Lineage (GTDB taxonomy): Bacteria > Bacteroidota > Bacteroidia > Flavobacteriales_D > Crocinitomicaceae > UBA4466. Next base: position 27,580 of record JANSYQ010000018.1, on the reverse strand, counting down.
GAGCATTTCGCGAAGCAAGATTGGTACCATGAAAATCCGGGGTTTCAAGAAAGTCAAATGAAGCAACAAGATATTGACATCGTGAAACTGATTCAAAAGTGGGAAGAGAAAACCGAAGTTCTTTTGGAAGAACGTGCCGACATAACTGGAAATGGAAGCTATGAAGCATGTTACGTCCTCTACAATGGAAATAAAGGAACGTATTCCATTATCGTTAATGATTTCTCGCAAGAGTTCGATCATTTTTGGGGACAGGCGGATGACACGCAGGGACTTCCTTCCGATTGGGCAGAGATCCAGGCAAAGATTATCGATATTGACACAGAAGATTTCAAGCAAGAAGTTTTGGTGAGTCAACGCTACGATGAATGGGTTGACCCCGGAACGCACAACGTAATCGTCGCATTCGATAAAGGAGTGAAAATTACGGAACTCAGCAGTACCGATTATGATGCTGGAATCCTAGAGATAAATGGCGATGGAACCGTAGCAATGAACTTTTCCAACTGTCCAAATCATACCAAATATTACAAATTAAACCGTGGTAAAGTCGTTCAGTTTGATGAGGAGATTGGTCCAACACCACCCGGTGGTTGCGCCGCGTGTTTCACGGCAGATGCTCAAGTAGCAGTATCTATGAATGCAACAAAACCCATTAATGAACTGAAGCGTGGCGACTTGGTAATTACGTATGATCAAAACTCTAAAACATTCTACCAAACTGAAGTAAAACGAATGTTGACTGTTTACCACGACAATCTCGTAGAAATCAATTTGGGCACTACAAAACTTACGGTAACAGATGATCACCCATTTTTAACTGAGAATGGTTGGTGTTCAGTTTCTCCGGAAAAAACTATGAAGCGCTACGGCTATAAGAATGTTACTCCATTAACCACAGGTGCCAAACTCATTGAAATGAATGGCGAAGCTGTTTCAGTAACGTCGATCGAAAGAGTAAGTGAAGGCACCATGACGTATACCATATCTACCTTGGAAAACGGAAATAACTTTATTGTAAATGGAGTTGTTGTAGGAACGGAAACGGTTCAAAACTTCTTTTAACGTCGCGTTGGAATTTGAAATCCAAGTCCGGCAGAAAAAATGATTTCATCCAACTGTTGTGATCCATTTGGAAGTCCGCGCACATTGGAGTGAACGTACGAAACTTGGGAAAAGAAGTGAAAATACGTCCATACGTAATAATCAAAACCAACGGCTAAACTAACCGATGGAGCCAATGAGCGGGTGAAGGCATCTTCATCTTCACCAGTGATCCATGGTGTCCGTTTAAGATAGGTAACTCCTGGCAGAAGTCCGAATTTCACGTCCCAATTGCCGCCTATTTCGTTGTTGTTTAGATGGTAAAAAGCTCCGAAATACGACCGAAACATTTCGTCATTATAAAATGTCACCAAGGGACGGTTTAATAACAGATATGAATCGCTTTTCAAACTAACATTTCTTGAGAGGTGATATTCAGCAAACCCATGTAAATGATAACTATTCAAGCCGTCTCCAATACCCATGGAGGGAGCAAAAGTTGCAGACGCAGAAATCAATCCTGGGAGGCGGTACGAAGCTGGAATTTCCCTTAATATATAACGGTTCTCACCTCGCTGTGCAAAGCAAGAAACACCTCCTGTTAAGAGAACAATCAAAAGAATTCTTACCATAGGTCTGCAATTTTATAGTTTAACCCTACATGGAACAGCAAGTGTCCTTCCATGCTACTTCCTGACACTTCATGAAATTCAACATGCCCATCGTGTTCGTGCGCCCCTATTTCATTCCCAAGGTGCAGCATGTATTGACTAACCACTGAAATATCGAATCGTTCTGTAATGTTAAAGTGAACCCCCAATCCAGCCTGAGCAGCTGAGCTCCAGCGCGTGATAGAATTAGAACGATTTCCATTTTCTACCATAAACGTCCGGTCAAAACAATGTCCCGCCAAAATATACGGTTGAACCAGTGGCTGTGTATTCTTTAGCGGATAGTAAAGTACGCTCCAACCAATATGATAATCTGTTCTTGTTGCAAAATCACCAACATCGCTTTGAATATAATCGAAGAACCAATCGGAGTTTACGCGATCTGAAAACTGAAGGCGGAACTGGCCTCCAACACCAAATCCATTCGATTCATTATGATGACCATTGAAGGTGCTAAGTGTTGAGCGCATACCGAGAGAAAGAATCCCCCCACGATTGCCCTTCACCTTCAAACTATTTGGCGATGTCGAAGTAAAATTAGTTTGCTGAGCACTGGAGTCGAAAGTCCACAACACGCAAAGAACGAGCAGAATTCTCATAGTTAATGTTTTTGGGGATTTCTAATATGACAATTAAAATTGAGTCAACCCCTACTCCATTTGTCTTCTTTATTTTTCAACGCAAAAAAAATGCGACCCGAAAGCCGCATTCTTCAATGTATGAACACTCAATTAGCTTGAGAATTTTTCAATCACTTCTTGTGTCACCCCTGTATTGGAGAAGCCACCGTCGTGAAACAAGTTCTGCATGGTTACATAGCGTGTCAAATCAGAGAACATGACGATACAGTAATCGGCACAAGCCGCTGCGTCTGCGTTTCCAAGTGGTGACATTTTCTCTGAGAAGTTAATGAATTCGTTGAATCCTTTCACGCCGCTTCCCGCTGTTGTCATCGTTGGTGACTGTGAAATTGTGTTCACGCGCACTTTATCGGAAACACCGTAATGATATCCGAAGCTACGAGCGACAGATTCTAGGTACGATTTATTGTCTGCCATATCGTTGTAATCAGGGAATACACGTTGTGCGGCAATGTAGCTCAATGCAACAATAGATCCCCATTCGTTCATGGCGTTCAACTTCTTAGAAGTTTGCATCACTTTATGAAACGACAATGCCGAAACGTCTAATCCTTTCATGGTGAAATCATAGTTTTCATCAGTGTAATGACGTCCTTTACGAACATTTACAGACATTCCGATAGAGTGAAGTATGAAGTCAATCTTTCCTCCTAGCACCTCCATCGATTCTGAAATCAACTTTTCAAGATCCTCGAGGCTCGTAGCATCGGCAGGAATTACCTTACTACCTGTCTTTTCCGCCAAATTGTTAATTTCTCCCATGCGCATAGCGATTGGGGCATTGGTCAAAACAAATGAAGCTCCCTCTTCATGCGCTCGCTCAGCTACTTTCCAAGCGATGGACTGCTCATTCAAGGCTCCAAAAATAATTCCTCGTTTTCCTTTCAATAAGTTGTTTCCCATGTTTCTTTATTTATGACTACAAATTTAGCAGAATAATGTTCTTAATGATTCATTTCTAATCGAAGTCCATCGAATGCTACGAACACGTTTTCGGGCAATTCTTTCTCGATATCCTCGTGCTTTCCGAATAGATGAGAAATGTGCGTTAAATAGGCCTGTTCTGGATTTATATCTTCAATAAACGCTAGTGCCTCTTCCAAGTTAAAGTGTGAAATGTGATCCTCTCGCCGGAGTGCATTCACCACCAAAACTTTCGTACCCTTTATTTTTTCTCGCTCACTCTCTGAAACGGTCTTTGCATCCGTGATGTAGGTGAAACCATCTATGCGAAACGCTTGAACCGGAAGTTTATAGTGCATCACTTCAATGGGCACCACTTTCATATCATTCACCTGAAACGGTTCATTTTCAATTCTGTTCAAATTAACAGCAGGAACTCCCGGATATTTGTTCGCCTCAAAAACGTAATAAAACTCCCTGCGCAACGCCTTTTCTACAGCTTCCGAACAGTAAATTTCCATGTCTTTCCTCTGCTTGAAATTGAACGCGCGGACGTCGTCCATTCCAGCAACATGGTCTTTATGCTCATGCGTAAACAAAAGTGCTTCCAAAGATTGAACATTTGCCCGAAGCATCTGTTGACGGAAGTCGGGCCCAGTATCAATCACGTAATTTTTACCATTGTACTCTAGCAAAACGGAGCATCGCAATCGGGAATCCTTCTTATTCTGTGACTGGCAAACATCACAACTACACGCAATTACCGGTACTCCCTGAGAGGTGCCTGTTCCTAAAAACGTAACGCTAAAACTTTTTGATTCGTTCGACATTCTCACAAAAATAGCCAATAACCAAATACTAAATTTCAACTTAGGAAATCGACTCATTTTGAGATAAAAAGGAACTTTTCTTAATCAATTTTCAAAAAAAGAACATTTTTTTTGCTCGTTTTGAAAGCTCAATTTTCCTAATATTTACTAGGCGTGCATACCTTATTCAAGCATTAACATTAAGTTAAACAAGTAACATTTATTATGCACACATACCAACCACCCCTACTATTACTACGTTTTATTACTACGACAACTAACTAACAGCAACATCATGAATTACTACAACACTATTGCTACGGCACTCGCAATTCTCTTTTCTACCTTTTACTCATCCGCACAAACGTATACAACTATGGCTGCGGGAACATGGAACAACACAACGACTGTTTGGTCGACCGATGGAGGCGTTACTCCCTGCGGTTGTACACCCGGGGCCACACCCGGGGCTGCAACCATTGATGTCGCTCACTCGCTCACAGTTGCTCCCAACTTAAATTTAACAGGTACAACCCTTACGCTTCTTGCTTCTGGTTCTATTGCTGGCGCATTCGACATTTTGGCAAACAATGCTACAATGGATCTATTCGGTCCTGCTAGTTTGACGAACTTTACGCAAAATGGTACTACGACGACAAACATTCATCTAGGCGGTAGTTTACTCGCTTCCAACCAAGTAGCTTTGAATGGTGGGACATTTACGGTTGATCAAGCGACATTGACCACCGGAAGAGTAGATATTGCCATCGGTGCCACTTTAAACCTACTTAACGGATCAAAGTGGACAGTTACCTCAGGAAACCTGCGAAACGAAGGAACAATTAACCTTGATCCAGGCTCATGCATTGAAACCAACGGTAATATAGTAAACCGACCAACAGGTGTAATCAATGGTTCCGGTGCGCTAAACTCCGGAGGAAATATTAACAATCAAGGAACAATTGCTAATACTATTTCCTGGTGCGCCAACGGGGCGGGTATCGGCATGTCAACTCCTGAAGATTGTGCTACAGCAGTGGGTATCTGTGGAGCTATCGTACTTCCAATTGAGCTAGAATCCTTTACTGCTGAAATAAATGAATCAGGAATGGTAGAGCTGCGCTGGATAACGCTATCTGAACGAAACAGCAGTCACTTCGTGGTATCCAAATCAACTGATGGACTGAATTGGGAAAATACGCTCACCATTCAAGGTGCTGGAACAACGAGTCAGACACAGCATTATTGGGGACAAGATCAAACTTCCTATGAGAAGACCTATTATTTGTTAACCCAATATGATACAGATGGCCGCAAAAATGTTTTTGGCCCTGTTAGTGTGGAAAACAAAACGAAAAACGCTGATTGGCAAGTGTTTCCGAACCCTGTGAGTTCAAACGGCGTATTAACGTTAAAAGGGCTTAGTTCCGGAAATGGAATGCTCATTCTTTCCAATTCACAAGGAATTCAAGTAGATGCACTCTCATTCAACGCCGTGAATGGAGAGTTGGAATACGCACTAAGCAATGTGCAAAGCGGCATTTACTTTATGACAGTTGCTGTGGGTTACGAGACGAAAACGCAGCGAGTCGTAGTTGCTAAGTAGTCCGTTGCCCCTTTTTAAACAAAGAGACTAGGAGTAGCACCCAGCCGACAATGAGCAGTGTACCTCCAATCGGCGTTACTGGACCTAAAAACTTCAGGGAAATACCAAGGATGGGCTGTAGTGCTAGAAAGAAAATGGACCCACTAAAGAAAACGACTCCGATTAGTTGAAGACGAAATACCCAAGTCAATTTCGGTAAACGATCAGCAGCTAAACCGAGGATCAAAAAGCCCAAACCGTGATACATTGCGTAACGCACGCCTGTTTCGAACGATGCCAATTGTTCAGGGTTCAAACGCTCTTTTAAAGCATGCGCACCAAAGGCTCCCAAAATGATGGCTACAATGATGATTACAGTACCAGTAACAACAATCGACTTATTCATGGTACAAAGATAAGGTGTATTCCAGTACAGACTTCCACCCTTTCCAATGTTTGTATTCTCCAATCGTTTCGTTGTGCCAAATAAAGCAGAACACGCCACCATATCGTTTCACTTCGTCATATAGTTCTTTCACCTTTTCTTTCGCTTGCTGTGGAGAAAGTTTCAGGTACTCATTTAAAGTTCCATCCATATATACAAACGGGTGAATCATCAACTCTGTCTTGGTGTTTGAAGACAAATCAAACCATGGAAATACGCGTGCTGTTCCTACCCGAAAACCAATATCATCAGCGAAGCCCATAGTATAGTCGTGTTCTATTCCAGCAGCTATTAAAGTTTTGTAAGACTCAGGAACTGTAAACCGAAGAAAATGTTGACGACTTCTCTTTACCTCTCCAACAATGTTACTAAGTGTTTCCTTCTCCGTTTCCACGGCACGTATGTCGCAGAAAGAGGCATAAGATGGATGAATCCCGACCTCTGCATTATCCACCATTCTTTGGATGAGCAGTTGATGCTGAGGATGTGAAATATCCAAGTTACGATCGTATTTCCCCTTGCTTGCCACCAACCAAAAAAGCATTGTCTCGGGAAAATCTTCCGCAATGATACAGATCGTTTGGTAAGTATCGTAAGGATCTTGACCTCCCTGATCAACTGACCTTCGTTCTCTCAACCGATCCTTGTTCGCTTGAATTCGATCTCGGAGAATGGATAAAGTACGACGCACTCCAACTTTATATTTGTAGGCATACGCATTGTCAATATCAAACGTAGGCTGCATCTGAAAATTTGGAGCGGAAAATTCTTTTACGCCACATTCTCTCAGAATTTCCTCTGCCCAGCAATCACAAACTGCTTTTTGAAGCAATCCGTACTTTTTGAGAATACTTTGATTCGCCGTGAATCTTCCATGATGATCTTTTTGAACATCGCCATACTCCTCCATGCATGTAAGCACGTAGAAGATGGACGCCAAGTAATCGGGTTTCCCACCAAATTCAAAAACCTTCTTTATTTCATTGAAACTGGGCCACTCCGTAACAATAGCATCCGTGTAGAGTAAGTCAGAGCATTGTTCGGATGCGTAGTCGAAATCAGCTGAGTCGCCTGATTGAGTCAGTTCATATTTCAAGTTCCTTCCTCCAAACACAAAGTCACACACGTACGAAATACGCGGCGTTTCCTTTCTGACCTTTATCTTGAATACTTTATCGGACACACTGTTTAGATTCTACCTTCATCGGCAAAACTAAAGTAATTATTTCCAGCAACGATAATATGGTCGAGGATTTGCACATCAATGTACTCTCCAAATTTCTTTAACGAACTAGTAAGCTGGATGTCGGCAACGCTAGGCGACGAATTCCCACTAGGGTGATTGTGCGCTAAGATAATTCCAGACGCTTTTGTTTCAAGACCGTAGTTAAATATGACTTTTCCGTCTGCTACTGTACCTGAAATTCCACCTTGTGAAATTTGCTTTATTTGGAGCACTTTGTTTCCTCGACTTAGGTACAATGCGTAAAACTCTTCGTGATCCAAATCCATGAATACGGGCGCAATTAATTGAAAGGCGTCGGCGGAACATTTAATCATGGCTTTGTCTCGAAGCTTGCTCTGTTGTCTTCTTCTGACCAATTCCATGACAGCTAAGATTTCGGTTGCTTTGGCTTTACCAACTCCCGGAAACTTCATTAGATCGTCTATCGTTTTACGCGCCAAACGATGCAAGTCATTATCGACACTATCTAGGATAGTTCGGGCAATGTCTAAAGCACTTTGTTTGGGAGTTCCTGAACGCAGTACAATGGCGAGCAGCTCAGAATTGGTTAGGGATTTACGCCCCTGATTTTGTAATTTCTCTCTTGGTTGTTCGTCAATCGACCAATCTTTCATTGGTTTGCGCAATGCAATTTCTTTCATTCTTCATTTTTTCGACAATTAACCATGGATACCTTTACCTAAGGTACTATTTTTCCTTTGGTTTTTCAACCTATTTTCACCCCATGAAATATTTTTCCCTCTCACTCACCCTCTTTTTAAGCTTTACAGCGACCTCCCAAGATTTCTCTTTGAATGATTACCTCTCAGAAAATGAAAAACTAGATCAAATTGTCGATAGTATTTTCGAAAACCTCAGCGATCATGATAGAGTTTCTCAACTTATTATGCCTGCTGTTGGTCGATACGGCTCTCCGGAAGATACCATCGAAAAATTGGTAAGAGAAAAGAAAATTGGGGGAGTTCTATTGCTTAATGGGACCAAAGAGCAATTTGAAAATTGGACCTCCAAGTATGATCAATTAAATGAGGAATCTAATACGATCCCTTTCCTCTACTCGGCTGATGCGGAACCTAGCTTGGTGAATCGAAAAATGATGGGGTCTAGAATGGTTCCCAAGGCAAATCAAATTACTTCCTCAACTCAATTAACGGAAACAGCGACCATCATCTCCGAAGATTTGAACGAGGTTGGAGTCAACTACAATTTTGCCCCAGTTGTCGATGTTGCCAAGAATAAAACAGTTGGTTATCGTGGCTTTGGCACGAATCCTGAAAATATTTTACCCTTTTCAGAAGAATTTATTCGAGTTACTCAAAAACACAACATTATTGCCACGGCAAAACATTTTCCCGGACATGGACTTGTTTCGGGAGATACGCACAAAAGCCTTCAGATAATTGATGGAGAACTCAAAGAACTAGGCAATTACCCACCGCTTATTCAATCGGGTGTACTCTCCATCATGGTGGCGCATATTGCTATCCAAAACAACGAAAACTACAACACCGAAGACTTGCCAGCGACCTTGTCCCAGTCAGTCGTGACAGAATTGTTGCGCGACAGCCTCGGTTTTAAAGGCTTAATCGTTACGGATGCACTCAATATGGGCGGAGTTGTCCATTTTGATAACGTCTCTGTCCGAGCCATTGAAGCTGGCTGCGATATACTTCTAATGCCCGTCAGTGCATCTGAAACACATAATGCCCTTTTAAAAAAGTATCGTGAACAACAAGTTTTTGAAGAAAAAATCAACTCATCTTGTAAACGAATCATACGCATGAAAGTCTGTTTAGGACTGCTGGATAGCTAAGATTTATTTCACGATGAATCAAACCTCAATTTGCTTTTGTACGTTGTAATCGTAACTTTGAATTAATGTCAACACAACATTTAGATAACATTATAAACACCTTCGAACCTATTCATCTCAATGAAATGAACGGAACGGCGTTAATGAATCGTGTTGATACCAAGTTTGTAATTACGGTAAAACAATTGACAGAAATTCTTCCCGAATTACAAAAGCATTACAAGATTCTTGAAATTGAAGGTTTGCGTTTGCCTCAGTACGAAAGCGAGTACTACGATAGCAAAACGCTGGACTTTTACATCGATCACCACAGAAAAAAAGTGGACCGTTTCAAAGTGCGTTTCCGAAAGTATGTGGAGTCAGACTTATCTTTTCTTGAAGTGAAGCATAAGAGCAAAGGACGAACGGATAAGCAACGGATCATGGTCAAAGACCTTCCCGGAATGATGAATGCCGAACATGCCGACTTTGTAAAAAGCACCGGTGTAGCACAAGAAAACTTAAATTACATACTCACTAATAAGTTTCATCGCATCACGCTTGTTGGGAAAGAGCATTTGGAGCGACTCACCTTTGACCTTAATTTGGAGTTCAACGGTAACGACACTTCAAAAATGCTGGACAATTTAGTGATCGCCGAATTGAAACAAGAACGACTCTCAAGACGCTCTCCCTTCTACCAAATAGTGAAACGAATGATGATTCGACCATACCGGATTAGCAAATATTGTATCGGTGTAATCGAACTTTTTGGAAAAGAGAACGTAAAATACAACCGATTCAAAAAGAAATTGCTCAAACTAAATAAACTACAAGCCAATGTTGCTTAAAGCTGCTCCAGAATCATCGATGGAGGAATTGTTAAACATTACCTGGTTCGATGACGACCTCTACAAATTAATTTTCCGTTTAGGGGTCAACGTTATTTTCCTTACAATCATCATTCGGTACTTGTACTATCCGAGCAAAAAACGCAAGGATTACCTCTTTACCTATTATCTGATCGGTTTTATCACCTTCTTTCTTTGTTTCGCGTTGAAAAAATTCAACATTGATACGGGAATGGGACTCGGTCTCTTTGCCATATTCGGCATCATCCGCTATCGAACCGATGCCATTGAAATTAAGGAAATGACCTACTTATTTCTCGTCATTGGAGTAAGTGTGGTGAATTCATTGGCGTCTAATAAGATTAGTATCGCCGAAATGGCTGTCATTAACATATTTATCGTTGCGTTGACTTTCGGTTTGGAACGACTGTGGCTAGTCAAACACGAAACGCGCAAAACAATTACCTATGAGCGCATAGACCTCATACGACCTGATACTTATGACGAAATGAAAGCGGATTTGGAGGAGCGTACTGGTTTGGCTATAAATCGCGTAGAGGTTGGAAAAATTAACTTCCTTGACGACACCGCTCAGGTCAGAATTTATTACTTTGACGACGATCAGGCTTTTTCTGATTACAATTCGAATTAATCGTCAAAAATGAAGTCCATTCGCTGGGCATTACTTCCCTTTGCTTTGTTGTATGGTGCCGTTGTAGGCATTCGTAATTGGCTGTTCAATATTGGCGTAAAAAAATCGTATCCCATTCCCGGGAAATCCATTACCGTTGGGAATTTATCCGTAGGAGGAACCGGAAAATCGCCATTCGTCGCCTATCTCATTGAGCATTTCCTGCGAGAAGAAATCCCCGTTTCTACGCTAAGCAGAGGCTACGGGCGTAAAACCAAAGGATTAATTACCGCAGATCAACATGCCTCAGCCGAATCTATCGGGGATGAACCTTTACAATATTACCGCCGTTATGCAGACAAAATCAACGTGCATGTGTCCGAAGACAGAAAATTGGGCGTTGATCACATCAGAAATACGGAAGATGCCTCTACCGTTGTCGTACTCGATGATGCGTTCCAACACAGAAAAGTAAAAGCCGGACTCAACATCCTCATAACAGAATTCAATCGCCCCTACTCAAGTGATTTTCTGTTACCAGTAGGACGTTTGCGAGAATCGAAAAGTGGTGCGAATCGTGCAGATGTAATAATCGTCTCAAAATGTCCAAACAACATAACCTCGCAGCAGCAAAATGAATTAACTAACAGCCTAGCGAAGACAGATCAGCCCGTTTTCTTTTCCTCGATCAAATATGCCGATTTAGAGCAAATCTCCGGCGAAACTCCAACGGAAATTAAAAATGTACTTCTCGTTACCGGAATTGGCAATCCCGAACCTCTTTTAAAACACCTTGAATCGCACTATAACGTTATACATTTGAAGTTTCCCGATCACCACGCTTTTACCCGTGCTGACATCCACAAGATTCATCAAAAATTTAATACTTTTGCTAGCCGTGATAAAATCATTGTTACAACCGAAAAAGATTACATGCGATTGCAGCAATTCGATGCTGTTCGTGATGGATCTGCACCTTGGTTTTATCAACCTATAAGCATAGCTATTAAAGAAGAAACGAAACTGAAGAACCTACTCAATAAATATGTTAGCAAAAATTAAAGAAGCACACGAATACATCCAATCGCAAACCTCGGTGAAACCAACGGTTGGAATTATCCTTGGAACCGGACTTGGTGGACTGGTAAAGGAAATCGAAATCATTGACGAAATCGAATACAAAGACATTCCACACTTTCCGCTTTCTACAGTGCAAAGCCACAGCGGAAAATTAATCTTCGGAAACCTTGGCGGGAAATCGGTAGTCGCCATGCAAGGGCGCTTCCACTTCTATGAGGGTTATACAATGCAGGAAGTAACTTTCCCGGTGCGCGTGATGAAGTTCTTGGGAATTGAGCGCTTGTTCGTAAGTAACGCCTCTGGAGGAGTAAACCCCGACTACGAAATCGGAGAGATTATGATTCTCAACGATCATATTAACCTATTTCCGGCACATCCACTAATTGGTAAAAATATTGACGAGCTTGGACCTCGCTTCCCGGACATGAGTCAGCCCTACGATCGTTCAATGATTGCTTTGGCTCAAGAAATTGCCAAGGAAGAGAATATTAAAGTCAGCACGGGGGTTTATGCAGGTCTCACCGGACCTACGCTAGAAACTCCAGCAGAGTACAACTACGTGCGCATTATCGGAGCCGACACCGTAGGAATGTCAACAGTTCCCGAAGTGATTGTTGCAAGACACATGGATATTCCTTGTTTCGCCATTTCTATCATTACGGATTTGGGCGTACCGGGGCACATTCAAGAAGTAAGCGTGGAAGATGTTATCGCCGTGGCAAATGCCAAGGAGCCTTCCATGACAATTATAATGAGAGAATTAATTTCAAGAGTATAAATGAATCCAGAAACGCGTTCAAAATATCAAGCGGTCATTGGACTTGAGGTTCACGCGCAGATGCTAACGAAAACGAAGGCATACTCGAACGATGTCAATGAATTTGGTGCAACGCCAAATACCAATGTGAGTGTCATCACTCTTGGACATCCGGGAACTTTGCCGCGCATGAACAAGCAAACCATTCAGTATGCCATTCGACTAGGATTGGCTTGTGAATCGAATATTGCGCCCGAACAACATTTTGCTCGCAAAAACTATTTCTACCCCGATCTTCCGAAAGGTTATCAGATTACACAGGACACTACGCCAATCTGTACCGAAGGTCGCATCATCATTAAAGATGAAAATGGAGAAGAAAAAAGCATAGGGATCACGCGTATTCACATGGAGGAAGATGCCGGGAAAAGCATGCACGACGTTGATTTGTACGATACTTTAGTCGACTTGAACCGTGCTGGTGTTCCCCTCTTAGAAATTGTATCCGAGCCTGACATTCGCTCTTCGCAAGAGGCTTACAATTACGTTTCTGAAGTACGCCGATTGGTTAGATACCTCGAAATCTGTGATGGTAACATGGAGGAAGGCTCACTTCGTTGCGATGCCAACATTTCAGTGATGCTCAAAGACGCCAAGGAATTCGGAACGAAAGTCGAGGTCAAAAACATGAACTCCATTCGAAATGTTCAGAAAGCCATTGAGTTTGAAATCGAACGCCAGATTAACGCTATTGAAGCAGGCGAAACAATCTCACAAGAAACTCGGTCTTTCGATGCCTTGAAAGGAATCACCATCTCCATGAGGTCCAAGGAAGCTGCAAACGATTACCGTTACTTCCCTGAGCCTGATCTTTTGCCCATTACCGTGAGCCAAGAGCAAATTGAAGCAGTGCGTAGCAACATGCCGCCATTGCCCCGAGAATTGTTTCTCAAATACACAAAGGAATTCGGCTTATCCGATTATGACGCTTCAAACCTCACTGATAACAAGGAGATTGCACTTTTCTACGAGGAAATCATTGCGCATACGAAGAACTACAAAGGAGCTGCCAACTGGGTCATGGGAGATATCAAGTCGTTCTTGAATAACCGTGGACTGGAAATCTCAGAATTCCCCATACCAGCGAAAAACATTGCAGCATTGATTCAAATCATTGATGATAGTAAGATTTCCTCTTCAACAGCGTCTCAGAAAGTGTTCCCGGCTATGCTGGAAACGCATGATAAAGAACCATTAAAAATCGCAGAGGAACTTAACGTTTTGCAGGATTCCAACGAGGACGCGATTTTAACGTTTATTGACGACGTGATCAAGCAACACCCGGACGAGGTATCTCGTTATAAAGATGGAGAAAAGCAATTGGTTGGATTCTTCATGGGACAATTGATGCGCGCTTCGAAAGGTCAGGCAGATCCAAAAGTTGCTAACGCGTTGATGCGTAAAAGATTAGAGGAGTTATAATGAAGTATGTAGTCACCTTATGTATTGGTTTTTTACTGTTCTCCTGCGATAGCATGGAAGAAACCAGTGAATCCGGTACTCCAAGCAAAGCACTCGAAGACAATTTCACCATTACAGGAAAAATTGAAAACGGTCAGAACATGACCTTTTATTTGGAAGCACAGTCTCAAAGCGGTGTAATTGAGGTAGCGAAAGCCACATCCGATGGAACAGGACAGTTCGAAATGAAAGGAAACATTCCCGGCTATGGAATTTACAGTCTCCGCATGGGAGAAACAAAGGAAAAAGTGATCCCAATGACCTTGGTGCCTAATGACAAGGTGCATATTGACGCGTCTTCCGCTACCTTCAAAACACCAACGGTTTCTGGTACAGATTGGTCCGAGCTGATGACGGAATACATGAAGGTATATGGTGAATTCGACCGACAAAACACCATGCTCAAGTTGAACCCGGAGAATCTACCTAAAGAAGAAGTTAATGAACGCTACCAAGAACTAAGCGCTGGTGTAGATGAGTTCATTTTCGAACAGTTGGATAACGATCCGTCCAATCCGTTCAACGTTGTTTTGATTCCTTCTGCGATTCCTAAGCAAGGATTTAATGGTTGGCCGGAAGAGAACTTGGTTCGACTAAAACGTGTCGAGCAATCGCTCATGGATCGTTTCCCAGATTCGAAATACGTGGAAAATCTTGGCTATCAAATCTATCAGATTGAACAAGAGTTTGAAAAACACCAAAACTACAACTCAGGAACCATTCCAGCTCCGGACATTGCGATGGCGAATCCTGAAGGGGAAATTATGCGACTTTCCGACCTCAGAGGACAATATGTTTTGGTTGATTTTTGGGCTTCATGGTGCGGACCGTGTCGACGGGAAAATCCTAATGTTGTTCGATTGTATAACAAATACAAGAACAAAGGATTTACCATTTTCTCCGTTTCTCTCGATCAAGATCCCGAAGCGTGGAAAGCAGCTATAATCAAGGATGGATTGAGTTGGCCAAATCACGTGAGTGATCTTAAACGCTGGGAATCTCCGGTAATTCAACAATATGGATTCTCAGGAATTCCGTTCACCGTTTTACTGAATAAAGAAGGAAATTTCATCGCTGTTAACCTACGAGGAGAAGCTTTGGAACAAAAATTGAAAGAACTATTCGAAAAATAACGAATTATGAGATGGATATCACTAGCATTGTTTTTAGGACTCGTTTTAACAACAAATGCTCAGGAAATACAAGTAACAGTTTCAGGTAATATTTTCAATGCCGATGCCGACTCGATCTACCTCTACCCTATTACGGGAGAGAAATCGAGTCCAATCAAAGGAACCAAGTTTAAGAAGAATGGCGACTTCGAAATTAAAACAAAGGTACCGAGCGCTGATTACTACTCGCTTCGTTTTGGCTCTTCGAAAGTTGACCTCATTCTCCGAGAGGACTCTGAAATCAAAGTTTATGGAGATGGAGCGAAAATTGATCAATTCTGCAACATCGTTGGTTCGGATGAATCGGCAAAGATGAATGAATTTACGCGTGAAAAAGACGCTTGGGTAACGTACGTAGATTCTGTGAACCAAGTAATTTCAGCTGATCCAAGTCAGCAAAACTCGCTACGTGGTGAATTCCAACAGAAACAGCAACAATATCAAACCATTGTTCGTGCATTTATTCAAGCCAACCAAAATTCAGCAGCACTTTATGCCATTCAGTCCATCATTGATCCTAACGTTGATTTTGAAGGGTACGAAAACATTACTAAGCAATTGATGGCAGGCTTCAGCGAATCTCCTACCGTTCAAGCGGAATACAGTAAAATGGAGAAGTTGAAAAAAGAAATGCTTGCAAAAGATCCTCTAGCTCCCGGTAAAATGGCCCCCGATTTCACGGAAGCAATGCCTGACGGAGAAATGCTGTCACTATCCGACCTTCGCGGAAATGTTGTATTGCTAGACTTTTGGGCGTCTTGGTGTGGACCATGCCGACGAGAGAACCCGAATGTTGTTGCCTTGTATGAGAAGTACAAAGACAAAGGGTTCACCGTAATGAGCGTTTCATTGGACAAAGACAAAGACAAGTGGTTGAAAGCCATCGAGAACGATAACTTATCTTGGCCCAACCATGTCAGTGATTTGCAATTTTGGCAGAGCAAAGCGGCGAAACTATACGGTGTAAGCGGAATTCCATTCACGGTGCTCATCGATAAAGAAGGAAAAATCATCCGAACAAAATTGCGGGGACCTCAATTAGAGGAAGAATTGTCTCGTATATTTGGTGATTCATGACGGATACCCATCGTAAGATTTATTTTGCCTCGGATTTCCACCTTGGCGCTCCCAATTATGAGGCAAGCCTCGAACGCGAAAAGAAAATTGTCGCGTGGCTGGACCATATCAAACAAGACGCTAAAGAGATTTATCTCGTGGGCGACATCTTTGATTTTTGGTTTGAGTACAAACGAGCCATTCCCAAAGGATTTGTTCGCTTGCAAGGTAAAATTGCCGAGATAACCGATAGCGGCATTCCCGTGCATATCTTCACGGGCAACCACGACATGTGGATCTTCGATTACATTCCGAAAGAACTGGGAGCAACACTGCATCGAGAACCAATCACGAAAGAATTTTTCGGTAAGCGTTTCTTCATTGGTCATGGCGATGGATTGGGTCCAGGAGACAAGGGCTACAAGTTTTTAAAGAAAGTTTTCGCTAATAAGTTTTGTCAGTGGTGTTTTGCACGATTGCACCCCAATTTTGGTGTATGGCTGGCTGATAAGTCCTCAAAAACCAGTCGTGCACATACTGGAGATGCAGATGAGAAGTATCACGGCGACGACAAAGAATGGCTCGTTATCTTCTGCAAGGAAATTTTGGAAAAGGAACATTTCGATTATTTCGTCTTTGGCCATAGACACTTACCTATTGAAAAAGAAGTGGGCGAAAACTCCATGTATTTCAATTTGGGCGAATGGATCAATTACTGCACGTATTTAGAGGTGGATAAGGATTCCGTCGAGTTGAAATATTGGAAATAATAGGAGATTTAACTCACTTTTTAAATTGAGTCACGTTTCAAAAACGTAAAAGCCTCCCGCTTCTCTTCGTGAATATTTTTTCTTGCAATATTCACGAAAGGAATTATTAAATATATTTGAAGCTCACTGAATACTTCTAGGCGATTGATGCATACATCGACTCGCTCTATTTTTTAACCTTATTAAATCATCTTTATGGCAGCCCCAACAATCACAGCGATTAATGGCGAGTCGACAAATGTTCAAGTGAACATGAATGCGACCATTACCATTACTGGATCTAACTTTACCGGTGCAGTAAACATTCTTTTTGGTTCCACTGGAACCCCTCCCGGAACGTTCCATGTTAATTCGGATACGGAAATCACAGCAACTATTCCAGTAATGGAGGCAGGAACAACGTATCCATTAAGTACAACGGCTCAAGTAGTTGTACCGAATCAACCGGTAGGAAATACCTTTCCTATTACCATTGAAAACCCAACAAAAATAACCAACATCACTCCTAACCCGGCCTTAGTTGGAAACAAACTATACATCAATGGCGCCGGATTTAAAGGAGCTAATTACGTGGAGATTGAGTCCACTCAAATTTCCAGTTCAGAATTCACCATGGATGACTTGGGGACTCAAATCGTTCTTACCGTACCTAAAATTGCCGCAGACAACTATCCTATCAACACGACAGTAACAGTTCACATGGATTCTGTGAGTAGCAATAGCAAGAGCATCTCTGTACATAATCCAAAGGTGGTAAACACGATTACTTTGAAGAATAACTCCAAACTCGACACTACACAGTATACAGTATGGGTAGCTGGTTTTATTGAACAACAGGTTTCTGCAACGGACACTCAGTTTCTATTCCTTCAATCCAGTGGGAAATTCGAAACACAGACGGCGACAAAAGCTACCTTTTTAGAGGTGGATTCTGTGAAAACGATGTCTATTCCAAACATTGAAAGCGCCGGAAACAACCGATTGGTGTTTCTAGTAACGAAAAAAGACGTGACTCCAGCGGCTTTCTCCCCAAAAACACCATACGCTGCGTATCCTTTCAAGAACAAGCCAACCCCTTGTCCTGAAGGACCTTACGATATCTTTGAATTTGGTCCTATTGCGCAATACGACGTTTCTGCAGTAGATTCGTTTGGACTCAACCTATCTTTCACAGTAACGGGTGATCCTCTAACGTATGGTGCGGTTCCGGGTATCAGTCGTGAGGAAATTGGAGATGCTTTTACTGCTTTTTGTATTAGCGATCCTTTGGGCGGTAAAGGATTTAGCGAATTACTCTACTCGAGCAGTGGTGATGAAGGCTACCCGAGTTTAATAGAAAATCAGTTTTCTGCCATTGTATCTCCCAAAGACTGGTTGGCGATTTACCCAAGTTCTCAACTGGCAAGCTACTGGACAGAAACAGTGAACGCCTTTTTCACAGACGGAAATCAACTCGACTTATTTCTCAATGCCGCAAACGTGGGGAATTATTCGGGAACCTCTGACGGTAAAAAGTTCACCTTGACAGGGCCGAACAAAATGCAAATTATTATTCCTGCTTCCGACTTCAATGAAGATCAAGGCTTCATACAGGCGGTTCGTGATAAAAACAAAGGTGAAACGGATTTAGAATACAAAACATTCGGACAGATTGAAGCGGCTATTTTTGAAGCTATCTCTCGTGGAGTTGCTTTGGATGGTGTTAAGAAAGCGGGAACTACGATCCCCAAGAACTACAGCTCTGACGCATGGACGAAATATGAAAACTGGTTCACACATACGAACAATACCTACAATCAAAAGCCGCGTGTGTATGATGTATACGCGAAGTTTTTCCATTACGCTACCTTCGGAAGCAATAGCGCCGATCAACAGTTCATTTTTGGAGAAAACGGTGCGAAAAAGTTCGGAATGGCGTACGGGTTTAGCTTAGACGAAGATCCAAACGTAGGAAATTGGCCAAAAGACATTGGAGTTCCAGCGAAAACGGTGTATTACGTTGGGTTCAAACAAGATGTAACGCTTGAAATTGGACCTTTCATGAAGCAAACTTCCTAGGTTCACTAGGCTTAAAAGGAATATTTCTTGGGAAGAACCAACTCGAATAGGACGTTTTTCTTCAACCGATTTGTTTGAATAATAATTGCTTTTTGGCGTGATTATTGGTTAAATTGCTGTGGATCAAAATGATCTAGCTAAACTAAAAAAACAAATTATGAAAAACTTACTACTCGTAGTAGCGCTGTGCGTTACATCAATGGCTTATTCCCAAGATTATTTTTTCCGCTCTGACGCTGGCATTGGAGGAGCATTTACCACCGGAAACTTCAAAGCATACGGTATTTCCGCAAGTGCTGAACCCAAGTTTTTCTTCAATCCAAATATTAGCGTAGGCTTGCGTTTGGAAGGAGATGTGTTATTCGGAGGATCGATTCAAGGAACCTCAGGGGATGTATCCGTGGGACTTTCATCTCGAGCGGCGTACTGTCTGAAAGGTGAATACTATCTAGGCGACGGAAATACAAAACCCTTCGTTGGACTTTCAGCAGGATGGTATACACAAGCAAATATTGGAACCAATGTGCAAGGTGAAGGTGTTGGCGTTTCTGCCTCAGCAGTTCGATCCTTTGGATTGGGACCGGAACTTGGAGTTACCTTTGGTAATTTCCGAATTTCAGGAATTTACAACTTTGTTCCCGGTCAAGATCTTGTGAGTGTAACAACGAGCGTTGGAGGTGTTGAAACGGTCGAAGTAGGTCGCAGTTATGTTGTTATTCAATTAGGGTTCAGAGCCTTTGGGATTAATGATAAGTAGGAATCTACAAGGGTGAAGCGTTGAGAATTCGGATTCTCAGTGTAAGAGATAGGATTTAATTCAATACCTCCACGGGCAGCTGTAAAGCAAATTCTAGAATTACACATTTCTAAAATTAGGCAATTCGAGAAATGTCGAATTTGAGCAACATGTGTAATTTTTTAGAGATAAATTAGAGCAATAGATGTACGGAAACCTTCTTTTATGAACAAACCTACCATTTCCAAATTTCATAGATTTCACACAAGTGTCAGGATATTTCAAGAACGATTTCAACATCGCTCTGAGAGTTTCAATTACATTCCCGGGAATCCAGCGCCGCCACCCTTCATTTGCTTCATCATTTGACGCATATTTTTAGGGTTCGACATCATCTTCATCATTTTCTTGGTGTCGCCAAACTGCTTCATTAGTTTGTTCACTTCTTGCATACTTGTACCGCTTCCTTTCGCGATTCGAGATTTACGTGCACCATTGATGATTTGCGGATTGGCTCGCTCTTGCGGAGTCATTGAGTGAATAATAGCCTCGATATGCTTGAACGCGTCGTCTTCAATTTCAACATCTTTCATGGCTTTCCCCATTCCAGGAAGCATGCCCATCAAATCTTTCACGTTCCCCATTTTCTTCACTTGCTGAAGCTGACCAAGGAAGTCGTTGAAATCGAATTGATTCTTTTGAATTTTCTTTTGGAGCTTGCGTGCTTCTTCTTCATTGAACTGCTCCTGAGCGCGCTCAACAAGGGAAACAACGTCTCCTTTCCCTAAAATTCGATCGGCCATACGAGCAGGATAGAACACATCCAATGCATCCATTTTCTCGCCCGTTCCAACAAACTTAATTGGTTTGTTTACAACCGCTTTGATCGATAGCGCAGCACCACCACGCGTATCACCGTCTAACTTCGTCAATACAACACCGTCAAAGTTTATGCGCTCGTTGAAGGTTTTCGCCGTGTTTACCGCGTCTTGTCCCGTCATGGAATCCACAACGAAAAGTGTTTCCGTAGGCTTGATGGTATTCTTGACCTCGGCGATTTCCGCCATCATCTGCTCATCCACAGCCAAGCGACCCGCGGTGTCAATAATCACCACGTTGAATCCTTTACTTTTTGCGTGCTGAACGGCAGCTTGAGCAATTTTAACCGGATTCTTTTCCTCTTTGTTGGAGTATACCTCAACGTTCAATTGTTCTCCGAGGACGTGCAACTGATCAATCGCTGCGGGACGGTAAACGTCACAGGCAACCAAAAGTGGATTCTTCCCCTTCTTATTTTTGAGGTAATTCGCTAGTTTTCCTGAAAACGTCGTTTTACCCGAACCTTGAAGTCCTGACATCAAAACGATGCCCGGGTTTCCTTTTACGTCAATTTCGACCTCATTACCTCCCATGAGTTCTTGCAACTCTTCGTGACAAATCTTGATTAAGAGTTGTCCGGGGGAAATGGCCGTGAGTACGTTTTGACCTAGTGCTTTCTCTTTAACGGTGTTCGTAAATTCCTTCGCTGTTTTGAAGTTCACATCGGCATCCAACAATGCACGACGCACTTCTTTCAAAGTCTCAGCAACGTTGATTTCTGTGATCTGCCCTTGCCCTTTTAGGACTTTAAAGGCTCTTTCAAACTTATCCGTTAAATTTTCAAACATAATTTTTTCAATTTCAGGACTACAAAATTAACAAAAAGACAGTGGAATAAAGACTATCCGTGAGGATCTAATCCTTCTTTTTAGGCTTCAACTTGGCAATCTTGATACCTACATAACCAAATACCATGGTCATAATCGGACTGATGATGTTGAAGAAGCAATAGATAAAGTAGTCACCAGTAGCTACTCCTAACACTTTTGATTGTGTTGCTCCACATGTATTCCATGGAATTAAAACAGATGTAACTGTACCCGAATCTTCCAAGGTTCGAGACAAATTTTGAGGAGCCAAACCACGGTCTTTATATGCATCTGCAAACATTCTTCCCGGAACAACAATGGATAGGTACTGATCGGATGCAGTTGTATTGAAAAACAGACATGTTCCTGTGGTTGTGGCGATCAACGACCCTGTTGAGCGTACCAGTCGCATAAGCATTTTAGTAATCGCTTGAAGTAATCCGCAAGCCTCCATAATCCCTCCGAAACACATCGCACACACAATCAACCAAATGGTGTTAAGCATGCCGTACATTCCTCCTGACGACAACAATTTGTTAACACCAGCATTTTCCGTCTCAATTGCAATATATCCTGTCATTGCATCTATGGAAGCTATGTACGAAGATTGCACATAGTTCGGAGACCATGTGATCTCTTTACCATCCATTTCATTGTGAGCCGCTCCAAGATCTTGGACAATATCTGGTTGAAAAAACACTGCCACCAAACACCCCGTAATTGTACCAATAAATAAAGCAGGAAGCGAGGGAACTTTTTTAATAATTAGAAATACAACTAGCGCTGGAATTAGTAAAAACCATGGGGAAATAACAAAATTTTCTTTAATTAATTTGCCCATTTCCAAAGCTCCCATTTCAGAATTATTGGTTGAAAGAGAGAAACCAATAATTAGAAAAATGATCAAAGTGATTACAATGGATGGTATTGTCGTAAGCGCCATATAGCGAATATGAGTGAACAGATCAGTTCCTGCCATCGCCGGTGCTAGGTTAGTGGTATCTGAAAGCGGCGACATTTTATCCCCGAAATACGCTCCTGAGATAATCGCTCCTGCAGACATTGCTGGATCTATTCCCAAGGCACCTCCAATACCAATTAACGCCACACCAACAGTAGCAACGGTACTCCAAGAGCTTCCTGTGGCCACTGCAACGATAGCACTGATGATGCAAGCGGCAAATAAGAAGATGGTGGGATTTAAAATCTCTAATCCGTAGTATATCATAGTGGGAACAATTCCTGAAATCAACCAAGCTCCAGAAAGCGCGCCAATCATTAAGAGAATTAAAATGGCTGGTAAAGCGGACTTAATACTCTTCACCATTCCTTTTTCAATATCTTTCCAAGAGAACCCCAATCGCCATCCAACAAGGCCGGCGATAATTGCACCGACAATAAGTGCCATTTGATTCGCGCCACTCAAACTATCATCACCGTAGAGATAGACACTCAAAGCAAGAAGGCCAATGAGGATTAAAACAGGAATTAGAGCCAGTAAGAACATTTGTATTGTACTTAACTTTTTCTTAGAATCTTTGGCCATGGTTTAGTATTTGAAGTGGTTCAAAAATAATGATTTAAGACTCTTTTTTCTTCGGCTTGTAGAAAAGGAGGATAAGAACAGGCAAAATGGTTAAATCTGCGATCAATGCTACAATCAGTGCGAGACACAACATGATTCCCAAATAGAAGGTTCCTAGGAAGCTAGAGAACACCAACAACAAGAATCCAGAACATAGAATTAATGTCGTGAGAATCATTGCCTTTCCAGTGGTGAAATAACTTCTGCGCAAAGCATACACAACGCCCTTGCCTTTCATCAATTCGTACTTGAATTTGCCCAACAAGTGTATGGTATCATCAACCGCAATTCCGAAGGCGATAGTAAAGATAATGGCCGTAGATATTTTGAGATCTACACCAAGGAAGCCCATCGCTCCACCGATGAATACCAGTGGGAAGATATTTGGCACCAAACTGATCAACATCATGCTAAACGATCGGTAAATCAAGCCCATAATTAGCGCTACAATTAAAATAGAAACCGCCAATCCCTTTACCAAGCTGGTAGACATATAACGAAGGTTTTTATCGACCAAATGTGCCGTTCCCGTTACTTGATAATCAAGTTTACCGCCCATTGTTTTTCCTTTTAGGAACTTTTCCAGCTTCTCATTTAACGCCGTGACCTTCTTGTTTCCTAAATCGGGAATGGTACCACTAATACGAAGTATCGTTTCTGTACTATCCAACATTGTTCGAACGAATTGCCCCTCCCCAGCAACGCGCAGAGCTCTTCGAATACTACGTCTTTTGCTATTGCGTTCAGGAAGTTTGTAGGCCTCATCCTTACCCAAGTTCATTCCTCTATTGAGTACCTTCATTGCAGTTACAACTGACATTTTGATGTTTACGCCGTAGGAATTAGTAAGATAATTCTCAACGGTATCAATCGTCTTTAGTACTTCTTGGTCCCAAACTCGAACATTTGTGTCTCGAATGGTAACCGCCATTTCAAACGGACGAGCTCCGCCGTAATGATCATCCAGATAATTGAAATCTTGTTTCAAAGGTTCGCCTTCCGAAATATCATCCATGAGCATGTTGTCGCTCTCCAACTGCATAATTCCAACAACACTCAATACCAAAACGACAACGCCTGCACCAAGAATGGTTTTCTTGTTTCTACCAACGAGCAGGAACCATTTTTCCAATCGACGGCGCCAAAAGTGATCCTTCTTTTTTGCTGTGATGTATTTCGGTCCTCCGGTCAAATAAAACAAGGCAGGAAGTACCGCAAAAGTGAGAATGAAGGCAATCATCACACCAATTCCCATGACGGTACCGAAAACTTGAATCGGTTCCACACGAACAAAAATCAAGGAGAAGAACCCAATGGCTGTGGTGATGGAGGTAAGCAATGTCGCCAATCCAACTTCACGTACTGCTACTTTTGTTGCTTCAAAGGAATTCTCTAACTCACGAAGCGCATCTAGGTATCGGGAAACCAAATGAATGACGTCAGACATGGAGACGACAAACATGACAGATGGAAGAACCGTAAGAATAATGTTCATCGGCTGATTCGCAAGAGACATACCTCCTACCAGCCAAATCATTCCCGCAACGATTACCGCCTGCGGAATCATTATTCCCCAAATAGACTTAAAGGCTACCAATAGAAAGATAACCACCAAAACGGCGCTCAGGCTCAGGAATAGTATCATCTCAAAGGACATCTTATCGATATAATATTTCTGTCCTATCGCTCGACCTCCTATGCGCAAGTCATTAAAACCATACGATTTTGCCTTTCGCTCAATATTCGTAATCAGAACATCGCTCCCCTTCTTCGATAAAAAGTCTTTGTGGCGAACAAAGAGACAAACCGATTTTCCATCCTTGGCAACAAGATTGTTTACCAACTCGTCTTTTGTGCTAATGTTGGCCGAATCTCTTTTTAAATCGACATCTTCAAAATTGATGTACGGCTTTTCATCGGTAACACCGCCAATGATAAAGTATTCCTTCTGTTGCGTAATAGAAAGTACGTTCTTCACATACTTTGCATTTTTTAAGTCATTCGTAAGGGCATCTACTTTTTTCAGAAAATCCAAATCGTATATTCCTCCTTCATTTTCTATCGCAATAAGCAAGAAATCGTTGTCAGATTCAAACTTTTCTCTGTAGTCAATAAAAAATTCAGTTTCAGGGTCATCCGTAGGATAAAATTTCTCGAAATCGTAGTCAAACTCTATCTGAGCGGCGTAGTAGAGAAAGAACAGAAGAGAGACAAATAATGCGCAAACGGCTATTACTGAGTATCTTTTAAACCACTTTTCGCCAACCTTCTTCAATTCTGTTTCGTTTGAGGCACAAAGATAACCCCTTTGTTTAAACGGCGGCATACAATGATGGGGGACATTGAAGAAATGTCGCAATTTTTTACTTTTGGAGAAAATCAAAAATTATGAGAAAACCTTTACTCTTCACTTTTCTATTAGCAGCTACATTTTCGCAAGCGCAAATGACGTCGGCTAACGAACCTACTATCGGTGAGACATCGACGCTTTTCGTAGTGGATTCATTCGCAACTAATTACGCAGGAACTACTGGAGCTGGAGTTACTTGGGACTACTCTACCATCGCAGGTTACAACGGTGTAACCCAAGACGTAGAATGTATCGATCCAACGGCTGACCCGAACGGAGCGAACTTCCCTGGAGCAACAAAAGTGCTTTCAGTAGGAGACATCAAACAGTTCTTCTCCTCTACTGCATCTGAGAGAACGTCGCAAGGGTTCTACTACACAGAAGCTACTTTCGGAGACATTATCGTTACTTACGAAAACGATCCTTCGATCTTGTGTACGTACCCATTTGACCAAGGAGGCGCAACTGTAAACGATAACTACGACGGATCTTTGTCTATGACTTTCAATGGTTTCCCAGTTAACGAATCGTTGACAGGAACTATCGACGCTTCTGTTGACGGATCAGGAACACTTTTGCTTCCAAACAGCGTTTCACTTTCAAACGTTATTCGTTACTACAGCGAGGAGAACGCACAAACGACACTTCCTTTGGTAGGTGCCGTTGACGTAATTAAAAGTCAGTACGAGTACTACGACTACGCGAACTCAAACTTGCCTGTATTCGTTCACTTGACAATCACAATTTTGCCCCAAGGTGGAACAACACCAATTACAGAGACTTCTTTGGTTTTGTCTCAAGAAGACGGAATTTTTGTAGGAGTTGAGGAGCTGGAATCATTTGATTTCACTGTGGCTCCAAACCCGGCAAATGATGTGGTTACTGTATTCGGAGAATTCGATGCATCTGCTACTGCACAGCTTTTGGATGCTAGCGGACGTATTATCAACACACTTGACATCTCAAACGGTCAAACGATTGATATTTCCAATCTTAACGCAGGAATGTATTTGTTGGCAATCAACAACGCAGGACAAACAGTTACTAAAACGGTCGTGAAAAAGTAGTTCACGATTACTGATAATCAAAGCCCCTGGTCATCGAGCGGAGTCGAGATGCGGGGGCTTTTTTTTTTGCTCCAAACTGTTACGAAGGGCATGTTTCTTTGTTATATTCGTACATCCGATCGTTTATGAGAAATTTCTACCTGTTAATTGTTCTATCCTTATCATTTTCTGCCAACGCCCAACTGAATGAAGGTTTGACACCTGAGGAGCGTGCCTACCTGTTTCATGTGGTAAAGAAAAGTCCCATTTTGGACAACAATCTCGGTCGGTATTTCGATTACCAAGGGCCTGAGATTACCTTCCCGAATGGAAAGATCAACTACGACTCAACGGAACTTCTCATCATTAATACGCCGGAGCACTTAATCATCCGTAAGGAGGAAATTAGCAAATCACCGAAAGGCTTGCTTGCAGAGGCTTCGAATAAAATGGCTGTTTGGGAGCTCAATAAAGTTCTTTTGGCAAAACGGAAGAATCCAAACAACTTGAAACAATACCAAAACGAATTTGATGCCTTTGAATCGTACTTAGAAGAAAAATTACCAACGGAAGCCTATCGACCGAAGGATGGCGAGCAACGACCGCATCCAAAAATCTACAACATACTGAATCCTAGCCTTTCGCTTGACGACAAAGTAGCGATGGTAGAAACAATGCGTTTTTTGGATACTCAAGAGAAAATGGAACTCTTGGAGGCGATGAATCATGCTATTAACAAGTATGTGAAAGAGCGCGCCGAACGCATTTACCTGCATTTGGGCGGTGAAGCCGAGGAGTTCGACAATGTTCTCATGGCTGCTGGTGATGGAAGTGGAACATCTGGGTTACTCGAAGAACGAGAGAAAAACGAGCGAGGAATGTGGAACCGAGGACTACCCAAAGCCATTGGACTGTTCCCGTACGATTTAATGATTGAAAGAATTGAAACGAAGCGGAAAACAACAGAGAAAATTGAACCTGCTCGCTTTGCTGCTCATGACTTTATGACGGCGGGTAACAACCGTCTCACCAATGTACACCTCGACGTTTGGGGGTATAACTCTGAAAAGCAAACCACTGTAGTTATTGAGAAAGGTGGCCGTCAATACTTGTTGTTTGGATCAAAAGAAACACGCTTTTTAT
>JANSYQ010000038.1 GCA_024742305.1 bacterium | reverse complement strand
CCAAAGGTCCTGTCGAAGGCGAAGGTGTGAAGGAAGAAGACGTGGTGGAAACCGACGTTCAGCAGAAGTCAGAGAAATCCAGTGATGCCGGTGAAGACGAGACTACCATCCAAGAAAAGCCGCTTTCAGAAAGCATCACGCCAGTTGTACAATTAAAGCTTGACGAAAGTACCGAACCGCCTGTTCAAATGAAGAACGAAGAAGAAGAGTCTGTTCAAACGAAAGGTTCTGAGGAGGAAGAAAGTCTTCAAGCAAAATGCGACAACTGCGCGGAAGAAGACGCACAAATGAAGTCGGAATCCGATGAGGAGGTTCAAACGAAATTAGATAGCAGTACCGAAGGAGAAGATATTCAGAAGCAAGCACAGGGAGAAGAAGAGAAAATTCAAACCAAGTGCGCTGCTTGTGGGAAAGAAGAATCTGTGTCAAAGCTCAACGTTCAAAAGAAATGCGCTAAGTGCGAGGCGGAAGAAAAAGTACAAACGAAATCAGAAGGACAAGGCTCAACAGCTGGAGTTGAATCATCGCTAAAATCATCCAAAGGAAACGGTTCTCCAATGGACGACAATACGCGTAGCTCTATGGAATCTGGCTTCGGCTCCGATTTCAGCGGTGTTCGAATTCATACAGACAGTAATGCTGTTCAAATGAACAAAGATCTCGGGTCAAAGGCATTTACCAATGGTTCCGACATCTATTTCAACGAAGGACAATATTCCCCATCAAGCAAAAGCGGTCAGCACTTATTGGCGCATGAGTTAACACATACCGTACAGCAGGGAGCAGCACCAAAAGGCGTTCAGAAAAAAGATACAGAAGAATCTGAAGAAGTTGCGCAAACCAAATTGGACAGCAGTACCGAAAGCGAAGAGACAGTTCAAACGCAACTGGATGTAAATGCAACCCGCCAATACGAAGAGAAAATTGTCCGAGACAACTCCATCCCCTCTCCTACTGAAAATGCAGAAGAGAATCAAGAAGCAGAAGAAAATCAGGAGGAGAACCCCGAAAATGAAAATGCTGAGGATTTAGACGAACAAGCCATTGAAGGTGACGAGAACGATCAGGATACGGGCGAGAATTCCGATGACGCAAACGCAGGAGGAGCAGATGTTACCGTCGGCGATGGCGGTGAAGGAGGTAACTGCGAACCAGAGTGTTATCGAGAACCAACGGAAGAGCCCGATGAAGAACCGGATGAAGAACCGGAAAATCCGGAAGGTGCTGATGTTGATGCAGAAGGAGATGACTCGAGATCGGAAGATGTTTGGGATGAAATAGATGATTGTCCTACAGATCAAGCGGAGGCTGCTGGAGCTGCTACCGAACCTGCCGAAGGTGGTGGCGATTCTACCGCGACAACAGAGGGTAATGCAGATCAGGAAAATGGTGAAAATGCCGAAAATACAGAGAACGCTGAGAATTCCGAGAATGCTGAAAATGGCGAAAACGCCGAAGGCGATGCTGATGCCGGTGGCGGTGAGAAGAAAAAAGCACCTGCACAAGCGAATGCAATGGCAGGCGTTCTTGCTTCAGCCGAAGGGGAGCGCACTACATCCGTAGCAGCCTATCAAGCTTCCAGTAGTTCCTTGAGTAGTACAGCGGCTAACAACGGTGCAGTCAAAAGTCAGGTAAGTTTTGTAAGCAACCCATCAGAGAGTCTGGAACAAAACGAACAACGTCAGCAAGCAACAAATAAAGCAAATGACTTCTTCTCTTCTATCGGAGACCGATTGGAGAACGCCACATCCTTCGGACTTGAAGATATTCCGCATCGAATTGGAGCAACAGCAGAAGCGGCGAAAGCGCAGATTGGAGCTTCTATGGAAGCGCAAAAAAATACAATCTCAGCGCGAATAGAACGAGCTAGAGTTGAAGCAAGAGCCAAAGCAGAAGAAACCCGCCAGGCGGTTCATACGCAAACCACCAACTACATCACAGATGTAGAAATGAAGACGGCCGAAGCTATTGAAACGCTCAATACAACGTACACAGATACAATGACCAACATTGGTGATTTGGAAACCACCACTTTGGAAACTATCAATGAGATGTATGTGGATGCAAGGGCAAACATGATCGCCCTCGGCCCTACGATTGGACAAGAATACAAAGATATTGCCGAAGAAATGGCAGTTCAATACGAAGGGTTCCGAAACTGTACCGAAAATGGTTTTTGGGATGGTAACCTTTCGCAACGAAGAGCTGCAGCGCAAGCAGATGCCGCACGCTCCGTGGGACAAACACATTACGACAAAACGGTTGACTCAGCATGGGAACAAGCTATTGAAGTTACTAAGAGTGGTCGTAAAGTCGATCGCTGTTCAATCATAGCGTCAGCCAACCAATCTCGCGCTACTCTTGATGAGAGCCTTCCACAACTAATAAGTGCGCTGGAGCAAACACGAGATGCTGCAATTGAGCAGGCCAGAGCCACCGAAACAAGTCTGATCGCAGGAATTAATGGATCGCTCACGGCAACACTGGATCAACTCGATGAGCAAGAGTATATGCAGCGTCAAGCAATCAATGACACTGGATACATGCAGCAGGTGATGCAAGAAAGTACCGCTCATGCTGCTGCTGCGGCATCACAACAGGCCATCCAAAGAGCTGTTTCTTCAATTCAAGGCTCCATCAGTAGTTTGAAAGCACAGTTCTCTTCGAGTCAAGCACCAGATCCACAAGAACTCGGACGCGTGCTCTCTGAAGTTGAACAGAATATTAATGGTGCTATAGACGGGCTTTTCAGTAGCGCCGAATCAGGAATATCAAAGGCTGAAACACAATTAAATAGTAACCTTCAGCAAGCCATTACTTCGCTTCAAGGAATCACGCAAAGTAACGAGGACGCTACGAACCAACTCATGGGCGATTTCAATACAGGAATGAATGGAATTTCCGGAGTGGACAACTTTGCTGCACAAAGAACATCGTTTACGACACAAGTACAGCAGAGTGTAGATTCAAGTGTAGAAGCCTTACAAAAATCTTTTGATGGGTTCCAAGAAAGTTGCGATAAAACAATCGCGGACGCTATTCCAAGGCTGGAAGAATCAAAAGCAGAACTTGAGGAAAACCTGAGAGCCAACCAAGAAGGCTTAGCATGTGAAATCACTGCTAGTGCAGATCAAGCTGCATCACAAGAAGCACCTGCATGGAAAAGACTTCTAGCCGTGCTAATCGTAATCCTTGTTATAATAATTATCGTTGCGTTGACCGTGGTTACAGCCGGGGCAGCCGGTCCGGTAATCGTTGCAGCCTTAGGAGGACCGTTATTAGCAGGAGCGATTATTGGTGCTGTTGTAGGAGCTGTCGTTTCAGGACTTATTACCATGGCCGTCAATCTATGGACGAACCAGGATGTCATGGAGGGCGTTGGCGAGGCTATGCTTAAAGGGGCAATTACAGGAGCCGCCGGAGGATTCTTAGGAGCTGCCGCAGGTGCCGGAGCTGGAGTAATATTCTCTACAGCTTCGAAAGGAGTGCAAGTAGCAGCTCAGTTTGGTGCAGCAATGATCTCCGGAGGAGGATTCGATGTCGTCACGCAATACATTGAAGGCGGCTTCTCTTTTGAAAATTTCTCATGGGGACAACTTAGCTTTACACTTATTACCACCGCCGTGACCTTTGGAATTGGTCACGTTGCAGGAGCAAGAGCGAACCCTGGAGCTATTGATGCAGATGGCAGTGCTCCTGTTATGGAAGGACCCGATGCAAATCCAGTAGTAGATGCACCTGAATCAACGCCAGTTATTGATTCGCCTGAAGCAACACCAGTGGTAGATGCGCCTGAGTCGACACCAGTGGTAGACGCCCCGGAGTCTACCCCTGTAGTAGATGGACCTGAATCAACCCCTGTTACAGACGGACCAGAAACTACACCAGTAAATGATGGTCCTGAATCGACGCCGGTGAACGACGGGCGAGAGAATACTCCTGTAAGTGATGGTCCCGAGAATGGACCGGTGAATGATGGACCAGAAAACGGACCAATTAACGACGGGGATGCAGATGGTACTCCAGTTAACGACGGCCAAGAAAATGGACCGGTGAATGATGGGGATAATCAAACCACTAATGACGGATTCCCTGAGGATCCTCCTGGCACCTATCGAGACGATAACGGAAGGCTAAGAGACTCAGAAACAAATAGGTTTGTTGAAGACCCAAGAACGAATAGAACGAATACAAGTAATGATTCCAACGCTCCTGTCGCCGATGGAGAGAGACCTTCATGGAGACAGAGTGAACTTGATGCCGAAGGAGCATACCCTGATTATGATACACAAACCAGCTTCAAAGACGGTCAGGAAGTTCCTTACGGCACAGAAGGAAGTACACGACCTGATTTATATGCAGAAGGTCATGCCGTAGAGGTAAAAAATTACGATGTGGAAACACCAGCTGGAAGGCGAAACCTTGTAAGAGAGCTCGGGCGACAATACGATCAAAGATTAACCGATCTTCCTACTGGAACCGATCAAACAGTCATAGTAGATGTTAGAGGACAAAGTACCACCCCGGAATTGCTTATTGACATTGAAACAAGTATTACAAATCGTTGTCCAAACATGGAAGTTATCTTTATGCAATAATTATTAATTTTAAACTTATAACACTAGACAAATGGCAGTTGGATTTAAAGTCGGACCTATCTTTTATAAAGTTGGAACAGGAAGTTTTGTTCATTGCTTCTTCTCTAACATTGCTTATCATTTAGAAGATCGACAGTGGGGAAGCAAGTACCCCCTCACAATGAATGCACTCTACAAAGACAAAGTAGCTAGTTCCGATATCGAAGCCCTTGAGTCTGAAATTGAGGAAATACGAAAAGCCTTCTCCGAGTATTCGCCCAATATGGCGATTTGGGAATATGAAAATCCACAAACAAAACCACCTTGGGGAGATAATATCGCAAAAAGAATTACAAGCTTATCCAATTATTTTTATACCAGTGATGGCGATGATATTTTTGATGTTTTGCTGAAAGCTACCGATGCTTCAAAACGTGTGAATCGGGATTTGGAAGTTAAATCTTTGTAGAAACTTATTACAAAATGAGCAAACAACAATTGCTCAATTGTTGAAAGACTTTGGTGCCTGTTTATTTTCAATAGCTCTTTATTTTAGTTGCTCAAATAATTTTAAAGTTTTAAAACCATCCCACTTGAGACTAATACTTGGATTTAAGAAATAAATCCTTAACTTCACTTCACACATATTTCACATTTCAAGTAATGGATATGAACTATCTACGAATTATTTGGACCAGTACACTATGTCATCGATTTAAAAGAAATGTGAAGTCATCTCTGATTAAAAACCTATACTCTGATGACGACAATACAACTTCTCAGCTCATCAAAAGTTGCCGATAGAAAAAAGGCAGTTAAACAAATTGAAAAGGAAAGTCGCTTCGATTTAATTCCTGAATTGACCTTGACTTTGAAGAAAATACCCCCTTGTTAAATTAGACGTATGAAAAAGATAATCAAGCTCAAGAATGGAGCGTTGGAGATGTATTTGCTATTGAAATAGCCCCCGGAGAATTTGCCTTTGGTAGAGTTTTGCTGGATATATACAATCAGGCGTTAAAAAAAGGGTTTATCGATGGTTCAAGCTACATCTATTTTCGTGGTGAACATGACATTCTAATAGAACTCTACAAAGAAACAAGTAATACAAAGTCTTTTGACATCAACAATGCGGAAGTACTGATTTCCAGTCTTTTCACAACAGATGCGGGAATTGAGCTTAATGAATGAGAAATAATTGACAATGTAAAAGTTGACCCAACTAAAATCGATTTCCCTGAGTTCTTATCTCACAATGGAGCGTTTGAAGGAAAGTTCATCAAAGGTGAAATCGCCCACATCGTCGAAATAACTCATGAAGAGGTTGAAAAAATGCATGTTTATCGTAAACAATTGGCGACAAACCTAATTCCCAAATTCATATTGCATGCACTTGGAAGGATGAATGAATTGCAAGGTGTTCCGCCGAATAAAATGCACTTAATTGATATCGCACATAATGATCTCAGATATTCTGAGCAAAGGGAGCGAATTCAATCATTATTACCCGAGGAGTTTAAAAAACCTTACTATGAAATGGCAAAAGAAAAAGGGTTTGACTTAGCACGATTGTATGAGTGAAATAGAATATAACGGGGAAATTATGATGTGTAGAGAATGTCTTACACCCAAACATAAAGACGACCCTTTATGCATCAACTGTAAAACTGATTTCAGGGATGACCCTGTTGTTACCATGACAAGATCAGAGTACCTTGTAGCAAATCGAATACCTTGTAAATATTGTCACCGCCCCATCATTCAAAATGTAAAAAGGTGTTTCGCTTGTAATAAGATTCAATAATATAACTTTTGTGATAACTCCTATTTTGGCAGTTAGGTTTAAAGTCGGACCTATCTTTTATAAAGTTGGAGCAGAAAATTAAGTCGTTGTACTGTGGTAATGATTTATCATTCATGCATCAATTGATGCACCAAGGGATGCTGTTGACAAGTACAATGAGGAATCTGAGCTGATTAAGCAATCAAAATAATCGCTAACTTTACGTTAGACGTATGAAAACCACAGAAACACTATTCACTCATCGAAAGCAAGGAAAACGCCTCAGCGGCATCGACCTTAGTAATTCGGAGCTATCCAAACAGAACTTATCGGGTCTTCAAGGCGATCATTTGAATTTTTCATTTGCCCAATTGAATGATGCTGATTTGCAAGATGTCCAACTAAGTCAATCGAATTTTACAGCGGCGAGTTTTTCCAATGCCAATTTTTCTAATGCATTAATTCGCATGTGCAACTTCAATCGTGGACAAGGCAAAAAATCATCTTTTCACCACACGCGTTTCGAAGATAGTTCAGCGAAAGGCGCGTACCTCGAAGAAGCTGAATTCAACAACGCAAAACTCACAGAAACCTCTTTCGAAAGAGCTGTATTGCTCTCCGCTATATTTGATAAGGCCGAAGGGGAAGGCATTGAATTCAGAGGTGCTGATTTATCCCAAGCGAGTCTTGTCGGCGTTACATTTAATGAGGCAGATTTTCGTGGTGCCGATTTACGCAATGCAGATCTGTCAAATGGCAGTTTTCACTATGCCGATTTTCGCGGTGCGCTGCTCGAGAATGCCAAATTCGAAGGTGCCCAATTAGACGGTGCCATCTTTGATAAATACAAGCATCCGTTCGCCAGTGATGACACATCAGAAAACGCCGACAAAACGAAGAAAGAAGCAAATTCAACCGATGCCTTTTCAGAGATCATTGAAGCCATTTTCAATGAGAACGCTCAAGGTGAAGCAGCAGGTTCAGATACCGATGATACTTTCACAAAAAATATGTCGAAGCATTTCAAAGAAATGAGCGAAAGTTTTAACGCGTCGACAAAGCTATCTCCTGAAGATTGGAAAAAATGGGCCGAGTCATTCCAAGCAGAAACCAAGGACGGCAATACCCCAAGCTTGGACTCACTAATCGAAATGCTCTTTAACAGTCCTGTCACTGCGGGAGAAAATTCCATGTTTGGCAACGTTCCTAAGGACGAAATATTGGAACACCTGCGAAATGTAAATGGCAACCTCAATACAATGGCAAACGAACCACCAGAGGAATGGAAACCGCTTCTACAATCTATTCTAAATGAATCCGGAGAAGAGAAATTTGACTTCAAAACCATTTTGGAAATGCTATCAAAACGCTCTGATTCCGAAGCGAGGTAATCGCTAAACCGAATTCTTCATTTACAAGCTCGTGATAATCTCTCAATAGATTGCTTACATGTACGAATTTGATTGGGCATCTATAGGGTAATTAATGCCAAACCATAGGTTATTTTCACCATTCTGAAGATCTTTCTTCAATTAAATAACAGAACAGCTATTTGGTGCAGGTGAAATTAAATTCTTTAAAAATGATGTTGTTCAATCAATTACAAATGGTTCGGAAAACTACGAACCAACTGAAATTACCTTGCAAAGGTGATTTGATTTACTCGTTCAAAAAGGTATGCTTAATCCGAACAAACATGTAGTGGGAATCGACCCATTTCAAAATCCAAACCCTTAATTTAGGCACATGAAATCTGCCATCGACGCTCAAATACGGCAAAACATAGAAGAAGCCATGAAAAAACAAGGCAATTCCGACAAGTCTTAGTCCACCAAGTGCTTCAGCGCCAAAAGCATGTTGCGCTCCAAGGTATCCACTTTACCGTCTGCATTGAAAACACGCTGAATATCTGCCATCAACTTCGATAAGTCTTTTTTACTGTAATCGAATTTATCGATGTTGTACAAAATCTTCTGAATGCTCTGATAATCGTTGTCGCCATCAAATTCGCGATGAATTTCCTTGTAAGTAGCGTCCGAAACAATCTGATGAATCAGTTCTTTCTCTTCCTCCGATTCAAAGAAATTGGCATTCGCAGCGTACATCATCAAGTAAGCCTTGAATTCTTTCCTGGTCCAATTGGTGGTTATTTCACTCATAATAATCAAATTATACGGCAAAATACTCGGAAAATCAACAGCTAAGAATGATTTTCATCAGTTTTATAAAAATGGATCCAATTCACACAAATCTCAGGATTACAAGATCGTACGCGCAGAAATCGGTACAAAAACGTGCGATCCAATTAAAAAAACGAGTATTTTCCCTCTACCATTAAACACTAACGAAAAGACATGCACTTCCTCCGTTCTTTCTTTCAGGAAACACTTATTGAGTTTTTAGCCTCTGTGGTTAAATTCGTGAAAAGCTCCATTGTGAGTTTGATTGTCCTTGCCTTTATCTTCTTTCTGTATACCAAAATGGGGCAGGCAAGTATCTTGGTCGCGGACCTCATTGAAACGTCAAAGTTCTCCTATTTCCTGACAATATTTTTATTGTTCGCACTCGCTCTCAGTCTCTCTCACTTTCCCATTTACACCTATTATGCAGCGGGACTGAATGAAAGCAAAAAGCACTTCAAATGGTTCGAATACCAACTGAAATACCTTCCATTTGTCAAAATCCGATATTTTGAGAAAACGCCCGGCGGAGACTCCTACAAAAAAGATCTCGTTGCCAACTTTCTTCGATACTCCATCGGGTTTTTGGTGATTTACAGTTGGATAAGTATCAGTTTTCTAGCATTTAACGTCAATTTGCAACATCATTCTGATTATTCAGGAATTATTGGCGCAGTTCAACATTCTTTGCCCATTCTTTTGCTTGTTGTCTACGCTATTATCAACTATAGGTTTGAAAAAGGTAAAATCCGCAATGTGAATCGTGCGATTAAAACGCTCACCTACATTTTCATATTCCTTTTCATAGCTTTTCTTGTTGCACTCGCATTAATTATCGGTGGTAACGTATTTAGCATTGCCGGAATGTGGCTCAATTTCACCATGCTCATGCTGTTGCTCTGCATTTACTTTCTTTTTCGGCTACTACGAACGAAATTCAATCTTGGTTTTACAAAACCCACTCGCAAAATCGCACTTCCGTTTTGGAAACTTGCCGACTTCATCCAGCAATCACGAAACTATCTCAGTACGCTGAGTTTTGCCAATGGAATAGCACTGATTATTATTCTCCATTCCAATTGGAAAGTGGTGGCCGTTAATGAAAAGGACTTACTGAATGGTACTCCGATCGTTCTTGCTTACCTCTACTTCTATTCATATTTGGCTCTTACTATCGCCAAGTACTTTTTCATTGCGAATACAAAAATGAACGTCGTTGATAAGCTGGGAAACATCAAAGACACGTATGTCATTCGTAAAAGCAACGGATTCATTTTTCGAGTAGCGACATTGTCTCTCATAGGATTGGTAATTTTCATTCAAACCCTCTCTAAGCCAGAACAAGCGACCCATCAAATGATGGAGGTAGATCGGAACGTTAATCGGGAAGTAACTATAGATGAATTCGCGAAGAAAATTGAGTCTAAGGACACCGTTTTCGTCATTGCAGCGCATGGAGGAGGTTTGAAAGCAAATGCATGGACCTTGCGCGTTCTACAAGAGT
This sequence comes from bacterium, assembly GCA_024742305.1. Lineage (GTDB taxonomy): Bacteria > Bacteroidota > Bacteroidia > Flavobacteriales_D > Crocinitomicaceae > UBA4466. The sequence goes on along the minus strand of JANSYQ010000038.1, from coordinate 21,662 downwards.
TACAACGCAAAACTAAAGGAAAGCTCTTTGAGCACACCGTTGTTATGTCAGGGGCATCGGGTGGTTCACTAGGTCTCTCGCTATATCTCGCGCTTTACAAGGAATACGGAAACAACATTGAGGAGATTGATAAAAGAATTAATGAAATCATCGCTGGAAACTATACGTCGATAGATTTAACTTTCATGTTCGGTTCAGATGCGCTTCGATCTTTTTATCCGTTACGGAGCATTGAAGGATATACGCGCTCTTATTACAAAATGCTTCATTATCAGCAATACGTGGAAGGAAATTCCACAGCTGAAGCGAACACAACGGGATTTCGCGAATTTTGGTGGGAAATTTTTGAAGAAAACGGAGGAAAACTCGAGTATGCACCATCTTTGGTTATGAACACCGCCGGAATTAACGGTAAACGTGGCGTTCTTTGGTCCGTGCGTCCGAATCCGGGAGAATTTGACTACGTCTTCCCACACTCAGTAGATTTGGCCGAGCTCCCCTCCAACAAAACACTTACCTATTACGGAGCAACCTCCATGACCAATCGCTTTCCTTTATTTAGCCCTTCGGCTAAGGTGAAGCGTGAAGGACACTTTATTGATGCCGGAGCCATTGACAATAGCGGTATTTTGGGTTGTTTGGATGTACTCAAATACCTCAGATACAACGTAAATCGTTCTCAATCTGATGAAAATGTACTCGCTGGAAAACACGTCGTGCTCATTGAAATCTACAACAGCAAATCCATTTTTATTCAAAACAAATTGAATGAATGGAAAACCGATATTGATGGAGATAGACATTATCTAGGTGATGAAGATGAGCGCTCCACTTTGGCGAATGATTTCAGCGGTGGAATGAACCTGGATAAATTCCCTGGCTATTTGGAAGGACTGATGAAATGGGCAGAAGCTAACTTAGATCAATTCGATTACGTTCAAATTCCGCTGCCTCATAAAATCACTGTCGGCGATATAGAAGGAGTGCTTCGCGGAGAGATTGACCCGAAGTATAAAAAGCATCTTCAAATGCACATTGACACTCTCGTAGACAGGGTTTCAGCAGTGACCGAAGAAGAGCGAGGCATCTTTGAAGAATGGCAGTACTACGAGCCGTTCCTAGCGCGCGTGTACAACAAAGGTGCTATTCGTTACAACAATGATATTGTGAGGCATGATCTAGTACAGGAGGCCATCGAAGAAGTAAAATCTTACCTTCCTGATCGTCGATAATCGTTTAAAAGGGCAAACGATAAAACGCTGCTACTTTGAACAACCAACCGTCGCGAAAATCGGTATTCAATTGTGTTCGTTGATCGTTGAAATATAACAATGGCATCGAAAACGGTACTTTGTCTTCGAAAACGCGATACGTTCTACCAATGGAATGTCCTCCGTGAACTTGGAAATGAATACCATTCGGAAGTGCATATTGCAAATAAATGTAGGCTTCATTGGTGGATCGCGCCAAGTAACGATCTGTTTCCTGATTATAAGGCTGAGTGAGGTCGTAACTTCGAATTTGTCCTCTGTAAGTGAGTCCTAGACTGAAGTTGCTAACGAAATTGTAATTCAAACCAACCGTAAGGGGTAACAAAGCTTTGGCTTCAAACTTTTCGTTTTCACTCAGAAAATAAAACCCAAATATGGGGACAAAGAACGGTCCGAATAGCTCTTGGTTGTAATATCCTCCAAATTTAAGATTAAAGTTTTCCGACTTCTTGCGAGTCATCAATACGGCTCCACCCAATTGAAAATCTCTCGAAGTTAGTGGACCGAAATCGGTAGATACCTTTGGAAGTGCTAAATACGTTCCCGACCATTTTTCGCTATGATCTATTTTCGCCCCGAGTGTTAAGGAAACTCCAGTTAATGACTCTCGAATTCTCTCAGGAGCGAATGAAGCTTGCGTATTTTCATAGATGAGTCCCGTGATAAAAGCGTTACTCTCACCGAATTCAAAGGGGATGGTGACTTCACCATTAATTTCTTGCATCCGTGTTGAAGCTGGGCTTGATTCAAATGCATTCGGTGGTGTGGAAGTGTAATCAAACTTTACCAAATCCACATACTCTTGTGCGTATGCAGCTGTGGAAAGAAGTAATAGCGTTCCGAATAAGTAGTTGATGCGGTACATATTTGTACCTCTAAGATAGTCGTTTGTACTTATTCGTGAATACAAACAAAAAATCCCGGCACTCGATGAGTACCGGGAAAAATTTCCTTGAAAAGAAAAGCGATAGATATCGCCTAAGTCTTCGACTTAACGCTTGTGCATTCCTTCGTCAGAAACAGTCAATTTCTTACGACCCTTTCTACGACGAGCTGCCAATACACGACGTCCGTTTTTAGTTGCCATGCGGCTGCGGAATCCGTGCTTGTTTCTTCTCTTTCTTACCGATGGTTGAAACGTTCTTTTCATGATCTATATCTTTTCGTCTTATTGTCAAAAATTCAGTCTGCAGTCCTACACAGAAGTTTCGGCTGCGGAGGCGCAAAGATAGCTATTTTTTCTATCTGTCAAAACGCTTTTACAAAAATATTGAATTTATAATAGGATAGGGATATTGTGTGTAATTTTGAGGGAGCAAAAATGATACATGTTTCGACCGAGAAAAGAAAGATCCAAGCGCGAAAAACTCTCTAAAGATAGCATCAACAAGGCACGGCGTATATTTACCTATTTGAAGCCGTACCGCACGATGTTCATCATTGGCTGGATTTTCCTTTTTATTTCCAGTGTTTTAGGACTGGCCTTCCCCCTACTCATGGGACAACTTCTAGGAGGAGCTGCTGATGCAGGATCGCCCGGAACCATGGGTTCTTTTTGGGAGAAGGTGAATGTGAATAACGTTACAACGGTGGCATTTGCCTTGTTCGTTACCTTCGGACTTCAGGCCCTGACCGGTTTCTTCCGCATTCTTCTTTTTACGAAAGTGACCGAAAATGCCTTGAGAGACATTCGTAGGGAAGCATTCACGCGGCTTGTATACATGCCCATGGATTTTTTTAACACCAACAAAGTGGGAGAACTAACCAGCCGAATTTCTGCAGATATTACACAAGTTCAAGATGTATTAAGAACGAGTGTAGCAGAGTTCTTTCGCCAATTAGTTATTATCATTGGTGGAATCACCTTCCTTGTTATTTTGTCTTGGAAGTTGGCGCTCATCATGCTAGGAACCTTGCCTGTTTTAGCGATTGTTGCCGTTTTCTTCGGGCGCTTTGTTCGAAAACTCTCCAAACAGGCACAGGACGAATCCGCTACTTCCAACACCATTATTGAGGAGGCATTGATGGGCATCTCCAATGTAAAGTCCTTTACGAACGAGTTGTTCGCAATTGGAAAGTACAAAACGGCTATCGAAAACATTCGCAATCTGAACGTGAAAAGTGGTTTGTGGCGAGGATTCTTTGCTTCGTTCGTGATTATTTTCATCATGGGGGCCATCGTCTTTATCGTATGGCAAGGAGTTTTGCTTACACAGGGCGATAATCCTGATATGAACCCCAAAGATTTCTTTACATTCATGATGTTCACCATTATGATGGGCGCTTCCTTCGGTGCATTACCCGATTTGTATGCGGGAATTCAAAAAGCCATTGGAGCCACTGAAAACTTGATGGAAATTATCTCCACACCGAACGAAAAAGACTTAAGAGACGGTACATTGAAGCCGGAAATTTCCGGAAAGGTGGCGTTCAAATCAGTGAATTTTCATTACCCACAAAGAAAAGACGTACAAGTCTTGTATGATGTTTCCTTTGAAAGTGAGTCGAACCAAACGGTTGCGCTTGTTGGTGCTTCCGGAGCGGGTAAATCGACAGTTGCTTCTCTCCTACTTCAATATTATGATCTGACAGACGGAACCATCGAGTTTGATGGAGTAAACAGTGCTAGCATCGACTTGGACCATTTGCGCGGACACATGGCTTTTGTACCACAGGAAGTAATTTTGTTCTCAGGCTCTATCCGCGAAAATATTGCCTTTGGAGATTTGAATGCTTCCGAAGAAGAAATAATTGAAGCTGCCAAAAAAGCCAATGCTTGGGATTTTATTGATACGTTCCCTGACAAGCTTGATACCGAAGTGGGTGATCGCGGAATTCAACTTTCCGGAGGGCAAAAACAACGAATTGCCATTGCCCGTGCAATTCTTAAAAATCCGAAAATCCTAATTCTTGACGAGGCTACCTCAGCTTTGGATTCTGAATCTGAAAAGGCCGTGCAGTCTGCTTTAGATGAATTAATGAAAGGTAGAACATCTTTTGTTATCGCCCATCGCCTCTCAACAATTAAGAAAGCAGATACTATTTTGGTATTTGACCAAGGACGCATCGTGGAATCCGGTCAACACGACTCATTGATTGAAATGAATGGTGTGTATGCTAACTTAGTTTCGTTACAAGGTATTGAGCATAGCTAGATAGGAAGTTTGATTCAGTCAAGACCACTCACCTGAGCTTGCCTTCTGTTACCTCCTCAATTCGCTTTTTGGTTCTACCGAGTTCCATCCAAAAGCCTAGGTGAGCCATACCGTAAGCAGAAAAAAGTGCTACCAAGGGAATAGCTGTATCAAACCAAGTCTCCCTTTGCTCTGAGAAATTACCGTAAAAAAAAATCACTGATAAAACCGCCGCGATTACCAATACAACGGACAATATAATACGCACAGCAAGAGTCATCCGAAATATCAGAAGCATTGGCTGCCCATCGCTGAATTTTGCAGAAACTTGCGGCCGAAAATCATTTTTGTAACCTATCCTCGTAGATACTTTGAATCCATCAGAAGTGACATGTCCAACAAAAAGATTGTCATCTCCATAAGAGAACCAATGGCTTCCTTCCTTGCTATTGCGGCGCATCGCCTCCAATACTTCATCAACAGATTTGTCCGTAGTTAATTTATATGTGCGTTTCGGAAACATATTGAAGACCTTGTTATACTGGAGCTACCATCGACATCAACTCGGCACAAATTACTGCAGCGAAAGACCCAATCGCGTACCCAAGTACCGCCAAAAGAACTCCAACGCTCGCCAAAGACGGGTGGAATGCTGCCGCAACTACTGGAGCCGAAGCTGCCCCTCCAACATTTGCTTTGGAACCAACAGCCAAGAAGAAGAACGGCGCTTTGATCCATTTCGCCACCGCGAATAATAAAATAGCATGGAAAGCCATCCAAATAGCTCCTACAATGATCAATTGGGGTTCCTGTAGTGCTACGCGGATATCCATTTTCATACCGATGATCGCTACTAGAATATAGATAAACACGCTTCCCAGTTTGGATGCTCCAGCACCTTCGTATTTTCGCGCCCGTGTTCGCGCGTAAATAAGAGCACCAACCGTACAAATTACGATTAACCAAAAGAACGAACTTGCCAACGGAGAGTTTGGTCCCCACAGGTTTTCAAAAAACGGTCCTAGATGTGCCGAGGCCCAATGGGCAAAACCTACCAATCCAAAGGACAAACCAAGCATCAACATGTAGTCTTTTAAAACAGGTTTACGAGAATTCTGTGCCTCGTAGTTTTCCATGCGGTTTTTCAAATCTTCAATGGCAGAATCATCTGCTTTCAGCCATTTGTCAAACATTTTAGCGCGTGCAGCTCCCCAAAGCAAGAAGATCATCCATAGTTGCGCTACGATAATATCTACTGTAATCATCTTTCCGAAGAGACTCTTTTTGTAGTCGTATAACTCCAGCATCGCCATTTGATTGGCGCCACCACCAATCCAACTACCGGCTAGGGTCGACATTCCGCGCCAAGCAGCTTCCTCGCCTACTCCTCCTACTACATCAGGACTAATGAGTGAGTACAACCAAATCGCGATGGGACCTCCGAGTACAATTCCGATGGTTCCGGTAAAGAACATAATTAGTGCTTTGGGGCCAAGATTAATGATTCCTTTAAAGTCGATTCCGATGGTCATTAGGATCAGCGCTGCAGGAAGCAAGTACGTTTTTGCCGCACTATACAACCCGCTGTATTCGCTGGAGATTACTCCAAACGTACTCAATAAGCCCGGAATCAAGTAGCACAACAATAATGCTGGTATGATGTTGTAGAATTTCTTCCAATTAGGGTTGGACGAGTTCGCTGTATAGAAGATCATCGCTAAAACAATCGCTAACAATCCGAAGGTGATTCCATCGTCTGTGATCCACGGTTTCGGAGCAATTTTTACAGTTGCGCTCATGGACTTTTCACCCGATGCATGAAATTCCAGGGTATCTCCGCGATGATACATTGTCACGCTTACTTCAATTTCCTTATCGATTCCCTTGATTAAATAAGGGGACAAAGTACGATAGGTTCCTTTTGTGTCTCCGGCTGTTACCGTTACTGAATCCACGTCACGCAAGGGGTAATCGCCGGGCATGAAGTACACCAAAACATCTCCCTTACTATCTAAAAGCATTTTCGATTCCATTCCGAGTGCAATGGAATGCTCCTTGGCAAAATCAAAGGTTTTTTCCTCATCCGCCGATAGGGGCTGTATTTGTTGACCAAAGCCAAGGTGAGTGATAAAAACGAACGATAAAATGGATAGCAATTGCTTCATAAAACGAGTTTAAAAGAAACAGCCCTAACAATCCCAATTGGTTGTTAGGGCTGCCCCATTGCATATATAAAAGTTATTTTACTCCGTGCATTAGTTTTTTGATAACTGGAGTCAATAGAATAGATAAAACTCCCAAAGCAACCGGAATTGCAGTCAAAATCCAAAAGAAATAGCTTATACCATCTTTGTTTGCAATTGCCTCGGAAGACTCACCAAAGATTCCCGCTGTTTTGTTACCAATTGCTACCGCAAGATACCAAACTCCAAACATGAATGCAATCATACGACCCGGGACTAATTTACTCACATAGGATAATCCAACAGGTGAAATACAAAGTTCACCCATAGTATGGAAGAAGTACACTAGAACGAGCCAAACCATGCTCACAGAAGCAGTTTTTGCACCTGGTGCAATACCACTTGCTCCCCAAGCAACACAAGCCATACCTAGCCCCAACAAAATCAATCCAATCCCGTATTTCATATTTGCTGAAGGATTGTACTTGCTTTCCCACCACTTGGAGAAAAGAGGCGCTAGCGTAATAATGAACAATGAGTTGAGAACCGAGAACCAACTTGCAGTGACTTCGGCAGTATCCTTTTGGAATTCATTTGCTAGCATCCAAATAGCAACCCCCCAAACAATGAGAAAACTGGTTGCTAAAATTAAGTTACCCAATTTGTATTTAGCGAATGTCTGTCCGAATAGCTTAATCAAAACCCAAGTAATAATTCCAAGAGGGATAATGGTTATCAATGAGTTGATCACGTTGAATATCATTCCTGCACTACCCTCCAAACTTCGATCAGTGTAATCCCTTGCAAAAGTTGTTAGAGTATTCGGAGATTGCTCGAAAATCGCCCAGAAGAATATGGTTAAAAAGGCGAAGAAACTCACAGCAATCATCTTTTGCATCGTCACCTTTGTGTACTTAAGTAATCGGTAGATTAATAAGATAAGAAACAATAATACACCCGTCAAAATTGTTATCAATGATCCCGAAACTCCTGCTATTTCAAAATTTAGCACATTCACGCCATAAATCTTCGACATTGGATCATTAATTACCCAAACCAAGCCAATTGTAGACATTATTGCAATCATTATCATTTGCCATGCCGGGAAAGGATTTCGAGGCTCAACTTCAGGATTTGCTGCAACTTCATCGTCAGTTACTTCCTTGGCATCAATTAACTCTTTTGTGTCATCTGCAGACTTCTCTTCCTTCACTGGTTTTAGACCAATATCGCCAAAAATGTTTTGAGTGAACCAAAATTGCAACATACCGAAAAGCATAAAGATTCCAGCCAATCCAAATCCAATTCCCCATCCTACTTTTTCTCCAAGGTATCCACACAAGAGAATTCCAAGGAAGGCACCAGCATTTACACCCATGTAGAAAATGGTGTAAGCCCCATCTTTCTTCTCAGGGTGATCTTTGTACATGTGCGAGATAATCGAAGTCATATTGGGCTTAAAGAACCCATTACCAAATACAAGCAGCACTAAGCCTAAATAAATGGACCATTCTGTCTCAATTGCCATTGCAGCGTGTCCAGCTGTCATGAGTAATGCACCGACAACAACAGCCCTTCTATACCCCATCACACGATCGGCGAAGTATCCACCCATCATTGTTGACAGATAAACGAGTGAAACATATGTTCCAAACAAGACAGAGGCATTAGCCTTGTCCCATCCCCAACCACCATCCATTATCGATGCCGTTAAGAACAATACCAATAAGGCACGCATTCCGTAATAAGAAAAACGTTCCCACATTTCCGTAAAGAAGAGTACAAACAATCCCGATGGGTGTCCTAGTACTTTTGATTTAAAGATGTCGTTATTCTGGTCTGACATTGGATATTTGGTTTTCGTGTTATTTACTTTTTTATTCTTGTCCGTCGGCTATTTCAAATCCTTCAGCTTCTTCGTATTCAGTTCCTTCGTTATCTTCCGCTCCGTGTGTCAACTTCTTCAAGCGTTTTAGGAAGATGATGAGCAAAATTCCGAAAGCAACCGTGAATATAGTAATCCACATGAAGGTTTTGAACTCTTGTTTGTTCTGAGTTTCTTCAATCTTGAAGGACACTCCGTAGTTTTTACCATCACCGCGGTTCTCAATATCTTGAGCTGCGTCTTGATCTTTTTCAAAGAGTACACGAGCATGAACAGGATTCTTTTCATCGGTTTTATACGACTTCAATTCCTTCTTCAACTCTTTCAATTCCTTGTCCTTAAACGCAACAAGGTCAGTTAGATTCTCACCATCTTTATGACGTCGTAGTTGCACCTCATCGGCACTGTTTAAAAAGATTTCGACTTCAAACTCTACGTTTTTATCTTGGTTCACCGGGTAGTCCTCAATGGTTTTGAGTTTACCATTTTCTTTGACTTCAAATTCTTTCTTTTCCGTCAGCTCGTTCATTTGCTCCGTGGAAGCCACCATTTCAGCTTTGTAAGGCTCCAATTGAGAAGCCTCTCCTACTGTCCCCGCTAGCTTGTTTCCAAAACCGGTTGCTGCAAAGTATAAGCCCATCATAATCGAGGCATACTTAAGGGGAGCTAATTTAGTAATGAACGACAATGAAACTGGAGAAGCACACAACTCACCAATCGTATGAAAAAGATACGCCATGAAGATCCAAACCATAGCTGCCTTTCCGAAATCTTCAGAAGCAGCTTCTTTGGAGGCAAACATCATAAATACGAAACCAAGTCCCATGATCATGGTTCCCAATGCCATTTTGAAAAGTGACGAAGATTCGCGTCCCTTCTTTTTCCACCAAACCCAAAATCCTCCTACCAAGGTTCCAAAAAGAATGATATAACCAGCGTTCAACGATTGGAATACCGCTGCTGGAATTTCCCATCCACCAAGGTTTCGGTCGACTTTCACATCCGTGTACAAGTTCATTAATCCGCCTGCCTGCTCAAATGCAGCCCAAAAGACAACGATAATTAAAAACGAAAGAAGAAGTACAATTACGCGATCCTTCTCTATTTTCGTTAAAGGACGTTTTGACGCGGCTACAACTTCCGGGTCTTCCGACTTACCTACAAAATTCCCTACATGTCGCAGGTGCTTTTGTCCGGCCATGTAAACGATTTGACCCAGTAACATTCCAATTCCTGCTAATCCGAACCCAGCATGCCAGCCCCAGTAATAGGCAACATAAGCAACGGTAAATCCTGCTAGAAACGCTCCAACATTGATCCCGATATAGAAAATTGTAAATCCTTGGTCACGACGAATATCTCCCGGCTTGTACAATCCACCCACCATGGTAGAAATGTTTGGTTTTAAACATCCAACACCAAGAATAATCAATGCAAGTCCCGTGAAAAAGGCAGTTTCCGAAGGAATCGCAAGAGTACCGTGTCCCGCACAAAGGAGTAGTCCTCCAATGAGTACCGTTTTCTTCTGACCGAGCCATTTATCTGCAATAATTCCGCCCGGAATGGACATCACATACACTAACATAGTGTACCATCCATAAATCCAAATTGCGTCTTTAGCAGACCAACCAAGTCCCGGTCCTTCTGGGTCTGTAGATGATGCGGAGGCAGCGATGTAGAGAATTAACAAACCTCGCATTCCGTAGTAGGAAAAACGCTCCCACATTTCTGTGAAGAATAGTACGAATAATCCTGTTGGGTGGCCGAAAATTGTTTTTTCGGTTGAAACGGGGTGGGTTTGACTCATAATAGCTCAATTTCGGTGCGTGAATCTAAGAAAAAATAACGAGAGTTTTTCAATTTATTTCATAAGTGGGGTTGCGGATAACAAGCAAAAATTGAACCGAAAAATAGGACTTCAACCGAATATCTCTGGCAATACTTCATTTATACGTTCTTAACCTTATCTTTACATTCGTTTACACACTAAACTAGAAGATGCGATATTTCTCCCTATTGTTACTCCTGTTTGTATTGTTTTCTTGCGATACTGAATCGAACGAGGTAGACAAAAACCCAACGAGCGCAAGCACTCAAGACCCACACTCTTATGCGAACGTTCACGAAATTAAAACCGAACACCTTCATTTGGAACTGGACGTCAATTTTGACAACCAAACGATTTATGGGGTTGCTCGTCATACCATGAGTGAACACACAACCTCCGAGGCCATTTTTGATGTGAAAGGTTTGGAAATTATGAAAGTGACGCTCGGAGAAAAAGGCAAAGAGAAAGCCACCGAATATTCTGTCGGGAAAAACGATGAACTTTTGGGTGCTCCATTAAAGGTAAAAGTTGGAAAAAACGATCGTCAAATCAACATTCACTACAAAACAACCGAAGCTACCGAAGCTTTAGATTGGCTACCGCCATCATTAACCGCCGGTAAAGAACATCCTTTCTTGTACACGCAAGGTCAAGCCATTTTAACGCGCTCATGGATTCCATTGCAAGACACACCGTTGAGTCGAATCACTTATTCTGCGGATGTAAAGGTTCCCAACGATCTACTAGCCATCATGAGTGCCGACAACCCAAAGGAACGCGACGAACAGGGTGAATACCACTTTGAAATGCAGCAACCCATTCCTGCCTACCTAATCGCTTTGGCTGTAGGAGATTTAGAATACGCCTCCCTCGGAAATAAATGTGGCGTTTATGCCGAGCCGGAATTGATCAAAAGCGCTGCATACGAATTTGAGGACGTTCCTAAAATGATGCATGCTGCAGAAAATCTTTACGGTGACTATCAGTGGGACCAATACGACATTGTTCTACTTCCGTATTCTTTCCCTTTCGGGGGAATGGAAAATCCGCGGTTAACATTTGCCAATCCGACCTTGCTTGCGGGAGATCAAAGCTTGGTATCGGTAATCGCGCATGAATTGGCGCACTCTTGGTCCGGAAATTTGGTAACGAATGCTACCTGGAACGACTTTTGGCTGAACGAAGGATTTACCGTGTACTTCGAAAATCGAATTATGGAGGAGTTGTACGGAAAGGAAATCGCTGATATTCTTGCCTTGATTGAGTTTCAGGATTTGACCGTAGCTCTCGAGGATATGAAATCGGGGGAACATCCGGAAGATACACACTTGAAATTGGAACTCGATCACCGCAGTCCTGATGAAGGAATGACGGATATCCCTTACGTTAAAGGTGCTTACTTCCTCAGAACCTTGGAGGAAAAGGTAGGCAGAGCAAAAATGGACGCTTTCTTGGAGAAATACTTCAATGAGTTTGCCTTCAATACAATAACGACGGCAGATTTCGAGGCCTATTTGACCGAGCATCTTTTGAAGCCGAACAACATCGACTTCAACACAAAAGAATGGATTTATGGTGATGGATTGCCCGACAATTGCATTCAAATCACGTCAAAGCGACTCGATGACATGATTGACATGGCGCAGGCCTTTAATGAAGGGAAGCAAAGTAAGATCAAGGCATTTTTACGTAAAGAACGAGGTGATTTTATCACTCAGGAATGGCAGACCTTTATCCGCAACCTAGATCATAATCTAGATACAGAGTTGATGCTGAAACTAGACGAGACATTCAAATTCTCAACGGAAGCAAATCCAGCCATTCAATCCGATTGGTTCAAATTAAGTGTAAGAACAGGATACACAAAGGCACGCCCAGCGATGAAGGCGTACTTAACAAAAATTGGTCGTCGTTGGTTCATTGAATCCATCTATCAATGCTTGGTTGATTCCAAACGAGAAGGCGATTACGAATTTGCTCAAGAGGTATTTGAAGAAGCGAAAAGCAACTACCACTTTGTTTCAAGAAGCACGATTAAGGAGGTGTTGAAGTAGGAATAGCGGAGCTCTATTTTGAAAAGTGCACTTCGACAGGCTCAGCGTACTTTTCAAGATCTCGGCATCTCGGCATCTCGACAAGCTCGATGACCTCAATGCTCGATGACCTCAATGCTCGGTGACCTCAATGCTCGATGACCTTCGTTAGTGCAAAATAAAAAAGGGCAAGATCGCTCCTACCCTTTCCATTATCTGTTTTCGTTCTGATTAATTCAATGCTGCAATTTTCTCTTCGAGAATCGCAATTTTGCTCAGCGCGTCGGATTCTTTCTTGCGTTCGATTTCCACAACTTGATCTGGAGCGTTACTCACAAAACGTTCGTTCTGTAATTTCTTCTGAACAGACTTCAAAAAGCCTTGAGTGTATTCCAACTCGGTAGTCAGCTTTTCGCGCTCGGCATCCAAATCAATGGCATCGCCGAATGGCACGAAATACTCATTTCCTCCTACCAAGAAAGAGTTTGCATTCTCTACCTTATCGGTCACATACTCCAGCTGCGAAAGGTTCCCCATTTTCACAATTACGGAATCAAAATCGGCAGAAAGCTCGTTGTTTTTCTTCACGAACAACTCCATTTTTACTTTGTTGGCGATGTTGTTGTCCTTTCGGATACTTCGAATATTCGTGATGACATCTGTTGCTGTAGCGAATTGATTCAAAACGTTTGCATCGAAGCCTTTTACTTCCGGCCAAGAGGATACAATGATATCTTCTCCCTCTTTGCGATCACGCAATTTGTGCCACAAATCTTCAGAGATAAACGGCGTAAATGGATGCGTCAATTTCAACAACTCCTCAAAGAACTCGATGGTTTTGTCCAAGGTTTTGCGATCAATCGGATGTTTGTAGCCCGGCTTGACCATTTCGAGGTACCATGCACAGAAATCGTCCCAAACCAATTTGTAGATTGCCATGAGCGCTTCCGAAATTTTGAAACGATCAAACAATCCGTTGATGTTCTTCAATTCTTCTTGGAATCGAGCTTCAAACCACTCAATTGCCTTCACCGAAGACTCCGGCTGCTCCAAATCTTCATTCACTGTCCATGCGTCAACCAAGCGGTGTGCATTCCACATTTTGTTAGCGAAATTACGTCCTTGCTCACATTGCGCGGTATCGAATGGAAGATCGTTTCCAGCTGGAGAAGAGATCAAAATTCCCAAGCGAACGCCGTCTGCACCATACTTGTTCATCAACTCAATTGGATCGGGTGAATTTCCTAATTGCTTAGACATCTTTCGACCCAATTTATCACGGATAATTCCGGTGAAGTATACGTTGTTGAACGGCTTCTGATCTTTGTATTCGTATCCCGCCATAATCATACGAGCCACCCAAAAGAAGATAATATCAGGACCTGTCACCAAGTCATTCGTTGGATAGTAATACTTGATTTCTTCGTTATCCGGCTCTGTCAATCCTTTGAATACAGAAATGGGCCAAACCCAACTAGAGAACCACGTATCCATTACATCTTCGTCTTGGCGGATATCGTCGGAGGTCAGTTCTTTTCCTGCCTTTTCAGACGCCAGCTTCAATGCTTCCTCTTCCGTTTTCGCTACTACGAAATTATCCTGCCCTTCTCCAAAGTACCACGCCGGGATTCGATGTCCCCACCACAGTTGACGAGAAATACACCAATCTTTGATGTTCTCCATCCAGTGGCGATACGTATTCTTGAACTTCTCTGGGTAGAATTTGATTTCGTCGTTCTCTACATTCTCCAATGCAGGTGCCGCCAATTCTTTCATGTCGACAAACCACTGCGGAGACAATTTTGGTTCGATTACAGCATTGGTTCGCTCAGAGTATCCCACTTTGTTGATGTGATCTTCTGTTTCGACCAAGTAACCTTTATCGTGAAGTTCTTTCTCTATTTCTTTTCGTACCTCGAAACGATCTTTCCCTTCGTAGTGCAATCCTTCTGCATTCAACGTTCCGTTATCGTTGAAGATATCGATGGTTTCCAAGTTGTGACGCTGCCCAATTTCGTAGTCATTGGTATCGTGCGCCGGAGTGATTTTCAAACATCCGGTTCCGAATTCCATATCCACGTAATCATCTGCAATAATTGGAACCTCGCGATTTGCAATAGGAACGATGGCTTTCTTGCCCACCAAATTGGCGTAGCGTGCATCATTCGGATTCACACAGATAGCAGAATCACCCAAAATAGTTTCCGGACGTGTGGTAGCGATAATCAACCACTGATCGTCTGAATCGGCAATTTTGTAGCGAACGTGAAACAATTTCGAGTTCACTTCCTTGTGAATTACCTCTTCGTCGGAAACGGCTGTAAGTGCTTCCGGGTCCCAATTGACCATACGAACGCCGCGGTATATCTTCCCTTTTTTGAACAGGTCGATAAATACATCCACAATAGATTCGTAGTAATTCGGATCCATCGTAAAGGTCGTTCGATCCCAATCACATGAAGCTCCGAGCTTTTTCAATTGCTCAAGGATTATACCTCCATGTTTGTCTTTCCATTCAAAGGCGTGCGCCAAAAACTCATCGCGTGTCAAATCGGATTTTTTAATTCCTTCCTGACGGAGTTTGTTTACCACTTTCGCTTCTGTAGCGATGGAGGCGTGATCGGTTCCCGGCACCCAGCAGGCATTTTTCCCTTGCATGCGTGCACGACGAACCAAAACATCTTGAATGGTATTATTGAGCATGTGTCCCATGTGCAACACCCCCGTCACGTTTGGCGGCGGAATGACGACCGTATATGGCTCACGTTCATCGGGTTGAGAATGGAAATAGCGTTTTTCCATCCAATGCGCGTACCAACGTTCTTCCAGCTGCTGCGGTGCGTATTTTTCGGTGTTGTCCATGTTACAAATTGTATTTCCCGCAAAAGTAGTAAATCCGAGGGTTTTGTTTGAGGAAAATGGAGAGTTAGTTCATGGGGATACTGATTTTTTTCGGAGAATTCGTTCTGAGCAAACGGATGTGGTTCTGAGATGTAATACGGTACAAAACGATGCGCTTATCCGCCCGAATTTGGATCGCTAAATAGTATTTTGTTGTATTTTGATGGAGGGTATAAACAAGTTATAAGTAATAAAGGTTTGGGTGCGCCACATCCGAGAGATGCCCAGAGCAGGTAGCACCCAAACAGGGTTTAAAGAGCAGGAACATATCATATAGTTTTTGCTTCGCAATAATAATTTGAAGGAATAGTCTTCTTTTTCTCAATGAGCGTTCTCCGATTTGACAATTTCCAAAAGACCATTGTAGCAGGCTTCTGCAAAAGGTTTCATCGTTGCAGTTGTATGCGTCACTCCCACCGTTTTGCACTCTTGCATAAAGGTAACATATAGCCTGCACCAATCGTACTCAATTTCACCGTCTGGCACTTTCATCAGGTTCGCCACTATGTCTAAAATTTCCAAGCAATGCTTATCGGATGCGTCCATTCCAAGGTCGTCAAGTCCGAGGACGAGTTGGCTGTGCTTTAAGTCTTGTTGGATAAGGGAAATGATTAAATCTTTGTCGCTCATGGTTCTCGAATTAGATAATTACTTTAGCGCATTACGCTATTTTTAATTAGTGTATAAATACAATTCAAACCTCAATTAGACAAATAAAATATCGTTTTAAGGTTATTTATTACCGTAATTCGCCGATCATGCTGGTGTTTTCAAACAACTATATTTACGCTATTCTTTAATTGATTGAACTAATTCGCAATTAAAATGGCTAAAAAGGCGATTAATAGACTTAAAGTTGTTCTTGTTGAGCAAGGAAGAACAAATAAATGGCTTGCTGAAAAACTCGGAAAGAACACTACAACTGTTTCTCGCTGGTGTACGAACGAAATGCAGCCATCATTGGAAACGCTCGTTGAAATTGCTGAGGTTTTGGGTGTTGATGTTAGGGAGTTGTTGAATAGTACGACTAAATTTTAGTCTCCTCAAGTACGCTCTCTTAAGCTAAATACATGTTTGTAATGCTAGAATGAATTTCCCCGACATCCTGAAGATATTTAAACCGAGTTTTTAAGTGCTTTCTATTATCTTCAATGTTAAGTCCGCGTGATTTGTTTTTTTCGGCCTGATGTATGACCTGGCCTGAAAATGTATTCTTCAATTCTTTCTTAGCCTTTTCACAGCTGTCAAGAATTCTGTAGTTACGTTTATTCTCTTTCTCTATTGATTCAATAAACAGTGCAAGACTAATATTTTTTCTATTCAAGGTAGCATGTATAAATGCTTCGACTACATTTTCATTTTCTATCCAAAATCTATCCTTACAAAAATATTCAAGTGCCTCATCAACCTGTTCAGATGGATTTTGTGAAACTGATTCAACTAATATTCTTAACCGCTTGAAGTCTGTTTCTTTAGTTATTGAATCAATGACATAAGAAAAAACACGATCATCCTTAATAAAGGAAACAACCGTTTTAAGAGCGTGCGCAGCAATTTGATCTACTTCTCTGGAAAGCTTTAATAATTCATCAATACAATTGGAGTGTCCCAGATTCCCCAAAGAACTTATTGCGTTCAACTTTACAAATGTCTCTTTATCCGATTCAATACACTGGATTAAACTCTCAAGTAGTGTATTTGAATAATTCAAATAACCTGATATCAAGACAAAATTTGCTCTGACACTGGCGTCTTTATTCTCTAGTATGTTATCAACTATAAACTGAAGCTCATCATTGAAATAATCTGCTACAAAACTGGAAATCTCCATTGTGAGATTTTGTGTAGACAAATTTTCAAACCAATTTGACTTGATTTCTTCCGAAAGTTTAAGGCTTACAAAATACTCTAGAAATGATTTATGTACGAAATGATAATCCCCCTCTTCTGTTCTTATAAGAAAAGTACATGTCCTAATATCACTATCTATTTTCTTTAGTAAGTCGTAATTATCAAGTTTAAAACTATCCCTTAAAATATCTGGAATTGATTGATAGTTGATTGCTGAAATTGAGTTAGAAAACAAATAGAATGCTAATTCCTTCATAAATTCTAATTTCTCATTGGGACTTAACAACGATCTATAGTCTTGATTCAAGATCCATTTGTCTGTATATATTTGATAGAGCTTACTTTTATTCACCTTATCCCCAATCTCAGCGATCGTCTTGGATATCATATTGAGAAATAAAGGTGTTTTGGACAATTCTTCAAGATTGTATGTTTTTTTTATAGTCTGAATAACGGCAGAAGAATTCTCCGGATTGGACTTTGTAATGTAATCACCTAATTCCTCTGTTCCCCAATCCATTATATAAAGTCGTAATACATCACCGAAAAGGCTTTCATTTATTTGATTCTTGAAAAAGTGTGTTCGACAAGTAATTAAAATTTTTATTTGAGCAAACTCACCAATAAACTCGAACAAAAAAGTAAGATTCGTTGTTATCTCATACTTGGGCATTTTCGACGCCATTTCGTCAAAACCATCCAATATTAATAAGGTCGATTTATTAGCCAGCCAATTTTTCATACCCTTCATCGAAGCATTTGCTCGATAATGGTTGTTGAATGTGTTCAACAACGAAACATCAAAATTTTCAAAGTTCTTGAGATCTCGAAGATTTATGTATAGAGGTAAAACACAGTATTTATTACTTGGTTTGTTTTCTAAATTTCTCTTCGCAATTAAGTAAGAATAGTGTTTTGCTAGTGAGGTTTTTCCTGTGCCAAAATTACCAAGTATAACAGCCCCAGACCGCTTAGTTTCTGAAAGAAACTGATCCAAGAATTTTTCAACCGGTTTATAAATAGTTCCTGAACCATACTCGGAGACTTTACAAGTCAAAGGAATATAATTTGTTGAAAGTTCATCAGATTCAAACTTTTCAATTACATTTTTGATAATTAAATTCGAGTTAAAGGACTCCAATAATAGTTCATTCAGGCTTTTAAGTAGAATGTTTACTTTGCCAGCAAATTCCTTCGCTTCCTTTGTGAATCCCTCCTCCGACACCATTAGCCCTGTGACTAACGCATTTGAACTCATAGAAGAATTAATGATAGCAGAAAAATTCCTCACTTTGCTTACGCCAATTTTTGACTTATAAAACTTACATTCTACGATCAAACAATTTGTGATGAGACTATCCGATTTTTTCGCAAATAAATCTATTTGATTACCATTGAAATTTACGTCACATTCAACTTTATAACCTAACGCCTCAAGCGCAATCTGCGTTCTCTTCTCAAAAGACTTCCACCCCATATGTTCAACTTTGAATGACTGACCTAGATAATTCTAAGCCATTTGTAAACATATCAAGTCAAAAGGAAAATAGCAATGCGTATTTCTACTCAATTTAACCACGTAAAAGTTGCAACAAATACCCGATTGATTAAGAAAAAGAAGACCATTATGAGCGAACGCTCGTTAAAGGATCAATAGATGGATGGAGAATATGAAATGTTCCTGCTCTTTAAAAGAAGTCCTTATAACACGCCCTAAGCGTTATGCCGAAAAAGGTTATATTCGATTAACTTCGCT
The DNA here is from genome assembly GCA_024742305.1 of bacterium. Classification (GTDB taxonomy): domain Bacteria; phylum Bacteroidota; class Bacteroidia; order Flavobacteriales_D; family Crocinitomicaceae; genus UBA4466. The sequence goes on along the minus strand of JANSYQ010000038.1, from coordinate 2,820 downwards.
TGCGCTTTGTCAATTAAAAAGAAACGGCACCTGCCTGCCGCAGGCAAAGCAAACGCCTAGCACCGGACCGTTATACTCAATGACAAACTGCATGGAATACAAATTAAAAAGAGTTTGCAAGGATTGCAAGAATGTTGATTCTTATGACCTTTCCAAGTTGGAAGCTGCATTCAAACTCTATGACTCCTCTTTTTACTGGAATACAGAATGTAACGTTTGCGGCAGCCCTAATTGCGAATCTCTTATTCTTAACCACCCAAAACTGGATAAACAATTACTTGACGTTTGGGGAAATGATCCTGAATTGTTTTTAATGGAACAAGATGAAGAGCTGTTCCTCGCAGAAGATGAGTATTTCGATATGCTTATTGAAGCTATAGATAATTCAGAATATCCTAAAGAGAAGCTCAATGTTTTAATTGAAGCTATTTGTGTTTTACTTTATGACAACACAATTGCTCCTCATGAATATTCGAAAAAAGAAAACAAGGATCGAAAACTAATTGCCGATAAAGTAAGACCAGAATTAATAAAACGCAAGGAAAGAATAAGAGAAGCTGGAGACGCTGTAATGGATTATATCAAAGTAGTTGTTTACCCACAAATAGGATTAATGAATTAATGAGCACAACATCAAATAAAAGCCTCGGGCGTAACACCTCTGTTTGGTCCTCGCCGCAACAAGCAAATGGATAATACATGCCCGCATATCTTAGCTGAGACAATTCCTCTCCATATCAATCACGCTTGTATAATGCTGCTTTCTCTATCTCAACCATGTATGGATCATCTGTTCTCGAGATAATGTTATACCTCTCAGGAATTTCATCAACATAAACTCTACCCACAACTTCTAAGCGTTTGTTGTGGTTTTTCGAGGTGAATATGTTGTCGACATCATTGTAAGAACTTACTACCAAGACAATTCTCGTACCATCCTTTAGCACTAATTCATGCGTCGAAAATGCTTTATTTGGATCTTGGCATTTATACTTACCTACAACAGAAATCAATTCACCTTCTTGACTTTTTACATACTCTAAGTTCATGTTACCTGGATTACTGACACACCCAAAAAAGGAAAGGGTAACCACAAAAAATATAACTCTACTAATTGTCATAACTGCGTTTAGTTGTCTGGGTGCTTCACCACCATTGTCGTTGTTTTACTATCCATTGCACTCGTGTTTCCATAATCTTGAGCCCATGCTTGATTCTTCGATTCTGGTCCATACATATCTAGGTAATACGTACGACCGGAACTAGCATAGTCTTCCAAAGTGATGTAATCATGACCGGATTTCATTAGACTAAAGCCAAAATGAAAATTATATCCTCCACCCTGAGCCAAAGGCATGTCACGTTCGCTTCCAATGGTTATACCTTGGCCCATTTCAGGAACCGCAAAGTCATTGATCTCATACTTTTTACTGAGCTCTTCTTTCTTCTTCCAACTTAATTTCGACCAATACTCTAGAGCTTCTATCCTGTTTAAATCCTCACCGAATTCTGTCTTAATAATGTCAATGTAAATTTGTCCCGACAACTCCTCCGTTGTTGACAGATTCCCCCCAGCTTTTCGATCGTCACCATGATACGTTGTACTCGTGGTTTCTTTTGATTTACCCGCTCCATATAGCGCCACAAGTTCTTCAGAATTGTGATGTTTTGAACCCATTATTTCTTGATTCGCTCTACCACAATCGTCCGTGAGACATAGTTCATTCCCCGAGACTCTATCCACAAGAGTAAATTCTGTAAGCTTATTCGTTTGATCCTTCGTTTTTGGTACAGGAACCTCAACTTCATTTGTTAGTTTTTCAACTTTTGCTATCGAATTCATACCATCCAAAATGGTATTTGCCTGTGAGATCATACTATCTTCTGCGAATCCTTTCTTCCCATGATCTTTTACCGCTAGTTTACCATCATCGGAAAGTCTATTAAAACCATTCTTCCTTCCAACTTTTCCAACCCTCTTCGTGTATTTTTGGACCGTATTTCCCTGAGCGACTTGGCCACTTTCAGCGCTCTTTTTACTCTCGGAACTTGAACTATTACTTTGTGCTGCAAGACTACCCATCTTATCCGCCTCTGACTCTAATCCTTTATTGTCATTTACAGCTGTATTATTCTCAATTCCAGTTGGGTCAACTCGCCCTTGCTTCTGCTGCACAACATGCCATGCTTCGTGCGCCAAATGTCTCTCTTGTCCGGGCCCCAAATAAATATCAGACCCTTGTGCATAGGCATGAGCTTCTAGTTCCGAAGGCTTAGAAGAATTGCGATGCACTTTTACATCGTCCATCGAATAGCCTGAAAGATTCTCCACTCCAGCTTTCAAGTCTTTGGGTAGTTCCGTGTCATTCCCATGTCCATACATATTGCCAGAATGCTCTGATTCTAAACGACTTTGTGCCGTGCTGTTTGGTTGAATAAACGCAGCCTCTCCAAAACGATTCAACTTGCCTTCATTGTTAAAATCAGAATTTTTAGCTTCTGTACCTAGATTCTCTCTACTCATTTGGGCAACTTGAACCGCAGATGGTCGAATAAACATATCCTTTGAAGTAGTATTATTCGATAGGTTCGGTTTCCGTCGTTTTTCAGGTCTCATAGCGCTAACTGTTTAGTGTAGAGTAAATTTAGGCAATACAAATTAGAACGACAATACGTACAAATACCCGATTTCCTACTTTTTGGCTAAACGTAAATAGATTACGGTCTGCTGCACGAGATTAGATTCAAAATCAATGGATTATGGATTTAATTTACATCACCAAACACCTTAATACGCAGCGGAAATGCGTGAAATACCTT
>JANSYQ010000022.1 GCA_024742305.1 bacterium | reverse complement strand
GCTTTTTTCATTTCTAAAGCACAGCTTAATTCCACCATTAGCGACTTTATTAATTAGAATCCAATCAAACTACGTGCGTGCTGGTTCTGTCCCTCGGCTTTACCGTCTTGTAAGACGGTGCCTCAGTCTTCGTTCCGATTACTCGGAACTCTTAGTCCTGGGCACAAGAAAGCAGTGTGAGAGTACAGCGTGAGAGCGACGTATTTGAGTGCTGCTTTTTTCATTTCTAAACTTTTATCTTGTCCCTGTCTGTTCTTTTGTTTAAAACTTCATTTTGAGACGACTTCCAAGAAGAGCATTAGATTGTGACTTTGTCATAATCCCCAGTATACCTCTCAAACTTTGGTCTTGAATTACACTTTGTACGCTTTGCGTCTTCGTGGTAAAGCACGATTTAGGCAACTTTCCCATATCTCGGATATTACCAACTTTAGACTCTTAAAATTATTGGCTAAATTCAGCAACTCATATCTATCTGACCAGTATGCAAAATCACGAGGAGGCAACGAATAAACGGGTATTCATAATCATCGGACTCGTCATATTTTTGATTATCGGTGGCTCCATTGCAGTGAGCATATTCAACATGGTTCTTGAAAGCAAGGAGGTTTTTGTTCACAATCCTTATGATCAAACGCTGAAGGTTCGAATTGGCGAGAATTCCTATGATTTGGGGCCCTATCGTACCAAACAAATTAAGGTTAGTAAAGGAAAACAGCGCATTAAATCAAAACTTGGCGGCAAGGTTTTATTGGACACCACCGTGGTCATTTCCGGTCGATTTATAAAAAATGGAGGCATCATTAATGTTGGTCGTCAGCCTTTTTACTGCTGGAGCGAGTTTTACGGAGGCACCATTGAGACACTCCACAACTTTGGAGACTCGGCTACGATAAGTTCATACCCTTCTAGTCAGTGGGCAGAATCGTCGGCAGATTTTTTCACAATCGACTCCACCCTTCTCTATGGCGTAATAGAAGAATATCCAGCGAATCAGGTGGTAATTATAAAAGACTGGAGTTACGATTTAGATGAACGCTTTGAGGAAACTGTTACCGCAACGGATCATGTTCAAAGCACCGTTGGAACTTCGAAATCGAAAGTTTTCTCAAAAGAAGGAATGCTTGAGTATTGGGAAGAAAATTATGAAGAGCTAAACCGCCAACTGGAGATATTAAAATCCATTCAGTTGGACTCCGTCACCGTTGATTCGTTAGTACAATAAAAACCTCATGTACAACCGTATAGAAGGCTCGATACTCGTTGAAATGTTTCAATGATTCTCCCAAGGATGTATTTCAATCATTTCCCTATAAGATTCGATCCCAACCATTCATCACTTTTTATTTCATTCTTTCGCCCGTTTTTGCGTAAATTGATCGTCTAAACAAACTGTACAATGCTAAAACTTTACTCAAACGTGCTGCTGGCGCTCCTTATCGCCGGTGCAGCAAACGCCCAATTGAACCTTAGTCTCGTTGGTCAATTGGATTACGAATCAGAATTCAACGGACAACGCGGTGATTGTAGCGATATCTGGGGATACGTTGACCCTAACGGACATGAATACGCTATCGTCGGGAACCAAAACGGAACCTCCATTGTGGATATCTCCACAGACCCTACCAACCCAACAGAAGTCTTCTTCTCGCCAGGTGCTACGACTATTTGGAGAGATATGAAGGTTTACGGAACAACGGCTTACATCACCAATGAAGGCGGAAACGGGTTGAAAATTATCGACTTAAGCAATCTACCCGGACCAATTACCAACAACGATGTATATCAGTTTACAGGAACCAATTTCCCATTCTCAACTGCTCATAACATCTTTATCGACGTACCTGCTGGTCGCGCTTATATCACTGGTGCCGACTGGAGCGAAGGCGGTGCAATTATTCTTGATTTAACACAAGACCAGTTGAACCCTGTGGAGCTAGGTGCCTATGATGATTATTACATGCATGATATCTATGTTCGCAATGATACGCTTTGGGGTGGAGCCATTAATGATGGATTTTTCACCGTTGTAGATGTTTCCAATCCAGCGAACTGTACCACAATGGCAACGCAAATAACGCCAAGTACTTTCAGCCACAATGTTTGGCTTTCGGATGATGGAAATACACTTTACACGACAGATGAAGTAGAAGATGCATACATTGCCGCTTACGACGTTTCAGACCTCAACAACATCGTTGAAACAGATCGCATTCAGTCGAGTCCTGGGCAAGATGTTATTCCCCACAACGTTTTTGTGCACAATCAAGATTTCCTTGTAACGTCTTATTATCGTGACGGTGTTACCATTCACGACTGTTCCAACCCGAACAACTTAGTAGAGGTTGGTTTTTATGATACGTCCCCTGCATTTAGCGGTGGTGGTTTCAATGGCTGTTGGGGAGTTTACCCCTATCTACCTTCGGGATACATTATTGCGAGTGACATTGAAAACGGATGTTTCGTGCTGAACCCAACGTATACGGCGGCTTCATTTTTGGAAGGAAACATTACGGATGCATCGAATTCTAACCCAATTAACAACGCGACGATTGATATTACCGCAGCCAACGTTGTCGATAACTCCGATTTATCAGGAGATTACCTCTCAGGAGTTGCAACAGCGGGAACGTACGATGTAACGTATTCAAAATTGGGATACGTTTCTCAGACAATTACGGGTGTAACACTAACCAGTGGACAAACTACCATTCAAGACGTTGCACTTGTGCCACAAATCACATTTACTTTGGAAGGCGTGGTAGAAGATCCAAACGGAACGCCAATTCCAAACGCGCAAGTTGTAATCAGCAATTCACAGCAAACGTTGACAACAACCACCAACGGCTTGGGTGAATTCGAATTTCAAGGATTCCTCTCCGATGTTTACGACGTTACTATTGGAGTTTGGGGACATCACACGATTTGTCTTACGGGACAACTACTAGACTCGAATGGCGGACCGTATACCTACGTTTTGGAACAAGGATACTCCGATTATTTTGATTTGGATTTGGGCTGGACCGTTTCGGGAAATGCTCAAACGGGAGACTGGGAAAGAGGAATTCCTGATGGAACAACCTACCTCGGTGCGCAATCAAATCCTGACGTTGATTCTGATGATTGCGGAGACATGGCCTTTGTTACCGGAAATGGCGGAGGACAAGCAGGGAGTGACGATATTGATGATGGAGAAACTGTTCTTACCTCACCAATGATGGATTTGTCTACCTATCAGGACCCGTACCTTTCTTTTGAACGATGGTTCTTTAATGGCGGTGGACAAGGTGGAGCACCGAACGACTCAATCGTTATTGAACTATCGAACGGAACACAATCTGCCGTATTAGACTTTGCCATTTTCAACGATCCACAATTGAGCGAATGGGCATACAGAGAAGTTCGCGTTACCGATTATGTTCCATTGACGGCATTCATGCAGGTAAAAGTACGCGCCATGGACCAAGGATCCGGACACCTTGCAGAAGGAGGGTTTGATAACTTCTTTGTACGTGATTCGATCATTGATGTAACAAATGTTTCGGAACTTCCTAAGAATGAGTTTACGGTGTATCCAAATCCGTTTACGGAGGAAATCAATATTCGTTGGAACGAGAATTATGAGAATGTTGTCGTAACACTCATTGAGCCAGCAACAGGACGCATTGTTTTGCGTGAGGCACTCTCAGAAAATAATCAATTGAAACTACAAAACTCTTTATCTAAGGGCATTTACATGCTGCAGTTGACATCCAATGAACAAGTCATTGCAACCCAAAGGGTAGTGAAGATGTAAGTAAAAGCAATTAATAAGCTAAAACCGTCGTACTCTATCAAGATGCGACGGTTTTTTTTAGATGAATAGAACGCTGAAATTAAGTCTTCGAATGCTGCCAGTTATAGGCGCCCTTCTTATGGTCCGGTTGATCATAATTAATGGTCTTGGCATTTGGTTTTGGATACAAAGCACTGTGCATGAAACTTTTCATTTCATATTAATTAACTGGGAACTTGATCATGCCGCCTTTGGATTTTCTCTCGGACTACCGATGCTCGTTTTCACTTTCTTCTTGCTTTTGATTCGCTACTATTCAATGGTTCGCATGTTTTTAGCGACGCTGGTTTTTTACGTAATACAGGCAATCGCGCTTTTAGCCATCATCTATTTGTCAGCGGACATCGTTCCTCTGCCACTTTCTAGCTTCTCTTATGTGTACTTTCAAGATATGTGGTTCATAAATGCCGCTCTCATTGCAGCTACCCTTGTATCCTACGCAATTCTTTTAACTGCGTTACTACTTTTGAAAATCAGTAACCGCAAGTCCTCCCCAAAAACAATAGACCAATAAAGTTCGGCTCCTTCTAAGCTCCATTCATAATTCATAATTAAAAAAATGTATACTATTTTTTACATTAAGATTATTTTACTTTACTTTGTGTCATATTTAATTTACCATTAGTCAATTTAAACATACAAACATGTCGATACAAGAGAAAAAAGCCGTTTTCAACCTCATCACCACCATACTTTTCATGGGAGGCTACGTTTTGTACACATTCGGAATTTATGGGGATATCAATCTTCCGCGTATTAATGAACCTGAGTTTTGGGGCGAGTTCATGCTTGTTATGATGGGCGTAACGATTGTTCTGAAGATCATTTCCTACATCATTTTTTACGCGGTGATGACTCAAATCAACAAGGAAGAAGACCCTGAATTTGAAGATGACTACGACAAATTAATCGAAATGCGTTCCGACCGAAATAGTCATCATTTATTCATGCTTGGGTTCATCGGCAGTTTGATTCCACTTGCCATGGGGTACTCCATTGCGAATATGTTCATCATTCTTCTCTCCGCAGGGCTCATTTCGGGCATCGTGTCCGACCTTTCCAAGTTGTACTACTACAAAAAGGGAATTTAATTATGAGCAAGGAACACATCACAAACAATATACGTACATTACGATTCTTCAAGGATGAGATGACTCAGCAAGAGTTGGCAGAATCTGTTGGAGTGACACGACAAACCATTGTCGCAATTGAAAAAGGCAAGTACTCCCCCACTTTGGAGATCGCTTTCCGCATGGCGCACGTTTTCGATGTCCCTTTAGAAAAAGTATTCACCTACGATGCTGAGAAGGATCAATTCAAGAAGCGCAAAAAATAGCATACCTGATGCCACGCCACATTCACATATTTCGAACCGTAGCTCCCAACGACGACTGCATATCACAACTTTCTGAGGTAATGAGTGAGCACCCGGAGATATCACGCTGGCACCTCGACCTAGAAGATATTGATAAAGTTCTCAAAGTTGAAACAGACTCTCTTTCGGAAGCTTCCATTATCTCTTTAGCGAGAGACAGCAATATCGTTTGCGAATCCTTGCCTGATTGACGATTTTGCTTTGATTTTGTATCTTGTTGCATCAACCCAAAACTGATTTCGATGCTGCACCCTTTCAAAGTTTTCGCCTTCGTGATGCTTACCTCTACACTTTACGCATCTGCACAAGAGGATAAATTTGTACTTACGGGAATTTGGCAGGAAAACCTCCCAATGATCGCTTCGGGGTGGTCCACGAACTATCAATTCTTCGAGGACGGACGCGTGAATTACAATCACAATCAAATGGACTGCGCCGATAGTGTCATTACCGAATCAGGAACGTACAAATTCAAGAATAATACGATCAAAATTAAATTCGACTCGATGACACTCATCACTGGAGGAACCCTGCAAGAAGCTACTGGATCATGTGGTTCAGAATACGAGATAGTTGGAGGCGAAATGCAAACGCAGTCCTACAAACGAAAGATCAAATTCAAAATTCAAGAAGCGGAACCTCTAGATGATTACGATTACTTGGATCGAATTATAATTGATGACGTCAGCTGGTTTCGCATGGCCCATAACCCGGACGATTATTAAGAATTGTTCCAAACGAGTATTATGTATATTTAGCGCATGGAATATACCGAGATCCTGATCAATATCCGTAAAATGGTGCGCTCTATCAATGTCGAAAGCAAGCGCATTCAAAAGGAACACGGACTTAGTATTCCACAGTACCTCTGCCTGAATTATTTGAGTACACAAGACGATTATCGGTCCACGGCAAAAGACATCGGTTTGCACCTTAAATTGAATCCAAGCACGATAACCGGAATCATTTCACGGTTAGAACTGAAGGGCTACTTGGCAAAACTTCCGAATAAAGGCGATAGAAGATCCGTTTACATCTACCTCACTGCTCTCGGAGAGAAAGCCATCAATGCTGTACCGGGAATTCTACACGAGAAACTGGAGGCTAAACTGAAAAAATTGGATGAATCGGAGCTGCAAACATTGCAAGAATCGCTTTCGCGGTTGGTCGAATTTATGGAGGTTGAGGACTTTGATGCGGCTCCTATGCTCACCACTGAAGTAAAAATACCGCCGAGCTCTGAAGCACTGAACGACTGACTCCATTCTCCTTCTTTAGAACGGTATATCTCTTCCCAAAAAGACAAACTTCTTATAATTTCTTGGGCAGGAAGAGGCTGTTTCCGTGACGTACATTCATATTTTTTTGTAATTTTGTTTCTGTACGAAATAAATCTATACTAATACTCTATAAACCTTTTAAAATAAGGAAGTAATTAATAATTCGTATAACAATCAAATAAAAGGAATGGTTCCAGTTCAAGAAGCGATAGCATATGACATCAGTAACAAATCATCCGGACCTTCAGAGCTTGTAAAGTCGGGCGAGGCGCAACGTTTTCTTCACAAACATCTCGAAGAATACGGAGATGCGCTGAAAGATATCCAAAAGGCGGCGAACTACGTTTTTGAACGTGGTGGGCAAATCATTGTTCAGTTGCACAAGGATGAAATCGCAGGCGTTGTATTACTCAACGAAACAGGCATGTCGGGTTATATCCCAGAAAACATTTTGGTCTACATTGCGGTAAATCAAAAGTTCCGAGGACGCGGTTTTGGTAAGGACCTAATGCGAACAGCCATTAATTCCACCGAAGGAGATATCGCTCTGCACGTAGAAAAGAACAATCCAGCGCGTTTTCTTTACGAAAAACTTGGATTTACCAATCCATACCTAGAAATGCGACTAAAGCGTTCATGAGGAATATTTCAGAGTTGAAGGAAATTCGTAAACACCTTCATCAACATCCAGAACTATCGGGAGCAGAACACAACACCAAAGAATTTCTTCAAAATATTCTTCGGGAAAAATGTCCGTCATCACAGCTCATTCCGCTCACAGAAACAGGGTTCATTGCTCATTTCAAAGGAGCGAAAGAAAAACCAACAGTGCTGCTGCGCTGCGAACTTGATGCACTTCCGATTCAAGAAGTGAACTCATTTGATTACAAATCAGAAACCGAGAATATTTCGCACAAATGTGGTCACGATGGTCACATGACTATTCTTATGGCAGTGGCTTTTGCCTTAGAAGAGCATCCACCTGCGGGTGATGTTTACTTGCTTTTTCAGCCGGCGGAAGAAACGGGCGAAGGTGCGCAAGAAGTACTGAACTCGGAACGATTTCAGCAGGTCCCAAAGGCAGACTTTGCCTATGCCCTGCACAATTTACCGGGAACACCTTTACATTCCGTACACATTAAAAACAACGAGATTACGCCTTCAGTGATAAGTGTCGATGTCCATTTAAGCGGCAAAACATCACATGCAGCTGAACCACAAAAAGGAAAAAATCCCGATCTGCTCATCAGTGAGTTACTTCAGTGGATACACGAACAAAATCAACCCAACCCGGAAGAAGTCGATTTTCAATTAATCACACCGATTTTTGTCGATATGGGAACCCGAGACTACGGCATTTCTGCTGGACACGCAACGATGGGTCTCACCCTTCGAACAGCTAGTAACGACGCTATGGAAGGGGTGAAAGTTCAACTCACAGAAAAACTAAACACTTTGACCGAACTTTTCGGCATCGGTTCTAGCGTTGAATGGAAATATGCTTTTCGAAGCGTTCAAAACGCAGAAGTTGCTGCGGAGTATATTCGAAAAAGCGCTCAAGCGGAAGACCTTAAGCTAGTTGAAAGAAAACATCCTTTTCCTTGGGGTGAAGATTTTGGAGCCTTCACGGAACATGTCCCTGGAGCACTTTTTGGCTTAGGTGCCGGAGAAGATTGTCCTGCGTTGCATAATCCCGACTACGATTTTCCCGAGGCATTGATTGAGTCTGGAAGCAAAATGTTTCTTCAAATCCTATCGAAAACACAAGCATGAGCTCATTTTCACAAATCACTTTGAATAAATCGGCACTAGAACACAACGTGCGCTTCATCCGATCAGAAATTGGACCGGAAGCAGAGTTTGTATCTGTGGTGAAAGGAAATGCATACGGACATGGCATTCACAGCTTTGTGCCATTGCTTTCTGAGATTGGTGTACGAAGTTTTGCGGTATTCAACTCCGATGAGGCCAATGAAATTATTGCCACCGGCGTTCCCTTCGATCGATTAATGATCATGGGGGCAGTGCTTGATGAAGACTTGCACTGGATCATCGAAAAAGGAATAGAATGTTTCGTTTTTACCCAAAATAGATTGCTTCGGGGTATTGAAGTTGCAAAGAAACTAGGAAAATCATTTCGTGTCCATGTTGAGATTGAGACAGGAATGAACCGCACAGGATATGATGAAACGAAGTGGTTGGAAGTATGCGACATATTGCATGCTCATAGAGACCATTTGATCGTAGAAGGAATATGTACCCATTTAGCGGGAGCTGAAGAAATATCGAACTATGTGCGCATTCAGCAACAACTAGAAAAGTTTGAAGCCGCCAAAAAACTCTTTGAAGAAAAGCACATTCGACCAAAAAGTGCTCACATTGCCTGTTCAGCTGGGGTGATCAATTACCCAGAAACTATCGGTAACTTGGCTCGCGTTGGAATCTTACAATACGGATTTTGGCCCAGTAAGGAAGCAAAGATGGGCTGGTTAGCGAAAAACAAAACGACTCAGGATCCGCTAGTTCGCGTGATTGAATGGAGCAGCTATGTGATGAGCATAAAGGAAGTTGGTGCCAACGAATACGTAGGGTACGGATTGAGTTTTTTGACAGAAACCCCCATGCGAATCGCTACAGTTCCGGTAGGCTATTCGAATGGATACAGCCGTGCGCTGAGTAACAGAGGTAAAGTTTTGGTTCGAGGCAAACGCGTGGATGTCATTGGCATCGTGAATATGAACTTGCTTATGATGGACGTGACAAATATTCCCGAAATTGAAGAAGGAGACGAGGTAGTACTCATCGGAAATCAAGGAGATCAGGAAATTTCGGTAGCATCCTTTAGTGATTTCTCTAGCCTTTTGAATTACCAGCTATTAACACGACTACCGGAACGAATTAGTAGAACAATCAAATGATACTCTATGGCTCAATTAATTATTCATACGGACAAAATAAAAGAAAACATTCACAAACTTGGAGCGTACTTTAAAGAGCGAAACATTCAATGGAGTCTGATCACAAAGGTTTTTTCAGGCGACGAAGCTTTCTTAGAGCACGTTTTGGATGAAGAAACGATCTCCAAAATAGATACGGTAGGAGATTCACGACTAACCAGCCTGAAAAACCTCAGAAGTGTCAATCCCGACATGCACACGATCTACATTAAGCCACCGGCGGCTGTATATGCAGATGATGTAGTCAAATATGCGACTGTCTCGCTCAACTCCTCTTTTTCCACCATAAAAGCGCTGAATGAGGCAGCAAAAAAACAAGGAATCGTTCATAAAATCATCATCATGATTGAATTGGGCGAATTGCGAGAAGGTGTCAATCGTTCTGACTTAATTTCTTTCTATGAGCGCGTGTTCAGTATGAAGAATATCAACGTGATTGGAATCGGATCAAACCTTGGTTGTATGTATGGCGTTGAGCCTTCTTACGACAAGTTGTTGCAACTTCATTTATACAAAGAACTTATCGCTGCCAAATTCAATATGGACCTTCCTTTAATTTCCGGAGGAACTTCCATTACACTCCCCATGTTAGACAGTGGCATGATACCTGAGTACATCAATCATTTTCGTGTGGGAGAAGCGGCATTCTTTGGAATCAGCCCTTTGAAGAACGAGCGGTTCGGTGACTTAAACACCAAAACCTTTGAATTTCGCGCAAACATCATTGAATTAGAGGAGAAAAAGTTGGTACCCGAAGGGGTAATCAGTGATGCTAACATCGGTCACACGGCAATTATGGATGAAGAGGACACCAACGCACAAACCTACAAGGCCATTCTTGACTTTGGTATGCTGGATGTAAATCAGGAAGATTTAAGCGTCCAAGACTCTCAAGTGCAATTTGTTGGAATCACCTCTGACATGACCGTTGTTGATCTTGGGTCGAATAAAAATGAAGATGGAACTCCACGCTTCAAAGTGGGAGATACTATTTCGTTCCGATTGAACTACATGGCTGTTGCACGTCTACTGAACTCGAAGTTTATTGACAAAGTTTTCAAGTAATCAACTCTTTATAAATGCTTGAACCGCCTTCGCACAAGCATCGGCGGAAGAATTATTTTTCCTGAACCACAACTCAGGTTCGATTAGTTCTAGCTCGCCCAAAACCAATTCGTCTTGGTTGTTCCAAAATACGTCTACCCGAGCATAAACGGGCAATTCAGGACATTGCAATAAGGCATGTTCTGCGAACTGAATCTCTGCTTCACTTGGTCGATACTCATGCAACGTGCCACCAAAATCATCTTGTACTCGGAAATCGCCGGGCTTTGCTTTCTTCAAAATGGAATGGCTATACTTACCTCCAAATAACATGTATGACACCTCCCCTTTCGTCATAATTTGTTCCTGATATTCCTGAAGCATAATGCTTTCCGAAGCAATTAGCTCGCTAAAAATAGCATTGTACTGCTCTGCGTCCGTTGCATCAAACTTGTACGTATGCCTTGCCGCACCGGAAACTGCTGGTTTCAGAATACACTTCTTCCATCCCGACTGCTGTACCAAAGAAACCAACGAATCCGAAGTACCTGTCTCGATGTACATCGTTCCGGGAATTCGAACGCCCTTCCCTTCCAATTCAAGCAGATACTTTTTATCCAAGTTCCAATAGATTAACGCTTTGGAATTAATCAGTTGGGTTTGATGTTGAACCTTGTCCAACCATTGGGAAAATTCCGGAAACCGCTCAAAATAATCCCATGTGGTTCGAAAAATGACAAATTTGGTAGAGCTCCAATCCATTTTTGGGTCGTCCCAAGCCGTTCGATGCACATTCATTCCCAATCGTTCACAAGCTTCTGCAAGTAAACGGTCTTCATCCAAAACATTTTGCGTGTAGGCATCTATCGTGGCTGGATTCACATACCGCTGATCCGTAAGAATGGTTAAGTCGTGTTGCATAGGAATGAATTTTACAGGCGAATGTAATAAAAGGATTCAGATGAAAGGAGTAAAGACACTAGACGCAGAGACACTAGATACGAGACAGTTTTATCCTCTTTCTGCACTTTTAGGGTGAAGAGTCTTTTAGTCTTTTGTGTGGTGTCTTAAATCATTACCTTTGCGACCCATTAAATCATTTTCATGAGTATTGCTTCCGAAATTGAAAAACGCCGCACCTTTGGTATTATCTCTCACCCCGATGCCGGGAAAACGACCCTAACAGAAAAGTTATTGCTTTTCGGTGGAGCGATTCAGAGCGCTGGAGCCGTTAAGAACAATAAAATCAAAAAAACGGCAACTTCGGATTTCATGGAAATTGAGAAGCAACGTGGAATCTCGGTGGCTACCTCCGTGATGGCTTTTCATTACTCAGGGAAACAAATCAACATTTTGGATACGCCGGGTCACAAGGACTTTGCGGAAGACACGTTTCGTACGCTCACAGCGGTGGACAGCGTAATTTTGGTTGTAGACGTTGCCAATGGTGTGGAGGCACAAACCGAGCGATTAATGGAGGTGTGCCGAATGCGAAATACGCCGGTAATCATTTTCATAAACAAGTTGGACCGCGATGGTAAGGAATCCTTCGATTTGCTAGATGAGCTAGAATCGAAATTGAACATTCGTGTGCGCCCGCTTACATGGCCCATTGGAATGGGAGATCGTTTCAAGGGTGTTTACAATTTGTACAGAGAAAATCTCAACCTGTTTCAAGGAAACAAAACGGGAATTTCGGATGAAATTGTTCCTATTCAGGATTTGAGCGATCCTCAACTGGATGAATTGGTCGGTGAAGAACCTGCTGCAGAATTGCGCGAAGAAGTAGAAATGATCGAAGGTGTATACGATCCATTTAACCAAGACGAGTACTTGGCTGGAGAACTGGCTCCTGTATTTTTTGGTTCTGCAATGAACAACTTTGGTGTACAAGAGCTATTGGATACCTTCTGCGAAATTTCGCCGGCGCCACGAGGTAGAGAAACCGACCTCCGAAAAATTGAACCAACAGATTCCAAATTCTCAGGGTTCGTTTTTAAAATTCACGCCAACCTCGATCCGAAACACCGCGACCGAATTGCCTTTTTGCGCATTGTATCTGGGAAGTTTGAACGAAACACTTTTTACAAGCACGTTCGTTTAGATAAGAAGATGAAATTCCCCAATCCAACATCGTTTATGGCGCAAGACAAAAGCGTTATTGACGAAGCATATCCTGGAGATGTAATTGGACTTTACGATTCAGGCAATTTTAAGATTGGTGATACCTTGAACGAAGGAGAAAACTTCATGTTCAAAGGAATTCCTAGTTTCTCTCCCGAAATGTTCATGGAGCTTGAGAATCAGGACCCGATGAAATCGAAGCAATTGGACAAAGGAATTCGTCAGTTGATGGACGAGGGAGTTGCTCAGTTGTTTATCCAGCAACCGGGAAATCGAAAGATTGTGGGAACCGTTGGACAGCTTCAATTTGAAGTGATCAATTACCGCTTAGAGCATGAATACGGTGCCAAGTGTCGATTTGTACCAAAGAACTTCTTCAAAGCATGTTGGATCACCACGGACAACGAAGAACAATTGGAAGAATTCAAACGTGCAAAAACACGCTACATCGCGAAGGATAAAGAGGACAATTTGGTTTTTCTCGCCGAGACTCAATTCTTGTTGACGATGGCTGAGCAAGACTATCCCGACATCACCTTCCACAAAACCTCTGAATTCAAACTGGAACAGGTCTAGTTCATCGGCGAAACATCTTTTTAGTTATTTGCGAAATCCGCAACTACCCATTTTCTCTTTGCGAAATAGAGTACTCTCATGGGAAGCATGGCACCTACCTTTACACAAAAAATAAGCCATGAGATACTTAGTATTTGCCTTGTTATTAATGCTTACTTACAGCGCTGCATTTGGTCAAGAAGACTCAACAGCAGTTGAGCAGGATTCCACTGTATATCGAATCGTTAAAAATGATGGTCAGGAACTAATCGGAATGATCATTTCTTCAGATGCAAGAGAAGTTCTTTTCAAAACCTTGGACGGACGCGAGTTTTATGTACCGCAGCACGTGATCAAAGAAATTGAACCCTTGGATAGCAGCAGCTATAACAGCCGTGGAGAGTATGTGGGTGAAGATAAATTTGCTACGCGCTACTTCATAACCACAAACGGTCTGCCGATCAAGAAAGGCGAGCACTACATACAATGGAACTTGTTTGGTCCTGACTTTCAATTTGGATTGGGCAAAAACTTTGGTGTTGGCGTTATGGCCTCATGGATCGGAATGCCACTTATTGGTACAATAAAAAAGTCTTGGGAACTGGGAGATAAAACGCAGTTTGCCGTAGGCGGATTGGTTGGAACGGGAACGTGGATTGCACCGGAATGGGGAGGCGCTTTGCCTTTTGCCACGCTTTCGTTTGGATCAAGAAAAAGTAATATTGCTTTCTCTGGCGGATATGGTGCCGTTTGGTTTGGAGATGGAGCTCAGGGACGTGCATTGGCCAGTGTCGCCGGAATGGTTAAAGTAGCTCCCAAGGTAAGTTTGGTGTTCGACTCGTTTATCCTCCTTCCTGGACCGGTGGAATCTTATACGCAAACGTATTATGATGGCAATCAATATCTCTCCCAACAAATTGAACGTCGTGATCCAGCCATTGCCCTGCTGGTTCCAGGTGTGCGTTTCCATACTTCACCACAAACCGCCTTCCAATTTGGATTTACTGGTATTGCTGCACAAGGTGAATTTTGGCCCGTTCCCATTCCGATGGTGCAATGGTACAGAAGTTTGAAATAGTATTAATTCCTAACCACCTATCCACGAAGACGCGTTGTTTCTAGTTTAGTTTGGCGTCTTTGTGGATTTTTTGTTTTCATCAAGCGGTTGTCTACTCAAGCAAAATGGTCCTTATCTTTATGGCATGAAGATTTTTTGGATTGTGTTCTTAGGGTGCTTGGCTTGCAGCTCTGAAGTAGAAATGAAGGTTCCAACAGATTGGCCAGACAAGGTTTCCTCATTGAAAGAAGGGTTGAAAGTAGTGCATTCTACCGACACCGTATATGCTTCAATGAATCGTAAAGACCCTGATTTTAGAGGCAAGTTTCAATTGCAATTTAGCACCTCTGTCTCCTCATTAGATGGTGATGTAAAAATCAAAGAGTTTGGCGGTTACATTTGGGAAGATGGTACTTGGAAAGCCGTTTCCATCTACGGACGACCATTCAATTCTAGAGAATTCGACAAATGGTATGGAGGTGAAAATGGATGGATCAGGAAAGGAAAGACCTATACCGACCCTGATAACTGGCTCATGAAAGGCGACCGACTAACAAACGACACAATTCGATCGCTATTCTACTTTATTGGAACCAATGAAGATGGAGAGAAAGTGGTAGGCGCGAAAGAAATTGTGGGAATAACAAATTTCAAGAAATAGTAACACTAATCTGTGACTTCCTGAACGTCGGCTTGATAAATACTTCGGATAAGTCCATCTGCTAGCCCTACTTTCGGAACGATCATTTCTTTTATGCCTCCTTGACGCATCGCTCGTAAATAAATCGCTCCACCGTGTAAAATGACATCAGCGCGATCGGGCTTAATGTCCATCGTTCGCACCATTTCTTCTGCGGTGAATCCAGCCAAGTACTCCAGCTTATCCTCTATTTCATCGTCTGTCAAGGTCTGCCAATCGGAGCGACCGCAAAGCTTGTAGATTTTGTTGATGTTTCCTCCGGTTCCAACGGCGTAATGAGGTTCATATTCCTTCACTTTCTCTTGAATCCATGCATCGAATTTCTCCCAACTTCCTTCCTTTTGTATTCCTTCTTTCAAGCGTACCGTTCCTAGGTTGAAGGAATTCCAGGCAACACGCTCTCCTTTTACAAAGAAGTTGATTTCTGTACTACCTCCACCCACGTCGATGAGCATGTAGCTTTCATCATTGCGAATTTTTCCGGTACTCAAAATTCCTTCGTAGAGAATTTCAGCTTCTTCTTCACCGGCAATAATTTCGATGTTGACTCCGGTTTTATCGAGAATTTCCTCAATGATTTCTTTGCCGTTTTCAGAATCACGCATGGCCGAAGTAGCCGTAGCACGATAATCACGAACTTCAAAAATGGACGAAAGATAGTTGAAGGAATGCGCCATTTGAACCACTTGACGACGCTTTTTCTCGCTGATTCTCCCTTGAATAAAGGCATCTTCTCCAAGACGAACCGGCAATCGAACCAATGTCAATTTTTTAAAGGAAACTCCTTCAGGACGTTCATAAACTTCTACGAAAAGCATACGGATGGCGTTCGATCCGATGTCAATGGCAGCATATCTTTGCATACCACAATATTAATGGTTCTTCGTGCTGAGATTAGGTGATTGGCAAAGAATCTATCAACAAGAGATTAACAATTGATGGGTGCGAGGGAAGATTTAAAGACAAAAGGTGAAAAGATGAAAGACAGGAAGAAGCTAGACTAACAGACGCGTTAGATTCAGGGCTTCATCTTTTTTGCGTAAAACTGATGCGTTGCTTTTTGGGAGCGTACTTTCTCTTCGCCGCCTTTCTTATAAATGTTTGTGTTCTGATTATCGTCAATAATCCGCGCTTTCTGGTTGTCTTTC
Source organism: bacterium (assembly GCA_024742305.1). Taxonomy (GTDB): domain Bacteria; phylum Bacteroidota; class Bacteroidia; order Flavobacteriales_D; family Crocinitomicaceae; genus UBA4466. Next base: position 43,674 of record JANSYQ010000022.1, on the reverse strand, counting down.
AATTGGAAATCCAGTGTTTTTCGAATATCCGCTTTGATTTCAGGGTCATAAATGGGCGCAGCTACCTCTACGCGTCGATCCAAATTACGTCCCATCCAATCGGCGGAACTGATGTACATTGTCTCGTTCCCGTTGTTACCAAAAACTAACACCCGCGTGTGCTCCAAGTAACGATCCAAAATACTTACTACTTCAATGTTTTCGCTAACGCCTTTCACACCTGGCACAAGACAGCAAATTCCGCGGATAATCATTTGAATTTTCACCCCCGCCTGACTCGCCTTGTACAGCTTTTCGATCATATCTTCATCCACCAAGTTGTTTAGTTTGATAATGATGTATGCCTCTTTTCCAGCTCGTGCATTCTTCATTTCTCCTTCTATCAAGTCAGAGAGTCTGCGACGCACGTTGAACGGAGAAACAATGAGATGGCGATAAATACCGCGCTTGTAGTTGGCTTGGAAGAAATCGAACACTTTGTAGACTTCTTTGGAAATGCGTTCATCGGAAGTCCAAAGCGATACATCCGTGTACAAACGAGCCGTTTTTTCGTGGAAGTTTCCAGTTCCTACGTGCGCAAAATATTGCAGCGTATCTTTCTTTTTTCTCGTGATGACAATCAACTTGCAGTGTACCTTGAGTCCTTCCACACCGAAAATCACACGTACGCCATTCTCTTGGAGCTTCTTAGAGATAAGAATGTTGTGCTCCTCGTCGAAACGAGCATGCAACTCCACCACAGCCGTAACACGCTTTCCGTTCTTAGAAGCATTAATCAAAGCGTTCACAATATTGGAGTTGGAAGCGACGCGGTACATATTGATTTTAATCTCCTGAACCGTAGGATCAATGGCTGCTTCCCTCAAAATATCAATCGTATGACTGAAGGATTGAAACGGATAATTGAGCATGATATCCTTCTTGGTCAGAACGCCCAATAAACTTTGCTTATTTGTCAATTCCGGATGACGCGAGGGGATCCACTCTGGGTAGCAATGTTCTTTCAATCCAAAATCGGGGAAGCCCATAAAATCACGTAAGTTGTGGTATCGACCACTTGGAATAATGTTTCCTTTTAATCTCAACTTCTTGATCAGGAAGTTCAACAGATCCACTGGCATGTTTTTGTCATGCACAAAACGAACAGGCTGCGCTTTCTTACGGTTATTAACGCTTTTGGAAAGTTTCTCCAATACCGACTCATCAATATCTTCGTCAATATCCAGCTCTGCATCACGTGTCATTCGCATGGCATAGGCACGAATATGTTGGTAGGGGAAAATCTTAAATATCTGTGAGAGTCCCAATCGGATGACATCATCTAGGAACATAACATATCGCTGACCATCTACTTCAGGAAGTACGAGAAAACGCGGTAAAATCTGCGAAGGCACTTCAATGAGCGCATATTTGATCTCTCCGCTTTCCATCTCCATGCGCACTGCCAAGTAGGAAGACTTATCCGTTAATTCCGGAGCTGCGCGCTTCGTAAGCATCAATGGAACGAGAGCGGGTCGTACTTTCTCTTTGAAGTACCCCATTACAAATTCCATTTGTTTCGGCGTGAGTGATTTGTTATCTACCAAGTGTACACCTTCCTTCCCCAATTCGCGAGAAAGTGTTTTGTAGGTTTTTAAGAATCGATTTTCTTGCTGTACAACCTTGTCTGATATCTTTTCCAGGAGTTCTTCGGGGTCGTTGTACAGTTTACTTCGCGCCTTTTTCCCTAGCTCAAGCATTCTTCGTACAGACGCTACACGCACTCGGAAGAATTCGTCACGATTATTGGAGAAAATCCCCATAAAGCGCACGCGCTCTATCAAAGGATTCTTTTCATCCATCGCCTCTTGTAAAACGCGTTCGTTAAATGCTAACCAGCTTAACTCTCTGTTCTGTATCAAATGATCTCCCATCCCCATTCGGCCAAAGAAACGAACCCTACGTGTCCGTTATGTTATGGCTATTTTAAAAGTTTGTGAACTCCTGCGAATCTAAGCAATTACGTCATTCAGAGATGCAATTCTTCAGGGAAATTCTGTAAATATTTTAACTGACCCGAAACCTTATCGATGTGCGCATAAATATGTTGAATCCCATTGGTCATCATAAGGTACTCTACTTGAAGTGTATGATTGTACGCAGCAATTTGTCGAAATACGGCTTCTGTGAGTAGCACGTCCTTAGCTTTGCACTCCACAATGAACCTTGGTTGTTGATCTCTTCCAAAAATGACCACATCCGCTCGCTTTGAACGTTCGTTGTATTTTAAACTTACTTCCGAGGCAATCAATCCTTTTGGAACGCCTTTCTCTATCAAGAAATGCAACACGTGTTGACGTACCCATTCTTCCGGGGTCAAAATCAACTCTTTCCTTCGAATCAAACACTCGACATACACGACGCCATCCTTCCGCTTCAACTTCAGAGGGGCTTTTGGTAGATTCAAAGGAGTCAATTGCATACCCAAAGGTATCAAGATTTACTATGTTTGTAGCGATCGAAACTTATGATGCAAAAATATATAGCGCTGTTGATGTTCGTTGTCGTAAGTCTTGCCGGACATGCGCAAGAAGTTGACTCTACGAAATTCGAAGCGGGAGCTGCGCTGAACCGATACGTTCCGGATAGGGAAAACGAAAAATTGCCGTATTTCATCTCCGCTGAATTTCGGTACAAATTTCTCAGCACGCCCAAGTTCGACCACATGATCAATGTACGTATTGCATCAAATATCAATCGTTCAACAATGCCAAAAGTAAAGGTTTTAAAACGCTATATAGCGGCAGAGGCAGGCTATCATGCTCGATGGAGACGCGACTCTACCAATTGGCGTTTTGCTTGGGGAGTAAATGCGGGCGTATATTACATCGACGAGAATATTTCTCAAATTGCGCTCTTCCCAGCGCTTGGACCGCCCAATGAACCATTCAATAGAGAACGATACAAGTTTGCCCTATCACCGCAGATATCGGCAGAGTACTATTTGAACTCCTTAACCTTCGTTCAAGTTGCATTTAGCATGAGTGTGGGAACAAGGTACTTCGGAGATACTGATCATTTAGAATTCAACTTGGCAAGAGGATTCTCCGCGCAAGCACCATCGATAGGTATTTTTCGGAAGTTTTAGAACAACGGTCGATCGCGGTAGCTATCATTGAGCGCCGTTAGTTCATGGTTGATCGTGAACTTAGTTTTCTTGCCCCTTTTACTGATGTACGTAACGTAGTCCCAAATTCCATCATGCGTGTGCGTGTACGTTCCATTCGGGATGCCATGAATTAGTTCCTCGTATTTTGTAATCACTTTTTTCCATCGACTTTACTAGAAATTTTACGCAATTCAATGTGCCTGGCTTGCCCTTTGTACTTCGCGTATAATGCGACGTCTTTTTCATTCATACCCAACATCAGCTGGTTCTTACCGCCTTTGTCAGGGTCGAAAACGATGTAATGATTCGGTCGGTATTTTGTCACGTCAGGATCTATCTCTAAGAACAATTCGTAAGGCGGAACTTCGGACAAACCTTCATCTTCATAGCTGTACCAAATTTGAAGTACTCCATCGTTAAGCGCACCGTAGATTAAATCGCCACCACCTGCATACCAAGTGGAATAAGCAAACAGCGCGTTTTTCGGAATGCCAATATTTTTTCTATTCGAAACCTCTTGTAACGAATAAGCGTTGAGGATTTCAATATCGTAATCGGGTTGAAAATGATTGAAGAAGTTCACCGGTGTAGATTTCATCTCTACTTTGGAATGGTTAATACTAAAATCATCTTTGGATTCGAAGCTACGGCGAACACGAGGGTCGTCTAAATATTTTTGCACCTCCCCTTTCATTGCGGAGGAATAATTTTCCTCTGAAAAATCTTTTGTGATCCATTTTTTAACAGTATTCTTCACTGTGTCTCGCCGAATAAACACCTTCTCGTTCTCAAAGTCGATGGTTCGTTCCATTCGCTCGCGATAGTTGAAGCCGTCGCCAAACTCTCCCATATCGAACCCTTTCTGATGACAGGCAATTAACTCATCTCCACGAAAAAGAAGGTACTTTTCATCATAACCGTACTCCCAACAGTCGGTTGTATCAAGAAAAACAGCATAAGCTCCTTTTTCTAACACTTTTACCATGGAACAGCAATCGCCTCCACAACTTGTTCGATAGCCCTTGGGTTCAAAATGCTCTAACTCTAAACCAAACGGGAACAAGAAAGGTTCGTTTTTCTCGTGTGCCATTTCTTCTACGTCGGAATCTTCACTGGCATCTTTTGATGTATCGCTTTGACTGTTGGATTCTTCCTTCTCTTCATTACAGGAAGCGAATAGTAGAATGGACCCCAGCAGGAGTCCGAAGTAGATTGAATGTTTCATGAATTATTTCATTCCCATTAAAAGAAGTTCAATGTCTTTGTAGTTCAGATCAAAAACTTTTCCGAGAACTTCGCTGGTTAAGACGCCTTTATAGATGTAGACACCACCTCGAAAACCAGGATTTTTTACGATCATATCTTTCGGTCCTCCGCATGACCCCATATCCATAAGTAAAGGAGAGAAAATGTTCGACAAGGCGAAAGAAGCGGTACGCGAAACACTCGATGGAATGTTTGGCACACAGTAATGAATCACATCATGAACAACAAACGTGGGTTTGTTATGGTTGGTAATGTTTGATGTTTCAAAGCAACCTCCTTGATCAATACTGATATCCACGATCACAGAACCAGCTTTCATATCACTGACCATTTGTTCAGTAACCACACAAGGCGTTCTTCCGAGAGGAGCGCGCAAGGCTCCAATGGCTACATCGGCTCGCATTAAGGACTTTGCAAGTACTTTTGGTTGAATCACGGAGGTAAAAACACGCGAGCCTAAGTCGTTTTGAAGTCGGCGCAAACGAGAAATAGAATTATCGAACACTTTTACCGAACAGCCCAAGCCAATAGCGGCTCTTGCAGCACTCTCGCCTGCCGATCCGGCTCCAATAATTACCACTTCTGCCGGCTGAACTCCAGGAATTCCTCCCAGCATCATTCCCTTACCTCCGTTAAACGTGTTGAGCAAGTTTGCCGCAACCAATACTGCTGAAGTCCCTGCAATTTCACCCATGGTGCGTACCACAGGAAAAACGCCGCTTTCATCACGAATGTAGTCCCAAGCGATGGCTGTTACCTTCTTTTGCATCAGCTCTTGAAGGATTTTCTTGGGCTGAATGGATATTTGCAACGCAGAGATTAAAGTTTGATCACCACGCATCATTTCCACTTCATCCGCGGAGGGTGGCGCGACCTTGAAAATCAAATCGCAATGAAAAATTTCCTTGGTATCGTAAACAATTTCTGCTCCGGCTTCGCTGTAATCGTTATCGGTAAAGTTGGCGCCATCACCACTTTTGGACTCTACTTTTACTCGATGTCCGTTGGCTACCAACAGAGACACCGTATCCGGCACTAATGCCACACGCTTTTCTTGAAAAGACGTCTCACGCGGAATTCCGATGAAAAGACTTCCTTTTTTACGCGCGACTTCCAAGGTTTCTTCCTTGGGCAACAAACTTCCTTGCTGCATCAATTGTTTCAGTAATTCCGGATCTGTAATCATGCGCTCACGGTTAAAGTTCGAGTGTCATCGTCGTTTCTACGAATATACGACCAAATAGTATTATCTGGAAGCAAGGATTCAATTTTCTCGGGCCATTCAATAAAGCAAATTCCATCGGAATAGAGCATTTCTTCTACCCCAATATCGTACGCTTCTTCTTCGGAGTTTAGTCGGTAGACATCAAAATGGTACACCTTCCCGTACATCGGACTTTCGTATACATTCACAAGCGAATAGGTGGGCGAACCTTCTGCATCTTCTATCCCCATTGCATTCAACAAACTGAGGATAAAGGTTGTTTTTCCTGATCCCATTGGGGCATCAAAGGCAAATACTTTCCGATGTCCAAAATCTTCCAAAAATTGCCGCGCTATCCCGGGCAAATCATTGAGAGTTTGAATGTGATATGATTTCTCCTTACTCATCTCGATATTCTACTGAAAATAGTGAGAAAAGTTACACGGCAAATGGCACTATTAGGTATTTTTGAGAAATGCGAAACATACTATTCTTTGCTACTCTCTTCGTTTTAACCAATGCATTCTCGCAAAACATTGAAGTTTCTTTGGGCGGAGGGCTTGGAAACTACGGCAACTCTTTACAACCGAACCCTGAAGTTTTTGAAGCTGCGAGCTTCAGTCCCATGGCTGGCGTTACCTGCATTCGTCCATGGGTTCGAGGTGGTAATGGTAAGACGGTTTCTGTAAAAGCCGGGGCAGGGATCTCTTACACGCACTACAAAGGTCAGTGGAATGAATTAATGCGATCCTTTGCATTAACAACCACGGGGTCTATCGAAAATGAGGATTTTCACAAATACAATGGTAACATTCACACTGTTGGGATTGAAATCACTCCAATTATTTTAACATTTTGGGATAGAATTGAACTACGAAGTTCGCTTTTTGGAGGTTTGAACGTGTTTGATAATTACACTTACAATAGACTGAGAAACTCAATCATTACAGACGGTCAAACTGTACTTGTAGAAGACGGCAGCTTTGAAGAACAACCTGTCGAGGTTCCGCAATTCGTAATGCACTCGAACTCTCGTGTATCTTTCAAGATTCCCGTCAATGATTTTACGCTGAGTCCCTTTTATCAGTTCTCTCTTGGTCTGCTCAACGAAGGCGAAAGTATGTATTACGATAAAATCATTTCCTTCCGTCATCATTTCGGGTTGACCTTTGGGATGGAGCTTGATTAGTAATTATTCCTGAGAATCGTCCTCAAAAAATAGCTCTTCTTCCATCATTCCATCTGCGTTGTATTTGAACTTCTGATGCATTCGACCGCTGCGGTAGTACCTGTAAACTATTCCCGTCGGTTTTCCATCAACAGCGAAGTAAATGAACTGCAATTGCCCTTTTTCACAACAATTGACAGAATCGCAGTCAAAATAATAGTAGGCTGTATCTTCTTCAATACCATTATAGTTATACCGCCCACAATATCTCAAACAGCCCGATTCATAATACCTTTTCAGTTCACCATAATATTTCCCTTTGTAATAGGTCCCTTGCTCCTTTACTCGTCCATTTGCATAAATTTTCTTGTACTTGCCGCTAGGACGATTGTTGCGATACTCGCCGATTAATTTAGGCGTAACGCCGTCTTCATGATATTTAATCCAAGGACCAACCTTTCTATTATCAGCATACCAGCCTTCCTCTATCCTTATGCTATCATTCTTACTACTAAAGATTGTGTAGTACAGCGTATCGCCCTTGTTAACATAGGAGCGCATTGAATCCGGAATCTCGTCACCGTAATATATCCAAGTGGAGCAAAAACTGGTGATGACAGAATCCTGCTGCCCTTGGACGACAAGAGGCAACAGGACGATCAGAATTAGATAATACTTGGTCAAAAATATAGCTACTAATGATGGCTTATTGTGCCAACACTACTTCAGGACAGCTCTGTCCAACCAAGGTTGTAGCTTCGTCGTGCATGCGATAATCTTCATCGGCATAGTACTTTTTTAACTCGGCGAATTTATCCTTTACTTCCTGTGAATCTGCACCGTGTTCTGCGGCTGTTTCACAAATTTCTTTTGACCAATCTTCGGGAGTTTTGTCATAGCTGTTACCACAAGAAACTAGTGTGCCTCCAAATAGTGCAATTGCGAATAGTAAAGTAGTAGTCTTTTTCATAATGTGATTTTTCTTGAAAATAAGAATCTCCATTTTAAAATTCAATTTTTCACGCTCAATTGTAGTTTCCGGAGATGCAAAACAACCTGACTATCCCAAAGGATCAATCAGCATAACCGTTTGTATCTTAAATAGATACGTTCAAGTATTCGTTTCTTCTGACCCTAATACCTTTCGTATATTTAAATCATGCTTAAACTCTACACACTTTCTGCACTGTTTGCTTCCATTCTATTCTACGGGTATTCCCAAGACTCCTCTCTGTATGTAAGCGACGCGGGCAATTGGAGCAACCCACCGTGGCAAGTTTTACGTTACGACATGGACGGACAAAACCCTGAAGTATTCATTTTTGAAAACTTAGCCTGGCCCCAAGACATCTTGTTTCTAGAGTCTGAAGGCACGGTACTAATCTCAAATTTGAACTCGGGAAAAATCACAAGGTATAATGCATCTACTGGAGCCTATTTAGATGATTTCATCACTGGATTGAATGGTCCCACACGGATGAAAATTGGGCCGGATTCTCTGCTGTACATTTTGCAATGGAACGGTAACGGAATGGTGAAGCGTTATGAGCTCAGCGGTACTTTTGTGGATGATTTTACGAGTATCGGAGTTAACCAATCGATTGGTTTGGATTGGGACGCTGATACAAATTTGTATGTTTCCTCGTATAACGGAAAATCGGTACGAAAGTTTGATGTTAACGGCACGGATCAAGGTCTTTTCATTGATACAACGAACCTCTTAGGTCCTACGAATATTTGGTTCGATGAAAATGGTGATTTGCTTGTAGCTGATTACAACGGCACCTCTGTGAAACGATTTGATGCTAACGGTAATTTTCAAGGAGATTACTTGACCGGTTTGGGACAAAGCGAAGGTGTCGCTTTTATGGCGGATGAAAGCACACTTATTGGAAACGGAATCAATGGATCGGTGAAACGCTTCGCTGCAAACGGAAACTTAATAGAAGACTTGGTAACGCCTGGTTCGGGAGGGTTGATTCGACCCAATGCTCTTGTTCTACGTGATGAAAGCACGCTTTCCATTCCTGAATTGACTGATTTTGAAGTCACCATCATGCCTCTCAACGATAGCAATTACCGCGTAGTCACTTCTTCGGATGAGCAATTACAATTGATGATCATCTCGGCTTCGGGACAGCAGGTTTTGGAACAATCCTTCCAAAAGAAAATTACGTTTGACGCTAAACCCTTTGCTTCCGGAGCCTACTTTGTTTCCATCCGAAATGAAAAGGGTTACCACAGCACTCAGATGCTTCAGTTCTAAAAGGTTCTACAGTTTTTCGATCAGAAACTCGGCAATTTTCATTGCGTTGTCCTTATTCACGGCACTATCATTATCCACCTTTACATTGACGTGCATCATGATGCTACCTTTCCGAAAAGACAGTTGGCTCATGGCTTCGCCCCACATAGCTTCGTCAGCAAGCCCGTCAACGGAAACACCGTCTTTGTAAACAGAAGTCGATCGTTCGAATTTTGCTTCGTTTGCCTCCTTGACAAGTACTACCATAACTTCGCTCGGCATATCAACAGACATCGATCTGCCCCCAACTTCCATCGATTTGATCACTTTTCCATCTTCCCAACGAAAACTACATGCAGGAAATGTGTAGTCTTTTGCTTCTATGGAGATTTCAAATTCCGCTCCGACGTTTAGAAGTGTTCGCATATCATCCGCGTTGATTAAATCGCACGGGTTGTCTGATACACTGATTTTGTTGGATGTCTCTTCTGTTTTCTTTTCTCCGTTTTCGTCTTTAGAACCCGAAGTATCGTTGCACGCCATGGCAAACAGTGAGAAAAGCAAGACAAAAGTTAAGGTGATCTTTTTCATACGAGTAGTCTTTGTTTTAATTGATTCGATCAAAAAATACGAAGAACTCGTTGGATTGTCAATAAAACCGTGTCTGTATTACTAATACTTCGGCTCCAAAAAAAGAAGAAGAACTAAATTGTATTGGAGTCAATTCGACCAATATGTAAATTTATTCGTTCAGTAGTTTGGTAAAAATTTAACCTTCACTCATTGCTTCCTAGAAAATATATAGGGTGTAGCGGAAGCTTGTTTTTCTCTTCATCTGTCATTTTTGGATAATATTCTTGCCATAGGTCGATAAACTTGTCAAAATCTATTAGTTCAATATGTTTGTCAGTAGATCTTGCTTCATTAACCGCATAAGAACTAAAACCTCCAGAAGTAGCAAAAATTCCAACATCTGTACTCCTTTTCATAGTTCCTGCCAATCTTTGAATGTCATCAGAAGAAATATTGGATTCTGGTCTATGCTTAACTTGTACAATTATCCTAGGCGGCTTAACCCCTAATGGATCTGTGTAGGCAATAATATCGATACCACCATCTCTACCTTTAGGTGAAATATGTGAAATGTGATATCCCATAGCTTTCAAAAGAATAGCAACAATATCTTGAAATTCATAAGGATTCTTCTCAATTAAGAAATCTCTCAATCCATCTAATGCACTTGCCTCATACTGATCAATTAAGGCAGTTTGTTTTTGTGTTTTGTCCTCCGCTGTTTCTATTCCAAGGTCATCGTCATTTTCCTCTTCTTCCTTGTTTCTTTTATTTTGAGCATCCCACTCTTTATATTTATTTGTCACAGTGATTAAGAGTTTTTCAGGCCCCAGCTTTATTGCTTCCTCACCTTCATCAGTTAGGTACCAAATACCTTTTTGTTTTCTCAGAAAACCAGCTTTCATACAGTCAATGGTGTAAAAATGTAATATACTTTCCCATCTCACATAACCGGTCTTTTCGTACCTATGACTTTCGTAAGAATTGAATTCAATTGAATCTCTTATTTCTTGAATTACCTCCTTACCACGCATTTCTCCTCCAGCCTTCTGTAAGATTTTAAAAGCAGCGAAAACTGTTTTTTGGGCTATTGATGTGGTCTTTGATAACTTCTTCATCTTATGATTCTAAGGTTTAACAGTGACGAACAACTAACGAGATCGAAAAATAACAATTTTACAGTCCTACTTCGGCTCCAATACAACAAACGGGATCAATACCTCTTCAAGAGAGATGCCACCGTGCTGGAACGTATCACCAAAATGCTTCACGAAATGATTGTAATTGTTCGGATAAACAAAGTAATCGTTGTCTCTTGTGAAAACGTACTCAGAAGAAATTCCTGACTTTGGCAAATATGCTTCATGTGGATCGCTCACTTTGAAAACATCTTTGTCTTTGTAGGAAAGATTTCGTCCTGTTTTATAGCGAAGATTGGTGTTAGTACTTCGCTCCCCCATGATCTTAACTGGGTTGCTTACGCGAACGGTTCCATGGTCGGTAGTGATTACCAATTTCTTGCCTGCATCGGAGATTTTTTTGATGATGTCGTGCAGAGGGGAATGATCGAACCAAGAAACCGTTAATGATCGATAAGCGGATTCATCGTCGGCCAATTCGCGGATTACTTCCATTTCCGTTCGTGCATGCGACAGCATATCCACAAAGTTCCAAACGATCACGTTTAGCTGATTCCCAAGAAGCTGGTTGAAATTATCGGCCAACTTCTTACCTGCATCAAGATTGGTGATTTTGTTGTAGCTCCACTTCACATCTCGCCCCAAACGTTTCAGGTTCGTTTCCAAGAGTTCAGCTTCGTAATTGTTTTTACCGCCTTCATCTTCTTCTGAACGCCAATACTGCGGATATTTCTTCTGAATTTCCAGCGGCATCAGTCCTGCGAAAAAAGCATTTCTAGCATACTGCGTTGCCGTAGGAAGAATGGAATAGATGATCTCTTCTTTTTGTTTTGAAAAGTACTTAGAGAAGATGGGACTGAGCATTTTCCATTGGTCGTAACGAAGGTTATCAATAACCAAAACGAAGATGTCTTCCCCGTCCATCATTGGATTGATCTCTTTCTTGAAAAGCGTGTGAATTAACTGCGGTGACTCCTCCACTCCATTGAGCCAATCGAGATAATTGTCTTCAATAAAACGAGAGAATTGTGCATTCGCTTCTTTCTTCTGCATGTTCAGAATCTCTTGCATTCCGCTGTCTTCGATTCCTTCCAACTTTAGCTCCCAATATACGAGCTGATCGTACACGTCGCGCCATTCGTCTTTATCCAACCGACTGTTCAATAACATGCCTAATTCACGGAACTCCCGTTGGTAATTCGAATTCGTGGTTTGTGAAACCAATTTACTCCTATCAAGGTTTTTCTTCAGCGCCAACAAAATTTGATTCGGATTCACCGGCTTGATGAGATAATCGGCAATGTTACTACCGATGGCCTCCTCCATTATGTGTTCTTCCTCACTTTTCGTAATCATCACCACGGGCACATAAGGTTTCGCTTTTTTGATACGAGACAAGGCTTCCAAACCAGAAATACCAGGCATGTTTTCATCAAGAAAAATGATATCGAAATCTTCTTCATCGTTCTTGTCTACAGCACTTGAACCATTGTTCACCGCTTCAACTTTGTAACCCTTTGATTCGAGGAACAGAATGTGTGGTTTCAATAAGTCTATTTCATCGTCTGCCCAAAGGATTTTTACCTGCATAAGCCTGATATTTGTTAGTTTTACATTCGGAATTAAAAGTATGCAATTGCAACCAAAACACGGTACCAATAACAAAAAGAAAATATTTAACGATCCGGTTTATGGATTTATTTCAATCTCACAGGAGTTTATTTTCGACATTATTGAGCATCCGTACGTACAGCGTTTGAGACGTATCAAACAACTAGGAATGACGCATCTTGTCTATCCTGGAGCGTTGCACACACGATTCCATCATGTTCTTGGAGCGATGCATTTGATGTCCAAAGCGATTTCCACCATTCGCCGGAAGGGACACGACATCTCTCCTGCTGAAGAGCAAGCGGCATTGTTAGCTATTCTCCTCCATGATATTGGACATGGACCCTTTTCTCATGCCTTGGAACACGATATTGTCTCGGGCGTGCATCATGAAGACATTTCCATCTTCTTCATGGAACGATTAAGCGAAGAGTATGATGGGGAGTTGGACTTGGCCTTGGAAATATTTCGAAACCGCTACCCGAAAAAATTCTTGTACCAATTGGTTTCCAGCCAGTTGGATATGGACCGAATGGACTACCTCAACCGTGATAGTTTCTACACGGGAGTCAGCGAAGGAAAAATTGGAAGTGATCGAATCATTGAGATGTTGAATGTCGTGGATGGCAACTTGGTGCTGGAAGAAAAGGGTATTTATTCGATTGAAAAATTCTTGGTTGCAAGAAGATTGATGTATTGGCAGGTCTACCTCCACAAAACGGTAGTTGCGGCCGAGTTCATGTTGATTCACGTGCTTCGCCGAGCAAAAGAGTTAACCCAGTCAGGCACGGAAGTGTTTTGCAGCCCGGCACTAGCATACTTTCTGCGCAATGACGTTACTTCGGACGACTTTAGAAACAAACCGGAAGTGCTGGATCTGTTCGCGCAGTTAGATGATTACGATATTCTTGGTGCCATGAAAGTTTGGCAATTTCATGACGATCAAGTCCTTAGTACTTTATCTCGCCGTTTAATTGAACGCAAACTCTTTAAAATCAAAGTTTCTAAGAAAGAATTTTCGGAAAATGACAAGCAGGCGATGCGCGAGAAAGTCATGCAGAAACTAGAGATTCCCTTTGAGGATACTCGTTACTTTGTTTACAACGATGTTTTGACGAACAGTGCTTATAACGATGCGTCTCAACACATCAACCTACTTATGAAGTCGGGCAAAACGATGGAGGTGTCTCAAGCTTCCGACAATCTGAACATCTCGGCACTTGCGGACCCCGTGGAGAAACATTTTTTGTGCTACCCGGTTTTTAATGCGGGCAAAGCGCGGCAGTTGTCTTTGTTGAACGGGATTAAGTAAATTTTCCCTTCATTCGACGGAAGCCCAAAGTACATTTTGAACCGCGAAGGGCGCGAAGGACGCTAGGACTTTTGAATACTCTTTAAGGAATTGTGTGGTGTACGCAAGTCGATTTCTTCGATATCGAACACTTTTTCTATGGTACTTGTACGAAGGGAAATGGAGTAGAAAATCATTTTTAGCTTTCAGAGATTAAAGATGAATTAAACGATATCAGAAAACAAGGAGAAGATTAATATACCAAGTTCCTTGCGCTCTTTACGCCCCTCACGGTAAATTCACTCCGAACCGAAGCCCGTTTGCTGAAAAAACTGATTCCGTCGCCAATCGAGCACCTTAACATTGTGGAAGTAAAAGCGAGCAATTTGCGTGTAATCGTACCCTTGATTAGCCATCTCCATGGCACCTTCTTGACACAAGCCAACGCCGTGACCAAAGCCGTGACCTTCTAAAATCACTTTCCCGTTTTCTAGTCGTGTGCTGAAATAGGCTGACTTCAATCGGAATTTTGTTCGAAGGTCGCGCATTGGTACCCCGAGAGAAGGATGAATATAAAAGGCGGTTCTGTCATTGCACTGAAAGTTGTAGATGAGATCTCCATGTTTGGCTTCAGTAACTCCGAATTGATCTCTGAGGTAATTTCTCCAGGCATAGCGATCAATGGATTTCGTCCAGGTCGCCTGACGCGTATGGATGCAAAAAGTATCAATGAAAGGCTCCAAATAAGAAACAGAAGTGTTCCAAACGTACGAAGCATCGCATGTCTGTCCACCGCAATTTGCCGAAAAGTACGAAGTAACCAATTTGTTGTTTTGATCTACTAGGACCATTCCCTCCGACTCTTCCACAGCCGTGCGGATTTTTGGTGTATAGCGCAGTTTGTTGTGGTACGCTTGACAATGGGTTCCATCGCAAACGTTGTATCCATCTTTGCTATGTCGATGCGAGTTTTTAATGGCGTAGGTACGACTCATCAATGCTTGCACCTTATAATATTCTAGATGGCGTCCGCCCCCACCTTCCGACTCAATTACTCCACTGAGATAATTGTTCATGGAAACTCGATTCACAATTCGTAAACCTTTAGGACCGTGAGTAACTTCAAAATTATCCTCGTAAAAATGTTGTTTTGTTGTGGGCGATATTCCTTTGAGTTTTACTGAAGCCGTTTCGTTCTGCTTGATAAGCAAAAGCGTGTCAAAAACACTCACCACTCCATTTGTTGTCACTCCAACACCATTGCTTTTCCATTGAATATTGACGGTTTCCAACATTCCAAGGGAAGTGGTATCACCAAATACTTCGTAGCTTCCCTCATTCGCGCTAAGTGAAATTCCACGCATATTCAACTCGTGAAAAATGCCTACACGAATTTCTTGCGCTTGTGCAGGAGCGACTCCCAACAATAAAATCGATAGCATTAGAATGCGAAGCATGGGCTCAAAATTACAACGTGCACTTTCCGACTTTCGGCTAGGCGTTAATAGTTTTCAACAAGGATTGTGCAACTTTTGCGCTTGCCCCGCCACCACCTAGTTTTTCCTCCAACTGGTCGTAGTCTAAGAGTAGTCTTGATTTGTACGATTCATCATTCAGTAAACGATCCAATTCGGCGCGTATTTGGCTGGGGTTGCATTCTTTTTGGATGAGTTCTTTCACCACCTCTCTCTCCATGATCAAATTCACCAAGGAAATGTAATCGACCTTTACGAGTCTTCTTGCAATGTGATAGGAAATCTGACTTCCTTTATAACAAACCACCTCGGGCACTTTAAAAAGCGCTGTTTCAAGCGTTGCCGTTCCTGACGTCACCAAAGCAGCCGATGCATTGTACAACAACTCATAGGTTTCGCCGTGAACCACCTGCACGTCGTTTTGAACAGATTGATAAAACTCTTTGGTTAGCGACGGCGCACCTGCAACAACTAGTTGATATTCGCCCATACCTTTGGTTGCAGCGACCATGATAGGTAATTTGGTTTTCACCTCCTGTTTGCGACTTCCCGGCACAATGGCAATAATTGGTTTATTATTCAATCCGTTCCTTTCACGAAATGCTTCTTTTCCTGATTCGAAATCATACTTGGAGATTTCATCCAATAGCGGGTGACCAACGTACTCCACTTCGTAGTCGAATTTTTCGTAGAAGGCTTTTTCGAAAGGAAGAATAACGTACATTTTATCGACCACCTTCTTGATTTTATGTACTCGATTTTGCTTCCAAGCCCATACTTGTGGAGAGATGTAGTACATCACTTTGATTCCCTGTTCTTTCGCCCATTCGGCAATGCGGAGGTTGAAGCCCGGATAGTCAATCATAACGATTGCGTCGGGTTGAAAGGCTAAAATATCCTCTTTACAAAAGCGCAGATTCTTTGTGATCGTTCGAATGTTCATGAGGACCTCCACAAACCCCATGAATGCTAGGTCGCGAATGTGTTTGACACAATTATCCTGAACAGCGATCATCTTATCGCCTCCCCAAAAACGAAACTCGGTATCCGGTTGTTGATCAAGAATAGCTTGCATGAGATTGCTTCCGTGCAAATCTCCAGATGCTTCCCCGGCAATAACGTAAAGCTTCATTTACGCGAAAAATTTGATGTATAGAATGTACGGAGCAAAAGCCAACGACCCCAAAATCACCCCCATTGCGCGCTGCCACTTCTCTTTGTTCAAGAAGCGATAAAACCAAAATAGGTTCCCGATTATGGAGAGCGTTATGATCTTAATCCTTGGTTCGGGGAAAAAACGAAAATCGTACCACATACGATCAAAAGTATACTCTTGCCATGCCGCCCATAAAAACATTACGAGTGGCATTACAATGATGGGAGTTAAAATACCGAACCCCATTCCAATGAAGTGATCCTTTGTCCAATTTCTCAAATTCATAATTCCCAGTTTTCAAGTTCTTTTATGGCCGAATAGCTGGTGAGGTCAAACTGCGTAGGGACAACTGTTGCGTATCCAAGGCTTATCCAATGCAAATCTGTATCGTTGGCAGGCTCTTGATCTTCAAAGTCACCTGATAGCCAATAATAAGGCTTTCCGAATTGATCCACCCGGCTTTCAAATCTATCTGCCCAGTATGCGTGTGCTTGGCGACATACCTTGATTCCTTTTACGGGTCCTTCAGAAACTGGCGGAATATTGACATTCAAACAAACGCCTTCTTTCATACCGTTTTCTAAAACCTCGCGCACCACAGACTTGACAACATCAGTAGTACCGGAAAAATCCGCATCGGCTTCATAAGCCCCAAGGGAAAATCCAATGGATGGAATGCCTTCCATGGCCCCTTCTACCGCAGCCGACATTGTACCGGAATACAGAACATTGGTTGCTGTATTGTATCCGTGATTGATACCTGAAACCAATAAATCAGGCTTGCGTTTCATAATTTCATAAATCGCCAGCTTCACGCAATCCACGGGGGTTCCTGAACACGCTAATGCAGTCGTGTCGCCATAAAGGTACGATGGACTTAGGCGCAGCGGATGATGAATGGTAATTGCATGTCCCATTCCTGATTGCGGTGAGTCGGGAGCTACAATTACAATATCCCCAAATTCGCGTACTGCTTCATACAATGTTTGGATTCCTTTGGCAGAAATCCCATCGTCGTTTGTCACCAAAATAAACGGTTTTTGCTGGCTCATATAAAGGGATAATTCGGTTTGTTGCGAAAGTAACGAAAGTTCTAAAGGACATGTGTGAATTAGTGTAGGAATTACACAAAATGTAGTTTTTGGGACGCGAAAATTGTGAGAGGGCTTGGATCATTAAATTATTTTTATCTGCATTATTTACCTAGGTTGTTAGACATTTCTCGAATTAGCTAATTGTATTATTTTCAAATTCTAGAAGTAGAGATTTCGAGGAACAAAGCGCTATTTCGAAAGGTGGCTTGGTTGATTCGGAGAGAAATTCACAATATATTTATTTGCATTATTTACCTAGGTTGTTAGACAATTGTCTAATTACCTATTTATACAATTCTAAAATTTTAGAATTATCAATTTCCAACATATAATCAATCATCGTTTCCAAAAAAGTGAGGTCTCTCTAGCCTCTTCCTAACTCCCTACTCTAGATCAACTACTCAGACTTATTCGTTCCGACTTCTGCACCCTGACGTTTCACCCTATATTTCTCACTAATAATCGAATGGAATTAACTATTTTTGTACCAATCGAGAAGAGGGTAAAATGACGACGGCAGACTTAATTCGAATTCTGACAAATATTACGCAAGAGAACATTGATAACGTCAAGAAGTTCACTTCGAAGCTGTCTGACGATCAAATGAAATGGCGACCTAATCCAGGCATTTGGAGCGTAGGTGAAGTACTCGCTCATCTGAATGAATATGCCGCTTACTACCACCCAACAATCTCCTCGAAAATCAAAACGACACGATTTACCTCCACAAAGGAAGAGTTCATGAGTTCGCCCTTGGGACGTTCTGCATGGAAGTCCATGAAACTAGGGAAGGCAAAAAATGTAAAACGAAAGTTTCGAGCACCAAAAGGGCAAAACCCAACCCTACAACCTGATCTTGTAAAAGGAACTGAGTTGGAAGACTTCCTTCAACATCAAGCCGAAATGATGAACCTCATTTCAGAGGCGCAAACAGTAAATCTTCGTAGGGTGAAAATTCCTATTTCTATTTCAAAAATAGTACGATTGCGATTAGGAGATGCCCTTCTATTTGTTGTATATCACAATCAGCGCCATGTGCAGCAGATCATTAATTTGGTTACCCACAAAAACTTTCCAAAAAAATAATGGATCAAGGCTATTGCTTCGTCAGTATTTCACCTGTTCGTGCGGAGAATCGCGATCAAAGTGAAATTGTGACGCAGCTGCTCTTCGGAGAAGTTGTCAATGTTCTTGAAATAGCATCTCCATGGGCAAAAATCAGCTCTGTTGCAGATGGTTACGAGGGCTGGATTGATTTGAAGCACATTAAAAAACTGACAGACAAGGAAATGCGTCGTTGGTTAGACGGACTCGACTTCCTAACTGACAGAGAGCGACTTTTACAAACCCCGTGGGGAAAACAGTGGATTTGTCGAGGATCCTTTGTTCCTGCTGAGCAGGACACATTCAATATAGGAAAGAATTCCTTCGAATGGCTAGAGCCGTCAAAAACTGCCTTTGAAGATCTTTGGTCCTGTGCAGAAAGCTATCTAAACACCCCGTATCTGTGGGGCGGAAAAACTCCTTTCGGAATTGATTGTTCCGGTTTTACACAAGCTGTGTACCGTTTTTACGACATCAATCTTCCAAGAGATGCATCGCAACAAGTTTTAGACGGAGCAGAAGTTAGCATCGAAGAAATTGAAACCGGAGACCTAGCATTCTTTCACAACGATAATGGAAAAATCACCCATGTAGGAATTCTAGACGACCAAGGTCATATTCTGCACGCAAGCGGACATGTGCGGAGAGACTTATTTACGAAGGATGGAATTGTTCACAACGAAACAGGAAGTATTACCCATAAATTATCGGTAATTAAACGATGGTAAAACATTCCCATTCGACTATTAAAAACGATATTTGCTAAAATCTATTACGATGAAAATTTTAATCACAGGAGGAGCAGGATTTATAGGAAGTAACTTGGCCAAACGACTGGTAAATGACCAGCACGACGTAGTAGTTTTGGACAACTTACTTCGCGGGAACAAGCTCGATAAAGATACCTTCGAAAAGGTCAATTTTATCCGAGGCGATGTACGCGATTTGGATACCGTAACTGAAGCTTCAAAAGGATGTGATTTAATTTTTCATTTTGCCGCTGTTTTGGGTGTCGATATCGTTGCCGATAATCCCGTAGAAACTATGGACGTTGAAGTTATTGGAACGCGAAATGTTGTTT
Organism: bacterium; assembly: GCA_024742305.1. Classification (GTDB taxonomy): domain Bacteria; phylum Bacteroidota; class Bacteroidia; order Flavobacteriales_D; family Crocinitomicaceae; genus UBA4466. The sequence continues at coordinate 24,119 of JANSYQ010000022.1, read as the reverse complement.
ACGCAGCCGAAGTCAACAACATCAAACGTATCATGTATGCGTCTACTAGCGGTATTTACGGTCATTCGGCTATTGAAAACGCATTAACAGAGGAAGTATTGGTTGACCCACGAACCTCTTATGCCATGGCGAAGCGATATAACGAGATTTACCTTGCTTCTCATTACGAAGAAAAAGGACTGGATGTGGTCTCTTTGCGTTTCTTCAACGTTTACGGTTGGAATCAGGATAACCGTATGGTGGTGCCACGCTTTTTTGAGCAATCCATCGCTGGAGAGCGCATTACCGTTTTCGGAACTGGGAAACAGACCCGCGACTTCACGTTTATTGACGACACCGTTGAAGCATGCGTTCGCTTGATGGACGTTAAAGGATGCCATATTGTCAATATCGCCAACGAAGCAGAATGGTGCATCCTTGATCTTGCAGAGCAAATCAAAGAAATTACGAACTCTGATTCGGAGATTGCCTTTATTGATGCTCCGAAAAAACGATACGACTACGAAGTAGAACGCCGCGTTGGTAGTTCTGCTAAACTTTTTGAACTCACTAAATACAAGCCTGAAACTACTCTCACAGAAGGATTACGTAACATTTATCAAACGAACTACAAATAATGGATACGGTTATTTTTGACCTCATCGAGCGCGAAAAACAGCGCCAACTTCATGGAATTGAATTAATTGCCTCAGAGAACTTTGTAAGCGATCAAGTAATGCAAGCAATGGGAAGCGTCCTAACAAACAAGTACGCAGAAGGACTTCCCGGAAAACGCTACTACGGTGGTTGTGAAGTAGTTGACGAAGTTGAAAATCTTGCGATTGACCGCTTGAAGCAACTTTTCGGTGCCGAATGGGCCAACGTTCAACCCCACTCAGGAGCGCAAGCAAATGCCGCAGTTTTATTGGCCTGTTTACAACCGGGAGACAAAATTTTAGGGTTTGATCTTTCACACGGTGGACACTTAACCCACGGATCTCCCGTGAACTTTTCCGGAAAACTCTATCAACCATTTTTCTACGGTGTAAACCAAGAAACTGGTCAAGTGGATTACGATGTACTAGAAGAAATAGCCCGCAGAGAGAAGCCAAAACTGATTATCTGTGGAGCCTCGGCTTACAGTCGTGATTGGGACTACGTTCGAATTCGAAAAGTGGCTGACGAAGTGGGAGCTTTGGTTCTTGCCGATATTTCTCACCCTGCTGGATTGATTGCCACAGGACTGTTGAGCGACCCTCTTCAGCATTGTCACATCGTTACCACAACTACGCACAAAACGCTGCGTGGACCGCGTGGGGGTGTGATCATGATGGGGAAGAATTTCGACAACCCGTTCGGACTAAAATGGAACAATGGAAATCCAAAGTCCATGGCGGCATTGTTGGATGCGGCAGTATTCCCCGGAACACAAGGTGGACCATTGGAGCACGTTATTGCAGCGAAAGCAGTAGCATTTGGAGAAGCGCTATCAGAAGGCTACAAGACCTACACCAAGCAAGTCGTTGAAAATGCGGCGGCAATGGCTGAAGCGTTCGTGGCGAAAGGATACTCCATTATTTCCGGCGGAACGGATAATCACTCTATGTTGATTGACCTGCGTTCGAAAGGTGTTACTGGAAAAGATGCGGAGAACCGATTGGTTGAGGCCGATATCACCGTTAACAAGAACATGGTACCATTCGATACTGAATCGCCATTTGTGACATCCGGTATCCGCGTTGGAACACCCGCCATTACTACAAGAGGAATGAAAGCGGATGAAATGGTGAAAATCGTTGAGTTAGTAGATCGTGTAATCACCAACATTAATGATGATGCAGTGATCGCCTCCGTTCGAAAAGAAGTAAACGAGCTGATGGGACACCGACCGCTGTTTACTTGGGAATAGTTGGAATAAGAAATAATGCTCCTTCGCCGAAGCCTTGCTTTGCTGAAGCTTCGCGAAGGCATGGCTACGGCGCAGGCGCAGAATAATGAATAGAGGTCTCGCTGCAGTGGGACCTTTTTTCATTTATATGCTTTGTAAATAAGGGTTAAACTCGCAAAAACTGGTAAACGCAATAAATCATAAACACACCGTTCCTGTCCGGCGGGTAGGTTTTTGCGTTGAAGGTTTTGAAAATTCACCTACACTATTGAAAAACAACAATTTGCAAATAACACAAGTTGCATACGCACTCACGCTCCACTCTTAATCCTGTTTACATACCCGGGTAAAATGTTGAAGTAATCTATTGATACAGTTAAACAAAACGTTGATTTTCAATATTTTACAATCGTATATCCAAATAATTACTTACATTTAGTGTACGCTGGATTTGATGGTAACCATCACATCGAACGCTACAAACCAACGCTATAAATGAAACCATTGGTGTACATCTTCTTGATGTTTGCACTGAACTCAATGGGACAGAATTTCAGCAATGCAGGCTTGGAAGGAACTGCGTGTATGTCTTCAACTCCTCCAAGCTGGTTCGTTGTATCATTCTCCGACCCCGTTTGTCAGGCATTCAACGCTGTTTTGGCAACGCCCGATATTACCGGCTTGCAAGGTCCTGCTCCTTCCATTGGTGTATCAGGAAATCCCTATTCTGGTAATTCATTTATATCCGGACTTATTGCAAACGATGCTGGCAATTTTTATCAAGAGGGAATACGACAAACGGTTACAGGTTTAACTCCAGGTAAGCCGTATACCATTAGCTTCTATCAATCTGTGGTGAAACAAGACAATCAACTTGATTCTTCCGGTAGATGGTCCGTGTTTATAGACAATCAACTAATCGGTCATTCACATTCGAGCAATAGCACTTTGACTTTTGATGACGTCGCTCTTATTTGGGAGGAACGTTCAATTTCTTTCGTTCCCACTAGCAGCACGCATTCTTTTAAATTCCTCCCCACAGACGATGATCCCGATCAAACTGTTCCGTTCGAGAGTCTGCGAATGGGAATCGATCAGATTACGCTCGCTCCGGACAGCACTCAAATTCATCATGATACCATTTGTCACGGAGATGTTGCAACGATATGGGCCGAAGGTGCTGGAGACTATCACTGGACCCCGATGAATGATCCTACCTCCGTACTCAGTTACGATTCTACGCTTCACACCTCCCCTGATTCTACAACACATTATTGGTGCATTACCAATTTAGACAGCAACATTGTTACCGTTACGGTCATCCATCCACCAAGTCTCGAACTAGGACAGGATCATTTCGTTTGTCCGGGAGAAACTGTTGTAATACACCCAGATGTTCACGGTGCTCATAGTCATTTGTGGAGCGATGGGTCGCAGGGATTTGATTTGGAAACAAATGAAAATGGACAAGTTTGGATGATCGCCGAAAACACGTGTGGCTCCATTAAAGACTCCCTTTGGATTTATTGGGATAGTCTAGCGACACAGGACTTTGGGTTCGACACGATGCTCTGTTCCTTCGAAACGATCGAATTGAACGTGTTCTATCCAAACGCCAGCTATGAATGGAATCATGGAAGTTTAGCTCCCTCCACTTTAATCGAACACGCGGGAGACTATTGGGTTGACGTTCACAACGAATGTGGCACTTTTACCCATGAATTCCACATTACTTCCGACCCCAATTGCGAGTTACTCATCGACCTACCAAACGTCTTCACTCCAGATGGCGATGGCGTTAACGATTACTTCGTCCCTATCAATCAAGAGCATGTTCAATCGTACCATTTGATGATTTTAAACCGGTGGGGAGAAGTGCTTTTCGAAAGTTATGAAGTAGGCATTGGTTGGGATGGATTGGTACGCGGTGAAAGAGCCAGCGAATCTGTGTATTTTTATAAAGTAGATTACGCAGACTACGATGGCAACAATAACTCTCTTCAAGGTTCGTTGACATTGATGCGATAAGCATGGTTATGAGAACGACATTGTTTTTTCTTTTCTTGGTATTTTCAACTTCACTCTTGCTCGGGCAACAAAACTCCGACAAGCGCACTGTTATCATACACGGAATGGTCAAGGAATTGAACACCATGACCCCAATTACTGAAGCGTCAATTTCTGTGCTCAGAGACGCAAAAATCATCAAAACAGTTCAAGCGGATGACAAAGGAAACTATGTTCTTTCCATGGATGTTTTGGAAGGAGAACAACTAATCATAAAGGGATCGGCGAAGCACCACAGCGACTCAAAGAACTTACTCATAGTTGAATCAACGGGTCCGGAAGATTACCTCGTGGACATCGAATTGGTATACCAAACTGTTAGTCAAACACCACCACGTATACTTTTCGAACGGAATGATATTGAACACATCCCCTTCGATTTAACCATGTATCGACAACTCTTAGAGGACAACCCAAAAATTTGCTTGGAGATAGAATTGTATTCTCACCCCGAAGAAAAAGAGAAACTCACAAAGAAGCGTTTGATTCAATTCGAGAAATTCCTCATCGAACAAAATTTCCCCATGAACCAAGTGGACTTTAACTTTACGCATCATATCCGTAGATGTGATGAAAATGAACCTTGTCTCACCGAGTTATTCTTCGAAATTTCAAGTCTCGACGGTCACTGCCTGCAAGAGTGATCGAAAATTAAAAGTTCAGAAAAATAGCATCCATCTGCGTTACACTCCGCTTAACTCGATTAAGTAACATCCACCACCAAACGATAGCCCACACCGCGGATATTCGCAATCTTGATTTTGGGATCATCTGCAAGTTTCTTCCGAAGTTTGGAAATGAACACATCCAATGTGCGTCCAACGTAGTCGCCTTCATCGCCCCAAACAATGCGTAGAATGGTATCTCGCTCCACAGTCTGATTCTTGGAAGAATGCAAAAGGAACAACAAATCCGCTTCTTTGCTCGTGAGCTCAACTGTTTCTCCATTGTACGTCAAATGCATACTCCGTTGATCGAACAAATACGCTCCGATGGGAATAATATGCTCTGCAATGCTCTGTTCTTTCTTCCTTTTGAAGTAAGCATACCCCGAGAAAAGTAATAATGCTGCTCCAACGAACAAAAACCATGAGTACGGATCGGATGGATCAAAAACGGGAGATGCCCCCGCCTCTTCCTCAACAGCTGCAACCTTCGGCTGTTCGTCCGCGTAAAAGGTAAGGGCAATCTTATAGCATGCTTTTGGATACTCCCTTGTGTTGCAATTGACGATGTCCAGTGAGTCTTGTAATTCCCCTCCACGGTAGGTATCATAAACGATGGCATTATCCGAACAATTGAGCACCTCCAAAAAGTACGATGATTTAATGTTTCCGTTTTGCAAAACACTATCTACTACTGCGGTTAGCACCTCGGGACGAAAAGCAAACTCTGTTGCAAAGGAAATGGTGTAGCGACTTCCTTCCTGTTTCACCGGATCAACAATGGTAACACTATCCCCTATCATCAGCAGCACTTCATCGCCTACTTTTCTGGACAGAACTGCTCGTCGCTGCTCCTCCGAAGATTGATCCGCAGATGCAGAAAACGTGCTCAACAACAATGCAAGGAAAAGAAAGAATTGCCCGAATTTCATGTTTACAAATCTACAGTAACTTACCTTATAATTCGCTCCATTCGCATCAATTTACACTAATTTACATTGCATTTTAAGAAAGAAGAAATTGTATTTGAAGCCAACGGATTGTACCTTTAGAACAATGAACTCCATCGACATACTAAAACTAAAATCAACAATTTACGCCTTACTAATCTGTGCATTTTCCTATGCTCAGGATATGTCAGGTGCGGAGGTTAAAGAAGATTTGATTTTTTTACAGTCGAAAATTCTGCAATATCAACCGGGCATTAGAAAGTCGGCACCGGAATTCGAAAAATTATCCAACATTATTATTGCTCAGAACGGCGAAGACAGTTTGACGTATTTGGAGTTTTTCCGTGAAGTGTGCAGAATGTCTGTAATGGCGCGTGAAGGGCATTATAGCTTGGGGAATTGGAGTGATACTGTTCACAATGGGTTTCCAAACAACACCATCGCGTACATCCCCATGGATGTCAAAGTCATCAATCATCGTTTGTATATCGAAGAGGACTACTCGAAAGAACAAGAACTCACGGCAGGAAGCGAAATTCTCCGTATCAATGGAAAACCAGCCGCAGCCATTCTTCAGGAGTTGTATTATTGTATCCCTTCTGACGGATCAATTATCACCAATGTGATGGACGAACTGGACCAAACTTTCGCTTACAAATACTACCTGTTTATCGACCAATCAGAGTATTTCGGCATAACGTTCAAAGAAATATCAGGCGCGGAAAAATCCGTATCTGTGAAAGCGTTAACGCGAAAGGAGCAACGTCAAAATATTCGGGAATCCGTGCTTCCGAATAGACCGCAAAAGGAAAACATCAATGCCGTTTACTCGTTGGATATTGCATCGAATTATGCTCGGCTCACCTTGCGCAGCTTCAATAGCAACAAGTTAAGCAAGCGAGACATCAAACCCCGTCGATTTTTCAAGGACATTTTTGATACCATTCGACGCTCCGAAACGGAAAACCTGATCATAGATTTACGCGGAAATCCCGGTGGACTTTTCGAAATGGCACAAGAAATCATGCCTTATGTAATGAGTGAAAACCCAAAAGATCCCTTTCAGCGAAAATCAACCTCATGGTCCGGAAAAGAACGGAAATATAAGTTTCGAAAACGGTCAAGGAAAGCGTTCGAGGGGCAGATTTACGTTCTTATCAATGGAGGTACATTTTCGTCGGGAAGTACCTTGGCACGTTATCTAAAAGAACATTCCAACGCAGTGATTATTGGAGAAGAGTCAGGATCTCGATACGAGTCATTTGCTGCGGGTTCAAAGCAATACGTCCAATTGCCCAATTCAGGAATTGAGATCGGTATTCCGCGCTACTTGATTGAATTCGGTGAAGGTGAGAAACAAACAACGCAAAATCGTGGCGTATTGCCCGATTATACCGTTCAACCTACCATGCTACACATTCTTGCAGGAAGAGATTTACACTTAGAAAAAGCGTTGGAGCTTATTTCTGAAAAGTAGTAGCTTTCACTCAAACCAAATTTGCCATGGGCTTCAATGAAATCGAGATGTAACATTTCATTTCCCTCATGCTTATAAAAGTATGAGACACATCCTTTCCATTTTAGCCTTACTTATCTTCGTTGCATCTGTGAATGCTCAAACGAAAAAAGAGATCAAAATCCGAAACAAAAAGCACAAAACCTTTTCCAAAGAACTTTCCAGCTTTAAATACATTCCCTCTGGCAATTTTATCATGGGGTCTTCTGACAAATTGCTAACCGAAAATGAAACTCCAGCGCGTTCTGTTGATATTCATTCGTTCTTCATGATGGATTCTGAAGTGAGTAACTTGGATTATCAATCCTTCCTATTTGATCGTAAACAAACCGATTCCGCAGCGGCGAAAGGGCTGCTTCCCGACACCTTAGTTTGGAGAAATTCAGGGTCGCACAACAGCACTTATGTCGATTACTACTTTCGTCATCCCGCTTATCACAACTACCCTGTTGTCGGCGTTTCATTCAATCAGGCACAAGCATTCGCCGAATGGATGACGGAAAAATATCACGAACGTCCGCAAGAAGATCGAGCTTTCAAAAAGGTCCGATTCCGTTTACCAACTGAGGAAGAATGGGAATTTGCAGCTCGCGGCGACCTCAAATTATCACCTTTCCCGTGGGGAGGTCCGTACATGCGAAATGCAGAAGGACAGCGCATGGCCAACATGGTATACATAGCACAATGTTCCATTTACAAGGACTCGGTTTGTGCAATAGGTTCCTCTGCTAGCGCTGATTCTATCCAAACACAAGCGCAGCCAAAAGTTCGGTATGTTAGCACAGGAATGGGCGATTATCAAGGCATCGCCGGCAATCTCAACAATTACAGCGATGTGACAGCTCCCGTAATTTCATACTGGCCAAACGGTTATGGATTATACAACATGACGGGCAATGTAGAAGAGATGGTCATTCGTTCTGATATGGACCTTTCGGCAAAAAACTACCAAGGCGTTACCAAAGGTGGTAGTTGGTACGACACAGGATACTACGGTATGGTGACCACCCGCCAATTCTACGAAGGGAAAGATTCCGCTAGCGCCGAGCGTGGATTTCGTTTGGTAATGGACGTGGTGGAGTATTAAAAACTTACCTCCAACTCCAACGGTAAGCTGTGAATACCTTCTTTTGTGATGTATTTCACTTGGTATTGATAGGTTTCACCAATGCGAATAGAACGATCTTGAATTGTGGTTTGCTCAAGGTCATGAATGGTTTTCCAACGGCGCGACGGCTCTCCTTTTTTGCAACGATAGATTTGCACTGCGTAGATATCCAACTTTGGTAATTCGTAGGCAATTTCTACAAAGTTGTTTTGAAAATCAGCCGTTGCTGAACCCGTTGGTGCCGGACGAAAGCCCGGTTCGTATTTTTGAGAGACTTTTTTCGATACAGAAACGTTCCCACTTCTATCGGTTGTTTGAATGTAATAGGAATAGAACTTCCCAGGAACTGCTGTTGAGTCCAAATACTCTGCTTCAACTTCACCTAGAGCTGAAGTGCCTCGGAACAATACATTGGACACCGCATCGGCACTGGAAGATGGAATCATTTCCAACGAAATGCCCGACTCTACCATGGAGATTTTTCGAATAAGTCCTGCCACGGGAGGAATTGTATCGGGTTTCAGTCCCATCACCGTATCAGAATGCGCTCCTTGGTTGTAGTTGGCATCCACTCCTTGTACGAAGAAATATACTTCAGACGTCAAATTGTCCAGCGCTAAGGTATCGATCCACTTTGTTTCCAAAGACAAGCGATTGGTTCGCTCTACAAATTCTTCCCTTTTGCTATTTCCTCGAAATATGCGGTAACCAAGAAGTCCCGGATCGTTCAGCGGCTCCCAAGTAACTTCGGCAACACCATTCTCATCAATGTTAACGTTTAAATTTTGGGGACGTATCGGTGCATCTTGATCCAGTGTGAAGTGATAAAACGGTTGCGTGCTTACCGTATCATCACTGTTCAATAATGCTACTTTATAATAAAATGCATCTCCTGAAGCGTACTTGGTGTCAGCTGTAAAAATAAATTGTCGATGCTTTGTGCTTCCCTCTAACGGAATATTTCTAACGATTTCGTAACCCGAATCCTTGTTTTCAGAGTACGTTAACTGAACAATCTCAATTCCTGAAATATCTTCCGACTCAATATGCGCATGAACCAATCGACTAAATCCATCCACAGTCACGGAGTCGATCACGGGATACGCATCAATTCGATTTGGAACGTAAATTCCCTTCCATTCAGATGCTAACGAAGGGGCACCGAACGCATCACGCCCAATCACTCTGTAATAATGCATCTTTCCTTTTTCAGGTCCTTCGTGTCGAACTTCAGCTTCATTTTTATTTTCCTCAAATTCCGACTTAAACGGCAAATAAGGTTCTTTGAAAAGTCGCTCGGCGCTTTGCGTATTGTTTACCGCGTGCTCTACGTCAAAAGCGAACGATTGAGACAAAAGTGGCGTCAGATCCCACGAGCAAACTACCGTCTTTTTTTGATCCAATGTTAATCCGATGCTTGGTTTTGTAAATACCGTCTTTTCTGATGGATCAATAAATACATACAAAGGCGTGGTCTCCTTGATTTCAATCTTGTACGCGTATTTCTTTCTTTTTTCAATGGATGCATCAACAAGGAAATTGCCAAGTTCTTTTTGAAATAAGGGCTGCGTCACATTTTCAATCAATGCGGACCCAAAGGCAAAGTTCTGTGCATCTTCAGCAACGGGCGATAAAATGGGTTCCAGTAAAGTTGCCATGCGATCCTGAACGGAGTCTGATCGATTCAATGCATCAAACCGTTCTTGCAAAGGTGAAATGGTCCATTGTTTTCCTGAAGCATAGTTATGCCCCTCCAAGTTTTGACTCGAAGAAACTTCTATCCTTCGGATGATTGCTCCCTCCTTCAGATTTAATAATGCACTATAATCAGTTGGAAGCCACTTGATCCAGACCGAATCGTCCGTCACCTTCGATACCGTTTTAAATTCCTGCGCATTCAAATGATTTGCCGCAAGAAAGAAAACCGTACTAAATACCCACAAGTGTACAATCCGTCCCAAATTCGACATCTGCATTGAATGAAAAGTTAATAATTCCGAGTACGTTGGCTTGAAGTCCGATGGTACCGTAGACATACGACGGTTTCGGTAGTTTTCCTTGAAGCAAGGCGGCTACTTGAAGCGATCCGAGGTTGTACTCATTCTTTAGGTCGCCGTTATCCCGATATTTCCTTACTCCAAACGATCCACCGAGGAAGACGTACACTTGTCCCATGGCATAGTACCCATTGACTCCCACTGGTTCTGAACTGCCTTGACAATGGGCGTTTTGAACATTGAGTAGCATGACATCGAATCCTCCTCCAACATTTACCTGAATAAAACCGCGCCATTGGGTTGTTTTAGGAAACTCTCCTCCGAAATTGACGCCAAATTCCATTCCTGTGGCAAAACCACCTCCGTTTCCTAAAGCGTTTGGATCGAGAGTTCCAATGGATCCTGCACCAACAAGGTTGGTTACATAACTTGGCGGAGGCGGAATTGGCATAATTTGCGTTCCAACCATAAAATAGGTGTTCACGTAAAAAAGGTTCACCATATTAAGGTTGGCGCGATTCACTGGATTATTGAGCCAAAAATACCAGTCGTTCGTATCGATATGCAGTACGATATTGAGGTTACCCGTGAGCGTTCCGGGAAACGATATTTGTGCATTAACTCCAGCATCAAACACCTTATTCGTGTGATCGTACAATACGGAAATATCTCCATAAACCTTCTTGGCGTTGGCATTAAATCGTTCCTGTCGATCGACCATCATGAATGCCTGCCCGATAAACTGAATGGATTGAAATCCGCCGTTGGCATTGAATGCTACTTCCAATAATGCTTCTCCGTGAAATGCCTTTTCTGTTGGTCCCATCAATCCTACACCCGCTCGAAACGTCAAACCTTGATTTTGATCGGGCGTGAAGGGAATTACATTCCCATTGCCGGAAGGTGGAGGCATTGTACCGGCCGCTCTCGCCAACATTTGCTGATTGGTTTGATTCGTCAACACACCTTTTTGAACGCCTCCATAAATAGAAGTAACTGCAAGTCCAGTACCAATAGGAATATTTACTGGCACCGATGCTTCCGTGAACCAATATTTGTCTCCATTTAACTTCCCAAATCCAGCGGAAACGAGCATGGGTCCGGGAAGACAATTGAGATCTAAGGACAAACTTCCGTAGAACAAATCTCCGAAAACTGGATCGTCGTTTCGCACAGACACTACACCTGAAAGACTGAACGCCGTAGTATGAGCACTAAGAGCAATATCATCAACCGTTAGTCTGTTGTACGTAAAACGATCGCGTCCATCCGTTCCTGGTGCTAAGTCGGTGATTACCCGAACATTCGTTTGCGCTTGGAAGGTATTTTGTCCCGAGCCGAGATTCATACCCAATCCCGCCATAAACTGTAGTTGTCCTTGGGGTGACACGCTAAGACCGACGCTGTTCAATGAAACGCCCAAACCAAACAAGTTTAATCCCGGTCCTGAACCTCCATTCGAAGTGAGAGCGAAAGTTCCACTTGTCATGTAAGGTGCTGTTGTTTCTAAATGTAAATCTTGGAAGGCAATCCCGTTGAACTTCGCTTTGGGAAAATCTACTGTCCAGTCGCCTGTTAAAATTGCTGATGGTAAGAATTCGTTGCCAACTGTCGCAATGTTGATCTGCGAGCAAGGACTGATGTTTAGCTTTGATTTGAAGGGCGTCAACTGGATGGAATCGGCGGGAGCAACAGTGAAATTAAAAGCCAGCTTATTATCTCCCTGCGTTTGGAAGATATTAGCATTGTAATCCAAATCTTGATCGTCTAATTGAGGGATAGAAATTACGCCATCCATATTACCAGCCACCAGCGAATTATGAGCAATGTCCACGGAGATGTCGTCGATAGTAAATCCCCACGCACCGCTCATATCTCCATCTGTAAGAACGTTTGTTGCGCCAAATTGGCCTGACAGTCCGGTATCGTCAATGATCATATTACTCGCGTAGATCGTTGTCGAAGGGTTATTTGGAGACTCTAGTTTTTGAGGCAATTTCACGGAGATGTTCTGAGCATAGAACCCTGTCCAAGAAGGCAATCCGTTTGGTAAGGTAGCTGTGTTGATATATTGCGATGGAATTCCCAAGGGCGTAGAAACATCACTGAGATCGACGATTATATTTGACATGCTAAAGACAAAATCCTTGGCAGCCTTCAAACGGAAAGGTGATATGGATTGTAATTGGTAAGTGATATCGCTTAAATCCGTTGCCGTCATTTGCATGGAAGCCTTAACAGGCAGCGCAGGATCACTGGCATTTTCAAAACTTTCAGAATCGAAAATGAAATCAATGCTTAAGCCCGCCATTTTGTAACCGTTGCAATCGAACTCGACGAAGTTTTGACCATCATTTTTAAATACCATCTGCAACTTGGGACCGATTTTCACCACTTGTTGCGATACAAGTTGCAGCTTTGCACCGCCAGCGATAGAAACTCCTTTCGGGTTGAATTGAATTCCTTTCGCAGCAAATGCAATGGGTTTATCGGAATTCGGCGGCGTCATTGCCATATACACATTGAAGAAGGCTCCATCCGGTGTGAACCAGGCACTATCTATGCAAACGATATACTTCGAATTCCCAATTTCACGCACGATACCTATGGGTAAAGTCGCGTCGTCGTTTGGATTAAAGTTGGTGGTTTGTTTCGAAACGTCATTACGAATGGTTTCGTCTAACGAGATGATTTTATTGTACAAGCCCTGAGCTGTTGTATCCTGCTGAGAAACAACAATCTGTGAACATCCCACAAATGCGATTAGAAGTAAAAATCTCATAAGTACTCAGTGCTTTCCATAGAAATAGCGGTGGTAATATTAAATAGAAAATGTTGAAAATTGTCTCAAAACGAGAAGTTTTTGTGAAGTAATGCTAAAAATCTCTATATTAGCCGCCCGCTAAAACTGTGCTGATGCGAGAACTTACACTATTCTTCACGCTTCTAGTTTTCAGTTACGTTAGCTATTCGCAAACGCTGAAAACGGACAACCTCGATTTAAACCCTGGGGGTACGGTGTACGATGTTGTTTATGACGCCATCAACGACGATTACATTGTTGCTGGAGATTTTACATCCATTCAGGGAGTTGCCCGTCAGAATTTAGCAATTATTGACGCGGCTACCTTCACAGTTTCAGCCATCAACCCGATCACGTCCATCAATGGTGCCATTCATGCGGTAGAAATTCATCAGACTCCAGCGAGTTTTCCGAACGATGGAATTAGTCGATTGTATCTTGGCGGTGCCTTTACGAGCGTTAACGGCGTAACGCGAAACTATTTGTGCCAAATGCGCAGAACGGAACCGCTTGTTGGTCCTTTCAATACGAATTATACGGTGAATTCGGGGTGGGACCCGGAGATTGTTAATCAGTTTAACCCAGCCGACGCTGTCAATGATTTTGGGTGGAGAGGTGATACGCTAACGGCCGTTGGGCAGTTTTTGGTTCTCTCAACAGGAACGAACTATACCAGCAATGACTTCGGAGGAATTTTATCGTTTAATGGAAGTGTAGGTACATTTGACTATGAATTAACATTTAGCACGTTTAAGGTTAATAATATTTTCTCCGAGCACTACGAGATTGAATTCTACAATGGAGAATATTTATTAGCTGGAGACCAAGGATTTAATCGGTTCGATCCTTCAGGCGTTCCTATTGCTTCCTTCCCAATTTGCAGCACAGGTTACCCTTATGTATTCAACATTCAAGAAACTGACACCGACACATTGATCATAGGAAAGTTGGACTACGGTGGCGGAGAAGGAATATCCATCTATGAACTGGATGGAAACATGATCAACTGCCCCTTCAACAATCAAATTCCGACCATTTTTGTTCAAAATGGCTCTCTTGTAAATGGATTTATAGAAACCTACAACGAACATGTTTTCATAGCTGAACCCAACGAAATATTGAGCTATGCAAGAAACGGAACCGCACAAATGGAACCGAACTTAATCACCACAATGAACTCCAACTGGTACAGCTACGTTGCCTCCGGATTTCGTCCTAAAAAGATGAAGGTGGCAAAGGATAAATTATTTGTTTTCGGGGATAACCTCACCACAATAAATGGTCAATCACACGTTGGGCTTGCAGCAATGTGTCTCCCACCGAACAACTCGGAAACCTTTAGTGCATCCGACTCTCAGGTTTGTGAAGAAGATATTGCCACCTTTACTATTCCACCTGTAGAATACGCAGAAGGATTTCGCTGGGAATATTCAGGAACAGGAGCACAGTACCGAATTGCTGGAACTACTTTTCCATTTCAATCGCTTTCTGATAATTATGTAAATGGTACCAACGCGAACTCTATTGAAGTGTACTTCCCTTCGGGAACCACCAACGGAACCATCACTGTTTCTCCTTATAACACGTGTAATTCAGCAATCGACTACCAGTTCGGCGGAAGTCAGTCAGTAAACGTTTCTATTGTTGGATTGCCGGATATTTCGATGGCAGACACCCTATTTCTAAATTGCTACAACGACTCTGGATGGATTACTGTTAATTCAGTTACTGCGGGCGTTTCTTATCAAATTCAATCCTCTTTTGGTACCGTAAACAATGACTCACTACTCAGAGACACCACCATCATTGGGTTGATGGAGGAGTATTATTTCGGAACAGTCATCGAACCTATTAACGGATGTATTTCCACTGACTCTACTTGGCTCGATACCAACTTCGTTATTCCTACGGTACCAAACAACGACATCGTTCTCACGCCTGCCGAGATGAATTGTAATGTAGATTCGCTGGAGGTGAACATTGTCACGGCGGGACTTTCCGTATCGTGGGAATACGATTTCGATACTTCAGTCCCCTTACCCAACCCATTTTACATTTATTCGGACGACTCATTGAACTTCACTTCCTACTTTACAAATATTCAAAACGGTTGTGAAAATAGTTTGAGTATTACGGTGCCAAACAATCAAACGCAGGCGGTTGGAGGCATTGCTGGTTATCCATCCATTACGCTTCCATTAGATACCATTTCTTGTAACCAACCTACACTGAATTTGACTTGCACAGCAATCGATGGCACTGCAACTTGGACCGCAACCGGGACAGATAATATCACCATAACTACCACGGACTCTGCCGGAATGACGAACAATACGCAAGTGTATTCTTTCGAAACTATTCACAATATCTCGGGCTGTCCGCAAATTTTTAATGCAGTTATTTACTTCGATTTGGACCCTCCATTTATTGTCCCATTCACAGGAAATCCATCTATTAATTGCTCAGATGCATCCGCAGAAGTTGTACACATTACTACTGGAAATCCAATTGAGGGTTGGTTGGATGATTTCGGACTACAAACGGGAAATGACACCTTATTTGCCACAAGCCCCGGTGAATACTACTACCAAGCACAAGGGACGAACGGGTGTTTCATTACCGATACTGTTCAAGTAAGTCAGACATTGGACATGACGGTTAATTTGATTTCTGATACACTGATCTGTCCGGGAGATAGTGTTTTCATCACTGCGAATCCGATCATCAATACGGGAGAAACACCTACATATCTATGGTCAGATGGCTCCACCACGAATTCGGGTAGCGCAACAGGAGGTGTTGATACGGCACTTTCCGTAATTGTTCAAACCAACTCGGGCTGCATTGGTTACGATACAACGAACATTCTGATAACTGCTCCAATCGCTGCTTACTTTAGCTCCTCTTCCGGATGTGGAGCCTCTGCCACCATTCAGGTCGATTCCATCTTTGGTGGAAACGGCGGCTATGAATACTCTCTCGATGGAACGAATTGGCAAACAACAGCGGCATTTAATGGAGTAAATACGGGAACTTTAGATATTTATGTCCGAGATAATTTAGGTTGTATTTACACCTTCAACGAAACTGTCGCGCCTTCGAATGACGGTCCTCCGCTCGACTTTCTCATCCCAACCTACAGCGACTTAGGAGACACCACAGTAGCCGTTAGTTTCGGGACATCTGCTGCTTATGACTCATTGAATTGGGTGTTGCCCTCCAATGCCGAAGTTGTTGTTGATACGGATTCCTTAATCGCTTTCATCATCAACACAGAAGGCTGGTACGATGTAACACTCATTGGTTATTTGGACAGTTGCCAATACAGCGACACCAGCACTATTTACTTCGGATCGAAACCTGATTTGGATAGCGCTGCGAGTAACTGGGGAATCCTCGAAATAACGCTTTCACCGAATCCAACGACGGGCAATTTTACGCTAAACGCTGAGTTAGGGAAAAATCAGTCCTACTCGATTTTTGTTAATGGACTAGATGGACAAGCGCTTCCTACCATGACGAAAACAGGAACGGGTACAGTTATCTCAGAGAATTTTAGCTTTCCTATCGGGACGGCAACAGGAACTTATGTGATTCATTTTGTTGGGCAATACGATGCGCGACAACTATTGATTTTGAAGAATTGATGGAGAAGTTTTGTCTGATCATATTGCTTCTTTTGTCGACCTCAACGGTGAATGCTCAGAATCTCGAAAAGATTGGCGAGGAAGATATGGTGACTGTAAATGGAGGCATCAATTACAACCTTGTCGCTAACCAAATGCAAGGAATGGAGCAATTCCGCGACCCTTTCGCATGGGTGCTTTCCGGTAATGTCACAGTGAATATTCTCGATGTCTCTTTGCCGTTTACCTTCAGCTTCTCAAACGCGGGACGTAGTTTTACCCAACCCTTCAATATGACGGCAATTCATCCGACGTATAAAAACTGGAAGGCACATTTGGGGATCACCTCGATGTCATTGTCACCTTACACCTTTCAAGGATTGAACTTTGCCGGTGCTGGCGTTGAATACACTCCGAAGAAATGGCACGTAAAAGCCTTTGGTGGAAGAATAAAAAAAGCAGTGGAATTTGATGCTACGGCGCAGAACCAATCAGAGGTTTCATATCAACGTTATGGCTTCGGCGTATCAGCTGGATACAAAGGGAAAATCACCCAAATCGAAGTTATTAGTTTCAAAGCGTACGACGATGCCACTTCCATTCAATTCCTCCCACAAACGGGCGAATTAACTGCTAGGGATAACGTGGTTTTCTCGGTAAAATCAAGCATACGCCCAACCGATGCACTTTCTATCAACTTAGAAGCAGCTTCTAGTCTTTTAACACAAGACGTTCTTGTCAATGATCCGGATCGTAAGTCTACCTTTTACGATGGATTGGTACGCGGCAATCAAACCACAGAATTTAATAATGCTCATAATGGCTCCATCGATTACCGTTTCAAATCCTTTAGCATTGGAGCGAAATATGAACGTATCGATCCCGACTACGCAACTTTGGGGGCGGTGTATTTCAACAACGACTTGGAAAACATTACTCTAAATCCAACTATTTCTCTGTTCAAGAAAAAGGTGAATATCAACGCCTCAGCAGGATATCAAAGAAATAACTTGGACAACCTCAAAGCTTCGGATAGTAAAAGATGGATCGGTTCTGCGAGTGTCAGCGCGATGATCACCAAAGGATTAAATTTCTCTGCGAATTATTCCAACATGTCCTTTTTCACGCGAAGAAATCCTACCGCGGATCCGTTTTTCAATCCCATTGGTGATACATTGAACTACTATCAAGTTTCTCAAAACCTCTCCTCTACCCTAAATTATTCCTTCGGCGACAGCACAAAGCAAAACTTGACATTGACAGGTTCATATGCACAG
Organism: bacterium; assembly: GCA_024742305.1. Taxonomy (GTDB): domain Bacteria; phylum Bacteroidota; class Bacteroidia; order Flavobacteriales_D; family Crocinitomicaceae; genus UBA4466. The sequence goes on along the minus strand of JANSYQ010000022.1, from coordinate 6,243 downwards.
AGCGAGAACATCACTGGAAGACTGGAAGACGCCGGAGCTTTCGGATTCAATGTGAATGCAGATACGACATCGCTTCCAGTTAACATATACAACGGTATGTTGATGCACAGAATTTCGCTGTCCAAATCAGGCGTTTCTATCGGTTGGAGCGCCAATGCCAATCATAGCATTCTTGCCGATAACACCACGACGTACATCGGCCCGGGAATCAATGCTTCCAAGCGATTTAAAAAGTGGAAGTTGGGCATGAACACAGGCGTTACGTACAACCAACAATTGCAAAATACCGAGTTGCAAAACCACGTGCTTAACTACCGTTTGGGACTTCGATTCAACCCGGAATGGTGGGACAAGAAGTATGGAAAATTAAGCATGTCGGTAAACGGCGCATTTACAGATCGATTGCCCGTTGCCGGAGCTACAGCCACTCAAAATATTACGCTAATCACTAACATTTCGCTACAATTCTGATGCGTACGCTACTCACCATAGCACTTCTCCTGTTGTCGAGTATTTCATTCGGACAATGGAACTGGCCTGTTCAAACGAACACCTTCATGGAGCCGTTTGCGAACAATTATGTCTCGTACTTCAGTGATCAAAACAATCATTTGCAGGTGTTGGTCACGCTCACGGATCAAAATGCGACGGCTGTACCAGCTAAATTGCGAATGCGCATGGAAGGGAACGGCTGGTGGATAGAAACGAAGCCTGAACCGAATGGAATTCCTCCCTTAGAGCTTGAGCCTTTCGTTTCCAACATCATTACTGGAATTGACTTACAACCCTACTTCTTCGAGACGAATCTCAACAAGTCGGATGCCTCGCTCGATTTGAACAATCTCCCCGAAGGGCAAGTTGAACTGTGCATTGAGGTGTACGGAATTGGAGGAACGCTCACCACTATTGGTGGAAATCAGTGTACATATTTCAACATCGAACGGCTTCAACCTCCACAATTTTTCCCCATGGCTTGTGGAGCGACCTTAGACACTAATCAGTTCTTTCACACTTTCCAGTGGACACCTGCTACATCCTATTCGCCACAGTTTGGGACAGAAATTGAATACACGTTTTCCTTATACGAAGTCGTTGATCCGAATAATTACTCCATTCAAGTCTCCAACGGAATTGGTCTCATTCATCAAGAAATAACGCCGTTTCAAACCATTCAGTTAAATCTCTTCGACCTCAACCTTCAAGTTGGGAAAAAATACATTTGGCAAGTCAGGGCGGTGGTTTTTGATAATGGCATCCCTCGTCAAATGGTAGATAACGATGGTTACTCCGGAATTTGTGAATTCAACTTTGGGGAGGCGCAATCGTTAGAAGAAACGCTTGTTGACGGGTTGGAAATTATCCTCAACGCACAGGCGAATACGCAATACAAAGGAACGGCCAGTTGGACAGTAACTGATAACACGCCCGGCGAAGGATTATCGACTTACGAGCGCTATTTCATCGAATACCGTCTTCAACCAGATGCACAACATCCGAACCCAACATGGCATTACGATACGGTTGTAGCACTGAACAAACTAATCTATCAACTTTCACCGGAAACCACTTACGAAGTGCGTGTCTCGGGCATGGCAGGAAGCTTCACCAGCGATCCTACTCCGTTGGCAACCTTCACCACTCCTGCAGCGAATGATTACCACTGTGGGGATCAACAAATTCCTTTCCGACCGAACAATTTCACGCCCAATGAAAATGTTCAAGTAGGCGATCAAGTGCAGATTGGGCAATTCTTGATGAACATTACAGAGGCAATTCCTCAATACGAACCGGGACGATACGGCGGACAGGGATGGATACCAGTTGAGTTTTTGGGAGGTGCAAGAGCCAACGTGGTGTTTGAAAACATTCTCATTGACAATGAATATGTAGTAAGAGACGGCCGTGTTGACGTTACTACAGACGGCGTTGACGCTTGGCTTGAAGAGCAATTGCAGGATTTCGTCGATCCAATTTATGTCGATGGAACGGTGGATTCCGCTTGGGTTGACACCACTACCAATACGGCTTGGGTGGTGGTAGATGGACAAACGATTCCGTTTACGTTTGATCCACCGGATTACCCTATTGTGATTCACGACGACAGTGGTATGTCATGGACGATTTGGCCTAACGGAACAATTACCGTGGAGGGCTATTTGAATCCATCGAACGATTATTTGGATGTTTCTTCGGATAGCGTCGCAGTCTTTGCCCAAAATGACAACGAGACCTTCGGGTTTGACAGCAAAGAACACATGGAATGGCACGAGGATTACGAGATCATCGAATTGCCGGACTCCACATATTATTTCGTTGCGAATAAGTCCATTGGAAAAGATGCTTCGGATGTGGTTAATGTTACCATTCCCTTCGCAGGAACACCAACGTTCAAGCTGGATGACCAAACTACCTTGAACTCCTCCCCCTTCGTCTCGACAGGCTCGACGACCGGGGGCAATGAAGCAATTTTCACGGTTACCATCCCCCCTATTTCGTCTACCGGACGTCATGAGATTTACACCTACAATGATCAGGGTTTACGACTCGGGAAGCTCAACCTATACGTCTACAAGGAAAAAGACCGCGAATTGATCGTTGTTCCGATCGCCAATACTTCAGTAGACGCCCAGCAGTTGAAGTCAGCCTTAGACGAAACCTTCTTGGAAGCGAATTTGAGCGTAAGCGTAACCGTTGCGCCGCAGTGGAACAATGCCACCTTCACTCCTTCCGCGACGATTTCCCTACCGGAAAACCTTACGATGATGACCGATTTCTCGCAAGACATGCGGGACCTTCGCGACGCTTATTTTGATGACACTAGCAACACGAAAAACAACAATGCCTACTACCTCTTCGTAGTTCCTGAATTCGACGATCCGAACACCGACGGCTACATGGTACAAGGCAAAGCGCTCGGTTTTGTTAAGGGTAACAACTATCAAACCTACGCACACGAATTGGCGCATGGAATGGGAGGCTTGGAGCACTCTTGGAAGTTTGGCGGCCCCGATCAAGGAACAACGGACAACCTGATGGATTATGCTTCGACAAGCTCAGCCCCCCCCTCTAGCAACAATTTAAATCTAACGAAAGCGCAATGGAAAGAGTTACGGGATTGGGATTTGGCGCCTAGTTTGTGGGATGATGTGGAGGATGGAATGTATGCTGCGTTAATGTACGACAATAACTCTTTACTCTTTAAATGGAACCCAACCGGAGAAATAGCGAATCAAAACTTCCAATCTTTCTACACTCCCGGAGGAAAGACCATTAAGGTTGACAAAACGAAGCTTGGTCCAAACATTTTGTTTGATCCATTAACGGGAGCCGTTTATAAATTCCAGTATGAAGGTGATTGGTATCAACCAATTCAAGCTGGAATTGCAGGTCATTACAATTTCTATGGTTACATCAAAGAAGGTTGGTGGCCAATCATTGAAAGCGAGCTTGTCTTACCTCCTATGGCTGGGCAAAACCAAATCAATATTGCTTATTCATCCCTCAAGTACCATGGTTGGGTTGAAATCATGGAACAACATCCTGATTATTTCTTTACAGATTTTGAAATTCCATCTCCCGGTGACAAAGCTCTTGCGATAGTGGAATCAAATCAAAGTTGTAGTTATTCGGTAATTGCTGCAAACTTTCAGGGACCAACATACGAATTGCCTAGCGTTGATGATGAAGATCACTTTACCGCACCACTTTTTGGCCTATTCAAAGGTATGGGTGACCCGCTGCCTACTTATACAGTAATTGATAGCGACACCTATATTCCTGATACTTTATTGACTGAGCAACAAGAGCAGTTTCTTTGTGAGATTATTCGACTGTACAATGATCCCGGAAGTTGGCAACGTCGATTCTTGGAGAGAGAAACCGTACGACTGCAATTTACCGACGTAACCGACCTACTCGTTCAGCATCCTGAAACGATCGGAGTAATCAGAGATATTGTTGTAGTTTACGAGGACTTAGGACATCACTTAGTTGAGCACTATAACACAAAGTTTGAAGATCAAAATAACCTCGACTTCTTCAATGTAATTGTTGCAGAAGCGCTTGATTTGGGACCGTTCGAACTAGAAAATGCCAAATTGATAAGCTACAGAAACAAAATCCAAGGCTATCAGGGTAAGTTCAAGTCTAAACTGAAAAAAATTCAAGGAACGAGCGATGAAGATTACATCACTGAATTGGTAAATCAAACATTTGATAAAACTGAATTAGGAAGACTATCAAAAAATACACGAATTAAACTGTTAAAATGTCTGTCCAAGGATTGGATGTTTAACGGTGAAGAAGCCGCTGCATTAAGAATTATTGAAAGTACTCCGCATCAACAAGCGACGGCACTCTTGGATGCAATGCTCAAACCGAGGACAATTCGTTCCGTGAATACAGGCGGTATAGTTGCTCCAAATATTTTTGCTGCGATTTATGCCCGAATAGATGGTAACGAAAACCAACGGTATACGGAGGCAATGCTTAAACTTTGGGCAAAAAGCGACTATTACAGTACTTCTCACGACGCATTCAATTACCAAAATAAACCATTGGTATATGATTACACCTCAAAGAAGCAGTACGGGTTCTACAATTCGAATTACAATTTTGATGTCCCTGATGACTTCTCATACATACGCATTCAGCAAGAACTGCCTTCCACGATTGGATTAACGGGCAACCTACAATTTGAGCTAATTGCAGATATGTTCATTGGACTTTCCATGGAAGCGAAAGATTGGCATTCATACCACCCATTGCAGCCAATTGGAGTAATGGATATCAATCAAGAAGGCGTTGTTGCAATGCCAAATAATAAACTTCCTGCGTTTCTGCTTTATGCCTTTGATGACATGAGCGGATCTGCGAATTTCAAAACGGCTATTGAGCTTGCCATAGACATCGTATCTACATTCGTTGGGGGAGTTGGAATACTTAAAAACCTAAAGTATTTAAGCAAACTAAGTAATCTTACCTCCACCAAAAAGATATTGATTGGAACAAAAATGGTGGAGTTCACGGCTGGAACCGCCAATATTGTTTTGACGTATACTTGTGACAGCGATAATACATTCTGTCAAAATTTACAGAGCATTCTAACGCTTGTAGAAATAACCGCTCTCTCCGGGGATGCCATCTATGGTGCCGTAGCAAGACAGAAAGCCAAAAAATTCCGAAATAACCCTTCGTATATGAATCAGGTCGACAATTTACCTGAGGGTGCGGATATGCGGAGGTTGTTGGATGATCTTGTTGGAATTGGAATTATTGAGCAAAGAAAGAATTATTGGGACAACATTAAAAACTCATGTTTCCCCGACAACGATTGGTCAAAAACAAACTTTGAAACTAAAGGACTTGATTACAATCAGGTATCTCTGAATAATCCCGCACTAATTAATCAAATGAGTTTGAAGTATGGAAACCCTGGGGCAGCGACCAATTTTTTACCAGGAGTTATCAATTCAGGATCGTCTGTTCCAACTATCAAGAATTATAGTGAAGGCGACATTCTCTATAAAATTGTTCCTAAAGGAAACAATATCCAAACTCCCTCACCTTACTATCTTTCACAGAGTCAGTACAACGCGGTTAAAAACAATTCAGCTACCTTAGAACAAGTTCTTGGCTTACCTTTAAGTAGTTGCTCCTCTCAGTATGATGTTTTTACAATTACTGCCAAGGATGATGTAACAGTTTTCGAGTCTATTATTGCACCAACAAAGCAAAACGCAATTTCTACACCAAATACGATTTATGAAACTACTGGCGGTGGTACTCAGACTATAATAATTGATAACGGTAAGACAGAATTATGGGAAAAGTCTATAGCGCCGCTTGAAACTATAACCCCTAATAGCCTTCCGGTAAATAGTTTTTAAATGAAAAAGTTAATTGAAAAAGAAGATTGGATGTATTACGTATATGAGGTTAACGATAAGCTTACCCTCGAAATTCCAATCGGCTCACCTCCTCCAGGTTTCGATGTCATACATGTGATGACCGAAAAAGAAAAATCCGACTTTCTTAGTTCCGGAATTACCGTTTTAGAAAAACGCATTCGAGACATGAAAGAAAACTTTAATTCTTATGAACTGAATCCTTGGAGATAGGAATCATGACAATTGGCTACGGACTCAAATACCTTTAATTTATACTAAGGAGTGTATAATTAATAAAAATCAAGTACTGTTACCAAAGAGTTTTTGGATTGATAGAATCGATTAAATAGTGAGG
>JANSYQ010000005.1 GCA_024742305.1 bacterium | reverse complement strand
GACGAGCTGCGGGCGGCGGGTGTCGCGATCGTCTACATCAGTCACCGGCTCGGAGAGGTGCAGCAGATCGCCGATCGGGTCGTGGCGTTGCACAAAGTGATCACCCCGTGCACTCCAAAACTCTGATTGTCTCCGTGCTCTTTGTGCCTCCGTGGTCGCCCCAAATAAAAGTAATTTAATGCTGTCCGTCCTTCAGTACCCAAGGCATTTTCTTCTTAAAACGATTCAATCTTGGAATAGACACCGCCTTAATATACCCTTGATTTGGATGCAGTCGCTCGTAATCCTGATGATAGTCTTCCGCTTTGTAAAAAACATCCAATTCGGTTACCTCAGTCGTGATTCGAGAAAAAGTCTGCGCCTCTCGATATTCCTTGATTTTCTTGCGAATGATCGCTTCTTCTTTTTCATTTTGATAAAAGGCAATGGAACGGTATTGAGGTCCGTGATCTGGTCCCTGCGCGTTTTTCGTGGACGGATCGTGCGACATAAAAAACACCTCCACCAAAGTTTCAAAACTCACTTTCGAGGAATCGTAATATACTTGTACCGTCTCTGCATGCTTGGAGTTTCCCGAACTCACGAATTCATACGTAGGATTCGGTTTTTCTCCTCCGGCATAGCCCGAAACAGCTTCCGAAACACCATTAACCGACTCAAAAACTGCCTCTACACACCAAAAACAGCCGCTGGCAAAATAAGCGGTTTGTAGAGAATCCAATTCTTCCTGACTTGGTTTGTCAAGGGGTTCCGATGAATGCTGTGCGCAAGACATCAATGAGAAAAATGCTAAAGGGAGCAACAGTAAACTTTTCATAAGATTCTTTTTTTGTTAGTCGTGTAGGGTCAAGAATGCTTACGTTTTGAATCCAAACAATTGTTAATTGACGGGTTCACTCACCGGATTTCCATCCCGGATACTTCGGAATCGTTTGCGCGATTCTTCAGTGTAAAGGCTGCCTTTGTGTTCAAAGAGAATCTTCTTGTAGTACTCAGATGCCTTCTCTTTGTTCATCAAATGATTTTCGTAAATATCGCCCAAACGGAACAAAGCATCGTCCGCCAAAATATCGTCCGGATAATACTCCAACAACTCTTCCAGCTCGGAAATAGCGTCGTTCCATCGACCTTGTAGCTCCATCGCTCTGGCGCGTTTTAGTTGGATTTCATCGCCCAAACTATGCGCCGGATATTCCTTGATGATGCTATCGAATTTTTGGAAAGCCGCGTCGTATTGGTGCTGCTCAATCAACAAATCGGCTTGGGCAAACCAGTTCATGGCGATGTAATTACTATCCAATCCGTAATTGTCCGTAATCAACAAAGAAAGATTGATAGCATCGTTGGAAATTAACTTCGAAGTAGAGCGCTTGAGTACGTCCAACTGCGATTGCGCATAATCGAACTCACCGTCGTAGTAGAAAATACGGGCGTTCTTAAACTTCGCTTCTTGTCCAATCGTTTCGAACTTAAAATCCGTATCAATTTGCATGTAGAGCAAGGAAGCTTCCCACATATCGCCGTCCAAAACATGGATGTCTGCAAGCAACATTTTAGCTTCGGCACGCTGCATGTCGGTCAAACCGGGGATTTCCAACACTTCCGTCAATAACTCAATGGCTTCCGGTGCTTTGTTCGCATAAAACGCTTGAATGTGCGCCTTTTCCATCATCAAGTTGAAAGAAGTGCGTCGCTTTCCAAACAACTCCAAGGCTGCGTCGTAATCCGCTATGGCTTCGTCCAATTCTGCCTGCGTGAAATTGCGTTGCTGCGTCACCTCCAAAAAGCGAACATTGAGCAATGCGTTGTATCCTCGGATGTAAATAGACGATTTATCGCCCAACTCTACCACATATTTGAAGGCTTGGCGGGCGGTGGTGTAATCCTTATTCTCCACGCAGGTCATTCCCAAGTCGTAGACCATGCGACCGTCCGCTTTGGATCGTTTGTCTAGGGCTTTTACATGTACAAATGCCGCTGCGAAGTTCTGTCGTTGAACAAAGAGCCACGTCAACATTTCAGCGTACACCATGTTTCCGGGGTTCGATTGCGTGCGTTCCAACAGCGCCGTTTTCAAAATCTCATATTCTTGCGAGTTCTCTTCGTCAAAATCAATTTGATTCATCAAAATGCGCTGCAACGAGGTTTTGTAGGAGGAATGATAGTCGAGTAAATCAAGGTACTCCTGCATCATGTTTTTTGTATCGCCTTGCGATCCGTAGTACTCGGCGAATTGGAAATTGAGCGGATAGGTTTGCTTCAACAGTTTACGTCCGCGTTGAAGCGTTTGTAGCGCGTAGTCGTTCTTTCCTTGCGCTTTGAAAGCATTATACAAATTGATCACTTCCCGCGAATTGGCGCGCATTTTTTCAATCAACGACTCATAAATTTTATCCGCTTTGGATTGCTTGTCGGTGTATTCGTAATGCTTCGCGAGTTGGATCTCGTATTCTTGATCATCAGGGAAGAAGTTGATCTGCTTTTTGAGGAGTTTTTCCACCTCCTTTTCATCCTGTGTTTGTTCCGTGCAGATGAGCAAGCGGTTGAAATAGTGCTTGGAGCGATCCATTTCGTAGAGGCGCTCGTAATAATCGTAGGCCTTGTCGTACTCCTCGTTATCGAAGTAATGTTGCGCGAGTTGCTGGTCGGATACAGGTTGCGCGCTCGCACCAAATCCGATAAACAACACAACAATCCAAATCCACTTCATACTTTTCATACTCACAATTATTGTACCTCTTCTGCCAAATTTCGTTCAGCAATGATGGCGTTCACTTGCTCCTGCGCCGCTGGGAAATCCGATTGAAGTTCGTCGTACGTACTTTTGTATAACGCAAACTTTTCCTCCAATATTTCCAGTTCCTGCTCCTCTGTTGACAGAAATTCATCGTACTTATCCCGCCTACCGTTGCCATTTTCAATATCCGTTTTCAACTTTTTGAGTCGCTTTCGAATCGCTTTGACCTGGTTTAGGCAGTTTTGCTGTCCTTTTTGCAGTCCGGGCAATTTTTCCTTCAACTTTCGATAGTTGTCAATCTGCAGTGCCATCTCCAGTGGAATGGTATCTGCTTCCAGCTGCTTCAATTGTTTGGTAGCCAACTCGGCGTCGGTTGTCCACGTTTTCCAAAGCGCCTCATCGAAGTCGTTCAGCTCCTTTTCCAGTGCGTCCAACTTGGTTTCCATTGCGGCGATACGGTCTTCCTGCTCCGATTTTTTCAAATCAGCACAAGCGGCAAACAGCAGCGCAATCGATATAATGAAGGTCCATTTTTGCACGGAGAATTAAAAATACGAAGATTCGCAGAACGGCGGTCACCTTTTTAGGTCTTTTAACGGAGTGGGAGGAGTTTGCAACAAATGCGCAGAAGGCTGCAACAAATACCTGAAAAATTCAAATATGTGCTTTAGTTGTGCAGGATTGGGTATTTTGTGGGGGGGGGTAGGCTGATTTGTATTTGCGAATCGAGCGCATGTTTAGCTGGATTAGACGAAAATGTTCAGCGAATTAGTAGCTAAAAAGCTCGCCAAAACTCAAGACAAGAATATAAGAATTGATAACTCGCAAAAATGGAACTATATTTTTTTAAAGGAAACGAAAATATTCTTGAAGGTTTAAAAGGTAAAACTGATAATGGTATTTCTGAAGAACAGGCTACAGCTGAAGTTAAGATTAAAAAAATTCAAGACTCTTTTCTAAAAGTCCTAGACAACAAGAATCTGTCTTTTCTTTTAGGCAGTGGATGCTCTTCATATAAATTAGAATCAGATGAATTTAAAGAAATCGGCATACCAGTAATGGCAACACTTGCGAAAGAGTTCTATTCTTTACCAGAGTTTAAAACACAAAAGGAATGGCTAAAAAAAGACTTGTTAATAGACGTAACTCATAAAAATTTCGCCAGTAACTTAGAGAATTTCTTATCGACCCTTCACAGCTTGTCTTTCTATTACTCAGGCATTTCAGAATTGAAAAAAAATGATGAAAAATTTGTGGATATGCCAGTTCCAAATAAAATAAACTCAATAATAATTCAAGCACGAAACTTTCTCCTAAAGAAATGTCTGAATTCTGAAAACATCAAAGTTGAAGAAGGTGACGAGAGTATAGACAAACCATTAATTAATCTTTACAAAAAGTTTTATCGGAAGCTACTTTCAAGAAACTCAACGCTTCCAAAACTTAACATTTTCACAACCAATTACGACCTCTATTCGGAAAGAGCAATGGATTTATTGGGAATCCATTATGTTAACGGCTTTACAGGTGGTATTAGTAAATTTTTTAACCCAGCAATTTTTAATTATGCATTGGCAGAAAAAATGGATTTATCTCAATCTAAGTGGGGTGTAATCGACAACTTTTTCTATTTATACAAAATTCATGGTTCGGTAAATTGGGTTCAAGCAGATGGAGAAAATAAACTTTTCAATGTCAAGGAAATCCAAGAACCAACATTTGATTCCTTAAAGGATAAGGAAAGTATAATGATACACCCAACGCCATTGAAGTATAATGCAAGTCTCGGTAGTCCATATTCTGACCTTTTCAGAGAGTTTCAGAAAAAGTTGATGTTGAGTAACAATATTCTTGTAACAATTGGCTACAGTTTTAGTGATGAACATATTAACAATTTAATTTTTCAGGCATTTACGATTCCTTCCTTTCGACTAATTGTAATTGGTGAACCGAATGATATCAACCAAATTGGAAAACTACTTGAATTAGATGATACGAGAATATGGATAATTGGTGAAAAATGGCCAAGTGGAAAAGACAACTATATTCCCCTGTATTTTTTCAAAAGATTTGTCGAACAGATTATGCCCGACTTAACAGCAGAAGATTTAGATAAAAAAATGGAAACTACTATCAACAACCTAAAAGACCTTCTTAGATGACGAAAGAGGACAAACAACGGGTAATTGGAAAGGTAGTAGCCATAAATTCGGATAGATTTACAGTTGAATTGCTGAGTGGTTTGGATAACTTCAATGTAAGTGGGTTTGACGATATACATTATTTCGCTCAATTGAATAGCTATGTCATCGTTCCTTATCAGAATTTCTACATTGTTGCAGAAGTTTCAGGTGTTAGGGAAAGAGATTTGAATGTTCCTTTCTCAAATCCAACCGAACAAATCTTGAGTAAAATACAAGCTGGAAAATTTTTAGAGGTACTTCCAATTGGTACGATAAGAAGCTCGAAAGATGCCACGGTTAACTTTGATTTTGGAGTAAGTGTTTACCCTACATTATATTCTGATGTGCTGTATATAAAAGAAAAAGAACTTGACACAATTTTCAAAACAGACAACATCAAAGTAAAAATTTGCGAGGACCAAAATGATAAGTGTGCTAATCGAGACTGTGAATGCAAGTTCAGATATACCTCTTTACCTATTGGGAAATCAACAATTTTTCCTGATTATGAAGTCAAATTGGACATAGACAAATTTTTTGGCAGTCACTCCGCAATTTTAGGTAATACGGGAAGCGGTAAATCTTGTACAATTACCTCAATGCTTCAGACATTGTATAATTTAGATGAAAATAGTGCTACCGGAAGCACTTTCATATTTTTCGATGTCAACGGGGAGTACAAACAAGCTTTTCAAAAGTTAAATAGTAAAAACAAAAATATAGAAGTAACTAATTATACAATTGATGAAGTCCAAAAGGGTAAGGATGATTTAAAACAGTTTGCTTTGCCTCATTGGTTTTTGAATATTGATGAATGGGCATTACTTCTGCAAGCTAGCGAGAAATCCCAACTACCATTATTAAGAAATGCTCTTGGCTTTACTCAGAGCTTAACTGATGAAATTCGTTACCATATTTATGCTTGCAGTATTATGTATGTTTTTGACCATTGGGAAAGTCCTATAGCAAAAAGACAAAAAATTGTTTCTCTGATACAAACAGCAAAATTTCCTGAAGCTCAAAAAGTTGATTTTTCAACTTACAACGCTCAATATGGTAGCTTTTCAGATAGACCGGGCGACACAAACGCGGGCCGAAAGGAGGAAGTGTTTAAAAATTCAGTCAGAGCCTTTATCAAAGAAGATTTAGCAATAGACCCAAAATATAATTCAGAAAAGTTCAATTTTCACGAACTTGGACAAGCAATTGAGAATGCATTGCTTTATGAAGAATATCATGGCAATAAACAAATTCGAGATTATTGTTCTTCTATGATAACTCGCTTTAAAAGCGTTAAAGAAAGAGACGACTTTTCTTTTCTTTCCAAGAATGAGGAGGACATTACAAAGGATGATTTTTTAGATTCATTTATTGGGGTTGACACCAAAATAAAGAAGAATCAAGTAATAATAATCGACCTAAACTCGGCTAATGATGAAACAGTTGAAGTTGTTTCTTGTGTCCTCTCTCGAATGATTTTCGATAGATTAAAACAAGCAAAAATTAGAAATTCTTATCCAGTTAATCTAGTCCTTGAAGAGGCTCATAGATATATATCAAAAGATTCAGGAAGAGTATTTGGAGATGCAAATAAAATATTTGAAAGAATTGCCAAGGAGGGCAGAAAGTATGGAATGTTCTTAATTGTGTCATCCCAACGTCCAAGCGAACTTTCTAAAACGGTACTTTCACAGTGCAGTAATTTTATCGTTCATAGGATACAAAATCCTGAAGATTTGTCGCACATAAGGCAAATCACACCTCATATTTCTGAAACAATTCTTCGAAGAATGCCTTCAATACCAACCCAAAATGCTTTAATATTTGGACACGCAGTCAATCTACCAACTATGTTTCGAGTCAACGATGCTGACCCCAGGCCGAGAAGCGAAAATAATGCGATAAGTAATAATTGGTTTAAGAAAAGAAACTTTAAAATTGACTTGTAACAAAATTAAGGATTGGGTGGAAAAGAGTTAAACGACAGAGCTTTAGTATGTACGTATAGTTCTTTGTAATCGTTTTTTCATGAGTCGAACGTTTCTCAGTAGAAAGTCATCTTCACGGAACTCTTTTTTTTTAACCACCTTGCGCATCTCGCAACTACCATCTCCACACCTCCGCAATTCCGTTCTACATTCGCGTTCATTCCTGCTAGGTTTGAAGCATGAATCGTTACGTACTTCTTTTCGCGTTTCTGCTTTTGGGAACACATTTGTTCGCGCAATATCCCCCTTACTACAAAAGGAAAAAAGGGCGGAATTTTCATCCGCATAGCAATGTGAACATTGTGGGTCAAATTGGTATCGCTGCCGGACAAGAACATTTCATCAGTGCACCGAAAGGAGGTGTTTTCTTGGATACTGGCGGGGAATATCCGCGCCACTTGAAGATGCGCAATCTTGATTGGGATTCCTTTTCCGATGTTGGATTTCATGCAGGTCCGCAACTCTCCATGTTCATATTGTTTGGGGGATGGTTTTCTTACGGTGTTCAAGGCGGGATCTCAGTCAAGCCCTTTACGTTTGATGTTTCCATAACCCGCACCACTATTTTGAATCCAGATAGCGACGTTGTAGGAAGAGACAACACCATCAATCCCAAACTAGGCATCTTCGTAGGTCCGGTTTGGGTTCAATGCGGTCCGTCCTTTGCGATGAACGGAAAAGGCGAGAATTTGAACAATATTATCCGACTGAATGGGCAGCCCTTCAACTTTGAGTTATCGTACATCGTAGAGTTGTAGCAATTACCTCTTAGAGTACTAACCATCCTTCTGATAACCCGCAGCTTACAAAACCCATTTCATCGAAAGTTTGTATAATAGTGCAGAAAACGTACTTTCGAAACGATGCGAGTGTCATCAATTTTCCTGCTACTGTGCTTGTTGTGGTCGCGGTCCTCTGCGGCTCAAGTAAACGTCAATGGTTATGATCGTGGAAAAAATAGCTGCATGAGCCTCGTGTCGGAACGCTACAACATTTTGTACCTGAACGATTCCAATATTGTCGATTTTCGAAGTACAGGATATCGAAAAGATCAAATCATTTTGAAAGGAGATGCCAATACGACGGTTATCAACAAAAAGAACGGCTGGCCCATCGTTGTTCCGAGCAGTGAAACCTTCGAATTGTCCATTTACGAAATAGCTTCCGACTCACTCATTTACACCGAGCAATTTATCGCTATTACCAAAGGAACATTGAGCAAAATTCAAGAAAATCCGATTAACCCGGGAAGCCATTGCGATCATATTTTTTCTTACAAAAATGAGAACACCTTGTTTCGCTCACGGGAAAATCATTTGTACCTACGAAGACAACATTACGACGATTCATTAATCTCCTTCGAAGTGTTTAACGGCACTTTACTTTCAGACGACCCAAACAAAGTGATCATTCGCCCCGGCGATGATATTTTAACGATGGTCACCGTCTATTACGATGGAAAAATGATCCTCTCGAAACAATACATGGTACAGGATTGAGAGCACCAATTCATCATTCATTATTCATCATTCAAAATTTCCAACCCTATCCTCCAATCGTAATCATAGACCGATTTTCGTGCTGATTGATAGTTTCGTTATCCAATTGTTTCAATCCACCTAAACCCGCTTTTTTGTTGTGCATTGCCACATTGATGATCGGGGAGAGTTCGTCTCCATTTCGATACGCGTTTAGTAAGTCGGCCTCATCGTTTGAGAAGAGACAATTTTTGATTTTTCCGTCGGCTGTAAGGCGAATTCGATTGCACGTATCACAAAATGGATTCGTAACCGTGCTAATGATTCCAAAAGTTCCGAGTGCGCCGTCAATCTTGAAATTTCGGGAGGTTGAATGCGCTGCGTCTTCCAGTTTGATGAGGTTTTTGGCTCCGAAACGATCTTCTAAAGTTGTGATGATTTCCGCCTCAGAGACCGTTTTATCACGATTCCAACTATTGCCATCGAAAGGCATGAATTCGATGAATTGCACACTGATTTTCTCCCGAACCGACCATTGAACAAAATCGACAATTTCATCATCATTTGTTCCTTTGATCAGAACTACGTTGATCTTCACACCAAATCCTTCGTCCAACAAAAGCTGAATGTTGTCGCGTATTTTTTGAAAGTGGGAACGACGGGAAATGGCATTGAATCGATCTTCCTGAAGTGAATCGAGACTAACATTGATGGAAGTAATTCCAGCTTCCTTGAAAACTTCAATAAAACGATCTACAAGTATTCCATTGGTCGTCAAAGAGAGCGTGACCGAAAGTTTTCCCAATTCACGTATGATCTCATCGGCACCTTTTTTCACTAGGGGTTCTCCTCCCGTTAAGCGGATTTTGGTCACACCTCGTTTCACAAATTCTTTCGCGATGCCCACCACTTCTTCCGTCGTCATGAATTTTTCTGCTTCACGATGAGTTACACCTTCCAAAGGCATGCAATAGAAACAACGGAGATTGCATTTTTCAGTTAAGGAGATGCGCAAATAGTTGTGCGTTCTTCCAAAGGAATCAATGATATGTTGCGTGTTCTTTTTCAATCGTGACGCGCGCCTTTAAAAATTCGGAAACTATGCAAAACGGCGGGGAAGAGGGCGTCCATGGTTTCGGAAGCGCCTCCCGTAGAGCCAGGCAATGTCAGAATGAGACTTTCGTCTTTAGTTCCGGCAACACTGCGCGATAACATGGCGTAAGACATGCGCTCTTGTCCGTAACTTCTTGCAGCTTCCACAATTCCGGGAATTTCTCGATCCAAGAGTGGACGAATGGCCTCCGGTGTAACATCGCGTGGTGATAAACCCGTACCTCCTGTGAACAGAATAAGATCGGTTCCTTTCGCTACTTCGCCAAGTGCAGCCGCTTGAATTTGATCCACTTCATCGGGAACGACTTTGTACTGCACTGTTTCTACACCGTGCATGCCCAATTTGGACTGAATGACCTTGCCTGCCTTGTCTTCCTTGGTGCCAGCGTGAATAGAGTCGGAGCATACGAACACGGCGGCCGTGATGGCTTTTTTGTAATTGTCGCGATAATCCGACTTCCCACCTTTTTTCGAAACAAGCTTGATGTTGCCAATCTCGATGCCTTTATCAATCGGCTTCAGCATATCGTACATCGTGAGTGCAACAACGCTAACACCGTGCATAGCCTCAACTTCCACGCCGGTTCGGTAAATCGTTTTGACTTCCATCAAAATCCGGATTTCCAACTCGTTTACTTCGTATGAAACGTGCGTGTATTCCACCGGAAGCGGATGACAGTCGGGGATCATATCCGACGTTTTTTTCACCGCGAATAATCCAGCGGTTTTCGCCATTTCAAACACGTTTCCCTTCGGGACTTCATTATTGACAATCGCCAAAATGGTGGCTTCGGAACTTACCTTAACCACTGCTTGCGCAATCGCCGTACGTAGCGTGGTATTTTTGTGTGTGATGTCGACCATAGTTGAGGTTTTGGATTGTTGGATTGTTAGACTTTTAGACTGCTGGATAACTTGACTGCTGGACTAATTGACTAGACAGTTTTACATTCTATTTTAGTGTTTTGTTTATTGAGCGGGTTTTGTGGGTCAAGTAATCGGTCATGCAGCACTCGGTCATGCAGCACTCGGTCATCGAGCTTGTCGAGATGCCGAGATACCCAATTGTTATCAAGTTTGGTTAATCTTTATTTGTGTCCTCCCCCTCATTCCCCTTCCGAAGGGGGGAAGCCGTTTACCGCTTAATTCATATTTCATCATTTTAATTCACAAATTCTCCTTCCAAACATGCGTTTCATCGGCAAAAATCTCTTTCCCAAAAACAGGGGCTTTCGCTTTGATTTCTTCCACGAGGAATTCAATAGCTTCCATAACGGCTTTGCGTCGTGGTGAGGAAACAAAAACGAACAAACAGATTTCTCCTTTGTTCACGCGCCCAATACTGTGATAGATATGCATGCACGTTAGATCAAACTTTTCAAAGGTCATTTCACGCAGTTCATGCAGTACCTTGTTGGCTAAGTCTTCATGGGCGGAGTACTCAATCGCAACAACTTCTTTTCCATCAATTTTGTCGTTGCGGACTTGCCCGAGAAATATTTGGTGCGCACCAATTTGTGTCTTCACTTGGTGGTGAGCAATGGGTGTGGCAATAAATTCAGGAGAAATCGCTCCTTCTTTAAAACAGTTTTTCATACGTCGGTTTTATCCTCCGGCGAAGGGAGGCATGATGTCAATTTTTTGTGGTTGCGCTTGTTCTGTCAGCGTTTCCATATATTCTAAATCTACGGCAGCCGAGAACGTGTATTGAGCCAATACCGGATGTGTTTTCACGATAAAATCTCGCAGGTTGATCTCGCCCGCAGGCAATTCCAATTCTTCCGTTTCAATGCTCAATCGTTCGGCAAGCATTCCGTAATAGGTAACGGCTACTTTTCGCTTGCTTGGCTCCATGCTTCTTGTGTATTTAGATTGATAAAATTCTTCGATTTCGTGCTTGGGAAGTCAACGTAATCCGTATTGATTTTCTTTAGCAACTCCATCATTTTAAAGTTCTTTTGGTTCAATTGTTCTTGAATCGTCGGTAGGGCACTTTTTCGATAGATGCCAATTAAGGGATGGACACGTTCCTCGCATCGGGCAATTACTGCATCCTGAAAATGACTCTCGGTAAGACTTGACAGAATCTCAACGTCAAGAAAAGGCGTATCGCAACTCAAAACAATACAAGCGTCATTTTTAGCGATTTTGAGTCCGGCTTCTATACCAGCCATCGGACCCGCATTTATAACGTTATCAGTTACTCCAATGTCTCCAAATACATGGTGGACTTTGTTGTTTGAAGCAACGATAATTTCGCTGACAAAGTCGCTGAGTAGCTTGGTAACATGCTGAATCATGGGGGTTCCGTCAAGTTCCATCAACGCTTTGTCCTGCCCCATGCGTGCACTCTTTCCTCCCGCCAATATGATTCCGCTATAATTCATTTTGCAACCAGCTTTCTTGTTCGCGAAGGAAAGCCCTTTCTTTTTCCTGTAACTCCGTATAAATTCGAATGGCGTTGATCCCTGCTTCGCTTAAAACAGTTCCACCGCCTCCTTTACCGCCAATTTTTTGTTGCACCAGCGGTTGTTTCGCATTTCGATTCATTTCATCAACCAATCGCCATGCTTTCTTGTAGGACATATCCATCGCTTTTGCCGCTTTTGAGATCGATCCATTTTTCTCAATTTCTCGAAGCAAGGCAATGCGCCCTTCTCCCAGCAGCATTCCTTTTTCGGAACCTACCCAAATTCGACTATTGATTTGATATTTACCCACCGCTATTTCTTCAAAGATATAACGATCAAATGTAGTTAGTACCGGGAAGAAATCCAATTATGTTTTTTGTGGAAACGGGAGAGAAGTGATAAGAGATAAGTCAGAAGTAGGTGGAGAGATGTGAAAATTTAAAGATTAAGTTCGTGACTCGAACGAACAATTCTTCTAGAAATGTAACCACGGAGACACGGGGTACACAGCGATGTTGGGGGATTATTGTGAAGATGAAGCGCACCAGATTATGACGGAGTCATAATCCATTGTGTACTCACAATAGTACAATATTACACTGACTTTTGGTGCCCTTTGTGCCGTTGTGGTCGCCAACAAATGTGTATTGAGATGAAAATATAGCATAATTAGAGATGAGCATGCTCGAAGACCGGCTTTTTCAGTTTTTTCTATTTGGTCAAAATATATACGGAAACAGAATCCCCAGGCTCTAACTTCTCCGCTTCTTCCGGAACCACTATCAAACAATTCGAGAGGGCAAAAGAATTCAGCATAGAGGAACTTTGGTGTTCCAATGATTCTACCGTACCATCAACAACACGTCCTTTGAGATAGTGCGTCAACCCTGGTCTTTTTGTATAGGAATTCGCCATAGGAAGCGAGCGCTTTTCGAGATGAAGCGACGTTGATCCAGTCATTTTTTGTAGGGCCGGAAAGACGTAAATGTAGGTACAAGTAAGCGCCGATGCTGGATTTCCCGGTAATGCGAAAACCAAACAGGAATCTGTGCTTCCAAAGAACAAAGGCTTTCCCGGTTTCTGCTTCACTTTGTAAAATTCGGTTCGAACACCGTTTTCTTCCATTGCTTTTCCAACAAAATCGTAATCGCCAACGGAAATGCCACCCGAGGTCAACAAAACATCGCACTCTTGCAATAGTTCGCCCACAATTTTAGCTGTCGCTTCGTAATCATCCGCTACCCGAACCGCCGTGGCATCAAAACCGAGTTCTTTCAAAGCACTAATAATCGTGATGGCGTTCGATTCATAAATTTGACCAGCTTGCAATTCGTTTCCAGCCTCTACCAATTCGTTTCCAGTGACCAGTAATTTTATCAGAGGTTTACGGTACACTTTTACTGAGTCGATGCCAAGCATGGCTATTAATCCGATGGCAGCGGCGTTGAGATGTGTTGCTTTCTCTAGCGCTAAGGTTCCCGACTGAATTTGTTCCGCCTTTTTGCGAATATTTCCTCCTGATTGAAAGGCTTCGGTAATCTTAACCGTTTCGCCGTCCCTCAATGTGATCTCTTGTTTCACAACCGTTGTAGCCGACGCTGGAACCATGGCTCCGGTGAAAATTCTTGCAGCTTCTCCGGGTTTCAAGGTGACATCGCTAGCATTCATTCCCGCTTGAATTTCAGCGACTACTTTGTACTCATCGGAGTCAAATTCATTGATGGCATATCCATCCATCGCAGAATTATCAAAAGGTGGCATGTCGATAGGCGAGAGGACATCTTCAGCCAAAACGTACCCCAATGCCTCCGATAATTGAATGTTTATCGCGTCCAGAGCTGAGGTTCTCGTGAGAATTCGTTGAAGCGCTTCGTTTACGGGAATCATATCGTGAAATTACAGATTCTAACGGACTGAAGAGTACGCTGAGGTTCTCGAAGTGCACTTTTCATGTGAAATTGTTCACTTCGAGAGCCTCAGTGAACGTGCTATCGTGGTCTTCTTGCAAGGATTATGATTTACAAAACATTTCCATCACCTAGAAGCGAAGCCTTCTTTTCTCTGTCGTCTTTCCGTCTTTGTTCTGTTTTACCTTCTTAAAATCCACCGTCACCCTGCGATTTTGCTTGCGTTCTTCATCGGTAGTCTCGGGCCACACTTTCGGTTGTGAGTTACTATGTCCCTGATAGGTCAATCTACTTGCGGCAACGCCTTGTTTCATGAGAAATTCAGTGATCAATTTTGCACGACCGAGTGAGAGGGGATAATTATCACCGCAACACACGTGCCCGTGAATGTCCGCATTGATTTCGGGATGTGCCAGCATAAAATCTCGCAACGCTTTCGCTTCTGAAACCGATTCGCTCATCATGGTGGTTGTTCCACCGTGAAACAAAATGGTCAAATCAATTTGGGTGAATTGAGACGTGTCATTTGCGAAGGAGTTCAACTTCATTGTCAATAGCTGTGCATTTGTTGGAGGTTGAATTTTAATGATGACATCTACACGGCGGTAAATATCGTGGGTATAGTTTTCATCTTCTCCCGCTTTTCTTTCACTATATATTTTTCTTTTAGCGTTACTGACAAGCCAACGGTGTTTTGCCATCATTTGAATCACTGCATCCATGCGTCGTTGCGCCAGATCATCATTGTATTCCATGGAGCCCGTGGTGTCACAATGCGCTTCGAGGCGAATAACGCTGAGCATGCCAGGTGTCGGTTGCTCGTAATTGGCGTATTCCGTGGTTCGGTTTACAATAGGACGATCAGAATCCAAGGCAAAATAAATGGAAATAGTGTCGTAGGTTTGAGTAAAACTAACGATAGTGGAGAGAAGAAATAGGGAGAGAAGTAGCGTTTTTATCATTCATCGGATTTAGTGAATACAACAACTACTCTACGATTCAGTTTTCGGTCCTCATCCGTAACTTCAGGCCAAACTTTCGGTTGTGTGTTACTGTGTCCCGTATAATCCAATCGATCTGCAGCAATTCCGTATTCACGAAGAAATAAGGCTACGGTTCTTGCTCTTCCTTCCGCCAATTCAGGATGTGGATTACAGCACACATGTCCGTGAAAAGTAGCATTCAGCGTTGGGTTGTTCTGCATGATTTCCAGCAAACGAAACAGTTCGGGTTTGGATTCTTCCAGCGGACGGGTGGAGACGTTGTGGAAGAGAATGCTCAAATCGAATTCTAAATCTTCAGCCGAGTCGTCATCCAAAAATTTCTCGACGGCACTTTTTGATAGGTTGGTAACTCCGGGTTTATTTGTGCCGGACGTCGAGCCTGTCGAGACGATAGGCGTATCTTCTAGATCGACAGGCTCGATGTCCGTTGGTGGTTCCTCAACTTCAATATGCTCCATGTCAGGTATAGTCTCTTTTTCGATAACTGCCTCAATGTAATAGACATCAACGCGACGGCATTTTTCCAGTGACAACCCAGATTTTTCTGCCATCGATTCTCCCAGGGCTTCATTACTTGATTTAGACACATCAAACCCCTCATTTTTCAAGTAGCGACGCACGTGTTCCATGCGTTGTCGCGACAAATTAAGATTGTATTCTTCCGATCCTCGGGGATCGCAGTGTCCGAGGATAGCCAAAATTCGTGTTTCCTTGTAAAGATTTTCCAATCGAGTTTCATCTTCACTGGAAAGCGTGAATGAATCGTGTTGATCCGTATCGAAATAGAACTGTAAAGTATCAGGTCCCTGCGAAAAGGAATACAACGATACCAAGAGAAATAAGATGGAGAGTTTCATACTAATGAAACGCCATCCAGCACAAAATGTTACGATTTTAGGAGATTGAATCGAATCCGGTGTACTTGCGCAATACTTCCGGAATTTCAATACCGTCCTCCGTTTGGTTGTTCTCCAAAATAGCCGCCATGATTCTCGGGAGTGCAAGGGCAGAGCCGTTCAAGGTATGGCACAACTGTGTTTTCTTGTCTGCATTTTTGAAGCGCAACTTCAAACGCGAAGATTGGAACGTATCGAAACGAGAAACAGAACTCACCTCCAACCACTTTTCTTGAGCGGCTGAGAACACTTCGAAATCGTAGGTCATTGCAGCCGCGAAGCCTGTATCGCCTCCGCAAAGACGAAGAACGCGGTAATGTAGCCCCAATTTCTGTAGCAATCCTTTCACGTGATTGATCATTTCTTCCAAGGCAGCATCGGTATTGTCCGGGTGCTCAATGCGAACGATTTCCACTTTATCAAACTGATGCAAACGGTTCAACCCACGGACATCTTTTCCATACGATCCAGCCTCACGACGGAAGCAAGGTGTATAACCCGTTAACTTAATGGAGAAATCACCATCAGGAAGCATGACATCTCGATAGATATTTGTCAAAGGAACTTCCGCAGTTGGAATCAAGTACAAATCGTCTTCGGTAATGTGGTACATCTGACCTTCTTTGTCGGGAAGTTGTCCCGTGCCATATCCAGACGCTTCGTTGACCACGTGTGGCGGAATGAATTCCTCGTAGCCTGCGTTTTCTGCTTCCTCCAAGAAGAAATTGATGAGCGCGCGCTGTAATTTTGCGCCTTTACCTCGGTAGATTGGGAATCCGGCACCAGTCACTTTCACCCCCAATTCGAAATCGATGAGGTTGTATTTATCGGCTAGGTCCCAGTGCGGAACCGGCGTGAAGTCGTAGGTTCTTTGCGACCCCACTTCCTCCAAAATTTCGTTGTCCTCTTCTGATTTTCCAGCTTTCACCAACTCGTTCGGAACGTTTGGCAATTGGTACATCAATCCTGTGATGGTTGCTTCCAAAGTTTCTACTTCCGCTTTGAGCGTAGTTTCTTGCGCTTTCAATTCGCCCGTTTGTGCTTTAGCAGCGTTCGCTTCTTCCGTTTTCCCTTCTCTGAAAAGGATTCCAATTTGTTTAGAGATTTGGTTCATTTGCGCAGCAATCGACTCCAGTTCTCCTTTTTTGGAGCGCCAGGAAGCATCTACCTCAATCAATTCATCTACGATTGGGCGGGCATCGAAATGACGTTTTTTCAACCCTTCGATTACGGCTTCTTTTTCGTTGCGAATGCGCTGTATCTCTAACATAATTCCTTTTTGTTTGGAAGTGCGAAATTAATCTAAAATTCACAATTCAAAGATTCAAAGTCAAATGGATTTTCAATTAATTATGGAATCCGCAACCCTTGAATTTTCGAATTTGATTGAACAAAAAAAGCGAACCCCGACATGAAAGTCAGAACTCGCTTTTTAAAAAATTGTGACGTTCTTCTTACGCTTCTGCTCCTTCGAAAGGTACTACAGATACGAATGAACGGTTGTTTTTCTTTTTACGGAATTCTACTACACCGTCAGTCAATGCGAAAAGTGTATGATCTTTTCCAATACCAACGTTTTCACCAGGGTGGTGCTGAGTTCCTCTTTGACGAACGATGATGTTACCAGCGATAGCTGCTTGTCCTCCAAAGATTTTTACTCCCAATCGTTTACTTTCTGATTCACGACCGTTTTTCGAACTTCCGACTCCTTTTTTATGTGCCATTTTATTTCGTTTTTTGCTGTAAGGTCATCGAGCTTGTCGAGATGCCTGTACTAGCGTTAATTCGTAATTCAATTAGCTCAATGCAGCAATCAAATCGGCTTTCTTCATGGAAGAAATTCCTTCGATTCCTTTTGCTTTCGCCATTTCTTTCAATTCAGCAACTGTCATTTTGCTCAAATCAGCGCTTGCTTCTGCTTTTGGAGCAGCCTCTTTTTTAGGAGCTTCCGCTTTCGGTGCAGCTTCTTTCTTCGGCGTCTCTTTTTTCTCAGCCGCTGGTTTCGCAACTTTTGCTCCACTTGCAACGATATCTGTAATCGTTAAAGCAGTGAAATGCTGACGGTGACCATTCTTTTTACGATATCCTTTTCTACGTTTCTTACGGAAAACGATTACCTTATCACCTTTTACGTGCTCTTCAACTTTCGCTGAAACTGCTGCACCTTTTATAGCCGGGGCGCCAAGAGTCACTTTCCCTTTGTCCTCAATAAGAAGTACTTTGTCGAAGTCTACCTTCTTTCCTTCCTGAGCATCCAAACGGTGAACAAAGATCTTCTGGTCTTTCTGCACTTTGAACTGCTGCCCTGCTATCTCTACAATTGCGTACATATAGCTTGTTTGTTAATTAAATTCTACTAAAAATTGGACGACAAAGATAGCCTTTTTTATTAACAAGCAACTATGAACAAAGAAAAATACGCTTAAACATCTTGACTTTTTAATATTCCGACTGTTTGATATGTGTTAGATTAGGGTTTTTCCCAAATCGAGTATTCGAACTTTCAAACAATAAATCAATCTAAAAGAGTAGAAAAACTGAGCTGTCGAAATGTCAAACAGTCAAAGAATCGAGCCGTCGAAAAAACTAAAAATCAGCATACATAAACGAAATCTGTTCCGTCTCCTTATTCATGAGCATGTAAAGAATCACCGCGGCGATAACCAAAGCGAACGATATGCGAATCAACCATTTACTCATACAGTTCAGATTTTAGGATTTGGTACAACAAATAACCTCCATATTTCGAGTGGTGCTGCTTGTCAATAAATGAGTGCGGAACGTCTGATATTTCCGTTGCGTCGATGTAAGGAAAGCCCGCATTTTCAAATTTGGATTGCAATTCTTTGTAGAGTTGCGCATACTGCCTGGCAATGGCGTCTTGTCCGTTTTTCTCCGTCAAGATTTTGTTGTACGGACCAATAACGAAGGTAGCTTGTACATCCAACTCCTGGCATAATTCCAAGAAGTAGTCAAGGGCTGCATTGCGATATTCTGAGTCTAGGAAGAGTTCAGTCATTAAATAATCGCCTGTATTGATGAATTCCTGGGTACAGTTATAATCCTCCATCACTTCTGATTTGACTTTTTCTAGCAACTCGGGAGATGTTCGGGCTTGCAGACCCGTTCTTGGGTAATGCGGCGTAAAATGAACGATACTTTCTTCTTCCAGTCCAAAAAATTGATGCAACCTGCCGTAGTACAATTCATGAATGTTTTTATCGATCCAATTATTGGCTGAGTTCATTTGTCCCTTCATGAATCCTATACCGCTTCCACTGAACAGTAGGTCAAAATCTTCTTTTCGGGTCGATTTACCTCTTGCTTTTCGTACTTCGCTTTCATTCATGTAGCGTTCATGATACTCCAAACTGAAACGGGAGAGTCCTTCACGCCAATAAACTGGATTGATGATCACGAGGAGTTTTTGATTTCGCCAAATTTCCGGATTGTTGATCATGCTTGGAATGTATCGCTCGCAGAATCTTCCAGCACCGTATAAAACAGAGAATTGATGTTTTAGCGAAGAATCGGCGTTCAACAGTTCCCAGTAGTTGTAACCGTCCAAATACCCCGACTCCGAAGTGCCGAGAACCAAATAATCGTCATTCTTTCGGATTCGGTGCATGAATTCATGGAAGTAGGCATCGTCGTTTTTGACGTGCGTCGCATCGACGGTTAAGTAGCTTTGTCCGGCGTTTTTAGGCAACTCCATCATCTCCGTGGTGGAACGCAAGAAGAAAAGGGCAAACAATCCCAGTAGTGCTACCATGCTCAGTGCCAAAACACCAATCTTTCCTACTTCTTTCAAAGTGGAAAAGCGATAGCCTTTTGATATGTACTTTTCTAACTTCATTTAATACCAAAAAGCGTTTCAAAAACCACAGTCAAATCCTCCCCCTTGTAATGGAAAAAGAGCCATCCAATTGTAACGAAAGAAAAGGTGATGATAATTCCGGATAGGGTAGTTAATCCTTGTTTTAGGGTACTTTGAGAATTGTGCAACGGAGTAAATGCTTTTGAAGAACTCCATACTTTAAAAATTGCCAGCCCAAGTCCGTGCCAGAGCCCCCAATACACGAAGTTTACAGTGTCTCCGTGCCAAATCCCGCAAATGAAAAACGTCAAGAAATAACCGATAATGGATACGGTATTCCGGTACGATCGGAGTCCTGTTTTGTTGATCAGTATCACGATGGGCTTGAAGATCAAATCGCGGAGAAACTCCGAGAAGGTCATGTGCCATTTGCGCCAAAAAGTAGCGATATTGGTGGATAAATAAGGACTGTCAAAGTTTTCAGGAGTTTTAATTCCCATGATGTAGCCTGTTCCAATGGCGATGTCCGAATAGCCCGAGAAATCAAGGAAAATGTACGCCGAATAACAAACGGCACTCAAGAGGATGGCTCCCTGCGGCGACATATACTCTAAAAACGGCTCGTAACTGAGCGCGTACATGCTAAACAATGGGATGACGGCATATTTCTTCAGGAATCCAATCACGATTCGTCCTACACCTGGCCAAAAAAGTGCGTTTTTCAATCGACCTTCCGGGCGCGTGAAATGACGCTGAAAATTCGAGAACTTGTCAATCGGCCCTGCCAAGAAATTCGGAAAGAACAGAATGAAGTTGATGTAGTCAATTGGGTTTTTTGCGGTAAGTCGACCTTTCAAAACGTCGACAATCGACTGAATGTTTCGGAACAGGATGTAGCTGATTCCGAGTCTCTCGATCAATAATTCCGGCGAATTTCCAATTTGGAAGGAGGTAAATCCGAATGCTTTGGGGTAGTTCCGAAGACAAAATAGTACGATGAGAATTAGGACGGAAATGCTTGCAATAGCAACACCACGTTTATCTCTGTTTTTTGCGATAATTGCCATCGCGCCAAAAACTAACAGGGAAATGAGTACGTGAATTCCTAGTGTAGCAAGCGAAATTATCGTGGATAGAATCAGTAAGTTCCCTGCTAGCAGAACAACTCTTTGAGCGGCAAGTGCCAAGTATTTCCTTGTGACCCACTGGAAGAGTAGGAAAAAAGCAATGAGAAAGAATTCAGCTCCCGAGGAGAATAACATGCTGCCACTTTAGGGCGTAAAAGTAAAGAATTTAGCGAGGAAGCATTTCTTTTGCCTTCTTCCTTCCAACCACATTCGCCACAAACACACCGCTCAAAATAACAATCATGGAAATGATCTGATAGGCGTTAATTTGCTCATTAAACCCAATTCCAATTAAAAGTGCGACTACCGGAATTAGATATGTAACACTGCTTGCAAATAAAATGGATGCATTGGAAATCAGTCGGTTGAAAAGGATTACCGCAAATGAGGTTCCGATTACGCTAAGTATAGCGATGTATCCAAGTCCTGTCCATGCATGCGGATTTGAATGGATGGTTTCAAAGGCGCCTGAGAAAAACACAAGAGGAATTCCCGGAAGAAGGATGATTAGAAAGGAGAGTGCGGTGATTTCACTGCTTTTCAAGTGCTGCAAAGTGTACTTGATGGTATTCAAACTAATCGCGTAGCCCAATGTGGCAAGAACAACAGCGCCTACGTGAATAAAGCTACCGTTTAGTGAAACATTTTGACCGGAAAACGTCAGTCCAACAATTCCCATAGTTCCTATAACTACCCCTAAAATTTGCCAGCCATTCAATCGATTTTGGAACACCGTGAAGCCAATGATTAGCGCGAAAATAGGCGTGCAGCTATTTAACATTCCAGCGTAACCTGTCGAAATGCCTGTCTCGGCAAACGTGAATAGAAATGCTGGTGCAAAATTCCCCAAAAGCCCCACGATTGCCAATTTCCAAATGTTTCTTCCGGAGAGTTTTCTCAAGGCCTTGAAGGCAATGGGAAGTAAGAACAACGCGGCGATACACATTCTGAGTGCTGCTACTTGCGTGTGAGTGAAAATCGCCTCGCCTGAGGTTGTCTCCATACCCAGTTTCATCAAGATAAAACTGCTTCCCCAAATGGAGGAAAGCACAATAAGTAAAATCCAATTGCTTAACGAACTATTCACCGCGCAAAAATACCGAAAACTTGAGGTGGAAAAATAAGGAGTGTGAATTTTGATTGGCTGCAGTTACAAAGTCGATTTCGGGACAGAAAAATGAGCTGTTTGTAACTCCGAAGTTATCAACACGTTGAATCTATGTTACCACTTTCTACCACTCGTTGGTTTTGCTAGTTTAATCCAGTATATTTGGGCTTTAGGAAAATGTTAGTGCAACCTTTTTTTAATTGTTTCGTTTATATTTATCAACAATATGGAATTTGGTGGTAAAAAGTGGTAGAATTCAATTATTTTTACCTCACTATAAACCGTCATGGCAGGATTAGTAGGAGAATATGAAGTAAAATTGGACGCGAAAGGGCGTTTCATGTTTCCTTCCGGATTACGGAAGCAGCTTCCTCCTGCAGCACAGCGCGATTTCATGTTGAACAAAGGTTTCGAGGATTGTTTGACACTGTTCCCACTTCACGAATGGGAGAAGCTGAGCGAAAAGCTTGGAAAAATGAATCTCTTCAAACCGAAAAATCGAATGTTTTACCGACTCTTCCATCAAGGAGCAAAGTTGGTTTCGCTGGATAAAGCGGGGCGCGCATTGATTCCTGTAGCACACATGGATCGAGTAGGGTTGAAACAAGAGGTAATGTTGATTGCATATCACGATCGCATTGAAATCTGGGATAAGACCAAGTACTTCGAGATGATTGAAGGCTCCATGGCGGATTTTGCTGATTTGGCAGATGAAGTAATGGGAGACCTTGATCATGACGAATAACAACTATCACATACCGGTAATGCTTCAGGAGTGTTTGGAGGGGTTGAATATCCGTCCTGACGGCGTATACGTGGATGTTACCTTCGGTGGTGGTGGTCATTCGCGTGCCATTTTTCAGCAGTTGAATGAAAATGGTAAGCTGATCGTTTTTGATCAAGATCCTGATGCGAAAGAGAATGCTTGGGAAGCTTCAAATTTTTTCTTTGTAGCCGCAAATTTCGCTTACATCCAAAATCATTTACGCATGCTTGGTATCAAGCAGGTGGACGGAATCCTTGCAGATTTAGGAGTGTCTTCTCATCAATTTGATGAAGGTTCTCGAGGTTTTTCTATTCGAGGAGATGCTGCGCTGGATATGCGTATGAATCAAAATGGTGATTTAACGGCGAAAAAGGTGGTGAACACGTATGAGGAGAATGATCTGTTTCGTGTGTTTCGCTCTTACGGAGAAATTCAAAACACTGCCAAGTTGGTGCGAACCATTTTGAAAGAAAGAAATGTAGCGCCTATTGATACCACTGGAAGATTAGCGGAAATCGGAGCTTCTTGTGCGCCGAAATTCAAAGAGAACAAATACAACGCCCAAGTTTTTCAAGCAATTCGAATTGAAGTGAACGATGAAATGGGTGTGTTGGAATCTTTCTTGAAGGCCACGGAAGATGTGTTGGCTCCGGAGGGGCGACTGGTGGTGATGTCGTATCACTCTTTGGAAGATCGAATGGTGAAAAACTACATGAAGCGGGGTTCACTCACAGGAGAAATTACCAAGGACTTTTTTGGGAATGTTATCAAGCCATTTACGGAAATCGTACGCCATCCAATAATGGCAAGTGAAGAAGAAATTGAAAAAAATAGTCGTGCACGTAGTGCAAAATTGAGAATAGCAGAGCGCAATGGATAATGAATTTGTAGACAAAGCGCAGCTGGAAGAACAAGAAGCGGCGCAAAAGGAAAAAGAGAGAAAAGCAGCTGAGAAAGCAGCGGCGAAAGCGAAAAGACGAGCAGCGAAGGGCAAGAAGTCGAAAAAGTCTTCGAAGCGAAGCGGTTCCAATGCGCTTGTTCAGATTTTGAATGGAGACTTTCTTACCAAGGAGTTCATGACGAACAACCTAGGCTTCATCTTCTTCATCATTTTCCTCATGCTGCTGGTCGTTGCAAAGGGCTATTACGGAAAAGAGTTAACGCGCGATGTAAATAATACGCAGACCGAATTGGATGAGGTGACCTCCGACTACTTTGAGGCAAAAGCGCGATTGGAAGAAGAAACAAGACGAGTTCGGTTGGTGGAACAACTAGAGTCGCAAGGATTGAAAGAAACAGTGAATCCAACAAAAGTGATTCGAATCAAGAAGGATAAGAAAAAATGAGCGAGAAAAAGGACATATTCTGGAGGGCGTACATCGTGTACTTCGGTTTCGTTGTGCTCCTACTCGTGGTGTTGTTTCAGACGATCAATATCCAAATGCAAAACGGTCGAAGTGATACGCTGACCGAAGGTGATGGTGAAGAGCGTTTGGCGACGCAAACGGTGCCGAAAGAGGCGCGCCGTGGTCAAGTGCTTGACGCGAATGGTACACCTTTAGTGACTTCGGTTTCGTACTACGATATCCACATGGACCCTACTGTCGTGGCGCAGGATGTTTTTGCTTCCGATTTGAATGATCTGTGCATTGGGCTCAACAGATTGTATCCCGACAAAACAGCGAGTGAGTATCAACGCATGATTCGCGAGGCGCGCACAAGAGGTTCACGCTACTTGTTGATTCGCAAAAAAGTAACCAATGAAGAGCGTAAGAAATTGCGTGAGTTGCCCATCTTCAATTTGGGGCGCTTTAAAGGGGGGATCATTGATAACATTGAAAATGTAGAGCGTAAGTTGCCGCATGGTGAGCTTTTGGCGAGAACGTTAGGAAAATTGGATGAGAATGACAATCCGCGCTATGGAATCGAACTTGCTTTTAATGATTACTTGGAAGGTCAACCCGGAGAAGAGGTAGAGCGAAAACTGGCTACCGGTTGGAAGAAAATTGGCTTGGTGACCAAGGAGCCGGTTGATGGCGCGGATATCGTAACCACTTTCGACATGACCATTCAGGATGTGGCGCACACTGAATTGATGAATCAGTTGGAATCACAGAAAGCCGAAAAAGGTTGTGTGATTGTAATGGATGTGAAAACGGGCTACGTTAAGGCAATGGTCAACCTCCACCGAGATGCGGATGGTGGGTACAGCGAGAAACATTACAACCAGGCTATTGGTACGAAGGAAGTTCCAGGTTCCACGTTCAAGCTGGCTTCACTCATGGCGTTACTGGAGGATAAAAAGGTGAATCTTTACGACAAGGTAAACGCTAAGGGGTACTATACTTTCTACAACAAAACATTCAAGGATTCCAATCCTTGGGGATACGGTGAGATTTCTGTTCAGAAGGCGTTTGAAAAGTCCTCGAATGTATTCACGGAAATCATCAATAAGGCTTATAAGGACAATCCTTCGCAATTTATTCGCAGGCTGAAAAGCTTCGGACTCGCCGATAAGCTCGGTATTTCAATCGAAGGGGAAAAGAAACCAACCTTGTATGAGCCCGGCGGTTCCAATTGGTCCGGATTGTCGTTGCCTTCTATGGCAATCGGTTACGAGGTGCAGCAAACGCCGCTTCAAACGCTAGCATTCTACAACGCCGTTGCGAACGATGGAGCTTTCATGCGTCCTCAGTTTGTTCAGGAAATTTATCGCGGAAATCAAAAGATAAAAACCTTCAAGCCTGAGGTGATGATCGATCAAGTGTGCTCCAAAAGAACGCTTAAAGCGTTGCAAAAGTGTTTGAAAGGTGTGATGTTGCACGGAACGGGAGAGTCTATCAACTCGGCGAATTTCTCTATTGCGGGAAAAACGGGAACAGCACGTATCCTCGATGACAAAACAACGATGGAAGATGATAAGAAATACCAAGCATCCTTCGTTGGTTATTTCCCTGCCGATGATCCGATTTACTCTTGTATCGTAGTCGTTTCAGCACCTTCTCAAAGTATTTATGGAGCGGTGGTTTCCGGTTCGGTGTTCAACGCCATTGCCAACAAGGTATACGCGTCAGCGCTGAAGTACCATCAGCCAGTAAACGTAGGCAGACCGAAGAAAAAAGAGGTGCCCGTTTCGCAAGATGGATATGCTTACGATCTCGTTCAGTCGTATCGACTGTTGGGAATTCCTTACGCGCAATCTGAAGAATCGAACTGGGTGTTCACGCGATCTAGAGAGCCCAAAGTCGTGTTAGAGAAACGATTCGCTGGTAGTAAAACCGTGCCTAATGTTGTTGGGATGTCGGCAAAAGATGCTGTGTACCTCATTGAGCGTGCAGGAATGAAAGCAATCATCACAGGATACGGGACAGTGAAGTCCCAATCGCTTACCGCGGGAGATCCAGCGGTTCGTGGAAAACAAATGAAAATCACATTGAAGTAATGCAGGAATTGAAAGACATATTGTACGGTGTACACATCAAAGAAGTAAAGGGAACTACAGCAGTTGAGGTAGATCATTTGACTTTTGATTCCCGCAATGTGACTCCTACTTCGGTGTTTTTCGCAATGAAAGGTACTGTACGCGACGGTCATGACTTTATACCACAAGTGGCAGGACAGGGCGCTGCGGTGATTATTGCTGAAAAGTTGGTAGATGTGCCGGAATCAGTTCAATTGATTGTAGTTGATAGTACTTCCGAGGCGCTTCCAATCGTCGCTAAGAATTTTTACGACGATCCATCCAATAAATTAAAGTTGGTGGGTATCACCGGAACGAACGGAAAGACAACTACCACCACTTTGTTGTTCAACCTTTACAAGAAACTAGGGTACGAATGTGGATTGATTTCCACGGTGGTTAACAAAATCGGTTTGCGAGATATTCCAACAAAGCATACTACGCCCGATCCAATTTCATTGAATGCGCTTCTTGCCGAAATGGTAGAGGAAGGTGTTTCACACTGCTTCATGGAGGTGAGTTCGCACGCAATTCATCAAAACCGAATAATGGGATTGACTTTTACTGGCGCGGCTTTCACGAACATCACACACGAACACCTCGATTACCACAAGACGTTCAAAGAGTATATCAATGTGAAAAAAGCATTTTTTGATGGCTTGTCAAAAGAGGCTTTTGCATTGACGAATCTTGACGACAAGAACGGCATGATCATGTTGCAAAATACAGCGGCGAAGAAACGCAGTTTCGCATTGAAGACTATGGCGGATTATCACGGAAAAGTGTTGGAGAATCAGTTCTCAGGACTCGTGATGACAATCAATGGGAAAGAATTGTGGACGCGGCTGATCGGTGATTTTAATGCTTACAACTTATTGACGGTTTTTGGAGTTTCTCAAGAATTGGGTGATGACGAAACCGAAGTGTTGACTGCCTTGAGCGAGTTAGGCTCCGTAGATGGTCGGTTTCAATATACGCGAAGCAACGACGGCGTAATCGCCATTGTGGATTATGCGCATACGCCTGATGCACTAGAGAATGTGCTGAAGACCATCGAAAACATTCGAACCAAAAACGAACAAGTGATCACGGTAGTGGGGTGCGGTGGCGATCGCGATACCACAAAACGACCTGTCATGGCGGAAATTGCTTGCAAGTATTCCGATAAGGTGATTTTGACATCAGACAATCCGCGAACAGAAGATCCCGACGCGATTATTGAAGACATGATGAAAGGAGTGGACGCAGCCAACTTCCGCAAGACACTTTCTATTAGTAGTAGAGGTCAGGCGATTAAGACCGCCGTGTCGATGTCTGAAACCGGAGACATCATTCTCATTGCTGGGAAAGGACATGAAAAGTACCAAGAAATAAACGGTGTGCGTCACGATTTCGACGACCTCGCCACAGTAAACGAACTACTCACAAAACTTCATAAATAATGTTGACCTACTTATTTGATTATTTACAAGATTTTGATTTCCCGGGGGCAGGATTGTTTGACTATATTTCCTTCCGTGCAGGGATGGCACTAATTACCTCGCTAATCGTGTCCATGATTTTTGGAAAGCGATTGATTGGAATGCTGCAAAAACAGCAAATCGGAGAAACGGTGCGCGACCTTGGTTTGGAAGGTCAGTTGGCGAAACAAGGAACACCAACCATGGGTGGATTGATCATTCTTGCGGCAATTCTAATCCCTACCTTACTTTTCGCCAAGCTGCACAACATTTATGTTATCACCATGCTTTTAGCCACGGTATGGCTGGGTGCGATCGGTTTTATTGATGATTACATCAAGGTTTTCAAGAAAAACAAAGAGGGTCTTGCCGGAAGATTTAAAGTTGTTGGTCAAGTCGGTGTTGGATTGATCGTTGGTTGCATCTTGTACTTCCATCCGGATGTTCAAGTACACAAAAAGGTAGATTCTTACCACAAATTGTCTCAAAATGAGGCGTTGGTAACCGACATGCACGAAGATTTGGAGCCTGAAGACGATTCTAAGTGGGTGCGCACCAAAGACATGACAACCACGGTTCCTTTTGTGGCGGATAATGAGTTCAACTACAACTGGCTCATTGGAGACTGGGCAGGAACGTATGGTTGGTTGCTATTTATTCCCGTAGTCATCTTCATTGTTATCGCTGTTTCCAATGGAGCCAACATGACAGACGGGCTCGATGGTCTCGCCACCGGTACCTCGGCTATTGCCGGTATCGCCTTGGCAATTTTGGCGTACGTGTCCACCAACGTCAAGTTCGCCGATTACCTCGACGTGATGTACATACCGTATGCAGAAGAGCTGGTGATTTTCATCTCGGCATTTGTCGGTGCTTGTATCGGCTTTTTATGGTACAACTCATTTCCAGCACAAGTTTTCATGGGAGATACCGGGAGTTTGGCGCTTGGGGGAATCATCGCGGTGTTCGCGATTTCCATTCGCAAGGAATTGTTGATTCCCATTCTTTGTGGGGTGTTCCTTATCGAAAATCTCTCCGTAATGATGCAGGTCGGTTGGTTCAAATACACAAAGAAACGGTACGGCGAAGGTAGGCGGATCTTCCGGATGGCACCGCTCCATCATCACTATCAGAAAAAAGGATTGCACGAAGCGAAAATTGTTTCCCGCTTTTGGATTGTCGCAATTCTACTTGCAGTAATCACCATAGTAACACTCAAAGTACGATAAATTGACACCGACTCCTGGATATATAGCCATTTTGGGCGCTGGCGAAAGCGGCGTTGGAGCAGCAATCCTTGCGAAGAAGCAGGGCTGGGAGATCTTTGTCTCAGATTTCGGAAAAGTAAAGGAAAGGTTCGCCAACGAACTCAATGAACTCGGGGTCGAATGGGAGCAAGGAAAGCACTCAGAAGATCGAATCTTGGAGGCAAAACTGATTGTCAAATCACCTGGAATTCCTGATACCGCGCCCTTGATTTTGAAAGCCATCGCGAAGGGAATCCCTGTCATTTCTGAAATCGAGTTTGCTGGATACTACAACACCGCAAAAACCATTTGTGTTACCGGAAGCAATGGAAAAACAACGACGACCCTATTGTTGTATCACATTCTGAAAAAGGGAGGTTTAAACGTTGGTCTTGGCGGAAACGTGGGGGATAGCTTTGCCAAGCAAGTGGCAGAAAAGGACTTCGATTACTACGTGTTGGAGTTAAGTTCTTTCCAATTGGACGGCATGTACGATTTCAAAGTAGATATCGCTTTGTTGATGAATATCACGCCCGATCACTTAGATCGCTACGACAACAAAATGGAGAACTACATCGCCTCCAAGTTTCGCATTACACAAAATCAAACGGAAGACGATTGGTTCATATACAACTTCGATGATCCTAACATTTCGGAAATCATTTCAAAGGGCGACTTCAAAGCAAAGTTTGCTCCATTCTCTCTCACTGAGCCTCAAGAGGTCGGTGGATATATAAATAGCAACGAACAAATAACAATAAACATAAACGATCAATTCACTATGTCAATTCATGATTTAGCCCTAAAAGGCAAGCACAATGCGCAAAATTCCCTGGCGTCAGGAATCGCGTCCAGAATTCTAGAAATCCGCAAGGAGTCCGTTCGCGAAAGCTTGAGCGATTTTGTTAACGTCGAGCACCGATTGGAGTTCGTAGCGAAAGTACACGGCATCGAGTTCATTAACGACTCCAAAGCAACGAACGTAAACTCCACATGGTTCGCACTCGAAAGTATGGACAAACCAACTGTTTGGATTGTAGGTGGTGTCGATAAAGGAAACGACTACTCCGAGTTGTACGAGTTGGTAAAAGACAAGGTGAAAGCGATTGTTTGCCTCGGAAAAGACAACGACAAAATCAAGCAGGCTTTCGGATCAATTACCACGGAAATTTACGAGGCTTCCTCAGCAATGGAGGCAGTAGCTTACGGATACAGATTGGCGCGTAAAGAAGAGACAGTATTGCTTTCTCCTGCATGTGCTAGCTTCGATTTATTCGAAAACTACGAAGAACGCGGAAACGAATTCAAAAAAGCGGTACGCTCGCTGTAAGATGAAAAAACTAACGACCAAAACTACTGAGTCCGATCTTCTCCGAGCCAGGAAAGAAGGATTGGAACGTGCGCGGTCACTCGAAGCAATGCAAGCGCTTGGGAAATGGAAAAGCATGGATGTTTTTGCATGGGCCAACCCGCACTTCGACGCGCTATCTACTGTCATTTCCAATTTTCCGTTTCCCGTTGTGTGGGTTGGAAAACAAAGTCAAATAAAATGCGCCGTTCGGTACTATCCTGAGGTGCTGGATACCATCGAAACTGTGGTGGTGAGCGACTATGGAAATGTGAAATTGAGCGGTGAAGAAATTTACACCATCGAAAAAGTTGCCGGAACGGGAGATGTAACGTCAGCACTCGATTTGGTGCGCTCTTTTGAAAATGCAAGACGTGTGTTTCTTTTTACATCGGAAGGAGAAAATGCACAAGAAGAATTAGAAACACTAGAAAAATACATTCATAATAACGCATGAGTGAATTGTTGAAGCGTTTGAAAGGAGACAAGGTGATTTGGATCATTACCTTGCTGATGCTTGCCTTTTCTTTGGTGAGTGTATACAGCTTCGTGCCTATTTTGGTGAAAATCGAAGGGGGTACACCTTTCAAATACTTGTTCAAACATTTCGTTTATGTTTTAATCGGTTTGGGAGTCATGTTTTGGGTTCATCGACGCGATCCAGCGAACTTTTCCAAACTGGCCAAATTTGGGTTTTACCTAGCCGTAGCCCTGTTGTTATTCACATTTTTCTTTGGTGTTCGAGTCAATGATGCTGGACGGTGGGTAAGAATTCCATTTGTAGGGCTTACCTTCCAGTCTTCCGATTTTGCCAAGCTCGCATTGATCGTTTATGTTTCGCGATTGCTGGTAAAAAGAAAGGAAGTAATGAACGATTGGAAGGAAGGGTTTCTTCCTCTCGTTACACCCATCGTTGTCATTTGCGCCCTAATCGTCAAAGACAATTTCTCTACCGCAGCCATTCTATTTGCCATCTGTCTTACTTTGATGTTTATTGCCAAAGTGCCGTTTCTCAAAGTCGCCAGTTTGATTGGTGGTGGAGTGGCGCTGTTTCTATTCATCGTCCTTATTCAAAAGGCCGCACCCGATCTAAGGATTTTACCTCGATTAGAAACTTGGGAAAATCGTTTTTTCAACCATGCTAACAGCGATGAGAATATCATGGAGAACGCGCAAGTTCAGAATGCTGCAGATGGCATTTATGCCGGAGGGATTCGTTGGACGGGAGAGAACAAAAGTTTCTTCGGTGGTCAGGGAATTGGAGATGGAGTTGTGAAAGAATACGTCCCAGAAGCTTACGCTGATTTTTACTACGCAAGTTATGTAGAAGAGTTAGGTCCAATTGCTGCGGGAGTTCTTGTCATGCTGTATCTCATTTTGCTCTATCGAATTATGCGCATCGGACTCAGTTCCAAAAAAATGTTCGAAAGCTACGTCTGCATCGGTATCGGCATATTAATTCTTAGTCAGGCCGCTGTAAATATGTTGGTCTGCACGGGGATGTTCCCGGTCACGGGACAAAACATGCCACTTTTAGCCATGGGAGGATCGGCAATGATTATGACCTGTCTCGCCCTTGGAATGGTGCAGGCAATTGCTTACAAACAGCAAAAGGAAGCAGGAGAAATAGAGAAACCAGAGGAAGTAACAGAAGAAGAAAGTCAGGTATTTGAAACAGAATAAGATGATCAAAAGAGCCATAGTTTCAGGAGGAGGAACCGGAGGACATATTTTTCCGGCCATTGCCATTGCAGATGAAATCAAACGCCGAAATCCGAAGGCAGAGATTCTGTTTGTAGGAGCTACTGGCAAAATGGAGATGGAAAAAGTGCCTGCTGCCGGATATAAAATTGAAGGATTAGAAATCGTTGGGTTGAAACGCAAGTTGGCACTGTCGAATTTTCTTCTGCCATTTAAAATCATTAAAAGCGTAATGAAAGCGCGTGGAATTGTAAAGAAGTTCAATCCAGAGATTGTTGTTGGGGTAGGCGGCTATGCTAGCGGTCCAACCTTGAAAGCAGCATCCATGTTGAAGTATCCAACGGCATTGCAGGAGCAAAACGCATTCGCTGGAAAAACGAACAAGTTGCTGGCAAAAAAAGCAAAAGTGATCTGCGTGGCTTACGAAGGACTAGAATCTGTTTTTCCAAAGGAAGTGATCGTCATAACGGGGAATCCAACCCGTAAAAACATGGTCGATATCAAAGGAAAGGAAGCGGAAGCATACAAATTTTACGGTTTCGACCCAAACAAGAAAACCATTCTAATCATTGGAGGAAGTCTCGGAGCGCGAACGCTAAACGAAAGTGTTGTAGAACACTTATCGAAATTGCAAGAAACCGATGTTCAAGTCCTTTGGCAATGTGGAAAGTTGTACTTCAACAAACTGAAAGAACAATTATCCACTCTCACACCGGACTTCGAGCCTGTTGAGCAGGAAGGCGAACTCAATCTTAAAAACATCAAAATGGTCCAATTCATCACTCGAATGGATCTTGCCTATGCAATGGCAGATGTCGTAATCTCCCGTGCAGGCGCCAGCTCGGTTTCCGAGTTATGTATCGTGGAAAAACCATCCATTTTAGTGCCTTCTCCCAATGTAGCCGAGGATCATCAAACCAAAAATGCTATGGCGTTGGTGAATAAAAATGCAGCGATTTTGGTGAAAGATGTTGAAGCGAAAGAAAAATTGATTCCTGAAGCACTTGCCCTAGTTCAGGATGAACGACGTTGTGCTCAACTAAAGGAAAACATTGCGCCTTTGGCAAAGCCCGAAGCAACGGCAAGTATTGTTGATGAATTAGAAAAAGTTGCCCGAAAGTGATACCCAAGGAACATATCGAACAGTTTGATCGCGCCTACTTTATCGGTGTGGGTGGAATCGGTATGTCCGCATTGGCTCGCTATTTCAATTCTTTGGGGTGGCCGGTAGCGGGATATGATAAAACACCATCTCCTTTAACGGCTAAATTGGAAGAAGAAGGTATCGAAATTCACTACGAAGATTTTGGTCCATCCATTCCGCAAGGATTTCGGGATACAACGAAGACTTTGGTCATTTACACACCTGCCGTTCCAAGAAATTTTGGTGAGTTGTTACACGTGCAGCACTCAGGCTTTGTGGTGAAGAAACGAGCGGAAGTTCTCGGGATGATTACCCGAAACTCGAAAGGATTGGCAGTTGCCGGTACGCACGGAAAAACAACTACCAGTACCATGATGGCGCATTTGTTGGATGTGTCCGAAGAGAAGTGCAATGCGTTCTTAGGTGGAATTAGTTCCAATTTTCAATCGAATTTTGTTCAAGGAGATAGCAATTGGACAGTCGTTGAAGCCGATGAATTCGATCGATCCTTTTTGCATTTGAATCCTTTGGCTTCCATTGTTACCTCCACCGATGCTGACCACCTCGATATCTATGGAAACAGCGACACCTTCTTGGAAGGATTTAGGAAGTATGTAGATCAAATTCACACAGATGGATTGTTAGTTCGACATGTGGATGTAAACCTACAACATAAAAATACTTTGACATACGGGCTGAATCACGAAGCCGATTACTCCGGATGGAATCCTCGTGTGGAGAATGAATTTTTCACGGTGGACGTAAAAACACCAAATTCCGAATGGAAATCGGTTCAATTAGGACTGCCGGGAGTACACAACGCAGAAAACGCCATCGCTTGTATTGCCTTGGCTGAATTTGTCGGTCTCGACGAAAAAACGATCCGAAAAGGATTAAAAACCTTTAAGGGTGTAAAACGCCGATTCGAGTATCATATCCGAGAAGAAAACTTGATTTATATAGATGATTATGCGCATCATCC
Source organism: bacterium (assembly GCA_024742305.1). Lineage (GTDB taxonomy): Bacteria > Bacteroidota > Bacteroidia > Flavobacteriales_D > Crocinitomicaceae > UBA4466. The sequence goes on along the minus strand of JANSYQ010000005.1, from coordinate 151,764 downwards.
TACCGAAATAAAAGCATTAATTGATTCCGTCGAATTGCTCTATGCAGGAAAAAGAATCACGGGTATATTTCAACCGCATTTATTCACACGTACCCGTGATTTCTTTGACGGATTTGCCGAGCAACTCAGTCGCCTAGATGAAGTCATTCTCATGCCGATTTATCCTGCTCGCGAAGAACCTATTTCCGGAGTCACTAGTGATGCTTTGTTGGAGAAAATCACTTCTCCGGAAAAACGTCTTCTAGAACCATCGAAAATAATCGCGGACTTCGAGCTTGTCGAGAAGGGAGCAAGAACCATAATCGAAGACTCCCGGACTTCAAACCCGCCAGCCCTAAGCTCTTCGAAGATGTCGCGAAGAAAGGGGGAGAAGCGTGAGTTGGAGCGCGAGAGTGAAGGAATCGTCATCCTCACCATAGGCGCTGGCGACATTGACCGAATTGTTGAACCTCTCAAAAACACTTTGCTGTCATGAAGCCATGGGTGAAAATAGCGTCGTGGTCCGTATTCGCGGTGGTTGTGGTGGTACTTCTTTTTATGACGCAAGCAGCGCAGGATGATATTCCAACGAGTAAACCTGAAATTGAGGTGCATGTAAAGGGAGAGGCCCATTTTATCACGGAAGAAGAAATTCTTGGTGACTTAGATTTCCATAAACTTTGGAAAAAGGGCATGCGATCGGGCGACTTGCCCATTGGTAAAGTTGAAGCCTATTTGAAGGGGATTTCTCAAGTGAAAGATGCCCGTGTATACAGAAAACTTGGAGGCGAGTGGAAGATCGAAGTTACAACACGGAATCCAATAGCGAGAATCTTCAACAAACAAGGACAAACATACTACCTTGATGATGACGGTGTGAAAATGGAAATTTCCGATTTACACGCCGCGCGAATTGTGGTGGTAACAGGCGATATTTCAGACCGTTTGGAGGGCGAAAATGTGTCCGAGATTATTAACAACGACTCCTTGAAAAGTATTCGAAAGTTAGATGATATCTATCGCATTTCCAAGTATGTTTGCAATGATCCCTTGTTCCATTCTCTCATAGGTCAAATTCATCTTGAAAAGAATGGTGATTTTGTACTCGTACCACTGGTGGGGGATCAAAAGGTAGTTTTTGGTTCCGCATTGACTGAGAAAGAAGTCGCTGAGAAATTCAAAAAGCTCCGAATATTTTACAAAGAAGCCATGCCTTACGAAGGCTGGAACACATATAAGGAAATAAGCCTCAAATATGAGGACCAAATAGTTTGCAAGAAAAAGGAAACGGATGGGTAAAGTTATTGTAGGACTGGATATTGGAACCACGAAGATCGCTTGCTTCGTTGGTCGTAAGAACGAACACGGTAAAATTGAGATTTTGTCCATGGGTAAGGCCGAATCACTAGGAGTGATGCGCGGTATGGTATCCAATATTGACAAAACCATTCAATCCATTACGGGTGCGGTAGAGGAAGCCGAGTCGCGTATTGAAGGGCAATTGAAAATCAATACCGTGAACGTTGGTATTGCTGGACAGCACATCAAGAGTATTCAGCATCGTGGAATTCACACGCGTACCAATTTGGAAAACGAAATTGGTCAGGTGGATATCGACTGTTTGGTAGATGATATGTACAAATTGGCGATGCCTCCGGGAGAGGAAATCATTACTGTTCTTCCACAGGAATACATCATCGACAGCGAACAAGGAATCAAGGACCCAATTGGAATGTCGGGTGTACGTTTGGAAGCCAACTTTCACATCATTACAGGAAACATCGGTGCTTCCATGAATATCCACAAGTGTGTGGAACGTTCTGGATTGAAGGTGAAGGATATTATCCTTGAGCCTATCGCTTCTGCTGATGCTGTTCTAACGGATGAAGAAAAAGAGGCAGGTGTTGTATTGGTTGATATCGGTGGTGGTACCACTGACGTCGCTATTTTCCACGAAGGCATTATTCGTCATACAGCCGTTATTCCATTTGGAGGGAACGTGATCACAGAAGACATCAAAGAAGGATGTACGATCATGAAGCGCCAAGCGGAAAAATTGAAGCAAAAATTCGGATCGGCACTAGCGAGCGAAAGTCAAGAAAACGAAGTGGTGGCCATTCCGGGATTGCGCGGTCGCGCGCCGAAGGAAATTACCCTTCGAAACTTGGCAAGTATCATCCAAGCGCGTATGGAGGAAATCATCGACTTGGTGCACTACGAGATTCGCAACTCAGGATATGAAAAGAAATTGATTGGTGGAATTGTGGTTACCGGTGGTGGATCGCAGTTGCGTCATATCACACAATTGTTCGAGTACGTTACGGGAATGGATACACGCATTGGGTACCCAACCGAGCACTTGGCAAATACAAACAATGAAGCTATCAAAAGCCCGATGTACGCAACCGGAATTGGTTTGGTACTGAAAGGCTTTGAAGATTTGGAGAAATCTGCGAAACGCCAACCGGAGGCAGCAAGCACCGGGGACGTAAAAACGCACTCCGAAAAAACAAGAGGATCTTTCTTCGACTCGATCATCCAGCGTGGTAAAACCTGGTTCGTCGACGAAGAGTAGAATGCCTGTTCAGGGCATCTCGACAAACTTGATGTCCTGAAAATGAAACATGAAGGTCTTAGTCGGTCGCCGAGCCTGTCGAGGTGCCGAGAAGCCGAAATGTTTCAACATAATTTAGAACAACAACTAAAAAAATACACTAAGAATGGATTTTGATCTACCTAAAGACGAAAACGCATCAATCATCAAAGTGATTGGTGTTGGTGGTGGCGGTGGAAACGCTGTAAACCACATGTACAACCAAGGTATCAAAGGTGTAGATTTCATCGTTTGCAATACCGACCTACAAGCATTGGAAGTTTCCCCAGTGCCACACAAAATTCAACTCGGACCATCGTTAACAGAAGGTCGAGGTGCTGGTTCACTTCCTGAAATTGGAAAAAACGCAGCCGTTGAAAACATCGAAGAAATTCGCGAATACCTGAGCGCTGGAGCAAAAATGGTCTTCGTAACTGCAGGAATGGGCGGTGGAACCGGAACAGGTGCCGCACCCGTAATTGCGAAAGTGGCAAAAGAATTAGGGATTTTGACTGTAGGAATTGTCACCGTTCCTTTCAATTTTGAAGGTCGCAAACGTCGCATTCAAGCCGAAGAAGGGTTGGAAGAAATGCGCGAAAACGTGGATACATTGTTGGTCATCAACAACGAGCGCTTGCGTGAAATCACAGGAAACCTTTCCATCACCAATGCTTTCGAAAAAGCAGATGATATTTTGGCAACGGCAGCACGCGGAATTGCGGAGGTAATTGCTGTTACCGGTGCCATCAACGTGGATTTCAATGACGTTAATACCGTAATGCGCGACAGTGGCGTGGCTATTATGGGTAGCGCAGCAGCAGAAGGTGATAGCCGTGCAATGAAAGCTGTAGAACAAGCATTGGAGTCTCCATTATTGAACGATAACGATATCAGCGGTGCAGAATATGTATTGTTGAACATCACGTACGGAGATAAAGAAGTTACCATGGACGAAATCACAGAAATTACCGATTTCATTCAGGATGCTGCTGGATCTACGGCGGATGTCATTTTCGGACACGCTAAAGACGCCGACTTGGGCGACAAATTGAATGTTACCGTAATCGCAACCGGATTCCAATCTTCTCCAATCACTGGATTTGAAAAGGCTCCAAAGCGAAATATTACCACGCTTGAGGACGAGAAAAAATCCGAAGTGAAAGAACCACTTTCGTCTCCAACAGAGTCCAATGCTAATGTTTGGGCAGGAGCAAAGGAGGTTACTGAAGAGCAAGATGAGCCGTTCTTGAAAACAGTGGAAACTGAGGATTCCAAGGTGCAGGAACCAACTCCAACCTACGAAAAGAAGGAAACTACGGAGGAAAAGGAAGAATCTACCCAAATGGAACTGGGTTGGAACGTGACTCCGACAGTAGAAGCTGAAAAGGAAGAAAGCGAAGTGAAGCGTTACACATTAGAAGATGACATGGAAGATATGGACCTTGAAACGTCCAATACGAAGCGTGTTATCTCTCCTGAGGAGCAACAAGAACGTTCTCAAGAGCGTATGTCCAAAATTCAAGAGTACACACAGCGATTGAAGAAAGCGGATGGCATCCAGGATTTGGAAAACGAACCCGCGTATGTTCGCCGAAATGTACAATTGGACGAGTCTGTACCTAGCGAAGAATCATCTAAAAGCCGATTCAGCGTTTCAAAAAACGAAGACGGTGACGGATCATCATTGAATAGCAATAATTCATTTTTACACGACAACGTAGACTAATGGCATTCATGGATCAAATTAACGCAGACATCAAAGCAGCGATGTTGGCGAAGGAAAAAGAGAAATTAGCTGCCCTACGAGATATCAAATCCAAATTGTTGTTGGAAGCAACTTCAGGAGGCGGTGAAGTAACGGAAGAAGCTGCCGCTAAAATCGTGATGAAGCTGCACAAACAACGTATGGATACGCACGCCCTCTACATTGAGCAAGGTCGCGAAGACCTAGCCGAAGAGGAACTATTTCAGGCAAAAGTTATTGAAACCTACATGCCAGAAATGATGTCCGAAGACGAGATCAAAGCCGAAGCAGCCGCTGCTATTGCAGCAACAGGAGCCAGCGGACCTCAAGACATGGGGAAAGTGATGGGCATGTTGTCTGGAAAGCTTGCCGGTAAAGCAGACGGCAAAGTGATCGCCGCAACAGTGAAAGCACTGTTGAACAATTAGTAAATTCTACCCTGTCCTTCTAAAGGGCAGAACCTGACAATAATGTCAGAACGTGTCCTGACCGGGATCATCAGGACACAGCCGGCATCGTCCGGCACGTATTTTATAGTTGTAAAACCCTGGCATCTAGAGATCGTCAGGGTTTTTTATTCACTCACAATCCCCACATCTCAATACCATCGCTCCTTTTCGCTTAAACCCCTTCCTGAAAATTACAAACTCCAATTTGTCCGGTGGAATATCCCCTTCACAAAACGATTTCTCCAACTTCTTGAACGTACGCTCCTCAGGGTAAAACGCTACGTTCAATTCATCCAGTGCCCAGTAGTTCACATAAATCCAAAATTTTCCATTCGGCTCATCCACCTTCCAAAAGTATTGATAGAGCTCGGGGTCCACTTTCTTATACTGATCTTGATCTAAGCCAACACAAAATGTTCCGTTCGTTCCGGAATACAGATGAAATGACAGATAATTGTCCCACATACCCAAGGGATTCAATGCCGGTAAAAAAACGAAGAACAACGCCCCAGTTGCAATTTGCAGTTTGATTCTTGAATTTATGTTAGGTCTTCGAGCCTGTCGAGAAACCCTAAAATTGAAGGAATTTTCCGTCTTATAAAAACACACAATCACCAACAAGATCATGGCAAAATTCCAAGGGTAAATCACCGAGTTTTGTTGGTTCGTGATCACATAAAACAGAATGATGAGATGCGTCATAATGGCTATTATAATTGCCAAATGCCTAGATTTCTTGAAGAACAGTCCCACCGCAATTAGTATCTCTGTGATGGGAATTCCATAGCCCAAAAAGTGCAGAGATTGTCTAGTAGACGGATCATCAATAAACAGTAACGTTCGAAGCATTTTGTCCCACGTGAGCTCAATGAATGAACCCCCAAACTTAAAAGCTCCGCTCCACAGATAAACTCCAATCAACAAGAATTGAAAATAGGGCAGAAGTTGCTCCGAAGGACGTTTCCAAAGAGCAAATGGTAGTAAAAAGGCGAAGTAAATATACACCCAAGGTTGCCATCGCATTTGATCTTGAAGTAGCAAGAAAACAAGTAAGACAAATACTCCTATGAAGTAAGCTCTATTTCGAACCACGGTTCCAATGAGCAAGCTGAAGACCAGAATCATCGCAAGGAATCCCGAGACATCCAAAGAGGAAGAAGGAACCCAATCAAAGACGGGGAGCACAGGGAAAAGCCGATCTGAATGCCAAACCTTGAAAGAAAGTGCTATTCCCAAAACGAAAAAAAGACAGACAATGACTCTGAGAATCACCATCCGCCTTTCTAAAATTTTTGCCATCATCGATACAATGTACAAATAGACAGCAACTCGGTTCAGTTAGTAGTCGAAAAATTAATTTACCTGTAATCGAGAGGTAAGAACAGAACCATTTTCAGTACGTGCAGTAATCACGTAGTATCCTTTGTTTAGTGTTCCGATAGAAAGCTCCTTTGAGTGGATTTCTGATTCGCGCAATACCACACGACCGGATAAATCAGTTATGGATACAAAAGCTACGTTACTTGAAAATGAAACGGGTTGTCCTTCTTGAACAGGATTTGGGAATATTTCCAATTGCTCCGAAGATTCTTCCTGTAAATTTAGACTGCACGGCGCAGAACCACCTACTTGCTGATAATCGAAAACCATGTTCGCACACAACATTTGAACGTAGTTGAAAGGATCATTCGGTTTTGAGATTGTCGTCGATGATTCACACGTTACCACAAGAGTTTCCGTGGATTCATCTACAATGGTGCAATTGCCCTTTGCAAAAACGGCATCGCCATCATGGTCAAGAAGCGTTAACATGGCACCATCTTCCAAATAATAACTGGACCCGGCAGAGCCTTGCATGGTTAAGTGAACTCCGGCACATACGTAAAAATTAGAACCGTCGTTGTAGGGCATTGTAGCGTCACTTGTAATGTGATAGGAACCAACTCCCTGACTAACAACGTGGGGGAAAATTACATGGCTGCACATTTGCGCGTTGATTGCGACCGGTGCAGTTAATAGAAATGCTAATAATAGTGTTTTCATAGGTTATTGTTTTGATGGTCAGGAATTTACAATTACTGTGCCAAATCGTCGATTACAAGCAGATCAAGGGTTATGGCGTGTTTTGTTTGGAAGTAATCGTAAAATAAACCTCTCTTCAGTTCGATAAAGCCAAACTATTTCCATCCTGATAAAAGATATGTACATTTAACCTAGCAACACTTGAAATATGAAAAAGGCACACCTCTACTTTGCAACAAACCGTAAGCACGAAGGAAGGGATCGATGGAACCCAAATGGATATGGAAAGAAATTTAGTTCAGACGGACACGAAAACCTTCGCTTTGGAGAAATAGCAGTGGAGTATGACGAAAGCGTCGTCAATCAATATTTGAATAAAAAGTTCACCGGAAATCGAGTTGGAGACGGAGAGAAAATGTCTGCCAAGCTGTCCAAAATGGTCAAAAAGAACAGTACGGTTAAAGCATACAAAGATTTTTCCACGGAAGGTCCGGTGGATTTCGAGAACAACTCGTCAACGCAATTTTTCCGCGATATTAAGCAACACATGATGGGCGGCAATGACGTAGTCTTGTTTATGCACGGTTACGCTGTAGACTGGGAAGATGCAGTGGCTTCCGCTTTATCTTTGGAATTCATGTTGAATTCAAAACGTGGAAATGGAGAGAAGAACGTTAAAGTAATCTTGTTCAGTTGGCCTTCGAATGGAAGTAATATGCCGTTTGCCGCTTATAAGTCGGATCGTTCCGATGCGAGAGATTCAGCAAAATCTGTCGGACGAGGAATTCTCAAATTGCGCGATTTCTTATCGACTCTTAAAAGACACACGGATAACGAACAGGAAAAAGTGTGTGACAGTAAAATCCACTTGCTGTGCCATTCCATGGGGAATTATGTGTTAGAAAATGCCTTGGCAACCAAAGTGTTGGGGTATTCGGGAGGCATTTTACCACGCATCTTTGATCAAATCTTTCTATGTGCACCCGACGTTCGCGACGACGCCATGGAAAAGAGCGCATTGAGCCGATTGCACGAAATGGGGAACCGTGTTTCCATTTATTACAACGATGGAGATGTAGCCATGCATTTTTCAGAATACACGAAACATTTTGGTGACCGACTGGGACATACTGGAAATGCCCGCCCTGCTATGATTCATAACAAAGTTCATCAAATTGATTGCTCGCAAATTGTAAAAGGTTTTACCGAGCACAGCTATTATCAATGGGCAACAGTTAACGAGGATATTATGCAGTCCATTCAAGGAGTTCCCTTAGATGATCCATCTCGAAAACGCAAACGCAGAGCGCAAAGTAGAGAGTGGGAAATGTTTTAAAATGAATGACGCGTAGCGACGGAATCTTCATCTCACCTTAAAAAAAGTGTTTAACGTTTTTGTTTAAAAGTTAAACAAATTGTATTTTTAGGAAAAAAAGGGATGAAAAACTACCTCGTAATTGGTGCCTCAAGCGGCATCGGTCGAGCGCTAGCAGTGAAGTTGGGAGAACATTCAAACGTTATTGGAACGTTTTTTTCAAACGAACCGGCGCCGGCAAACAATGTAACATACACGCATTTTGATGCACTCTCAGATTCTACGTCCAAACTAGATTTACCCGAGACTTTGGATGGAATCGTCTATTGTCCGGGATCCATCAACCTCAAACCATTTCATCGGTTTTCGGAAGAAGAAATTCTCAAGGATATTCAATTACAAGTAACTGGAGGTCTAAAAGCAGTTCAGTCCAACATCAAGGCACTGAAAAACGCCAAAGATGCATCGGTAGTATTTGTTTCAACCGTTGCTGTGCAGCGCGGATTCGCTTACCACACTCAGGTTTCCATCTCAAAAGGAGCTGTGGAAGGAATGACCAAAGCCTTGGCTGCCGAATTGGCTCCGAATGTCCGCGTCAACTGTGTAGCGCCTTCACTCACAGATACAAATCTTGCGGGACGATTACTAGGAACGGAAGAGAAGAAAGAAACTCACGGGAAGGCACATCCAATGGGACGTGTAGGAGAACCTGAAGATATTGCCAATACTATCGCTTTTCTGCTTTCAGAGGAAGCTTCTTGGGTCAGTGGACAAATTATTCACGTCGATGGTGGGCGATCAACCTTAAACATGTAAGAAAATGATAAAATTATTCAAGAAGAAATCAAAGAAAGAAAAATTGAACGACCAGTACATGAAACTACTGGAAGAGTCACGCAGAATGAGTACCAGTAACCGTACCGAAGCTGATAGAATTATGGCAGAAGCCGAGAAAGTTTTGGACAAAATCAAGGCAATCGAAGCGAATGAAGCAAATGGAGCAACCGCGTGATATAGATCGTATTATTGAAATGGCGTGGGAGGACAGAACCCCTTTCGATGCAATTTTTATGCAATTTGGCTTGCGCGAAAACGAGGTCAAAGAGGTAATGCGGAAGCATCTTAAGCGATCCAGTTATATTCTATGGCGCAAACGCGTTGAAAGCGGCACTAGCAGCAAGCACCTGAAGAAAAGATCGAAAGAAATTAGTCGATTCAAGTGCTCTCGCCAACGCTCCATTTCGAATAATAAAATCTCCAAGAGATGGTAACGAAATACGAAGCGATTTTACAATTGATGCGTGATTTCGATCCGCGGAGCTATGCAGCTACGCGCAATTATCAATCCGGGAGTGTCTCTCGATTATCGCCCTATATATCTCGTGGCGTAATTAGTACACGAATGGTCTATGAAAACCTCAAGGAATGCTTCAAAGACATACGCCCATTCGAAAAATTTGTGCAAGAATTGGCATGGCGGGATTATTGGCAGCGCGTATGGCAAGCGACGGACATAAACGAGGATGTAAAGCGACCACAAGAGAACATCAGTCATTTTGATATGCCACAAGCTGTGATTGAGGCAAAAACTGGAATTGAGGCAGTAGACGACGCAATTCACGAATTGTATGGGACGGGCTACATGCACAATCACATGCGCATGTACGTGGCTTCCATCGTTTGTAATGTTGGGCAAGCCTATTGGAAGGAAGGTGCACGTTGGATGTACGCTCACTTGCTAGATGCCGATTGGGGAAGTAATGCGTTGAGTTGGCAATGGGTAGCGGGTAGCAATAGCTCGAAAAAATACTACGCCAACCAAGAGAATATCAATAAATACTTTGATAGCAATCAGCGCGGTACTTTTCTCGATCAAACCTACGATCAACTCATGAATATGCCTGTTCCCGAAGTGCTGAAGCCGGAATCCAAATTAGAGTTGCAAACACCACTTCCACAAACCAATGCCGTTTTCGATCCAACGTTGCCAACATTGGTATTTACCCACTACAATCTCGACCCCAAATGGCATCATGACATGGAAGCAAACCGAGTGTTATTGATGGAGCCGAAGCATTTTGAAGCTTATCCCATGAGTGCAAAAACGATTGATTTTATACTCGAACTCTCAAAGAATATCGAAGGAATTCAGGTGTTTACAGGCAGTTTTGACGAGCTTCGAGCTGAAGTAAACGATGCAATTTATTTCAAGGAGCATCCGTTTTCAGCACATTTTGTTGGAATTCGTGAAAGCCGAGATTGGCTAAATGTAGAAGTACCTCGAGAAAATTCGTTCTTCCGCTATTGGAAAGAATTGAGAAAAACACTTCCTGAGTTTGCGTGAAGCCATCAATATCGTTTGGTACAAGCGCGATCTTCGAACACAAGATCATGCGCCGCTCCTATTGGCTACTGAAGCCGGACTTCCTACCTTATTGCTGTACATTTTCGATGAAGATATAGTCACTTACAAGGATATGTCGCCAAGACATCATCGCTTCGTCTATCAATCTATCATGGAAATGAACCAAAACCTTGAAATAACGGGGCATCAAATTCATTATTGTTATGGAAAATCAGCGACGATTTTTCAAGCAATCTGTCAAGAATTTGATGTAAAACAAGTCTTTAGTTATCAAGAGTCGGGGCCGCAACATACGTGGGAAGTTGATAAGCAGGTAGCCGAGGTATTGAAGGAATATAAGGTCAAATGGACCGAATTGGAAAAAGACGGCGTTGTTCGCGGATTGCAATCGAGAAGCGGTTGGGAAGATCATTGGTACGATTATATCGGCAAGCCCATTATTGAAAATGATTACAGTTGGCAGGGAGTTCGCTGGAAGAGGGTTGATTTTGAGCTTCCTGTCAATTTTCTTGAAATGATTTCTGTGAAGAATGCAGACATGCAGCCGGGAGGAGAACGAGCTGGTTGGAATTACTTGCATTCCTTCGCAACCGAGCGCGGGCGCAACTACCAACGGCACATTTCCAAACCGGAATATAGTCGGAAATCGAGCTCGCGTTTATCACCGTACATCGCTTGGGGCAACCTCAGCGTGCGCCAAATATTCCATTACGTGCGCTTCCACCCCAACTACGAAAATCACAAACGTGCTTTTCGTGCTTTTTTGATTCGCTTGCAGTGGCGCAGTCACTTCATTCAAAAGTTTGAAGTAGAATGCTCCTACGAAACGGTTTGCGTGAATAAAGGTTATGAGTTGTTGGAACATGAAAAGAAAGAGGATTTCATCAAAGCTTGGCAAACGGGAAATACGGGCTACCCTCTTGTGGATGCCTGCATGCGCGCCCTGATTCAAACAGGATGGATCAACTTTCGAATGCGCTCCATGTTGGTGTCCTTCTTTTGCCATCACTTAGATCAAGATTGGCGCGACGGCGTTTATCATATCGCTCGATTGTTCTTGGATTACGAACCCGGAATACATTTCACGCAGTTTCAGATGCAAGCTGGAACAACAGGAGTTAATACGGTTCGAATTTATAATCCAGTGAAACAATCCAAGGATCACGATCCAAAGGGACGTTTCATTAGAACTTGGGTACCGGAGTTGTGCGAGTGTCCCGATGAGTTCATTCATGAACCGTGGACAATGACATCGTTTGAACAAGAAATGTACGATTTCAAGTTGGGCGAAAAATACCCGGAACCTCTTGTGCAATTGGAGGAGAGCGGAAGGCGCGCAAGAACCAAGATTTGGGGACATCGAAAAAACAAAGCGGTACAAGAAGAGAAAAAGCGCATACTCGCCGTACACGTAAAACCGGGAAAAAGCAATGGCGCATCATAAGGTTCACCTACCCGAAAAAATTTGTGAAACTTGTCAGAAGCCCTTCAAATGGCGAAAAAAGTGGGCGCGCAATTGGGAAGAAGTGAAGTATTGTAGTGAACGGTGCAGGAGAAGCAAGGGGGAATAAACATCTTGCATTGTCAAAAAGTGTCAATAAATGTCAAAACCTGTACTTTATAGTCTTTTTTTACTAGCTTTGATTTATAACGTCCATTGAGCAGGTTTGTCACCTCTAGAGTTTATTATCTAGAGGATTGATAGCGACAAACACTGACTTTGGACTTTTTTTATGCCTAACAATGAAAACTGCTATTCTTATTGACGGTGGATTTTTTATCCGTCGTTATCGATTTATCAATGGATTTAATAAAGATGACTCGGCCGAATTAATGGCGAAAAATCTTGTATCGTATTGTTTCAGACATATACAAAAGGTCAATAATTATCGAAGCAGATATAATCTGCCTCCAACGGAACTTTATCGCATCTTTTACTATGATGCCGAGCCCTACGATGGAGATTCGCACAATCCTATTACAAACCGCTCAATTAGTTTTAAGAATACTACTCCTTATAAATTTCGACACGATTTGTTTACGGAATTAAAGAAGCAAAGAAAAATTGCCTTGAGACTTGGTTTTTTGAAAAACAGTTCGAAGAATTGGGTAATTAGAAGCAAGCATACCAAGCCATTAATTAAGGGGCAAATTCAAGTGTCAGATTTGACGGAAAATGACATTGAGTACCCACTCAACCAAAAAGCCGTGGATATGAAATTGGGATTGGATATTGCCTCGCTAGCGTACAAAGATCAGGTAGACCAAATAATTTTAATTGCGGGTGATAGCGATTTTGTACCTGCCGCGAAATTCGCTCGAAAAGAGGGAGTCGACTTTATTTTGGACCCGATGTTAAATTACATAGATCCAAGTCTTCACGAACATATTGATGGACTCATGACCATAAAAACGATGTCACGTAGAGATACACCGACTCTTGAAACAAAAGAGAGTGAAAATAAACAAGACTAAATATAGATATCCCTTGAATTGGTAAATTCGGGATACTATTGCGTGAATTAATTGGCGCATTACTTGCTCAGTAGACCGTGAAGTAAAAGAATGAACTATGAAATGTACACCAGTAATACTCCTGATTTTAATTGCCATGACGGCGCTTTCCTGCAAAACGATGAAAGACGAAAAAGATAATTCAGATTCCTTGGATTTTGAAGTAGTTCAAAACGATTACCTCATGGGCGGAGGTGCTGAAAATATTGAAGAATCAATTGTGCTCTGCAATTCAGAGCAAGATCTTCAGAACATCAAGGAAAAGATGAACTCAGTCAATTACGCGACGGAAGCATTGGATAATACAGACATCAATTTTGAGAAGGAAACCGTAATTGGATACTTCCAGCCCGTGCGTTCATCAGGAGGGTATGCATTACAAGTACAAAGTTTGAATCGGGTGAATGAAGGCCAAAACGATGGGTATATTTTACACCTTGAACTGCAAAAACCTCAAGGCGCGGCGACCATGGCACTAACGCAACCATTCGTTTTCATAAAAACAAAGAAGATAGACGGATTGATTAAATACAAAGTAAACGAGTAAGCCGTCAATTAGAACCTTGGTTCTGAAACATACCCTAAATAAATAGGTTTTGCTTCTTTCTGTTCTGCATTAGATTCCAAAGTGACGATCATTACTTGATCGCCGTCCGGGGTCCAAATGAGTGTCGACTCTTCAAATTCGTCAGTGGCAATGATTCTGATTTCGTGAATGCGATGTTTCTCTAATTCGTCGAAAGGGTAAGAAGCATAACCTTCATCGTCCGTTTGAATAGCATCAATTATCTCACCCTGATCGTTAATCAAAATGATATTTGCCCCGGAAATTCTCCGGTAATGAATGTTGTCAATCACATATATGTGGGTTAGACTATCACGAACTTCGTCTTGAATCGATGTAGACAAGGTGGTATTTTCCTGAACCAAATGTACAAGATTGACGGGCGTTTTTTCATACTGAAAGTCTGATGCAAAAGCAGGAAAAGTGATCAATGCTCCAAATCCAGCGGCAACGGCGTACAAGTTAAAAGTGGGCAGCAATCCACGATTCTCTCGCAACAAGGGTCTGTCCAGCTGATCGGCAGTAAAACGACCACAGACTTTCTGTTCAGAAGTCAAAACTCCAATCAGTTCGCTATCACTCATTTTAGTGAAATCACGAATATTTCGCTCGCATTTTGAACAATCACGTCCCTTTCCGTTAATGGGCATTGCGCTCCAGTCCTCACTACAAGGTTCCGGTATAGAAATGATGTGCTTTTTCTTCATGCTTAAATAGAATTGATGGTTGGCTAGAAAGAGATGGCCCCACGAATGTGAAGTTGTGAACGACGCTTTTGAGCCTCTTTTTCCATTCGTTTGTCCAATTTCATCTCCACTTGAATCACCTCATGATCTGTTTTATCTGCTCCTTCAAATGGCACAACAATTCGCTCGTAATCATCCGAATTTGGAATTACACGAATTTCGCGAATGCGCATTTCTTTGATCATCTTTCGGTTATAAGTTGCCATTCCATTCGCATCTGTGGTAATGACATCTGCAATGTTTCCTTTGTCGTCCAAAAGTTCAAGTTTCGCATTAGATAGAAGGTTGCTCTCCTTATCCATAACGATAAAATGACACAACTCATCTGCATCCGAGCTACGATCTAAGTAAGAAACTTTTGCAGTTCCTTTGACGACTTCAATAAGGTCAATGGATGAACGAGTGTTTCCATCAGAAGTCGCCAAGGCGCTTGTGGTGACAAGAAGACCAAAACCCATTGCGACAGCACGTAAATTTAGGGTTGGAAGTAAATTACGGCGATCCATTTTAAGAACACGGTCCAATTGCGCGGCATCGAAATTACCGCAATGAGGTTTGTTTGATATGAGCAGTTGAACGAGTTCGTTGTCAGTCATCCTGCTGAAATCCTGTATATTCTTTTCACAGCTATTGCAGTATCTGCCCAATCCAGTTGGCTTCATGCCGTCCCAATTCTCCTCGCAAGGTTCAGGGATGGAGATTTGATATTTGTTCCTCATGATGTAGCGTGTTGTTTGCACTTATAATGTACAGTTTTAAAATGGTAACGTTCAATTTGATTCGTACATTCGTACAAAATCAGTATCCATGAGAATATTTGCAGCAATCCTTCTAACATTTTGTACCTCAATTACTTTTGCTCAGGTTGATCCAGCATACATCGACAGCGTCGTGAACGCATCCTTAGAGTCCGTGGAACAGGCTGGAATCGCAGTTGCCGTTGTACAAGATGGAGAAGTGATTCATTCCAAAGGTTATGGGCTTGCCTCGCTAGAAACGGGAGCAAAGGTTGATGAGAACACTTTGTTCAGTATCGCTTCTAACAGTAAAGCATTTACAACGGCTTCTTTGGGCATGCTTGTCGATCAGGGAAAATTGAACTGGAACGACAAGGTTGTGGATATCATCCCGGAATTTAGAATGTATGATCCTTACGTTACGGAGCATTTTACCATTGTGGATCTCGTGACACATCGCAGCGGACTTGGATTGGGAGCCGGAGATTTAATGTTCATTCCTGACGGTTCCAACTTTAAAGTAGAGGACGTGTTGAGCAGTTTTCAATATCAAGAACCTGTTTCCGAATTCAGAACCAAGTACGATTACGATAACTTATTGTACATCGTAGCCGGTGAAGTCATTCGTCGAGTAAGTGGAAAGCCGTGGGATGAATTCGTGGAGCAAGAAATCATGGCACCATTGGGAATGAAGCGTTCGGCGGGATATCTTGAGAATTTGAAGTCAAACAAAAACATCGCACAACCGCACTCTACCGAAAACGGGAAGTTGGAGCAAATTAACGAGTACAAAGATCCAAACAAAATATTCGGTCCAGCTGGGGGAATTTATGCAAGCGTTGCTGACTTAACTCACTGGATGCAGATGCAATTGAACTCCGGAACTTACAACGGAGATACTCTGTTACAAGCCGAGACGCAGGCAAAAATGTGGCAAATGCAAACCTTGATTTGGTCGTCGGCGATAGGACAAGGAGTGTACAACACACACTACAACGCTTATGGACTGGGGTGGGACCTAGAAGATAAAAACGGATTCTCCATTGTGAGTCATACGGGTGGAATGCCCGGAATGTTGTCGCATACGGTACTCATTCCGGAGTTGAACGTAGGAATCGTAGTGCTAACCAACACAGCTCCCGGCGGATTGGCATTTGTATCTGTAATGAATGAGATCGTGGATGCCTACATTGATGCAGACGATGCAGACTGGATGGCGCGCATAGACGGTTACTTGAAGCGTTCTGCCAGCGATGCCGATGAAGTAGTAGATGCCGTATGGGAAACGTGTAAGAATGCCAAAACAGATGATTTGAAATTGGAAGATTTCGAAGGTGTTTACCGCGATGATTGGTTCGGAGAGGTTGAAATTGAAAATCGAGATGGAAAATTGTGGTTCGTATCAAAGCGATCTCCAAGATTAACTGGAGAAATGTTCTATTATCAAGCCAATACCTTTGCTATCAAATGGAATTACCGCGAAATGAACTGCGACGCATTTGCCTCATTCACATTAGACGAGAATGGAACCGCAACCGAAATCAAAATGAAAGGAATTTCTCCAAACATCGACTTTAGTTTCGATTTCCACGATTTGGATTTGAAGCGGGTAGAATAGAAACAGGGGGCATCTCGACAAGCTCGATGACCTCCCACCTCAAGGTCATCGAGCTTGTCGAGATGCCGAAATGCCGAAATGTCGAAATACCCTTTACCTAATTACCGTTTCACAAACTTTACAACCTCCTCGCCTTTTGCATGTCGCACTTTCAAGAAATACGTTCCGGAAGGTAAAGCGCTGGCAGAAATTTCATCTATTGCTGTTGAACTAGACCACAGTGTTTGCCCTGAAATGATTACGATTTCCATTTTATTTACATCAACCAAATCGTTGAGATTGTCAACTTTCAATATTGTCGTTGCCGGACTTGGGTATACCTGTAAAACCGATGAATAGTTTTCCGAGATCCCGGAAAAAATAGGTGCTTCACAATCTGTGGTATCAACACATCCGTCAAGAGTAATGATTGCGGCATAATTTCCAGCTATGGTAGTGGTAAATAACTGGTTCGTTTCACCTGTGAGGATCGTGTTATTATCACAATCAATCCATTGGTAAGAAGCGTTGTTCTGGTTAGCGGTTAGTTCTCCCACTCCAATGCTAAGCGTTGGATCGATCTGAGTGACATTCAAAGTCAATTCAACCACCGAATCGCAGCCGTTAACGCTAGACAGAGTAGCTGTGTTCAATCCTGCATTTGACGCATCGAGGGTTTGCCCGTTAAAATCAAATGTTTCTCCAGCACAAATAGTCTCAGAGATTTGAGTGGTTGGTGATGGTAGGACTGTCAATGTTAACTCCACGGTGGAGTCGCAGCCATTTACTGATTGAAAAACCTCGGTGTTTAGCCCTGCGTTCGCCGCGGTGAGTGTTTGACTTCCAAATTGATAGGAATCGTTCGAGCAAATGGATGCAGCATCTGTTGTTGAGTACGTTGGATAAATCGTCACATCAAAAGTGGCGGAAGACGTCGATCCAGTGTAGGTTACTGTATAGGTGCCTGCCGTTGAACTAGCGATGTTAATTTGCCCGGAAGTTGGGTTGATATCTAATCCCACGGGAGCAGAGAAAGTTCCGCCTTGTTCTCCTGAAACTGCAGGGGTCGGGTTTGTTGCATCTGCACAATAAGGGTTTCCTGGAAAGTCGATGGAAGTTGGAATGTCTTCCGATAAAATTATTGAAGTCGAGCTTGAGGCTTGATCGCCTGAAGTATTCCCGTTTCCATTAATAGCGACACCAACACTATAAATTGACACATCTCCAGTTCCAGCATTGGGAGCCGTCCAGTCGACGGAGAAAAATCCTGCGGCTTGAGCACCTTGCTGCTCAAAGTAATCGACCCCGTTTAAGGGAGAAATTTGAGAGTTGGCGGTGTTCACTGTTCCGTACGTTCCGGCACCACCGTTGGAGGAATTCAAAATTACAGACTGCATGCCGTAGCCAGACGGTGTACCACTGGTTGTATTAATGGTGTATTCTACGGTGTAGGTCGTTCCGGGTGTGTAACTGGTGATTACATTGTTTCCAGCATCTTTTACTTCAATGGTTACGCTTGTTCCGAAAGTTCCACCTGAATGACAGTTTCCACAAGTACCTGATGATATCGGACTTCCGGTACGATCTTGAAATTGAACACTGGCTAGACCTCCAGATCTTGGTGGTGCTGTTTTATTCGACATTTTTTTTGAGGAGTACGAAGCTGATATAAGCCCAGCACCTAATAATACAAAGGAGAGAACAGCAATGCTGCTTTTCGATAGTTTCATGATTAGCGTAGTTTAATTTCCGACATGAAAATAGCGAAAATGTACTGGAAGTACTAGGCGAAATCTGAGTAACTGAGGATTTTATAACCCGCCGTGTCTTCTATAATGGCGATGCTAGATCAACATACTGTCTGCGCGGTGAACATATCTTACCTAAGATGAGAGTTTTAGGGTTTTCTTCCTGGAAGTTGTGTTATTTGGCGCAAGCCCTTATCTATCATTTCATCGAGTTTCTTGCGCTGCTTCTTGTTGCAATAAGTGGCGACTTCACTAAAGAATTCATACGTCATCCGGTCGGTTTCTGCCCGTGTCTCATGAATTTGCTGCATGATTTCATTGGATGAAAGGTCGTTTTCTAGTGATTGATACAATTTCTTTTGAAGTCGAAAATTCTTTTGAATCAGCGCTCTTTTTTGCTTATGATGAGCAATTTCTAGCTTATCAACCTGCTTTTTGTCATCGCCTGTTAATCCTATTTCTTCTGCTAATCTTGCTTCTCCCGGTCTAGGTGGCCCCGGTGGTCGATTGAAGTAGAAAAAAGACAGTGTTGCAATGTTTAAAATCAACAAGGTGACACTGAGAATTTTGAAGAATTTGAGTGATTTCATTTACAAGGTCTTTAAATGATCGAAATACGAACTCGATGCCTTCGAGGCATTTGTTTCTTGTGTGTAATCTCTTGCAGACAGGATATTCAGTACAATTAAAATAGCGATGCTGGCCGCCGCTGCCCAAACAACTTTCTTCGGCACTTTTGCATAACCCGCACGCACCGTTTCAGGTATTTGTTTGAGTCGCTCCATCAAAGCGTCCGAAGCGGGCACTCTTGAGATTCTATCTCCTGCCTCAAAGGTTCTCTCTATTTCGCGTTCGTTTGGTGTCATATTTAAGTTAGATGTCATTTTTAACCGAAACTTGCGGTCATTTTAGATTTTCTCGATAATAATTTTCCAAAAGTTGTTGCAATCGTTTTTTCGCTCGGAACAACAGCGATTCTACCGAAGAGACGGAAATCTCCATGATCTCGGCAACTTCCTGATAGCTGCGACCTTCAATTTTGTTCAACGTATAGGCTATGGATTGATTTTCTGCCAATTGATCAATCGCACTAAACAAAATGGTGGCACGTTCTTTATCTTCCAAAACTGCTCCCGGATGTTGAAAGTCAATTACCTGTAAGGGAAGTATATGAGAGTCCTCACGTTCGATTTCTGTATTATACCCTGAGCGTTTTTTCCGCGTTTTTTTCCGCAAAAACTCTTTGCATTTATTGGTAGCAATGGAATAGATCCACGTAGAAAGTTTGGAGTTCCCCTCAAAAGAATCCAATGAAAGGTAAATGGTAGTGAATACCTCTTGCGTCACGTCTTCGGCATCTTCTTGATTTCGGGTGAGGTTCAAACACGTACTGAACACACGATCTGCATAGGCGTCCACCAAATGATGGTACCCACGATCTGTGTTGCGAGAAATCGCCTCAAGAATGGATTGGTCGTCGAGATGCATGTAGCGTGTTGAGCGTTACGAAGTAAACGATTTTCCTTAAAGTTTATTGAATGTCTAGATAAATAATCTATCGTCGTTCTAGCCGTTCCACCGGACCTAATTTCGACAATTCATGATAAACAAAGCTGATCAAGTGCAGCATTTGATTTCTTCCCTTGTGTTGACCAATCTTCGATGCCACAAATGCGGTGGACAATCCGAGAAGACCAAAAGGAACCACCCAAAGCCACGCAGATGTGCCATCTACTTTATATTGGGCCCAGCCATAGAAACCACTAAAAAGTGTCAACAACAGAATGGAGGTATAAATAAACGCCCAAAGTGCCCATACGGATTGTCTCGGTCCAACCAAACAAGATACTGTAGTATATTCTGTGAACTCTTCTACTTCGATCCGTACTGATAGTTCCGGGGACCAATAATG
Source organism: bacterium (assembly GCA_024742305.1). Lineage (GTDB taxonomy): Bacteria > Bacteroidota > Bacteroidia > Flavobacteriales_D > Crocinitomicaceae > UBA4466. Next base: position 131,478 of record JANSYQ010000005.1, on the reverse strand, counting down.
CTGCTCCGCTTCAGGGATTTTCAAAAACAAGTGATTTCGGGTGAAAACTCCGCTCACCGTGGGGTCTTTTTCGAATCCTTCTTCTAAGTGTACCATAGCTTTCTCCGGTTCCTCAGAGATTTTTAGAGCGAATCGTGGGCGAATTTCCCCTAGCACAGAATGGTTCAAACGATTGAAGGGCATGCTACAAGATAGTACGCCGTTCGTTTAGAATGAAACTGAATAAGTTGATTGGCAGTGAATTGGAACTACCAGTTGCGGTTAAGAAGGAAGTCTGCTAGTGCAATTAAGCCCGCTTTTTGTGCTTCGGGAACGTTGATCTCTTTTAATGAGTCCATCGCCTTGTTCTGATAGGAAAGCATTTCTTCGCGGCATTTTTCTTTCGCTCCAAGATGATCGAACAGTTCGCGGGTACGAGAGATTTTCAATTCGATGTTTTCCTCTCTTTGTAACTGCTTCAGAATTTCTTGTTGCTCTGCGTTGGCCGATCCAACCGCCATTAAGTACAAGAGCGTTTTTTTGTTTGCCACGACATCTCCGCCGACCATCTTACCGAACTTTTCCGGGTCCGCATACAAATCAAGAATATCGTCTTGAATTTGAAAGGCAATTCCGAGGTATTGTCCGAAGTCGTAGATACGCTTTCGATCCTCTGCAGTAGCTCCTGCAACAATAGCACCGATTTCCAATGCTCCGCCAAGCAATACGGAAGTTTTCAAGCGAATCATCTCGATGTATTCGTTGATAGAAACATCCATGCGCTCCTCAAAGTTCATGTCCATTTGTTGCCCCTCACAAACTTCTACAGAAGTAGTGTTGAAGACATCCAAGATTTCTTGTAGCTGATGTGCTTCGGCTTGTGCTAATAACTGGTATGCTTTAATTAATAGAACATCGCCGGATAAAATGGCAATATTCGTGTTCCATTTTTCGTGCACCGTTGGCATTTTCCTGCGTGTAGGCGCTTCATCCATGATGTCATCATGAATCAAAGTAAAGTTATGGAAGACTTCAATAGCCAATGCCTGAGGTAGGGCTTTTTCAGCACTGCCGCCGAATAACTCTGCAGATAAAAGCGTTAACACAGGGCGAATGCGCTTTCCTCCTAGCGTTAGAAAGTAACGGAGAGGGTCGTAGAGTTCAACGGGGCTTGCCGGAAATGGATCTTTGGCGAGCTCTTTCTCAATGAGTGCCGTATACTTTTTGAGTGCTTCCACTATGTGTCTTCTTCAATTGTTTCGGAGTCGTCAACCTCTGTTTCTAGGTCCAAATGATCCCAGTCGATATCACTTTCTTCGGCATAAGCATCGAAGTAGGGCTCCTCGAAAGACTTTGTTGTAATGCGACGCTCCAAGGAAAGTAATAATGTTGGAAGTAGAACCAAGTTGGTGATCATCGCGAACAATAGGGTCAACGAAACTAGAATTCCTAAGGCCTTTGTTCCTCCAAATTGTGAGAAGGAGAACATGATAAATCCACAGAACAAGATGATGGACGTATAGAACATTCCCAATCCTGCTTCACGAATTGCCATCACGGCACATGCTTTTAGATCCCAATGCTTTGTTTTCAATTCTTGTCGGTACTTCGCCAAATAGTGAATGGTGTCGTCTACGGAAATTCCGAATGCAATACTAAATACCAACAATGTTGATGGTTTTAACGGAATTCCGAACCATCCCATAATTCCTGCAGTAAACAAAAGTGGAATAAAGTTCGGAACCAAAGAAACAAGCACCATTCGCCAAGCACGGAACAAAATCGCCATCAAAATGGCAATAGCAATGATCGCAAAAATTAAACTTGTAAACAGGTTGATGACCATATACTTGGTTCCTTCTGCGGCTACGGGAGATGTTCCGGTTATAGTGACATCGAAGTACTCTAAGTCGATTGCTTTTCTGAGGTTCTCTTTAAAATCTTTGTCGCTCGCCTTCGATTTGAGATAAACGATCGGTTCGGTATCGTACTCAACTTGATCTTCGTCGGTTTTGATGTAGCTCTTCGAAAGGGCGTTGGCAACTGCCGGATATTTACCAATTAAGGAATCTAGATAAGAATTCTTTCCTTTTTTATATCCCTTATAAAAGGCTTCAATGTCTTTTCGGTCCGGGTTTAATACCGTATCTAAGTGTTTCTCCAGTTTGTCGATATAGTCAGAAACTTCGTACGAACCAAGATCTTTCATCTGTGTACGCACTCGAACCACACAAGATGCCGTATCAATAAGCTCATTGATGGCGATTCCCACGCCTTCTGCATCCGTGATATACGAACTACTGTCGATATAGCGGTTAATGCGCGCAAGATGTCTTCTTGAAGTGATGAGTCTGTATTGGGAAGAATCGTTATCGTAATACGCCATATTGGCCGCCTTCAGCGCGTCTATGTACGATAATGATTTCGAGAAAAGTTGATCTTTAGTCAAATAATTTTGAACATTCTCGATCTTCAGCAGCGTACTTCTTTTCCCTAGTCGACTTGGTTCCTTGTAGTCGATAAGAATCTCAAAAGGAATGGCACCACCGAATTTTTCCTCCATGAAGGTCATGTCCTCCTTGATCTGATCTCCATCGGGAAGGTCACCCGTGAGGTTTCCTGTAGTTTCTATTTGTAGCAAACCGCCAATACTGAGTGCAACTACAACGATGGTTACAATGTATACCCAACGACGATGATTCACCGTAATATTAACGAGCGTATTCAAAAGTCCGACCGCCATTTTTCGCTCCAAATGTTTGAGGTGTTTCGGCTTTGGAGATTTCAAAAGGGAAATGATGATCGGTAATATCGTGATGGAGAGAATGAAAACCATCATGATGTTTACAGACGCCGTGATTCCGAATTCGACTAGCTTGTCTGAGTTCGTTGTCACGAAAGTCAGGAACCCTAATGAAGTTGTTAGGTTGGTCAAGAATGTGGCCGTACCAATTTTCTTAATAACGCGGGAAAGTGCTTTTGCCTTGTTTCCGTGCTGCTTTACTTCTTGATGGTACTTGGTGAGTAGGAAGATACAGTTCGGAACTCCAATGACGATCATCAGCGGAGGAATCAGTGCCATGATAATGGTCATCTTGAAATTGAAGGCACCAATGGACCCCATCGACCAAATTACCGCAACGGCGACCACGAGATTACAAATGAGCACCACGCGCATGGAGCGGAAGAAGAAGTACATCAGGGCAGATGTCATCACAATGAGCAAGCCGATGAAGATGTACATTTCTTTCAGTACACGATTTCCAATCACGACACGTAGATGCGGCATCCCGGCAAATCGAGGCTCTCCAAAATTCGCTTCGTACGAACGGGCCAAGTCTTCAATATCGAAAACGACATTTGCCTTTTTACGATCTACGATAAATTTTTCATCGATATTGATCATCATCAACGAAACGGTTTCATCGTCGTTGTAGAGCGTTCCTCGATACAGCGGATTACTGCGTACCTCCGTTCGTATGGAGTCTATGGATTTTTCTTTGAATTGGGTGTCAGAGAATACTTTTTTGGCTTCGAAGCGCTGTTTCTCACGGTTGTTGAATACAGAAAATAGCGTGGCTTCGGAAATTACGGCTTTCACACCTTCCATCTCTAAAATGGAGTCGCCCAATTCTTTCCACTTCAAGAAGTTATCTTCTGTGTAAAGTGAGTCTGTTTCAATGGCTATGACCAAGGTTCCGCCATCTTCACCAAAAAGATCTTTGAAACGATCGTAATCTTTCTTGGCTTCAGCGTTGTTTGGGAGAAGAATTCCGTACTTGTTGTCGAGTTCCAGCCCAGAAAATGCTTTGTAACCGAAAAAGACAGTCACCAAGGCAAGTATCCCTAAGATGATGAATTTATTCCGTAAAATGATGTTCGCAATGGACTGCCACATGTTATGCTGCCAGAATTTTCTGTAAGATGACAAAAGTAGTGTTTATAAATAAGCACTCAAAGCAATTTGGAAGGCAATAGCTGTGCCAAAGTCATGCTGTTTCGGAAATTAATCAGATAATTCTAGGAATTCGGCCTACGCTTTGAATTAAAGCGAATAAAAACAACCAATGCAGCGAAAGAACTTACTGCCAAGAATGACAGCATTATAACAGCCTTCCAGCCTTTGAAAGTTCCGGCGCTTCCCATGAAGTAAACGATGCAATTTACCAACATTAGTCCAAAGATCAGGACCAGTAAAAACAATAATGTGCGACTCAATAGTTCAACGTTAGTTACACCAATCTACTAAAAATCAGTCAGATGTTCAAAGGAACTAGAATTTTTTTGCATCGAGTATGCGCGCCATCTGTTCTTGAAGTGCCTTGGCTGCCTCACCTGCTTTGTCGGCAAAATCCAACTCCTGAGACGCATAAATGATTCCTCGAGAAGAGTTGACAAGCAACCCACAATCGTCGTTCCAACCGTAGTTTGCAACATCTTCCAACGAGCCGCCTTGTGCACCTACACCCGGAACCAAAAAGAAATTATCCGGAGCGGTTTTGCGTACTTCACCAATGCCTTCAGCGCGTGTTGCTCCAACTACATACATCAGGTTTTCAGGTGTTCCCCATTCTTGAGATTTCGTGAGTACTTTTTGAAAAAGCGAATTGTTTTCACGGTCAACTGTCATTTGGAAATCCAGTGCTCCTTTGTTTGAGGTCAATGCCAAAAGAATTACCCAGTTGTTTTCGTACTCCAAAAACGGAGTAACGCTGTCTTCACCCATGTAGGGTGCCACTGTCACAGAGTCCGCTTTTAAGTAATCGAAGAAGGTGTCGGCGTAGTACCGAGACGTATTTCCGATATCGCCACGTTTTGCATCAGCAATGGTGAAAATATCTGAAGGAATGTAATCCATCGTTTTTTTTAACGATTCCCAGCCTTTCGGCCCATGACATTCATAAAAAGCTGTATTCGGTTTGTAGGCAACGCAATAATCCTTGGTAGCATCGATAATCGCTTTGTTGAACTCAAAAATGGGATCTTCCGTATCCAGCAAATGCTTTGGGATTTTCTTTAAATCTGTATCCAATCCCACGCACAAAAAAGAGCGCTTCGTTCGTATTTGGTTGATGAGTTCTTGTCGTGTCATATTTCGATTGTTCGATTTTTTGACATTCCGACTGCTTGACTGTATTTAATACGCATATAGTCGAGAAGTCAAGATGTCGAGAAGTCCAGTATCCAGTTTGCTCTAAGCTTCCTCGCCTTTCAGTTTTTCTGCGTTTTCTGCCATTTTCAATGCATCAATCATTTCCTGAATATCTCCGTTCATGAAGGCATCCAGTTTATAGATTGTTTTGTTGATTCGGTGATCTGTGATGCGTCCTTGTGGATAGTTGTACGTTCGGATTTTTGCCGATCGATCTCCTGTGGAAACTAACGATTTTCTGTGTTCTGCTCGTTCAGATTGAATTTTATCCAACTCGATTTGATACAAACGCGAGCGCAACATAGAAAGTGCCTTTTCCATATTTTTGTGCTGTGAACGGCCGTCTTGACATTCTGCAACCACGCCCGTTGGAATGTGCGTTAAACGCACGGCAGATTCCGTTTTATTTACGTGCTGACCTCCAGCTCCAGAAGCGCGGTACGTATCTTTTCGTACGTCTGCCATGTTAAGTTCGAAATCGACTTCTTCTGCTTCCGGCAGCACTGCCACTGTGATTGCCGAGGTGTGGACACGACCTTGCGATTCCGTTTCGGGAACACGCTGCACCCGGTGAACGCCCGATTCAAATTTTAAAACACCATAAGCAGCAGGCGCATCAATGTTCAAGGAGATTTCCTTGTATCCTTTTACAGTTCCCTCGTTTGAGTTGATGATTTCGTAGCTCCATCCGCGCTCTTTGAAGAACATGGTATACATGCGGAAACAGTCTTCAACGAAAATACACGCTTCATCACCGCCGGTACCGGCACGTAATTCCATGATGGCACTTTTTTCATCCTCAGGATCTTTAGGAATCAACATCATTTTGATTTGCTCCTCCATTTCTGGGCGAACAGATTCCAACTCGTCGATTTCCATTTTCGCCATCTCACGCATCTCCGGATCGTCCTCTTCTTGCAACAAGGCTTTGGAGTTTTCCAGGTTTTCGATGATGTTCTTGTATTTTTTATACATCTCGTCAATCTCCTCAAGGTCTTTGTATTCCTTGTTGAGCTTCACGTACCGTTTCATGTCAGCAATAATTTCCGGGTCGACAATTAGCTTACCAACCTCGACAAAGCGAATGTGAATGGCTTCGAGTTTTTGCAGTAGTTCGTTCATGATTATTCGTACGTAAATTCCCCGTGCGGAGACGTAATTGTGAGTTTCTTTCCTTGGTTTTCTTCAACGCGACCAACGATTTGTGCATCGACTCCAAACGATTTTGAAATGTCGATAATGCTTTGTGCGTGCTCCTCAGGAAGATAAATTTCCATGCGGTGCCCCATGTTGAAGACCTTGTACATTTCTTTCCAGTCCGTTCCCGATTCCTTTTGAATCATTTCAAACAAAGGTGGAATTTCGAACAAGTTATTCTTAATGACATGCACGTTATCCACAAAGTGAAGTACTTTGGTTTGCGCTCCACCAGAACAATGCACCATACCGTGAATATTGTCGCGATGGTCATCCAAAATTTTCTTGATGATCGGAGCATAGGTTCGAGTAGGAGAAAGTACCAGTTTCCCAGCGTCCAGCTCTGTATCTGTGCCTTCCGTCAATCCTTTGGAGCCGCTGTATACCAAATCTTCCGGTACAGACGGATCGAAGCTTTCTGGGTATTTGACGGCAAGTGTTTTATTGAATACGTCGTGACGGGCAGATGTCAAACCATTACTTCCCATACCACCATTGTATTCATTTTCGTACGTCGCCTGTCCGTGAGAAGCAAGTCCAACAATCACATCACCTGCTTGGATGGTATGATTGGAAATTACATCTGAGCGTTTCATTCGGCACACAACGGTTGAGTCGACAATAATGGTGCGAACCAAATCTCCAACGTCGGCAGTTTCACCACCCGTTGAATGAATGCCAATACCTTGATTGCGCAAATCTTCCAGTAATTCTTCTGTTCCGTTGATAATGGCAGAAATTACTTCGCCCGGCACCAAGTTTTTGTTTCGACCTATGGTAGAGGAAAGTAGAATGTTATCCGTTGCTCCTACGCAGAGTAGATCGTCAATGTTCATAATCAATGCGTCTTGGGCAATGCCTTTCCACACGGATAAGTCGCCTGTTTCTTTCCAGTACATGTAGGCCAACGATGACTTGGTTCCAGCCCCATCTGCGTGCATTACCACACAATAGTCTGGGTCACCGGAAAGCATATCCGGAACGATTTTACAAAATGCTTGAGGAAAAAGTCCTTTGTCAACGTTCTTGATTGCGTTGTGAACGTCTTCTTTTCCAGCTGAAACGCCGCGAAGGTTGTAACGAGTATCTGCCATAAAATTCGGTAAGTGGCAAAATTAGTAATTCTATAGAAGTAATACGGTGAGAAAGTCGGCAGACTTCAAGGAATTACGAACAAGTTTTCATTGTTGGAAAAGAAGTAATATTGTAGCGAAACAAACGCAACAAACATGGAACAGGCACTAAAAGAAAGAAGTAATGAAGCATGCGAGCTATGTGGCTCAACAGAGAATTTGACTGTTTTTGCCGTTACTCCGAAACAAGGAAACACACTAGACGAGGTTATTTATGCCTGTAAAACCTGTGTTTCGCAAATCAATGAACCAGAATCAGCTGATCCAAATCACTGGCGTTGTTTGAACGATGCGATGTGGAGCGAAGTGTCTGCCGTAAAAGTAGTAGCCTACCGAATGTTGAATAACCTAAAGAGTGAAGGGTGGCCGAATGACTTGCTCGATATGATGTATTTGGAGGAGGCTGACTTGGAATGGGCGAAAGACGGACTAACTGACGAGGAGAATTCGGTTGTGCATCGCGATAGCAATGGTGTTCCTTTGGAAGCCGGAGATAGTGTAGTTATCATCAAAGACTTAAATGTAAAGGGCAGTAGCATTGTCGCGAAACGAGGAACAGCTGTTCGGAACATTCGATTGGTACAAGATAATCCTGAGCATATTGAAGGAAAGGTAGACGGTCAGCAGATTGTGATTCTTACGAAATACGTAAAGAAGTAAGATTACTCGGCAATAGGTTGTCGCTGCGGTAGTTCCTTAAATACAAGCTTGTAATGTGTTCCAGGTTCATCGTGACGACGTACAATTTCTCCCATTAACTGCTCTCCCAAGCTGGTTATAAGTTGCAAGCCGAGAGAATCGGCCTGTTCGATATCAATATCACGAGGGAAACCAACGCCGTTGTCACCCATTGACAAGCAAAAATCACCGTTTTCTTCTTTGGTGATATGTATATATATAGTTCCCAACTCTGTGTTTTTTAACCCATGCTTCAGAGAATTGGTAATGATTTCATTGATCAACAATCCAAGTGGGATGGAAGTGTTGATATTAAGCGAAACGTTTTCAGCCTTGATTTCTAGTTCAATTTCCGCATCATCGTGCTTCATGGACTCTATCAAAGGCGTTACCAAAGTCTCTAAATACAAACCGTAATTGATTCGAGAAAAATCTTCGGAGCGATACAGTAAGTCGTGCACCAGCGCCATCGAATTGATTCTGTGTAAACTTAACTCGAAGAGTTCAATGGTGGCCGCATCTTCCACAGAGTTCGCTTGAAGTTTTAATAAGCTTGTGATAATTTGCAAGTTGTTCTTTACTCTGTGGTGAATCTCTTTGAGAAGCAGTTCTTTTTGATCGTTCGATTTACGAAGGTTGGCATTCTCTGCAACAATTCTATCCGTTAAGTCAGTAGTGCTGAGGTACACTTTTTCGTAAGTGTCTTCATACCCTTTGACGACGGTCCATTTCAAGTGAACATGAACGATATTGCTGTTGAAAGTGCGCAGTTCGGCGTCAAATTCGCAACTTTTGTCGCCATTTGCGATGGCTTCAAATTGGTTGATGGCGTATTCTGCTGACTTTGCATCAATAAGCTTGGTATAATTTGCCAGCATGTATTCTTTGTTCGGTGCTTCATTTAGATCGACTACAGCTTGGTTTACATCATTCACCTTCAATAAAGCTGAACATTCAACAACGGCTTCTGTGTTGTTTTCAAAATAGCTCCGAATGTCCTTGATTCCTTGTGCTTTCAAGTTATCAATGTATTTCTTGACCTCAGAGAAATCTTCATCCCAAATGGGTACTGGAGAATCTTCAAACAATGAACGATAGCGACGTTCTTGTTCAATTCGCTTTTGTTCTTTTTGTTTGTGAACGGTGATGTTGCTAAGCATGCCCAATGAGCCTAGGTATTTCCCCTCTTTCATTAAGGCACTCGCATTCACGAATACCCAAACTACTTCTCCCTTATGATTTTTTAGTCGTAACTCATAACCATCTGTGCCCCCAGTTTCGCGACGTTCGTGCATTTGATTGATGGTCGTTTCGTCTTCGGGAAATGTGAAATCCTTAAAGTGTCGCCCTACCATCGACTCTTCCGAATAACCGAGCATATCGGCCATTTTTTTGTTGACGAAAGTGGTAATGTGATTGGCGTCTTTGATCCATACGCCTTCGTTCGCAGTCTCAATGATGAGCTGGTACAAGTCCTTTTTCTCGAGCGACCCAAGTTGTTGAGCAGGTTGTTTCTGGTTTTTCACAAAGTTCGACCTTCAAAATACGAATTTCCACTGATATAACACGAACGCTCAGTCCTTTGAAGTTGTGTTATCCTTGGAGGATTGCGTGACAATTTTACGTGTAACTAGAAGCGCAAATGATTTAGGAAGAAGTCAATTTTTGAACCAAATGATCTGCAACACGGAAAGCGTTGGCGTAAATGGTGAATGTATAAGTAACACTACCTCCAGTTGGCATAAAACTACCATCGGTTACGTACAAGTTGGATACTTCGTGTGCCTTGCAATTTTTGTCAAGAACGGACGTGTTTGGATCATTTCCAAAGCGACAGCCTCCTGCTTGAAGGTTTGGAGAAACACTACCTGAAATGTTGGATCGCACATTTTGTAGACCAGCTTCTTTGAAAAGTTCTTCTGCCTTTTCTGCTAAATATTCTCCCACTTTTAAATCATGGTCGTGATATCCTAGCCAAATTTTTGCCACAGGATCGCCCCATTTGTCTTTTACTTCGTCATCTAGCTCAACAAAACAGTTGTCATTGGGAAGCCAATCGACAAAAATCTCAAATTTGAATTTGCGCTGCTCCGTGAAATAGGAGTGCATCTTTTCTTTCAATTCAGAGCCAAACACTAGTTTTCCGTCATCGTCCCATTTTAATGGAATGGATTTGGTGACTGCGTTCGCATGTTCAGAAACAAAATCAATAGTACCACCTTTTACTGGAGTATCAGAAAATTCAGCGTCTTTTATGACGTACCATTCTTGTGAGGCACGGTTGATAAAAACGCCCGGTGTTTTAATTTGTTCGGCTTCTTCTTGCGTTAGATCTTCAAAGAAAAGCTGCCCAGAACCTACACCGCCGCCTGAAAATACAAGGTTTTTCCCTACGTTTCCTGAGTTGTTTGCCAATCCATTCGGGAAGTCTTCGTTTTTACTCATTAGTAATAGACGCGATGTTTCGATAGCTTGAGCAGCCACAACGAAGGTGTTCGCTTCTACAAATTGTTTGTCGCCATTGATATCGTAATAGTTTGCCTTAACCACTGCTCCGTTTCCATTCGTCTCCAAGTGGAACACTTTTGAGTTAGGTAGCAAGGTGCAATTTCCCGTCTCTAACGCTTGGTTGATCAAGGCGGCCCGAGAGCTTCCTTTTGCATCTGAGCTACAACCGTAGCTTCCACAATAATTAGAGTAATAACACGACTTTCGTGCTTCTTTTGGTTGGGATAGAATACCTCGTGGTGAGGTGAATATTTCGTAATTCAATCGTTCTGCAGCGCTATCGAGCCAAGTGGAAAATACGTTCTCCGACAAAGGCGGGTAGGGGAAGTCTTCTGTTGATCGCGGTTCCTGATGTTTGTGCTGAACCACTTTCCCGGAAACTCCGACAATTTCTTCTGTTTTGGCGTAAAATGGCTCTAAATCTGCATAGCGAATGGGCCAATCGGCGATATTTGCTCCTTCAATCGGGCCGAACTCACTTTTCAATCGAAAATCGACAGGTTTGAGTCGGTGGAAATACGCGCTCATGAAATTGGAAGAGCCGCCTACCACATTTCCGTTCCAGAAGTCGCGTCCAGATGAATAAGTGGACTGTCGCATCCATTTGCCCGCTGCATTTTTTTTCACGAGTACATGACATTCGTCCTTTAGATTGGGCGTGTAGACACTTCTTCTTGTTGCCACCATTTCATCTTTGCTAAAATCTTCAGTTTTTAGCCAAGGTCCTTTTTCAAGGACGACAACATTCAATCCTGCCTTGGAAAGTTCGTAAATTATTGGGCCAGCTCCGGCACCACTTCCTACAACGCACACATCATACTTCATGGGAAAGTGTTAAAATAGTTGGATACAAATGTGATTCTTCAGGTCTAGGGCTACCGGGATCGTGTTCTAACCAACTCCAGCCAACTCCATCAGGGTTGCTACCGTATTGAGGGTCCACCAGTAAAGCTTCGAAAATGAGCGTTAAAATACGCGACAAAAATCGCTTCCCCCATGTTGTTTCGGAGGCGTCTTCAATAACGACTTGTTGTTCACGAGGATTCAAATCATAGAAGCTGTACATCAGTCTCTCTTTGGCGAATGCATCAAACTTATCGAGGTGATCAATGATGTATTGATTTTCATCGGGGTCGAGAAGATCGTCATTCAACACCCAAAGAAGGTAGGTGTCAGCATTTATTTCGTATGCTCCAGGTCCATTTCCGTCGGATGGGAAGAGCGTCCCTTGCAACGCTTGAAGCACTTTGAATTGATGATTGGAGAGGGGCGTAGTGTCTCCATGAAAATACCTTCTATCTTGACAGGATGTTAGCCAAGGAAGTTGCAAGGCGGCACCACCCAAAAGAAGTGATGTCACAAATTTCTTGCGGGAAAGAAGCCATTGTTCCTCTGTTTGCATGATGCGCGGTAGTAATTGGTTATAAAAAAGCCCTGACGGTCCAAATGGATGTCAAGGCTCAAATTACATAAAATCCTTGGGATTAGTTACCGTCAGTTGTCACTTTAGGTGCATCTCCTCCACGTACTGATTTTTTTACAGGCTTTTCTTCAGGAACTGTTGTATTTACTTCCATTTTAGTATCACCTTTCCCTACGGGTTTTTCAGCGTCAGTTCCGTCTTGACACTTTCCTTCTTCGCATTTACCAGCTTCACATTTGTGCTCACCGTCTTTACCGTCTTCACATTTGTCTGCGTCTTCATTCTCCGTGTCAGCGTTCTCATCTGTTTGCTCAGTTCCGTCTCCACTTGCATCCTCTTCTTCGCTTGAACAGCTGTTCAATGAAACTGCAGTGATCAGGGCCAATCCGAACATAAACCCTACCTTGATAAAACTTTTCTTCATAGTGTTTTCGTTTAAAATAGTTTGAGTGTTAATATACGAAAACTTCATAGGTGGAAGCACGTATTACCATTCTTTTTCTTCGATAATTTTATTTCGAATTCGTTGCGTATTGCTTGCACTCATCCAGTATTCCTTTGTAGATCTCTGGGTGATTGTCTATGTCGGCAAAATTCTCAAATGCATGTTCGAAGTTGAATCGAATACATTCAAACATGACATCCGTTTTTTCTTTCCCCATGCTCGATTCAAACTTTGGACGTAACTCTTCCAATTGATTCTCTAGCAGTTCTTTATCGGTCTCACTCCAGCTCCCAGCGCTACTACTTGGATCGCCTTTTGGTTTGGTTGAGAAAGGCTCGTTGGCCGAGTCTTCCGGTTCTTCCATCAGTCCGTTTTCGGAAATACAATCTATCGTGATAGCAGAGATTTCGTTTTCCCCTTTGGTTTGTGCCTCCTCAAAGTTGGTGTACTTGGATTCCATTTTGTCTAGGATGCAGTCGAAAAGTAGGTCAACATCAGCAGAGTCAATAATGCCGTTCATCGTTCCTCGAATAATCTCCAAGGTTTCACGAGCGGCTTCTTTTTCTTGTTTGCTCCAATTTCCTTTGACGCTAGTGCTTACCTCTTTCGTCCTTGTGGTATCGAATCCAACCGCAGATAGGCACTTTAACGAAATGGCTTGAATGGTGTCGGATGCTGTGTCAACTTCACCGGGATTTTCAAATGTTTGCTCTAGTTCATCAGCAATACATTGAATCAATGGATCGACTTGTGTGCTGTCTAAAAAAGATTCAAAAACAGCTCTTTGCGCATTCAAGTCGGCAATGGCCGTGAACTTATCTTCTGTCGTCCAGTTTCCTTTTGTAGACTGACCAAAACATACACTTGTACAGAAAATGGCAATTAAAACGAGTAACTGTTGGCTCGAAATCTTCAATAGTCTATATGTACTTTTTGCGTCTATCTTTTTATTTTTTTGGGAGTTCCTCATTCAAAAGGCTCTCTAGATTATTGGTCACTTCGTGTAATTTTTCTTCGGAGATTTCTTCCTCGGCAATTTCTTTGAGTCGATCTTCCGGTCGCATGATTTGTTGAACGCATGATTCTGCCAGTTGTTGGCATTTTTCCGGATTGGCTTCTGCAGCTTTGTAGCTTTCGAACTCCATAATCGCCTTGTTAAGATAACATTCTAAAATGGCTTCGGTGTTTTCCTTACCTAACGTTTCGTTGTAAGCTTTCATTGCTTTGCTAACGTCTTTTGTGAATTGAGCGGCATCTTTTTCCACCCAATTGCCTTTTTTGCTTTTCGGCGTCTCTTTCTTCGAACTTTCAGACGTTTCATTTTCACTTTTTTCGCAGGAGGATAAGAGGAGTATCGCGCAGCAAAGTACCAAAGAAATGTGCGTAAAGATTGTGATTTGCTTTTTCATATTATCGTTTTGAGCGAACGAAAATAACTATTGATGGTGCAGGCAGTGTTAAGCGTAGAATAAATTACTAGCCCTGTTCAAACTGAATGTTAAGTGTATCATCCAAAAAGAATTTACCCTGCACTTTTTCCTCACCTACAGACAGTCCTTTGATAGTGGTAGTTTTTCCTTTTGATACCAAATCGTGAAGTTGTTTATCCGAAAGTTTTTTGTTCATCAACTCAAAAGGCACTTTGAATCCACATTCTTTAAAGTTGGAACATCCTACCGCCGTTTTCCCTTTAATGAGTTGACTGTTTTTGCATTTTGGACAGTCGGTTTCAGAGAAATTGATCTCTTTTTTGGTTCGTTTTTTCGGAATTGCCTTCGTTGTTTGCTCGGGCATCATGAACGGTCTGTGTGTATTAAAGATGACCTCGTCGGTAATTTCGCGCACCATCACATAAAGCTCCTGTTTGAAAACATCCAAGCTGTATTCTCCTTTTTCGATGAGTCGCAGTTTTCGTTCCCAGTCACCGGTTAACTCGGCACTCTTTAATAATTCGTTTTGGATCGTATCAATGAGCGCAATGCCTGTTGCAGTAGCGATAATATTCTTGCGTTTTTTAGCGATGTACTTACGACGGAACAAAGTTTCTATGATGTTAGCTCGGGTCGAAGGTCGACCAATTCCGTTGTCCTTCATCAATTCGCGCATTTCTTCATCGTCCACCTGTTTGCCAGCTGTTTCCATGGCACGAAGTAAGGTGGCTTCTGTGTAGTGCTTCGGAGGTGATGTTTTTCCTTTGTGAATGAACGGTTCGTGAGGTCCTTTTTCACCTTCCTCGAAGTGCGGCATGATTTTGTCCTCGTCCTTCGACTTCTTGGACTCTTTTTGATCGGCGTAAACTTCTCGCCAACCGGGTTTCAGAATCTGTTTACCTGTGGCCTTGAACTCCAGTTCATCCACTTTTCCTAAAACGGTGGTATTAGACACGATGCACGGCGGATAAAACACTGCGATAAATCTGCGAGCAATGAGGTCGTAAATTTGCTGTTCGGGTTGCGAAATTCCGGAGGGAACAACGCCCGTTGGTATAATCGCGTGGTGATCGGTTACTTTTTTGTCGTCGAAAACCGCCTTCGTTTTAGGAATCGGCTTCGAAAGCAGCGTTTCGGTAAAGCGCGAGTAATATTTCATTCCCCGCAAAATATTCGAAACCTTCGGGTGCAAATCTTCCGAAAGGTACATGGTGTCCACACGCGGATAGGTGACCAATTTCTTTTCGTACAGACTTTGAACCATTTTGAGGGTTTCATCTGCCGACATGCCAAACTTCTTGTTGGAATCTACCTGCAACGAGGTCAAATCGTACAGCTTGGGGTTGCCCTCTTTCCCTTCTTTTTGCTCAAAGGAAGTGATTTCGAAATCTTTATTTTGTAGGTATTCGAGTCCACTTTTGGCCTTGTCCTCTGTGGAAAGGCGAGAAATTTGGCAAGCGAATTCCTGCTCTTTGTAAATCGTTTTGAGTTCCCAATATTCGCTAACCTTGAAATTGTCGATTTCTTTTTGTCGCTGCACAATCATCGCTAGAGTAGGCGTTTGCACACGACCGATGGATAAGGTAGATTTTCCGCGTCCGAACTTTTTGGTGAATAGTCGCGTTCCATTGATGCCGAGCATCCAATCTCCAATGGCTCTAGCGCTTCCTGCGGCGTACAGATTATCGTATTTTGAGGCTTCGTGCAGTTTCTCAAACCCTTCCTTGATGGCTTCTTCTGTCAGAGAGGAAATCCAAAGTCGTTTTACCGGTGCCTTACACTTCGCTTTTAGCAAAACCCATCGTTGGATGAGCTCACCTTCTTGCCCGGCATCCCCACAGTTGATGACCTCTTCGCAATTGGTGACTAATTTTTCTATGGTATGAAATTGCTTCTCGACCCCTTGATTTTGAATGAGCTTGATGCCAAAATTATCCGGGACAATGGGAAGGTCCTCCAATTTCCAATATTTCCAGTTTTCACGATAATCATGCGGTTCTTTGAGCGTGCACAAATGCCCAAACGTCCAAGTGACTTGATAGCCATTGCCTTCATAATAACCATCGTTCCGCTGGCTAGCGCCTAAAACTTCGGCGATATCCTTAGCAACACTGGGTTTCTCAGCAATACAAACTTTCATCAATAGTTCGGAAATTGGTAACTATAAAGATACGAATTCGTTGAAGCGACGGAAAAATGAATCGGTTGAACTTATCAACAAGATTTCAAGTTTTTGGTTCGATGCAGCTATTTTACCATCCGCGGTATTTGGGCGGTTGAATGTTCTTGATTCGAAGATATGCGAGCATTTGTCCTCTATGATGCGCAACGTGGTTGTCCATAAGGTTTAACAGTCGTCGTTTGGATGAAACTCCGTAGAAAACATCCACTGTTTCGTCGAGTTCATCGGGCTCCAATGATTTTAGTTCTGCGATGAAGTAATCAAAAAGCGCGTTGTACGATTCAATCAGTTGTGCCTTCGTGTCATTTTGAAAATCGGGTAGTTGATTAAATCCCAATTTGTTCATTTGCCAATGCATGGTCGTGGCAATATGCGTTGCTTGTTCCGAAAAGTTAAACAGACTGTCTGCTGGGGCGAAATCAAACTCAGACTCAGGCATTGCTTCCACTGTTTCAATGCAGTACTCCTTGTTGTTCTGCCATTTAGTTATGAGTTCTTGCGTAATGGCTTTTTGCACGTCATTTTGTTTCTCGTTATTCGATTCCTTTGGCATTTTCTGTTCGTTTGATTGATTTGATGAACAGGATTGCACACTCATCAAAATGAGGCCAGCGAGAGTTACGAGCAGCAAGTTGCGCATCTAATTATAGTTTTAAAAATTCAAGGGCTTCGACGAGATTCACTTTTTGCTATACTTCAGAACGGTAAAACTTGCCTCGTGGCGTTCATCTTTCGGGTGTTCCATAACGGTTGCAACCGTCCAGTCTTTCAGGCTAAAATCCGGGAAAAAAGTATCGGCTCCGTAATGATGGTTGATGTGAGTAATGAACATTTCATCCACAGCATTTGCTTCTAAAGCCAATCGATAAATTTCACCTCCTCCGATAATGAAAACGGTTCTTTCTGTCTCGTTTTTGTAATGTTCCAAACAAGCCTCCAGTGAATGAAAAACTTCGCAACCTTCTGCTGTGAACTCTTCGTTTCTTGTCAAAACTACGTTTTCTCGATGGGGCAAAGGACGGTACTTTTCCGGGATGGAATCGTAGTTTTTCCGACCCATTACAACAATATGCTCTTGGGTTGTCTCCTTGAAAAACTTCATATCGTCGGGCAAGTGCCACATCAAATCGTTGTCTCGACCAATACCACGATCGAGGTCCATGGCTACAATCAAACTTACTTTCATGGAGTTGCTGGTGTTACGTGGATTCCATCCATTTCATATTTCACTTCAACGATAGAAGTAGTACCAATCCCCAAATCGTTGATGTAGTTCTGAACCGGTTTGGCATCTGAAATGGAGCTACACATTCCTGAAATCATGTGGTGGTTTCCATCCTTGTCCACTGTTACTTGCAAGAGGTCACCAATAATCTCATTGTGCAGAAGGGCTTCATCACCCGCTTCAATTTCTACGGTGTAATAACTCGAAAGTAACTGCTGATAGAGCTTTCCGGTCTCTGAAGTAGGGGAGACTTTTCTTTCAGTAGCATTTTTGTTATGCTCGGCAAACAGTTTTCTACTGTCGGACATGAAATTGTTATAATGCGATTGATTGGTGCCATCCATAAAGTTTCCGGCGTATTTGTTGTATTCGAAGTCGGGAAGGATGTAATACTGTGTCACTTTGCCTTCCGATTTCTTCATTACATACACGAGGTAATAATGTGCTTCTTTCATGGAAATGGCATCGCCTTTCTTTTCAATAGTACCTCCTACCATCAACCCGCCACGAGTTGGTCGTGTTTGCATGTTGGAGACAAAATTTCCAAGCGACCATACGGTTAATTTATCTTCTCCGTTTACTTTTTTCTGCTCGATAGGCTGTACCACATGTGGATGTCCACCAATAACCATGTCAGCGCCTTCACGGTAGCACAATTGTTCGTAGGTTTTTTGGTAGCCGTTTGGAAGAAACTTGTATTCAGTGCCCCAATGCATGTTGCAAACGATGTAATCGGCTCCGCGTTCTTTCGCTGTAGCAATATCTTCCTTGATAACGGTGCTATCAATATAGTTGATGATGAGCGGAGCTGCCACTTCCAATCCGTTGGTTCCATACGTATAATTCAGCATGGCGATTTTCATTCCGTTTTCTTCCACCATCAAAGGGTAATTAGCGTCTCTTTCTTCTTGGCTTCGGAAGGTTCCGGTGTGAGGAACACCCAGTTCGTCTAACTTGTCCAAGGTACGGATGACGCCCTTTGAACCGCGATCGCAGGAGTGATTATTGGCTGTGAGAATTACGTTGAACCCACTGTTAACTAACGTTTCGGCTAGTTCGTCCGGAGCTGAAAATTGCGGATATCCTTTATAGGGTTGTCCGGCTAGCGTTACTTCTAAGTTGGCCACTGCGATGTCGTACTCATTAACGATGGGTCGGATAAATTTCCAGCCGTCTTCGTAGTCGTACGAATCGTTTGTGGTGTTGCGTGCTGCATTGATTTGACCATCGTGCTGCATTACGTCGCCAACAAACAAGAAGGAAGTTTCATTATTCTGCGCAAACGACGCAAAACTAAAGGTAATGATGAGACTACACAGCCACTTCGCCCTTGATATGCGGGTGCGGATCGTAGTTGATGAGTTCGAAATCTTCATATTTAAAATCAAAGATGTTTTTCACTTCCGGATTGATTTTCATGGTTGGAAGTGGACGGAAATCCCGTGTTAATTGTAACTCGACTTGCTCCATGTGGTTACTATATATGTGCGCATCTCCAAACGTATGGACAAAATCTCCGGGTTCGTAACCACACACTTGTGCCAGCATCATAGTGAATAGCGCGTACGACGCAATATTAAATGGTACACCAAGGAAAGTATCGGCGCTACGTTGGTACAATTGGCAGCTTAGTTTGCCATTTGCCACGTAAAATTGAAATAGCGTATGACAAGGTGGTAAGGCCATGTTGTCTACGTCCGCCACGTTCCATGCAGAAACAATGTGTCGTCTTGAGTCGGGATTGTTTTTTAGTGAATCGACCAGTTTTGTGATTTGATCAATAGTTCCGCCGTTGCCATCGGGCCAAGAGCGCCATTGGTAACCATAAACAGGTCCTAAGTTTCCATTTTCGTCTGCCCACTCATCCCAAATGCGAACATTATTATCTTTCAGATACTTGATATTCGTGTCTCCTTGCAAAAACCAAAGTAGTTCGTGAATGATGGAGCGTAGGTGCAACTTTTTGGTGGTAACACAAGGGAATCCTTCCGATAAATCGAAACGCATTTGGTACCCAAAAACGGATTTTGTACCAGTTCCTGTTCGGTCCTCTTTGATCGTTCCGTTATCCAAAATGTGTTGAAGCAGATCGTGATATTGTTTCATGAAAACTGTTGTTGTTTTTAACGCAATATCGAATTTACGGTTTTTGTCAGAATGTGCAGGTGCATTGTTGGTAAGTGGTGGGAATGTTGAAAAAATGTGAAGGGGGATGATTAATAATGAATAATGAATGTTGAATTATGCTCCTTCGCTGTAGCTTCGGCGCAGGCGCTGAATGTTGAATAATGGTTATCGCTCAAGTGCCGCACTGTACTTAAGGTCATTGAGCTAGAGGTCATCGAGCCTGCGCCGCACTGAGCCAGTCGAAGTGTCGAGAAGTCACAAATTAATAGTTCTCATCAGTTTTTTCTACCTTTAAAGCATGAAGCACGTTTTGCTAATAGCGTTGTTATTTTCTGCTGGAATGGTGTTCTCGCAAAAGGAAGTTGATCTCAAGCGCAGATATCGCGGTTACTACGAAGGGACAATTCCTGAATATTCCATTCAATCGAACGGAGAATTGCATTTTGTGAGCAGCACACCGATATCTATCACTATTGGGGCAGATGTCATTCAGGTACGTGTTGGTAACAACGAAATGATGGGAACCTACGAAGTGATGTTCAAGGCAGACAAGTACTATCTTCTCGATGTCGATATCGAAGGTCAATTGGCAAACGAGCGCATTATGGTCTACAAGTGGGGGAAAAGGCTTTCCCGCGATGGTATGTTTCCACAGCCGATCTCTACCTTAAAGAAAGTTAGAAAGAGGGATCGTTAGGAGCGATCGGTAGTTTCACTGTAAAGGTGGTGCCCACATCCAAAGTACTTTTAGCACTGATGGAGCCTTGGTGTTTTTCAACGATAGATTTTACGTAATACAATCCCAACCCAAAGCCTTTTACATCGTGAATGTTGCCGGTGGGAACACGATAGAATTTATCGAAAATCATCTTCAAGTTCTCTCTTTTGATACCAATTCCGTTGTCTTCAACCTTAACGATGATCTGATTTTTTTCACTTCGAACGGAAATGTTCACTTCCGGTGATCGTTTACAATACTTGATGGCGTTGTCTACCAAATTGTAGAAAACGTTTGAGATATGAACAGGGTCCGCTGTGATGATTGGGTTTTCTAATTGGATGTCCGTTTTAATCGTAACCGGACGACCTTCTTGGTTGAATTCGAAATTATCTTTCAATTCTTGGAAGTATTCCACTACATCAAAGGGCTCTAAAGAGAGTTCAATCTCACTTTTATCAAGTTTGGCGATACGCAGTACGCGCTCCACTTGGTTTTCAAGTCGTTTGTTTTCCTTGTAGATCAAGCTAGCGTAACGTTGAATTTTCGCCGGATCTTTCATCGTTTCCGGTCGCATGATCATCTCTGAAGAAAGTCCAATGGAGGAGATCGGCGTTTTTAATTCATGCGTCATGTTGTTGATGAAGTCCGTTTTCACCTCCGAAAGTCGCTTTTGCTTCAGGATGACGAATACCGTGTATCCGAAGAAGATGAGAATCAAGATAACGATGAAGAAAAGGTACAAATAGGGGGAAGATTTTCCGACCTCCGGAACTGCTTCAACATCAAAACTATCGGTGATCTCAGGGAAGTAGACGGTGAAATAGTGCCCATCCTTTTTCCAGCTCATATCCGGGAAGGTTATTTGCCTCGAAGAATCGGTTTCGTAATGGTGCTCTTCATCGTAGCGGATGAGGTTTCCAAAGACAATGGAATCCGTATAACAGTCGTAAATTCCGTACTGGAAATTTTGGTGTATGTTCTGATCGTACAGTTCGCGCTTCAACAAGGTTTCAAGATGGTAAGGATTCAGCTCCTCGTTGATGTCCACATAGAAATAGTTTGATCGAATTCGGTTCACCGCACCGTAAAGGTCCGAACTGTCTTTCGTCATGGTCGTAAGCTGCTGCAAAACGTTACGCAGGGCAATGTGCGTTTGTTCCGTGAAGTGCACCATGTTCAGACTGTCCTCTTTTAACTGAATAGCCTGTTTGGTCTCCTGAATTTCAATGTTCTTAGCAAGAAGGTTCTGCGTATTACGAATCCATACAAATTGAATTAACAAAATGCTAATTACGGAAACTATTCCCAACAGAAATACCGCGTTGATCGTGCGCCTGCTCATACTATAAAATTACGAAATTCGGATGCTACGCGAATCTAGGAAGCGCTTTTTATCAATTCGTTAACACTATTGTGTTACCAAGATTCTTCCTTGATATGATTCAGATTGAGTCCTAACAGAAATCAAATAGATTCCCGGATCGAGGTTTTGGTTGAGTTGAAGTTTTGTGGCTTGCAGGTCTGGCGATAGCGATTTAAACGTACTCGCGATAATTGAGCCGGAGGCGCTAATGACCGATATTTCGGCAACTTCAATTTGGTCTACATGGAAGAATATCTCTAGGGTTGCAGTTGGCTGATGGAAGTTATGGGCATAAATAGCTTTTCGTGTATTGCACGAAGTACTGAAAATTGTTTTCAGGAAGGTTCGTGAGCCATCGTAGTCCACTTGGGACAGACGGTAATAGCCTGTGGCAAAAGCATCTCTATCAATGTAGAAATAATCTTGTTTCGATGCATTCGTTCCGGCTCCTGAAATCTTTGCAATTTCTTCAAAGTTTAGGTCGTTTGTTGCTCGTTCAAGGATGAAGTAATCGTTGTTGATCTCGGCTAATGTGGACCAATTCAATTGGATGTTTTCATCGCCATCACAACTGGCCCAAAAATCGTCAAATGTTACTGGAAGTACTGAAAAACAAGGTTGTGCAATGCTTGGGCAACTGGTCGATGGAGTAGTAGAAGCGACATCCGTGTTTGTAAAGGTGATGGTTCCTGCGGTTGATGGAGAACCTGAGTTAGCTATTGTGATGGACGCAGAATTATCGTTTGTAACATCTTCCGCTGAACCGGTAAAAGTACTCTGCGAAATGGTAAATATCGCTGGGCGACTGAAGCTTACACGTCCTAAAATATCTGCCCCGTCAATTGCGGCATTGTTTGTAAATGCACATGTGTCAACAGTTACAGTAGCGCTACCTCCTGAACTACCGAGATTGGTGTTGATGGCGATAGCACCGCCATTTCCAGATGAGGTTGCAGAATTTCCATCGAAGGTGCAATTGTCAACTGCGAGCAACGAACCTCGTCCGACCAAGATGGCGCCACCATAGTTTAACGAAGAACTTCTATTGGCAGTATTGTTATTAAAGCAAGATTCTTCTATAGTCATGGTAGCTCCGTTTGCGATGAATATTGCTCCACCTCCCTCAGTACTAGAGTTTTCGTTATCGGTAAACGTGGAACGCTCAATGCTGACAAAGGTAGTTGCATCCCCTGTAACGCGCAAAGCAGAACCGCCTTGATAGTCTTTTGAGTTGGCGGAAAATGTATAGTCATGGAACTGTACAGTGTTTCCATTTCCTTCTATGTTAACGCCGCCTCCTGCCACACTGGCTGCGCCTGGGTTACAGCTTGATCCACCTCCAAAGAAATTTACAGATGACCCCCCGTTGATTACAATAGCGCTTGATCCTCCTCCCGGTAAGTTTTCGTTTACAATTACGTCGTTCAGTGTTAGGTTGCTCGCCCCTGTTATTTGTAGAACATTGGCATCGCCAACACCGTAGTTGTATCCTGTCAGGTAAATTCCAGTAATAGTAATATTGTTGCCAGTTATTGTCGCCCATCGGTTGGCATCTGAACTTGATTGATCATTATCAAAAATTGTCATGCCACTCCCAGCGCCAATTATGGTAATTCCTGAAACATTTAAGTTAAGGTTGGCGTCTAGTGCTACATACGTTCCTGCATCCACAAAGATGGTATCACCCGATGTGATTGCGTTTGTTCCGCTGGGGCCATAAGTATTCCAAATTTCGCTAAGGGAAGCTTTTGGGAGAGAATTGGTGAGTCCGCTATTGATTGTGGCACCAACCGTAGTAGTCAGGATATCGCCCGTAGTGCTGTTATCATTAACAAAATAATTTGCGGAGTAGCCTAGGAATGAAGTACTCATCAAAAAGGACAAAACAACAATTTCACCCCATATCAAAGCTCGCGTTTTCATGCTGTTTTAAGTTCGTTTGAATGGACTCTACGAATAGGTTGATTGCCATTCTCGTAGGTCTCAACAAGAAAATTAGTCCACGTTATTTCAAATACCAAATATGATTGGTGAAACGTTAGCTTTCGACGTGAAATGCTACGGTTTGGGGTGAACGGTTACTCAGAAATTTGATTAATATCGAAGCTCCTAGAGACAGGAATTGGCTCCTTTAAGAATTGCATATTGATTTTGTACGCTTGAGATTTTCCTCCAACGGAGAGTAGGTGCTTTTTGTTGATTACATACGATTTGTGCACGCGGTAAAAGTTGGAGTTTCCTTCTATTAATGCTTCAATTTTTTTCAACGAGGTGCGCTCCATTGATTTCTGAAGCGTATTGTCATTGGAAAGATAATAGGTGATCACATAATTATCGTTTGCTTCAAAACTTATTACTCGGTCTGCTTCAATTTCGAGTACTATTTTGCCGGAATTATTTTTAAGAACAAACATCGCTCGAGGTTCCAGCTCATTATTAAGCTCTTCATGTTCTTCTAAGTTCTGACTGTCTCGGCGTTTTCTCAAGAAGGATGGGGCTTTCGAAAGTAGTAGAGCTCCGCCAATAATTAATGCCAAAATCCACCAATACCTCAGCACACTTGAACTTTCGGTATCCTTCTTCAAAGCATTTTCCGATGCCTCATTGATGGCCACTTCTTCTTCGAGTATATCAGATTGATACACTTTTAGGTCATATTTCTTAGCACTTGCTTTTGCTTTACTTAAAAATGATCGCGCTAGGTCAAATTTATCCTGTTTACGGTACAGTCGGGCGTAAAGAAGGTTGATTAAGATGTGTGTTTCTGGAACTTTTTTATCTAAGAACTTTGAGGCCTCCGTCAACGTCACGCTGGCGTCTGTTGTGCGATCAAGCTTCAGATAAACATCAGCAATTCCCAACAATGCGTATACGACTCCAATGGCATTATTGTGCTCCTTCTCGATCATTAAAGAGTTGTTGAAGTTGCTAAGTGAAAGCGTAAGACTGTCCATTTTACGATACATGTCACCGATGTTATATAAACGTATAGACTTCTGAAGGGGATTGTTTAATTGTTCCTCCATGGCCAGGCTTCGCTGAAAATATGCCAACGCCTTGGAGTAATTTTCTTGAATTTGATAAACAGTACCAATGTTATTGTAACAAGCTGAGATGCGACCGGTATCATTACTATTCTCAGCAACTGTCAACGCCTTATTGTAGAATTCTACAGCCGTGACGTAATAGCCTTTGTTTTTATTGGTAATTCCTAGAATAGTATAGGCGTTTATTTGTTGAACGGGCGCGTTCGCTCTTATGCCTGCCTCTAGTAATTTATTGGCTTTTTCAGTTACATCCGATGCATTTGATTCCAACGCGGCAAAAGCTGTCGAGTCTAGGAGATAGAGCTCATTGGACTGTCCATTTGTCCACTCAGAAGCTAAGAAGATTAGAATTACTATGAAAGCCGTTCGGAGTTGCACGCGTATTCAATTGGAAGCACAAGTTAAAAAAAAAAGCCCCACCTGTAATTCAGGCGGGGCTTCAGTAAAATAATTCTCTGCTAGAACCCAGTGACACCGTTTACGGTGGTGTATTTCAAAACGTTCTTCTTGTCTGGATGAATGCGTGCAAATGCCGATTGCACCGCTAAAGTTCCTTCGTGGAATCCACACAAGATTAACTTCAATTTGTTCTCATATGTATTCACATCGCCAATCGCGTATATTCCAGGGATGTTCGTAGAGTAATCCGTGGTATCTACTTTGATCGCGTTTTTCTCAATCTCTAGTCCCCAATCGGCGATAGGTCCCAAACTCGGTTTTAATCCGAAAAGTGGAATAAAGTGATCGGTGTCTTTCGTGATTTCTCCTTCGGTTTTGTGCTTGATGACAACGTTTTCTACTTTTCCATTGCCGCCAATTCCAACAACTTCGGCTTCTGTAATCAACTTTACTTTTCCGTCATCTGCAAGGTCCATTACTTGTTGTACAGAATCTAAGTGTCCTCGGAAAGATGATCGACGGTGAACCAAAGAAACTTCCGAAGCGATATTGTTTTTCGCTAAATAGATTGCCCAGTCCAACGCTGAGTCACCTCCACCAGCTATTACACAACGCTTTCCGCGATAAAAGTTAGGGTCCTTAATAATGTACTCAACCCCCTTATCTTCATAACTCGCTAGGTTTTCAATAGGCGGTTTTCTTGGTTCAAAAACACCCAAACCTCCAGCAATCATCACAATTGGTGCGCTGTGCTTGGTTCCTTTATCGGTGGTTACGATGAACTCATTTTCCGAAACTTTATCTATCGTTACAGCAGCCTCTCCCAGCGTGAATCCCGGTTTGAAAGGTGCTGCTTGCTCCATTAAATTGTCGATCAACTCCCCAGCCAAGATTGAAGGGAACCCCGGAATATCATAAATCGGTTTCTTCGGATAAATTTCAGAACACTGTCCACCAGCTTGAGGAAGCGAGTCGATGAGGTGACATCGCAACTTCAATAATCCAGCTTCAAAAATTGTGAAAAGCCCCACGGGCCCTGCTCCGATGATGATAATGTCCGTTTTGATCATTTTGTTTAATTATTGAGGGCACAAATGTAACAATAAGGTGAGTAAGTGTTGATAATGTGAGTATATTTTTTCCGCTAAATGTCAGTAATATAGAAGAATTCAGGGCGGTGTTAGGTGTATACTCTACTAGTTTGGTAGGGTAATAGATTGAATAGTAGGATTCTAACTTCCACAGCCTTTTGATTTGCTGGATGCAGAGATTTGGCGGACATTTTACTAAATTTAGTGCTATGAAAATGTACTGTACTCTCCTATTTAGCGCCCTTTTCTTTGGTGCTAGCGCACAATGGACGCAAAAAACGAATTTACCAGCTCCCGGTAGAAATCATCCCGTAACTTTCTCTATCAACGGTATTGGATACGTTACAACAGGTGGAAATGATGGTCCTCCGTTTTACTTTGATGACATGTGGAAATACGATCCGGTAGCCGATTCTTGGTCGCCATTGGGGAACTTCCCGGGCGGAGATCGCTCTTTTTCCTATGGTGTTGAGCATGGTGGATTTGGTTATGCCGGATTTGGTGCCTGGGATGATGGGTTCAATGTGACCTTCTTTGATGATTGGTATCGCTTTGACCCGAACAGTGAAACTTGGGATACCTTAACGTCTTGTCCTTGCACGGCACGAACACATCCTGCAATGGTGGCAACTACAAGTAAAATCTATGTAGGATTGGGCGGTAGTGCAAACGGAGACATTAAAGATTGGTGGGAATATGATATCGCAGGCGACTCCTGGACGCAACGAACCGATTTTCCGGGCACAAGAAGGCATCACCCTTATTACTTCTCCATCGGAGATGATGTATTTGTTGGCTTTGGTCATCATCAGCAGCAAATTTTTGATGATTTGTACCACTATGATATTGAGAACGATGTTTGGACGCAAGTGGCATCTCTTCCGGCAGAAGGTCGTGTGGCAGGAACACAGTTTACGTATAACGGAAAAGGGTACATTCTTAGCGGTCAAGGAGAGGATCATTTGAACCTAGACACTGGCGAATTTTGGGAGTACGATCCTGTGAACGATTCGTGGACGCAGCTGCCACCGCATCCTGGATCAGGTCGATGGGCGCCGGGAAGTTTTGTTATTGGTGATTCCATTTATCTGATTGGCGGTCAGAATAATGATATCCAGCCGGATCAGCGCGATTTGTGGTTGCTCAATTTTCAGGATATTGTTTCTGTTGATGAGCTTTCACAAAAATCGTCCTTGCAAGTATACCCGAACCCGGCACAAGATCACATCACTATAAAATCGGATGCGGCGTTGGTTGGAATTCAAATCAAAAACCTTTTGGGTGAGCTTGTATTAGAAGCAGACGGGTTTTCTTCTCAGGTCTCGGTAGAGCATTTACCGTCAGGTATTTATCTATTGGAAGTCGAAAGTGAAGGCCAAAAAATATCCAAGCGATTTGTTAAGGAATAGCACATCGAATCTCGATTTGGATTTGTAGATACTTCAGAATGAGGTGCGATTTCCTATTGCCTTCCGGTTTGGAAAGCCTATCTTGCGGATTCATCGAGAACTATGCAAGAAACCTACATTCGTTTTAACACTAAGGATAAACCAGAATTTTACAAAACCCTAAACCAAAGAGTCAATCAATATTTTGCACAGCGCGGCATCACGAAGTATGGAAACACGCAGATGGTCATTAAGTCCATTTTTATGTTTGCCGTTTACTTTACGCCCTTTGTTTTAATGCTAACAGGAGTCGTTAGTGGTACTCTTCCTATCCTTGCAATGTGGTTTGTTATGGGGCTTGGAGTAGCCGGAATCGGATTGTCGGTAATGCACGATGCCAACCACGGTACGTATTCCAAAAATGCCTTTTTAAATAAATTTATGTCAACCTCCCTGACATTTCTCGGCGGATATCACATGAATTGGCGCATTCAACACAACGTTTTGCACCATACGTTCACGAACATTGACGGTTTGGATGAGGATATTGAGAAAAAGGGAATTATCCGATTCTCGCCCAATCAAGAAGGCAAGGCGATTTTCAAATTTCAGGTACTCTACGCGCCGGTTTTGTATAGCATTTTGACCTTATACTGGGTGACGTATAAAGATTTTGATCAGCTAATAGGTTACCACAAGAGAGATTTGTTGAAATCGCAGAAGTTGACTTTCAAGAAGGCACTTTTCCTCATTATTCTGATTAAAGTTTTGTACTACTCCGTTATCATCGGTTTACCCATCATGTTGGGAATGCCTTGGTGGTTGGTTGTTTCTGGATTTTTGATCATGCACGCCGTCGGAGGCTTGATTTTGGCGTTGGTTTTTCAGTCAGCCCATGTACTGGATTCTACAGATTTCGTGGAGCCAAAAGAATCTAGCGTTGAGAATTGCTGGGCGATTCATCAAATGAGAACTACTTCCAATTTCTCTGTTGGAAACGTACCTTTAACTTGGTTTTTGGGTGGATTGAATCATCAGGTGGAACACCATCTCTTCCCGAATATTTGTCATGTTCACTATCCTGCACTTTCTAAAATTGTAAAGGAAACGGCAAAAGAGTACGACATTCCTTACTTGCAGCAAAAAACCTTCATTGGAGCGATTTCGAATCACTTCAAATTCTTACATCATTTGGGTACGAAGGCGGCTTAATTGTCTAGCTGACGTTTCGCGAACTCCCATAAAACAACACCAGCACAAACGGAAACATTTAAGCTGTGTTTGGTTCCGAATTGTGGCACTTCTATGATGTAATCAGACATGTCAACAATGCGTTGATCGACACCATCGACCTCATTGCCAAAAACCAAAACATGGTGTTCATCCGTGGGGAAATTAGCTACATCTTGCAGGAAAGTAGTTTCCTCCGTTTGTTCAATGCTACAAATCTTCTTCCCCTCTTTTTGCAACGATTGCAGCAATGAAATAACCTCCTCTTGATGTTCCCAGTTCATGGATTCAGTGGCGCCTAAAGCCGTTTTTTGAATTTCACGATGCGGTGGTGCAGCCGTTATTCCACAGAGGTATAATTTCTCTACGTTGAAAGCGTCGCAAGTGCGAAAAAAAGAGCCCACATTTGTCAAACTCCGTAAGCTGTCCAAAACAACGGTTACTGGGAACTTTTCTTGTGCTTTGAAGGTTTCCTCAGAGGGTCGTTCCAGTTCCCAAAGTTTCAATTTTCGGTTCATAACGCAAAGGTAGTATTTAATAGAGTCAGAAGTGATTGACGAGAAGTGAGAAAGAGGTGCTTTTTACTTTTCACTTCTCTCTTTTTGCGACGCAGTAGTTAATTAATCCCCGAATTTGTGGATAACATGTGGCGTGTAAATTTTGCGCCATCGAGCGTCCGCTGTACTTTTATGGGCTCAAATCAATCCCGACACATTGGCGAAAACAGCGGCAAAAAAGACGAAGGCAAAAGCACCCAAGGAAACTCCTTTGATGAAGCAATACAACCAAATCAAGGCGCGGCATCCGCAAGCGCTTTTGTTGTTCCGTGTGGGTGATTTTTATGAGACTTTCGGCGAGGATGCCATCACCGCTTCTAAAATTTTGGGTATTGTTTTAACCAACCGAAATAATGGTGGTTCGAAATTGGAACTAGCAGGATTCCCGCACCACTCGCTGGATACATACTTGCCTAAGTTGGTACGATCCGGTCAACGCGTCGCTATATGTGACCAATTGGAAGATCCAAAAACAGTAAAAGGAATCGTTAAGCGCGGAGTCACCGAGTTAGTCACACCGGGTGTTTCCTTCAACGATCAAGTACTGGAAACGAAGAAGAATAACTTCTTGTGCTCAGTTCATTTCGATAAGGACCAAGTAGGATTGGCTTTTTTGGACGTCTCAACAGGAGAGTTTTTGGTTGCGCAAGGTACGGCAGAGTATGCCGATAAACTTATGCAGGGATTTGGTCCCACGGAGATCATCTACAACAAGCAGCGCAGTTCCGATTTCGATCACATGTGCGGAAATCGTTATTATTCCTTCCGATTGGAAGACTGGGTATTTTCAGAGGACTATGCCTATGAGAGTTTGAACAAACAGTTCGGAACGAAGTCTTTGAAAGGGTTTGGAGTGGAAGATTTGCAATCAGGTGTAATTGCGGCTGGCGCGATTATTCATTACTTGTCCGAAACGCAACACGATAAGCTCGGTCACGTAACGGCCATTTCACGAATTGAAGAGGATAAATACGTTTGGCTGGATCGATTCACCGTTCGAAACTTGGAGTTGGTAAGCTCCCCACACGAAAATGCCACGACCTTACTTGATGTTCTAGATCTCACCAAAACACCAATGGGCGGTCGATTACTGAAACGTTGGATGGTGCTGCCGTTGAAAGAGCTGGATCAAGTTCAAAAGCGTTTGGACGCTGTAGAATCGTTGTATGATGACCCCGAAAATGGTCAAGAATTGGCAGCTTGCTTGTCTGAAATCAACGATATGGAACGATTGATTTCGAAGGTTGCCGTTGGACGTGTAAACCCCAAAGAAGTAGTTCAACTATGCCATACCTCTCAACACGTTATTGCTGCGAAAGAATTGTTCGAAGACGGTTCGAATGAGATTGCGAATATCGCCAAGGCCATCGATCCATGTCGTGATATGATCGACTTAATAGAGCGAACTTTGCAGGAAGATCCCGCAGGGCAGATCGGTAAAGGAAAAATCATTGCGGATGGTTACCACGATGAATTGGACGAATTGCGTTCCATCTCCTTCTCAGGAAAAGATTATCTCCATCAATTGCAGGTGCGAGAGAGCGAAAAAACCGGTATTTCCAGTTTGAAGATTGGCTTCAACAACGTTTTCGGCTATTACATCGAAGTTCGAAATACGCACAAAGACAAGGTTCCTGAAGAATGGATCCGAAAGCAAACTTTGGTCAACGCCGAACGCTATATCACCGAGGAATTAAAAGAGTACGAATCTAAAATTCTCGGTGCAGAGGAGAAAATTCATGTGCTCGAAGGACAATTGTACCAGGATCTGATTCAAGAATTGACGCAATACATTCGTCCCATTCAAAAGAACGCATTTCTGATAGCAAAAATGGATTGTTTGTTGTCTTTCGCTGAGGTAGCGAAGCAGCGCTGGTATACCAAGCCGGAAGTGAACGAATCCTATGCCATCGACATAAAAGAAGGGCGCCACCCCGTGATTGAAAGTCAAATGGGAGTGGGAGAGGAGTACGTTTCCAACAATGTATATTTAGATAACGACACCCAACAAATCATGATGATTACCGGACCAAACATGTCGGGTAAGAGTGCTTTGTTACGTCAGACGGCATTGATTTCCCTCATGGCACAGATGGGGTCATTCGTTCCGGCAACCAAAGCTTCATTGGGAATGGTAGACAAGGTTTTCACGCGAGTGGGTGCATCGGATAATATCTCTTCGGGCGAATCGACTTTCATGGTGGAAATGAACGAGACTTCTAGTATTCTGAACAATCTTTCCAATCGTTCGTTAATTCTTTTGGATGAAATCGGTCGCGGAACCAGTACTTACGACGGAATTTCCATTGCGTGGGCTATTGCTCAATATCTTCATGAACACCCAAACAAGAGAGGAAAGACCTTGTTTGCAACGCACTACCACGAACTGAACGAGATGACCAATCGTTTCGAGCGCATCAAAAACTTCAACGTTTCTGTAAAAGAGGTCGGAAAAAAGATTCTCTTCCTTCGTAAGCTGGTTGAGGGCGGAAGTGAGCATTCATTTGGTATTCACGTGGCGAAATTGGCAGGGATGCCAAAAGAGGTTATTGAAGGGGCGGAACAGATGTTGCAGCAGCTCGAGGCTTCCCATGATTTAACTGAATCAGATAAGAAAACAGGCGCGACCAAAGTCAAGAGTAAAGAAACCGATGCTGAATTGGAGAACATGCAAATGAGCTTTTTTCAATTGAACGATCCGGTTTTGGAGCAGATTCGTGAGGAGTTGGTGAGCATTGATATTAATACGCTGACACCGGTGGAAGCGTTGATGAAGTTGAATGAGATTAAGAAGTTGACAGGGGGGTGATGCGATTAGACACACTAAATAAAATAACAATTTCTCTCGGCAAAAACTAGTAAACGCTTTAATACTTAAACGCACCGTGCCTGACCGGCAGGCAGGTAATGGCGTTGAACGATTTTACGGGTTTTCCGCAATTCCTTTTGCGTTTTGCGATAAAGAACGTTTTTCATCAAAAAGAAATTTACCTCCGAGTCCATTTCAATCAAGCAAGTCGGTACTAATCATACCCTTCATCCTCTTGATTTCCATCAAACGTCTTATCTGAATCAGCCGTCAATCGATTGAGTTCTGCCAGTTCCTCTTCGGTAAAATAACGCCACTCTCCAACAGGCACATCCAGTTCTATGTTCATAATACGAACACGTTTCAGTTTGCGAACACGGTACCCCAAATGTTCACACATCCGACGAATTTGGCGGTTTAACCCTTGTGTTAGAACGATGCGGAATTCAAACTTCCCGACTTTTTCCACTTCGCATTTTCGGGTCACAGTTCCTAAAATCGGAACCCCATTACTCATCTTTCGAATAAAATCCTGATTTATGGGCTTATTCACTGTCACGTAGTATTCTTTCTCGTGATTGTTTCTAGCGCGCAGAATTTTGTTAACGATATCGCCATCGTTTGTCAGGAAAATAAGTCCTTCGCTGGGTTTGTCCAGTCGGCCGATGGGGAAGATACGTTTCGGGTAATTCAAAAAGTCGATGATGTTATCCTTTTCTACACGTGTATCTGTGGTACAAACTATTCCAACGGGTTTATTCAAAGCGATGTACACTGGAGGCTCCACTGAGGCGCCAATTAGCTTTCCATCAACGCGGACTTCATCTCCAGGCTGCACTTTTGTTCCCATTTCCGGTACCTTATTGTTGATGGTCACCCTACCTTCATCAATCAATTTGTCGGCCGCGCGGCGAGAGCAAAAACCTGCTTCGCTGAGATATTTATTAATGCGTACTTCCTGCCCCATGAGGCAAAGGTAATAGGAATGCTGATTTTTTTTAAACCTTCATTTCGTTATTCGTAAATTCCTTTTAAATTTGTCTCCGCTTCAAATGGAAGCACAAGCGGGCGTAGCTCAGGGGTAGAGCATAACCTTGCCAAGGTTAGGGTCGTGAGTTCGAATCTCATCGCCCGCTCAAAGAAAAGCCGTGACGACAGTCACGGCTTTTTTCGTTTGGCGAAAATCAAAGCTCGCTTTGCATTTTGACAGGCGAAAAAAGCCACTGAACGCCATGCGTTCGGCTTTTCTTTGATAGCCTCCCTACCGGAGATCACACGCCGACGCGCAGCTATGGCGTGTAATCTAGTTTGCAATTTTAGGACTTCGCTTTGCATTTTGACATGCGAAAAAAGCCACTGAACGCTATGCGTTCGGCTTTTCTTTGATAGTTTCCCCACAGGAGGTCTCAATAGGGCGAACCGCGAGATGAGATTTTATTTATGTACCCAGTCAGGAGCTAATCCAAGCGTGATGTTAGTAAATCAATATTAATTTGGAAACACTTATATACCATGGTAAATAAAAGGTATATTTACTGAATTAGATCTAATATGAATCGAAGACAATTTGTACAATCGCTTGGATTGATTTCATTAGCACCCGCAATTATGAATTTGAATAAACTAAACCGTCTAACACAGGAATTCGACAGCACAGGAAAAATGCCACTTCTGTTTGTGGGGCACGGAAACCCGATGAACGCGATTAGCGAAAACTCGATTACGAAAGGGTGGCGGGATATTGTTTCTGAAATATCAACTCCAAGTGCCATTTTATGCATTTCTGCTCATTGGGAAACGAAAGGCACTTTTGTGACGGGAATGGATCAACCGAGAACAATTCATGATTTTGGTGGATTTCCGCAAGCGCTTTTTGATGTTCAATATCCAGCTCCGGGAACTCCAAAATTTGCCAAAGAAGTACAGCAGATTGTAACGAAAACAAGCGTTGATTTAGACGATCAATGGGGTTTGGATCATGGTACATGGAGCGTGCTTGTGAAAATGTTTCCTGAGGCAACTATTCCTGTGTTTCAAATGAGCATTGATTATACGAAGGGTGCTCAATATCATTACGATTTAGGAAGAGAGTTAAAATCACTTCGTGAGAAAGGTGTGCTCATTATTGGAAGTGGAAATGTGGTTCATAACCTACGTATGGCCCAGTTCGGACAAAACCCAACACCGTATGACTGGGCATTGGAGTTTGATGCATTTGTAAAAGATCGTATCGATGCTGGAATCCATTCCGAATTGATTGACTACCAAAAACAAGGCAGCGCAGCGCAACTTTCAATTCCAACACCTGAACACTACTTACCATTGCTGTATATTCTCGGATTACAGGAAGAAACAGAATGTGTTGATTTTTTCAATGAAGAAATGGCATTTGCATCCGGATCAATGAGATCGTTAATTATCCGCTAGGAAACGTTGCGAATTAAATTCAATTATTTACATTTGCCCTCCCGTAGCTTTTCGTTGCGATATTGAAATAGGGAAGCGATTCCCATTAAGTCCAAAGCTGACGTTAATCAGCTCATTCATGCTCGAGTGGTGGAATTGGTAGACACGCCGGACTTAAAATCCTGTGACCTTTTTGGTCGTGCGGGTTCAAGTCCCGCCTCGAGTACATTTAGCCCTGTAACGTAGAGTTGCAGGGCTTTTTTGTTGGTTTTATCGAAATAGGGTAATGGGACTAATTCTCTTGAATCCCCTATCAATGCTACAAAGTTTGGTTCGACATTTTTATGGCTACCTTTGTTTTCAATGAGTCATCAGCCTTTAATAGATTATTTCAATAAGTTTATTCCTCTTACTGAGGAGGAGCAATCTATTGTTGAAGAAGTCTTTAATGAAAGGAAAATCAAAAGAAGACAGTTTATTCTAAATGAAGGTGACGTAAGTTTTGTTAATACGTTTGTTGTTGAAGGTTGCTTCAGGATGTATACGGTAGACGACAAAGGAAAAGAGCACAACCTACAATTTGCTGTCGAGAATTGGTGGATAGGTGATATTGGAAGCTTCCATTCTGAAGAACCAAGTAAGTTGTACATTGAAGCCCTGGAGAATTCCATTGTTCTTCAAATCAAAAAAGAAGACCAGCTCAGACTCTTTGTTGAGTATCCTAAGTTCAATCAGATTTTTAGAGTGTTTACTGAAAATGCCTTGGTAAGCTCTCAGCGAAGGACTCTTCAAAACATCAGCTCAACTGCTGAAGAAAGGTACCTTGATTTTATGAAGAGATACCCACATTTCTTCAATCGCATTAGCAATGTTCAGATTGCCTCCTACATTGGTGTAACGCCCGAATTTCTAAGTAAAATCCGAAAGGAAATCACTTCCAAATAGCAGAAATCTTAATCTACATTAAGATTATTTCTTGTACTACCTTATTGTTAACCCTTTCTATCTGTTCTCATATTTGTCATGTTCTTAAACGTTAAAAACAATGAGATGAAAAAAATAATTTTAATGGGAGCTGTTTTGTCACTTTTAGCTGCATGCTCACAATCAGAAACAAAAGAAATTAATAACGATAACACACAAAACATTCAGACAATGGAAAAGCAAGAAAAACAATTAATCGAAAACGTTTTAGGAGAATACGAAAAGTCACTGAATACTTCAGACGCAAAGTTGGCTCAATCACTTTATACTAAGGATGGCATCTTTATGCCAACGGAAGCACCATCTGGAATTGGTTCAGAAGGAATCTTAAAATCCTACGAATATGTTTTCTCTCAAATTCAACTCAACATTGAATTCTTCATTGAGGAAATTGAAGTTGAGGGTGATATGGCATTTGCTGTAACCAGCTCAAAAGGAACAACATTAATCCGCGCCACTGGAGATACAATTCCAGAAGCGAATAGAGAGTTGTTTGTCTTTGAAAAGGTGGATGGTGAATGGAAAATTGCCAGATACATGTTTAATAAAACTGAACCTAAAGGTTAGTATGATTTAACCCTCAAGCTGGTTCGACAATGCACCACGAAGTAGCAGCGAAGCTAATCATTGCGGGTACAAAAGCTCTTATCGAAAGGTAAGGGCTTTTTTGTCGATCTTAGTCCAAATAGGGTGACGATACAATATCTTCTGAAAACCTTGAACTTCTATGAAAGTCGGTTCGACATTAAAAGTGATTTTTGTGTGAACCATCGCAATTAGGCATACGCTTAGAACGACCGCAAATACAATCTCTAATCCCTTTGCCTTTCCGTATTCGCTCCTCATACTTTTCGATTCGTGCGGTTCGTGTTGAAGATTGTTTTGCTTGAGTAAAATGAAGTAAATATCCTTTCTGTCGCCCGGGTGTGAGGTTTGCAAAAGCAGTTTTAAAGTCTGGAGATTCGATAAATTTTTGATGCAGCTCTTTTGGAACATCATAATCCGTTACATCTTTCATTTTCACTTTGAGTCCTTTCTGCTCAACCTCAATAGCTTCAAATATGTAGGCCCTGATTAAATTTTGATTTTCAGTAATCTCCTCCTCATTGGTAAATCTAAACTGTCGCTCCGATTGAATGTTTTTTATTTTGTGTAAGACTTTTTTCTCATCTTTCAGCAGCGCACCTTTAAAAAACATTATTCCGCAGTAATCTTTGAATTCATGAATCAGAACGACATTCTTTCCATTGTAGGTGAAACAAGGGTGTTTCCATTTAAATTCTTCTTCAAGTCCACAACTTAAGATAATTTCACGAAGCATCAGAAGTTCATCTTTCCATTTTTTCAGATGTCCATAATAGTCTTTTGCTCTTGCATTCATTGTTCTAAATTAAGAATTCGAAATTCAATTTAAATCGTCGCTGAAATGCAACACTGTTGTCCGGATAATCATTATTCTTAAAAGTTCTATAATTCATACTTAATAGCTTTTAGTCATTTTTTCGAGACTTCCACAAAAAAAAAGAAGTGCCGAAACACTTCCTTCAACAAACGGGCGGATTACTACTTTTAAACCCGTCTGAGCTCTTCCTGAACTTCCATATCCGAAATGATGCGAGAGACTTGATCGTCTTGATTGGAAATGAAAAACTTCACCAAAAACAGTCGATTGATAAACTTCTCCGAAAACAAATCGTAGTGATGAATCAGATCAGATCGAATGTGATGAAATCGAATGATTTCCGAATCTCCGTGCCTTTCAAAAAGGAAGAATGCATCCTTCTTTCCCAAGTATTTCATTAAAACGTTATCCATTGATCAACAGGCTTAAGTAATAAATGAAGCAGAGCAGACCGAGCAAAATAACCGACAGTACAAAGCGCACCTTGAAATCATCGCGTTTGCGTTTGCCTGATAATTTATGAGGTCGTATCATAGGCTCCGCTAATTAATGGTCCTCTGATATCTACTCATCATCGTCTGTCTCATCGTTTTCAAAATCAGACATTTCAGAATCATCCTCAAATTCATCTTCCAAATCCTCAGAAGACGCATTCACGAGGTAATTATTGAGTTTGACGAGATAAGTGATATCGTCTGCCTCAAAAAGCACAGCATAAAACGGAGTGGGAGCGTCAATTCGCATCACCGAATCCTCAAATCCATCCGGATATGCTTTTAATAACTGGCGCTTCAACGGAAGTTCCAATTTGTCAAAACTGATGAGTTTTCTTGCTTTAGCCAACATGGTACGTACAATTTAATTTTTAGTAAAAACACGATCGTATTGTTCCCCGAACGTCTTGAATTCAATGGCATAACCATTCGGATCTTTTACAAAGAAACTTTCCTGTTCGTTATGCTCTCCTTCATAAAAAACCGATGGTTCAATCAACCAGTTAAGTTCCGATTTTTCCACCTTATCTTTAAGTTGCTTCCAATCCGTGCGCGTTAGGATGACTCCAAAATGACGTACAGGGAAAAATCGGTTGCCGCGCCATTCTGTATCCATCGGGATAATATTCTTCGGCGAAACCTGCGCTGTTAATTGGTGTCCAAAAAAATTGAAATCTACCCAGTGCGCCGTTTTTCGTCCTACTTTGCACCCAAGAAGATCTCGATAAAACGCAATCGTTTCGTCCAAATCACGAATAGCAATCGACTTGTGAAACATTCCTGTCATGATCGTCTTTTTTCTATTTAGACACGGAAATTTCAAAAAGTCACATCTAGGCGAAAGTTTTTTTAATTTTCGGGTAAAATAGCAGGCGGTGGAACAACTTTTATCACAGAATTCTTTTTTACGCGACGTTATCGATGAAGCTCCCTATGGTGTGGTGGTCTTTGATGCATCCGGTGTGATATTGTTGGAAAATGAACTTGCACGTCAATTTATTTCGCACGACAATCAATCGCTTGTGAAAAGAAATATCAAAGAGATGTTTCAAGTTTTTGAGATGGAGGAATTACTCACTCAAATTATTGAAGGGAGCAAAGAAAGTTTTGATGTCATGGAACTTGTTTTTGATGAGAAGGTACTTACGGTGCGCTGTAGAAAAAGACAAGATTGGAGCATTCTCACCGTGCAAGATATTACGAAGTGGAAACACATTGAAATGACCGCCGTGCAATCCATCATTGAAACACAAGAAAAAGAACGACAGCGTATCGCTACGGAAATTCATGATGGAATCGGTCCGCAAATAAGCACTACCATCCACCAACTAGAAACCATCGCCGAGAATATCAAGGAAAGTGATCCAGAAACTGCCACCCGTCTTGAATCTATTGTAGAGCAATCGAATGAGGTCTCCAGTGAGTTGAGAAGTATTTCCCACTCGCTCATGCCACGCGTACTTCTCGACTTCGGACTAACAGCTGCATTGCAAACCTTGGTCAATCGAGTAAACAATAGCAATCGTTGCAAGATAGAATTCATCAATTCTTTTTCTGGAGAAGCACTCGATCAATCCATTGAACTCAACTTGTACAGAATCTGTCAAGAGCTCATTAATAATGCCCTAAAGCATGCCAAAGCCACGTATATTTTCGTACAATTGGTAAAGACAGAAGAACACCTTACCTTGATGGTCGAAGACGACGGAAAAGGATTTGATCTGAACAACTTGAAGCTCTCAGAGGGAATTGGGTTGAGTAACATCGAAATGCGCACCAAAGTAATGAACGGTGAGTTGAATATTGATTCTGCACCTGGGAGAGGAAGTGTGGTAACCGTTGAAATATCGCTACATGAACATTAAAATTTACATCGCAGACGATCATGCCATGTTTCGAGATGGAATTAAAGCCATGTTGAACGCCGAGAGCCAGTTTGAGGTTATAGGCGAGGGCGATACTGAAGAAGCCATACTCAGTGATTGCGCAAGATTGCAACCAGATGTGATTCTCATGGATATCAGCATGAAAGATTCTGATGGCATCGAAGTAACGCGAAAACTACGAGCATCCAATAGTGAAGTGAAAGTACTTGCGGTTTCCATGCACAACGAATCAGAATACATCAAAAGAATGTTGGATAGCGGAGCAAACGGATATATTTTGAAATCGACAGGGCGCAATGAAATGATTACAGCAATAAAAACGGTCAACGAAGGCGCCACTTTCCTAAGTAATGAAGTAAGTCAAAACTTGCTTAAAGGACTAAACACGCCGCAACCAAAGAACGAAATACGATTGACACCCAGAGAAATCGAAGTGTTGAAAATGATTGCCGAGGAATATTCCAATCAAGAAATCGCCGATGCCTTGTTTATCAGTTCACGCACGGTGGATACTCACAGAAGAAACCTTCTCGAAAAACTGGGATTAAAAAATACCGCCGGATTGGTGAAATACGCGATTACGCAAAAGTATATCTAAACAAACGAAGCGAAGAAATAAGGTATGTACGATAATTATATAGCATGGTTCAACAAAAACGACGAGCTCATCATTCGAGCGGTTAAGTACGTTGTGATCCTGTTCTGCATCATGCTACTAATTCGACTGGTTAAGCGCTATTTCACACGGAACATTCCTTCCACAACCGTTCGTTATAAGTCAGTGAAAAGCGTGCAAACCATCGGTTTGGTGCTCATTGTGATACTCACCATTTCTTTCTTCACAGGAAACGTACGCGATTTCACGCTTGCCATTGGGTTGCTCTCAGCGGGAGTAGCATTTGCGCTACAGGAGTTAATTCTGAGCATTGCTGGCTCCATCTACATATTTGTTCTGAGAGTGTATAAGCCCGGTGATCGCATCGAAATCAATAAAATCAAAGGAGATGTGATTGATGTGGATACCGTGTACACAACCATGATGGAAATTGGTGAATGGGTGGACAGCGATAATTACTCAGGTAGAATAGTGAAAGTCAGTAATGCCTTCGTTTTTAAATCGGCTGTGTATAATTATTCCCAAGATTTTCCTTTTGTTTGGGATGAAATCAACATTCCAATTGATTACAATTCCGACTTAGAAAAAGCAGAAGAAATCATCAATGTGGCTGCAAAAGAAGTTTTGAGTGAATACACGGAAACATCGAAAAAGCAATGGAAAGAAATAGTGAAGAAGTACTTCATTGAAGACGCCCAGCTCGACCCAACGGTAGCGGTAAAAATAACCGACAACTGGTTGCAAATCAACTTACGCTACATCGTTGATTTTAAGAAAAGAAGAATCACCAAAACACAACTTTACGATAGGATTGCCAAGAGCATTGCCGCCACGAATGGACAAGTGAAAATCGGTTCTACAACGCTTGATATCATCAATAACCCAACGGTTGATGTACGGATGAAAGGACAGGATAAGAACGGTTAATGTACAATTTGATAGTAAAAGTGGCTCGGTCCGAAAGGAACCAAATATTCAGAATATTATTGGTTTTTGATTCGAGTAATTTCCTGAG
Organism: bacterium; assembly: GCA_024742305.1. Taxonomy (GTDB): domain Bacteria; phylum Bacteroidota; class Bacteroidia; order Flavobacteriales_D; family Crocinitomicaceae; genus UBA4466. The sequence goes on along the minus strand of JANSYQ010000005.1, from coordinate 90,591 downwards.
CTAATAAAGGAATATCCTTTTGAATAATTCCCCAAATCATCTCGGGCTCAACTGAATCATAAGCATGTGAGATGATATTCCTTAGACCAATAATGTTCCTCGCCGAGGTAATTGGAATCGTTGGTTCTAAATCTACTACTTTACGTACAGCCTCTCCAATGATTTCTAAATGCCTTTCAATTGCCCTCTGAAGAATGATATCGTTCTTAAAATTCTGAAAATCATTCTGAGTTTTCGATTTTACAAGCTCGATTTCCGCAATGATACTCTCAATATCTAGAATGTACTTCAGTACTTTAGGCTGCATACAAGTCTATTTTGGAGCGATCAATTTCTTCAATCAGAATTGGATTTTTCAGAGACCTTTTTGAAACTAAATCAATCTTTCTTTGCAGCAAGGCCTCCAGTTTTTCCATTAATGAAAAGTAATTATCGGCATAGTTCAGAACCTCAATATCTTCAGAGAACTGCACCAAGAAGTCAATGTCGCTATTCTCCGTCATGGTGTTTCTTGCTGATGAACCAAAAATAGACATGGAAATCACGTTGTGCGTTTTGCACAATTCAATTATCTCTTCCAGTTTGTTATCAATCAGCTGTGTCATCCTAAATCAAAGATACTTCTTTTTAAAATACTCTCAGGCACTGAAATTCATCTACGAGATTCTCGCAGAAACAAATCCCAAAAACGCCGATATAAAATCAGTTTTTAGCGTACAAATCGCACCATTTACCGCCGCACCTTTGTCTTGTCATTTAAAGATAAGGGACCATGAAAAACGAGGTTCAATACATTGAAGATTTAAGAAGCGGTTGCCCAAGAGCGATGGGTGCCATTTATGCACACTACTTTGAAAAAGTGTACGGTCGTTGTTTGTCTATTGCGAAGAATCATGCCGATGCGTACGATTGTGCCAATGACGCCATTCTTATTTCTTTTGAAAAAATCGACTCTTTTCATGGCAATGCTTCCTATGCAACTTGGTTGTATGCTATTGCCAGCAACTATACTTTATCATTCTGCAAGAAAGCATCAAAGTCTGTAGAGGCAAACGAGAACTACACTGACGTATTCGAGTGGCCCGCTGAGTTTGATTTGGTGCCCATTGCCGATGTAACAGAATTGCTTATTCAAATTTTGGACGCTATTCCAAGTAAGGACCGCGAATTATTGATCGAAAAATACTCGAACAAAAAAAGCATTGAAGAATTGCAATTACAGTTCGGCTTGGGAGCCAGTGCGATTAAAATGCGTCTCTCTCGCGCACGGCAAAAAGCGCAGGATTTGTACCTCACGCAACTTTCATTTTCAGCGTAGCAGCCATGAAAAAGTATCCGAAGATCTTGCTTCCGACAAACTTGTCGCAGTCAGCTTGTGATGCCGCAGATTTTATTGTGTCCTTCTTGGGTAGAAATGCTGAATACGAGCTGCTGAATAGTTTTCCTTTGGTGTATCGTTCCGGATTTTACAATTCATTTCAAAACTATACCCCGGATTACGACGAAATTCCCTTGGAGAAATTAAAGCGCGAGCGCAATCGACTGATTAAAAAATTTGGGAACCAGTCCATCGAAATAAAAGCTATGTACGGTGACCCAGTGCGCGATCTGATCAAAACCGCAGAGAATAGCGCTGATTTGGTAGTCATGGGAGAAGAGCAATTCTCAGGCTGGAGTTACCAAAAAGTATCGAAAGTGGAAACAGCGATGGTTCACCTGGAAATACCGTTGATTTTTGTGCCAAACATGGATGCGTTTGAGCGCGTGGATCGTGTTGTTCTAATTCAAGATAGCACCTCGAAATACAGATCGGAATCCATGGAGCTGTTGCGCCAACTGTGCGATGTGTCCGGAGCCCAGTTTCAAGTGGTTTACGTGGATGATGAATCTACCTGTGAAGAAGTCATTTTGAAAACGAAATGGAGTCTCGAGGATACCACTGAAGAAATAACCATTGTTAAGAATCGACTTGACTTGAACGAACTTTTGGCTGATACATTGAACCCGCATACAATCATTGTTTCCAATATTGAATTCAACGATTCTCGATTGGCGGAGTCCATTCAAAAACTCTTCGAAGACAAAGCCATCGTTCAAACGAAACTGCTCATGCCCAAAAAGTCCAACGAGAACTTTTTGCGTGGAGCCTAAACAAACAGAAAGACAAAATACACAATGAAAAAAATCACATTAACCGTTGCCAGCCTCCTACTTGGAGGCTTCTTACTGGCGCAGGATTACACGCCTCCTGCAAAAGCAACCGCTTCATTCAGTACAAAATATCCGGAAGGAGTTGTGCAGGAGTGGTACGAAGGATTTAATGATGTAGAGTGCTATTTCGAGAATGACGGAAATTATGGAAGTGCGCATTTCTCAGAGGCAGGTGCCTGGTTGTACACGGAATTCACAGTTGATGAATCAGAACTGCCACGTGCCGTAGCGGAAATGGTGGCGGATGATTTCGCAGGATATGAAATCTCCGACGTGACCATGAAAGAAACCCCGAAAATAAAAACGTACATCATTACAATTTACGAAGAAGAAACTGAAGACAACCGCATCGTTACCTACGATGAAAAAGGAGGTCTGTTGGACGAAGTAGTAATCAGCATGGATGACGATTCATCCGAGTAAACCCAATTAAAAAATGAAAAACAAATACATCGATTTAATCGATCAAACATTTGATTTTCCTCAAGAGGAGTTCCAATTAAAACAAAACAGTGCTTTAAACTGGCATGGCGTCGACCTTGAAGCACTCATTGAGGAGTATGGAACTCCTCTTAAAGTCCGATATCTACCGAAGATTTCGGAAAACATTAACAACGCCAAAAATTGGTTTCAGTCGGCCATTGAAGAACACAATTACGACGGAAACTACAACTATTGTTATTGCACCAAAAGCTCGCATTTTAGCCACGTGCTGAAGGAGGCGCTCAAGAACGACATTCACATTGAAACTTCGTCTGCATTTGACATCAATTTGGTGGAAAGTCTGAAGCGTTCTGGTGAAATCAGTGATAATACCTTCGTTTTGTGCAATGGATTCAAAAGAGATCAATACATCGAAAATATCGCTCGATTGATCAACTCCGGACATCATAACTGCATTCCCATTATTGATAACTACGAAGAAATCAACTTGCTAGCCGAACGCATTCAAGTGAAGTTTCCTATCGGAATTCGAATTGCCTCGGAAGAAGAACCAAAATTTGAATTCTACACCAGTCGATTGGGTATCAGATACAAAAACATTGTGCCGTTTTACAAAAATGAAATCGAGCAACGTTCGAACGTTTCATTAAAAATGTTGCATTTCTTCATCAATACCGGAATTCGCGACAATGCATACTACTGGAACGAATTACGCAAATGTTTGCGTGTGTACGTCGATTTGAAGAAAGTGTGTCCTTCACTCGATAGCTTGAACATCGGTGGTGGTTTTCCAATCAAGAACTCCCTTGGCTTCGAATTCGACTACGCCTACATGGCATCTGAAATCATTTTGCAAATCAAAGAGGTGTGTGATGAAGCAGGTGTTCCTGTACCAAACATTTTTACTGAGTTCGGATCCTACACCGTAGGTGAATCGGGAGCCATGTTCTATGAAGTGCTCTATCAAAAACAACAAAACGATAGAGAAAAATGGAACATGATCAATTCGTCTTTCATCACAACGCTTCCAGATTCATGGGCGATCAACAAACGATTCATCATGCTACCGATCACCAACTGGGACAAACCTTACGAGCGTGTTTTACTCGGTGGATTGACCTGCGATAGCGACGATTACTACAACAGTGAGCAGCACGTTAACGCGATTTATCTGCCGAAATTCCCGACGTATTCGCCCTTGTACATAGGTTTCTTCAACACTGGCGCGTATCAGGATACTATTGGTGGTTTCGGAGGTTTACAACATTGTTTGATCCCGCAACCGAAGTACGTAGTCATCGACAGAGATGAAAACAATGAAGTCACATCAACTGTATTTGCTGAACAACAATCGGCAGAATCATTTATGAACTTACTTGGATATGAATAACAATAGAACTTACGCAGGAATCCCGAGTGAAAAAGCAACACTCGATAAAAGTCAAATCGTATTAATTACCATCCCGTACGATGCCACAAGCACCTGGGGAAAAGGAGCAGATAAAGGTCCGGAAGCCTTTTTGGATGCTTCAGAAAATATGGAGCTATACGACATTGAAACGAAGACGGAAGTGTACCGACAAGGTGTTTTTCTCAGTCAGCTCAGTGCAGATTACGAAACACCTGATGAGATGGTCACTGATGTGCATTACATCGTGAAAAACTTCATTCACAAGAATAAGTTCGTGACCATTTTTGGAGGAGAGCACTCTATTTCCATTGGAACCATTCGTGCATTCAACGAGTGTTTTGATAACCTCACGGTGCTTCAAATTGATGCCCACGCAGATTTACGCGCAGAGTACGATGGAAGTCCTTATAACCACGCATGTGCCATGCACGAGGCCAACGAAACGACCAACTTGGTTCAAGTGGGAATACGTAGCATGGATGAGTCAGAACGGAAGTACATCAATGCTGAGAATGTGTTTTTTGCACATCAAATGGTAGAGGATGAATACTGGGCAGATAAGGCTTTAGAATGCATGACAGAAAATGTATTCATCACCTTTGATTTGGATGGTTTCGATCCTTCGGTATTGCCTGCCACAGGTACGCCAGAGCCGGGAGGGCTTCATTGGTACGAGACCTTGGCCTTCTTGAAAAAAGTGTTTGAAACGAAAAACGTGGTAGGTTTTGATATTGTAGAGTTATGTCCCGGTGAAAACGATAATGTTTCGTCGTTTGCCGCAGCGAAACTGTACTACAAAATGCTCTCATACAAATTTCAAGACAAGTGGATTTAAAAGTTTATACCTACCACCTTGGTAGACGTTTGCAGCTGAAGGAAGTGCGTGCACTTTTTGAAGAAAAACCGATCAAATCGGATAGCACGTTCTTGCTGTACCAACTGTCTGAAAATTCATTTGTGTACGTGAAAAACTTCGGGTGCCTCACGTTTGTGAACGTTCCAACAGAAATCAAGGATTCCATTACTGATGAGTTGAGCAATGGCAACGATGACTGGATCGGTTACGACTCCTTCACAATTTTAGTGAGAGAAAATGAAGCGTTAGCGGTAGATTTTGACACAGCAACCATTCCTGAGCTCAGTGTGGATTTGATTCACATTATTGCCTTGAATCTAGCGCAGTCTGCAGCCTTGACACATTATCAAGTCATTACGGATGAACTCTTGGAGAAATCGCGCGAATTGTCAACGCATTTAGAAGTAACCGGCGAAGTGAAAATGACACGTCGAAAACTCTCCAAATTCATTGGTCAAACCATGAGCTTGCGTAACAGAATCGCAGATAACTTGTATATTTTTGAAGCACCGCCGCTTGCGTGGAAAGAAGCGCGTTTGACAGAGCTAGATACACTTTTATCGAATGAATTGGATTTCGAAAATCGCTATCGAGCTATGCAAGCCAGCCTCAGTGTTGTCCGAGAGAATCACGAGTTCTACAAAGACGTTTTACAACACAAACACAGTTCCCTCCTAGAGTGGATCATTATCATATTAATCCTTTTTGAAGTAGTTCAAATATTTATCGACTAAAAATGAAACAACCAATCAGAAATTTTGTCAAACAACATTACAAACATTTTAATGCCGCGTCGTTGGTAGATGCCGCAGAAGCGTATGAAGCGCATATTAAAAGCGGAAAGAAGATGTTGATTTCTCTCGCTGGAGCGATGTCTACAGCAGAACTGGGCATTTCTCTTGCCGAAATGATTCGTCAGGATAAGGTCCACCTTATTTCCTGTACAGGTGCCAACTTAGAGGAAGACATCATGAACCTTGTGGCGCACAACAGTTACGAACGCGTGCCTGAATATCGAGACCTCACTCCACAACAAGAATGGGATCTTTTAGAACGTGGACTTAACCGAGTTACAGACACGTGTATTCCTGAGGAAGAGGCATTTCGACGATTACAAAAACACATTTTCGAAATTTGGAAAAAGGCAGAAAATGAAGGGAGACGATTCTTTCCGCATGAATTTTTATTCGAATTATTGCTCTCAGGAATTTTAGAGCAGTACTACGAAATTGACCCGAAAAATTCTTGGATGTTGGCTGCTGCAGAAAAGAACTTGCCGATTATCGTTCCAGGATGGGAAGACTCCACTCTTGGGAATATTTTCGCCTCCTACTGTTTGAAGGGAGAGTTGAAGCCAAGCACCATGAAATCGGGAATTGAGTACATGATGTGGCTCGCAGATTATTATACCGAAAACGCCGGAACGGAAGGCATTGGCTTTTTCCAAATTGGCGGAGGAATAGCCGGAGACTTCCCAATTTGTGTTGTACCGATGCTGTACCAAGATATGGAGCGAACCGATACGCCGTTTTGGAGTTACTTCTGTCAAATTTCTGATTCAACCACAAGTTACGGATCGTACTCAGGCGCTGTCCCGAACGAGAAGATAACGTGGGGAAAATTGGATATCACGACCCCGAAATTCATTATTGAATCCGATGCAACAATTGTGGCGCCATTGATATTTCAATTTTTGTTGGAAGAAGCTTAGGCTGTATAATCGTTTCTTTACTTAAGTTATCTTGTTTAAGTGAATAGTCGTCAATTTTTTCAGCAAACTAGCCATAATTAAAGTAAAAAACCACAAAGGCACGGAGAGCACTAAGGAAAGTGGATAAAAGTTGCTTGTTAGAGGCACACTTTATTATGACTTCGTCATAATGCTCAGTGTTCTTTCTAGACCTAGGTATTAAACTATTCTCCGTGCCTTTGTGGTAGACTCACAATTGTGGGCTTCTTGCCAAAATCTAGGTAATTACCCGCAAGAGGGCTTTTACATTAATGTTTTTTATCTTTCGAATCAACATGGAAAATTGGCACTTGTATCTCATCATTGGCGGAATTTTAATAGGAAGCCTTGTACTGTCTCGTGTAATTCGATGGCTGATTGCAAAATCGTTATTGAGCGAAGACAGCAAGATCAAAACAGATGTTACTCGGGTCAAGTTTATTAAAAACGCCGCCTCCTTTATCATTTGGCTCATCGCCACGGGATTGATCGTATTTCAAATTCCCGATCTCAAATCTATCGCGGTAACCATCTTTGCGGGGGCGGGTATTCTCTTAGCTGCGATTGGATTTGCGGCGCAAGAAGCGTTTTCTAATATCGTTAGTGGAATTTTCATCGTGATTTTCAGACCCTTTCGAGTAGGGGACATGATCAAAGTGGGCGAACAAAGTTATGGATTGGTGGAAGATATCACACTTCGGCATACGGTAATCGTAAATTTTGAAAACAAACGTTTAATCATTCCAAATTCTAGAGTGAGTTCCGATGTCATTATCAACGATAGCATTCAAGAACCCAAAGTATGTCGTTATATCGAAGTAGGAATTGGATACAGTAGTGATGTCGAGTTAGCCATGCGTCTCATTCAAGAGGAAGCGGAGAAACATCCACGAATTTTAGACAACAGAACGGAGGAAGAAATGGCTGCTAAAGACCCCATTGTTGAGGTTGTTGTATTGAGCTTTGGTGAGTACTCCGTCAATCTACGTGCATACGCATGGACAGACAATCCGCTACAAGCACTCCGAATGCACAGTGATATCAACATCGCCATTAAAAAGCGCTTTGAGAAAGAAGGTATTGAAATTCCGTTCCCTTACAGAAATATGATTTTAAAAGAAAGTTCTGTGAGTCTCGACAGTTCAAGGAAGGGGAGTTAACTCCCAGCAATTGGGGAGCCAAAAATTCCTACAGCCATTTCCATCCAGAGCAAAATGATGGTAAGAAACGCACCGGAAAGTAACCACAGAAGGCGTTTTTGTTTAGTTGTCATTTCTAGGAAAGTTAATACTATTGGAACGCCTCGTTGAGAAGATTATTGTAATAGCATTTGATGGAGAGTAGATGAATTCGCTAATCGGTTAATCCACATAAGTGCGCCCCCATTCTTTCATCGACTGAATTATCGGAAATAAGGATTCACCCTTGGGCGTAATGAAATACTCCACTCTAGGTGGAATTTCAGGATAAATAACGCGTTCGAGAATACTATCAGCCTCTAGTTCACGGAGCTGTTTTGTGAGCATCTGCTTGCTCAATCCATTAATATTTCGCTGTAAAACCCCAAAACGATTGACATTCTGTGAGATCAAATACAAGATAATCGGTTTCCATTTTCCACCAATTACGCTCATAGTGTAAGTAACGGGACATTGTATTTTGGAGTTAACCGCTGATTTCATGGAAAGTGCATTTATACGATATTAGTCTTTTTTTCGATCCTAGGTGCAAAAACAAGGACGGAAACAAAAAGAGGACGAAGAATTTTCATTCCCGTCCTCTGATTTTCCTCGCACAAACGCTCAAACTCAATCTACTCTGCGAGGAATAGGTGTCATTTCTCTTATTTCAAATAAGCCGAGTACATCCAAACTAGTTTCTCCTGCTCACGAATGTAATCGCTCATCAATGCATTGGTACCCTCATCGTCTGCGTTTCCGCTCAATTCGAGAATTTCACGTTGTTTAACTAAAATGGTTTGTAAGCCATTAAGTACACCCTTCACGGTACCGTTAGCATCCGAGACTTCTTTCAAAGATTTAACTTCTGACAGTTGCGAATAGTCTTGGAAGGTATGCAAGGGAGCTCCTCCTAACATGAGAATACGTTCCGCAACCTCATCAATTTTTTGCTCTAGGTCGTTATACAATTCCTCAAACTTCACGTGAAGCTCAAAGAATTTGTCTCCTTGAATATTCCAATGAAAGCCACGAACGTTCATGTAGAAGACTTGATAATTTGCTAGTAACTCGTTGAGTCCAAAAATCAGTTCTGCACTTTTATCTGTTTCCAAACCAATAGCATTCATGGTTTGCTTTACTTCTGTTGTGTTGTATGTTTCTTTTTCCATATTCTAAAGGTACGCAGGAAGTGTGTTAATTAAAATTGATAACACTTATATCCATATAGAGAATATATATAACGACTACACCTATCCGATTCCGTGTACAACCAACTCAACCAAAAGTCCACCCCGTCAAACCTATCTTGTAATCAAGCAGTCAAAAAGTCAAACAATCAAAAAAATCAAGAAGTCAAACAATCAAAAAGTCATGAATTCAGACAACCAAGCAATCCAATCTGTCCAATCCTAAAAATAATCACATCAAAATAAATACCATGGTAAATAAAAAGGAGTAACTTTGCGCCATGGCGAAGAAATTCATACCAGCATACTTACTCACCTTCGTAAATGTTCTTGGGTTCAGTATTCTCATGCCCATTTTACCTTTTGTGGTTGATACTTACGGAGCACCGAAGTGGGTGTTTGGTCTGCTCTTAACACTCTACTCTGCCTTTCAATTTATCGGAGCTCCCATGCTTGGTGGAATGTCAGACAGTATGGGGCGGAAGCGAATTTTACTGATCAGCCAAGGGGGAACTTTACTCAGCTGGATCATTTTTGCTGTGGCTCTGTCACTTCCAGAATTTCCCATTTTCGGAGTGGCTCTTCCATTAATTATCATTGCTATTTCTCGTGCTTTTGACGGAATTACAGGAGGAAACGTATCGGTAACCAATGCGTACATTTCTGACATCACAACGCGAGAAGAAAAGTCATACATTTTTGGCTATTTGGGCGGAATTGCGGGAATCGGGATGATCATTGGTCCGGGTTTAGGAGGCTTGGCTGGATCTACTTCGCTGGGGTATCTCGGGACAATATTAGTCGCGATGGCTGTTTCTGTTGTTGCCCTACTCACCATATTTCTTTGGTTGAAGGAATCACATCCGCCAGAAAACCGAGTTCCAAGAGAAAGAATGTCCGTTCTAAAATTGTTAAACATTCCCGGACGTGTGAAAAAGGCCAATCCATCGGAAGTGATTAAGTCCATTTTTGCGATCAAAATGCTTTTTTCCTCCATGATGGCATTTTATATTGGAACCATTTCCCTTTTCTTAATTGATTTGTTCGAGTTCAATACGCAAGAATTGGGAATTTTTCTTTTCGTAGTGGGTGTTTTCTTATCCTTCAATCAAGCCGTTCTATCAAAAATCTTTGTAAAACGATTCGGTGAGTTTCGCACGCTTTTAATTGGACTCTCCTTTTGTACTGTTGGGGTGTTGGCGATCACCATGACGTCCAATTTGTACTTGTTTATTGCGTTTTACTACATCATGAATTTGGGCTTGTCACTCTGTTTTCCCACGTTCAATGCACTTATTTCGATGCATGCCAACCCGAAGAAGCAAGGCGAAATCATGGGAATCAGTGAGGCGATCAATTCTTTCGCGATGGCATTATTTCCAGTAGTTTCAGCATTTCTCTACGATCTTTTTGGGTTCGGTTTGTACTTCTTTATTAGTGCACTTCCCGCGACGGGGTTACTACTAGCTATTCTCAGCCTGAGAAAAGTGGGCGCAAAAGCATTTGACTAATTTTTCAACCTTTTCTAGACAGATTTCGTTGATAATAAGGCGGAGGAAGGGATCAGTGGTTGATATTTATACCACAAATGCCCTATCTTTGCCGCCACATTTAGTAACGGACTATGAATAAATTTCTTCTTTCACTTTTCGTGGTAGTGATCTCAAGTGCAAGTTTTGCGCAGAGGGAGGCTACGCATAGAGGAAAAACACCGAATCCGCGCGTTTCTCTAAAGAAGCCCGAGGTAGTGCATTCGTCCGTTCAAAACAAATCCGTCATTTGGTCGAGTACCTTCTCTAACACGCAAGATTGGCTCATCGGGAATTCGGCTGGAAACAGCGCCGATTGGCAAATTTCCTACGAACCGTCTTTTTGGTGGTCCGGTAATGCTCAGTTGGCTTCCAACTCTGGAGGAAATGCAGCATCGTTCAATTCTGACAGCTATGCCCAAGCGGCCAACCAAATCGCCAATAATGCATGGATTCAGTCGGTACCATTCAGTTGTTCGAATTTCTCCACAGTTGCTGTTACTTTTCAGCAATTTTTCAATAAATGGACAGGCAGAACCTTCATTCAAGTATCTAACAACGGCGGTCAAACATGGGTAGATTACGAAGTAAATGCATCCATGGAGAATAACGATGAGACTCCTAATCCACAAGAAGTAACGGTTGATATTACGGCTACTGCCGGTTCTGCACAAGAGGTAATGATTCGCTTTTTATATCTCTCCAACGCCATTTCTGATGGAGGAACAGATAATACGGCGGGCGAGGGCTGGGATTACGGTTGGATCGTAGACGATGTTGTGGTTGCCGAATTACCAAACAACGATGTGGCTTTAACCAATGCGTGGCATGCAAACATTACCGATGATTACGAATATTCAATGGTACCGTTATCGCAAGCTCGAGAAATAATTCCATGTGTGGTGATATCCAATGAAGGTGCTTTGACGCAATCTTTGGTAGTTACGGCAACAATCACAAAAGATGGCTCGGTAGTGAATCAATCTACCCAACCCGTTTCGGTTCCTTACGCGACCAAAGACACCATTTGGTTCAATTCGGGCTATATCCCGGATGATATCGGTGAATACAATGTCAGCTTCTCCGTTCCATTTGATCAGGATACATCGGACAACTCCATTTCAGCTGCGCCTTTGCATGTGAACGATAACGTTATGGCTCACGATTATGGCAGTGCAGCGATATTCGGCTGGAATCCTACTTCTACCGACTCCTCCATTGTTAACCTTGCGAATGGGCCACACGGTTGGGGGTGTATTTACGTTCCTGAAGCGGACCAAGAAATTTTTGGGGTAGATGTCAATTTTGCCGTAGGAACGAGTCCAGGCTTGGAGGTAATCGCTCGAATTTTACGTTTCGATCAAATCGGTGGAATTCAAGGGAACTTGCAACTGGTTAGAGAGCAAGTGTTCACGGTATACGCGCAAGACATTGGTACCGGTGTCAGAACGTTGACATTTGCGCAGCCAGCCATGTTGGTAGCGGGATCGGGTTACATCATTGAAATTTACAAGCTCGATGCAACCGTCGGCCAAGGATTCATGCTAGGAGGCTCCGAAAACTCCACAGAAGATGATGACTACGCAACCGTTGGATTTGGACCGTATGGTCAGGGAGGCGCAATTAACTATTATACCAATTGGGGATTTGCTCCATTTGTACGAGCTAATTTTAACCAAATTCTGAGCGTCGAAGAAAACTCCGTGAATAATTTCTCTGTGCATCCAAATCCAACTAACGGAGTCATTACCATTGAAACGGAGGAGAACGAATCGAGTAGGGTAATCGTTACCAACATTCAAGGACGAAAAATCCTTGAAACCGAATTGAGTGGTACACAATCAATTGACCTGTCGAATAACGCTTCAGGGACATACGTGATTAAGGTCTCCAACTCCAAAGGAACGTACTCTAAGCGTATTGTCTTGAAATAACCGCTAGATCTTCACCACACCGTACGGAACCTCCGAAAAGTCTAGAAATCCTCCCTAGTCTAAAAGTCTAGAAATCTAGTAGTCAAACAGTCTAAAAGTCCAAAAAAAACCAACGTTCCAACCTCTCCGTCCCTCAACCAATTTTACTACTTTTACCGCAAAATTTATACTACATGAAAGCATACGTTTTTCCCGGTCAGGGAGCCCAATTTTCGGGAATGGGTAAGGACTTATACGATACATCTGAAGTGGCGCGTAATATGTTCCACAAGGCGAATGAGGTTTTGGGATTCGAAATCACTAAGATTATGTTCGAAGGAACAGACGAAGAGTTGAAGCAGACGAAAGTAACACAACCAGCGATCTTTTTGCACTCGACAATTTTGGCAGCGTGCTTGGGTGATTCCTTTCAACCAAATATGGTAGCAGGACACTCACTGGGAGAACTATCTGCCTTGGTAGCGAACAAAACATTGAACTTCGAGGATGGCTTACGATTGGTTTCTAAGCGCGCCTTAGCAATGCAAGCGGCATGCGAAGCTGAGCCCTCAACAATGGCGGCTATTCTTGGTTTGGAGGATGCTCAGGTAGAAGAAATTTGCGATAAAGTGGATGGAGTAGTGGTAGCAGCAAATTACAATTGTCCGGGACAATTGGTAATTTCAGGAGCCGTTCCAGCAGTGGAGAAAGCCTGTGAATTGGCAACAGAAGCCGGTGCGCGTAGAGCGATGGTACTTCCAGTAGGTGGAGCATTCCACTCACCTTTGATGGAGCCAGCACGAGAAGAGTTAGCAGCTGCTATTGAAGCAACAACATTCAATACACCATCATGCCCAGTGTATCAAAACGTAACGGCAAGTGCTGTGACCGACCCAGCCGAAGTCAAAAAGAATTTGGTAGCACAATTAACAGCGCCCGTTCGCTGGACGCAGACTATGAATCAAATGATCGCCGATGGTTGCGAAGAAGTGATTGAAGTAGGTCCAGGTAAAGTACTACAAGGACTATTCAAAAAAGTAGACCGTAAATTCCCAACTGCAAGCGCAGCATTGGAAACAGCGGAATAAGAAAATTAAACTTAACGAATACCCCGGTCATCGAGCAGAGTCGAGATGCCGGGGTTTTTTATGCCCTAAAATCCGCTCTCCCAGACGTCGCACCGTCTAATAGACTATCAATCAAATCATCAAGAAGTCAAACAGTCAAGCAGTCAAGCAGTCCATCAGTCTAAAAGTCCAGCAGTCGAAAAAAAAATCAAAAAACTTTTATGGAATTGAAAATACGCGTGCATCTCAATAACAAACGACGTAGAAATTAAAATCAATTCTTATGAAAAAAATAATGATACTAACATGTTTGATCTTCGGAATGGGGTCAGCATTCGGACAAGGAGCAACAGGAGAAGTAATTGGAGAAGTTTTAACTGAAGGACAAGCTGTGTACGGAGCACACGTTTATATTGACGACGTCTTCGGTCAGCGTTACCAAGCAAGAACGGATGAGGATGGACGCTTTAGAATCAGTGCAATTCCAGTTGGTGAGTATGAAATGAACATCAAACTTATGGGTGATACAATGGGTGGAATCTATGTAGATGTACCGCGTGATGGATTTTACCAGTGTGGGCAAATAGAATTTGAAAGTGGTTTTGTGAAAACGATGACATCGGTTGTTGTTTCTGCAGATGAGGGCTTAAAACTTATCGACGGAAACATTCCCGTAACCACAATGAAAGCAGCCGAAATTCAAGAAAGCGCATTGAAGTTTGATGTAGCCGGTTTGGTAGAAAGTATGTCCTCAGAAATTCAAAAAACGGAAAGTGGAGACTTAATCATTCGTGGTTCACGACCGGGCGACATGTTGTACCTGATTGACGGAGTAAAAACCGGAGAAATTGGTGCCATGCCATCTGCAGCTATCGGATCGTTGACAGTATACACAGGAGGAATTCCGGCGAAATACGGAGATACACTCGGTGGAGTAATTGCCATGGAAACACAAAGCTACTTCGACCTATACAGAGCATGGAAATCACAACAATTGAAGGCGGGAAAATAGTAAGCTCTAGTAAAGCATAAGCCTTCGTAAAGGGATCTCGTAGTTGCTGGGATCCCTTTTTATTTCTCAAGTTTAACTGTTTCCCCATTTCGGCAGGCTCAAAGCAACGCTTTGGAGGGTTATTACCTAGATATTAACAAAATGCCCAAAATTATAATTCACTAAAAAGCCACTAAGTGCACGGATTGTAGTTAATATCCAAAATGATAAAAGTACACACGACGCCTATCAGAGAACAGTAGAAATTATGACGATGTCATAATCTAGTGTGCCTTTTTCAAGCAGCTTTGGCTAAATTTTTCCTGTGCCCTCCGTGTCTTAGTGGTAAAAAAGACTCAGCATTCCTTTCCTTACCGCCGGCAGGCGAATTACCTAGTAAGTCTCCATTTGGAGCGCTTGTGCTGAAGCGACTACCCCGCAATACTTGCTTTGAAGGAGTAGGTATAGCGAAAGAATAGGGAATAGTTGTAGGACTCTTGTACCGACATCATCATTTCAAACTCTCAACGATATCAAATGACCGTTTTTATATTCATCATATCCCTTTTATTTTCATTCGCATCAATGGCTCAATCTCAAATGGGTGCGGTAATTGGAAACGTAGTTGATGAAGATGGATATCCTTTATCTTACACTCATGTATTTATCGAAGATGAATTTGGTCAGCGCTACCAAACACAAACAGATGAAGATGGGCGATTTCGAATTTCAACAGTTCCTGTTGGGGAGTACTCCCTGAATATTCGAATGTATGGCGACACGCTAAAAGGCATTCCTGTAGATGTACCAAGAGATGGGTTTTACCACTGCGGAGAAATTGTTTTTCCTTCACCGATAGACAACATCTGTATCTGTCCCCCCATTGCACCGCCATTACCAATAGACTTATTCGGTCATTCTTTTGAAGAACTAGAAGGAGCAATCATCGATCAACACGTAAACCGCTTCAATTTTGATGATTTGATTGAAGGCACTTCCTCTGAAATACAAATGTCTATCACAGATGAAATTGTGATTCGGGGTGCGGAAGGAGGTCATTTACAACTCATTGATGGTGTAAAGGTGAGAGGTGAATTGAACCTACCATCGGCGGCATATCAAAACATCAAGGTATATACCAACGGAATTCCAGCAAAATACGGAGATACAACAGTTGGGGTTGTCACTATAGAAACCAAGAGTTATTTCGACCTATACTACGAGTGGAAAGCAAAATAGTAATGAACTGAAAACTCAAAACACCCAATCGTTCACTAAGCGTAGCCGAAGTGTGCTTAAAAATTACAAAATCAAACCGTCAAGCAATCGAACCGTCAAATTGTCAAATGGTCAAAAAATCAAGAATTCAAAAAGTCAAGAAATCAAAAAGTCAAGCAGTCATGTAGTCAAGAAATCAAAAGTCAAAAGTCTTTGAGCGCAGCGGTCTAACTTCTACAACTCCCTCATAAATTGCTTTAACTCTTGCTCGTTTTCCTTGCGGAGAATCATCAAACGATTTTCCGATTGAATCACAATGTATCCATCCAACCCATCGATTATGGCTTCAGTTCCGTCCTCCAGGTTGATTATGCTATTAGAGGTGTGAAACGCATGAACCTTATCGCCAATAATAGCGTTTCCACGATCATCATGCGATAAATGCGTGTCCAAACTTCCCCAAGTGCCTAGGTCCGACCAATCGAAATTAGAAAGCACTACGTCGATATTTTGCGCATGTTCCATCACGGCAAAGTCAATGGAAATATCTTCACAAACATCGAAACAATGATCCACTTTCTCTTGTTCCTTTGGTGTATTGTAAAAACTCATATCACCTGCAAACAAACTATGTAGCTCCGGTTGGAACGATTTCAAAGCATCTAGCACCGTCCCCGACTTCCAAATAAAAATTCCCGAATTCCAATAGAAGTTTCCAGCCTCAACAAAAGACTTCGCAGTTTCTAAATCCGGTTTTTCGCGGAATTGTGCCACTGGAACGCAAGCGTTGGGAACCGTTTCTGTCGCAGCATCAAACTCAATATAACCGTAGCCAGTATCAGGTCGTGTAGGCTGAATTCCAATTGTTGCAATGCGATCATTTTCTGCAGCTTGTAATGCCTTCTCGATGGTTTCCGCAAAGTTCTGCTGATTCACAATTAAGTGATCTGCCGGTGAAATAATCAATTTTGCATTTGGGTTGATTGCATGAATTTTTGCAGCTGCATAAGCAATACAAGGAGCCGTATTCTTTCGCTGAGGTTCCATCAAGACTTGCTCAGGTTTCAAATCGGGCAATTGCTCTAGGACCAAATCCTTGTAAGCCTTGTTCGTTACGATGTAAATATTTTCCGAAGGTGAAACGTGCAACAAGCGCTCGTACGTCATTTGAATTAACGATTTCCCGATGCCTAAAACATCCAAAAATTGTTTCGGTCTTTCCGGAACTGACATCGGCCAAAAACGACTTCCAATTCCACCGGCCATGATTACGCTGTAATTATCCTTCATGCTATTTTTTTGACTTGCGCAAGCGCATTAATTAAGTATTTTCTTTGATTGTGTGTGTTCGTGCATACGTAGCGGGTACGACGAAGGTTTCCTTTTCGATAGGTTTTTCCATTCAACTCGAAAACAGACTCCCGATCCAAAGACTCCAAAGTAACCAACCCTTCTTTCGGCACATCGTATTGCATCAACACCCGATGTAAGTTCTGATCCGTGCACGAAGAGGCTTTCACATTTAATAGTGAGCGTTCAATTGCCTTGGCAACATCTTCCGGCAAATGTCCAGCTTGCACCACCGGATACAACATTTTCGAGTACACATTTTGCCATTCTTTGCCGTGAGGCTTCACCCGCGGACCGTAGTCATTAAAAGTGACCAAGTGTGCAAATTCGTGGATGGTAGTAATCAAAAAACTGTAGGGATTTAAATCACCGTTGACCGTTATTTTATGCAGCCCTTCGCGTTCAGCACGAAAATCTCCCAGTTTAGTTTTTCTCGGCTTTGAAACACGAAACTGAACGGGATGCTTGATGAGTAAATCCACGACATAAGACACATATTCCGCTGGGACATACTTGCTCAACACTTTATGATATTGTGCTACTTTATTGCTCACTGACTGCAAAAATAGTGCTTTCCTACATCGCAATCGGCACCTTTATTCATTTGTAATGAACACTTAACACTTATTAATCAAACGGGTGATTTGGCTTCCCCCTTTTGGAGGGCAATTGCCTAGATATTGGCAAGATGCCCGCAATTGAGAGTCAACCACGAGGGTACGAAGCGCACGGAGTATAGTTTGAAACTTTGTAGAAGTAAAGAACACGGAAGGTTATGACGGAGTCATAATCTAGTGCGCCACTATAAAGTATCTTTTACCCACTCCCAAAGTACTTAGTGTTCCCTGCTCCTTTGCTGAAGCTCCTACGCCGCAATACTTGCTATGAAGGAGTAGCTTCGGCGAAAGATTTGTGCCTTAGTGGTGAAAAAAATACTTAGCATTGCCGTTATCAAGGAAGTCGCCATTTGGGAACGCTTTCGCCATGAGCTTCAGCTATTGCGCGGGGGGATGGAGGGGAAGGATTATAACGTTTATTATTTTCCATATTCAAACTCCCTAAAATCCTACATCAGCTATTCGGTTAAATAAATTGCCATAAGAAAAAATACCGCTAAATTAGCATCGATGCTCAAGATTCTTAAGAATATCGGGAACTACATGCAGATGCTTTGGATTGTGTTTTCACGTCCAGAAAAAGGCGCTGTTTTTCGCCGGCGACTGTTGGAGGAAATCCAAAGAATCGGTGTTGAATCTATTCCCATTGTTGGTTTGATGTCCGTGTTTATGGGAGGTGTTATCGCACTACAAACGGCCTCCAATATGGATTCGCCATTGCTCCCAGAGTACACCATTGGTTACATTACACGATCGTCTACCATATTGGAGTTCTCACCAACGATTATGTCCTTGATCCTTGCTGGAAAAGTGGGGTCAAACGTGGCATCTGAGATCGGAACCATGAGAATTACCGAACAGATAGACGCCCTTGAAATTATGGGGGTGAATAGCCGAGCATATTTGATTTTACCGAAGATTTTAGGAGCAGTTTACTTCTTCCCAATTTTGATAACGTTCTCCATGGGACTTGGACTTATCGGCGGATGGCTTGCACTCATTGCAAGTGGATTGGCCTCTACAGAAACATACTTGTATGGTATTCGTGCATGGTTCGAAGTAGGAAATATCTTCTACGCCTTGACGAAGGGAGTTGTGTTTGCCTTCCTCATTGTGTCCATTGCCTCCTGGTACGGATATTACTCAAAGGGAGGTGCGGTAGATGTCGGTAAATCGGCAACAAGAGCAGTAGTAACGGCAAGTGTAGCCATTCTCATCGCCAACTTCTTATTAACGCAAATGATCCTTCTATGATTCAGGTGGAAGGCGTAAATAAAACTTTTGGGGACAATCATGTTCTGCATGATATCAATGCAAATTTTGAGCGTGGTAAAGTGAATTTGATTATCGGTCAATCGGGACAAGGAAAGTCGGTGCTTACCAAATGTATCGTTGGATTACATGAACCAGATACAGGGCGCATCATTTACGACGGTCAAGATTTTACCGCGATGGACCGAAAGGAAAAAGTAACCATTCGTAAACAGATTGGTATGCTCTTTCAAGGTTCGGCTTTGTTTGACTCCATGACATTGGAAGAGAATATCATGTTTCCGTTAACCATGTTCACGAAACTATCGAAAGCGGAAAAGCTCGATCGTGTGAATTTCTGTTTGGAGCGTGTAAATTTAGAAGGACGAAACAAGTTATATCCTGCGGAATGTTCTGGGGGAATGAAAAAACGTGTAGCAATTGCACGCGCTATTTCCAACTCTCCGAAGTATCTTTTCTGCGACGAACCCAACTCCGGATTGGATCCAAAAACCGCCATCGTTATCGACAACCTGATACGTGAAATTACCTATGAGTATGATATTACAACGGTGGTAATTACCCACGATATGAACTCGGTAATTGAAATTGGGGACAACGTCATCTTTATTCACAACGGACAGAACTGGTGGGAAGGCGATAGAAAATCCATCATTACCACTGACAATCAAGAGATTTTAGACTTCGTTTACGCGTCAGATTTCATGAAGGAAATTCGTTCTACGATGCAGGATAAACGCAAGTAAATTTAGCGTTGCAACTAGGACTTCGGCATCTCGATATTCTAAGTGTTCAGTGAGCATTCAGTCCTCTACATCCTCACTCTTATCAATCAAACGATTATCAATCTGCTTCGATGGATTCACTCCGAGCTTCTTCAAATTCTCTACACGACGCGTGAGATTTCCTGAGCCATCTGTGAGTTTTTTCATGGAATCCTCGTACGTTTTGGTGGCGGTACGCATCTGCCCACCCAACTTAATCAAATCTTCGGTGAAGCCCACAAACTTGTCGTACAAATTCGCCGCTTGTCTAGCAATCTCCTCTGCGTTCTTGTTTTGTAAATCTTGCTTCCAGATGTAGGAGATCGTTCGAAGCGTTGCCAGTAAAGTTGAAGTAGATACAACAACAATATTTTTGTCTAGCGCCTTTTCAAAAAGAGTAGGGTCCTCTTTAAGTGCGAGTGTTAAAGCTGGTTCATTGGCAACGAACATCATAACGTAATCGGGTGAGTTGATGCCGTGCAATTTCTGATAATCCTTGCTACCAAGCAACTTTACGTGTCCACTTACGCTGTCCAAATGTTGTTTTAAATAAAGGGCTTTTTCGGCGTCATCCTCTGTGTCGAAATAGTTGCTGTATGCGGTAAGCGATACCTTCGAGTCCAAAATTAAATGCTTTCCATCCGGCAAGTTGATGATGTAATCCAAGCGCTGATTGTCGCCATCTTCCGTTTTTAAATTGGTCTCCTTCGTATAATGAATCCCTTTTTCAAGTCCTGCCTTCTCTAGGATTGATTCCAGTTGAAACTCACCCCAATTTCCTTGTGTTTTTGAATCTCCCCGAAGCGCTTGAGTCAAGCTTTTCGTTTCCTGCGTAATCTCACGATTCAGCTCCTGCAACATCTGCAAGTGTTTGTCCAAAGCGGCCGAACGTTCTGTATTTTTTTCGTTGCTGTCTTCTACCTTCTTTTGGAATTCGCCAATGCGCTCCTTGAGTGGATTGAGGATCGAGTCGAGGTTCTTTTTATTTTGCTCAGTAAACTTTTCCGATTTCTCTTCCAAAATTTTATTCGCTACTAGTTCGAAGTCTTTTCGGAATCTTTCTTGAAGTTCGTTTAGCTCGGTTTTTTGAGTTTCTAATTTCTCTTCTAGCGAATTATAACGACTTTTTAGCGAGGCTTCAGATTGCAACAAAGTTTGGTATTCCGCTTTAAGACCCGAAAGTTCCTCCTTAGAGTTGGTCAGCTCCTGCTCCAATCGAACATTGGCATTTCGAAGCGTTCCTAACTCAATTTCGAGGGATGTGTCCACCTCTGTGGGTTGCTCCTTTTTTCTCAATGTTGCGAGCAAATATCCCACAATTCCTCCTGCTACAAGTCCAATGATGAGCGCGATATAATCCATAAATTAAAAATAGGCAATATAACCGAAATGGACTTTGCTCGAATTGAATTGAATGGGTGCATCAAACTGACTTCCGAGTGCGTATGAAATAGAGAAAACGCCCAAATTGGTGCGGAAGGAGAACCCTAAACCGAATCCATAGGGAGTGTCATTGAAATAATCCCCCGAAACATTTTCGTACCAGGTTTGATCGAAGAACGCGAATACATGTGAGTTTTTATCCAGCAAGAAACGGTATTCTGCCACAAAGGAAGTGCGTGTTGTTGCGAGAAGCTCATCTTCATTGAACCCGCGCTGTGCTGTCAGTCCACCGAAACGAAAAACTTCATTTTGAAATATTTCGTCGGCGATGTAGAATTCCGAGGTATTCGCAAGGCGAAGAACATGACGCTTGTATAGTGGGATGTACCACTCAATATCTAATTTTCCTCGATATGTAGTGGAACGAATTACCTGAGCAGAGTCGTTGCGCTGAGAAGTACGACTACCTATGCTAGACTCCACATCAAGGCGAAAACCTCTCGACGGATTGGGTACGTAATCCACTCGATTGGAACTAAATGCCAATCCATAATTGTTGGACTGTGTGTTTCCCAAATTGGAAAATGTGGGATTGTTTGCGCCTCCATTCAATACGCTAGAGGTAAGTGTCTGATAATACGCTTTGATATAGTTTCCACGATTTAGAAAGTACTGCACTCCGATGTTTCCGTTGAGCTCTAAAAAGGAAGTGTCACGTTTGTACAAGTCAAATTTACCGTCGATTCCGAAAGAGGTTCCGAAGAGGAAGGGATAATTCAACCGAGATGTTAACGATTGCGTTTGATCGCGTATGCTTTGCCAGCGGATGTTCAGTAGTTCGCCGCGTTTCAATACGTTCATTAAACGCAAATTCAAATCTCCTGTTATTTGCAATCGGTCCGTTATCGGATCGGGTTGTAGTCCTACCACACCGTTGAAGGAACTGATGGCAACCGATTCTACATACACGAAAAGCTCAGCGCCCTTTTTGGTGAAAAGTATTTCGTGTTTACGCATCTCTTTAATGAATGGAACTTGTGAAATGGCCCCTGAGATTTGCCGCAAACGCTTCCGGCTGTACACATCTCCCACGGAAATACCAATTAAGCTTGTCAAGTATTTCTGACTAACAGCAGTATCTCCTTTGATGTGGACTTCATTCCAAGTAACCAATGGACCACGGTCAATTTTAATCAATGCCCTAATGCTTGTTCCATTTATTTCAACTGAGTCAAGTTGAACACTTGAAAGCGGATAACCGTTGTCTAGGTAGGCATTGTGAATCCGTTGTAAGTTGTTTCCCAGTTCGCGCGGTGTAATAGACACTTCTGCTAGAAGCTTTTCAGAAAGTCTAGCATTGCGCCTTACAAAGTTGACTTCTTTTGCAGGCAGTTTGAGTTGTGCCGATTCATAGCGTGCGCCCAAGTAAAAGTAGACAGTTGCCGATTTCGTTGTGTATCGAACGGAGTCGATGGAAGCGAGAAGATATCCATCATTGATGGCCTCTTGTCGTACACCCGTTACGTATTTATCTGCTTGAAGGCTATCCTTAAATTTGGTTTCCGGATGTTTGATGAAGCCCACTAAAGGTGTACCCTGCCAATCAACTTGGTAATCCTTTTGCCCGAAAAGCGAAAAAGGAATAAGTAGCAGAAGCAAAATACGAAGTTTGTCCATCGAGATAGAAACGTACAGAAAATTACTTTATTCCGTGAAATTATCGAAAATTAGCGTCTATTGAGTGAAATCCACCAACAGCGTTTTCGTCGTAAAATTCCGTGCAAAGAACAGCATACCCCGTTGATAACTTTCATTTCCAAAAGAGAATCAAGAATTTTCGAGGGGTTGATGAATCGTCATGCATTGCATGTTTGCCGTGGCTTTTGGCACGATTCCTGTGATGAAAAAGAATGATTATCACGTTATTGTGGATAAGATTATTTCGAAGAACATACAATTTATCGTAGATTTGTCGTTATATTGTAGTACAACAATCTTATAAAACCTTTAATTCAAACAGCATGAAAAGAGTAATGGCAATTGCGTTCTTGGGACTTGCATTAACTGCATTCTTAGCAGCATGCGGATCTTCCCGAGGTGGGCACTGTGATGCCTACGGAAATAAGAGTGGTAGCGTTCAGCAACATTCTGATCAACTTCCGTCTTAATCCACGCAAGTAAAAGAAATTTAAAAAAGCACCGATCCTTCGGTGCTTTTTTTTGCTTTATAGTTTTGTATTCGGCTTGATTTCGCAGCGCTTTTGGTAATTAATAGTAGTCTGACGTTCAAGAGCGACACGAGGACCTTTATGCAAAAAAACTAATGTCAATTAGCCACATATCAAAAAAGCACCGATCTTTCGGTGCTTTTTTCTCGCCTTCATTTGTGAAGACGTATATCTTATCAAGGTCTAGCCTTGAAATCTGCATTATTGAACTTGAAAGGCAACAGTGTAGTTCGCCATTGAGTCGTCTACCAAAATGTAGTTCTCTAGCGTACGTAACTCATCGCATCCATCGTTACATTCTTGAACAGTCATGGTGAAAAGCGCTGAACTAGCCAATGGGTTAGTTGTTAATGCACGATCAATCGCAGCATCACATTTAACAGCCAATGGATATCCAATGATGTTGTACTGATTAAAGTCTAGTGCTTGACGCGTCACCCCACCATCGAAACTTACTTCGAACCAATCTTGTTGGGTCTGAGGAGAGTTCGCTGTAATGTGCATTCCGTTAGGGAATGAAGAGAGAAGTCCTCCTGATGATGGATATATGATAATTTTCGTGTCGTTTAATTCTGTAATAATCGGTCCTGAATAGGTGTCCTCTTCAGGGATGTTACAATTCTTCTTACAAGAAACAGTTGTCATTAAAACTGCTGACAGTCCGAATGTAAATAGTAACGCTTTTTTCATAGTTGGTTGAAAATTATGTGTTTCCGGCCGCTAAGCCGCAGCTAATTTATTCAATTTTTACGACCTAAAAAATTATTTTTTACGTAATTCAAAGTTACGTCCCAAATATACCTTTCGAACTTGTTCGTCTGCCGCCAACTCTTCCGCAGTTCCTGATTTCAAAATATCCCCCTCAAAGAGTAAGTAGGCCCGATCGGTAATGGAAAGCGTTTCCTGTACGTTGTGGTCCGTAATTAAAATGCCAATGTTACGTTCGCGCAATTCTGAAACGATGCTTTGAATGTCTTCTACCGCAATAGGGTCGACTCCTGCGAATGGTTCATCCAAAAGGACAAATTTTGGGTCAGTTGCCAGTGCTCTCGCGATCTCTGTCCGGCGCTTTTCTCCTCCAGAAAGTCGCGCACCCTGGTTTTTTCGCACATGCTGCAAACTGAAATCGTTGAGAAGCTGCTCCAATTTCTCAATTCGTTCCGATTTCGACAACTTGCCCATTTCCAAAATTGCCATAACATTGTCCTCAACACTTAACTTGCGGAACACGGAAACTTCTTGCGGCAAATACCCAATACCGAGCTGCGAGCGTTTGTACATAGGATAGTCGGTGATATCAGTATCATCAAGGTAGACCCTACCAGAATCCGGGGTCACCAAACCAACAATCATATAGAATGAAGTCGTTTTACCCGCACCATTGGGTCCAAGGAGCCCTACAATCTCGCCTTGGTTGACCTCAACGCTAATGCCTTTTACGACATCGCGGTTTCTGTACGATTTCTTTATTTCTTTCGTGTGTAATTTCATGACCTAGAAGTTAATCGCATAGCGCGCGCGAATTCCGAAGTTTTCAATGTTGTGAATGGGTACGTTCGGTGCGGTGTGCGTTAATCGCCAAAAAACGTCTACACGACCAACCTTTAATATGTTCTCAAGTCCCATGCTGACTTCAACGTAAGGGATATTGTTAAATTGTCTTGTGAATGGAGGTAGGTACATTTCCTGCAAATGACGATCATCAATCCATCCCAATGCCGCACGGGCACTGGTAACCAATCGCATTTTTGCTCTACGAACTCCTGGAATTCGATCGAGGAACAGCCCATCCCAATGGTTTTCAATTAAGGCGGTGACGTATCTGTCTGAAATGAACTCAAAAAAGTCCATTTTATTAAAAGTGTTTAGCTGTAACCAGTACGATTGATTTCCTTCATGAACTTTTAAGAAAGGATAGGCGGCTGTACCGAAAATATACCCAACGTTGAATCCATAGCGCATACGACCAAGATATCCCAATCGGGCATTGTGTTCAAGAACAAAATCCAGCTTTTGGTAGCTGTAGTCTGCCCCGAACAAATCCTTGATTCCAAACACTCCCTGAATGGAGAGAATGGGATATTTAGAACGTACTGATGTTCGATCGAAAGATCCGGAAATAAACTCTTCGTTCTTGGCCCATCGGTAACGGAAAATTATCTCACTGGTTTGAATTTGATGCAAAGTGTCGTTTACACCCACAACATCTGTTGGGCGAACATAATTTGCCAAGCCGAGTGCTGTAAATTCTTTCCATTCGAAGCCTCCGTACAAAATGACATCTTTTCGGACATCTTTTTCCAAATTGATTCCTGTGCGTTCTACAAAAGTCAATCGATCCAAGGGGCCCGTTCGCAAAAGTGTACCGAAGGTTGAACCGATCGCCGCGGCATCTGGTGATTGACCGATTTGCTCAATATCGTAGGAGTAATATCCGGTGAGCATGCCCCGTTTTTTTGGAGTGATGTTGAACCGGACGGAGGCACCATATTTGAATCGCTGATCACCAAAACCATACGCCAATCGACCGCCTAGCTCAATACGCCGACTGAATTTATTGGATGTTCGAATTGCTAGAGCAGTTCTGAAGTTTTCTACAGGATTGAAAGTTACCAAGGAGAATGCGCTTCCAATTTCTAGTTTCCCCACAGGATAATAACCCGTTGTAGCGAGGTAGATGACGTTTTTCAGCATCTTAAAAAAGCGCAAGTCATTCAGCGAGTCTATCATGTTATCGATACCCTGCTCTTGCACGGAAAGCGGTTCATGCCGGACTTTTGCCCAATATTCATCTGACCTATTCTCGGCGCTATCCAATATTTCAACGGTACTGGAGGAGCGATAGAATTCATCAGGACGGGCTTGATTGACCACAAAATTCGTTCGGGTAGAATGTCTTCGTCCAAAGAATCCATATACATTCGATTTCTTCGTGATTTTCAGGTCGGCCACCATTTTTTCGCTGGTCAGCATCCATACCTCGGGAGCCACTTGATCGAATTCATGCTCAATCTGTAAGGCTTGAACGTAGTTGATGTTGGCTGATTCCGAAACATTCATCGTTACCCTTTTAACAGCGTACGTGGTGTCGTGAATCCACATGTTTCCTTGGAAGGTCATGTCACCATCCCGTTTCGGCTCAAACCGCAATTGATAGCACCATTGGTTATCAATAAAGCTGGAATCTTGCAAGTAGAATTTGTAGAAGTTCTTGGCAAAATTGGCAGCTGGACTCACAAACTGCTTGTTGAACATGTTCAGGTAATTGTCGTAGATATTGAAATCCAGATACATATCACCCAAGAATTGATTCAATTGTAAGTTCTCCACCCCGCTAATTCGTGTCGCTTTTACTACCTCTTTTTTCTTTTTCGGATTGTTTCTAAAGTAGAAGTCAGAGACGGATTCACTTAAAATCACCGGCAGAAAACTCGTTCCATTTTCAGCGGAATCAAGGTAAGCGGTAATGAGATCCATGCGCTTCACAATATCTCGATCTTTGAATTTATCACCGATGTTGTTGACGTCCAATTGTACTTTATTGTAGACCTCGTACTCGTATGAGCCCAACTTTTCCTTATTGTTTGCGGGTTTGTTTTGCACCATTCTACGATGCAAGATGTCCGATGGGCGCTCATCGGGTGCTTGTACGGTTACCGGACCAATTTCTGTTTGAATGAGATCGAGACTCACGTTAATCTCCTGTGCGACATCCTTCTGAACGGCGATGGTTCGTGGTGTGTAGCCAGCAAATCGTATGATGATGGAATCCGTAGCGTAGTAGGTTTCAAGATAATATCCACCCGCAGAATCCGTAAAGGTTCCAATCTTAGCATCCACAAACTGCACCTTTACAAAAGGCAGCGGCTCTCCAGTGTCACCGTCTGTGACAACACCCTTTACGATCGTTTTTTGACCCAAAGACGTAGCGCTTAATAGCAGAAAGAAAGCTAGTAATACTCGATGCATGGTTCTTTTATAGCAGTAGTAAAATAACGAAGAAATTACCGAAATGGTGGGCGATTACACTTGATTTTTTCGCTGTTTTTCAACACGCTTCGAAACGAGGATACCTACTTCGTATAAAATAAGAATAGGAATACCAACGATTACTTGACTAATAAGGTCGGGAGGTGTAATAAATGCCGAAAGAATTAGAATGGCAATAATGGCGTGTTTTCTGTATTTCTTGAGAAAATCGGGACCAAGAATTCCAATCTTCGTTAACAAATACGAAAGCACTGGAAGTAAGAACAACAATCCCGAGTAAAAAACGGTAGATAACACCATACTCATGTACGAGTTAATGGTGAAGATATTTTCGATTTGCTCAGACATTACATATCCCCCGAAGAACTGAATACAAAGCGGCGCCACAACGTAGTACCCAAAGGCAATTCCTGTGAAAAAGAGCAGAGATACGTATAAGATAATACCCTTGGCCACAGACTGTTCATTTTGACGTAATCCAGGTTTAACAAATCCCCAAAACTGATAGAATACGAAGGGGAATGCGATTACAAATCCTCCCATAATACTCATCATCAACGCGTAAGAGAATTGACCGGTAACTGTATTACTCTGCATTCGAACTGGAACGTTTTCCACGCATACGCCGAAGTAATCACACATCATGGCGAATGTTGGAAAGTTCTTGTAGCGCATGTTCAGGAAGAGGTTGTCAAGGATCCATTCCTGAAAAATCCAAATCACTACGGCAATCAAAAGAATAGCAATTGCAGAACGCACCAAGCGCCATCTCAATTCCTCGAGATGTTCCAAAAAAGACATGCGTTTATCATCTGCCATAGCGACGACAAAAATAGCGAATCATACCCAATAACACGTGTATTTCCTTCGCGTGAATTATTTTGAAAGCCGGAGTGATGATTGTTAAAAAATTGTGTATCTTAGATAGGATAAATAGCTATAATTTTTTTGCTACATGGACTTAAAAGACGCGTTGAAATCGTACTTCGGTTTCGATAGTTTTAAAGGGGAACAGGAAGAGATCATTCACAATGTCCTCAACGGAAAGAATACCTTTGTAATTATGCCTACAGGTGGCGGTAAGTCCATGTGTTATCAGCTACCCGCCATAATTTCCGAAGGAACTGCCATTGTTGTTTCGCCGCTTATCGCCTTGATGAAAAATCAAGTAGACGCCGTTCGACACGTGAGCAATAACGAATCCATTGCACACTTTTTAAACTCTTCATTGACCAAAACGGAAATCACCCGTGTGAAAAACGACATTAGTGAAGGAAAGACTAAGTTGCTATACGTAGCTCCAGAGTCCTTGATAAAAAGTGACAATATTGATTTCCTAACCTCAGTAAATATTAGTTTTTTCGCTATCGATGAGGCACATTGTATTTCGGAGTGGGGACATGATTTCCGACCGGAATACCGCCGACTGAGAGAAATTTTTGAGCGCATTTCAAATGTTCCGATCATCGCGCTAACTGCAACAGCAACGCCGAAGGTTCAATACGATATTCAGAAGAACTTGAATATGCTGGATGCAACGGTTTACAAATCGTCGTTCAACCGCGAGAATTTGTACTACGAAATCTATCCGAAGAAGGAAGTCGAGAAGCAAATCATTCGATACATCCGAACGAAAGAAGGCAAGAGTGGAATTATCTACTGCTTGAGCCGAAAGAAAGTAGAGGAGATTGCGGAATTACTACAAGTGAATGGCGTGAATGCTTTGCCGTATCATGCCGGATTGGACGCCGCAACAAGAGCGAAACATCAGGACATGTTTCTCATGGAAGAGGTGGATGTCATCGTAGCGACCATCGCTTTTGGTATGGGAATCGACAAGCCAGACGTTCGATTTGTGATCCATCACGATATTCCGAAATCACTCGAAAGTTATTATCAGGAAACGGGTCGTGCAGGACGTGATGGTGGAGAAGGAGAATGTATCGCCTTTTATCGCTACAAGGATGTTGAGAAACTGGAGAAATTTCTACAGGGAAAGCCTGTTGCAGAACAAGAAATTGGTCGTCAGCTCTTGAATGAAATTGCGTCGTATGCCGAAACTTCTGTTTGTCGTAGAAAGATGATTCTCCACTATTTTGGAGAGGAATTCGACGAGAAGAAATGCAATGATGGCTGTGACAACTGTAAGAATCCGCGTAATAAATCGGAAGGAAAAGACTACGTGGTGAACCTACTGAAAACCATCGAGGCACTTAACGAAACTCAGCGATCGAAACATTATTGTGCGTTCCTTGCCGGGAAGGTCACAGCCGACATGAAAGCGTACAAACACGATCAACACGAATTGTTCGGAATTGGCAAAGACAAGGACGAGCATTTTTGGAACGCTGTAATTCGACAATCGGTAGTGACAGGATTGGTTCGAAAAGACATTGAAACCTACGGGGTTTTGAAGTTGACCGATGAAGGACGCGAGTTCATCGAATCTCCCAAGTCGTTCTTGCTCATTGAAGAACGCGATTACCTGGTTACAGACGATGAACCTGTTGTGCAATCCAACAAAGGTGGCGCATTTGATGAAGCCTTGTACACGCAATTAATCGAGCTGCGTAAAACGCTTTCGAAAAAAATGGAAGTGCCGCCTTTCGTTATATTCCAAGAACCATCGCTAAAGGACATGTGTTTGCAATATCCAACTAGCATTGAGGAGCTTACAAATATTCAAGGTGTTGGAAACGGAAAAGCGACGCGATATGGAGCGCCTTTTGTGCGTTTGGTAAAGGATTACGTAGACCAAAACAATATCGACCGTCCGCAAGATATGGTAGTGAAGTCTGTTGTAAACAAGTCAGGATTGAAGGTCAAACTGATTCAAAATATCGATCGCAAACTGCCATTAGAAGACATTGGAAATGCTCAAGGGAAGTCGGTTGATGAAATCATTGACGAAATTGAGGCGATTGTTTCCTCAGGGACTCGCGTAAATATCAATTATTACATCGATGATATTTTGGACGAGGACAATCAAGAAGAAATTTATGAGTACTTCGCTGAGGCCGAAACCGATGATTTAATTGAGGCGTATAAAGAGTTCGACGGAGATTATTCCGAGGAAGAATTGCGATTGATGCGCATCAAATTCATGAGTGAAATGGCGAATTAGTTCTTTTGTAGAACGAATAAGTGCCCAATTCCGTTTTCCTGAAATTCAATTTTTAAATCGTCCTTGCTGACAACGTGAATGGTATTGTATTGCGTTGTTGAATTCGTGGGGCTCGTAAATGTCAATTCGAACGATTTCGACTGCTCCCCAACAATTGTCATATCACCGACGCGGTTCATAGGAATTGCGTTTGTTCCGTCTTTGTAGGTGAAGTCTTCAGTATATTTCAGGTTGCCATTTCCCAAATCTTCAAAAGTAACGGTTCCTTCTGCCGGATACTCCGTTTTAAATCCAATTCCTGTGATGCGGGTGTAACTGTAGATGGTCCAAGTGCCGTCCATTTGCCGTGCATGCTTTTTCTGTTTGTCACAACTCAAGGCAACAAACACAAGCAGTAATATGAATACGAAGTTTTTCATGCTAGCTGAATGGTGCCAATGCCATCATTTGAATTCCAATGCGCAACGCTTCCGGGTCAATATCAAACCTCGGATGATGCACACCATGAACAATGCCTTTTGCTTCGTTTCGCACGCCCAATCTGAAGAAACATGCAGGAACTTCTTGGGAATAGTAAGAAAAATCTTCCGCTGTAAGTCGAATCGGGAGGTCATGAACAACCGCTTCCCCGAGATATTCTTTCACCAATTCGCGCATGTTTGCCGTGGTTTCCGGATGATTCTCCAGATAAGGATATCCACGACTGATGTTTAGGTCCACTTCGGCACCATTAGATTTAGCAATGCTTCGAATGCTATTTTCTATAAGTGCTAATGCTTCCTCGCGCCAAGGTTCATTCATGGTTCGGAAAGTTCCTTTAATGTGCGCTTTTTCCGGAATTACGTTTGTAGCACCCAAGGCTTCGAAATGCCCAAAGGAAAGAACGCATGGAATTTTCGGATCACACTTTCTACTTACAATTTGCTGTAGCGATGTGATGATTTCCGCTCCGGTAAATATAGGGTCGATGCATCGGTGAGGCGTCGCTCCGTGTCCACCTTTTCCAATTATAGTTAAGTGTACTTCGTCACAAGAAGCCATGTACAGACCTTCCTTAAATCCGACATGTCCGGTTTCCATATCGGGAAAAACGTGCAAAGCGAAAATGCGATCTACTTTTGGATTTTCCAGTGCGCCATCTCGAATCATATAGGTCGCTCCTCCAGGATTTTTCTCCTCACCCGGCTGAAAGATCAACTTTACGGGTTGTGGTAATTCGTTTCGAATTTCTTGTAAAATTTCCGCAGCTCCCAACAACACTGAAGTATGAACATCGTGTCCGCAAGCATGCATCACGCCCTCCACTTTGGATTTGTACGGAACATCGTTAGCTTCTGCTATTGGTAGCGCATCCAAATCTGCACGCAAGGCAACACAAGAGGCGTTTTGATCGTGATGATCTCCCCGAATGATCCCAACAACTCCTGTTTCTCCTACACCTGTTTTATGCTCGACGCCAATAGCGGTTAACTGTTCGCTAACGAATTTCATCGTTTCGTGCTCCTGATAAGAAAGTTCAGGGTTTGCATGCAGGTGCTCGCGATATCCACGTACTTTTTCGTAGATGTGATCCGCTATAGTTTTTATGTTATTCTTGCGTTCAGAATTCATCGTTCAAAGTCTTAACTCCTGATGTAATCATGCGAATGGAAACATAAGCCATCAATAAACCGAAGACCAACTTCACTATGGCCGGGTTGATTCGAAGTGCCAATTTAGATCCGATATATCCGCCCACAACGAAAGTCAGTGCTACTACAGTTCCAAATTTCCAGTTTATATTACCCGAAATCCAATAATTGCGTACTGCCAAAATTCCCACAGGTAGAAGTAGTACAAAAAGACTGGTTCCTTGTGACTCATATTGTGACATGCTAAAAGCATACATGAGGGCTGGAACAATGATTACGCCACCACCGATACCAACAAATCCACTGAGGATTCCAGCTCCAACTCCAATGGCGATAAGAATGAGAAGCGTTTGCGTTTCCATAGGATAAAAGTACGGAATTTACTGCACCATTAAATTACACCCCCGTACGTCCGAGTGATCAAAGCGCCCCATAATTTCGAATCCATTCTCGTTAAGCTTGCCTAAATCTTGTGTTTCGATAAAAGAACAGCTATACAAATTGGCTAAATCGACGATGTTGATGCCGCCAGTTTTTCCGCTAGAAATGAAGTGATACGGGTCATTTACCTCGCGAATGAGCAGTTGCATCGTATGTCCGGGAACGAACAGGCCGTCTTTTCTACTGTAGCCCTGAGAGAGTAACTCTGTCATACCGTATTCCGAGGAAATATGCTCGCAGTTCAAGCCGGTTTTTAAAGCGTGATGCAATTCAGCTTTGGTCATTTCCTTTCGTCGTCCTTTCATGCCGCCAGTTTCAATGACGATGGCCTCTGATAAATCTGGGTTTCTTTCAGCTAGGTCGAGTAGGGCATACGATACCCCAAAAATGACCACTTGCTTGTCCGAAGCCTGTGCTTTCCGATAGCGGTTAACAATTTCATCGTACTCATTAAGAAAAAATCCAGATTGTTCTGATTGCGTGTCTTTAATTAAATGATCAACCATATAGACCAAACTTGACTCCCCTTGTTCGAGGTAATTCGGAAGTAATGCCAAAATCACTTGTTCTTGAGGGTTGCCAATTTGCTCGCGATAAATCTTACGAAAAGTATGTTCGTATAAGTTTGTGGAAGCGATAAGGTGCGTACTTCGATCTCCACCTGTTCCACTACTTTTGAATACTACATTAGGTTTATAGCCGTCGGCAATGACGCGATGACTTTTGAAAAAATGAATCGGCAAGAAAGGAATTTCTTCAAGCGTTGAGGGATGAATTCTTCCGGAAAAATTGCAGAAATCTCTGTAAACAGAAACATGCTCGTACTGAAATTGGAACACGTCTAACGCCAACGATTTAAAATCGGAACCATCAAAATTACGAATGCGTTTTTCCAGCGGATGCATAGAACAAAGGTAATTATGAATTAGCACATCGAGCGGAGTCGAGATGTGCATTATGAATTTTGAATTACAAGGTCATCCCAACTATGACTGCCGTTAGCAAACAAGCAATAGTTCCTCCAATGAGCGCACGAACACCAAGCTTAGATAACAATCCTTTGCGTGTTGGTACCAAAGAACCAATTCCTCCAATCTGAATTCCTATGGAGGCAAAATTGGCAAACCCGCAGAGCATATACGTACTCATGATTATGGACTTCTGACCGATCATTCCAGCTTCTTTCATTTCGCCGAGTCTCGGATATGCGACGAATTCATTCAGAATCGTTTTGGTTCCAAGAAGTTCACCTACATAGACAGAATCGCTCCATTCGACTCCCATCATCCAAACTATTGGTCGACAGGCGTATCCCAAAAGAAACTCAAAAGAAAGTCCCGTATACACGCCTCCTTCTGCAATCGCTTTGTTCGCGCCAGAAACATCACCGACCCATGCTAACAAACCGTTTCCGAGTGCCATTAGAGCGGTAAAAACAAGGAGCATAGCACCTACGTTTACGGCTAGTTTCAACCCGTCGGTAGTTCCGTTTGAGATGGCTTCCAACGCGTTGACACCGATTTTCTCTTTCGAAATAGACATCTTTTCGTTGATTTGCTCTGTTTCCGGAACTAAAATTTTGGCCGCAATAATGGCAGCTGGCGCGGAAATAATGGAGGCGGTTAATAGGTGTTTCGCGAAGAATGCTTGTTGCTCAGGGTCGTCCCCACCGAGGAAACTAACATAGGCGGCTAATACACCACCAGCAATGGTTGCCATTCCTCCAGTCATTAAACACATCAACTCTGACTTCGTCATTCCGAGCAAGTAGGGTTTTACCAACAACGGTGCTTCGGTTTGTCCTAAGAATACGTTTCCGGCAGCCGCTAAACTCTCTGCTCCAGATAGCTTCATGAAACGCTTCATGATCCATGCGAAGACGTAGACTACTTTTTGAAGGACGCCCCAGTAGTAAAAGAGACTGACAAGTGCTGAAAAGAAAATAATTGTTGGAAGAACACGGAAGGCGAAATTACCCAAAGCCGTATCCATCACGCCCGTTGCCATGTTGGCAAAGAGGAACTCAACCCCGGCATCTGTGTAAGCAATGAGTTCTACAAACTTTCCACTGATCCAACTAAAGGCACCTTCGACAAAAGGTACTTTCAAAACCAAGAAAGCAATAATGAACTGTAATGCAACTCCCTTGCCAATCAAACTCCAGTTGATCGCACTTCGATTTGTACTGAAAAGGTAGGCGATGAAAATCAGGAACGCCATACCAAGTAGCCCTCTTAGAACAGACATGAAGTTAAAGCTCATGCCCGAATCCGTATTCATTTTAGTTGCCTGATAGACAACGGTATTAATTCCGTCTCCTTTAAGAACTACCCCGGTCTTTTTTCGTGATATATTCAGGTTTTGAACGCCAATTTCTTGTATAAGCGAGTCACCAATTGTTGTGGCAACATGTGCTCCATCACTGTAATGAAGGATTTTGGACGAACTTCCTTCACGAACCAAAACTGTAGAGTCGATGTTCTGTGTGATATCGAGATCTTGAACCAGTCGAAGTTTTTTTCCTTCAAGTGTCCATACACCTTTAATCGTGTCTTTGGCTCTCCCGAAATTATGTTGGAATTGATTTCCTGTAAATTCGATGAAGTGCTTTCCGCGTTTGGAAGTCCAGTTACCCTCTAAGCTTTTTGCATCAACAGAACTCTGCGCCGTCGCCGATAAGTAGCCCAAGAGAAAAATGGGAAGTAGTAGTATGTAGGAAATCTTATTCACCGATTAGTTGCTTGAGCGCCGGTTGAGTTCGTCTCGAATTTTCGATGCTAGCTCGTAGTCTTCGTTGTCGACCGCTTCCTGCATTTGTTGATTGAGCTCGTCATCTGTCAACGATTCAAGCTTGTTACCGCCTTCAGCAGGCTCTTCCTCCATGCTTTCCGCGATCAAATCTTCTTCACCGTCGTTTTCATCAAGCATGATGCCCGCACTTGAAAGAATGGATTCGTATGTGTACACGGCGCAGTTGAATCGAACACCAATGGCTATGGCGTCGGAGGTTCTAGCGTCAATCTCTAGAGATTCGCCGTTTTGTTCGCATACCAATTTTGAATAGAAAATTCCTTCGACCAAATTGTAAATAACGACTTCTTTCACTGTAATTTCGAACGCTTGCGCGAAATTTTTGAAAAGGTCGTGGGTCAAAGGACGGGTAGGAACCATTTTTTCTAACTCGATGGCGATGGCTTGAGCTTCAAATCCACCAATGATAATTGGTAGACGTCTGTTGCCATTCGCTTCCGAAAGCACCAAGGCATAGGCGCCGGACTGCGTCTGACTGTATGAAAGTCCAACAATTTCGAGTTTTATTTTTTCCATGGTGTGGTGCGGCTTTTCAAACAATCAGGGAAGCTTTTGGGGCTTCCCTGACGGTATAAAAATAGTACTTCTAATTAATTCGCCGCTTTGAATTTCTTCACAGCTTCTGTCAATCGTGGAATTACTTCGAAAGCATCTCCAACAATTCCGTAATCGGCTGCTTTGAAGAATGGTGCTTCGGCGTCTGTGTTCACAACAACAATCACTTTAGAACCGTTAACTCCAGCGAGGTGCTGAATAGCTCCCGAGATTCCAGCTGCGATGTACAAATTCGGACGAATGGCAACACCTGTTTGTCCCACGTGTTCGTGGTGAGGGCGCCAACCGATGTCAGCTACTGGACGAGAACAAGCCGTAGCCGCTCCCAATTCAGAGGCCAACTCTTCAATCATGCCCCAGTTTTCAGGTCCTTTCAATCCACGACCTGCGGAAACTACCAATTCTGCTTCGGGCAATGGAATATCTCCTTCTGGTTTTTTCGTTTCAATTACTTTAATGGCTGCTTCACCAGCATTTCCATTAAACTCTTCTACACCGCAAGCGCTTCCACCAGCTTCTGGTTGAAAGCTATTTGGAAGAAGAGAAATAATTTTAGTAGCGGTGTTTACTTCTACAAAACCAAATGCCTTTCCGGAGAAAACATTCACTTTCACTTTGTTTCCTTCAGGAACACCAATAGCTCCACTTACCAATCCTGCTTTCAGTTTTACCGATACACGTGGTGCAGCCGCTTTTGCAATAAAATCGTGAGAAAAAACGATAGTCGAAGCACCTGTAGCATCAGCCGCAGCCTTAACTACATTGGCAATTTGCCCTGGATCGTTGGTAGTCACGGAGCGATCTACCATCACCTTACTAGCGCCGTACTCACCTAATGAAGCCAAAGTGGATTCATCGGCACCACCAGTAGTAACTACTGTTACATCGGCACCAAGTTTCTTTCCATAAGTAACAGCTTCCAAAGCATTCTTCGCCAAGCCGTCGTTACTGTTGATATATACTAATGTTGACATAATTTCTTTTTTGAGATAAAAGATGAAAAGAAGAAAGAGTAAAGACGTCTTTTGTCTTTGTTCTCTCGGTCTTTTATCTAGTTAAATGACTTTCGCTTCGTTGTGTAACAAGGCTACCAATTCGTCCATATTTTCCGGGTCGATCATTTTGCATTCTGATTTCGCCGGTGGCAATGCGTAGCTTGTGAAAGATGTCAAGGCATCAATGTCTGCTGGTGCTACAACGTTCAATGGTTTTGTTCGAGCCGCCATAATTCCACGCATGTTCGGGATACGTTGCTCGGCCATTCCTTTCGCACAAGAAACTACAGCTGGTAGACTTACTTCAACCGTTTGGATTCCACCAACGATCTCTGTGTCTAGGGTAGCTGTTGATCCATTCACCTCCAAGCGAGATGCTAGAGATACAAAAGGAACATCCATTCCTTCGGCAATCATTCCACCAACTTGAGAGCCATTATAGTTAATCGTCTCTTTTCCGGTCATCACCAAATCAAAACCATTCGATTTTGCGTACTCAGCAATCTGCATAGCTGTGTAATAAGCATCTGTTGGAGCTGCGTCGATACGAACTGCCTCGTCTGCACCAATTGCCAATGCTTTTCGAATTACTGCATCGTCTGCAGCTGTTCCCACTGTAATAATGGATACAGATCCACCTCCAGCTTCTTTCAATTCAAGAGCACGCACTAACGCGTACCATTCGTCATAAGGATTGACGATATATTGTACTCCGTTTTCATCAAACTTCGTATCACCATCTGTAAAGGCAATCTTGGAAGTTGTGTCCGGAGACTTACTTATACATACAAGAATTTTCATGAGATTTTTTGCTTTAAAATCGAACGCGAAAATAGTAAATTCTGAGGGGAAAAAGTAGCGGATAGAGCATAGATATAGGATACATTTTAAATAATCTCTGACTTTTGCCTCGTTTTTCAGAAAAAAATAGATGGAATTACTGAAAAAGGAGTTAAAAAGGATACACAATTGATCCAATGAATTCCTAGGAGGAAAGATTGCATTTAATACTTATGGTTAATAATACCATAAGACTTCAGCTGATTTCTTTTTTCTGAAACATGAAATTTGTACATTTGGCGTCTATTTTGTCTTAATTTTGACCGTTTAAATAACTATCATGAAAACATTACAATTCCGCGAGGCTTTACGAGAGGCGATGTCAGAGGAGATGCGTGCAGATAATAGCGTATTTCTCATGGGAGAAGAGGTAGCAGAATATAATGGTGCCTATAAGGTGTCGCAAGGGATGCTTGACGAGTTCGGTCCGGATCGAGTAATCGATACACCAATTGCCGAGTTAGGTTTCACTGGAATTGGAGTGGGAGCATCGATGAATGGTTTGCGTCCTATAGTGGAATTCATGACATGGAACTTTGCGATTTTGGCAGCGGATCAAATTATCAATAGTGCGGCAAAGATGTTGCAAATGTCCGGTGGACAGTATCATTGTCCCATCGTTTTCCGAGGAGGAAATGGTCAAGCAGGACAATTAGCAGCAACGCACTCTCAGGCTTTTGAAGCGTTTTACGCGCACGTTCCAGGGTTGAAAGTAATCACGCCATCAACGCCTTATGACGCGAAGGGATTGTTAAAAGCAGCAATTCGAGATGAAGATCCTGTAGTCTTTTTGGAGTCAGAGAAAATGTATGGTGACAAAGGTGAGGTGCCTGAAGGAGAATACATCATTCCAATAGGAGTTGCTGATACCAAGCGTAAAGGACACAGCGTTACAATCGTAAGCTTTGGAAAAATCATTAAAGTAGCTCATGAAGCTGCGGAAGCTTTGGCAAAAGACGGTATTGAATGCGAAATCATCGACTTGCGAACAGTGCGTCCAATTGATTATGCCGCTGTGGTAGAATCTGTGAAGAAGACGAACCGTTGCGTGGTTGTAGAGGAATCCTGGCCGTTGGCTTCCATTTCTTCAGAAATTGCTTATCACTTACAGCGCTATGCGTTCGATTACTTGGATGCTCCTGTAATGCGCGTTACTCAAACCGATACACCGTTCGCTTTCTCACCAACACTAATTGATGAAGCACTACCAAATGTGGAGCGAATCGTAAATGCGGTGAAATCTACCTTATACAGAAACTAATTAGATCATCAAGATTATAATAGCAAAGGAGGTCATTGAGCCTCCTTTTTTTATGGCGCGTGATTCAGAGTTCTTTCTCAGCCAAGTCTCAAGTCGCAATTAATTCACAGAATCGATACAACTACTGTAAAGAGACTCTAAGGGATATCCCTTGATTTTAATTTGTAAGTAATGCATAATCATTGGCTTAAGAAAGACTAATCAATTTGTGAATAGTGCTTATTGATTACCAGGGTATCTTTGTGACTACTAAAATACAAGTATAGTTATGAGAAAATTATTGATCATCGCCGGGGTAATCCTTGCGAGTGGAACCGTAAATGCACAAGATTACTATCACGGTTTGGGCGTTCAAGTTAACCAAGCCGTGTTTTCAAGGGAAGGTAGTTCAACCTCATTTGGAACTCCGGGTCTAGTGTATAAATCAACTTTATTATTTGAAAATAGACGTGGTCCTTCTTTTGCTGTTTCGGCTTATCCATTTTTGGGGTTGTCGTTAAACTTTAATTCTCAAACTGGTGGCTCAGGAGGATTTGGTGCTGAACTGCCTGTCCTGGGTGAACTGGTGCTTGGTGATCTAGATGATGCCTGTTTTTATTTTGGAGCTGGTTTCTCTGCTTCTTACACCGCCTACAGCGATCCGTTTTTCGGTGCTGAATCGGGAGCTGTTGTTGGACCACAATTTGGCTTGGGGGGACAGTTTGAAATTCGAGATAGACTATACGGACTACGAGCAGCTTTCACGTATGGAGTAAATCGTTCTACAGAAGGTTTGCCTGATATTAAAACGAATAAGTTTTTGATTGGCGCTGCCCTTTACTACCCATTTGGACAGTAGGATTACTAACATAGAGAGAACGAAAGTCGCACAGAAATGTGCGGCTTTTTTATTTTCGGAAAATACTCGTAGCGTCGATAGTAAACTCCTTCAACCCAACTTGTGCAGTCCCCATGTTCATAATATAAATCTGCATAGAGTCTGCATCATGTCTAAAGTCAGGAAGGTTGAAGCGCAAGGTATCGTAATTATCCATACCTAACCTTCTTCCTAAGGATAGTTCAATATTATCCCAACTGTAACAATTATATTTACTGATGCATTCCATTCTGAGAACAGCGCTTTGAGTTGAGTCTGAAGTAGAAAAAATCAACGGAACTTCTACTAAGGTTTCATCGGTTTCAAACGTTTTCTTTAGATGGATCTTCCCGAGGGAAATGGCTCCGTTTGCTGGCACCGTAATGGAGTCCACTCGACTGTAAATCCTTCTTGACCTTATCGTAAACGGTAGGTCGTCATGTTTAGACAATTGCTTTGGCCAATTCAAATCGCCACGGTTTATTAGTAAGTAGCGATGGTGTATCTCGGACGGATTCAATTCCCCGAAAACCAACCAGTAATGTTCCTCCGTCATTCGATCTCCCGGAATGATTCCCAACTGAACTTGCGCACTTTGAAATAAGTTTAACACGACACAGACCAAAAAGAAGAGACCGGCCGTTATTTGTTTTACTCTTGTCTTCAATGCATCAATGACAAACACCAAAGGAATTGCAAGGATTGGGTAGATGTCCACCATCACCCGCTGCCCGAAAGAGTGGGCGTACCACCAACACTCCCATGCGCTCATTACATAAATGTACAAGACAGTGAAGGAAAGAGTTGCCCAAAACAAGGTGCGACGCTTTCTGTACATCAACCAAAAACCAATTGGTGTGATTAAAAACAACGGCGAATACAAAAGCCAACCCTTTCTATAAGAGAAGAGGAAGTCACTCAAATTCGGATCGCTCAAAACGATGTCTTCTGTATGTAAGTTCAAGATAATCCAATCGCCTCCAACTATTTTCCAGTAAAGAATTTGAGGGATGTTACAAAAAAGTATCGCTGCTCCAATCAATAACATGTGCCGAACGAAGTTCTTCGTTTTTCCAAACTCTTTGAGCAATAAAAGGAAAGGAATGATTCCGAAGATCAACTGCGTAGGTCGAATGCAAACGGCAAGTCCAAAGAGGAGCGCAAAAAACCAAAAAGAACGCATGCGCTTCTCACAGGTGTATTGAATCAAGTGATAGAATGAAGCAGCGTTAATGGTGAATAAATACAAATGCGGTAGATCGTATTGATAATTGAAAATGAAGTAGGTGTTTGCTCCCAAGGCGACAAGGATCAATGTAATCATGGTGGCGACTTCACTAGCAAAACACCGCAGTAGCTTTCGGAGGTAAAACAGTCCGAGAAATATAAAGAGTAATGCGTTGAGTTGATAGCCAACGTGGTAGGGCATGGAGAATCCATCTGTGGGATATCCACCAACTCGTGCCACGACGTCTGATATGGCGTACGAGGGAAGCAGTACAAACGACAGTCCCATGTGGTAGATGTTAATTTCTCCTTTTAAATCGCGTTTTTCTAATTGATAGGCATAAGCTCCAAAGCAATATTGATCTTGGCGACGTTGCATCCACTCCTGATCGAATTTTAAATCGCCAGTTTCATAAATGCGCGGTAGGTAGGCATAATAACCGTACCCGTCATGTGCACACAAACATGGTTTATCACCCGATGTAACGGCCGAAATTTTATCGAACGTCGTGAAGGCAAAAACAAGTGTAAGAAGAATGAGAATTTTGCCGGAAAGGGTTCTGTGCCAAGACATGGACCAAATATAAGTTTCTTTTTACGTTATTTGTTCAACTAAAATTGACAGTCAATTTGAAGTAAATGAAGATGGAGCTCATCCTAAGTGGAGTATTGCTAATTGTTTTCTGTGCTTCCATGCTATGGTGGTCACGAAGCTTGTATAAGGCAAACAAATACGATCTTTCTGCCGTTGCGCTGGTTGTCATGAGTATCGGCTTATACGCTTTCATGGCGTCTACTTGGAGCTTGCAACCTTGGGATGAACGCTATCATGCTTTGGTGGCAAAGAACCTAATGAGCCATCCTTTCTATCCAACTTTATACGAGAACCCTATTTTGCCTTACGATTATAAGCAGTGGGCTGGTAATCATATTTGGGTACACAAACAACCCGTTACGCTTTGGGGGATTGCCGCTAGTCTAAAACTTTTCGGAACGAATGTGATTGCCGTACGCTTACCTTCAATACTCATGGCGTCTGCATGTGTTTTTATGACCTACCGAATCGGAAGAAAACTTTTCAATCCACGAGTAGGACTTATGGCCGCTTTTTTCTTCACAATAAATGGACTCATATTCGATTTGGTCGGAGCACGAATGGCAACAGATCATGTCGATGTGTTCTTTTTGTTCTTTGTTACCTTGTCTGTTTTATGCGCTTTGAACTTTGCTCAAACACGTAAGTATTGGTGGAATCTTCTTTGCGGACTATTCATCGGGATGGCGATTTTATGTAAATGGCTTCCCGCGCTCATCGTATTGCCGATATGGTTATTACTTCTACTACATTATAAATGGAGCTTTAAACAATTCTTCTTTCATGGGGTAGCGTTGGTCCTTGTTGTAGTACTCGTTGCGCTTCCATGGCAATTGTACATACATGCTAATTTCCCTTTAGAGGCAGCTTGGGAGAGTAAGTACAATGTCATGCACTTGTATCAAGATTTGGAAAACACAGGTAAGCCATTTTATTACTATGCGGATGTCATGCGCGTGTCCTTCGGCGAGTTGATATACATTCCATTTATTTGGTTCATAGTACAGGCATTTAGAAAGAAGAAAGATGGGCGTTATTGGACACTCTTGATTTGGGTCATCATTCCGTTTTTATTCTTTTCCTTCTCCGCAACGAAGCTCCAAGGTTACATTGCATTTTGTTCGTCGGCTTTGTTTATCATCTCCGCTCTGTTCATCGATAAGCTTCTTAATAAAGAGATCAAAATCAAATGGAACTGGCTCCGCTATGCTTTGCTCGTTTTACTTTTCGCTTTACCCGTTCGTTATAGCTTGGAGCGACTAAAGCCCTTCCAGGGAATTCCAAAGATGCCGGATTGGCAAAGTGATATTCATGATTTCGAAAGATCTCCAGATAATACTTCCGATGCCGTCATCTTTAATACCGAGCACCCAATCGAATATATGTTTCATACCAACGCAACTGCCTATATAGGTATGCCAACAGAATCATTGATGGACTCATTAGAGAATGTTGGACATCATGTTTTCATTGTAAAAGAAGGCAACCGCCCGGAAAAAAGGGATTCTAGATAAGTTCATTAAGCGGAGCCGAGAAGAGCTTTTCAGGCGTACATTTTTCTTTCCTAGTTTCCATCGGTCATTAGTCGAGCGGTCTAGCATCTAGCGTCTCAGTTAATATCTTGTTGAAAACTTCAATTCTCTCTATTTACAATTCCATCAACAGATTTTTATATTTGAGTAGGTGAAAATCGCGCCGAAATCATATTCGGAATTCTCAAATAAGGATTTTCATTTTTTGTTCGCAAGAAGATGTAAATATACCAATGTGAAAAAACACGTCTTTTTTTGCGAAGTCCCTTGATTTATAAAATTATCCTTCTATCTTTGCACCCCCAAAAGTGTGTTTGGGCTGATTTTATATTAATTAAAGTTAACAGTATTTTTTATGCCAACTATCCAACAATTAGTTCGCAAAGGGAGAAAGCAGGTGGTTAAGAAATCAAAGTCTGCGGCTTTGGATTCTTGCCCTCAGCGTAAAGGAGTATGTGTGCGTGTGTACACCACTACACCTAAGAAGCCGAATTCGGCTATGCGAAAAGTAGCCCGTGTCAGATTGACGAACGGGAATGAAGTGAATGCTTACATCGGAGGTGAAGGTCACAACCTACAGGAGCACTCGCTAGTATTAGTACGTGGAGGTCGTGTTAAAGATCTACCAGGGGTACGTTACCACATCGTTCGCGGTGCGGAAGATACAGCGGGAGTAGAAGGTCGTACTCAGCGCCGTTCTAAGTACGGAGCAAAACGTCCTAAGAAATAACCTTTTAAGCATTGAACGATGAGAAGAAGAAAAGCGAAAAAAATAGCCATCCTTCCGGATCCGAAATTCAACGACACGCAAGTAACGAAGTTCGTTAACAACTTGATGTTCTCCGGAAAGAAAAACTTGGCATTCAAAATTTTCTACGATGCAATTGAAATCGTAGATAGCAAAGTAGAAGACGCAACAGGATTGGAAACGTGGAAAAAAGCATTGGAAAATGTAAATCCATCTGTTGAGGTACGTAGCCGCCGTGTTGGAGGGGCGACGTTCCAAATTCCAACTCCAGTGCGCGAGTCTCGTAAGCACTCTTTGGGTATGAAATGGTTGATCGGATACGCACGCAAGCGTAACGAAAAAACAATGGCTCAAAAACTTGCAGCAGAGATCATTGCAGCATCAAAAGAAGAAGGTGCAGCATTCAAGAAGAAAGAAGACACGCTTCGCATGGCTGAAGCGAACAAAGCATTCTCACATTTCAGATTCTAAGAAAGATGGCAAGAGATCTTAAATACACAAGAAACATTGGTATTGCAGCACACATCGATGCTGGTAAAACGACGAC
Organism: bacterium; assembly: GCA_024742305.1. GTDB lineage: Bacteria > Bacteroidota > Bacteroidia > Flavobacteriales_D > Crocinitomicaceae > UBA4466. The sequence continues at coordinate 46,087 of JANSYQ010000005.1, read as the reverse complement.
AACTGAGCGTATCCTTTACTACGGAGGTATCAACCACAAAATTGGTGAGGTACACGATGGTGGTGCAACAATGGACTGGATGGAGCAAGAGCAAGAGCGAGGAATCACGATTACTTCTGCTGCCACTACTTTGAACTGGAACTACCGTGGACAAGATTACCACATGAACATTATTGATACTCCGGGTCACGTTGACTTTACAGTAGAGGTAAACCGATCTCTCCGCGTATTGGATGGATTGGTTTTCTTGTTTTCTGCTGTTGACGGTGTTGAGCCTCAGTCAGAAACTAACTGGCGTTTGGCAAACAACTACAACGTACCGCGTATCGGGTTCGTAAATAAAATGGACCGTCAAGGAGCTGACTTCTTGAACGTTTGTGCTCAGGTGAAAGAAATGTTGGGTAGCCACGCGTTGCCACTACAAATCAACATCGGTGCAGAGGACGATTTCAAAGGTGTGGTTGATTTGATCAACTTCAAAGGAATCGTGTGGAACGAAGAAGATATGGGAATGACTTTTAACGAAGTGGAAATCCCAGCGGATATTTTGGATGAAGCAACACAATTGCGTGAAGAGCTTTTGGAAGCAGTTGCTGAATTCGACGATAACTTGATGGAGAAGTACTTCGAAGATCCAGAATCTTTGACAGAGCGTGAAATCCTAGATGCATTGCGTGAAGCAACAATCGCTGGTAAAGTAGTACCAATGATGTGTGGATCTGCATTTAAGAACAAAGGAGTTCAAGCAATGTTGGATATGGTAATGGAAATTCTTCCTTCACCAACAGATGTTGAAGCTATCGACGGAATTGATCCAAGAACAGATGAGCCCGCTAAACGTAAGCCTTCTTTCGATGAGCCTTTCGCAGCGTTGGCATTCAAAATTGCAACGGACCCATTCGTAGGTCGTTTGTGTTTTACACGTGCTTACTCTGGTAAATTGCCAGCAGGATCGTACGTACACAACTCACGAACAGGAAAGAAAGAGCGTATTTCACGTATCTTCCAAATGCACGCAAACAAGCAAAATCAAATTGATGAGCTAGGTGCTGGAGATATTGCAGCTTTGGTTGGATTTAAAGACATCAAAACTGGAGATACTCTTTGTGCAGAGAACGCACCAATCGTATTGGAGTCAATGGACTTCCCAGATCCAGTAATCGGGGTAGCAATTGAGCCTAAGACAAAAGCGGATATGGATAAATTGGGAACTGGTTTGGCAAAATTGGCTGAAGAGGATCCAACATTCCAAGTAAAAACAGACGAGGATTCAGGTCAAACAGTAATCTCTGGAATGGGAGAGTTGCACTTGGATATCTTGATCGACCGTTTGAAGCGTGAATTTAAGGTAGAAGTGAACCAAGGTGCACCTCAGGTAGCTTACCGTGAAAACATCACTACTCCTATCGATCACCGTGAAGTTTACAAAAAGCAGTCAGGTGGACGTGGTAAGTTCGCAGACATCGTAGTGAAAATTTCTCCGCAAGACGATCCGGAAAAAGTTGGATTGGAATTCATTAACTCTATTAAAGGAGGTAACGTTCCAAAAGAATTTGTTCCATCTGTAGAGAAAGGATTCAAAGATGCTATGGTAAATGGTGTTATGGCAGGATTCCCTATCGACGCAATGAAAGTAGAATTGGTAGACGGATCATTCCACCCAGTGGATTCCGATCAATTGTCTTTCGAATTGGCGGCGAAAATGGCTTTCCGTTCAGCATTGCCTAAATGTAACCCAGTTCTTTTGGAACCAATGATGAAATTGGACGTAATCACTCCGGAAGAAAACATGGGTGACGTTGTAGCGGATTTGAACCGTCGTCGTGGTATCATGAAAGGTATGGATGACAAAGCAGGTTCAAAAGTAGTTAAGGCGGATGTGCCACTTTCAGAAATGTTCGGATACGTAACGCAATTGCGTACAATTACTTCAGGTCGTGCAACTTCAACAATGGAGTTCTCACACTACGCTGAAGCTCCGAAAAACGTAGCTGAAGAAGTGATCGCAAAAGTTAAAGGTGTAACAGCTTAATTGTAAAAAAAGATGAGTCAGAAAATCAGAATAAAACTTAAGTCTTACGATCACAACTTGGTAGACAAGTCAGCTGAGAAGATCGTAAAAACTGTAAAGTCGACTGGAGCAGTAGTAAGCGGACCAATTCCACTTCCAACTCACAAACGTATCTACACAGTATTGAAGTCACCACACGTAAATAAAAAAGCGCGTGAGCAGTTCGAACTATGTGCGTACAAGCGTTTGATGGATATCTACTCTTCATCATCAAAAACAGTTGACGCGTTGATGCGTTTGGAATTGCCAAGCGGAGTAGACGTGGAGATTAAAGTATAAGGAAGCAAACAAGGTTTAATAATTAATAGTTAAAGTATGCCAGGAATTATTGGTAGAAAAATCGGAATGACTAGCGTTTACAGTGCCGAGGGTAAAGCGATGCCATGCACAGTGATAGAGGCTGGTCCTTGTGTAGTGACGCAGGTTAAGACACAAGACAGAGATGGTTACGAGGCTATTCAACTGGGATTCGGAGAGCGTAAAGAAAAAAACACTCCGAACGCATTGAAAGGTCACTTCAAAAAAGCTAAAACCACTCCAAAGACTGACCTTGCTGAGTTTGACGGATTCGATACAGAATTGAATCTCGGAGACACAGTAGGCGTAGACATTTTCGAAGAAGGAGAATACGTTTCAGTAGTTGGAACGTCCAAAGGTAAAGGTTTCCAAGGGGTTGTAAAACGTCACAATTTTGGTGGTGTTGGACAAGCAACTCACGGACAGCACAACAGAATGAGAGCACCCGGTTCAATCGGTGCAGCATCCTACCCGGCACGTGTATTCAAAGGAATGCGCATGGCAGGACAAATGGGAAATGCGCGCGTTAAGATTGAAAACCTAGAGGTCTTGAAGGTGTTGGCTGACAAAAACCTATTGTTAGTAAAAGGGTCCGTACCAGGACCTAAAGGTTCAACCGTAACAATTGAGAAGTAATGAAATTAAAAGTAACAAGCGCAAAAGGAGCTGCTACTTCTAAGGAAGTGAGCTTGTCAAAAGATGTTTTCGGAATCGAACCGAACGACCACGCAATTTATTTGGACGTTAAACAACATCTTGCAAACCGTCGCCAAGGAACACACAAGGCGAAGGAAAGAGGAGAGATTCAAGGATCAACTAAAAAGATCAAGAAGCAAAAAGGAACTGGTGGAGCTCGTGCGGGTTCAATCAAGTCTGGAACACGTGTAGGTGGAGGTCGTATTTTTGGGCCGCGTCCACGTAACTACAGCTTCAAAGTGAATGTGAAAACAAAACGTTTGGCGCGTAAGTCAGCGTTCTCTCACAAAGCAAAAGCCGATGGAATCATGATCATCGAAGATTTGAAATTCGACGCGATCAAAACAGCTGATTTCAAAGCATTGTTGAACAACTTGAAATTGGACAACGAAAAGGTACTTTTCATCATCGGTGAGAAAAATGACAACGTTTACTTGTCATCTCGTAACCTTAAGAAGGTGAAAGTCGTAACTGCTGATTCCGTGAACACTTTTGATGTGTTGAACGCGAACAAAGTAGTGATGGATGCCTCTTCAGTTGAAGCAATTGAAAAGATTCTAAACTAATTCGGAATGAAGACAATTATTAAAAAGCCAATCATCACAGAGAAAGCGACAATGCAAAGCGAAATGGAAAACCGTTTCACTTTCGAAGTAGCACCATCTGCGAACAAGATTGAGATAAAGAATGCCGTCGAGAACATGTACGGAGTTCAGGTAACTGACGTACGTACCATGAATTATGGCGGTGGAAAACCCTCTACGAAATACACGAATAGAGGTATCGTTGAGCAACCAAGCCGTCGCTGGAAAAAAGCGGTAGTAACAGTTGCAGATGGAGAAACGATTGATTTGTTTAACTTTTAAGTTGATTTAAAAAATGGGTCTTAAAAAGTTCAAGCCTACAACTCCAGGGCAAAGACACAAAGTCAACCACGATTACTCCGAAGTAACGAAAAGTGCTCCAGAAAAGAGCCTCGTTAAAGGAAAGAGTAAAAATGGTGGACGAAACAATGACGGACGAATGACCATGCGCTACATTGGTGGTGGTCACAAACAAAAGTACCGTATCATTGATTTCAAACGCGACAAGCATGGGGTACCTGCAACGGTAAAATCGATCGAATACGATCCAAACCGAACTGCACGTATTGCTTTGTTGTACTATGCAGATGGTGAAAAACGCTACATCATTGCACCAGAAGGATTGAAAGTAGGAGATACTTTGATCTCTGGTGAGAAAGCAACACCAAATGTAGGGAACGCAATGTTCCTTTCTGACATTCCTTTGGGAACTGTAATTCACAACATTGAGCTTAAACCTGGTAAAGGTGGTGCTATCGCTCGTGGAGCAGGTACTTACGCTCAATTGAACGCACGAGACGGTCGCTACGCAATCGTGAAAATGCCATCCGGGGAAACTCGTATGATTTTGACGACTTGTTTGGCAACGATCGGATCCGTATCCAATTCTGAACACAACTTGACTGTTTCTGGTAAAGCAGGACGTACAAGATGGCAAGGTCGCCGTCCACGAGTACGTGGTGTAGTTATGAACCCTGTTGATCACCCAATGGGAGGTGGTGAAGGTCGTAACGCCGGAGGTCACCCTCGTTCACGTAACGGTATGCCAGCAAAAGGCTACAAAACACGTGCGAAGAAGAAGTATTCAGATAAGTACATCATCGAAAGACGTAAAAAATAATTAGGATATGAGTCGTTCATTAAAAAAGCCACCGTTTGTGCACTACAAATTGAACCAACGAGTTCTAGCTGCACAAGAGTCAGGTAACAAACAAGTTATCAAAACATGGTCAAGAGCAAGTACTATTACTCCTGATTTTGTTGGATTGACTTTCGCGGTACACAATGGTAATAAGTTCATCCCTGTATTCTGTACAGAGAACATGGTAGGTCACAAATTGGGGGAATTCGCTCCAACACGTAACTTCCGTGGTCACGCAGGGAAAAAGGATAAGAAAAGATAAAATAGCAAGTTATGGGTGCTAGAAAAAGATTAAAAGCAGAAGCTCGTAAAGAAGCGAACAAATCAATTGCATTTGCAAAGTTGAACAATTCGCCGATCGCTCCTCGTAAAATGCGCTTGGTTGCAGACCTAGTTCGCGGAGAGGAAGTGAACAAAGCTTTGAATATACTACAACACAACGCTAAAGAAGCGTCTACCAGCCTTGAGAAATTGTTGCGTTCTGCCATCGCTAACTGGGAGCAGAAAAACGAAGACAAAAACATCGAGGAAGAAACACTTTATGTGAAGGAAATCCAAGTAGGATCTGCAGGTATGCTAAAACGTATCCAGCCAGCTCCACAAGGACGAGCGCACAGAATTCGTAAAAGATCAAATCACGTAACTATCGTCGTAGACGGTAAGGACGCAGAATAATTTTAGATAAATGGGACAAAAAACAAATCCAATAGGAAATAGATTAGGTTTCATCCAAGGATGGGAATCTAACTGGTATGGAGGTGACGATTACCGCGACAAAATCATCGAAGATGACAAAATCCGACGTTACCTACGCGCTCGTTTATCTAGAGCAAGCATTTCGAAAATCATCATCGAGCGTACCCTCAAGTTGGTAACCGTTACTATCAACACAGCGCGCCCGGGAGTGATTATCGGAAAAGGAGGTCAAGAGGTTGATAAGCTGAAAGAAGAGCTTAAAAAATTGACGAAAAAAGAAATCCAAATCAACATCTTCGAGGTGAAACGTCCAGAATTGGATGCTCGATTGGTAGCAGATGGAATCGCTCGTCAATTGGAAGCACGTATCTCTTTCCGCCGAGCAATCAAAATGGCTATTGCCTCCACAATGCGTATGGGAGCTGAAGGAATCAAGATTAAGATTTCCGGACGTTTGAATGGCGCAGAAATGGCTCGCTCAGAGATGTACAAGGATGGACGTACTCCGTTACATACGTTCCGTGCTGACATCGATTATGCGCTTTCAGAAGCACACACTACCTACGGTCGCCTTGGAATCAAGGTTTGGATCTGTAAAGGTGAAGTGTACGGAAAACGCGATTTATCTCCAAACGTTGGACAAGCTTCTGGTAAAGGAGGCGGTGGAAAACGCGGTGGAGGTAACAAAAGAAGACCTAAAAAATAAATTTCTCACCGCCTAGCGGATGGGAATAACAGAAAAAACTAGGAGAAAATGTTATCACCGAAAAGAACCAAATTTAGAAAGGCTCAGAAGGGACGAAACCGTGGACTTGCTCACAGAGGAAGTACAGTGGCGTTCGGATCTTTTGGATTGAAGACTTTGGAGCCAGGATGGATCACATCTCGCCAGATCGAAGCAGCTCGTATCGCAGTTACGCGTTACATGAAGCGTGAAGGAAAAGTATGGATCCGCATTTTCCCAGACAAACCAGTAACTGCTAAACCAGCAGAGGTACGTATGGGTAAAGGTAAAGGGGCACCAAGTCACTGGGTAGCTGTAGTGCGTCCAGGTCGTATCATGTTCGAAGCTGACGGAGTACCATACGAAGTGGCTAAAGAAGCAATGCGACTAGCGGCACAGAAGCTTCCTGTGAAATGTAAATTCGTTACGCGTAACGATTATGTTGTACCTACAAAATAATTGAAGGATGAAGCAGGAAGAAATTTCAAAGTTGTCCGCACAGGACCTACAGGATCAGATCTCAAACCGAACTGAGCAATTGCACAAGATGAAATTGGGACACGCTGTGTCACCAATGGAAAACCCTTTGCAAATCCGTCACTTGAGACGATCCATCGCAAGATTGAAAACAGAATTAACAAAACGTCAAGCTGAGGCTTAGGCCCCGGTGAGAAATTAGCTTGAAGATGGAAAAGCGAAATCTAAGAAAAGAACGTATCGGGATCGTGACGAGCAACAAAATGGACAAGTCAATTGTCGTTTCTGTTGAGCGTCGTGTAAAACACCCGAAGTACGGAAAGTTCATTAAGAACACAACTAAGTTCGTAGCTCACGATGAAAAGAATGAGTGCGGAGAAGGAGATACTGTTCGTATCATGGAAACACGTCCACTTTCTAAGTCAAAGAACTGGAGACTAGTGGAGATTGTTGAACGCGCTAAATAATTTGGAGTAATGATACAAACAGAATCAAGACTAAAGGTAGCAGACAACTCAGGAGCGAAAGAAGTACTATGTATTCGCGTTCTTGGAGGAACACGACGTCGTTATGCTTCAGTAGGAGATAAGATTGTCGTTACTGTGAAAAGTGCAATGCCAAACGGACAGGTCAAAAAAGGAACTGTTGCCACGGCAGTAGTAGTAAGAACAAAGAAAGAAGTACGTCGTCCAGACGGTTCGTACATCCGCTTCGATGATAACGCATGCGTTATCTTGAATCAAGCAGGTGAGATGAGAGGAACTCGTATTTTCGGACCCGTTGCTCGTGAGCTTCGTGATGCAGACTACATGAAAGTAGTATCACTTGCTCCTGAGGTACTTTAAAATAATGGAAGTCATGTCACAGAAATTACACATTAAAGTAGGGGACACAGTAAAAGTTATTACTGGAGAGTCCAACGGTCAGGAAGGAAAAGTACTTTCGATCGATAAGAAAAGCATGCGTGCAACTGTTGAAGGTGTAAACATCGTTAAGAAACACCAAAAACCAAGTGCGCAAGATCCGCAAGGAGGAATCGTGGAAAAAGAAGCTGGAGTACACGTTTCTAACCTTATGATTGTCGTAAAAGGCGAAGCATCACGCATCGGCCGTAAAAAAGACAAGAACGGAAAATCAGTACGTTATTCTAAGAAAACAGGAGAGGAGATTAAGTAATGAGTTACACACCAAGACTTCGAGAACAGTATAAGGCAAGTATCATTCCTGCCCTTACTGAAAAGTTCGGTTACAAATCTGTAATGCAGGTGCCGAAACTTACAAAGATTGTTATCAGCCAAGGTATCGGTGATGCTGTAGCAGATAAGAAATTGGTTGACACAGCAGTGGAAGATCTTTCTCGTATTGCTGGACAACGCGCTGTAGCAACAATTTCCAAAAAAGACGTTTCCAACTTTAAGTTGCGTAAAGGAATGCCGATTGGAACCAAAGTAACATTGCGAGGAGATAACATGTATGATTTCCTTGATCGTTTGCTTGCAGTTGCATTGCCTCGTACACGAGATTTCCGTGGAGTAAATCCAAAAGGATTCGACGGAAGAGGAAACTTCAACATGGGGGTGAAGGAACACATCATCTTCCCGGAAATTGATATTGATAAAGTTAACCGTATCATGGGTATGGACATCACTTTCGTTACTACAGCGGAAAACGATGAAGAAGGAAAAGCATTGCTTGATGCCTTCGGATTCCCATTCATGAAAAAGTAAAAAGAGATGGCAAAAGAATCAATGAAAGCGCGTGAGCGCAAAAGAGAAAGACTAGCAGCTCGCTACGCGGAAAAACGCGCAGAGTTAACGAAAATCTTGAAATCTCAAGATGACTCTGACGAGATGTGGGAGAAGAAGCAAGAAGCAATGATCAAATTGCAGAAGCTTCCAGCTAACTCATCAAAAGTTCGCGTACACAACCGTTGCGGTTTGACTGGACGTCCTCGCGGGTACATGCGTCAGTTCGGAATTTCACGTGTTACATTCCGTGAAATGGCCCTTGACGGAAAGATCCCAGGTGTCAAAAAGGCAAGCTGGTAAACAAGAGAGCAATTAGAAATTAGATAAAAGATGACGGTCAATTAGGCTATCATCTTTTGTCTTTATATCTTTGCCCTCCCAAAATGACGGCTTGACAGCCTGACTATTTGACTTTTCGACCCTTCGAATCGTCTAAAAGTCAAGCAGTCAAAAGGTCAAAGGCTATCATCAAGCAAATGCGAGATGAGCCGAAAAACAAGTATTAACTGGATTCAGGTTCGGAAAAACAAACACCGAAAACCGTTTCCGCAAATAACAAATATGAATACAGATCCAATCGCAGATTACCTTACGCGAATTCGTAACGCAAGCGCGGCACGTAAGAAGGTAGTGGAAATCCCAGGTTCGAAAGTGAAACGAGCAATGACAGAAATCTTGTTTGACCAAGGGTACATCACTAACTTCAAATTCGAAGAGGACAACAAGCAAGGAATCATCAAAATCGCTTTGAAGTACAACAACTCAACGAAAGTGCCGGCAATCACAAAATTGCAACGTGCTTCTCGTCCGGGACTTCGTAAGTACAGCAGCGCAACAGAAATGCCGCGCGTTTTGAACGGTTTAGGAATTGCTATTGTTTCTACATCGAAAGGTGTACTAACAGGTAAACAAGCACAGAAAGAAAACGTAGGAGGAGAGGTTCTCGCTTACGTATATTAATATTTTAACGCATTTGTCGATTCTGTCGGCGAAAGCATAAATTAAGTAGAATGTCAAGGATAGGTAAATCCCCAGTAACAATCCCGAGTGGAGTAGAAGTGAAAGTTGACGGTAACGTAGTTACGGTTAAGGGTTCTAAAGGCGAGTTGACACAGGAAATGGATTCTTGTGTAACAATGTCTATCGAAGATGGAACCATCTCTTTCACCCGCGAATCAGACGCACCGGATCACCGAGCTAAGCATGGTTTATACCGCGCTTTGGTTCAAAATATGATCACAGGCGTTTCGGAAGGGTTCAAAAAGGAACTTGAAGTAATTGGAGTAGGATACCGTGCGAACGCTCAAGGTCAACAACTTGAGTTGTCTCTAGGTTACTCTCACCCATTTATCATCGAGCTTCCTAAAGAAATTAAGGTATCAACAGTGTCTGAAAAAGGTAAGGCGCCAATTGTAACATTGGAGTCGCACGACAAACAACTAGTAGGACAAGTCGCTGCCAAAATTCGTTCCCTCCGCAAGCCTGAACCATACAAAGGAAAAGGTGTTAAATACGTAGGTGAAGAATTAAGAAGAAAAGCTGGTAAAGCAGCAGCGAAGTAATAACAAGATACATTAATTAAGTTATGGCATTTGACAAGAACGCTCGAAGAGCAAAAATCAAAAGAAGAATCAGAAAGAACATTTCTGGTACTGCAGAGATGCCTCGTTTGTCTGTTTTCCGAAGCAACAAACAGATCTACGCACAAATTATTGATGATACAACTGGAAAAACATTGGTTTCAGCTGGATCTTACAATAACAAAGCAGCAAAAGGAAACAAAACTGAAGTTGCTGCAGTAGTAGGTAAAGAGGTAGCAGAAAAAGCAGTAAAAGCCGGGATCACATCAGTAGTATTCGATCGTAACGGATACTTGTACCACGGTAGAGTTAAATCATTGGCTGACTCAGCAAGAGAAGGCGGACTAAAATTTTAAGAGGAAATGGCAAAAGAAGCAAACAGAGTAAAATCTGCAGATATCGAGCTTAAAGACAAGCTTGTTGCCGTGAACCGTGTAACGAAAGTTACGAAAGGTGGACGTACGTTCAGTTTCTCTGCTATCGTAGTTGTCGGTGATGAAAACGGTATCGTAGGACACGGTCTTGGTAAAGCAAAAGAGGTAACAGAAGCAATCGCGAAAGGAATTGACGATGCGAAGAAGAATTTGATTCGCGTTCCAATCCTTCACGGAACTGTTCCTCACATTCAGAAAGGAAAATACAGTGGTGCTCGAGTGTTGTTGCGCCCAGCTGCAGAAGGTACAGGAGTAATCGCCGGTGGTGCGATGCGTGCTGTATTGGAAAGCGTTGGTGTACACAATGTCTTGGCAAAATCTCAAGGTTCATCTAACCCACACAACGTTGTAAAAGCAACTATCGATGCATTGTCGCAAATGCGCGATGCAAACGATGTAGCTCGTCAGCGTGGGGTTTCACTTGAGAAAGTGTTTAACGGTTAATAAAGGCAATCATGGCGAAAATCAAAATTAAGCAAGTAAGAAGCGCTATTAATCGTACAGCAAGACAAAAAGCAACGATTAAAGCATTAGGATTTAGCAAATTGAACCAAGTGGTAGAACACGAGGAGACTCCGCAAATCCGTGGAATGATTAACAAAGTTCAACACCTTATCGAGGTTGTTGAGTAAAAATCAAACCGCTTAAACTGAGATCCATTCTCAGAAAAGCACAAAAAGCACTAAAAATGAATTTACATAATTTAACTCCGGCGAAGGGTTCTACGAAGAATAGAAAGCGCATCGCACGTGGTCAGGGATCTGGGCGTGGCGGTACTTCAACACGTGGACACAAAGGAGCAAAATCAAGATCTGGATATTCAAAGAAAGTTGGATTTGAAGGAGGTCAGATGCCACTTCAGCGTCGCGTACCTAAATTCGGTTTCAAAAATATTAACCGTGTTGAGTACAAGGCAATCAACCTTGATATCATTCAAAACCTTATCGACCGCAAAAAAGTGAAGGAAATCAATCCTACTGTATTGCAAGAGAACGGGTTGTGTTCGAAAAACGAATTGGTGAAAATTCTTGGTAGAGGTGAATTGACAGCTAAGATTGATGTAACAGCTCACAAATTCTCGGCTTCTGCAAAAGCAGCAATCGAAGGACAAGGTGGGAATTGTTCAGAAATCTAATTAAATTTGCCAACATTTTTTACCGATGAAAAAGTTTATTCAAAATCTACAAAACATCTGGAAGGTAGAAGAACTACGTAAGCGTATTCTATTGACGCTTTTCATTATTCTGATTTACAGAATTGGTTCCTTCATCATCCTTCCTGGTGTTGATTATACTGTTCTTCAGGCTGCTAACAATGCAAGTGGTGGAAACACAAACATGTTGGAAGACCTACTTTCCCTATTTACAGGAGGTAGTTTCACCAACGTTTCCATTATGGCTTTGGGTATTATGCCTTACATTTCTGCATCCATTATTATGCAGTTGTTGGGTATGGCAGTACCAGCCGTGCAGAAGCTACAGCAAGAAGGAGAATCCGGTAGAAAACGTATCAACAATTACACGCGACTTCTAACGATCATTATTTGTGCTGCACAAGCGCCAACGTACATCTCTTTGTACGCAACAAGCAAGCAGGCAAATATTGGAAACGGAATGCAATCAGCCTTTGATCATGGAACAGGATCCTTTATGTGGATCGCTGCGATTGGACTATTGGTTGCAGGAGCAATGTTCGCTGTTTGGTTGGGTGAGCGCATCACAGACAAAGGAGTTGGAAATGGTATTTCCCTCTTGATTACTGTGGGTATCCTCGCTCGATTGCCACAAGCATTTATGGCAGAGATCGGATTGGAATCAGAAAACTTGATTAAAATCGTATTGGAAGTATTCGCGTTTATGGTCGTGGTACTCGGTACAATACTCATTGTTCAAGGGGTACGAAAAATTCCATTGGAGACAGCCAAACGCGTTGTAGGTTCACGTAACGTTGGGAATCAGGGTGCGCGTAGCTACCTTCCAATTAAAGTGAATGCATCAGGGGTAATGCCAATCATCTTCGCGCAGGCGATTATGACAGTTCCCGTGATGATCTTCTCCAGTCAGGATGCAAGCGGATGGGCATCACGCGTTTTCGGAGACATCTTCGGATTCGGGTACAATGCCATCATGTTTATCCTAATTGTTGTATTTACGTATTTCTACACGGCTATCATGATCAATCCGCGTAAAATCGCGGACGACTTGAAGAAAAGCGGTGGATTTATCCCAGGGGTTCGTCCAGGGGAGGAAACTGCCAGCTACATTGATACGTTAGTTTCACGCATTACGTTCCCAGGATCATTGTTCTTGGCGTTCATCGCAATTATTCCTGCATTTGCAAGTATGGCTGGTGTCAACGCTTCGTTTGCCATGTTCTTTGGAGGAACTTCATTGTTGATTATGGTTGGGGTAGTACTCGATACATTGCAACAAATTGAATCGTACCTATTGAATCGTCAAATGGACGGCTTGATGGAAGGAACACGCGTGAAAGGAAGAAGAACGCAAAACGAAATGTCAGGATTTTAAGGTATGGCGAAACAAGCATCCATAGAACAAGACGGAGTCATTATTGAAGCATTATCAAATGCAATGTTCCGCGTAGAATTGGAAAACGGTCACGTGATCACAGCTCACATTTCTGGAAAGATGAGAATGTACTACATTAAGATTCTGCCAGGAGACAAAGTGAAAGTAGAGATGTCGCCGTACGATTTGACAAAAGGACGAATTACATTTAGATACAAGTAAAAATTCAAAAATTGGAGGATTAAGAAATTCAAACATTAGAATCCTCCAATTTTAGAATAATTGAATTTGAAATAGATGTTTTTAGTGGGGAAGCATGATCAAGTTGAGAAACAAATGTTTTGGAAGATTAGATCTTAACTCCCAAGATCTGAAAACGGATTAATACAAAAAAGATGAAAGTAAGAGCATCAGTAAAAAAGCGATCTGCAGACTGTAAGATCGTAAAGAGAAAAGGAAGGGTTTACGTGATCAACAAGAAGAACCCAAAGTTTAAACAAAGACAAGGGTAAACTTGAGTTGTGAGTGCGGAATGTGAGTGAGGAAACTCAATTCATAATTCAACATTCATAATTCATAATTCAAAGAAATTATGGCACGTATAGCAGGAATTGACCTACCAAAAAACAAACGAGGTGTAATCGGATTGACGTACATCTACGGAATCGGAAGAAGCACAGCTTCAAAAGTATTGACTACTGCAGGAGTTGATGAGAACATCAAAGTTCAAGATTGGACTGATGATCAAATGTCAGCAATCCGAGAAGCAATTAGCAGTATCAAAGTTGAAGGTGCATTGCGTTCAGAAGTACAATTGAACATCAAGCGATTGATGGACATCGGATGTCAGCGTGGAATTCGCCACAGAGCAGGATTGCCATTACGCGGACAACGTACTAAGAACAACTCTCGTACAAGAAAAGGAAGAAGAAAAACGGTTGCGAATAAGAAGAAGTAGTGATGCTACTGATGAGAATCGACGTTCGCGTTGTTTCAAATCAGGTTCTTCGGCGTTGCGGTTAGACGGTCCTCAGATAATTTTCAAATCTGTAATAATCGTCCCCAAGGTAGAAGAGGCAGAGCAGGAGTAAGTCTCCTATTCAACTGAAAGCAATAAACATTAACGCTTTTACGGACATCAAGCCTGTCGAGATGACAGTAAAAGCAAAAAGCTAATAAAATGGCAAAGACACAAAAAAAGAAAAAGAACGTCAAAGTTGATGGACTTGGACAAGCACACATCCAAGCGACTTTCAACAATGTAATTATCTCTTTGACGAATAATTCAGGTCAAGTAATCTCTTGGTCTTCTGCGGGAAAAATGGGATTCCGTGGGTCTAAAAAGAACACACCTTACGCAGCACAAGTAGCAGCTGAGGATGCAGCGAAAGAAGCACACGATGCAGGTCTTCGTAAAGTAAAAGTTTACGTTAAAGGGCCAGGAAACGGTCGTGAGTCAGCTATCCGTTCTTTGCACAACGCAGGAATCGAAGTAACAGAAATCATTGACGTTACTCCACTTCCACACAACGGATGCCGTCCACCAAAACGTCGTCGCGTATAACAGAGATTCGAGGATTTGAAGATTCCGGTATTCTAGAATTTTTGAATCCTTCAATTTTCAATTTAGAATTTTTTAATCAGAGGGACTCAAGTTCATCGGAGGATAAGCCTTAATTCATGATCTCCCTCAAACACAAATAAAAATGGCAAGATATACAGGTCCAAAATCAAAAATCGCACGTCGTTTCAAAGATCCAATCTTTGGACCAGACAAAGCGTTGGATAGAAGAAGCTACGGTCCAGGACAACACGGTCCAAACAAACGTCGCGGTAAGCAATCAGAATATGCAATCCAGTTGGGTGAGAAGCAAAAAGCGAAGTACACTTACGGTATCCTTGAGCGTCAATTCTCGAACTTGTTCGAAAAAGCGTCTCGAATGAAAGGAATTACCGGTGAAAACTTGTTGCAATTGTGTGAAGCACGTTTGGATAACACAGTATTCCGTTTGGGAATTGCTCCAACGCGTCGTGGTGCACGTCAGTTGGTGTCTCACAAACACATCACTGTGAACGGAGAAGTAGTAAACATTCCTTCATACACTACCAAAACAGGAGATGTGATTGGAGTTCGTGAGAAGTCAAAATCTTTGGAAGCAATTTCAAACTCTTTGACAGCGAATACACAATCATTCGATTGGTTGGAGTGGAACCCATCACAAATGGAAGGAAAAGTGGTAAGCGTACCAACTCGTGAGATGATCCCAGAGAACATCAAAGAGCAGCTTATCGTCGAATTGTACTCTAAGTAATCATATAAACACATTGGATTTCGGCCAAAGGGTTTGATTGACCTTCTTCAATCTTTCAAACCGCGCAACCGGGAAACAATTAAAAAGAAGAAAAACACATGGCAATTTTAGATTTTCAAAAGCCGGACAAGGTAATTATGATCCAGTCCGATGAACACGAAGGACAGTTTGAATTTCGTCCTTTAGAACCAGGTTATGGTATCACAATCGGAAACGCATTGCGTCGTATCCTTTTGTCTTCATTGGAAGGTTTCGCAATCTCCTCAGTTCGCATCGAAGGTGCTGATCACGAATTCTCAACGATCAAAGGAATCGTAGAAGACGTGACAGAAATCATCTTGAACTTGAAACAAGTACGTTTCAAACAACAAATTGAAGGGACTGACTCAGAAACTGTAGTGGTTTCTATCGCTGGTCAAGACAAATTGACTGCTGGTGATATTGGTAAATTCACTTCAGGGTTCCAAGTATTGAACCCAGAGTTGGTGATCTGTAACATGGAGCCTTCAGTTAAGTTGGAAATGGAATTGACGATCATTAAAGGTCGTGGATACTACCCGGCAGAAGAAAACAAAGATGCAAACGCTCCTTTCGGAACCATTTTCGTTGACTCTATCTTTACACCAATCAAGAACGTACAATACGCAATTGAAAACTTCCGTGTAGAGCAAAAGACAGATTACGAAAAATTGGTATTCAACATCACAACGGATGGTTCTATCCACCCGAAAGATGCTTTGAAAGAAGCCGCAAAAATCTTGATCCACCACTTCATGTTGTTCTCTGATGAGCGCATCACTTTGGACAGCGAAGTAAAAGCGGAGACAGAAGAATTCGATGAAACTTCATTGCACATGCGTCAGTTGTTGAAAACGAAATTGGTAGATATGGATCTTTCCGTACGTGCCTTGAACTGTTTGAAAGCAGCACACGTAGAAACGCTAGGAGATTTGGTGTCGTACAACAAGAACGACCTATTGAAGTTCCGTAACTTCGGTAAGAAGTCCTTGACTGAGTTGGAAGACTTGGTAGACAACAAAGGTCTTTCTTTCGGAATGAATGTTTCTAAATACAAATTAGACAAAGAATAAGTATCGCAACGCTTTCGCTGAAGCTTCAGCGAAGGAGCATTAAAATTAAAAATGGCGTAATAGGTGACTGAGCTGTCGCGATACACACAACAAAGTTCAGTTAACCGTTACTTACGAAATTTAAGTTATGAGACACGGTAAAAAATTCAACCACTTAGGAAGAAAAACAGCACACAGAAAAGCAATGCTGTCAAACATGGCTTGTTCATTGATTGAACACAAGCGAATTAACACAACTGTTGCGAAAGCAAAAGCATTGCGTGGGTACGTTGAGCCATTGATCACAAAATCAAAGAACGATACGACACACTCTCGTCGTACTGTATTCGGGTACTTGCAAAATAAAGAAGCCGTTGCAGAGTTGTTCCGCGAAGTGGCACCAAAGGTAGCAGATCGTCCGGGAGGATATACTCGTATTATCCGTACAGGGTACCGTTTGGGTGACAACGCTGAAATGTGTATGATCGAATTGGTTGACTTCAACGAGTTGTACAGCAACGAAGGGAAGAAGAAAACAACACGTCGTTCACGTCGCGGTGGCGGTGGTGGAGGTGCACAAGCAGCTGGTGAAGCTACTGAAGTAACCGAAACTACAGAAGATACTGCAACTGAAGCGGAAGCTCCAGCTGAAGAAGCTAAGGTGGAAGCTCCAGCAGAAGAGGCACCAGCAGAGGAAGCACCGGCTGCCGAAGCGAAAGCGGAAGAAGCTCCAAAAGCGGAATCTACTGACGAATCTTCTGATGACGACGCAGAAAAAACTGAGGATAAATAAGATAACCTCTAGTACAAAAAGGGACACTCGAAAAGTGTCCCTTTTTTTTGTGAATTTCCTCAACCTTTTTTGTTCTTTTCCGTTCCTATTATCAAACAAAACAAATATTACATGCTACGAATTCTACTTCTCACGTTAGTAACGACTATTTCCTCTAATTTATACTCTCAAACACTGGTTCAGCTAGGTTTGAATAAAGCTTATCACGGAGTATCGGATGGATATACCTTATTTATGCCACTACTGAATCCTGATGTTTACCTAATAAACAACTGTGGTGAATTGGTGCACCATTGGTATACAGGAACCAATCTTGGAGGGAATACGGTAGAACTATTGGAAGATGGTACCCTTTTAAAAACTGCACGCGAGAATCCATTGCCCCCGACAGTAATTACTGGTGGTGGCGGTGGTCAATACGTCCAATTAGTAGATTGGGATGGAAACGTGCTTTGGCAGTATGAATACTTCAATGATATGGTTCGCGCACATCATGATGTGGAGATTCTACCAAACGGGAATGTTTTAATTTTAGCGTGGGACCTACACGATTACAACGACTGTATCGATTCGGGAAGAGATCCCAACTTCTTAACGGACAGTGTAATTTGGAGCGAGCACATTATCGAAGTGGATCCGAATACCGATCAAATTGTTTGGGAATGGTGGTTATGGGACCACATCGTTCAAGATCTTGACTCTACAAAGAACAATTACGGAGTGGTCGTGGATCATCCAGAGTTAATGGATATCAATTATCACGGTCTTATCAGCACGCCAGGATTGGATGATTGGATTCATGCAAATACGATAGCTTACAATGCCGAGTTGGATCAAATCGTGATGAACAGCCGACATACAGGTGAATTTTATATTGTGGATCATAGCACGACTACACAAGAAGCAGCGGGTCATACCGGAGGTAACTCGGGAATGGGAGGCGATATTTTGTACCGTTGGGGAAATCCTGTCGCTTATGATCATGGGATCAGCGCAGATTGTCAGTTATTTGGGGCACACGACGTTCAATGGATTCCCGACAGCCTAGAAGGTCCGAACAAAATGTTGGTGTTTAACAATGGTTGGCAGCGTCCCGGTGCAGATAACTGGTCAAATGTGGTTAAGTTGGATCTCCCATGGAACGATCAAACCAATAAATACGATTACACTGCCGGAACGGCGTTTGAACCACAAGCACCTTACTGGGAGTATTTGGATACTACCAATGTTCTTTCTCATGGAACAGAGTTTTACAGCGGATATATTTCAGGTGCACAAGCTATTTACAACGGAAACACTTTGATTTGCGACGGTGCCTACGGTCGATTGTTCGAGATTGATGCTAACAAGGACATCGTTTGGGAATATTACAGCCCTATCGTGCAGGGAGCAATTCTAAATCAAGGAGATTCTTTGCAACCTTTTGCATTAGGAACTGGAAACCCAGTTTTCCGCGCATTGAAGTACCACAAAGACTTCTTCGGATTTACAGGAAAAACATTTAATGGAAACATTGAGCCAATCGAAGGAAACTATCCAGTTCCATACAATTGTGCTGGTTTTGCAGGAATTGATGAAGTAGCATTAGGAGAATTGGGCGTATATCCAAACCCGGCGAATTCTGAACTTATTATCGTAGCGGATGCCCCTATGGATTCAGAAGCATTTATTTGCAACAGTTTAGGTCAAAAGGTGATGTCTTTCCCAATTTCTGAGGCAACCACTACTTTGAATATTAGCAGCTTGAGTAATGGAACGTACTACTTGTTCGTGGAAGGAATGAAAACAACGCAAGTAAACGTGTTGCATTAATGATGCGACTTTTAATTTGTACGAGTGAACGAAGCCCACGGTAAATAATTAACCGCAAAGTCGCAAAAGAGGCAAGTATTGCTGTGCATATCTTTATCAAGTACGTAAAGGAATATGACAAAGTCATAATCTTGTGTCCCAGTTGAAGGGTGTGGTTCCTATTCCTTGGTGTCCTCTTTGCCTTCGTGGTGAGTTTAATGTAATTGAGTGTATCTTAGTAGGTACCAAAAGAAAATGACCCCCTTTCGGGGGCCATTAATCATTGGATGTCTAAAACTAAAGCTTAATAAACTTCGATCGAGCGGTTTCGCCTGTGTCACTAAGTATTACTACTTGATATTGTCCAGGTTCAAATGAATACGCGTCAACCTTTAGTGTTACCTCACTGTTGTTCCCGACATTTATTTGGTCGCTTAACACAAGTCGACCAAATGCGTCAAAGATTTGAACAGTTGCTTCTCCACCCCCATTTGAGTTGTACTCGATGTTCAACTCACTTTGAACGGGGTTAGGATACAATTTCAATTCATCGGCTTTACTGATTTCAAAAATGGAATTCAATTCCGAAGTGGGCTGATGGAATCCTTGAGTGACAATCACGTTTGCGTCGCTCATGGTTTGAATTACTGCCTCACCGGCCGAGAAGTTTACATCGATACTCGCGTTAGAGAACTCTCCTCCTAGAGAACCGATCAGATATAAATCTGCAGTTTGTGCATTTCCTAAAGTTGTAGCTCCAAGAAAAATGGTAAATAATAACTTTTTCATGGCTCTTCTGATTATTGTGCGTTACCGTATACCACTAGTGAGAAGTTCGAAGTTACAGGGTTGTTGTTCTCATCAACAATACGAATGTTGATTGTGTTACTTCCTGTCGTACTGTACGTGATGTGCTCAGTATCTGCTGAGTTGTTCAAAGAAGTTGCTACTACCACAGGACTTCCTAACCAAGCGTTATCAAGAACAACGGTGAACTCACCAACTCCTGGGCTTGCGATAGACGCCACGCCAAAATCAGTTGTGATGTTCGTTCCACTGAAGTAACCGTAAGCCAAAGGTCCGGAGTTTCCGTAAACTGTATTCGGTGCTGGTGTTTCTGTCGTCTCTACAACTTCAACTCCGTTAGAGAAGGTAGCTGTTCCTTGATCACGACTAATAGAAAGATATGGCCCTATGTAAGAGTTTACGTTCGTGCTTCCGGATACTTTCAACACGTTGTCAACGCCATTGTAAGTAATAGCCATTCCGTTTCCAGTGTTTGTACCTTCTCCGAATAGAATAGCAGAACTGTCATTCGAAGTTGCCGAAGTTGGATTGATCATCATTGTTGCGAAATCGTCATCAGCTTCAATGTGAACGTCTGCCGCTGCAGTGTTTGGAGTGACGTTCGTCATAGCATTTGCATGGTATGAGTAAGGAACCGCTTGAAATTCAACAGATCCTAAGTTGTTTCCATCAATAGTGATGTCCAAGAAGTGAATGTCTCCACCCCAATCGATGTCGGCAAAAACACCTGATTGAACGTTACCTTGTCCGATCACAACATTGATCAAACCGTAATCGTTTGTGTTAGGGTCGTGTGTTTCCGTATACACGATGTTTCCGTTTGCTGATGTTTCACGAATGCTAAACTCAACAGCAACAGCTTGGTTGGCAACAATGGCTCCTCCGCCATCGCGAACTACAGCTTGATAATTGATTCCTTGTTGTGCAAATAGTGTCATTGGTGCGACAAGGGCGATTAGTAAAAGTTTAAGGTTTTTCATGTTAATTAATTTTAAGCGAGTTAATGATTAATGATTTTTAATGTAGCGTCTCCGACTTCGCTTGTGTCATTGACATCACAAAGATGCCATTCTTCTTTCGGCTGGATTTGAACAAATTGCACGGGGCATTAACACATTTCGCACGCAGTGCAATTAATGTCAGAAAAGTGCAATTTGTGTCAAGGTTTTAGGCGATCTAGATAAAAAAATCATTTTCAATACAGAAAAAGAGTAAATCACTGCATGTTGATTTTAATTCTAAAAGGTCGATAAGAACAAATTATCCATAATTCTCCCTGCGAATCTTTGAATTTTTGAAGAACCTAACTCAAGTAATTTTGCGATTTCAAGGAAACATTTAGTATCAATGTCAAGGAATTATTAACAACCGTGAATATCTATCTGTTTAAAATCGTTTTAGGTTGCGAACGATTCCCTAACTTTGTCAAAAATTTTCAGCATGCAGGAGAAAAAAGATGCCGTTCTCGTTCTAGAAGACGGAACCGTTTTTGACGGAGTAGCCATCGGTAAAATTGGAACCACTACTGGAGAAATTGCCTTCAATACAGGAATGACAGGGTATCAAGAAGTGTTTACGGACCCTTCCTACTTTGGTCAAATTTTGGTTATGAATACTGCTCATATCGGAAACTACGGTGTTCACGAGGACGAAGTTGAATCAGATGGAATTAAAGTCGCAGGAATGGTAATCAAAAAATTCTCCGACGGTTATTCTCGACCTTCAGCAATGAAGTCTCTGCAAGAATACATGGAAGACTATAATAAGGTAGGCATCTCCGATGTCGATACGCGGGCACTCGTTCGCCATATCCGAAACAAAGGAGCAATGAACTGCATTATTTCTTCTGAAAATATAGACATTGATTCGCTGAAAGCGCAATTGAAAGAGGTGCCATCCATGGAAGGATTGGAGTTGTCCTCCAAAGTTGCAACAACCGAAGCGTACGAAGTGAAGCCGAACAACCCTGAGTTGAAGGTGGCACTATTAGACTTCGGCGTAAAGCGCAATATCGTTCGTTGTTTGGTGGACCGTGGTTGTCATGTTAAAGTATTTCCTTTAAATGCTACATTGGAAGAAGTCAATGCGTTTGAACCGGACGGCTACATGCTCTCGAACGGTCCTGGCGATCCTTCAGCGATGCCAAACTCGATTGATTTGGTTAAATCCATTGTTGAATTGAACAAGCCTGTTTTTGGAATTTGTTTAGGACATCAAATTTTAGGGTTGAGCCAAGGGTTGGAAACAGAAAAAATGTTCAACGGACATCGCGGAATCAACCATCCAATTAAAAACCTAAAAACAGGGAAAGGCGAGATTACCTCTCAAAACCATGGGTTCGTTATTTCAAAAGCAAGCGCTGAGGCCAATGCGAACATTGATGTGACGCACATCCACTTGAATGACGATACTGTAGCGGGAATTGAGTTGAAAGGGAAGGATATCTTCTCGGTACAATACCACCCGGAAGCATCGGCAGGTCCGCACGATTCGCGTTACCTCTTCGATCAGTTCGTTGATAACATGAAGAAGAATAAATAAGCATTTGATATGAGTTACATCGCAAAAATTGTTGGTCGTCAAGTTTTGGATTCGAGAGGAAATCCAACCGTAGAAGTTGACGTAATTACTACTTCAGGAGCTTTTGGAAGAGCAGCTGTTCCCTCAGGAGCCTCTACCGGTATTCATGAGGCAGTTGAGCTACGTGATGGTGATCCAGCTTCGTACCTCGGAAAAGGCGTGCTGAAAGCCGTAGCAAATGTAAACAGCATTATCGACGAGGCATTGAAAGGGTTCGATGTTTGCGATCAGAAAGCAATTGATGCGAAGTTATTGGAGCTTGATGGAACCGAGAACAAATCCAACTTGGGTGCCAATGCAATTTTGGGGACATCTTTGGCATGTGCAAAAGCAGCTGCGGATGAAACAGGATTGAGCCTCTACCAATATGTTGGTGGAGTTGGTGCGGTTACTATGCCCGTTCCGATGATGAATATTTTGAATGGAGGTTCTCATGCCGACAACAAAATTGATATTCAAGAATTCATGGTAATGCCTTTCGGTGCCGACTCATTCTCACAAGGATTGCAGTGGGGAACTGAGATTTTCCATCATTTGAAATCTGTATTGAAAGAGCAGGGCATGTCGACAAATGTTGGTGATGAGGGAGGATTTGCTCCAAGCCTTGGCTCGAATGAAGAGGCCATTCAAGTGGTGATGCAAGCTATTGAGAAAGCTGGCTTCAAACCGGGAGAAGATGTGTATATCGCATTGGATGCGGCTTCTTCAGAATTCTACAACGAAGAGAAAGGAAAGTACATTTTTGAATCTACGGGAGCTGAAATGAGCTCCGCAGAGATGGTTGACTTTTGGAAAGATTGGTGCTCTAAGTACCCAATCGTATCCATAGAAGACGGTTTGGCAGAAGATGACTGGGACGGATGGAAATTGGCTACGGAAGCACTAGGCAACAAAGTACAGTTGGTAGGTGATGACCTATTTGTTACAAACACCAAACGTCTGTCTCGTGGAATTGAAGAAGGTATTGCGAACTCCATTTTGGTCAAAGTGAATCAAATTGGAACGCTCACCGAAACAATTGAAGCGGTGCAAATGGCAACAAGAAATGGGTATACATCTGTGATGAGTCATCGTTCAGGTGAAACAGAAGATAATACCATCGCAGATTTGGCAGTTGCATTGAATTGTGGTCAAATCAAAACCGGTTCGGCTTCCCGCAGTGATAGAATGGCAAAGTACAACCAACTCCTTCGAATTGAAGAAGAACTCGGGAAAACAGCCGTTTACCCTGGAAAACGTTTCAGATACTTGTAGTAGTTGCCGCTGATTCTTGTCGTATTTTGTTATAAAATTCACAAACAAGATAAGAAACCAATAATAAAGTAGTTTTTCGTACTATTTTTTTGTGACTGCGCAACTCTTCAAAGTAACTTGCGTCTATGTAGTGAATTTGAGTTTAACTACCTTTTACAACTAACTTACTCGAAGAACTACTTGAGAATTATGAAGGCGAAATTATTCAGCTTACAATCTATTTGTTTTTACATTGCGACATTCGCACTTACTGGTGCGTTTGGTCAAACAACAGAAACATTCAACTTTACCGGAGGCGTTCAGCAATGGACCGTGCCTGTCTGTGTTACTAGTATCACCGTAACTGTTGCTGGTGGACAAGGTGGTGGCGTTGGTACCGGTGGAGGTAATAACGCCTTTGGCGGAAACGGAGCAACCATTACGGCTACAATTCCTGTTACACCTGGACAAACATTCGATTTGACCGTTGGTGGTCAAGGAGGAGTTCCTAATGCGGGTTGGCCCGGAGGAGGACAAGGTTGGGCTGGTGTTGGAGGATCTTCCGGCTCAGGAGGTGGTGGAGGTTACTCTGCCATTGAATTGGGTGGAACCCTTTTAGTTCTTGCAGGTGCCGGAGGTGGTGCCGCAGGAGGAGACCCATCTGCTGCCGGTGGCGGTGGCGGAGGATGTGCCAATGGAGTTCAAGGTCCAGGTTCCATCTACACCGGAACTGGTGGAGGAGGAGGTACTCAGGTTGCTGGAGGTGCTGGCGGTCCCCCTTGGGGCGGCGGACAGCAAGGTTTCCCAGGAAGCGCATTTCAAGGAGGTAATGGAGGTTATTATGATTTCGCATCCGGCGGCGGAGGTGGCGGTGGCTACTTCGGCGGTGGAGGTGGAGGATCCGATAACTGCTGTCACTTCGCCAATGGTGGCGGTGGCGGTGGCGGTGGTTCCAGCTTTGTACCAGCGGGTGCCAATTGTAACCCAGCGAGTAATAGTGGAAACGGATTTATTACCATTACCTACGTAGGAGGAATTCAAGCAACGGCTGCCAACACAGGGCCATACTGTGAAGGAGAAGATATTCAATTACAAGGTCCTGGAGGGGTTCCAACCTATCAGTACAATTGGACTGGGCCGAACGGGTTTACATCAAACGTTCAAAACCCAGTAATTCCTAACTCAACGCTAGCAATGGCCGGAACTTACCAATTGATCTTAACAGATAGCAGTTGTCCAAGTGCCGATACTGCAGAAACAATTGTTGTAATAAATCCAGTGCCTACGGTAGATCCAAGTCCTGACCAAACGGTTTGTCATGGAGATTTAACAACTACAGTAACGTTCACTGGATCCGTTGCGAATACAGATTATAACTGGACGAATTCTAATACAACAACAGGACTTGGTAATCCTGGAGCAGGAGATATTGCCGCTTGGACCGGAAACGCAATTGGGGTTGTAGAAACTTCAACAATTATTGTGACACCATCGACGGCGTTTTGTACAGGTACTCCTGATACGTTTGATATCACCATACTTCCAACTCCTGAAGTGCTTGTAAGTAATGACACAATCGTGTGTGAGAACGGAACAGCAACGTTAGTAGCAGAAGGTACTGGCGGTGGCGGAGGTCCGTACACGTACTACTGGGGACACACAGCAAGTAACGATTCATCGCAGCAAGTAAACCCAGTATCGCCGTCCAACTACACAGTTTATGTAGAGAATGTCTACGGATGTGTATCTGCGACAGAGGACATCAATGTAAACTTGCACCCACCGTTATCAGGAAATATTTCTCCTTTTGATACTATTTGCCCGGGGTACCCAACAGACATTTGGGCGAACTGTTCAGGTGGAATTGGTCAACCGTATACGTTTACATGGAGTACAACGGATACGCAAACGGGGCCTGATAACCATCAAATTTCAGTGAATCCACCGCAAACGACAACCTATTCGGTAACGGTGAATGATGGCTGTGAAACAACACCATGGACAACTACTACGCAAGTGTACGTGGCACCTTTGCCGGTTCCTGAATATGAAGTTCTAGATCCGGAACAGTGTGAACCAGCAGTATTTACTATTGTGAACACAACAGATCCGGCTTTGAGCGAGTACGTATATTGGTGGGTAGAACCAAACATGCAGTACCTCAACGTGGATACCATCGTTACGGATACGCTGATGGAAGGATTCTATGACATGCAAATGATCGTCACCACTGACTTAGGATGTATCGATTCCTTGACATTTGATGATGCATTGCATGTGAAAGGTCAACCAACGGCCAACTTCAAGCACTCTCCTAATCCAGTGTTGATGTTCAATACAAATGTGTTGTTCCAAAACTACTCTGTTGGAGCAGTTGACTACCAATGGTTCTTTGAAGAAGGAACACCGGCAACTTCACAGTTGAACAACAACGTTCAAGTGATGTTCCCTGATGGTCAAACAGGATCGTACAACATAACGTTGATCGCTACATCAGAATTGGGTTGTTCGGATACCATGGATTATGAATTGATCGTCTTCCCTGAAATTTTGATTTATGCTCCGAATACATTTACGCCAGATGGAGATGAGTTCAATCAGAACTGGAAAGTGTACATGGAAGGAATCGACCTACAAGATTTTAGCCTCACCATTTACAACCGATGGGGTGAAATTGTTTGGGAATCAAAAGATATTTCAGTTGGATGGGATGGTACCTATGGCGTTAACGGTCGCGAAGTACAAGATGGAACCTATACGTGGTTCATACGCGCCGCAGATGCTCTCAACGACGATAAATACGAATACAGTGGTCACGTCAACGTGATTCGATAGTATACTAGAGAATAATAATCTTAAAAGCCCCTGCATCTCGACTCCGCTCGATGATCAGGGGCTTTTTACTTTCTACAAGTTGTATAGCAGAAAGATTTAGTACCTTGTAATCAAATTGTTACAATGAAACAACTGCTATTCGGACTGCTACTTTGCCTTACATTTCATTCTGCTGCACAAGATGGAATTCATGTCCCTAGAAATGAAGTAAATTTTGAGCACGGTTATATGAATCGCGGACTCATAGGCGTTTCTTATGGTAGGAACTTTGCCAAGAAGGAGAAGACATATTTTAGTGTTGCAGGTTCTGCCGGTTTAGGACTTCAAATTATTGACGCCAGCTTTTTGTTTGATTCTTATCCAATTCAGTTTTTCGGAGTTTCCCCATCATTTCAATACGGCGTAGCAAATTCGTTTATCTCACTTGGTCTCGAATTTAAAGGGGTCACATCACAGGATGCATACAACGGTGTAGGAGTTGGATATTATGCCGGTTGGAGCTACAACGGCCCAAAAGGCTTGTTGTTTAAATTACGTTTGGGAGCTACAAGTTGGAGCGACGGCACAACGGGTATTCCATACTATGAATTTGCAGGTCAACGGATAGCTACTCCAATGATTGGACTTTCCATTGGATTTAGCTTTGGTGAGCCTCTTTAGTAGGCAGTAAATTTCTTGTTGCATTTGATTCTTACTAACTTTGCAACATGCATTTATCCAAGATTGAATTTCGCTCTAATACCCGCTATCCTTAGGTATTGCTTCCCTCTGAAAAAAGAAGTAAACACCGAAATAGAAAGCAATGACGAATCAAGAATTTCAAAATGACATATTAGCGGGAATTCCAACAGAAATTCCTGCAGCACCTGAGCAAGAAACAGGCATCAATCATGCGCCAAAGCGCAAACAGATATTGACGGAAGAAGAACGTAAGTTGGCACTGCGCAACGCACTTCGTTATTTCCCAAAAGAACAACACGCCCAATTGGCACCTGAGTTCATGCAGGAGCTAGACGATTACGGTCGTATTTACATGCTTCGATACCGTCCAAAGTACAAAATGCATGCGCGCTCCATTGATGAATATCCGGGAAAGTGCGATCAAGCAAAAGCGATCATGTTGATGATCCAAAACAATCTTGATTATGCCGTGGCACAACATCCTCACGAATTGATAACCTACGGAGGAAACGGAGCCGTTTTTCAAAATTGGATACAATATCGATTAGCGATGAAGTACCTCGCTGAAATGACGGAAGAGCAAACTTTGGTCATGTACTCCGGACACCCGATGGGATTATTCCCGAGCCACAAGGATGCACCGCGCGTTGTAGTAACCAATGGAATGATGATTCCAAATTATTCCAAGCCAGACGACTGGGAGAAATTTAATGCGTTAGGCGTAACTCAATACGGACAAATGACCGCTGGTTCATACATGTACATTGGTCCACAAGGAATTGTACACGGAACAACCATCACGGTACTTAACGGCTTTCGAAAAATTAAAAAGGAGCCAGCAGGTTCGCTATTTGTCACCTCAGGATTGGGCGGAATGAGTGGCGCTCAACCGAAAGCAGGAACTATTGCCGGATGTGTGACTGTATGTGCTGAGGTCAATCCAAAGATTACAAAAATTCGGCACGAGCAAGGTTGGGTACACGAGATCATTGAAGATTTGGACCAATTGGTAACACGCGTTCGTGAAGCACAGGAAAATAAAGAGGCGGTTTCATTGGCATACCTAGGTAACATTGTTGATGTATGGGAAAAGTTCGATGCAGCCAACTTACATATCGACTTAGGATCGGATCAAACATCCTTGCACAACCCTTGGGCCGGAGGATATTATCCGGTGGGATTGTCTTTCGAGGAATCCAACGAAATGATGGCGAATGATCCTGAGAACTTCAAGAAGAATGTTCAAAGCACCTTGCGCAGACACGCAGCAGCAATCAACAAACACACCGAGAAAGGAATGTATTTCTTCGATTATGGAAATGCATTCTTGCTGGAAGCTTCAAGAGCCGGTGCAGATATCATGGCGGAAAATGGAATTGATTTCCGCTATCCTTCTTACGTACAGGACATCATGGGACCTATGTGCTTTGATTACGGCTTCGGTCCGTTCCGTTGGGTTTGTGCCTCAGGAAAGCCGGAAGATCTTCAAAAAACAGACGATTTGGCCTGTGAAGTGCTTGAAGAGATAATGCGCAATAGTCCTTCAGAAATTCAGCAGCAAATGGCGGATAATATCCAGTGGATAAAAGGCGCTCAGGAGAATCAATTGGTTGTAGGATCTCAAGCACGTATTTTATATGCAGACGCCGAAGGAAGGATGAAAATTGCGAAAGCCTTCAACGATGCTATTCAACAAGGTATAATCGGTCCTGTGATTTTAGGGCGCGATCACCATGATGTATCGGGAACCGACTCTCCGTACCGAGAGACTTCGAATATCTATGACGGTTCTAGATTCACCGCAGATATGGCCATTCAAAATGTGATTGGAGATGCCTTCCGTGGTGCAACTTGGGTATCCATCCACAATGGTGGCGGCGTTGGCTGGGGCGAAGTAATGAACGGTGGATTCGGAATGTTGTTAGATGGAAGTGCCGATGCTGAACGCAGGCTAACATCAATGCTACATTGGGACGTAAACAACGGAATTTCACGTAGAAGCTGGGCGAGAAATGAAGGGGCGATGTTTGCCATCAAACGAGCCATGGAAATGGAACCGAGATTAAAAGTCACCGTACCAGAATTGGTCGATGACGCCATTATCAATGGAATATTCGAAAAAGTAAAATAGTTCTAGGACCGTCAGAAATGGCGGTCTTTTTTTTGGTATTCTTAGAACATCGGAATTGTTATTGTGGATTCCCAACCACTTATCAAGTTTTGTTTCAGCTTTTGTCTAATTACCTAATTGCAGAATTATACAAATGCCAAATTGTATCACCCGATCAACCGCATTTCATCCAGGGCTGTGTAATACAAATACGCCCGAACATCGGGGTAGCCCATTGCTGCTAGCGCCTGTTGGTATTGTCGAATTTGCTTCACATCTTTTTCTGAGGGAACCCCCGTTTTGTAATCCAAGACAACCGTCTTATCTTCCGAAAGGAAAATCGCATCCACCCGAATGGAAATACCATTCTCCAATAAAATTGCTTGCTCAGAAAGTCGTTTGGAAGATCGTTCATGTATGATAATATAGTCCGAATTGCTCCATAACTGAGCCAACATTTCTTCCAAGCCCTCGCGCTGCTTTGATTCAATAACCCCCTCGGATAACGCCTTATCGAGCGCTGTATTGATCTCGGACGAAGCAAAAATGCGACTCGCCATGAGGTGAAACGCTATTCCAAACTGTATTTCATCGCTCAAGTAATCCTCTTGCTGTAACTCTTCCGTGTCTTGAAAGGCAATGTGCGGAAACCAAAGTCGGTCGCTGATGTCCTCTGGAAAAAAGTTCTTCGCGTAGCCTTCACTCTTAGGTGGCGTACGTTCGCCATCTGAAATCGATAAAATCAAAGAATCGTCTTCCGTTTCTGCCAAATTTGTTCCATCCAAGATTTCATGAAACAAGGCACCAAACGTTCGTTTTTCAAAAACATTCCTCACATACAAACGTTCTACAGGACGTGTCATTGCTACGTAGCACAGGTTCACAATATCTGTGAGAATCTGATTTTTCTCTTGTTCGTACAAAGTAACCAAAGGGTTTAAAACGTCGGATTGCGATGGTTGTTTGTAGAGCAAGAAGTCGTTCCAATCAACAAGAAAACTGCTTTTCAGATCTAAATTAATATTGAAGGAGGGCAAAATAACCACGGGAAACTCCAATCCTTTCGACTTATGAATGGTCATGATGTTAATCGCGTCCTTCGCAGCAGGAACTTGTACCGCGATATTTCCTTTTTTACGTTCGTATTCCTCAATGAACAAGGCTAAATTGGGACCGCGACTCAAACCATATTCATGCGCCCAATCGGCGAGGTGGTGTAAGTAAGGATTCTCTAATTCATGCAGATTTGCGATACGATAAAAGCCTTGAATTAAGTCGTATAAGTGCTCGAATTTGAAGAAAAAGCGTTCCTTCGAACCGAAATGATCCCTTAAGAACTGCGTGTCATCAAAATAACGATATCTTCGCCCGCTTTGAGATGTCCCTTCCTTCAAGTATTGGCGATACACTTCATAACTCTCGTGCTTAAGTCGAAGGAACATTTCAGAGAATTGCTTCTTCTCGTTTTCGCCTGAAGGTTTCAATCGCCATTTTAAAAATGCAATCGTCAATCGAACTTCTGCACTGGAGTCTATCAGCAAGGAATCAGAGGAAACGACCTTGTACCCGGCCTGATCAAGTGCAACCGCCCAGGCATTACATTCTCGGTTTCTACGTCCTAAAATACACAACTCCGACGCTTCGTAGCCATCGGAGAGACATTGCTCGATCCATTCAATCAACTGCGCTACAATCGCTCCGTGACTATCCTTCTCTTCACGCGATTCAATGTAAATCAAACCATTTTTGGAACTCTTCGGTTCCTGCTTCACGGCATTGTAGAAAGTGGCGGTTTCCTCCGGTAAGTGGGAGCGAAACTCCTCGAAAAAAGCGTTATTGAAATGAACGATCCTTGGACTGGAGCGCCAGTTGTTTTCCAATTGTTCAACGCCTCCCATATTTTGGAAATAGGAGGAAGTAGCAGCAATTTTCGGGTCGCTGTTCGGATTGTAAATCGCGGGAAGCTCGACAAATTGCTCGGCAACGCCATTTTTAAAACGATAGATGGACTGCTTGGGATCGCCGACAATTAAGTTCGGATGGTTTTGCCCAATGGATTCGTGAATTAACGGAACTAAGTTCAACCACTGTAAATGCGAAGTGTCCTGAAATTCATCCAGTAAAAAATGATGGTAACGTGTACCAAGTCGCTCATAGATAAACGGAGCATTTTCATTTTGAATCAAATCCGAAATCAAACTGTTAAACTCCGAAATTCGAATCAATTGAGCATCGTTTCTAGAAGCATTCAGCGCTCGTGCCATGTGCTGCAATAGCGCCATGTTGAAGAAATTCTTCAGAAACAAATGTGTGGCAGCGTATTGTTGTAGTTCGTTTTCCCAAAATTGATTCACCTCTAAAAGTTGAGAGCGAATAGCATTGGGAATGTCCTTCTTTCCATCTTGTTTCTCTAGGTTTCCAGCCAATCGCTTTTTAATCAATTCGGGTTGAACAGGAAATTGATCGTGCTGAATGATGCTCCGAATGTCATTTATCGTGTGGCCTCCACCATGAATGGATTTGGAATCAAGCAGCTCAACTTCCTCGCGTAAGGGTTGCACCAGCTGTACAAATTGATGATCGATTTTCTTCTGCCGTGCCTGAAGTTCTCGGTATCGTTCGGTTGTAAGCTCAAGATCAAGAAGTTGCTTCACCCCTTCCTGATGGCGCTCGTTCTTTAAAATGCTCCCAAATTCAATGAGGTTTCTACGAAAGTTCCACGCTTTTTCCTCGTCAATGTTGCTTTTCGCATATTGAATCATCAAGCTGTTCAATGCACTGTTTTCAGTATTTCCCAATTGATTCAATAGATCATCGACGACCTTTTCAATGAGCTCTGTCTCATCCAACACCACTTCAAACTCACCAGGCAGGTCCAAATCACGGCTAAACGACTTAATCAACCGCAAATTGAACTTGTCAATCGTCATTACATGGAAGTCCTCATATTGATGCAGTATCATTTCCAAAACGCGTTGACATCGCTTCAAGACTTCATCGGGAGATATTTTCAATGCTTGAGCCAGCGCCAATTTTAGTGGCTCCTTTGAAAGGTCCTCATTGCCAATACCGTCTAAAGCTTGTATGATGCGTTCTTTCATTTCCAACGCAGCCTTGTTGGTAAACGTCATAGCTATAAGATGCTTGAACTCTGTTGGAGAGGCGTTTTCTCCAATAAGCAACTGAATGTATTCCTGAACAAGTCGATACGTTTTACCGCTACCTGCAGAGGCATTCAGAATTTGTAGAGGTTTTTGGAGGTTTTCGCTCATGATTATTTAAAAGTACATAAGTGGGGGAGTTTGACAAGTAGAAATCAGTTGAAATATGGTCGTTATCAACTTTTAAATGCGGCACTATTTCGCTAAATTTGATAACATGAATAAGTCTATTTTAGTAGGATTGATCGGTTTTGTGCTGCTTACTTCGGTAAGTTGCAAAGAAGACCCGCCAGCACCCGAGCCTGTTCCGGTGGATACGGTGCGCATTGATGTGCAGCCAATTTTTAATGGAGCTGACCTCTACTTGGACTCCACCTACACAACAGTGGAGGGACATAAAGTGCAATTCACAGACATCAAGTTTTATTTGGAAGATGTCCGAAACGGCGCAATTCAGTTGACCGATGCCATGCTGTTTGACTATGATTCTCGAGGAACCTTACTTTTTGAAGGTGAAGGTGAGGCGAGCAATTTTTCTTCATTGACGGCAAATCTTGGTGTGGGTCCTGCCAAGAATAATAGCGATCCGGCTGCTTTTGACAACGATAGCTGGTTGAACATATCCAAGTCAAATGACATGCACTGGGGATGGAACCCGGGCTATATTTTTGTGAAAGTTGAAGCCCGTGTAGATACCATTCAGGATGCGAATGACGTATTCGACCAATTTGTCATTTTCCATGCTGGAGGCAACGCAAACTTGCAAACGGTAAGCTTTTCAAACTTGAACTGGACCAGTGTCAGTGATCATAAAGATCAACTTTCGATGGAGCTTGACATGAGTGAGTTTCTTCAATCGGCACTGCATACCATCAATTTACAAACGGAAAATTCAACGCATTCTGCTCCCGGTCAGGAGGCTCTTACGACAAAAGTGATGGAGAATTTTAAAGAAGCCCTAACTCCTTGATCGTATGAAGTACATTCTAATTTCCATGTTGTTTGTTGTTGCTGCCATTGTTTTGGCGTGTAAAAAAGACAAAGTTGGGTACGAGCCAACTCCTTACGAGTTGAAAATTCCTTCTCACTTCCCGGATATGCCGATTCCAGCCGACAACCCAATGACGGTAGAAGGAGTTGAATTGGGTCGAAAGCTTTTCTACGAGAAAAAATTGAGCGGAGACAACACGATGTCTTGTGGAAGTTGTCATTCTCCTCAGGCGGCGTTCTCAGATCCCAATCAGTTCTCTGAAGGAATTGACGGTTCGATAGGAAATCGTAATGCCATGGCTCTGATCAATCTCGGTTGGGACTCATTCTATTTTTGGGATGGACGTGCAAAAACGCTAGAGGATTTGGTGTTGGAGCCAGTGGAAAACCCTATTGAAATGCACGAGGATTGGTCGAATGCGATTTCGGAAATCTCCCAAGATGTTGAGTACAGAAATATGTTCTATCGTGCATTTGGTGATCAACCCATTGATAAATACCTGGCAGCGAAGGCCGTGGCGCAGTTTTTGCGAACTATGATTTCTGGGAGCTCTAAATTCGACGTGATGTACAAAAACGCCAATTTTATTCCGCTTACACCGGAAGAACAGGCAATCCTTGCGACAGTTACGCCAGAAGAAAATGCGGGCTACGATTTGTTTCAAAGTTTGAATGGCGCCGATTGTTTCCATTGTCACAACGGACCGCTCATGCGCGTTGAGAAATTCAGCAATAACGGTCTTGATGCAACGTTTACAGATTTAGGGCGAGCAGATGTCACGGGTGATATGAGCGATGCGGGCAAATTCAAAGTGCCAACCTTGCGAAATATTGCATTGTCGGCACCATATATGCATGACGGACGTTTTCAGAATCTCGATGAGGTGATCGACCATTATTCTCACGGGGTCCAAATGAGTCCGACAATTGATCCGCTGATTGAATTTGCCAATCAAGGTGGTGTTCAGCTGGATCAGTTTGAAAAAGATTTACTCAAGGCGTTCCTTTTGACATTAACGGATGAATCCTTTGTCAATAATCCGGATTTTCAAGAGCCCGAGTAGATTATATTTACTTTTTTTGTAGAGGAAGAGAGAGCATTATGATAGACGAAAGAAGACTTACTACAGAAGAAAAAGCACTGAAAATCAACTTAACATCTGATATCTACGGATGTTTTGCCGAAATTGGTGCAGGGCAGGAAGTAGCTGCCAACTTCTTCAAAGCCGGTGGAAGCTCCGGAACAATCGCGTACACGATGTCGGCGTATGATATGAAAGTATCCGATTCGATGTACGGCGATGCGAAGCGGTACGTTTGTGAAGAACGTCTCATTACTATGCTCGATGCCGAGTACAACAACTTGAAAGGACGACTTCCGAAAAAGTTTGAAGAAGCGCGATTTTTTGCATTCTCGAATACGGTAGAATCTCTCAATTATCACAAAACAAATCAAGGACAAGGTTGGGTAGGAATGCGTTTCCAATTGGACCCTAAAGGAAAGCCAAACGATGTTATTCTGCACGTTAAAATGCACGATAACAGTAACAGAGCACAGCAAGATGCTCTCGGAATTTTGGGGGTAAATCTTGTGCATGCTTGTTACTTTCACAACGATGATTTGTCAGAGTTTTTAGAAAGTTTGATGCACCGACTTCCAAGAGAACGCATGGAGGTGGATATGTTGCGTGTTTCAGGTCCCGATTTTGAAGATGTAGACAACCGAATTATTGCTTTGAACTTGGTGAAGCGAGGAATTACAGATGCCACCATGTTCGATTTAAGTGGCAATGTCCTTCAGCCTGCAACGGCACTGTATAAAAAGAATATTTTGTTGATGCGTGGACGTTTCCGTCCGGTTACGAAAGTACACATCGACATGATTGAACGCGG
This sequence comes from bacterium, assembly GCA_024742305.1. GTDB lineage: Bacteria > Bacteroidota > Bacteroidia > Flavobacteriales_D > Crocinitomicaceae > UBA4466. The sequence continues at coordinate 10,855 of JANSYQ010000005.1, read as the reverse complement.
GAAGTCGCAGTTCTTGAAAGAAGATATCGACGAAGACAATCTACGCGTCGTGTTTGAGTTAACCTTGAAGGATTTGACGGCAGATGGTAAAATTTCCGATAAGGATTTCGTAGATCGTGCTGAACTTTTGGGAACGCTCGGCTACACGGTGATGATTTCCAACTACCTCAAGCACTACAAAATGGTCGATTATCTCTCTACCATAGCTCGAGGATATCAAATGGGTGTCATCGTTGGTATTTACAACTTACAAACGATTTTCGACGAGCGCTATTACGACAACCTCCCTGGTGGACTTTTGGAAGCCTTCGGTCGCGGATTCGGTCATGCTGTGAAGATGTACGTGTATCCTGCCAACAATGTTGAAACGGGTGAAATCTACGACTTGAACAATTTCGTTATCCCTGAAAACCTCCGTGGATTACTAACCTACATGCGGGCGAACAACAAAATAGAACCGATTGAATCGTATAATCCGAAATTGTTGCACATAATGTCCGACGACGTACTCTCGAAAATCAAAGCGAAATCAACTTCTTGGGAGGAAGACGTGCCGCAAGAAGTGGTAAAAGCGATTAAGTTCTACGAATTGTTTGGTTACGAGAAAACGGAGACAGTTTCCTAATATATGCCGCACATAAAAAACGCATTGATCCGTTATCGAATTATTGATCGATGCATTCGAAATAAATACAAGCCCTTCCCTTCGAAGCAGGAGCTACGAGAAGCTTGCGAAGAAGAATTATACGGCAGCATTGGCGGCGGCCACATTTGCAATTCAACGATTGAGAAGGACATGTTTGCAATGCGAGAAGAGCATGATGCTCCGATTAAGTATAGCAAGCGAGAGAAAGGCTATTATTACGAAGACCCGAACTTCACCATGAACGATATTCCACTTACGGATAACGACATGGAGGCCATCGCTTTCGCGGCAAAAACACTCATGCAGTTTAAGAATGTAGAAATGTTTCGGCAGTTTGGAAGTGCAATCGACAAGATTGTAGATCACGTAGCTGTTTCTCAAGATCAAGACGCACGGGAATTCATCCAGTTTGAAAGCGCGGTAGCCGATGGAGGTAATGAATTTCTACCGCCTTTGCTTGAAGCCATCAAAACCGAGAACTTTGTTCATTTCGATTACGCGAGCTTTGTATCAGGACAATTGAAGCCTCGTAAAGTGCTACCTCTTTTGCTAAAACAGTACCGAAACCGGTGGTATTTAATCTCCTTCGATGCAGACAAACAAGACTATATCACCTACGCCTTAGATCGAATCGAGGACCTGGAAGTAAGCGAGGAGAAGTCGAGCAAACCCATTGATTTTGATCCCGATAATTATTTCAAGCACGCAGTGGGAATTACCAGTGGTAACGCGACACCCGAAAATGTATTATTGCAGGTGGGTACCGTTGCCGCCAAGTACTTGGATAGTTTGCCTATACATCCATCCCAAAAGGTAAAGGAAATGCACGACGATCATTTTGTGTTTCAGTTGCACGTGTCCATCACGGAAGAGCTGATACGTGAAATTTTAAGTTACGGAGGCGAAATTCGTGTTTTAGAACCAAAATCTCTTCAAAAAGAGATCGCCAAAAGAGCTAAGAAAATGATTTGATATCCTCAACGCTCTAATTTTCAATATCCACTAGTAATCATTCGACATTCCTAATTCATAATCCATCATTCTATTTATCTTTATCGGAGATTCGAAAAAGACTATGGAATTAATCATTACTCAGAACAACGGCGTTTGCGAATTGAAGCTAAATCGCCCAAATGTTTTTAACTCTTTCAACAAAGAAATGGCCATGGCGCTTCAAAAAGCGTTGGACGACTGTGAACAAAATGCAGAGGTTCGTGCAATCATTATTACGGGTGAAGGAAAAGCGTTTTGTGCCGGACAAGACTTGGCGGAGGCCACTGATCCAAACGGTCCAGAGTTGAAGAGTATTGTCAAGGAACACTACAATCCAATAATTCGTCGCATTCGAGAAATTGAAAAACCGATTATAGCAGCAGTGAACGGTGTAGCAGCCGGAGCAGGAGCAAACATCGCACTTGCCTGTGATATCACATTCGCGAAAGAAAGCGCAAGCTTCATTCAAGCATTTTCAAAAATTGGATTGATTCCCGATTCAGGTGGAACCTTCTTCCTGCCAAGAATTGTCGGAATGCAAAAGGCGCTAGCGCTGATGATGACGGGAGATAAAGTAGGTGCCAAGGAAGCCGAAGCAATGAACATGATTTATAAAGCCGTAGCTGACGACGTTTTTGAAGAAACCGTAAGTGAATTTGCAGCAAAATTGGCGAAAATGCCTACCCGCGGTTTGGGACTCACAAAAAAAGCCGTGAATGAAAGTTGGACGAATTCGCTAAACCAACAATTGGACGTAGAAGAAAAGCTTCAAACGGAAGCCGGACAAACATACGATTTCAATGAGGGAGTCGCAGCGTTCATGGAAAAGAGAAAACCGGAGTTTAAGGGAAAATAGTAAGAAGTGATAAGAGATAAGTAAGAAGTGCCTTTCACTTCTCACCTCTCACCAAAATTATAACAATGACAGTAGGAGTATTAGGAGCAGGAACCATGGGATCAGGAATTGTGCAGGTTGCTGCACAGAACGGACATCAGGTAGTACTGGTAGATCTGAACGATAGGATATTAAATAGCTCGAAAACGAAGCTAAAAAAAATCATGGAACGTCTTGTGGAAAAAGAAAAAATCACACAAGAGCAAGCTGATCAAACGCAGGCTAACGTAAAGTACAGTCAAGATATTCACGACTTTAGAGATTGTGGTATCGTAATCGAAGCGATTATCGAAAACTTAGAGGTCAAGACAAAAGTTTTCTGTCAGATAGAACAGATTGTACCAAAAGGATGTATTCTAGCATCCAATACGAGTTCTTTGTCTATTGCTTCTATTGGTGCCGCTTTGGAGGAACCATCTTTAATGATTGGAATTCACTTTTTCAACCCTGCGCCGCTAATGCCATTGGTGGAAATCATTCCTGCTGTTCAAACTTCGGAAGCAACGTTAAAGACGGCTCGTGATTTAATTGATTCGTGGAAAAAGGTCACGGTACTTTGTAAAGACACTCCAGGGTTCATAGTGAATCGTGTTGCACGTCCGTTTTATGGTGAAGCATTGCGTATTTATGAAGAGGGAATTGCCGATTTCGCTACGATTGATTGGGCAATGACGAGTTTGGGAGGATTCCGAATGGGACCATTTACTTTGATGGATTATATCGGAAACGACGTCAATTACACCGTAACAGAAACCGTTTTCGAAGCGTTCTATTACGATCCACGATACAAGCCATCATTTACGCAGAAACGTCATGCAGAAGCAGGGTATTTGGGAAGAAAATCGGGTAGAGGTTACTTTGATTATTCCGAAGATGCCGAGAATCCAGCTCCGAAAGAAGACCCAGTTTTGGGACAAGAAATTGTAGACCGAATTGTGGTCATGTTGATCAACGAAGCCATCGATGCATTGTTCTTGAATATAGGAACGAAGGAAGATATCGATCTGGCGATGACCAAAGGCGTTAACTATCCAAAAGGACTCTTACAATGGGCCGATGACATTGGATTGGCTTTAGTTCTAGAAAGATTGGAAACCTTGTTTCATGAGTACGGTGAGGATCGTTACCGCCCAAGTCCGCTTTTACGCCGAATGGTGCGCAACAACGAACGTTTCTTTGGATAAGAAAGGAATTGGAGTCTTGATGATCTTTTGGGCAACAAAAAAACTACTGTAAAACAGAAGTTTACGTCTGATTTTTTATTTTTAGGTAAAATTACGCGCTATGAAAAACCTGATTTTACTCACTGCTACAGCTTCCATTGTACTTGCGTCATGTGGGGATATCAATAAGTTACCTGCAAAAGTTCAAAAGCAAAGGCAAGATGTTGTCCTTTCTGAAGAGGATATTTTCAAAGGAAACCTAGTGGCAGCTTTTCTAGAGAACGACAAGAAATACGTTCAAGAATCCAATACATTATTTCTACGCGGGGTAGATTCCTACAGAAATAACAAAAAATTGGACAGCGCGGTCGTATATTTTACCAATTCCATTTTGAAAGAGCCAAGCGCAAAAGCATACTTCGAATTGGGAAATGTACACATGGATCAAAAAAACTACGAGGATGCACTGAACGCCTATAAGCTAGCAGAGCAATTGGGATATCAACCCTTCTCCAAAATTCTGTACAACAAAGCATGTATATATTCCTTGAAGAAGGATACGGAACTCTCTGCTAAATATTTGGAATATGCGCTTCAAGCTGGTTATACCAATGTGGCACACATGCAAAATGACAGCGATTTAGAAAACTTACGCTCCAACAAATACACTTTCCAAAAGGCAGTAGACAGAGGACTTCGAGGCGTTTCAAATGCTGAGAATCTGTTTTGGTTGCAATTCACGAAGATGTTCCCTGCTCTCGGAAAACCAATCAAATTGAAAATGGCATTGAGCCAAGAAGAGTCGCAAGCACTGGAGTACATTTCCTATGATTACGAAAAGTACATTTCGGAGATGCGCGACGCGAAATTCGCCCGTGATGTGACCAGTAGCTACCTCTATTATGCCAATGCTTACGAAACAGATAAGTTTGTAGCGTTAGTCTACGTTGTTAAGGATGAATGGATGGGGGATGCGGCACCGCTTCGATATAAAATGGCAACCTTTACGCATGAGGGAAAACTTATCGACAAGAGAATTATTGCCGGAAGCTCGGATTCAGATTTGGACGGGGTTTACCTCCAATCTACACTGAACAAAGACCTTACTATTTCGGGTGAGCTAGTGAAGCCGAAGTATCAAAAAGATCCGGATGAGCACGGTTATTACGAAAACAAAATTCTTTCGTACAAAAAAGTGGGTACGCAAAACTTCCGCATTACTAAGGCAGGAAAGATTGTAGAAGAGGAAGTAAGTTTACTTACCTCGAACTAATTTTCGATAATTCATAAGGTACTCAGGGTACTTCAATAGAATCAGCAACTCCACGATAAGTAAATTCGGAATCCAGCTGAGGTAGGAAACCAAAATATACGTTTCTTCCTGTCCCATTTGAGGCCCGTAAGAGTTCAGCAAGTACACATAAACCCGAAGGGTGACGGCAGAAAGCGTCAAGGCAAAGCTACGCATGTTCCAAATTAGATGTGCGCGAACGCTTCCACGCTTAATGTGGTAGTACGAAAGGTAGGTGAAGAAAATCCAAAGAACGGAAAGAGTAGTAAAACTAATTTGCGCTGGATAGCCTCCATTCGCCATCAAGGACATGACAAAGGCAGCTGGTCCCGTAACAAATAATACAACGAGTGTATAGGTATATCCTGAAATCTTATGAACCTTGGGCCAATTGGCCAGCACCCATCTATTGAATTGTAGGAGCCCGGCAATAATGACAATTGGACTAGTAAAAACATGCGTATAGAAACTGTAGCGCCAAGTTTTGATGTGGTAAATCAATTGCTTATCACGAAGAAATCCAACGTGCGATTCACCATCAACATATGGTAATGAAAGAAGAATGAGCAAATAAGAGGCGTAGGCAATAGCCAAAAAAACGCCGAGGCTAAGAAACTGTTGTCCGAAAGATTTAATGTTCATTTACCACCACATCATCCAAAGTTCGTGTTTGCCCTTGCCTTTCAATGAATATTCGTACTCACCGTATTTTTCGATGGTAAGATCCAAGCGATTGCCTTTGAAAATATCATTGGGCTCCCAATTGATGGTCACTTTGTCTCCATCTAAGCTCCAAGACCCCTTGATTTCCTCGTATTGCTGTTGGTCCCAATCTTTAACATTGTCCGGATAGTATTTCAACAAGACAAGTCCATCTTCCATGAAAGTGTATTGACCAAGCGTATCGGACATCTCGCCGAATTTTTGCGCGAAATTGAACATGGTGATCTCTTCACTTTCGCTATCCTCATCAAAAATCATCTTCTCTAGAGTGAACTCCTGACTCGGAATTTTTTCATCATTGGCCACCCATACTCCTTTCGGCTTTGAATCAATTCCAATAAAGTCGATGGTAAAAACACCGTCATATTTATTGTCGCCTGGCTCAGACAGCACCAGTTGAATACTATCACCACTTCGTGTTACGGACCCTGTGATATTGCGTTGCAAACCTTTATGTAAATCGTAGCCAATAGCGTTGGTGCCGCTCACATAGTTTAAAGCGATGCGAATTGGACTTCCGCCGAAGTCGGCCATATACAAGCCCTGAAGAGTGTCGTAAGGAAAGTTGTCCTCCTCCGGGATTTCCGCGGCAACTGTTTCAATCTTAATTTCTTGCTTGGGTGGCTTCTTGTCTTTGCATGCGATAAGCGCAGCACCAATAGCCAAAATCATGAAGTAGGATTTCATGTGTGTAGTTTTGGTTCTTCGTAAATCTACAAAACTAATCCCTAAATAGTGCTACTGCTGCCTTGAAATACAACTTGTTGCGCTCTTTTTCATCAAGAACCAAAGCATCCACGTATGCATCGGGTTGGCGAATTTCAAGCGGATCATCAACCGGAGTTAAGTGCGAATAAAAAGTGTTCGGATTCACAGAGATCAGAAGTCCTGATTCAGGCAACTTAACAAGAAGTGTTCCCGCATTTCCAGAGTAAAAACTTCCGCCGGCTGGTCGACCAACAATTTTGGCTTTGGCTAAAGTCTTCAGTTGACAAGCGAGAATCGCTGCCGAAGAAAACGTTCCCTCATCGGTGATTACGGCTACTTTCCCCTTGAAACGCAAATCATCATCGACCCAATCCGTGTAAACTGTCCCGTTGTCAAAGGTGCCATTTTTTACCTGACGTTTCTGCGACCAACTCAGGTAGGCATAACGGATGAATGGCATATTGACCTTCTTCACGTACTTATTGTCCAGTCCTTTGAATGGTTTCGCAATGACATATCGACCAATATTGACTCCTTCTCCTACAAAGTATTTGATGAAATCATATTGCATTACGCCTCCTGTATTTCCTCGAAGATCAATGACCAGTTCATCAATACTATTGTCCTTCAGTTCCCGGAACGATTCCTCTAAAAAGACATCGTATTCTGCTCCCGAGGATCGAGCAAATGTTGTAAAGCGGAAGTAACCATACTTACCACTGACAATTTTGAACTTTCCAATATTCGTTTCGTTTTCAAGGTATTCCTCTGAGGCTTTCATCAGCCTACGATTCATAGAGTGAATGGGAGCTTTTCCAGGTTGTAAGTATTGGGTAACCGTATCGGATTTTGGCGTGATGTAAGTCACCTCCACAGAATCTTTATCCAATGGGAAGGCAAGGTGTCGATAAAACTCAAACAGTTCCTGGGCTTGATAATATTTGAAACCGATAGCACCTTCATCACCGGACAGATATTTACCAATCCCTTCCATCATCTCGGGTACGGTGTGTTCATCGATGCTGAGAATTTCAGATCCAACAGGAATTTCAGAAGGTCCGCCTTCGGGATCATTATCTCGGATAGTATTTTCGTAATCGTCTTGAATTACCTCGCCAACAATTAAATGGCGATCCAACAGATAAAGGTCAATGGGTAAGGATTTCTGTTCCAAAAGCCATTCCGCCTGAATTTTACGGTTGTTCAGTACCTGCGTATGACCTTGATCCAACCGGGCAATCATCTCCGAATACAGCTTGAACTCTTCTAATTGGGACTTATCCTTGGATAATTCTACTTGTAATTGGTCAAGATAGTAACTGATGCTATCGGAACTGAGGTGCATATCCAGCGTACCTTCTTTGCTTTCCAAAATAGTTCGGAACACGCGAAAATCTTCCTGCTGATCAGTAATGGTATCAGAGTAACGGAGTGAGGTTAACAGAAGAAAACCTGCAGTCAGGAAATAGAAATAAGCGTGCTTCACGTTGATCTTTCTCTTTATGAAATAACGAAAAAAAGAGGTTCCTATTAAAAACAACGCGAAAAAATCTATTTCATTTTAGCCTGAGCTTGTTTTTTGTAGAATCCACCTTGATCAATTATTTTTTGAAAGTAGGTGCGCGCTTTGTCGTCCTGGCCTAATTCCTCATACGACATTGCGGTCATCCATTGGGCCTCCTCATCAAAATTCGAATAAATGCTCAGTCTACACGCCAAAAATCGGTCAATCGCCTCCTCGTACTGCCCAAGGTTGTACAAACACAAGCCACTGTAAAAATTGGCATTAACGTCGTCCTTGTATGTTTCTAAAATGATGTCAAAGCGCGAAAGTGCATTTTTGTAGGAGCCACGAGAGAACTTGCGCATCGTCTTGCTGAGGTATTCAATGTAAGGAATTTCAATATCCTTCATTTCTGAAACAGGCTCCTCAGACTCTTTGCCCTCTTTACTCGCTGGAGTTCCCGTGAGTACCACTTGTTTTGTTTTTACCGTTGGCTTGGATCGATACTTTCGGTAGTCGACAAGTTTTAGACGGTACAAATACAGTTCAGCCGCTTTTTTACTTTCCTTAATGAATTCCGGCTCCACCTGACGAATTTGCATACGAACTTCATCTAAAGGAATCATTTCGATTACAGGAGGCGCTTTAAATTTGTACTCCGACTTCATTTCCTTGAATTCACTCTCAATTTTCTTCGGTTCAATTTGTAACTCAATTGGAGCATCTTGAAGGTTAGAGATAGAGTCGGGGAGGATGATATCCGTTTGCTCCAAGGTTACTTCTTGGTCCTCAAGTAGCTCAGTTAACTTTTCGTTGGATTGAGCCAAAGGCATATTTGTATTTTTCTCAGGGTCGGAGTTTAACAAAATCACCGTAACTACAGTTGCCGCCACAACTACCGATGCGGTAATGTACCACCCTAGATTCGAAGAGCCCATGAACTTCTTGTCAAGATTCTTCATCACGCTGACATCATAATCCATTGCCTCCCAGCCTTCCATGGCATCTGCCTCAAAAGAACTCGATACGCCCTTAGACTCTACGCTATGCTGCGTGGAAGCGTCAGAACTCTTACCATATTCGGCAATATCCTTTCGGCTGAGTGGCGGACTCGCTCCAAATATTTTAGTAATCCGTTTTAAATTCATTTCTACCCTCTAAGTTTAACTTCAAATTGCGCTTTCCGTTTTGAATGGCGCTTTTCACTTTTTTTAGATCCATCTTCAGAAGTGCTGATATTTCCTGATAGGATCGACTTTCGAGATAAAACAACTTGATACAGGATTGTTGTTCTTCTTTTAAGTCGTCAATAGCATCTTCTAAAGCAACCAATTGTTCTTCTTTTTTTACCGTCAGTTCTAATTCGTCACCAGCTTCTAATTCTTTTGTCAGTTCCGCCGTTACGCGTCCTTTCTTTCGTAGAAGCATCAAACATTCATTTTTGGTAACCATGTACAACCATGATTTGAAATGTTGAATGTTGTGCGACTGCAGTTTGCCTGGTAATTTTTCAAATAGATGCATCACCAAATCTTCTGCATCGAACCGATTTTTAAGGTACTTCATTGCAGTACCCATTACAAGATGTCCATAGCGTCGATAAAATTCTCCAATTATCTCGGAGGTCGCAGAATCACGATAAGCCAGTAACAGCTCTTGATCCTCTAGTTGCTTGTATTTTTTTCGCTTACTGGAAAACATCTGATGTTAAGATGAACGTATTAATAGAATTCCATAAAGATAAATGGATTTCTTTTCTTCTTAAATTCGTCTCATGAAACGAATTGCTCTAATTACCTCCGGTGGAGATGCTCCAGGAATGAATGCATGCATACGTGCAATTGTGAAAACATGCTTGTCGAAAGGTATTACTCCAGTAGGATATTATAATGGCTACCAAGGAATGATGGACAATGAGTTTAAAGAGATGTCCTCTTCCGATGTGAAAAATATCATCCAATATGGAGGGACCATTCTCGGAACGGCACGAAGCACGGAATTTCGGACCAAGGAAGGGCGCGCAAAAGCAATTCACAATTTACGTGCGAACAATATCGATGGTTTTATATGTATCGGCGGTGATGGTTCCTTCAAAGGAGCGCAAGCGTTATCAGAAGAAATGAGCATTCCCGTAATTGGAATTCCGGGTACCATAGATAATGATATGTATGGTACTGATCGAACTATTGGATTTGATACCGCTTTAAACACGGTCGTGGAAGCTGTTGACAAAATAAAAGACACCGCAGGTTCGCATCGAAGAATCTTTTTGGTGGAGGTAATGGGGCGCGATGCTGGCTTTATTGCCTTGGATGGAGCCTTAAGTTCAGGAGCTGCTAGTGTATTAATCCCGGAAGAAAGATCCAATATTGATTTATTGGCAGAAGATTTAAAATCTCAAAGCAAACGAAAAGGAAACCTTATTGTAGTTGTTGCTGAAGGCGATGATGCGGGTGGAGCAGCTGATATCTATAATAAACTACTTCCGTTGATGGAAGGGTATGAACTTAGATATACCATTCTCGGTCATATTCAACGAGGCGGTCGCCCTTCTGCTTTTGATCGTCTAATGGCAACCCGCATGGGAGTGTTCGCTGTGGAGTTATTAGAAAAGGGTGAATCGGATCTAATGGTCGGTGTAAAAGGTGATGACTTGCACACGATTTCATTGCAAGATGCAGTGAATAATACGGCTCATGCAGAAGTTTCCAAATTAAATGCAATAAAATTGCTAAAAACAGTGACTTGATTTATAGGTTATTACAAAAGATTTCGTATCTTTCTTGTCCGCTTTTCAAAAAAAGATTGTTTAAAAGTGTTGTTGATATAAAAGAGATGCATATCTTTGCGGTCCGCTTACGAGCAAACGAGCTGAGTTAAGTGTCCCAAGATCGAGAGGTATTGGGATTTGTTTTGAAAGGATGGTCATTGT
>JANSYQ010000034.1 GCA_024742305.1 bacterium | reverse complement strand
TGTGAAGAGGAGTGCTCGACCGGGAAGGTCGACAAGCACGACGTACGGTGACCGTAGGTCGTCGGTTCAAGGTACATTAGTGGAAACAAAAAAAGGTCCTAGTTTTCACTAAGACCTTTGAAGGGTGGAAGACCGGGTTCGAACCGGCGACCTCTGGAACCACAATCCAGCGCTCTAACCAACTGAGCTACAACCACCATGTTGTTGCGAAGTGCTCGTCCGCCGTAGTAAAACGGAGGAGGAAGCTACAACCACCATGTTGTTGCGAAACGCTCGTCCGCCGCAGTAAAACGGAGGAGGAAGCTACAACCAACATCTAAAACAACGTTTCCGTTGCGAGGCCTCGCTTCGCCGTAATGGCTTTGCAAAGGCGAGGGCAAATATAAATAATTCTTCAAAAATGGGAAACAACCGAAGAATTTTTAATTTCATTTCTCACTCAAAATTTTCCCAATGAATTGGACCAATGCCCTTCGTGAAGAATTTGAATTACGCGTGTTTCATGAATCGTACCTAAGAATAGAAAAATGCCTCAATACGATAAGTGATGAACAGCTGTGGACAGCACCAAATGAAAACATGACCTCTATTGGTTGTCTAATCAAACACTTACTAGGAAATGCGCAGCAATGGTTGTATGCAGGAGTGCTGGGGCAGGAATTTATTCGAGATCGAAACGCTGAGTTTGTTCCTCAACCAAAGGTAAAGAAAGAAGGACTTCTGAAAACAATGAACGAGGTGCGATCTAAAATCGAAAATGCCCTAGACAAGCTCACAGAAGCAAATCTTTCTCAAAAAATGACCATTCAAGGCTTCGAAACTACTGGACTATCGGCCACAATCCACGTTATTGAACATTTCTCGTACCATACTGGACAAATAAGTCTGCTCACCAAGTCGTTTCAAAACGTCGACTTAGGCTACTACAGTAATCACGATTTGGATGTGTAAAAGTTCACCGGATTACGCCCAATTTATACTGACTCTTTCTTAGATTCTCACTACTTTTGCAGCGTTCTGCACGGATTTGTGTTACGCGGATAATTAGAATAGCTATCTATGTTGAAAATTGGAGTTCTCGGTGCTGGTCACCTCGGTAAAATTCACATTCGATTATTGTTGGAATTGAATGAACGTTACGAGTTTGTTGGGTTCTACGATCCGGATGATAACAACGCAGCTTCGGCTATTGAGCAATTTGGCGTAACACGTTACGAGGACATGGATGCTCTATTGGACGCGGTGGATTGTATCGACATTGTTACACCAACGATTTCACACTTTGATTGTGCTTCCAAAGCCCTTCGAAAAAGTAAGCATGTTTTCATCGAAAAGCCCGTAACGGAGACCGTTGAAGAAGCAAAAGCTTTAGAAAGTTTGGCGCACGAAGCCGGAGTTAAAGTGCAAGTAGGACATGTAGAACGGTTCAATCCAGCATTCCAAGCGGCAGTACCGCACTTTAATAATCCGATGTTTATTGAAACGCATCGTTTGGCGCAATTCAATCCAAGAGGAACGGATGTGCCAGTGGTTTTGGACCTAATGATTCACGATTTGGACGCCATTTTAAGTGTGGTAAAATCAGGAGTGAAGCGCATTTCTGCATCAGGAGTAGCTGTTGTTAGCGATACACCCGATATCGCCAATGCGCGTATTGAATTTGATAACGGTTGTGTAGCTAATCTTACTTCGAGCCGAATTTCCATGAAGAACATGCGTAAATCACGCTTCTTTCAAAAGGACGCCTACATTTCTGTGGATTTTCTTACCAAGGAGTTGGAGGTAGTTCGGATGGAAAATGTAGAAGGAGAGCCCGATCCATTCGATATGGTTTTGGAGCTGGGAGAAGGCAAACCATCCAAGAAAATTAGCTTCGATAAACCAACCATTTCGGAGTCAAATGCGATTAAAGAAGAACTAGATACGTTCTGCACGGCGATTGAAAATGATACTACACCGATAGTCTCTATAGAGGATGGTAAAGCTGCATTGGAAATTGCCCATCAAATCGTTGAGAAAATAAAAGCTTCAGGCTCCCTAGTGGTAGACAATATTTGAAACAAGTTAGCGTTGTAAAAAACACTACTATGAAGAAACTAGCATTATTAGCAATCGTAGCCGTTGTTCTTGCGGGCTGCGTTCGAAACAACCCCGATCCGGCTTGGTTGGAAGTAACCGAGTGGACCATGGAAAGCAATGCCATTGGGGTTAATGGTGATGAGGGCGTGATTACACACAATTTCACCGAGGCATGGGTATACATCGACAACAAACTCATTGGTGTTTTTGAGGTGCCTTTTAAAATTCCTGTTTTGGTAGAAGGGACAAGCGAAATCAAGTTGTATCCAACGATTCGAAACAACGGAATTTCTGCCACTAAAAAGATTTATCCATTCGCCGATCCTTACATTATCGATGCAGAGCTTGTGAAGAATAAAACGTTGACAATCAACCCTGTGACGCGGTACAAAGACAACACGAAGATTATGTTATGGGACTTCGATGATCCGAATAACTATGGAATTTCTGAAGCTCCCGGATCGCTCGCATCTATGGTAGTTGACTTTGATCCTCAAGTGATGACAGCCATTAATGGAAGCGGTTACGGACATGTGGAGATGAATAATTCCACGAATCAATGGCAGGCAACGAATACAACTTTGTTGGAGAACATCCCTAAGCAACAATCTGAAGTTTATTTAGAAGTAGATTACCACAACACCGTCGGTTTGGTGACGGGAGTGGTTGCCGTTGAGCCAGGATCTTCAACAGGTAACGTCAATGTCCAATTAAATGCGCAACAAGAAGCCGAAGTAGAATGGAAAAAAATCTACCTCGATTTGAAAACCATCGTCTCAGGCTATCCAAGCGCTACTGGATACTACTTGAGTTTTGATGCTCTGTTGCCGGATTCACTTACTACCGGTTCTATCAATATTGACAACATGAAATTGGTGCATTTCTAAATGAAGGCACGATTCCTGACATCCCTCTTAATCCTACTAGACTGGATCGCTTCCGGTGTAGGCTGGGGACTGTTCTATTACTACAGAAAAACAGGGATCGAAGGGGAAGAATTCACCGCCAGCGAAGCATTTTACCTAGGAATAGGACTCGTTCCATTGATATGGATTTCCATTTATTTGTTACAAGGAACGTATCACGATGTCCGTCGACTGCACCGATTGAAAATTATCAATCACACCTTTGTTGGTACGTTGCTCGGAACCGTAGTGCTGTTCTTTCTTTTGCTCATTGACGACGAAATCAGTGGCTATCAACAATACTACAAATCATTGTTCGTCCTTTTCGCTCTGCAGTTTTCTGTGACACTCATCCCAAGGTTTACTTTGGTGAGCATTATCGTGAAGCGGATTCACTCTCGTAAGGACGGGTTTAACACACTTATAATTGGTGGAAGCGAAAAAGCCGTAGCCATCTACAAAGAGATTGAAGAGCTGCCAAAAGGAATTGGTCACAAGTTTGTTGGGTTTATCAATATCAATGGCGTCGATAGAGAATTAGAAAGCGAATTAAAGTACCTCGGACACATTGATGACGTAGAATCCATTTTGGAAGAATTTGAAATTGAAGAAGTGATCATCGCTCTCGAGAGTACGGAACACGACAAGATAAAGTCCATTATTTCTCGCTTGGAAGCGCGCAGAGATATGCGAATTCGCGTATTACCCGATATGTACGATATCCTTTCAGGAACAGTGGAGATGAGCAATATTTTCGGAGCCTTATTGATTGATGTCAATTCCGAAGTAATGCCTGTATGGCAACGAATTGTAAAGCGCGTCTTTGACGTGATTGCTTCAATTATTGCGTTGGTCCTGTGTATTCCGTTGTTCATTGTATTGGCAATTTTGGTCAAAACTTCTTCTCCAGGACCAATATTTTTCCGTCAGGAACGAATAGGGAAGAAGGGACGACCTTTCCAAATCATTAAGTTCCGAACAATGGTGGTAGATGCAGAGCAAAGTGGACCGCAACTTTCTTCCTCCAATGATCCGCGAATTACGGGAATTGGTCGTTTCATGAGAAAAACACGCTTGGATGAATTTCCGCAATTCTACAACGTACTAATTGGAGATATGTCCTTGGTTGGACCGCGTCCTGAACGACAGTTTTACATCGATCAGATCATGGAAGTTGAGCCACAGTACATTGAACTGACGAAAGTACGTCCAGGAATCACCTCTTGGGGACAAGTGAAATACGGTTATGCCGAAAACGTAGAGCAAATGCTTGATCGTATGAAGTTTGATTTGCTTTACCTAAAGAATCGCAGCTTCTCGTTAGATCTCAAGATTATGCTCTACACGATTCTAATCATTTTTAAAGGAAGCGGTAAATAAAATTAGGAATTAAGAATAATGAATATTGTCTTCGAGCATTGCTTCGCGAAAGCAAGCTAGTCGAGAAGCCAAGTTCATTAGAAAGCTGTCTCCTCTAGTCCAGAATGTCCAACAATTATTATTTGATTTCAAGCGAAAGCATTTCTCTCTCACCGATATACCCTTTCAAAGTGTCACCAACCGCTATGGGACCAACGCCTGCTGGAGTTCCCGTATAGATCAAGTCACCCGTTTTTAGCGTGAAAAATTGCGAGACGTAAGCAATTAAGGTATCTATATCGAAAATCATATCCGCGGTATTTCCATTTTGTACCAACTTTCCGTTTTGTTCCAGTCGAAACTGTGTGTTAGAAAGGTCTAATTGGTCCTTTGGAATGAACGTCGCGGATATTGGAGCGCTATTTTCGAAGGATTTAGCAATTTCCCATGGATGACCTTTCTCCTTGCACTTGCGCTGCAAATCTCTTGCGGTGAAATCAATTCCCAAACCGATGGTATCGTAGTATTTGTGCGCAAATTGACGGTCAATACTTTTTCCAGCCTTGGAAATTTTTACAACAACCTCACATTCGAAATGAATGTCCTTTGAAAAATGGGGATAGTAGAAATCATTTCCTGCTTTCAGTAAAGCAACATCAGGCTTCATGAAGAACATAGGCGTTTCCGGAACTGCAGACTGCATCTCTTTGGCATGGTCCGCGTAATTTCTACCGATACAGATGATTTTCATTTCTTGAATTTATCTTTTAAGGCACTTAATTTGTCTTCGTAACTCTTCTGTGGCGGCATATTTTGCTGCTTGATACGCTCCATTTCCTTGCGAAGTCGTTGTTTTGTGTAGAGTGGGAAGTCGGCATCTAGCATCCAACCGTAATAGCCCGGTTCAATTTTGTGGACCTCGGCAATTGTTTTGTTTTTGTGCTTTCCAAAGTTATATACGACATCGCCTTTTTTGTTGTATGCCAGTCTTCCGGCGAAATCTGCTTTGTCCATATCGTTGTGTCGCGAGAAATCCGCTAAGAATTCTACATCACCGGTCAGTTCCTTATAGTGCGAAATTTGTGCGTCCAACACTTCCCATGTTGCTTCGGCATCCGCTAGGGCGTTGTGCGCATTGTTCAATTCTTTCTGACAGTAGAACTTATAGGCAGCAACAAGCGTTCGTTGTTCCATTTTGTGGAAGATGTTCTGAACATCAATATGCTTACGGGTTGATAAATCGAAATCACTTTCTGCACGCAACAGTTCTTCAGCGAGCATCGGAAGGTCAAATTTGTTCGAGTTGTAACCGGCAAAATCACATTCTTCCAAAAATGCCTCTAAATCCGGTAGAATTTCCTTGAAAGTTGGGGCATCTTTTATGTCATCATCGTATATACCGTGGATTTTGCTCACTTCCTCAGGAATGGGCATTTCAGGGTTCACGCGACGGTTGAAGTTGGTTGTGGTTCCATCAGGAGAGATTTTAACTACCGCAATTTCCACAATTCGATCGTGCGTAACATTGAGCCCAGTGGCTTCTAGATCGAATATTGCCAACGATTTTTGCAACTTAATATTCATGGGTTAAATATAGTGATAGGGAAGGGGGGAACAAAAAAGTCCCGATAAAATTACCGGGACTTTCATTCGTTATCTCATGCCTTATTAAAGGCAACGTATTTATTCTGTCTTCAATCCTACATACTGGTAAGGGAAGTACTTCTCTTTGTTTGTTGCATCCTTGTCGTAAGCTGGACCGCTAACTTTCGAGGTAGCAATTACGATGTTCACTTTTCCTTTGTATTCATCGTTTTCCTCGAAGTAGGCGATAAGGTCGTACTTCATGTTCTCTGCACGAATTTTCGCCAGTTTTTCGTTCGTTCCGTATGTTTTCGTTGGTACGGTTGATGCAGAAGAGAAGATGGAAATTGTAATTGATTCACGTCCTTCTTTCAGTTGACCTTCTACGTCTTTCACAAATTTCTTCAAGTCACCTTTCTTCACAGACAATTTATTCTTGTTGTAAGCAAAGTAGTGCATGAATTCAAGATCTTCGAATCCTCCAGTAACAACAGTATCCAAATCAACCGTATCCTCAATCATAATGATTGTACGTTTGTCAACATCTAGTAACAATTCACGGTAGATTTCTTGGTAGTTGGTTTCACACTCCGTAGAGAATTCATCCTGTCCCATAGTAAGACTATCCGTAAGGTTGGTATACTCTAGGCGGTAATCTTTACAAGGCTGTAGTCCGGTCATGAAGACTCCATCTCTCAAACGTGGGAAAACTTGTCGTTCTTCTTGCTCGTCACAATTCAAACAAACGAGTTTTACATTGATGGCGAAATCCTCAGGAATTGGCTTGTCATCTACTGTTTTGATCAATCCTTTCAATACTGCGATGTCACGCACACCTAAGTAATCGTTAAAAATTTCGTAGATGTCTTTTTCTCCTTTTCCATCTTTACGGTAAGAAGTCATGTATCCACGGCGCCCATCTAGAGTAGTGGTGTAGAAGATGTCATCGTTCGTTGAGTTGAATGGATATCCAAGGTTGGTACCTTCTACCCACGTACTATCTTCTTGCATCTCACTTTTGAAGATATCGAAACCTCCGATACTTTTCTCTCCATTCGAAGCGTAGTACAAGGTTTTATTGTCGATAGCGATAAAAGGAGCATCCTCATCATTTGGCGTGTTGATGCCAGGTCCGAGGTTTTTCGGCTTTGTCCATTTACCGTTATTCTTACGTTCCATTACATAAATGTCACGACCTCCGTAACCACCTGGACGGTCTGATACGAAGAAGAATCTTCTTTTGTTGTGTGACAATATACAGTGCGTCTCCCAATCGTCCGTATTCACCTTCTTCATATCCAAAGGCTCAATCTCATTGAATTTTGCGTGGTAGAAGTCAGTAGTAAAAATGTCACCATTTCCAACCGTATCTTGGTATAAGTAAATTTTACGTTCATCACCACTCATGGAGATGGATGCTTCGTTACGCTGATCTACACAGAAATCTAGTCGTTGCGGAGTAGTCCAAGTAGAATCGAAATCGAGGTAACTTACATAAATATCTTCTGGGTATTGATTCGTTGCCAAGTCACGGTAAATCTCCGTTTGACCACCGTCCCAAGGCTTTCGGGCAGTGAAATACAAAGCAGAACCATCCAAAGAAACCACCGGTGAATACTCAGGGTATTTCGTGTTGATTTGAGGCCCCATGTTCTTGAGGGTAACATTCACAGGAGCGGCCATTTGACGTTTTGCCTCCGCACATTGCTTCAATCGAAGCTCTGTAACCGGACGTAACTCGGATTTCTTGCGAGATACCTCCATGAATTTGTTGTAACTCTCAATCGCTTTATCGATCTCCTCGTTTAAGTGATAACAAGTCCCCAAGTGAAAAAATGCATCTGGTGGAGAGCTTGTTTCTCGGTGCGAGTACATATCAAAGTTTTGATCAACATCCGTAACGGCCTTTTGGAACAATGGAATTGCACCTTCGTAGTCCTTACGAATCTCTAACATCAAAAATCCTTTACGATAATTGTAGTTCGGGTTTTGAGGGTTGAGTTCCAACAAGCGGTCGGCAAGGATTTCGGCATAATACAAATATCCCTCTTGCATAAGAGTGGAGTTTTGCGTTACGATTTCCGATTCTTTACCTGTTGCGGCAATGTTTCTTACCTCTTGTTCAGTGAGCGGTTCACCCGGTCTTTGTCCGAAAGTCACTGTTGTAGCTAGTATGGCAACTGCGGAGAATACAGTCTTTTTCAAGTCCATAAAGTGTAAATTTACCTTCATTATTCTGGTTGATACGGTGTTAGGTCTGTAATGTTACATAATATGCAATCTTTTCGCAAATAAAATACCTAGGTATTTTCCCACATTACAGTATTAATATCCTGAATGCCAATATAATCTTCCCAATTACTTGACAATCTTGAACTCTGTGCGTCGGTTGGCTTGATGTTCTTCTTCAGAACAATCTGATACTACGTTACCTTCACACCCACAGTCGTTCACCAACTGAGACTCACCGTATCCTTTCCCGTAAATACGAGACGGATCTGAAATTCTTTCCTTGATGTAATTTGCCGAGGATTCAGCTCTTCTTGAAGATAGACGTTTGTTGTATGATCGTGATGCACGACAGTCTGTGTGAGATCCTAGTTCAATTTTGATGCTTGGATTCTCGTTCATGATCTCTACAATTTTGTCCAATTCTTTGGCCGCATCCGGTCGAATATCTGCCTTATCCAAGTCGAAGTAGATTGGGTTCAACTTGAAAATAGCACCAATGTCTGTTCCAACTTCTACCTTGTTCAATAAGTAATCAAGGCGGAGTGTACCCCAAACGCCTAGAACTGTGTCTAGTTTGAAGGTTTGCGTGATGTAGTCATCCTTTTCGATATGAATGTCCCACTCCAATCGATCTCCCGGTAAATTATCGGCAATAAGATCTTTCGGGAACTTCGCGTTTTCATCTGCATCAAAGGCAAATAGCTGATTTTTAGTACCTGCTTCGTAGATGATTACTTTGGATCCTGGTAAAATTTCTAAAGTTTTGATGTCCGATACCGTAGCGTCTAAAACGTAGTTGTCTAGATAGTGTATCTTCTCAATTTCCTCGTTTTCATTGTTACAAAGCGTTACGAAGTTTTTCGTTTCTACCAAGTCACCGCCACGATAGAATTCAAGCGTGTAATCTTTACAGCGCTTCAATGGAGCGAAGAATCGTCCTTCGTTCTTTACGCGAGGGTGAAATGTTTTGTCAGACTCCAACTCGCAATTAGTACAAAGCACTTTCACGTCAAGATCATTTGGAAGAGGTGATCCGTCCAGCATCACGAACTTTCCTAGAAGCGAGCTGATTGGTCGGTTTCCGAGGTAATCATTCTGAATCTCGTAAATGTCCTTTTCGCCATAACCATTTTTACGGAAGGACGAAAGGTAACCACGCAGTCCGTCTACGGTAGTTGTGTAATAGATATCGTCTCCAGTAGAATTGATTGGATAGCCCATATTTGCCGGTACAGACCAGTTATTTTCTTCATCACGAAACGTCACGAATACATCAAACCCTCCCATACTTTCTGGACCGTTGCTAGAATAGTACAAGGTCTTGTTATTCACAGCGATGAACGGTGAATCTTCATCATACGGAGTGTTGATTTCAGGCCCCATATTCTGTGCCTTACTCCATTCGCCATTTGGTAGGCGTGTTAGACGGTACAAATCACGTCCTCCGTAACCTCCCGGACGATCCGAGGCAAAATACAAGTGCTGTCCATCAGGTGTCATGGTACAGTGTGTCTCCCAATACTCAGAGTTTAGCTCATTATAGCGCAATTTCTGCATTTGGTCGAAACGTCCGTTATCCAAGATATCCGAGAAGTAGATATCTCCACCTCCTGAACGGTCTTCATAAACAAAGATTCTACGCTCATCAGCACTTACACCAATGGTTGCTTCGTTAAGTGAGTCTACACAGAACTCCAATCGCGTTGGCTCTGTCCACTCTCCATCAAAATCAGCAAAGGAAACGAAAATGTCTTCCGGAAGGTCATACAGCATTGGATCACGGAACTTCGATTCATCGGTACCGTCCCAAGCACGCCGTGAGGTGAAGTAGAGTGAATTTCCATCAAGAGATACAACGGGTGCGTAATCCGCATTTGGACCGTTCACAGCATCGCCAACATTTTTTACGATGGCACTTTTTGGACTTGCCATTTCTCTGCGTGCCACAATGAGTTGTTCCAAACCAAGTTCTGACAGCGCTACCAAACGCGACTTCTTATTTGAGTTCTCTATGAAAAGTCGATAATAGTTTTCAGCCTGATCTAGTTGCTCGTCGAGATGATAACACTTCGCCAAATAGTAATACGCGTCGTATGGGGCTCCCGTTTCTTTTACAGAATAAGGATCGTAGTTCTTTTTTACCTCTACCACCGCTTTCTGAAAATGTCCAATGGCATTCGGGAAGTCCGTGTCTGCCGTAAGGATGATAAATCCTTTTCGGTAATTGTAGTTCGCGCTTTGCGGTTTGATCTCTAAAAGACGATCCACGAGAATTCCTGCATGATACAAGAAGTTTTGCTGAATCATTTCAGAGCTTCGAAGTACCAATTCTTCCTCTGTACCTGTTTGTGCCAATGCCTTTACCTCCGCATCCGTCATTTGTGCGAACGTAGAAAGAGGTAAAATAAAAAGCAGTAGAAGTAGCTTTTTCATAAGTGAGTTGTTAGTGTTTATAGTTCACGCTCCGGGTCGAATTGCTCGAGGTAGTCGGCAACACGTCGCACAAATTGTCCTCCAAGCGCACCATCTACCACACGGTGATCGTACGAATGAGACAAGAACATTTTATGGCGGATTCCGATGAAGTCACCTTCAGGTGTTTCAATCACGGCTGGCACCTTGCGAATGGCACCCAGCGCCAAAATGGCTACTTGCGGCTGATTGATGATTGGCGTTCCCATCACGTTCCCGAAAGTTCCTACGTTGGTAACAGTGTACGTTCCTCCTTGGATGTCTTCCGGTTTCAAGCTGTTGTTACGGGCGTTGTTTGCCATTTCGTTTACAGCTTTTGTCAATCCTGTTAAGTTCAAACGATCAGCATCTTTAATTACTGGAACGATAAGGTTACCAGAAGGCAACGCCGTGGCCATACCAATATTGATGTGCTTTCGCTTGATTATTTGGTTCCCAGTAACTGATACATTGATCATTGGGAAGTCTTTAATTGCTTTTACAACGGCTTCCATGAAGATAGGAGTGAACGTAATGTTTTCTCCTTCGCGCTCCATGAATTCCTTTTTAACTTTCTTTCTCCAGTTGAAAATGTTTGTAACATCTGCTTCAACGTAGCTGGTAACGTGCGGTGAAACATGCGTTGACATTACCATGTGGTCGGCGATCAACTTTCGCATGCGGTCCATTTCCATGATTTCATCGTCTGGACCTGCCGTAACCACTGGCTCCTTGATATTTGCTAGGAATCCACTTGCTGCTGCCGCTGGAGCTGCTTGTGGTGCCGTTGTTGGCGCTGGAGTAGGTGTAGGCGCACTTTTCGCTGGAGCTTCAATAGTTGCTGCAGAGCGATCTCCACCGATGTAACCGAGTATATCTTTTTTGGTAACACGTCCGTTTTGTCCGGAACCGTCTATTGTTTCCAATTCTGACATGGAAACACCTTCTTTTTCAGCGATGCTTCGAACCAATGGCGAGTAGAACTTTCCACTCGGACCTGTCTTGGCAACAGCACCGTTTCCATTTCCATTCACGGAAGCAGTCATTGTGGCTACTTCAGCCGTAATTGATTCAGCGACTGCTGCAGGCGTAGATTCTGCTGCGCTTGCAGTTTCTTTTTCCGCAGCTGGAGCAGAGGCGTCATCCGAAGGAGCATCACCATCCGTTGAAATAATCGCGATTACATCTCCTACTTGCGCAACTTCATCTTTTTGAAACAATTGCTTCACCAAAACACCCTCTGCTTCTGAAGGTAGTTCGTTGTCCACCTTGTCAGTAGCTACTTCTACAAGAGGCTCGTCCATTTCGATGGTGTCACCCACTTCTTTTAACCAATTTGTGATTGTCGCTTCGGTAACACTTTCTCCCATTTTAGGAAGGCGGATTTCAATTTGCGCCATAGATTCTTAGTAATGTTGAAATTTCTGAGTACAAAAATAACCGAAATTTCTTTTTAGTCAATGAGAAGTAGCTGTTTTAGCTGTCTAATTTGCGCCACGCCTTCCATACGATGGAAAAGTCTTTTCTCATGGAGTAATCTCGGGCGTACAAGAGGTTCAGTTTTTCGGTAATTCCTTCGTCGTGAAATTCGAACCCGTCATCGGGTGTAAGAATACCCTTTTTGATTCTTGGTAAGCGTACATCTTTAAAGGATAATTCTTCGGAAAATCCGATAAATGATTTCTTGCCAACAAGCACGGAAAAGACGTTCTGAACGTAAGTAGCTTTGTTTTTGAAGAGGAAAATAGAAACGGGCAGACTGAGCATCATCCCAAAGGCAGCCATGAGGTCGAACAGTCTCTTTTTTCGCTTGTTTTCGCTACTGATGAGCGCATTTAGGTTGAGGATGTAGAGCTCTCCTGCGGTATCAATAGAGTTGCTTCCGATGAGTAGGTCGCTTGCTTCCGGGGCAATTTTAAAATCAAGGTCGTTTGATTTCAATTTTGACATCAAAGCGATAATTTCCTCGTTGCTGATGTCTTTTGCTGAAAATATGAGTTCATCCACTTTCAATGTTTCATCCGCTAATTCTTCCTTCGACACCTTTTTTACCTCGCCAATGTTTGTTTGTGTTTGAGATAGGAGGTGCGAAATGCGTTCGAATTCGACGTCACTTCCGTAAATCGCGAAGTTCTTCTTCGTAGTATTTCGCAATCGGAACCATTTTGGAAAAGCGAAGTGGAAATAAATGCGGGAAACGAAATAGTAAATCATTACCCATGCAGCTCCAATGAAAATGAAGAGTCGAGAAAACTGCAGCGACTTTGGTAAAATGGCGTACGCAACCAAAATTGGGAGTGTCCCGAGAATGGTTCCTTTCAAATATTTGAACAGCTTTATAGGGCGATCGTATCCACCATTGAAGTAGACAACAGCCACCCATGTTATTCCGTAGGCGGGAATTGAGTATCGAATCAATTCATCGGGGAACTCTATGTTCGACATGCTCCAGTAATTGGTCAGGGCAAAGAGTCCTAAAACGATGCATGTGAGATCAAAAAGAGGTAAGAAAAGAGTTTTGATCAACCGAGTGAAAATGGCCAAGGAGGCTCGGAAATAGATCGCCATATTGATCAAGAAGGAGAACAACCAAGCGTTATTACCTGAAAAGTGCTTCTTCGCGAAAATGACCATGGCTCTGTAGAAAACGAAGACGTAGTTCACGGAGCTTTTTTTGGTGCTTTCTCCCTTGTAATGAATGATGGTTGTTTCCGGGAAGTAAACATTTTTGTAGCCGCCTTTTTGAATTCTATAGGAGAGGTCAATATCTTCTCCGTACATAAAAAAGGACTCGTCAAGAGCTCCTACCTTATCCAAAGCTTCTTTACGCATCAGCATGAAGGCTCCACTTAATATGTCGATTTCAGCCGTCTCAAACTCGGATAAGTGTCCCAAATGATACTGTCCAAAACGTTTGGATTTCGGGAAGATGCGCGAAAGTCCAAAAATCTTGTAGAATGCTACCATCGGTTTCGGTAGTCCGCGTTTTGATTCTGGTAAAAAGTTTCCCCGACCATCAATCATTCGAACGCCCAAACCACCAGCTTCAGGGTGCGCGTCCATGTAGTCAATTACTTTTCGAAAGCCGGATTCTTCAACGACGGTATCGGGATTTAGAAGCAATACGTACTTTCCTAGAGCAATATCAATTCCTTGGTTGTTTGCCTTTGAAAATCCAACATTGTCCTCATTCAATATTAGGTGGAAGTCGCTGTATTTTTGCGCTAACATCTCTACGGATCCGTCGCGCGAAGCATTGTCTACTACTATGACTTCAATCTTCAATCCATCAGAGGCTTTCCGAACGGACTGTAAACATTGGTCCAAGAAGTATTCTACGTTGTAGTTAACAACGATTACTGTTAATTGATATGGAGTCGTTTTTTCCGGCAAATTTAGCGGATAGCAATACAAGAAATTTCTACTGAGACATCTTTTGGCAATCGGGCCACTTGAACTGTTTCTCGTGCAGGTGGTTCAGAACTGAAAAATTCGGCATAAATTGCATTCACGGCATCAAAATCGTTCAAGTCTTTCAAGAAAATGGAACATTTTACCACATTCTCAAAGGTCATTTCAGCTTCGGAAAGTAAGGCTTGGATGTTGTGCATCACTTGCATGGTTGCGGCCGCCACATCATCATTCACAATTGTCCCAGAAACAGGGTCTATTGGGATTTGTCCCGAGACGTAAAGTGTATCGTTTTTTAGGATTGCCTGACTGTATGGGCCAATAGGTGCCGGAGCGCCGGGAATTTGCAATACCTTTTTCATCTTTCCTTATTTTTGTACAAGTTTACCAAAAAAAGAGACAATTGAAGCGCATTCTGCTGGTTGATAATTTTGATTCCTTTACCTACAATTTGGTTCATTACTTTGAGTCGTTGGATTGTGTGGTGACCGTGTGTTTCAATAACGAAATTCCGCATCAAGTGATAGGGGAGTTCGACGCTGTGGTGTTGTCACCAGGACCTGGTTTGCCGCAAGAGTCAGGAGCGTTGAGTGCTTTTGTCAAAAATACGATTGGTAAAATTCCCATTTTAGGTGTTTGTCTTGGGATGCAGGCTTTAGCACTGGAGTTAGGAGGAGAACTGTTCAATCAAAAGGTGGTTAAACACGGTGTTCAGGAAGAAATCACCACGAAGAAAGGGACTCTTTTTACATCAAGCAGTACTGATTTTAAGGTTGGACTGTATCACAGTTGGGCGGTGTCTCACGAGGGGAATTATAGAATTACAGCTGAATCTAACAATGGTATCGTAATGGCACTGGAGAATGCACAATTGAGATGCTACGGCGTTCAGTTCCATCCTGAGTCTATCATGACGCCTAGAGGATTGGAAATACTCCGGAACTTCTTGCAGGAAGTAGGTGAGCCTAGAATGGTTAATGCTGTATAAACTCAAAGTCTACTCGGCGATTTCGTTGTCGTCCTTCGGCAGTATCATTCGTATCGGCTGGATCGTTTTCTCCTTTAAAGTCGAACTTTAGTCGATCTTTGCTGAGTCCGTTCTCTACAAAATATTGGATAATTGCTTCTGCTCGACGCTTCGATAGGTCGTCATTGTAGCCATTCGAACCTTCGGAGTCAGTGTGTCCAGTTACTTGAACACGCAAATCAGAATGACCTTTCACTACTTTAATTAAACGATCTAAGAAATCTTTGTGTTCTTCTCGAATTTCCGCTTTGTCGAAATCGAAAAAAATGGGTTCAAAAACAAAGTTTTCACGCTCTTTGATTCGAATTAAGGGCGCACTTAGTCCATCATTATAATCTCTCACGAAGCCTGCAAACCAAGAATGGGTGGAGTGGGACTGGGCATTCGTAGAAATTTCAAAGTCTTTTTTATAAAGAATAATGTCACCTCGAACGCGGCCACAATCCGTGCTAGAGAAGCTTCCTTTCATATATCCTTTAATTGGGTCGTATTCAAATTCTCCTTCTAGCATGCACCACTTAGAGCGAAATGCCGAGTGATCATCTTGAATCACTGTTTGTTCAAAAGAGAGTATGTCGCCCTCTTGCTGACCTTTAATTTGTTTGATGGCATAGTATTCGGTGTCGTAAGTTTCTTCTCGCATGTAGCCCGAGAGTTTCCCATCGGTTATCTGAAAATCTACATACACCACGCTGCCTTCATCCATAGATTGACCAGCACGCATGATTACGCCTTGCCAAGTGCCTTGAAAATCACTTTTCGCCGCATAAATCGTGACACTGATAAAACAACAAAATACTATGAGTGGCAAACGCATATCTATCATAACGTAAAACGTGCAAAAAAGTTCCGGTTTTCTCTACGGAAATCCATTTTTTGGGAGTTATTAAAGGGAATCTGCAAACGGAGTGCCACTATTAACAATTTTAAAGAAATAATGTTGATAAGTAGCTTGTTCGGCGGGATGAAATTATGGGATAAAAGGGAAGAGAATCGTATCTTTGTTAGCATGATTTTTAGGGCGTTTTAGGTCCTTTTAATTGTAATCAAAACTATGAGCGAACAAGAAAAGAAACAAGATTACGCAGCGGATAATATTCAGGTACTTGAAGGATTGGAAGCTGTTAGAAAACGTCCTGCCATGTATATTGGCGACGTTGGGGTGAAAGGATTGCACCATTTGGTTTACGAGGTAGTAGATAACTCGATTGATGAGGCGTTGGCTGGTCATTGTGACACCATCGATGTTTTGATCAACGAAGACAATTCCATAACTGTTAAAGATAACGGACGTGGAATTCCTACCGCCATGCACACGAAAGAGAAGAAGTCGGCCTTGGAGGTTGTAATGACTGTACTTCACGCGGGTGGTAAGTTCGATAAAGATACGTACAAAGTATCCGGTGGTTTGCACGGGGTAGGTGTGTCGTGTGTGAACGCGCTTTCATCTGATTTGCGTGCAACCGTTCATCGTGATGGTAAAATTTTCCAGCAGGAGTACAAAATTGGTGTACCTCAGTATGAAGTAAAGGAAATTGGAACGGCTTCAGACACAGGAACTGAAGTGCGATTCTTACCTGACGCTAGCATCTTTGAAACGACAGTATACAACTACGATACATTGGCAGCTCGTATGCGCGAGTTGGCGTTCTTGAATAAAGGAATTACGATTACTTTAACGGACCTTAGAAATAAAGACGAAGAAGGGAAGCACATTGGGCAGACATTTTACTCTGAAGAAGGTTTGAACGAGTTTGTAAAGTATTTGGACCGTAACCGTGAGCCGCTTCTTGAAGATACCGTGTATTTCGAAGGTGAGAAGGATGGTATTCCTGTAGAGGTTGCCATGACGTACAATACTTCTTACACGGAGAATATTCAAGCGTATGTGAACAACATTAATACGCATGAAGGAGGGACTCACCTTTCTGGTTTCCGACGTGGTTTGACCAATACCTTGAAGAAGTACGCTACGGATTCAGGAATGTTGGCCAAAGAAAAAGTTGAAATTGAAGGAGATGATTTCCGTGAAGGATTGACAGCTGTGGTATCTGTGAAAGTCCAAGAGCCTCAGTTCGAAGGTCAGACGAAAACCAAGCTTGGAAACCGTGAGGTTACGGCTCCGGTAAGTCAAGCGGTATCTCAAATGCTGGCAGACTACTTGGAAGAGCACCCGAACGAAGCGAAAATAATCGTTCAAAAGGTGATTCTTGCCGCGAAAGCGCGTCAAGCGGCGCGAAAGGCACGCGAGATGGTTCAAAGAAAGAACGTGATGAGCGGTTCAGGTTTGCCTGGAAAGTTGGCCGATTGTTCTTCTAAAGATCCAGCAGAATGTGAAATTTACCTTGTCGAGGGAGATTCAGCGGGTGGAACGGCAAAACAAGGCCGTGACCGTAACTTCCAAGCGATTATGCCACTTCGAGGAAAGATTTTGAACGTTGAGAAAGCAATGCAGCACAAAATCTTCGAAAACGAGGAAATTAAGAATATATACACAGCACTTGGAGTTCGCGTTGGAACAGAAGATGACTCGAAGGCGCTGAACATGGAGAAGCTGAGATATCACAAGGTAATCATCATGTGTGATGCCGACGTCGATGGTTCTCACATTGAAACGTTGATCCTAACTTTCTTCTTCCGTTACATGAAGGAGATGATTGAGAATGGATACGTTTATATTGCAACACCACCATTGTATCAAGTGAAGAAAGGTGCCAAATCGCAGTACGCTTGGGATGATGATCAGCGCGATCGTTTGATTCAAGAATTGAAAGGTTCGGGATCAGAATCATCAGTAGGTGTGCAACGATACAAAGGTCTTGGGGAGATGAACGCAGAGCAATTATGGGATACAACCATGAACCCTGAGTACAGAACGCTTCGTCAAGTAACTATTGAAAACGCCGCAGAATGTGATCAAGTATTCTCTATGTTGATGGGTGAGGATGTACCTCCTCGTCGAGAGTTTATTGAGCGCAACGCGAAGTATGCAAATATTGATGTTTGATAAAGTGAATAGTCGAACAACTGGAAGCCTCGGTCTTTGGGTCGAGGCTTTTTTTATTAGAATTTGTAAGACTTCTTCATATTAAGTGAGCGCTCGTATCCCCAGCGATAATTCAATATTAATATATCTTCTTCTAGTGTTGCTTCCTTCTTATTGTCCACTTCGTAAGACTCACTTAAGAAAATGTAGCTTTCGTTCTTAAAAAACACGGGTAGTTCTATACTAATGCTCTTTTCGCCAGAAATACCCTTCAAATAGATGGTCACGTGAAGTTCTTCTTCCTTTTTTTGCTCCGATAAATTGAGAGTAGTGTCGGAATCAATGAAGTTGACTGTTTCAAGAATTTGATTGTCGCTGTAAACAAAAGCATAGGGTCTTGAAAACCAAGGCTGTGTCAAAGTGTCTGTAACGAAAATTAATTCTCCATGAGGAACAGGGTGTCCTCCGGGGCTTTCACCTCCTATAGCTAATTCATGCTCATAAATTAGTGTTATCTGATCTCCTGATCGTTTTATAGTGCCAGTATTTCTCGAAATGAACTCATTTGTAATCTCATCGAATTCAAATATCTGATTGTTCCATTTTAAATGTATTTCGGTCGGTGGTTCGCTATTCAGGAGGTAACGATACGAGTGTAGGAAATAAGAATTGAAATAATCCATTTCTTTCATCATTTCCATTAGCTCCGACTTTGGTCTCTCCGCTTTTCCTTTTTCCAACGATCTATGAAAAGGATGCTCAGGAGTTTCCAAGTCCCGGGTTTGAAGATTGTACCAATCGAAATCGGGAAGCACGGGACATAAATATCCATCCAAATCGTAATAGATGTCTGTCCCTCCGCCAAATTGGCTCCATGCGAAGAAGTCTTTTGCCTCATAATTTGGCATTTCTCTAATCTTCTTTGGATTGATTTCCATCGGTGCGCCTTTTAATGCAATATATCGCTGGATGATATCTCTCTGATCATACCAATGTGTGTTAGAGGTTTTGATTCTATCAAGAAAGAGGTAGCGTTTTAAAATTTCTGCCGCTTTTAACGAGTCACCCTGCTTTTCAAAATTCACAGACCTCATCAAATCAATATGCATAGATTGTTCCAGTGCATACGTGAAGTTTCTTATTCCGGAGAGGTTTACTGGGGTACTTACTTTTCTTAAGTAAACGTTGCTACTATCATGCTGCTGTCCTTTGAAGTAAGCTGTACCTACAATTAAAGCAGACTTACTTTTCATATAACCTTCAAACAGTTCGTTGTAGTGATAATGAGCTTTTGGGTTGTCAGTTTCATATTTTGGAAGAGAATCATAATTGAAGCGTAAAATCTCTTGAGCTATTTCAATAGCGTCTTCCAATTCCCCAGCCCATAAGTAGTTTTCACTTTCCGACAGCATCCATTCCAGTTGGTCCCAAGGATTGATGGTTCTTGTTGCGGTAGCGCTGAGACTAGTGATTAGGAAAATAAAGAGTAGGTAACGCTTCATTGGTAAAGTTTAGCCGATATAAAATACAAAAAAAGCCCCGGATCATTGAGATGCCAGGGCTAGAATTAATTTATGGGTCGCTTTACTGCTTCACCACACGTGTTGTTGAAATAGTACCTGAGGCTTTATCCGTAACATTGATAAAATATACTCCGGTTTCTAAGTTGCGTAGTGAGATGCTAGCCTTATCATTCGCGCTACCATCAGTGATCAATCGACCACGAGCGTCTTGAATGGTATAGCTGAACTCTCCTTCCAACTCAACGAAAATTTCATTGTCAGTTGGGTTCGGGTAGATTTGCAATCCATTTTGAGTTACTTCATCTACAGAAACACACGGGTCAACAAGGATGTCCTGAGTTGCAGTATTGGTACAACCATTGCCGTCAGTGTATTCATACGTAATGGTATGTGTTCCTAATCCTGCTGTCGCTGGATCGAAATCTCCACCTGTTACGCCTGGACCTGAGTACGTTCCTCCTGCTGGTGTTCCTCCTGAAAGCGTGAAGCTAGGAGTATAATCACAAACTTGATTCAACGCTCCTAGTGAAACTGTTGGAAGTGGATTCACAGTAATTGTTATTGGTGCCGATGTTGCAGAACAACCATTCATATTGGTGTATTCCACGTCGTAAGTTCCAGAGGTAGTAACATCAATGTCTTGTGTTGTTTCTCCAGTTGACCAAACATTTCCTGTTCCTTGAGACGAGCTCAAAGTTACCGTTTCGCCATCACAAATGGTAGTAGATCCATTTGGAGTAATGGTTGGTGGGTTCGGAAGTGGATTAACTGTCACCGTTACAGAAGTCGAAGTGGATGAACATCCGGACATATCCGTGTAAGTTACCGAGATAGTCTGAGAAGTTGTTACAGTGATATTGTCTGTAGTTTCACCTGTTGTCCAGCTGTTTCCAGCACCTGTGTATGATGATGTCAAGGTTACCGATCCTCCGTCACAGAATGTCAAGGCACCTGAATTGGAAATCGTAGGTGTTGCAGGTGGATTCGGGTCGTTCAACGGTTGCGCCAAAAGGTTGGATGTACATCCGTTTCCGTCAACCAATGTGATGTTGTACGAACCTGCAGCCAATCCTGAGATAGTATATGGTAAAGATACCGAACCTCCTGAGTTACCGGAAGACGTTCCTGTCCATGTGATTGACCCATTGCTTGGTCCAGTTACCTCAATAGAACCCGTAGCCGTTCCACAAGCGTTCGGGTCAGTGACTGCTCCTGAAGCAATTGAAGGCGCCGCGTTTACGGTTACTGTGAAAGGTGCTGAGGTAGCAGGACATCCGTTCACATCATCAGATGTTACCGTGTAGTTTCCTGCGGTTCCAACTGTAATGGTTGAACTTGTTTCTCCGGTGCTCCATACATTTCCAGTTGGAGTAGAAGAAGTCAAATCTACTGTTGTTCCTGCACAAATTGTTGTGGATCCACTCGCGGAAATAGTCGGCGGAATAGGTGTGTTGACGTTTACCGTCGTGTAAACCGTAGTCTGGCATCCTAATCCATCTGTCACCAAACAGCTATACTGCGTGGTTACCGAAGGCGATACCGTTTCCGAGGCATTGGTTCCAATGGAAGCAAATCCATCGGACCAATCGTAAGTTCCACCGCCTGTAGCTGTAATTGTTGCGTTTTCACCCGGACAAATTGCTTGACTAGCCGAAGCCGTTGCCGTTGCTGGAGTGGACGTTGCCACGTTCACCGTGTACATCGCTTCACAGTTATCACCAAGAGTAGCAATGTATACATCATAATCTCCGGGAGCTAATCCAGTAAACGTGTTACTTACCTGGTAATTTACTCCGTCGAGACTGTAATAGTAGGTGCCATCACCACCAGTTTCGCCAGTTACGGTAATAGATCCGTTGTTGTTTCCACATGTTGTTGCTGTTGGCGTAACGGTTGCTGTTACTGGTGCCAATACCTCGATTGGAAGATAAACAGCAGATGTCAAACAGGATCCGTCTCCAAACAAATACATGTAGTAAGTTCCCGGTGCGTATGGGAAGTTGAATGTGTTACTGGAACTATTTGACTGATCTAAAACTGGGCTGGATAAGTTCGGGAAGGTATCATCAATATACCAACGATAATCTTGATTGTTTGTTGAAATAGATCCATCCACAAGAATGTCTCCACCTTGACAAACGCTGTCGCCAGTAGCAGTGAAGTCCATTTGAGGTTCTGCCCCAGTAGATGTTAGTACATCCACAAGGCTATGAGTTCCTGCTGCGCCACCTGTTGTTGTGGAAATCGCTTCCCATGCCGTACCGTCATACCACCAATCTGTATTGGCAGCTGGTGTCGCTGCAATTTGACTGTATACTATAAAGGTATCTCCTGGGTTTGTATAGTCTATTTCAAAGCCTACCCAGAAATTACCAGCAATTCCAGTTACTGGCGGTACCACGTTAATTTGGTTCCAAGCTCCTTCAGTAATGTCTTGTAGGGCCACAGTGTCTTCACTAAGTACAGTTCCCGGAACCCCTGCGTTATCTGCATAGATTTTCCAAATTACCTCACCTGTAGTACCATCTACATTAACGGCTGCGTATTCAATGGCACGTATGTCTGTTGTGGTTGGAGATGTCATCGGTTGCGCCCATTGAAGTGCATTGTCTGCTCCAATTAAAGCGTGCCCGTTTACGGCTCCTGCAGATGGCGGTGACCAACCAATTTCTCCCGCTGGGTCTCCCGGAATCCAGTTGCGAAGCGTATCACAACCAATTCCAGTTGCTGCTGGTGCAACTTCAACATACATGTTTTCGATAGCTGGAGTAGCGTCTACTCCGAATCCATTCGACGCTGTTAAGGTAACGTCGTATGTTCCAACTGTGTAGAATTCGGCGACTGGATCTTGAGAGTTTTGGTTGGTTCCTCCAATCCATTGCCAATCAGTTCCTTGAGTACCTGAGATGGTCCATGTCCATCCTGTTGGAACATTTGTTGATTGATCATAGAAGTTGACACTCGCGTTTTCCGGGATGATTACTGGTGCTGGACCTGTTGGGAAAGAGGTAAATGCAGAATTCGGTGGTGTGTTAGTAGGATCACATCCTGGTGAAAGCAATAGCGAGCCTCGAATACCTTGCAGGATAGAAAGCATGTAATTGGCCTGTTCCTGCGTAAACATGTAGGTACATCCAGTTGCGTAATCCATGTAGTTCTCGTATTGAACTTCAGTAGATCCACAGGTTTGGAAGTTTGGAATTCCACAAGAGAATCCAGCCTGCTGATCTGCAGGGCCGATAGTATTTGGAGTATCGGTGAATCCGTCATCGCTTGAACAGCTTCCTGATCCACCCCAAGTATGATCTAGTCCTAGGTAGTGTCCTACTTCGTGCGTAAGTACGTTTGATCCGAAACCGAGGTTGTAATCAATAACGATTCCATCGATGTTTGGACTTGGTAATAACGTTGGAGTAGGGCGGTAGGCATAACCAGCTGTTCCATAGTTTAATCCATTGGTAATGTCACAGATCCAAATATTCAAATAGTTATTTCGGTTCCAAATGTCTGATCCACCAGTAGAAGAAAACTTCATCTTGTTTTCCTCACCATTGGCGTGATCGTAGTAATCTTCGGTAGTTGCAACGCGAACAACACCAATTTCCGTTAATGGAACTCCATTTGGGTCCTGTGTTGCTAAACAAAAGTTGATATCACAATCTGCTGGCGTAAATCCGAAACCGCTTCGCACCAAACTTGCATCAGAATTCAATAGCTGATAATCCTCCTGCAGTTCAGTAAACAACGCCATAATTGCTGCGTTGGAAACGTTTTCTGCCGGATTGTTCGGATTGTGAACTACGTGGAAGATCACTGATATCTCATTTGGATTTGGTGTTTCCGGAAAGTTCAAATTGGCTGCACCTTGCGCTCCTGCCATAGCACTTTGATGGTATTCATTCAAAAGTCCACGGGATGCATAATGCGCTTCGTTCAAGTCGTGCATAGCACAAGAATGCGCGCTAGACGCAGTGCTTACCGACGGCGTAATTTGCTGGAGAGTTGTGGTGTTAATCGAACGATTGGACTCGTGCGATGTATTCTGTAATGCTGAGGTTGAGGTTGAAGAAGGAGCAAGGTTTTCTTGACCTACTTGCTGTGTTTGACCGAATACGGACAGACTCAGCGCGACGGCGGCAACCGTCAGTATGTTCCTGTTCATAGATTTATAAGTATATAGCTTAGGACTACAAATTACGAAACAAGAAGGGGAATAAAAAAGATTTGGCTAAGTTTTCCTTTTCTTTTTCTTCGCAGCCGGAAATAATATGTTGTTGAGAATCAGTCGGTATCCCGGAGAGTTAGGATGTAGGTTCAGATCTGTTGGCGGGTCTCCAACGCGGTGCTGATAATCTTCAGGATCATGTCCTCCGTAGAATGTCCATGTTCCTTGCCCCATTTCTCCATGGATATAGCGCGCGGTGTTGTACGCTTTGGATTCTCCCATGATCAGCACGTTGGACTTGATGAAATCTTTCTTAAAATCGGTGGTTTGTCCCATGAATCCGTTGACAACATCGGTGTGACATTGCGTGAGCATGGTAGGTACTACATCCCACTTCGCGGAGAACTCAAATAAGGTGAATTTATCTCCTTTGGCTGCTACATTTTCGGGAAGTCTTCTGTTTCGGAGGTCGGTACCGTCGA
The DNA here is from genome assembly GCA_024742305.1 of bacterium. Lineage (GTDB taxonomy): Bacteria > Bacteroidota > Bacteroidia > Flavobacteriales_D > Crocinitomicaceae > UBA4466. The sequence continues at coordinate 10,226 of JANSYQ010000034.1, read as the reverse complement.
TATTAGAGTACTCGTAAGTTAAAGGGTCACGAACCAACTCAAAATCCTCAAACGCAAGGGTGTTATTGAAATCTAGTTTGTTTTGGCAATCAGGGTCCGCAGGATCTCCGTCAAACATCACTTCACAAATATCGGTTTGATGGGCCGCAAGACCAATATCAAAACTATCTGTCCCACTGCACATGGTGAACAAAAATCCTCCGCCGATGACAAAGTTTTTGATATTCGTTGCTACTGCGAGTTTCATCTCAGAAACTTTGTCAAATCCAAGTTGAGCCGCAGAAGCTTCTAGATCTGCAACTTGCTGTTTGTACCATGCGTAAGATCGAAAACTGGCGTAGAATTTTCCATACTGTCCTGTAAAGTCCTCGTGATGAAGGTGGAGCCAGTCGTATTCCGGCAGGACTCCCGAAACGATGGCAGAATCGTAAATTTTATCGTAGGGAATCTCAGCATATTCCATAACAAGCGTCACGGCATCATCCCAAGGTTGCTTGCCTCCTGGTGTATACACGGCTATTTTGGGCGCTTTTTCCAGTTGCACCACCTCCATGTTCACTTCCGGATTACCAATTTCTTCCTTGATGCCAACTGCCTGCGCATCGGCGATAATTTCATAACTCACGCCTCGCAGCACCAATTCCTCCTCTATTGCTGTCAAATGTGGCATCAGGAACGATCCTCCACGGTAATTTAGCAACCAGTCGATAACTACTTCGCTTTCCAGCACGTAATAAGCAACTCCGTAGGCTTTTAGATGATTGGCTTGGGCTTCATCCATGGGAATCAACAACTGTGATGCCTTCCCTTGAAACGAGAGGATAAGAGCCGTGAATACAATAAGAATCTGCTTCATCATATAATTTCTATCAAAAACGATACCTAAAACGGTGAATCTTCTCCATCGGAGAGATCAAAATCGTTGGCATCGTCGTCAAATGAATTCATTTTACTTTGGACGGTGTAGCTTCCCACGCCTTGATCGTCGAACGAAGCATTAGCGGTTAAATTGTTGTGACCCGGCATTTCCGGTTCTCCATCAAAGCTTTCGAGGTTGTCAAATCGCGCATATTCCTTAATGAATCGCAAACGAATGTTTTCTAGCCCACCGTTACGGTGCTTCGCTACAATGATTTCACCGACACCGGCATTGGAGTTTCCTTCTTCATCTTGCAGGAATCCGTAGTACTCTGGTCGATAGATAAAAGAAACGATATCCGCATCCTGCTCAATTGCTCCGGATTCACGAAGGTCAGAAAGAACGGGTCTTTTGTCGCCGCCACGTTGTTCTACCGAACGACTCAACTGTGAAAGTGCGATGACAGGTACATTTAATTCCTTAGCAATTTCCTTAATGGAACGCGAAATCGTGGAGATTTCCTGTTCTCGATTTCCTTGCCCTTTACTTCCACCTGCTGTCATAAGTTGCAAGTAGTCAATGATGACAATTTGGATATCGTACTGCATTTTCAAGCGACGGCATTTGGCGCGCAGGTCAAAAACGCTAATTCCCGGTGTATCATCTATGTAGATTGGTGCCGTGGAAAGCTTTGTAATTCGCGAGTGTAATTGCTGAAATTCATCGTCGCGTAAATCTCCTTTTCTCAATTTTTCTGCCGGAAGTCGCGTTTCAGAGGAAATAAGACGTTTTACCAATTGTACTGAGGACATCTCCAAAGAAAAAATGGCGACACCTTGATTAAAATCCACTGCTGTATTTCTTGCCATGGAAAGAACGAAAGCCGTTTTCCCCATTGCTGGACGTGCTGCCAAAACAATCATATCTGATCGCTGCCAACCTGCTGTTAATTTGTCCAATCCATAGAAACCTGTTGGGATTCCTGAGATACCGTCAGTATTTTGTGAGGCTTTTTCAATTTCCTCAATGGCTTCTCGTACGACGTTTTGCATGACATCGACGGATTTCCCCATGTTGTTTTCTGCAATCTTAAAGAGGTCGCCTTCCGCTTTATTTAAAACGTCGAAAACGTCGTTGGTATCATCGAATGCTTCCTTCATTACTTCGGAACTCATGCGAATTAACTCACGTTTGATGTACTTCTCGGCAATAACACGGGCATGATACTCAACGTGCGCGGTTGAGGCAATTCTATTCGTCAGTTGGGAAATATAAACGGCACCACCAGCGGCTTCCAATTCACCGTTTTGCTTTAGTTTGTCCGTTACCGTTAAAATGTCAATGGGTTTTGAAGATCCAAAAAGTTCCTTGATTGCAGCAAAAATGTACTGATGCTTTGGATCGTAGAAACTTTCTTGCATGAGGATGTCAATCGTATCCGTAACAGCGTTTTTCTCAAGCATCATGGCTCCAAGAACTGCCTTTTCAAGATCTACGGACTGCGGAGGTATACGTCCCATCTCATTGGCAATATTGGCCAATCGGTTCGTTTTGTTTGCAGTTTTGCGCGGTTTATCTTGTTGGTTGTCCATCACTCAAAGGTACAACAAATGAAGGCGAATGTTCACTTAAAATATCATAAAGATTTTTGAACGTGATATGAACACGAAATTCACAATGAATATTCCAGCTAATGGAAAATTTATTGTCATTATTGTCGTTGGAACATCATCCAAAACGAATACTCGAATGAAATTACTCTTAGTTGTCACGCTTCTAGTGATCAACCAATTTTTCTCTTTAGCTCAAACGAGAACCTCCCATTTTATTGAGATGTCCGACGGCGTTAAGCTAGCGGCCGATGTATATTTTCCAAATGAGTATAACGATGAAGAGCTTCCAGTTCTCGTCAAGTTTGAGCGGTATTGGCGATCGAGTGTCCACAAGGAAGATACTTCAAGCATTTCGGGAAGAGATCAATACTTCAGTGATCATGGATACATTATTATGATTGTTGACACCCGAGGTACTGGGGCATCTTTCGGAACGAGGCAATCGGAGTATTCGCCCATTCAGGTAATGGATTCCAAGGCAGTTTTGGATTGGATTGTCGCACAAGATTGGTGTGATGGAAATATTGGCTCTTATGGAACATCGTATACCGGAACCACCGCTGAGTTATTGTGCGCTACACAGCATCCAGCGCTAAAAGCTGTAATTCCAGGTTGGTCGGATTTTGATTTGTACAGAAGTCCGGCAAGACCATACGGAATGCTAGCGAGTACATTTATTAATCGCTGGGGGCGGTATGTTTATTTGTTGGATCGGAATCGCTCATTGTTGTTGAGAAGTTCCGTCAATCCAGTGGAGGAAGATTCGTTGAAACCAGCAATAAAAGAACATAAGGCCAATCCCAAGGTACATAAGTACACACGAGAGTCGGATTTCAGCGATCAGGGATTTAACGGGTTTACTTATGGTGAATGTTCCGTAACTCATTGGCAGAAGGAGATTGAGGCTTCGGGAGTGCCAATGCTTATTGTTGCGAGTTGGATGGATGCAGGGACAGCAGAAGGAACGTTACAGCGATTGGAACATTTTAGTAATCCTCAGAAAGTACTGTTACTGTCAACAGCCCACGGAGGATGGTGTAGCGCTGACCCGTTTGTGACTGACGACAGCCTTTTTTATCCTAGTCCAAAAATTGATGTTCAAAACGCGATGATGCTTGTGTTCTTTGATCATCATTTAAAGGGAAAGGAGAACGGTGTAGACGAGTGGCCTTTGATGCGATACTACAATATTGGAGAGCCAGGCTTCCAGGAAACAAACGAATGGCCGATTCCAGGAACTATGGAAAAAGAATTGTATTTGGCAGCCGATGGTTCCTTAAATCCTTCTAAGTCGGACACGGTTTGGAGCAATGATTATAAAGTCGACTTCAAGGTGCAAACTAGCGAGTATAACCGTTGGACAACGCAAATGGATGGTCCGGTAAAGGGATTAAACAACAGAAACGCCATGGATGAGCGCATGCTTACCTACACAACATCTCCCATGAAAGAAGACCTTCAAATCACTGGGACACCCGAAATTACCTTATGGTTGTCGTCTTCTCATGAGGACGGAGTTGTTTTGGTTTACCTAGAAGATGTGGACGAAAATGGAAAAAGTGTGTATATCACCGAAGGAGGTTTGCGGTTGATTCATAGAAAGGTAGCCGATGCATCCGATAGCACTTTTAATCTGCACACTTTCAGTGAGAAGGATGCCTCGCCGATGGTTCCCAGTCAGATTGAAGAGGTTCAGTTACGACTTCTTCCAACCTCGGTTACAATTAAGAAAGGACATTCACTTCGCATTGCAATTGCCGGAGCAGACAATGCGATTTTTGATAAATGCCCAAAACGAGGAAAGCCTACCATTTCACTACACGGAGCATCCACATACAACTCGAGTATCACACTTCCTGTGGTAGAAACTCGTTGAGGTACTTGAAACACTAATTTTGATCCTATGAAGCGCGAAATCACCAAAACAGCCGACGGTTCCACGACAATTTACATTCCTGAGATGGATGAAAATTATCATTCGCATCATGGCGCCATTCAGGAGGCGAGACACGTGTTTATTCAGAATGGAATAGGGAGTTTGGAGCGTGAAGAGGTAACTGTTTTTGAAATGGGATTTGGTACCGGATTAAACGCACTGTTGACTTTGGAATATGCATTGGAACATGATAAGAGGATCAATTATTTTGGGATAGAAGCATATCCAGTGGAAATGGAGTTGGTGGATAACTTGAACTATTTGGATGAAGTAGGAGAGAAGTATACAGAGCAGTTTCAAACTATGCACAATGCTCCATGGGGCACACCTGTTGAATTCTCTAATTTTCAATTGACGAAAATTCATCAGAAAGTTGAAGATTTTGAACCGAAAGAGAAATCAGTGGATGTGATTTACTTCGATGCATTCGGTCCGCGGGCGCAGGGAGACATGTGGGAACTACCGGTTTTAGAGAAAATGGCACGAATGATCAAGCCGGATGGAATTTTGGTAACATATTGTGCCCAAGGTCAATTCAAACGGCATTTGAAATCGCTAGGATTTACGATTGAACGATTGCCGGGACCTCCGGGGAAACGTGAAATGACAAGAGGTACTAAAGTGGTTTAGAGTTTGAGTATTGAGAGCGGATAACGTTTACGATGGAGTTCGATTTTAAGAATCAAAAAATGACTTTTTTAATCACCACTAAGGCGCGAAGAGCACAGAGAAAAGGATTGATAACCGGAATTTTCAGAGCACAAAGGATTATGACATAGTCATAATCTAGTGTCCTTGTTTTACATTATGGTTGAACAAAGCTCCGTGAACTTTGTGTCCTTGTGGTGAAATAACCGCTGCTTTATCATCATTTTGGTCAGTATCTTTTTGGGCGATTTAAGTCACAGGGTGAGCATCGCCTTCAAGTAGCCACTAAATGTCAAGGTTGGAGTTTTGAGTGTGATCTGTTCTCGCTCTGGAGTCTCACATTGCCACAGTCGCAGCTACCGTACACTTCATAATTCCATCGCGGTCAATTTCATCCAAAGACACCGTTTGAAGCGTATTCGTTAACTTGGCATCGTAAGGAAGTTTCACCTTTACGTAGTTGTCTGTGAATCCGAACATGTAGCCTTCATTATCTTCTTGTTCAAAGAGTACTTCTTTCGTTTTCCCAACGTTTTCTTCGTAAAAAGCGCGTTTTTTCTTGTGCGATAACAAGTGCAATTGCTTGCTACGTTCTTTTCGGATATTCATCGGGACAGGATCGCCTAGTTTTACCGCTGTGGTGTTCGCACGCTCAGAATACGTAAAGACATGCAAATACGAAATGTCCAAATCCTTCAAGAAATTAACAGTTTCCATAAAGTCGTCGTCCGTTTCGCCGGGGAACCCAACAATCACGTCCACGCCAATACATGCGTCCGGATTCTTTGCTTTAATGGAGTTCACGCGATCTGCAAATAAGGAACGTTCGTATTTACGACGCATTTTCTTCAACAACTTATCGCTTCCAGATTGTAGTGGAATGTGAAAATGCGGCACAAATCGTTTGGATTGATTCAGCGTAAATTCAATGATTTCGTCGGAAAGTAAGTTCGGTTCAATCGAAGAAATTCGGAAGCGGTCAATATTATCGACCTCATCTAGTGCTTTTGTAAGTTCGAAGAAGTTCTCATCATCCCCTTGTCCAAAATCACCAATATTGACGCCCGTTAAAACAACTTCTTTGACCTCTGTTTGCGCAATTTTCTCCGCTTCTGCGACTGTTTCTGCTATCGAAGCATTTCGACTTTTTCCTCTTGCCAAAGGAATGGTGCAAAACGTACAGAAGTAATCACAGCCATCTTGAACTTTCAAGAATGAACGCGTTCGATCCCCCATGGAAAACGCTGGCACAAAATCTTTTGTTTCTTTAATGCTCTCGTTTTCGATCAAAGTTTCGTCGAGCTTGTCCAAGGATTCGATATGTTCAACAATATTGAACTTTTCGTTCGCCCCAAGAACAATATCTACACCTGGAATAGCTGCTATATCCTGTGGCTTTAATTGTGCGTAGCAACCAATGATAGCAACAAATCCATTGGGATTCACTTTCATGGCCTTCTTCACCAATTGTCGGCACTTTTTATCGGCATTTTCAGTTACGGAACACGTATTAATGACAAAAATGTCCGGCGTGTCGTCGAATTTCACTTTGGCGTATCCAGCTTCTTCAAAGGCACGACCAATGGTGGACGTCTCCGAGAAATTGAGCTTGCAGCCAAGCGTGTAAAATGCTACTTTTTTGTACTGAATCATTGCGGGGGCAAAAATACGGAGAATCCTATAAGACGGCAAATTCAAAGGATTAAATCCGAGCGAAGTAGGAGGTAGTTCGGTGTCATCTGAATGTTTTTTACTTATTTTGATCCCGATGGAGAAAGAACTATCATTCAAATACACGCAGTTAGAGCACTGGAATGAGCTACCGACTTCAGATCATGTTTTGGTAGAAGCGGCTCAAAATGTCATGCAAGGAGCTTATGCACCCTACAGTAAATTTCGGGTAGGAGCCTCTCTGTTACTGGAAGATGGCACGATTGTCACGGGAAGTAACCAAGAAAACATTGCTTATCCTTCCGGCCTTTGCGCAGAGCGCGTTGCTCTGTTTTTTGCTGGAGCCAATCATCCTGAAAAAACGGTCGATACTTTGTGCATAGTCGCAAAAGGCGATTTGGTGGATGTAGAGACTTTGCTTTCGCCATGCGGAGGATGCCGACAAGTGATGGTAGAAACCGAAAAACGCCAAAATCAGCCTTTCCGTGTCATTTTGGTCAGTCAAAATAACGTTACAATTATCGCCGAATCAGCGGCATCATTATTACCCTTAGCTTTTGGGATATGAAACACCTATTACTATTTGCAATCGTGGGCTTGTTCGCCGTAAGTTGCAGCACTACAGAAGAAATACTCGACGAAGTTTCGGACGAAATAAACCTTCCGGACCGCATTGCTTCGGGTAGGGCGAAGGCGTATGCCTACAACATGGATCGCTCCGACTCCACAGAAAGTATGATTGATTATCAGTACTTCACGCCGCAATTTTCGTCCGGCGTAATGGATAGCGTCTACAAAGATTCGGTTAACGCGCGCATTGTCGAATTGGCAGCGATGCAGTCACCAGAAACAGAAACACAATTACTTGGTCCATTGACAGATTACTATTTCGAAAGAGTAGTGGATGACTTTACAGTGGATGAAGAAGATGATGAAGACGACTTTAATATGTGGACCTGGGAAATGCAGGCAGGATTTGATATCTCTGAAACTTCGAGGTATGTTTGTTTGAATTCGCATGGTTGGGCTTACACAGGCGGTGCACACGGAAACGGGTTCTTGTTCTACGAGTACTTTTTGAAGCAAAATGGTCAAAGGATAGGTCTTGAATATTTTGCCGAAGACATGGAGTCATTGTTGACAATTGCGGAGAAGTATTTCCGAAGTCACATAGGACTTGAACAAGGTGAGTCGCTAAATGATGCGGGCTTTTGGTTTGAGGATGACACTTTTGCTTTGAATGACAACTTTGTTTTTGAGGAAGACTTTATGACCTTCGTTTTCAACCCTTATGAAGTGGCTCCTTATGCTGCAGGAATGATAGAGTTTAGTATTCCTTTGGAAGAATTAAGTGGGATAATTACGCAATAACAGAATAAGAATCTTATTGTATAATTTACAATTACTCAGAAGTATTAGCAAATTAAGGGCGTTAAGCAATTTTGGAGTTCCAATTATCGCGCCAAGTTAAAGCAATTTTTCCATGGAATATTTTATATATTTGTCACTTCTTTGATTCAAAAATTAAACTATGGCTGTAAAGGATTCAAAGCCTTCTAAAACAACCCGTAAGAGTGCAGCATCAAAAGCACCGAAATTCTCCAAAGAGACTTACGTAAAGTGGTACAAAGACATGTTGTTGATTCGAAAGTTCGAAGAAAAGACAGGTCAATTGTACATTCAACAGAAATTTGGTGGATTTTGTCACTTATACATCGGGCAAGAGGCAATTGTAGTGGGGACGGCAAGCGCATGTCAGAAAGGTGATAAACACATGACGGCGTACAGAGATCATGGGCATCCAATTGCATTGGGTACAGATCCAAGAGTGTTGATGGCCGAGTTGTTTGGTCGTGTTGACGGATGTTCGAAAGGAAAAGGCGGTTCCATGCACTTCTTCGATAAAGAAGTGAACTTCATGGGAGGTCACGGAATTGTTGGTGCGCAAATCGCAATGGGAGCTGGAGTCGCTTTCGCTGAAAAGTATAACAAAACTGATAATGTTGCCTTTGTATCCATGGGAGACGGAGCCGTTCGTCAAGGAGCGCTTCACGAAACCTTCAATATGGCAATGAACTGGAAAATTCCAGCGGTATTTATCATTGAGAACAACAATTATGCGATGGGTACCTCAGTGGAACGTACTACCAACGTAACAGACTTGTCTAAAATTGGCGCTTCATACGAAATGCCATCGCGTGTTGTAAACGGAATGTCGCCAGAAGCTGTACACGAGGCAATTGAAGAAGCCGCTGATCGCGCACGTCGTGGAGATGGACCAACACTTCTAGATATCCGAACATATCGATTCAAAGGACATTCAATGTCTGATCCTCAGAAATACAGAACCAAAGACGAAGTATCAGAGTGGATGGATCAGGACCCAATTCTTCACTGTTTGAATGTAATCAAGAAGAATAAGTGGTTGACCGAGGAGGAAATCAAAGAAATCGATGATTGGGTAAAGAATGAAGTGAAGGAATCTATTGAATTTGCTGAGAACTCACCGTACCCAGAGGCGAAAGAATTATACGAGGATGTCTACAAAACACCGGACTATCCATACATTATTGAATATTAAACCAAGACAGAGATGGCGGAAATCGTTTTGATGCCGAAACTAAGTGATACCATGACCGAAGGGGTTGTGGCGGAATGGCACAAACAAGTTGGAGATGAAGTTTCTTCAGGAGAGCTTCTAGCGGAAATTGAGACTGATAAAGCGACCATGGAATTCGAGTCGTTTTACGACGGTGTTTTGTTACACGTTGGAGTTGAGAAAGGAGGAAATGCTCCTGTAAATGCTGTTTTGGCGATTATTGGTGAAAAAGGAGAAGATGTTGATGCAATTCTAGCTGAAGCGGAAAAGTCGGCACCTGCTGAAGAGGAGAAAGATTCTTCGGATAATGAACCTGTCGAAACTCCAAAACCTGAACCTAAGTCAGAAGAACCAGCACCTGCACCAGCACCCGCTGAATCGAAGCCAGCGCCGGCTCCTGCAGCCACTGCATCAGTAGCAGATGCGAACGGTCGTGTTTTTGCATCGCCTTTGGCAAAGAAAATGGCGAATGAGAAAGGTATTGATCTATCTAATGTAAGTGGAACTGGAGAAAATGGTCGAATCGTGAAACGCGACATCGATCATTACGTTCCTTATGCCGGAGCTACGAAAAAACGTGGTTTTGTTGGTACGGAATCTTACACGGATGAAACGGTTTCTCAAATGCGTAAGACCATTGCTCGTCGTTTATCTGAAAGCAAATTTACGGCTCCACACTTTTATCTAACGCTTGATATTGATATGGATGCTGCCATGGCGTTGCGCAAGCAGTTGAACGCTTTGGAAGGAATCAAGATTTCTTTCAACGATATGGTTATCAAGGCGGTTGGTTTGGCACTGCGCGAGCACCCGAATGTAAATAGCGCTTGGCACGGTGATTTCATTCGCCGCAACGAGCACATTCATATTGGTGTTGCCGTAGCTGTAGACGAGGGGTTA
>JANSYQ010000012.1 GCA_024742305.1 bacterium | reverse complement strand
GCACGGAGAATTTTTAAATGGAGAAGTGCACGAAGTATCGAACAAGTTCGATGGATGACCTGATCATAGCTAGATAGGAGTAATGAGCTTCTTGTCTTTCGTTTGGTCTATTGTCTAGCGTCTTCGAGTCTAGAGTCTTTCATCCTGGTGTGCAGCGCTCTCTTATCTTCAAAAAACCGCATAAATACGTAATTTTTTAGGTAGAAATGCTTGATTTATGTAGTTGGTAATCAGTTAATTTTGGTGTAAAACTTAACAGCTATGAAAACTGAAGAAAAACAACTTCACCTTGAGGAATTACTGAATGATTTGAATTCGCAATTTTCTCCAACTGACATTTTGGAGGTTCAAGAAAAACCACAATTTGATCCTTCCAACGTTAAAGGGATGCCTCCTAATGATATTGCCGACATAGTGTGGAAGGCCGTTATGTACGAACTCAATGATAAAGCACCAGGTCCATTCGATTCAATGGAAGAGTACTCAAGCTATGTCGCTAATTTGTGCGAGAAGACTGCAAAAGGTAGTATTGTAGGTACTTGGACCGTTGCATCAGTAATTATTAGTGAAACCAATCCACATGTAGGACTATCCATGAATTCTATGTCAGGAGCTTATCTGTCACCTGTTTCAAAAAGTATAGTTAAATATCCGTTCCCGATGTTTAAATTGATACGAACGAGCTACTTACAAGGTATTTTCGTTTTGGATCATAAGTAAGGGAGAAGGATTCGGAAAGCAGGTGAAAATTTGAGTTTAAATCTCTGTAATTGCAACAATTTCTTTTAAAAAATTACTTAAGAATGGTTCTAGGAATTCTCACGTTGAATGTCTAGGTTTAAATTTATACTGGTAATTGAAAAAGAATGAAAAGCGAAGACTTAGAAAAGCAAAACGACTTGTTATACAGGGATGTGGACCGACACATCAAATATGTGAAGGACAAAATGCTAAAGCATCGATGGAGGTATAGGGTTTCGAAACTAGCTATCTTTTTCTTCGGAGCGCTGATTACCTTATTGACGGGGTGGCAGGTTTTAGATGGTTGTGCTGATATTGAAAATTGCTTTTTTGCACAGGAAAATATCGTACTGTTCTTAAGTACTTCCATTTCATTGATCGTCACCATTGAAGGCTTTTTCTCTTTTCGAGATAAAGCCGTGGCTTATAGAATCTTTCTATTCGAATTAAGACGTTTGAGAGATAAGATTACCTACGAGTATGATAAAAGTCCAGAAGCTTATTATGAAAAACGAGATGAGTTCTTTGCGGAATATGACAAAATTTTAGAAAACCAGAGAACGATAATCGAGGAATCATTTGAGGAATGAATGCGTCTTTTTTCTTTTTTCTTCCCAAGCTATTCCACCTGAAAAACCTTCTCAGTAGATCCATCATTATACATGTAGATGAGTACCTGATTGGATTGATCGATAGTTTCTCGTCCGGTAAGATCAACGATGCGCAAGAGTTCTTTCTCGGAAGAAAGTGTCGGCTGCTCCAGTTCTAAGGTGAGATTGCCGATAAGTTGGGTCGTCCAATCGTAGTGCTGATTTATAGAACTGAGTCCGGTGATGGCAATATCTCCGTTGTCAATGATGCAAATGGATGAAACAACGTCATCACCATCCAACGGTCCGTTGTACATGTAGCCTCCGGATAAGACTCCATCCGTAGCATCCATTTCGAGAACGCCATAGTTGTAATCAGATCCTACGCCGTTTCGTTGAATTCTACCACCAACGTACACCTTTCCAAACCGAATAGCCAAAGAAGAACCAATGTCGGCGTTGTTTCCTTCATATTCGAATCTATTCTCCCAAACAATCGTTCCACTGCTATCGTACTTAATTGTCAAGATGTCCGCGTTCGAATAAAAACTTGTCCCGTACTGATCCCCATAATGTCTGCCAGTCGCATAAATAGAGCCGGTTGAATCTTGTAGAACAGCAATGATTTCATCTCCCGAAACATTGGATGGGAGATTGGTTCCGTAGTACTCCGACCATATCACATTGCCATTCAAGTCGCACTTTGAAATCCGATATTTGGTCATGGAAACTACGAGGAGTCGATTGTCCGGAGTTAATTGAATATCGTTAACTCCACTTTGAAGTCCCGTGCTGAGGTTGGCTGTGAGATTGTTATTGGCATCAACCTTAATGAGTGAATGGGTGGTAGTATAATTGTTTGCGAAGATAAACGCAATTTCGTCATGCACAAAAAGGTCATGCATGAACCAATTTACCTCTGTTGTAGGGTTAAATGCTCTTTGCCAATTTTGTGTTCCATTCGAATGATAGCTGTAGAGTTTTGCTCTGAAAGTGGTGTTGTCGATATCCCCGGGTTGTTGTGCGTAATCAAAGGCTTGATATGTGGTTATCATCAGATTGGTATCACTTGAAAGAGCCATCGAGTGGGGGATATACGAAGTATCGGCAATATCTTGAATCTCCTCCACCCAAATCAAATTACCGTTAGCGGTATATTTTTGCAGGACTATTTTGTTCTTATTGAAGGCTATCGAGTCTTGATGAAGCAGGTATACATTTCCTGAAACATCGAAAAGGTAGCTGATCAGCTCATTATTCGCTACGGAATCAAATCCATAGGACCTTGTAGCAATAGTATCGCCTTGTAAATTATAGTGAACCACTTGAAGTCCGGCCAAATTATTGGATTTTTTGTGTCCAATAACAGTTAATGTATCGCCATTATTTCGAATGCTTGGATGCTTTGTCCTATCGTAGTAATTATCCACATCAACCTCAAAATCCTCTGACCAAATAATATTTGACTGCGCCATGGAAAAATGACAAGAAACTAGGAACAGGAAGGCGACAAATGATTTCATACTATCTAGAATACAAAAAAGACGCGAAGAATGCAGTCAGCGTTGGGGAATTGAGTTAAAGTGGATGATGAATGAACAGGCGAGCTTCGAGGATTTCTGAAGGGAAGCGTCACTTTTGCCTTTTGTACCGAAATTTTTCATTCGATTCAGGATCTTGTAAAACGAGCTTTTTACGGGTAAGAACAACAATTTTTCTTGGGGCGCACTCTCCACCGAGGAAGTCAATGGCTCTGAGGTAAAAAACGCCATTACTCTCTCTCAGTACGAAAGCTGGAGCTGTACTGATTGTTCTGTTATTGGTCCAAGACCCTGTAGAATCAGTGATAAATCGAAATGTGGTGATCCAAGATTTTCCTCGAAAACGTCGATCATTTTTCCAATCACCCTCAAGTTTGGATTTTACTCCAGTCATTGTCAAAGAATCACGGTCTGTTTGACCTTCTGCATAGAGGCAGCAGCCTATCACAAAGATCGGAACGAGTGCTTTCCTAATGGTATCTTTCAAAATGATTTTCATTGTACGAGCAATTGTTTGATGAATGCTGGACCTACCGTGAAGCAGCCAGTGGCAACAAAAAACAACCCAAAAAGAGGGGAATCTTCCCCTCTTGAAATGAATGTGCAATGTTTCTACATCGCGGCTTTCGCCAGTTTTTCTTGAATTTCTTGCATGCGCGTCAATTGCTCTTGACCGAAATCCGATGACATTTCACCCATCTTTTTTGACCACTCGGTACCTTGTTTCACAAGTTCTTGATACTCCGTTAAAATGGACATATCTGTCGGATCGGCTTTTTGCTTCTTGATGATGGAAATGTACGTATCCACGTATTCTTCGTAATCATCCAGCACTTCGTCCCAATCTTCCGCAGAGTAGGAATCGTCTGAACTATCCATCTCTTCTTGGTCCATGTCCTCATCGCTTCCGTTTTCATCGGTCATTTCCATGTCATCTTGCGCCGCATCATCCTGATTTTCTTGATCGTCTGAACCTCCACAAGAGGCAAGCAGCATCGCTGAAATGACACCGAAGATTAAAAAGTGTTTTTTCATAAGTAACGTTTTAGTGTTGACGAACAAGATAGTAAAAGTGTGGGGAAGAGGTGGTTTTATATGGTTTGGTTGTGACTGTAACAAGCAGACTTATCATCGTATTTATTTATTCTCTGCATCCATTGTTTTATCTATTCTATCGTACATCGATAGGTTATCGCTTTTGGGTACTTTAGTTTTCTGCCGGACTCATCGAAATAAATATTTCCATAAGAAACTTGAAAACATTTTTGTGTTCTGCTTTCTTTTGATATTCCGAGAAAAGACGTTGCTAGGTTTTTCGTGAATAGGGGGAAAGAATCATTCAGAGTTAATTGTAGATCAGAATTAGTATCGCACTTAACGTTCATGTAAATGACGGTGTCCTCCATAAATGCATCGTCTAAGCCTATATAGGTAATCTTACACTTGTGTTTTTCTTCAAATTCTTTTTTCCATTTTAACTCGCTCTTTGAGAGTGACAACTCACGATTTGGAGGCTCCCATCCTCCCCAAGTGGATTGGCGAAACTGCTGAAACATATACAGTCCAAAAATCAACAGTAAGACCACAGAAATAGAAACGGACGTTATGATAATTCTTGATTTCAAAAGGAGAAGTCTAAAGGGTTTAAAGGAGTTTTCTTTAAGGTTATTACGGTTCGGTGTTAGGTGTTTGCCGTGCTTGTGGCAGGCAGGAGCCGTTTCTTTTTAATTGACGAAGCGCAAGCGAAGTTAATCGAATATAGCACTTTTAAGGCTTGATTTGTAAGTGCCGTTAGCAACTTCAATTACCGGTTAGCGCATCCTTTGGCGTTTTTCGGGAACATCTACTGGCCATGATTTTTCTTTTCTAAACTCAAATATCTTAAAACGACTATCCATTTGTATCGCGCAGAACTCGGTTTTTGATGCATTTTTAAGTTGTACAAATATTGAATACTGTGCGGAATCGATATATTTTTTTCTAGTTGGCTCTAATTGAGTTATGACTGGATGAAATACATCCATGGTGAGCACTGTAATGTCATTATTATATTGTGCATGAAGTTCTTCAATTACATTTGACTTAAGTTGTTCGGGATAGTCATTTACACGAGTTGCAACAAAATCAGAATCTGCACAACCACCGATAAGAATCGTAATTGTCAAAATCAATATGGTTACAGTTGTTTTCATTGTGGCTAACGGTTCTGCGGCTAGGAAGCGAGCCGCTTCTCTAATATAGTGTTTTTGCGGCTTCATTTGTAGGTGCTGTTATGCACTTCATTCAATTCGTTTTATGCCAACTATAATATTTTGGTTTCGCCCCGTCGGATCATTAAAATCCTTCTCGAAAATTCTAACTTTTCTTTGTTTGGGTACTTTCTGTGAAAATTCTGAGTTCATGATTAAACATCCTATCTCGTCTACAGATTGATCAGATTTAGCCACTTTAAGATCTAACCAAACTTCATCTGCTTTAAGCTTTGCAAGAGTTAATTCATAGGTCACGGAGCTGTCAACATTATGTTTAACGGTGTCGTAAATTTCGAGTAAAATCTCCGAACTGTTTTCAGTCATATAGGGATTTATGTTGAATGATTCACTCTGAATTTCATTCCATTCTTCCATAGACAGTTCATATCCGCAATACTGCTTAACAACCTTTTTATCATTTTTATTATCTATACCTAACTGACAGCCATTGATGAATGTCAAAGCAAATAGAAAGCAAAATGTAATTTTTAGATTCATCCTATACGAACTTTGGTAAGCGTGTTTGTTATTGTGCATAACGGTTCGGCGCTAGGCGTTTGTGCCGTTTCTCGAATATAACCTTTTTCGGCATAACGCTTAGGGCATGTTATACGAGCTTCAGTAAAGAGCATGAACATTTCTTATTCTCCTTACCTATATTGACATTCAGTAAACGAACGTTTAAAATAATCCCCTTTTTTCTTATTCAAATCGGGTATTTATTGCAACTAACCACCTGTTGTTGAGTAGAAGTACTCATTGATTTTTCCACTTATTAAGTATAGTTTTGACTCTTAACACTATTTGCTTATGACGAAGTATAGATTTACAATGATAGCGGGTTCAACTTACCTTGCAATAGGTTTACTTGGATTAATGCTCAGATATGAATTGGCCGAATCGTTTGGTTTCAAAGTCATATTTGTTTCGATAATGTCAGGAGCATTTGTATTAATGGGGTTAATCTCACTTCTTTTCATTTATCTTCAGGGAGGGTTCACAAGAGATGAATCCGTTACTAATGAAACATATACGGATACTAATTTAAATAAGAAGTTTGAACGATTGCGGACTGAGCTAAGAGATGCAATAAAGGAACTCAATAAAACATCTTTAGATACCGAAGAAGCTAAAGAACTATTGGAGCAAAAAATTGATAGCCTAACTAATGATGTATTGTTTGAGCAAATTCGTAATAAGTATGAATCAAGACTTGTAGAAGATATTCGATCACGGGCATTAGAAGAGGAATTACTAGTTGTAAAGAAAAGAATTGCTGTTGAGACTGCTAGAATTTCTAGAAATGGAAACATTAATTTATTAATTGGATTGGCAACAACCTTCATTGCGATTTCAATATTATTGTTCTCCTTGCTCGGTGGAGGTTCGACATATGGGGAGTACGAGAGTTTCTTGTACTACTTTCTTCCAAGATTATCATTAAGTATTTTCATCGAACTCTTTTCATTTTTCTTCCTACGGATATATAAGAAGAATCTTGAGGACATTAAATACTTTAACAATGAAAGAACTAATATTGATTTAAAGTTAGTTGCACTAAGAACAGCTTTACTTTATGAAGATAAGGAGTCATTAAAGGAGGTAATTTCTGAACTGTCAAAGACCGAAAGGAATTTTGTTCTTAGAAAAGGGGATACAACTGTCGAAATAGAAAGGAGTAAGATTGAAATGGAATCGGAAAATTCCTGGAAAGAAATTGTGAAAGAAGCTGTAAAAATGGGAAAGTAAAATGAAGAATTTCATAGATAATATTTTCAAACCGTTTATTTTTCCTTTGATTCTCTTGATTTTAGGAGCACTGTTAAATGCTGGAGAAAACTTAAGTTCGGTTACTTCATTTTTCGCCGAAAGCTCCAATAAGTTCTTAAAGTTCTTTGATCATCAATTTTATCTGTGGGAAATCATATTATATCTTTCAGCCATTCTCATTTTGTCTCGTGTAATTCGTCTTATTCAGGGAAGTCGATCTTCAAAGGAAAAGTTAATGTTGCGCACATTAGAAAGGATGCCAAATGAAAAGCCGATTACGATCAACGGAACAAATTATAGATTCGTATTCAAATACAAGGCGAGGGTGTCAAATGAAGAGTACATAATTGACAAACTGCATCCATATTGTCATAATTGTCAGGAATTGCCTGTTCGAATGACCAGCGTTGGATACGGTGATTTCCGATGCAATTGTGGTAAAGAGATTAACTACGATTTGTGTAGAGATGTTGAAAGTAGAATTGTATCTGAACTTGAAATAAATGAAGGGAGGCTACGCTAACCTTTAGTCTTGACAAGTAACTCCCTAACATCAACATCCAAAATCTCAGCGATCTGACTTAACACAGGGATACTTGGCTGAACATCATTAGTACACCAACGAGAAACAGTAGATTCCGTTTTATTCAACTGCTTTGCCAAGTCTTTTGAAGAAACATTCTTTTCTGCGAGTACTGCTTTAATTCGGTTGTGGTTCTTTTTCTCCATCATGCAATTTAATTGCGTTCTGATGTAAATATAAGTATCTCAAAACTCTTGAAAATTGTCTAAAATTATAGTTTCATGCAAATAATCACGCATGAAATCGAATTAAAATTTATTTGAAACGAAATTAATTGTAATTTAGTCTAAAGTTATTTTCACCAAAAAGCAATTTGTCATGTCTCAAAAAGAACTAATCATTTCCCTTATCCAACAAGATTTAAAACACAGCCAATTAGTCTTAGGACTAGACGAGTTGGGAATGGACGCATCCGATAAACATTGTTTAGAGATATTAGACATAGTAGCCGACTTAATGCAGGTGCCCGGAGGGCACGTGGAATATGATTGGTGCAGACTATATGTTACCTATATGCAAGAATGCAAAACGGTGGGAGTGACGCACACAACTACAACGATGAAACCGTTTGCTGAAGCTTGCTATAATGGGCTTGTAGAAATTATCAATTCGGAGAGCGCACAATAAGAAAAAAGGAGATTATTTAACCTCAACTCTATAAGATATGTTCATGCTCTTTACCCTCGTTTGGGTGATACCTATTCTGGGTATCTCTCGAATGTGGCGCACCCAAACCTTCATTGCGTATAACGGTTTGGCTAAAAAGCGTTGCTGTCCCGAAGGGCAGCTATGATTTTTTAGCTTGTGTTAGGTGCTTTTTATTCTTTTTCTTCCGTTTACTATTGTCGACTATGGTTTTCACAACTTTAGTTCTATTTTCACATTTAAGGTACTGTTGATTTTCAATAAAGCTTCTTCCATCAACTCGATATGTTGTAGAATCGTCTTTGACTAAAGGAACTGATAGACTTGAATTCCATTCTCCAATTTTCAATTTATTCAGCTGGTAATTGTAAGCCGTTATCGATTGTGCTTCCGAAAAAGCCTCACCAGGAGATAGTTTGTAAATGTTATGAGAATTAAATAAGCAGCCACCATCAGGATTTAAGTCAAATTCTAAATTTTCAACATTTAGTACCGAGTGGTTATAATAAAAGCATGTATTCGTTTTATAAGTCAATGTGTCTGTGGAAATATTCTTAACCTGAAAATGGAGGTAGTAGCTTGTGTCAGCCCCCCACTTATTAATAGTCACCTTTTGTTCAATTGAATCAACTCTTATTTCGAAAAGTTTATTTAGCTCAATTGTGGATGTACTATCTTGACCATTCACAGTGCAGACTAATGTTAAACCGAAGAATATTAATAAAAGTCGAATCATTATTGTTTAATTTTTCTTTACATGCTTGAACGATATCGGTTCATTTTAATTGCACCTAACGGTTTGCGGCTAAGCCATCGTTTTAATGTGGCTTAGGAGCTGTTATAAGTATTTTATATCAAATCTCCTATGTATTGAACAACCTCAGGAATAGAATCATAAATACCTCTAGCTGTAAGAGAAGCTGTTACTTTCCCAAGCCATCCCATTATTCTATTTTTTCTATCAGGGTTGCCTTTTGGAGCTTCTTGGTCTATAACTACTAGTTCTTGAAGTTCTGCTTCTTCAACACCAAGCTCCTTTAGTTTGTCAAGGTGTGCCTGGTTAATAGTGAGGTTGATATCGCCTTGCTTAATATTATTACCCGCAGCAACATTTAACGGATTATTGTTGCCGTAAATATTGTTGGTAATAATGTTCTGTACCTTTTTATCATTTTCTTCACTCATAACGTATTTATCATCTATCTCTGGGAATTGCTCATCAAGATCTTGTAACGTATCAATTAATTTTTGTTTTGTCTGCTCGATAATATTTGACAATTGATTCTTACCGATAGTTCTTTTACCACTGCGTATAACACCTCCATGAGCCTCAACTTGTGACTTATACAATTCTCCAACATGTTGCACCATACCGCCAGTTAAATGAATGTAAGCTTTCCCTTCAGTCATTTGGCTTATGTTTTGTTCAACGACTGCAATGGGTTCAACAACATGATGAATGTTTAACATATTTTCAATTTCCTTTTGATCTTAACTCATGACCACTGGAAAGGTTTGCTGTCTGCCAAAAGGTAATTCTGCTGTTAAATGAATCTCAGCCCAAATTTTTCTGTACTCAGGTAGTAAAGCATCGTCATATTCATAACCATTTAACTCCTTGTTTAACCAGTTGGTGAACGTATCATTTTTAACCTGTCTAGCAATTAACTTAGCTCTTGTCAAGGCTTGGGATACAGTAATCTTATCGTATGCGATATCTCTTATCAGTTCTTTTATCATGGTGTGGTTATCTATTACTTATAACGGCTGGCGCTAGGCTTTGTGCCGTCTCTCGAATATAGCACTTTTCGGCATAAAGCTTAGCGCGTGTTAGTAACATTCTCCATGCTACCTTCTTGCAAACTTATATTTTAAGCCGTCTACATTCAAAGTGCGCGAATTTTTAATTCTAATTATTGATGGCGGATACACTAACTGTTCTATTTCGTCCAAAGAATCCTTTGATTTTTGTGAAACCCTAATAATTCTGCCACTGACGTCACATGATGTTTGTATATCCACAAACATCATAGAAACATTATTCTGAAAATGTAATGTTGTGTCGCCTTCTATAGAAATGGTTCTATTGTGCGCATCTTTGAATCGATGCACATAAATACCATCTTGCTTGAGCCTAGGTGAGGAACAGGAAAGAAAGAAGAACAAAAAGATTATTGATAAACAAAGGGAGTTAAACGTAAATTTCATGTGATTTCCATTGTTACTAACTTACTTATATACGCCATTAAAGTAACACTTTATGCCTCATATAAGCCCCAATGAGCATATAAAGCGCCACGTTTCCCCTAAAACCCCACCTCAGCCCGAACCGTCGTCTCCTCCCGTGTCTCTGGATGCAAGAACGTAATTTCCTCCGCGTGTAAATGCAAGCGCGCATCACGTTTTCCGTACAAATCATCGCCGATGATGGGCATGTTGAGTCCATTAGGGTGCGCTGCGTGAACGCGTAGTTGGTGCGTGCGACCCGTAATAGGGAAGAAGTGGATGCGTGTTTTTCCGTAAAGGCGATCAACAACTTTGTAACGCGTTTTGGCTTCTTTTCCGTAATCGTAGCAGACAAGTTGGCGCGGGCGATCGTTCAAATCGAGGCGAAGCGGTAAATCAATTTCTCCCTCGTCGGATTCCAAAGTGCCATCCAACAGCGCCACGTAACGTTTCGAAATCGTTTTTTTGATGAATTGCTGCTGCATGAACTTATTCGCCGCTTTCGTTTTGGTGAACAACAACACTCCCGAAGTCGCCATGTCTAAGCGATGCACAATCATCGGTTCTTCGGCATTGGGATACTTTTCTCGCACCATGGAGTACATGTCGGGAAGGTCCGATTTCCCCGGAACACTGAGTATGCCCGAGGGTTTGTTGACCACCACCAAGAAATCGTCCTCGTAAACAATGTTCAGCGGAGGAACGAAGTCGGGCTTTTTCAAAATCGGATTGGGGTCAACGTCCAAACCGACCAACATGTGTCCCAAAATAGGTTCGCATTTACCGCGACAAGAAGGGTAGAACTGACCGTGTTTTCGAATTTCCGACTTCGGCGATTCTCCCCACCAAAATTCCGCCATGCAAATGGGCGTGAGTTGGTTTTCGAAGGCGTATTGCAGCAGTTTCGGCGCCGCACATTCTCCCGCTCCGGCCGGAGGGTCCAGTTGTAAATCTTGAAAGATGTCCAAGAGATTTTTAGCATTTCCCTTAGCATTTAGGAAGGCATACTCGCTGAAAATTCGTCGTTGCAGATCATTAGACAACGTTTTTCGCTGCTCTTTCAAGTTCTCTAAAATGGAGATTTGCGTATCTATTTTCGCCTGCGACATCTCCCTTTTCGTGTTCCATTCCGCCAGTAAAATGCGCAACTGGTGTTTGTACGACAAACTTTCGCGAATCAGCTCGTTTTCGATGATGGCACGCTCGGTAGCGTTCATGTCCGTCGGTAATTGCTGTCGTTTTTCTTTCCGTAAGCGCTTTTTCGCACGCATTTCATCGCGGAACGTTTCAATTTCTGTATCACCGCGATGCACCAAGGCTTCGTGATTGGATTGCATGGAAAGAAACTCGGGACTGCTTTCCATATCGCGCACCTTTTGATTGAGTTCTCTCAAATACGCCATGCCTTCCTGAAAAAAATTGCCTTCTTCCAGCATGTCGAACACGGGAGGAACAAACCCTGGGTGATGATTCGAATTACCCAGTTTTCCTGAAAATGCAGAAAGGTAGCCCAATTCTCCCAAGCGGTTTTTCACGACCAATACACCAAACATTTTTCCGATAACATCTCCGTCAGGATTGCCTTCCAAACCAAAGTTGTGCTGAAAATCTTCAGAAGATAGTCGTTCTTGCAATTCCTGTGCAGCCAATCGACTTAGTTCATGCGGTTCGTAATAAAACGGGAAGGTAAACCGAGCAGGCAAGGGAATTGCGGCGATAGAATTTCGAAAAGGCGTGAAACAAGATGTTTGGGCGTCGTCCGTCATTTGGGGCAAAAGTACAAAGGAATTCCTGATCAAGGGACGATTTCGTAGTTAATGGTAAGGTCATTTTTTTTTCACCACAAAGGCACAAAGGACACTGAGAATGCTTTATGAAGAGTAGTACCAATTAATGACGACGTCATAATCCATAGTGTTCCTTATGTGTCTATGGTTCTACACTATGCCCCGTGCCTTTGTGGTGATTTCATCCGTGTTCTCAAAACCTACCAATTTCCCTTCAATCCGGTTTCCCTTCAACCACACGAGCAGGATGCTTCTTTTTGAGTTCGTTTTGCTCTTCTTCCGTTAGTTGCTTGAAGGACTTTTTGTGTTCTATTTGACTGAAATAATTCAATACCTCTTGGTGAGCCGCTTCAATTGATGAATGAATTTTTGCGAACAGTTTGTACGTTGTATTCTGTTTTACCTGAATTCGAATGTGCTGTTCATCGTTCTCTTCAAATTGTTTTAAAATCGGAACAAGTTGAACGGTAATTTCATCCGGATTGATGAACTCTCCATTAAAGGTAAGTCGATTGCTGTCATTCACGGCAATGGTTGTAATGTCTTTAGGATCTACGACGGGAGCAGGAGGAACATTCTTCAATTTCTTCGGGATGCTTCGAATGTAAGAAGTATCCTTTTCCAGCATGCTGGCGAGAAAAACCAAGGTCAATGTTCTAAAGAAAGGGTGTTCCAAGTCTTCGGCTGTCAATTGATCCAATAGGGCCTGTGCGCCAGCCACGGGAGAAATAGTTCCCTTCGCAATACTTTCGTTCACGGCATCTTGTAGTCGTTTGATCCGAGAGCCTTGGTACAACTCATCGTCAAGTCCATTTTTGCAATCGCTCCATTGAAAGAAAACTTTCTGTACGTTTTTGTACGTGTCAAAGGATCCATGAGGTAGCGAGATCTGTCCTTTTTCAATTACCTTTTTGAAATACGCAATCTTGTCTTCGCCCGAATCTGATTTTAGGAGTCCAGCTTTGATGAATGCGCTTTCCAACTTTTCGACTTCGTTATCAAGATTGAAGCCCTCTTTTTGCGCTTTTTTCTCCAAGCATGCGTACAATTGATCTTCCGCTTCGTATTCATTGGAAGAACACGATGCCAACAGCAGGAGGGAAGCGATAAAGAGTAAATTTCGCATTGGTTAAAACGACTTTAGGGCTCTGTAGAGATCGTGCAAAGGCAGTCCCATTACGTTGTAATAGCATCCTTCAATTTTGGAAACGCCGATGTACCCAAGCCATTCCTGAATTCCATAAGAACCCGCTTTGTCGAAAGGTTGATGCTCATCCACATAATGCAGAATATCTTCTTTTGATAAGTTGGAGAAGAAGACTTCCGTAACGGTCGAAAAATGTGCTTGTTTGTCAGTAGAAGCCAAGTGAACTCCGGTAATTACTGTATGCGATCTTCCTGATAATGATTCCAACATTCCAATGGATTCATTTCTGTCTTTCGGTTTTCCAACTACGTTTCCATCCAGTAAAACGATGGTGTCTGAAGTGACTAATATTTCATTAGCCTTTAGCGTTGGAAGTAGCGGTTGTGCCTTCAACTTTGCGAGGTATTCGGGAACTTTTTCAGGAGCTAAATCGCTTGGATAGATTTCGTCTATTTCATCGATGCGAATTTCAACGGGGAATCCCAATTCACCAATTAATGCTTGTCTGCGCGGCGATTTGGACCCTAGAACTAGTGTATTATGCGTCATAGTAAAATAACAGCCTCCAAATAACGGGTGTTATCAAACCAGCAACCATCGCTAGTTTCAACCAATTATTGGCAAGTTTGTAGTGTTGTTTTGTATCGCCAAGAAAAATAGTGATAATCGCAACAACTACCAAGATGCCCGAGGTAAAGAGCGGCAAAAATCCAACGGTTCCAATGTTCGGAAACATCAGGACCAAAAGAACGGTTAGGGCGGCGGCGAAGAGCAAAATAACCGTTACGATCCACCGAGAACTTTTAATGCCCAAAACAATGGGAATGGTGCGCGCTTTCAGGACTTCATCTCCCGGAACGTCTTCCATGTCCTTAATAATTTCCCTTCCTAGGTTGATGATAAATGCGAATCCGCCCAGTACAACGCTGAGGACAAGAATCATGATTTTTACCGAGATGAAGGTCAGACCATCATTGAAGTTGCTCACCTCCAGGGCTCCAGAAGAAATGGATTGATCGTAGTAAAAACCAACGAGTAGCGGAACCAAAGCAGTCATTCCAGCAATCATGATGTTCCCGATAAGGAACTTCCGCTTGAAGTACATGGAATAGAACCACAGCATGTTGATCGTCATCAGGTGAATGAATACGTAGCCAAAGGTTTCCAGTTTCCAACTAAGATATGCGGCGATGCTGAAAGCAATTAGATTGATGAAGACGTGCGTAACGATGGCGATGCGTCGTTTGACAAACTTCCCAATGATCAATTTCTCAGGTTTGTTGATGCGGTCCGCTTTGCGATCAAAATAGTCGTTGATAATGTTACCTGCCGCGGCAATTAGCGTGGTACTGAAGACCAAAAGGAAGAAGTCTAAGGATCGAATCCCTACTGCTGGGTCTTTGAGCATACCATCAAAAAACCATCCAAGTCCGTACATGGTCAGCGCAATGATGATCATGTTGAGGGGACGCGTCAGACGAATAAAATGTATCATTTGCTCACAATTCTGTATTCAACACGTCGGTTTTGTTGATGTGCCGCTTCTTTTTCCTCCGTCGTTGCCAAAGCTTCAATGGCAGCATCGGTATTGATTGGTTGAGAGCTTCCGTATCCTTTAGATGTTAGGCGCTCCGGCGCAATGCCCTTGCTAACCAAGTAATCTTTCACGGATTTCGCTCTGTCTTCCGATAGTTGCTGGTTGTTGTTACCGCGTGAATCGGTATGCCCGCCAATTTCAAAATTGTATTCGGGATTTTCATTCATAAACGACACCAATTTGTTCAACTCCACAAACGATTTCTTGCGCAAGGTCGATTTGTCCAAATCGAAGAATACGTTCGCCAAAGGAATTCCTTTTCCGGTTTCTGAACCAATAGGAACCAACGGCACGTCTTTGTGGAAGGCATCCATTCCTTCCGGTTCAAGCATATTGAAATTATCGGAGTAGAAGGCGTATCCCGGATACTCGACAGTCAATGCGTATTCTTTGTTCACAGGCAAAGACACGGTAAACTCACCGCTAATAGGGTCCGCTTCCGAATAAATCACTTCCTTTCCCGTTTCGATATCCACCAATCTAAATTTCCCTGGAATTGGTCGTTTGGTATTGATATCGTAAACCAATCCTTCGAAATAAAGTGTTTTGGTCGGACGCATATTCTCAGGCATG
Source organism: bacterium (assembly GCA_024742305.1). Classification (GTDB taxonomy): domain Bacteria; phylum Bacteroidota; class Bacteroidia; order Flavobacteriales_D; family Crocinitomicaceae; genus UBA4466. The sequence continues at coordinate 85,934 of JANSYQ010000012.1, read as the reverse complement.
ATGAAGTAGTAGATGTCCAAGTCTCCATAACCACCTTCACGATCCGAGGCGAAAAATGCGACTTCTCCATCCGGTCCTACCATCAGTGAGTTTTCATCATTCTTCGTGTTAATTGGGTAGCCTAAGTTTTCCGGCATCGACCATTCTCCTTTGTCGTTCATTCGCGTAACGTAGATATCCGAACCGCCCATCCCGATGTGTCCACGAGAGGCAAAATAGAGCGTTTTTCCATCAGGATGAATTACCACAGACTCTTCACGTCCCGGTGTATTGATGTGATCCGGCAATTTTTCTGCAGTACTCCATTCTCCGTTGGGCTGGAGGTGAGAGACATAAATATCCGAATTGTTCGTTGCGTTGCGACCTCGAATTCCTCGAATGAAGTACAAGGTTTTACCATCAGAAGAGAGCGACGGTTGTGTTTCCCAGTGCAAGGTGTTCAAGGTTCCCGGGAGGTTTTCAGGATCGGTCCATCGACTTCCCAACTTCTTCGTAATAAATAAATCACAGCTTCCACGTCCACCACGATTGTCACCATACGAACCAAATTGATCGGCACACCCCACGAAGATGAGCGTTCTTCCATCAGGTGCAATAGTTGGGGCACCCTCGTTATTGACCGTGTTCACGTTCGTAGGCATGGGGGTTGCCGTTTGCCATACTTTGTTTGCCAATTGAGAAACGAAGAAGTCTTCTTGTTCTTTGAAACGTCCTTGAACGCGTCCGTCTTTTATGCGTCGCGTGAACAAAATTGTTTCGCCGTCCACCGTGATGGTTGGGAAGTATTCCGGGTTTTCGGTGTTAATGCCGGGCCCTACATTGATGGGTTCAAAGGGGAGAGGATTCTCCACAGCGTGTTTAGCGAAAGCCGCATTGGCTCTAATAACCGAAGCCTTTTGCTGCAGCTCAGGATTGGCATTTCTATTTTGTAGATAGATGTCTAAGTTTTTAATGGCGTTTTCGTAATCGCCCTCCATGTGCTGCAAATTGCCCAAGAAGAAATAAGTGGCGCCTGAACGCAGAAAGTTGGGGTTCAATTCGAGCGACTTTTCATAGTGAACAATGGCCTGAGCATATTCTCTTTTGAACTCGTGTAGTTCGGCCTTGAGCAAATGTGCTTCCACGAAATTTGGATCGCGGTCAAGTGCTTTTTCCATGTATTCAATGCCCGCCTGATAGTTCGGTTCTCTCGCGCCTTCTTCGCGTTCATCATTCGGGGCTGTTTTTCCAGCCTCAAAATACTTGATGGCTTTTTTGTCTTTGGTCGAGTATCCCACTTGTGCTTCGGCGCAACCAACTATTGCTAGGGCAAGAAAAAGAGTATAGAAATATTTTATCATGGTTAAGGTATGTTCATGAACTTATGCGTCTGCAAGGACACGCGCCATTGCGGATGCGATTTAATGTAATCAATGATCTGAGGCAAAAACCGTTCCTGTTTCGACCACTCGGGTTGTAAGAATAATTGGCAGTCTTTCGAAACTTTGGCTGCATGTCCTTCTGCCCATTCAAAATCGGAAGGGTGAGCAATCACCACTTTGAGTTCGTTGGCCTTCGTGTAAGCCTCATCAGTTGGAGCTTTGAATTTCTTCGGTGAGAAGCAATACCAGTCAATGTCACCCAGCAGAGGATAACACCCAGAGGTTTCAATCGCCGTTTCAATTCCGTACGATTTCAGGGCATCAATAAGTGTATTCAATGGATACATAGCGGGTTCTCCACCAGTGATAACGCAGAAATCCGTATTGGTTTCAGTCACGTTTTCAACAAGTTTTGAAATCTGCATGATTTGATGTTCGCCGGCATCCCAGCTTTCTTTTACATCGCACCAAACACACCCAACATCGCAGCCCGCCAATCGAATAAAATACGCTGGGCGACCACTGTAGCTTCCCTCACCCTGAATGGTGTAAAACTGCTCCATTACTGGCAATTCACGCGTACTGTCGAAATCCAATTGCATCACAAATCAAAAGTAAGAAAAAGTTCCTCGAATGTTCAGATGCAACTTTTAATTTTAGAAAATCGAGCTTCCTATGCTGAACTGATTTCTTGGGTAACTTCTTTACGCTAGAACTTGGACCTTTGATAAATTACTTCTTGAACGGAACCAGCTACTTCCCCCTTCGGAGGGGGATACGAACGAGTCCAATCTCAGCATATCTACATGTTTGATTGGTGCCATTAAACAGGTAATCTCCTTCTTGTGAAGCGAAAGGGAGAGCAAGCATGAATAATAATTGAAAGTATGTGCCTCCTCATCTGCTGACAAAGTGCTGTGAATCTTCAATCAATCGGAACTACATTATCCAATTCATTAATGTGCAGTTCCAAAACTCCATCAACTTCTGAAGCACGGAAGTTCCGATCAAATTTGTATCCTTCCAGCCACTGATCGGAGCCGTAGCCTTTCTTTTCTTTCACGCTTTGACTGTGCGTTTCATCGAAGGCCTCTACCAAAATCAATACTTCGGCGTTTCGTTTTCGTAGGTCATCTACCGTCATACCCCAAAACGGCGAATCTTCTGTTATGGCATGCACAATCGTCCATGAAAGCGGGAAAAAGTGAATCTGTTCCAACTCTAGGTCCAATCGATGAAATTCCTTGTTAAACTGATTGGCGTCCTCGCCACCTTTGTCCATAAACAATATGACTTTTACTTCGGCACTCAATAAAGTGGAGTCCCGCTTGTTCACCATCTTGAACATCATGGCTTGCCCATCTTTGTAGGGGGTGATCAAAATGTTTTTCGAGAAGGCAATTTTCGCTGTTGGTCGAGAAAAACGACCGTAAAGTAATCCCGTAATCAAGGCGATACTCATCAATCCTGCGAAGGACTCTAACGTTCCCACGAGATTGGTAGCAAAACTAGTGGGAGACATCGTACCATATCCCACAGAAGTAAAGGTTTGGACCGAGAAGAAGAAAGCATCAAAAAAGTCGGGAATATCGCGGTTGATACCTGAAATGCCATCAACGCCTACAAGCAAATATAGAACAGAAAAAATACAGTTAATGACCAAGTAGTACAACAAGGCGTACAGGAGAAACATCCACCAAGAAAGCTCAATCAGGTATTTATACAAGTCTCTGATACCACGGAGCGCTCCTCGACGTCGTAAGTTGTAACTACCATCCGGATTCACCATCCGTTTGATTTCTCTGTTGTACAGAGTGCCTAAGCCAGGATCGCTTTTCTTTGCCATCCTGCTAAAATAATCAAGTAGGATTAATTCGCTTGCACCAATCCCCAATTCCTTTGTAGCCTATCGTGCTCACGTAAAAATTGAATCAAGGGACGAGAGTAGCTTTTTCGGCTGCTGTTTTTACGCTGGGAAATATTCTCAAACGACTTTTTTATTAGTTCCAACACATCAGAGTTCATCAAAACACGGGACGTCTGCGTGTCAAACTCGTAGTTCTTGTACACCGCAATGATCTTTTCTCGACTTTTTAAATCATGCATTGTAGGGGCCTTTTTGCGCTCTAGCTCATCCAAAAATGGGAGCAATTTAGCACTCAATTCAACAAAGTGCCGAAGAACTAAAATGGCTTCATTAACGTCGCTTATGTGTTTGGCTCTCATAATGTTGAAATAAAAGGGTTCTACAAGTTAAAACGCCTGATCTTCTTAATGTGTTGGAAGAGTGGCGAATGAATGAATATTTACAAGGATTGGATTATCAAAAATTACGTCGTACTGAACGCCGATTATTCTATATTTGTCTGTTTTAAAACCTTACGCTCATGAAACAATTAATACTATCAGCATCTGTTGTGGTGCTCTCTACGTGCGGATTTGCACAAACTCAAATTGGAAATTCTGACTTCGAACAGTGGGAAGGCGTTTCATCCGGAGAAGAACCGGTAAACTGGAACAGCTTTATGACTGCTTCAGGAGGCTTTAACGGTTTTGCTGACGTGCAAATTGAACAATCTACGAACGTTCGTCCGGGATCGGCAGGTACCACAAGTGCTCGAATTTGGTCGAGAAATGCTGGGTTCGGGGTAACCGCAAACGGAAACATGACTTTAGGACAGGTAAACATGGGCGCGATTACAGCCAACGATCCTGCAAACCATAATATTACGAGAACAGGAGATGCAGATTTCTCAGAAGCAATGACAGATATGCCAGATTCCATCGTGTTTTGGGTAAACTACCTTCCTTCAGACACAACAGCTGGTGAAGAGGCACGCATGAAAGCAACATTGCACGATGATTACGATTACCGTGATCCGGAGGACGGAGCTTCTTCGGCAGAAGTGGTAGCCACTGCAGAATTGAACTACGCCTACACTGGAGGATGGGTTCGCATGGCGGTACCATTCGATTACAGCGGGCCTGCATCTAATGTTGCGTATATCTTAGTAACATTCACTACAAATGCGGTTCCCGGCGGTGGTGCTCCAGACGATCAAGTTTGGATTGACGATGTTGAACTAATTTACAACGGTGGTGGAGGTGCTGGTCTCAACGAGGCGGCAACATTTCCAATTAATGTATTCATGAACAATGAAAGCAATGAATTGAACTTTGTTGCTGACGGTCAACATGGGCAATTTGAAGTACTTGACATGAAAGGGGCTGTTGTACTTTCAGGAGAAACAGCAAACACAGTAACGTTCAACGCACCTGCTGGAATTTATATGGTGAATGTAGCCGTAGGAAACGAAATCAAGCGTTTCAAGGTGTATCACCAATAGAAATAATCAAACATTTTTACGGGCTGGGCAGTAATGTTCAGCCCTTTTTATCTCAATATGAAGGAGTTTTTAGTAGTTCTTTTGGCGTTTGTTGCTCTCAGCGCTTTCGCTCAGGATGAAACCATGGGTACCTTGAAAGGTAAGGTTACAGATACGGATGGCGAAGTACTTATTGGTGCTGCAATTGTGTATAAAGGTGATGTTACAATAGGAGCTTTAACGGACCTAGATGGTAATTACACGATCGACCTGCCAGTTGGTGACGTACGCGTAGTTTGTCGCTATACGGGAATGGTTACTGATACCATCGACCTCACAATTATAAAAGGGAACACCTTAACTAGAGATATCGTCTTGAAGCCTTTTGTCGATCCGGATGTCAAAGAATTGGATGACGTCACCGTTCGCGTAGGGAAATTTGACAAACCCTTCGAGGACCAAACGGTGTCCATGGAAATACTGAAACCGGAACTAATTGAGAATAAAAATACACGAAGCATTGAAACAGCGCTGGACCAAACGCCGGGATTAAATATTTTGGACGGTGAACCGCAAATTCGTGGAGGAAGTGGATTCACCTTCGGCGTGGGATCAAAAGTAGCGGTAATTGTCGATGATATGCCCATGCTTTCGGGAGATGCTGGAAGACCGGAGTGGGGATTTATTCCCGTTGAAAACATTCATCAAGTAGAGGTGACGAAAGGCGCGGCATCAGTACTGTCGGGAAGTTCGGCGCTCTCAGGATCCATTCACATTAGAACAGCCTACCCTGGATTGAAACCCAAAACCAAAGTGAATGTCTACACAGGACTTTATTCCAACCCCGGAGTAGAAGGTGCAACTTGGTGGACAGGAGTTCCGTTAATCAGCGGAGCCAACTTCTTGCATACACGACGTGCAGGGCAGTGGGACATCGTTCTCGGTGGAAATGTCAATTACGATCACGGATATTTGGGACCTCCAGTTACCGATCCGGGAATTGTGGATACGGTTTCCAACTTTACGGAACAACAAATGTCTATGCAGCGTGTACGTGCTAACTTCAATTTACGCCGTAGATCAAAGAAATACAGTGGTTTAAACTATGGGGTTAACGGGAATGTGATGTTTTCGCAGTCCAACCTTACTTTTGCTTGGCTCAATGACTCCTCCGGTTTGTATCAAGGTTACCCAGGTGCAGTATTCTTGCAGGATCAGTTTATTTTTAACGTAGATCCTTTTGTCAACCTCTTCACCAAAGCCAGCGGTAAGCATAGTTTCCGCGCTCGATTGCTTTATACAGATAATGAATTGACCGCCAATCAATCCAATCAATCGGAAGTGTATTATGGTGATTACATGTTCAAAAAAAGCTACGAAAGCCTCAACGATTTGGATTTTATTGGTGGAGTGACCAGCACATTTACCAACTCCTTTGCGAATTTGTACGCGGGTGGCGGAAGTCCAAACAATCAATTACTCAATATCTCTGCTTATTCGCAGTTGGAGAAAAAAGTGCGTCAAACGCTGAACCTTTCTGTTGGCGGTAGATTGGAGTACTTCCAAATGAATGACACGGTAACGGCACTGCAACCGATATTCAGAGCGGGAGCAAGCATTAAATTGTATCAGGAAACATATTTGCGGGGTTCTTACGGGCAAGGATATCGTTTCCCAACGATCACGGAACGCTATATTCGAACAGGCGTAGGAAACTTTGGTGTGTTCCCAAATCCGGATTTACAGCCAGAAAGCAGTTGGAATGCAGAAGTTGGAATTAAACAGGGGTTAAAGTTTGGAGAGTTGTTTGGATATCTTGATGTAGCCGCGTTTTGGCAAGAATACGACAACACTATTGAGTACCTTTTTGGATTTTGGGGGAGTGATCCTACCGATCCATCGAATACGTATGGATTCCAGTTTATGAATACGGGTGAATCTCGCGTATTAGGAATCGACCTATCGTTTTCTGGAAAGGCGAAATTGGGTAAAAATGCAGAGTTGACCTTCATTACCGGGTACAATTATATTCTGCCTAAAACATTAACGCCAGATGAAGTCTACGCAACGGATATTTTGGGAAGAGAGTACAGTTATAATTCTACCTCACTGGACTCAACCGATGGTATTTTGAAATACCGATTCCTACACAATGTGAAAATGGATGCCGAAGTAGTCATTCACAAGAAATTTGCCATAGGAGCAAGTGCTCGATACTTTAGTAAGATTCTCAACCTAGATCAAGTGATAGAAGAGTTTGAAACCAGTACGACACCACCCTTCATTCAGAACATTCGTTACATGGACTACTTCAACAACAACCGCAACGGAAACTGGATTTTCGACGCCCGAATGTCGTACCAAATTTCAGAAACGCACAAAATTGCTGTCATCAGTTCTAATATTATGAACCGCGTATATTCATTACGTCCTTTGAAAATTGAAGCGCCGAGAACCATCATGCTTCAATACACCTACAAACTCGACAAAAACAAGAAGTAGAGGAGAGGTTATTTACGTTCGTAATCCGCAGTAAAAGTCGTACTTTAGCAAGGCTATCGAACGTATGAAAAGAATCAAACAAGCGCTCTTGACGGGCATTTTCTGTGCTTCATGTTTATTTACACTGGCTCAATCAGGTGGAGAGACGTGTGTAAGTGCCACAGTGATAGGTAGCCTTCCTTTTTCCGGTCAGGGTACAACAGTGGGTGCGGTAGATGATTATTACGAAAGCTGTCCTGACGTCGGAAATCAAGGCGGTGCACCCGATCATGTGTATCGCTACGATAACGGAAACGCGCTCATTATTGTGGATGTTAGTCTTTGTGAGGCAGTTACTGACTACGATTCCCAATTGTACATTTACGAAGGAAGTTGCGGCGGAACATTAATTGGCTGTCAAGAGGATGGCTGTCAATCCCCAGCGTATTCCGCTCAGTACAACTCTACCATTTCAGGAGTGCCACTTCAAGCAAATACAAGCTATTATTTTGTGATTGATGGCTACGATGCTGGCTCGTCAGGAAACTACCAATTGGATGTCTCCATTAGTAATATAACCACGCCTGATTCTAGCGAAATTCCATTGGTCTACATCAATTCCTCCGAGTTTCCAATACCTGATGAACCGAAGGCTTTTGGAACCATGCAAATTATTGACAACGGTCCCGGAAATATGAATCATCCTACCGACCCGCCGTATGGCTACGATGGATTCATCGGTATTGAGCAACGCGGAAGTTCGTCAGCCATGTTTCCAAAGAAAAGTTACGGACTAGAAACACGAGATGAATTTGGGTTCAATCGAAATGTCTCCATCTTCGGAATGCCCTCTGAGAATGATTGGGTGCTTCACGGTCCTTACAGCGATAAAACCTTGATGCGAAATGAATTGGCGTATTACATGGGAAGACAGCTAAGTGGCTACTGTCCAAGAACGCAGCTCTGTGAGTTAACCATCAACGGCGTTTACCAAGGTGTGTATTTGTTCATGGAGAAAATTAAGCGGGACAATGGTCGCGTTAACATTTCAAGAATGTTGCAAACGGACATTATGGGAGACTCGCTAACAGGAGGCTATATCATTAAAATCGATAAAAATACCGGAGCAACAAACGGTTCTTGGTTCTCGCAGTATTCCACTTGGTCCGCCAATCCGCAGCAAGTAGAAGTTTTGTACCACTATCCCAAGCCTGATTCCATTGTTCCGGCGCAGCAAACCTATATTCAAGCGTATTTTGATGCGTTTGAAGACCGTTTAAACGGCCCCAATTATCAGGACGCTTCCCTGGGATATCGAGCCTTGGCAGACATCAATTCATTCGTTGACTATTTCCTACTTACCGAAGCGCTCCGAAATGTAGACGGCTACAGAATCAGTACCTATTTGACCAAAAACAGAGATAGTCAATACGGCAAATTGAGAATTGGTCCACCTTGGGACTACAACTTGGCATTGGGAAATGCTAATTACTGCAACGGAGGAGAACTTACGGGATGGGCCTATCAATTCAACGATGTTTGCCCGGGCGACAACTGGCAAGTTCCTTTTTGGTGGGAACGATTGATGACAGACCCGGAATTTACCAACAGATTGCGTTGCCGATGGGATGAACTGCGCGCTGGTCCTTATCATACAGATTCGATTTTTGCACATATCGACTCGAATGTGGCTCTTCTTTCCAATGCGCAGCAACGCAATTTCGACCGTTGGGATATTCTCAATACCTACGTTTGGCCCAATAATACGGTTGCAGGATCGTACGATGCTGAAATTCTGTATTTGAAGAATTGGATCACGAACCGATTGGCTTGGTTGGATACAAATTTACCCGGATCGAATGGTGATTGTACCTTCCTTTCGGTAGAGGAGACAGGAGTCCCCGTAGCGTTACGAGTGTTCCCCAATCCAACAGAGGGAGATTTTTTCGTGGAATTTACATCTCACACCAACAATTCGACATTGACCGTTTCAGATATAAACGGAAGAGTAATGTGGGAAAAACGGATCAATTCTTCAGGACAAATAGTACTGCAAAGCGCGTCTCATCCAGCACTTCAGGAGTTACAATCAGGTATTTATTTCGTGACGCTGACTGCTGAAAATCAGTCGGTTTCACATAAGTTTGTTCGTAAGTAGACAAATCATTCATTGTTGTACGGTTTTTAATGTTGTATATTTGACGCGACTTTGGTTCTACAACTTAGTTGGGATTAAAAAGGAATCCGGTGTAAATCCGGAACTGTATCTGCAGCTGTGAGTACTAAAAGTCGGTTTCAAAATGTCACTGTGAATGCTCCCCGTGTTCATGGGAAGACGAATCCGATACGGTACAAGTCAGAATACTTGCCTTAGTCGATTAACGAAGACTTCAGATTAAAGTCGGACTTATGACTATTGCAGCGTACGGGCAATACCATATCTCTTATTTAGCTGATTCTTCAACGTTGAACATTTTAAATTGGCACGATGAAGAAATTTTATTTATCAATTATCGCCTTAGCAGTGGGCGGAACAGTAGCTGCGCAATCAACATTCGATTTTGAATCGGTTACGCTCAATCCAGACTCCTATGACAATGGATCGGCACAAAACGGCGATTGGATCTTTACACAGAACGAATCCATTCGCATGACCAATGTGTATGACACCGCTTGGGGTGGAATTTGGAACGGGTTTGCGATTTCTAATACAACCGACCTATCCACGATGGATTACTCCAATCAATATTCGGCGGCACCGGGTTCAGGAGCAGGAAACTCATCAAACTATGCTATTTACTATCAGCCCGGAACCATTTCTACCGAAACGATCGGTGCACAAATCACCGAGTTCAAAATCTCGAATACAGCCTTAGCTAAGCTAATCATGGAAAATGGTTATTTCAATGCGAAACAATTCGGATCGCCAAACAATGCTAACGGTCAACCTGATGGAACGAACGGAGAAGATTGGTTCCGAGTTTGGTTTATGGCTGAATCCGAAGCTGGAGATTTGGACTCGATGGAGTTTTATCTCGCCGATTACCGATTTGCAGACAGTACGCAAGATTACATTGTAGATACTTGGGAAACCATTGATCTTTTACAAGCCTTCAATTTTCCGGTGAGTACGCTGAATTTTAAGTTAGAATCTTCAGACAACGATCCAGTTTATGGGATGAACACTCCGGCGTACTTCGCTATTGACGATATCAAAACGACCGGCCTTGTGGGAATTTCTACCAATGAGTTGACTTCCATTGATATGTACCCGAATCCGGCACGTGAAGTACTTACCGTAAAGGCGCCAAAAGGACAAATCACGCTAGTTGATATGCAAGGAAACCTAGTGTTATCCGAAGCTCACGACGTTCAATCGACATTGGATGTGTCAAATTTGGCAAGCGGAGTTTATGTAATTCGTTGGAGCAGCGCATCTGATTCGTATACGAATCGGATAGTAATACAATAATGAATTTTAGTTGGTTAAAAAATAGTTTGATTACCGGGGGAATTTTTCTCCCGGTTTTTGCCTTTGCGCAAGTAGAGGTTGACACGAGTCTGATGCAAGTCAAGCACATTGATGCCGTGCATATTCCTATCGTGATCAATCCCATGCCCTTGTATCCTGTAAGCGGACTTACAAAAGATGATATAGAGGTTTTAAACACAGACGACGTCGCTGGATTAGCGGCAAAAGTTCCCGGAGCTACGGTTCGATCTTACGGTGGTATGGGAGGGTTGAAAACTGTTTCCATGCGAGGTTTAGGAGGACAGCATACCGCGGTGATCATCGATGGATTTCAGGTAACGAACGCTCAGGCTGGACAGATGAACCTTGGACAATTGCAATCGGAGGGGCTGGAGTCTGCCGATGCGGGATTACAAGTGCACTTTAGAAAACTAATTCCTGTTTCTGCCAACTTTACGGGAAGTTATCTTCAATTTGGCACGTTTATGGGCAGTCACTACGGAGGAAAACTAAAAGTGAAGTCCGCTGTTCGGTACGGTTCGTTTATGCGAAAAGAAGCCTATGTTCAAGGGGAAAGAGCCATCGGGAATTGGAGTGTTGCAGGCTTTGGAAAGTATAGAGGTGCCGAAGGAGCCTATCCTTTTCAATACGTTAACGGTTCTACGCAAACAGATGGAATACGCGGGAACAACGACTATCAGGACATGCACGTTGGAGTCAAGTTGAGTCGAATTGTTAATGGAGATGGCAACATGCGCGTCATTTATCGTTCCTCTTTTATGGATCAAGGATTGCCCGGAGCTGTAATTTTCTACAATGAAACTGCCGATGAGCGCATGAAAACGCAAGATCATCGACTCATGCTTGATTTCACTAAAAACGAGTATCAGTCCAATTATCGTCTGTATTTCAACGCAGGAGCTAATAACATGGATTATTTCGATCCAACTCATTTGAATGCGACAGGATATTTGCACAATACCTTTCTTAACTTATCCATGAACGGTGGGTACATTCATTTCAAGGTTTATGAAAATGTAGACCTCAAATGGGGCGGCGAACAAAAAGTAGAGGCATTAACAGGAAACCGCACAACGCTTGGGGTGCCTTTAAGAACTTCTTCTTACGGACTTTTCGGAGCCAAGAAGATGTGGGGTAGATTGCAAGCTGAAGGTTTAGCGGGTGTGCAACTAGTGGTAGATAACAATGGCGAAAGTCAAAAGACACACGTGCAATTTACACCGAATGCCAAACTGCAATATGATTTGAGCGAGAACAAGCCGGTACGTTTGGAGTTCTTGTACAAACGAAACTTCCGATTACCTTCATTTAATGAGTTGTATTTTGGAGAGGTCGGAAACAGTGACTTGCAACCCGAAATTGCGCATCAATTCAACTTAGGGTACCATTGGAGACTCGTACAAAATTATTATAAATGGCAAGTGGATATGAATGCACAAACATTCTACAACCGAGTGCGGAATAAAATCGTAGCGATCCCAACGAAAAACTTGTTTATTTGGTCCATGCAAAACGTTCAGGAAGCCCAAATTTATGGAGCCATTGGAGAAACGCGCGTGGTTCGACACTTTGGAGAGGATACACGAGTGGAGTTATTAGCCAATTACACATGGCAACGCGTGATTGACATCACTCAAGATGCTATAACTTACGGTCATCAGGTAGCGTACGCGCCAGAGCATACGGCAAATGCAGACATTATGTTTATTCGTCGAGGTTTTAGCGCTCGGATTTCTAATAACTTTGTATCAGGAAGATACGCTTTGAACCAAAATGTTCCTGCCAACTATTTGGATCCCTTTTGGACCTTGGATGCGGCTGTTGGGTATAAATACACAATTAAGAACAAACACAAAATTGGCGTGCAATTTAATGTGCGTAATCTAACCAATGTCTCCTACGCATTTATACGCTCATACGTAATGCCGGGAAGACATTATCTTTTGACATTGAATTATGAAATACTTTAGTCTCATTATCGGAATTTCAATCTTGTTTTCCTCGTGTCAGGAAGACGATCCCCAAACCTTTGTGCCAAATGTTGATCATTTGGAAAAAGGAATGGTCGTTTTGTGCGAAGGGTTATTTCAACACAACAACGCAAGTGTAAACTGGGTGCAATTGCCTGGTGGAGCTCATGATCTGAACTTTTTTGAGACAAAAACTGGGCGTTCATTGGGAGATACCGGTAACGATATGATTCGCTACGGTGGGAAAATCTATATCGTAGTAAATGTTTCATCCACGGTTGAGGTAATGTCTGCTGTAGATTTTTCTCCTGTTGGACAAATTGAAATGATGGCCAATGGACAGCCGAAACAACCGCGTTTCATGGCGGCATCAAACGGAAAAGTATACATTACTTGTTACGATGGATTTGTCGATGTGCTCGATACAACCACCTTAACTATTGATGCACGAATTGGTGTAGGGGAAAACCCCGAGGGAATTGCCGTAAGCAACAACAAATTATACGTGGCAAATTCCGGTGGATTGAACTTTCCTGATGTGGACTCTACAGTATCTGTAATTGACATCGCAACGAATACAGAACTGCAAAAAATCACGGTTGGAATCAATCCGGGAGCCGTTATGGCAAATGATGCTGGAGAAGTTTTTGTGATTTCACGAGGCGATTATGGCGGTGTTCCATCTCGACTACGCAAAATTGATGCAACGACGGATCAAGTGGTAAACGCCGCATATTCTTTTGATATTAGCGGTATGTCTGAAATGTCCTCTACAGACATGATTGTTTATGATGCCAATGGCGTTCATCAATTTAACTATCAGTCAGATGCCGTGGTAGCAACGATTCCGCTGAATATGGCAACGATTCACACCTTGTACGGAATTCAGTATCATGAAACGGAAGATGTCTTTTACGTGTTGGATGCCATGGGCTACACCAATCAAGGCGTGATTCGCAAGTACGATCCATCAGGCACGTATTTATCGGGGTACTCCGTTGGTTTGAACCCAACCAAGCTGCTGTTTTTTGATTAATTTTCCATTGTGGAACAGCTATCAAAAGAATTTTGGGCCAGTCGTTACCAGTCGGGAACTACAGGCTGGGACCTTGGGGAAGTCAGCCCGCCGATTAAGGCGTACATCGATCAACTTACAGATAAAACCGTCAAAATACTCATTCCCGGTTGTGGGAATGGCTACGAGGCCGAGTATTTGTGGAATCAAGGTTTTGAAAATGTACACGTGATCGATTTGGCGAAGGAACCGTTGGATAATCTGAAGCGTCGTTGTCCCGGTATTCCAAAAGAACAATTACATCAAGGTGATTTCTTTGATCATTCTGGAGACTACGATCTAATTTTCGAACAAACGATGTTCTGCGCTATTGATCCTGCGTTGCGTCAAAAGTATGCCGATAAAGTGCATGAATTATTGGGACCCAGCGGTAAACTGGTGGGCGTTCTATTTAGTCGCGATTTTGACGGCGGCCCGCCATTCGGAGGAAGCAAAGAAGAATACCTCAAGTACTTTTCGGCTTTCAAAGACGTGAAAATGGAACCTTGTTATAACTCTGTCGAACCAAGGCAAGGAAGTGAGTTGTTTGTGAGTTTGGTGAGAAGTGATAAGTGATAAGTGAGAGGTGAGAAGTGAGAGGTAAAAGGTGAAAGTCGTCCTTCCATCTTCTACCCGTTAACAGCTACTCTTCTTCCTCTTCCTTTGGTGCCGAGAACAACCAATTGTTATCGATCCCAAGCTCGACGCAAACTATTTCATTCCACTCTAAGAATTCTTCTTCCCGTGTTCCGCGTTCCACTTCACGAAAGAAGACTTCCATATTTGCTTGAGTTTTCTCTATGTGGTCCTCGTAAATGTCGGTTAATACTTCCTTAGTTGGTTTTTCAACTGCATCTAGTTTGGCGTTCAACTCTCTTCTTGATAGCTCCATCAAATCAAAATATACGTTGAGAAAAGCCACGGATCGCGGCGTTCTCTCGAAATCGTAGAAGCTTTGAAACGGATCGAATAGTGTTCTAGTTCGATAGCTGACTGAATCACACAAGGAATCTACCTCAAAGAGAATTTGTGCCACTAAGTGGTACTTACGAGCATTAATATCCGTTCCTTCGAAAGCACTGTTGTAGAATGGTTTTTCCGTCCCTGATGTGTCCGATGAACTTGGTCGGAAGTAAATTCGGTTCGTACTCCATTGTCTGTATGGAAACTCGTAAATTCCTTTATCTGAGATGTCTGATTGCTCGTAGAGTTCATTGTGTGTAACCGTGGCATCATCTTCAAGAAATTTCTCCTTTTCCTCACTTTTCCCCATTCGAAATTGATTGTAGCAAGACCAAAAGTTCGGATGATCTTGAAAAGCGATCATCTTGTGATAATCGGGGAGATTGTTCGTTGGAAAATCAAACTCGGGAAGGGAGAAAGAGCTGCTGTAATTGTAAGCCGCTAAAACCGCTTCGGCTCGAATTTTAAACGAAGGGAGTGCTTCGTAGTTGACAGAATCGGGTGGACGAAACTTGTAAACAGCAGCATTGTCTACGTTGTAATAACCGTTTGGCTCAAAAGTGAAGTCATAATCGAAATCCATGGAAGTCAAGCGAACTCCTTCTGCTGTTCTAGCATACGTTTTTGTTATGTGCATATTGACATCCTGCAACTCTCCGCCTTTGTGGATGGGTATAAATGGATATTTGGAAGCGTTTTCAATGCTAAACTCAACCTTTGTAAGAATATTCGTAGCAGAATCGATCCATGCTTTTCCTAAAAATGCCGAAAGCGTATCTTTTCTTGGTTCAAACGAAAGAACGTATGTAATGTCTCCGTTTTGTTCGCGGTACTTTGAATTCATCGTAACGCGAAAAGTGCGAAACAGCTTTCTTCTATTCAGTCCGAATGGTGCGTCAGGAAAGTATCGATTATCGTCAAAGATTTCCTGTTTGTACATAGCGGCAGAAGTCTCTTGAGACAAGAAGGCAAAATTATCGGTTTTCTGCAGGCCGAATCGAGCCGTCTTCAGTTGTAAATCTTCAATGTCATAGCCATCGTATATGCCGTTATAGTATCCTTGGAAGTACTCCAGTTGATGGTTGTCTTGAAATGACTGCATCTCCAAATAGGATTGCGCTACTTGGTCTTGGTGCTTGATATTCTTCCTTGTTTTTGAAATGAGCTTGTATGGAATAGTTTCATCGGCTAACACTACTACCTCGTCAAGGAGCTGCTCCAGCTTTTCCAATGGAACTTTGGTTTTAATGTCTTTCGCGGCCAATTTTTTCTTCTTGAATCCTGCAAAGTAGAAGACAATGGTGTCGTTTGGGGTAACGTTGTTCAACTCAAACTTTCCGTCCATGTCAGTGATTGTTCCGCGGCGGTTTTCCATAGTGTAGACTGAAGCATAGGGAATAGGGGCGCCTGTTTCCTCCTCAATAATTTGGGATTGAACTGTGATGTTTTGAGCGTTGGAATAACTGAAATAAGAAATAATGAATAAGGAA
This sequence comes from bacterium, assembly GCA_024742305.1. Classification (GTDB taxonomy): domain Bacteria; phylum Bacteroidota; class Bacteroidia; order Flavobacteriales_D; family Crocinitomicaceae; genus UBA4466. The sequence continues at coordinate 69,796 of JANSYQ010000012.1, read as the reverse complement.
TAAAGAATTCCGAACATTCTATGAGAGGTCGCCATAGTTTTCGTAGTAATCAAAGTGATACTAAGATACATATTGGCGATTGAATAAGTTCTCAGCTGACTCAATCAAACCAACCATTCAAAAGATGTCGAGTGGCTTCTTACAACTCCCAAGCACCTCCTACTTGTCGAGCAATGCCGTCGGGACCTACTACTATAGCTGTTATAGCTACAAGTGACCCAGGTTCAGCTTTAGAAATTATTGTTCCAGCTGGCGCCAGACTGCTACCTTCTCCGGATATGGATTCACCATTCGCCGTCATGGTCCATTTGGTCACTATAAAGTTGGCTTTCAATGGTATCTCAGGGGTATATTTTGCCAATAACACTCGAGAACTTGGTGCGGCCTTTGTTCCAGATTTTGATCCGCCCCAATACAAAATAGGATCGGGAAGGTTAGAAACTCGGTATTCAGCCTTATAGATTTCAGTCAACGATTCGCCCTCTTTTTGATACAAGGTGATGTAAGCTATTTTGCCAGCGCCGGGCTTGACGATATATCCACCGGGTTTATTCACTTTAGATATCGCACAGTTGGCGCATTGCACTTCGATATCGTTAACACTGACATCCGCATCTTCGGAAATGTTTACAAAAACTCGATTTGGGTAACCTCGGTACAGCACCATAAGTTCCGGTTGTTCAAGGCTGACTAATTGAGTGTAGCCGGTGAATGAAAAGAAAAGTGACAATCCAAGAAGGAGTAATTTGTTAATCATGGAGTTAGATTGATTAATTATTGGCTGGTCGGATAAACCAAGTGCCATCTATTTTACGGGTAATGCCGTCAGGTCCTTGAATCGAGGCAGTAATAGTCAATTCTTCAAGTTCAGTGAATGTTTGAATTAACTCGTTAATCGGAGAGATATCTGTTCCTTCTCCTGAGTATGTTTTTCCATTATATTCAGCCTCCCAAGAATCAACCGTAAACTTAACGTCCAATTGGAAATAATCTACATAGCTGCAGGAGAGCTCCGGTTTTTGATTTTCAACAGCTTTCCCCGCTGGTGTCCATCCCCAATGCAAAGTAGGGGTAGGTAAGTTTTTGACACGGTACTCTTTCTTTCTTACAACAGTTGCGTTTCCATCCATGCACTTTTCAGTGACGGTAAGGTCCACCGTTTTACCTTGTCCGGGCTTAACGATAAAATAACCGTCTTTTACCGTAATGCTGACATTAGTACCAGATAATCGATAGGCACAATCTTCTTCGGTGTGACTTGTGATTTTAATTTTGTTTTGATACCCCCGAAACAAAATGTTTTCCTCCATATTTTCTATGGCAACTGAGGAAGTTTGACCAATTGATATTGAAGCAACAAATGCCAAGGCGATGGTAAGAATAATTTTCATAAGAGATGTTTTCTCGTTGAATGACAATTCTTTTGAGAAGTAACAATTATTGTCCTCCTTTTTTCTTGTACTTACGAGAACGTTTGTTCACCCATTTGTGCTGGCGCTTGTTGGGTGATTTGTACGTTGCTTGGTCCGGGGTTCTGAAAACGATTCCAGCGTTGTACTGAAGATAATTGTTCGGAGTATCCCAAAACCCTGGGAAAACACCAAATTTCGCTGTGGATGACAGCCGAATGCCCATCCAGTTGATGAACCAAAAGTTGACACCGCCACCAATGTTCGCCGTTGGAACGTAAGGGTCCGCAGTGCCTGTTCGATACGTAAATCCAACTCCGGCAACTAAATATGGATCGATCCATCTCGCTCTTGGCGCATACAAATTGTAAAAGCTATACTTCGCATGTAAATCTGCTGATAAGTTGATGCCTTCCACATTCATGGAGTCGTTTACCAAACGATTGCCAGAATACTGTCCGTAATTTGCTGTAAATTCCGCACTCCAACCATAAACGAAGTAGCGATCTACCGTCAGCATAGTAGGGTAGGGCTTCAAATTCCACGATTGGTTTACGTTGAACATGCCTCCAAATTTGTTTCCGTCGTCCTCAATAGCGGACCAGTGCAAACCAAACATCCATTTGTAGGGCTTGTAGGGCTTTACGGTCTTGTAAGGCTGGGCATACGCTTGTACAGAAACAAGCATAACTATCAGGAGTAGTGTTCTTTTAAGCATGTTCTTCATCACAGAATAACGAATTTACGATTAAAAGTTTCACCAACTAATGTGCCAAGGGAATTTTCTCCCCAGCTTTAATGGAAGTTTTCAACGTATTTTCTTCCGGAGGAATCGGACACGACCATTTGTGAGAGTAGGCACAATAAGGGTTGTAGGCCTGATTAAAGTCAATCAGTAGCTCTTTTCCTTTCGGGATACGAAGGTCCAGATAACGACCGCCACCATAGGTTTCCTTCCCGGTGGTAGCATCTCTGAAGGGAATGAATAAGTAATCTTCGAAACCTTCGCGTTTGGTTAGTTCAACGTTTTGATAAACAGTCAATTGTTGTTCTTTTCCGTTAACGGTAAAGTAGATATATCCGTAGCGTCGATACACTGGCAAGCGATCTGTAGATGTCGGCATTTCGAATTTGCGTCCTTTTCGTTTCTTAAAGCGTGCCGATATTTGGTAGGATGTATCAAAGTCGAAGTAATCCAATCCTTGCCAATCCGCTCTTTCCATGGAGTCAAGCATGTGGAGAGACGTATCTCGAAGTTCCGTTTCATGCTCAGCGCGATGTTCGAGCGTTTCGGCTTCTGAAAGCTGGGCATAGCTGAAAGCCGAAAGTAGAAGACAGAAAAAGGATGTGATTGCTCCGTTCATGATCAATTTCTTTCACCGAAAATTTTACTTCCCACTCGAATCATGGTGCTGCCTTCTTCAATAGCAATAGGGTAATCACCACTCATGCCCATGGAAATGTGTTTGAACGCATCGTTGAATTTGAAATAATGACTTTTAATCATTTGGAAGTAATTTTCCAAGGTTCGGAACTCTTCGCGAATTTGCTCGGTGTCGTCCGTAAAGGTTGCCATACCCATCAATCCAACAATAGAGATATTGCGCATTTCGATCAACTCTTCTGATTCTAGAAGATCCTGAACTTCGTTGAAATCCATACCATACTTGCTGTCTTCTTCGGCAATGTGAAATTGTAGCAAACATTCAATTATACGATTGTTCTTAGCTGCTTCTTTGTTGATTTCCTTCAACAACTTCATACTATCGACCGCGTGGATCATGGATACGAACGGAGCAATGTATTTCACTTTGTTTCGCTGTAAGTGTCCTATCGAGTGCCATTCAATGTCCTGCGGCAACTGCTCGAATTTTTCTGCCATTTCTTGCGCGCGATTCTCGCCAAAAACACGATGTCCTTGATCGTACGCTTCTTGAATGAGAGACACAGGCTTCGTTTTGGAAACGGCAACAAGTGTTACGCCTTCAGGAATTTCTGCTTTTATTTTCTCAAGTGCTTCTTTGATCATTCGTTGATGTTATAAATGGTCAATCCACTACGTAGCTTGGGTTCTACCCATGTCGATTTCGGTGGCATGGTCAGATTGTGATCTGCTACGCGTTTGATATCATCAATTTCTACTGGGTACAAAAAGAAGGCAGCTTTGAACTCGCCCGATTCAATTTTCCCAATAACTTTCTCTAATTCTTGATTGCCCGGAATGAACTCAATATCATTGCTTGTTTTCAAGTCTTCGATTCCCAAAATAGGAGAGAGTACGTATTCTGTCAAAATTTCCGGGTCGAGTACCTTTACAGGGTCCTTGGTTTCGAAAAGTGATTCTTTGCAATGCATGCGAATCCATCTTCCTTCTACGCACGCTGTAATTTCATGGCGTTCTGTTGGTTTCCCAGGGACCATCATAGGTTTCACCTCGAAGTGCTCATTCAATCTTTCGATAAAAGCATCTGCCGAGAGTCCGTTTAGATGTTTTACCAAGCGATTGAACTCTAAAATGTGCAAGCGCTTTTCATTGAGGAAGAACGCCAAAAAATAATCTTCATTCGGAAAATGTCCTTGACCTTGCTTTTCACGCCATCCTTTCAATCCAACCGATGACGCACTACGATGATGACCGTCACAGATGTACAGCTCCTTCACCATTTCAAATTCGTGCTGCACTGTAGCTGTTTCCTTTTCATTGAAAATCCACAATTCATGTTTCACACGATCTGTAGTGGTGTACTCGTATTCCGGTCGCTCCTTCACTTTGTTGTAGAGCAAAGGTTCAATTCGATGCTCCAAATCGGAGTAGGAGAGAACCACCGGCTCTGCGTTGTATCCAACAACATTCAGGTAGCGTGTAAACATTTCTTCCCGAGAAGTAATGGTGGCTTCGTGCTTCTTGATTTGGTCGTTCTGATACTCTTTAATGCTGGCCCCAGCAACGATGCCTAAGTATTCGTGACCATCTTTGGTTTGACGGTACAAATAAATATGTGGTTCATCGTCTTGAAAGAGAATGCCTTCGTTCATAAACTCTTGGTAGGCATCACTAATGAGGGCAAAACGCTCTACCGAATTCGGCTCTGTGCGTTCTTTCTCTCCAAATTCTGGATTGATGATATGCAGAAAAGTGTAAGGATTGTCCTCAAGTTTTGCCTTGAGGACGTTCTCCTTGTATGTATAATAAGGTCGCGTGGCCACCAAATGAACGAGGTCGCGCGTCGGTCGAATTGCTTTAAATGGGCTTATTTTCGCCATAAAGTACGTCTGATTTAGAACGTACCAAAATTAGCAATAATTGCGTCGGCTAGTTCGCGTCCGATACGCCCCTGCGCTTCCACCGTTGCAGCACCAATGTGCGGTGTAGTTGCGATTTTCTCGTGGCTCAAAAGATCTGCGCGAGGATTTGGTTCGTTTTCGAAAACATCCAATGCAATGGCAGCAACTTTTCCTGAATCCAATGCTTCTAGAAGAGCATCTTCATCTACAACACCACCGCGGGCGGCATTCACGATGCGAACACCATCTTTCATTTTGGCAAACTCTTTAGCACCAATTACTGCAGAACCATCCGGTTGTTTTGGAACGTGCAGTGAGATGTAGTCGGCGTTAGCCAAAACGTCATCCATGGAAGTTCTCGGGATGATGCGAGTTTTTGCAGACAATCCGTTGCCCATGCCAACGTAAATCTCACGTGCATCTGGGTACATGTCTACAGCCTCTACATTCATTCCTGCTCCAAGCGCATAGGCTGCCAAGTTTTGACCAATTCGACCGAAGCCGATGATTGCCAATGTTTTTCCTCGGAGTTCTACGCCTTTCCCGTACTTCTTTTTCAAGGTTTTGAAATCGCCGTCTTCCATGTGCTTCGCTGAATGGTACAGCGATCGAGAAATGGAGAATAGTTGTCCCATAACCATTTCTGCCACCGATTGGCTGGAAGCTGCTGGCGTATTCGCTACGATGCGTCCATTGTCACGTCCGTATTGAACATCAATGTTGTCCATTCCAACGCCACCGCGCCCTACGAATTTCAATCCGGGGCAGGCGTCAAACACTTCTTTACGCACCGTAGTGGCACTACGAACCAACAAAACTTCGATGTTCTGTGCGTTGATTTCTTTAATTAGTTGATCTTGTTCAATTTTCTCTGTCAGAACTGTGTATCCTGCGCCTTCCAGCGCATCGATTCCTTCTTGAGAAATTCCGTCGTTTGCTAATACTTTCATTTTCTATGCTTTAACTCTTGCAAATTCATTCATTACTTCCGTCAATACCTTCACACTATCCAAGGTTAATGCGTTATACATGGAAGCGCGGTATCCACCTACTGAGCGGTGTCCTTTCAGTCCTACGATTCCTGCATCGTTCCACATTCTATCGAACTCTTCTTTCGCCGATTCGTCGTTCAATAAGAAGGTTACGTTCATCGAAGAGCGATCTTCAACTGCGGTTGTTCCTTTGAACATTGGGTTCTCGTCAATTTCGTTGTAAAGTGCATCTGCTTTCGCTTTGTTGCGATCTGCAGCGCCTTGAACGCCTCCAGTTGCCATCAAGTCGCGTAAGTTGAGCATGGCAGCGTAAACTGAAAATACCGGAGGTGTGTTCATCATAGAACCTTTATCGGCGTGATTCTTCAAGTTCAAGTACTTCGGCATGAAAGAAGAAGTCGATTTCCCTAATAATTCATCTTTTACGATGTACAAGGTTGCTCCAGCCGGCCCCATGTTTTTCTGCGCTCCAGCGTAAATCAAATCAAATTTTGATACATCCACCGGTTTTGAGAAGATGTCTGATGACATGTCACAAACCAAAGGAGCATTTACCTCAGGAATTGCTTGAAACTGAGTTCCGAAAATAGTGTTGTTCGAAGTGTAGTGGATATAATCTACGTCTTCGGGTGCATTCCATCCTTTCGGGATGTACGAGAAGTTTTTATCCTCGGATGATGCGAATACATCAACATCAATTCCAACAGCTTTTGCTTCTCCAATCGCACCTTTCGCCCAGGTACCTGTGTTAATGTAGCCTGCTTTTTTTGTGTCGCGCATCATGTTCAATGCGGCAATAGTAAACCCGAGTGTTGCACCTCCTTGTAAGAACAGGACTGAATATCCTTCAGGGACATTGAGTGCCTTTTTTACAAGATCTTGTGCTTCCTCCATTACAGCTACGAAGTCTGCGCTACGGTGCGAAACTTCTAAAATCGATAATCCGTTGAAATCTAGGACTCCTGCTGCAGCTTCTTTGAATACGTTTTGCGGCAAAATACATGGTCCGGCTCCAAAATTGTGTTTCATTTTTATTGTGGATTATGGTTAAAAAAAAGGCTGCCAATCAGGCAGCCGTTATATGTATTAATCTTCTTTCTTGTCGTCAGTTTTTTTCGTCGTAGCTTTCTTTGCGGTAGTTTTCTTAGCAGGTGCCTTTTTTGCTTCTTCTTTATCTTCCGCAGCTACTTTCGCTTTGCTCTTGGTGGTTGTTTTTGTTGCCGCTTTTTTCACCGCTTTCGGTTTTGCCGGCTTCGTTTGACTTGGGATAGCTGCCGAGACGGATCCTGATGGAGATTTTGACTTACGTCTTCTAGAGTTTCCGTAAGTTCCTAAAATTCTTTTTCCTCTTGCCGTTTTTCTATCTCCTTTTCCCATAGTCTGTTTTATGTTTTTTGGTTCAGTACAAATATATTATTTATTATATTCTTTTTCTAAAACACGGCGGCGAATCTCTCGTTCTACGGCTTCTCCATCACGAATGATTTTAGTGCACCACTTAATTTTTAGGCACACTTGCTCCTCATGAATAAGCTTCCAAGCGATATCGGATTTTTCTAATCGGTTACGTAAGGTGTGCAACGATAGCGCGGCTGAAACAGAAACATTGAAACTTTCTGTAAAACCGTACATAGGCAGTCGAATGGTTTGGTCGGCAACAGCAAGGATGTCTTCTGAAATACCGTGAATCTCCGTCCCAAATACCAAGGCTGTGGGTTGCTCAAGGACGATGTCGTCTAGAGACTGCTCCGTATGCGGGCTGGTGCATACAATTTGATAACCTTGCTTTTTTAATCCATTGATGCATTCTAATCCCGGATTTTCACCTGTGGAGTGAGAATGTAAGTCTATCCAAGTGCTGGCGCCTTTGGCAATTTCTCTTTGAACGACGTATTCCACATCTTTCTCAATGGTATGTAAGTCTTGAATTCCGAAACAATCACACGTACGCATTACGGCAGAGGCATTGTGGTCCTTTCGGATGTTCTCCATCACAACAACCAAATGCCGCGTTCTATCGGCAGCAATGCGATCATACATTTCCTGCTTACTTTCAGAAATGATGTTGTAAAAGGCGGCCAATACTTTCTCGTCAACGGTCATTAGAAATCTCTGATTTATACATGGGTGCTATTTTCTTTTCACCACGAAGGCACAAAATAGTTACAGGGTAGTAAGCCAAAATGTGATTTGATAAGGACACTAGGTTATGACTAGTTATAATCCCTTGTGTCTACAAACATATCAGGTTTAAATAGCTTGACGTTCGTTGTGGCTTTGTGGTGATAAATTACCATTTATGGGATTGGTAGAATCAAAAAAAGGGAGCCACAATGAAGTGCTCCCTTTCGATAATCTTAAAGTTCAGATTAGTTTACTTTCTCAGAAAGCTCTGAACCTGCTTTGAAACGAACAACGTTTTTCGCAGCGATTTGAATCTCTTTACCAGTCTGTGGGTTACGTCCTGTACGCGCCGCACGCTCAGACACTGAGAAAGATCCGAATCCTACCAAAGAAATACGATCTCCTTTTTTCAATGCGTCTGCAGTTGCTCCTACAAATGCGTCCAATGCTCTTTTAGCATCTGCTTTAGACAATCCAGCTGACTCAGCCATTGCATCGATCAATTCTGCTTTGTTCATAGTTTTGGTTTTTTAGTTTGTTAAAAAATTGTTGAAGACAAATATATCTTAATATCCTTGCCACGCAAGGAATAGCGGGCAAAAAAGGCGTATTTTGTGGATAAGTACGTCGATTTGTTAATAAAACACCCTGAAAACGCCATTTATAAAGGGGTTTTCGACGAATAACTAAAAATTGTCGTTGAATCGGTTAAGTAGTTACACCTTAGATATAGTGAGGTTTTCCACAGAATTTCCCGCCAAAAACTCATTGAACTTCATTCGTCGTTTTCCTTCGGGTTGAATTTCTGTTACGATTAGATAGAAATCTTCACATGGAAATAAAAGGCCCTCGGTGCTTTGTTCAATTCTATTGTTAGAGCTAACGGATTGCTCGGAGATTTTTGTTCCAAAGATTTTGTAGGTTTTCGTTTCCTCCTTTGATTCATCCGTAAGTTGACACCAAGCAGCTGGGTACGGAGATAGTCCACGGCAGAAGTTATGTACGTACTGCACGGGTTGATTGAAATCTATTTGGCAATCTTGCTTGAAGATTTTTGGAGCCGGACGGAAGTGTGCTTGCATCAATGCGCCTTGTGATTGTGCATTTGCCATACCTTCATCCAAGTTAAGAAGTGTGTGGTGCATCACATCCGCTCCGAGGTTCATCAAGCGCTCGTAGAGTTCTCCAACGGTTTCATTAGGACCAATAGTTACCTCGGCTTGTTCAATGATTTTCCCCGTATCAATTTCCTTCTCAATGAAGAAAGTGGTTACGCCCGTTTTTGTTTCACCATTAATTATGGCCCAGTTGATAGGTGCGGCACCTCTGTAATTAGGTAACAAGGAGGCGTGAAGGTTGATCGTTCCTTTTGGTGGCATTCCCCAAACAACTTCCGGCAGCATTCGAAATGCCACGACCACAAAAACATCGGCTTGGAGCTGCTGCAGTTCATCAATAAACTCAGGGTCTTTCAAGTTGGTGGGTTGGAGAACGTGCAAGTCATTGGCTACTGCATATTCTTTCACAGCGCTTTGGTTGATTTTTCTTCCGCGCCCCGATGGTTTGTCCGGAGCTGTAACCACTCCAGCAATATCCATGTTTTCTTGAACCAATTTATCGAGAATAGTAACGGCGAACTCAGGGGTTCCCATAAATACGACGCGAAGATCACTCATCTTTAAATGCTTTTAGTTTTCCAATCGAAGAAGCGAAGATAACCAACACTCAATAATCCGAGTAATATGAAGTAGATATATTCCACGGTCCAAATCCAATAGATATTCCAATTCAACACCTTTATAAAGAAGTAAGCCGCCAAGACGTACACACCCACAGAAATCGTTTCTATATAAAAGGTCACGCGAGTATTACCGCTTCCGGCAATCGTCTGGAAGTACACTGAAGAGATTCCGTACAATAATATAGAGCCTGAAATGAAGCGGAGGAGATTTGCCGTACCTTCTATATATACTTCATTGGGATTGATCATGCTCACTAAAAAATCGGGGTAAAATAGCGCCCCATGAAATAGACCAAAGAGGAATACGATTGTGAGGAATTGAATCCTTCGGTGAATGGTCCTAATGGAATCGTAGGATTTGTTTCCTAAATATTGACTTATGTACGTCTTCGTGGTAGAGGAGAACCCCCAAATTGGGACAAAGGCCAAGAAGTACAAGGTCCGAATGGTTTGTGAGACGGTTAATTCGTATTCGCCTTTTTGTTCAATCCAAATAAAGAATACGGTCCAAGTGATGAGTGCTACGAGTAGCTGCAGCGTGATGGGAGAACCAACTTTTAATAGTGACTTGAACGATGCCGAATTGTAGCGAATGCTTTTAAAGAGTTGATGGCGTTTTCTATCTTCACTTACAATGAGCGCTATAATCAGGAAAATCATTCCCGCTCCATCAGCTAGCATAGAAGCGTAGGCAGCCCCGGCAATTCCCATAGCAGGCATGCCTACATTTCCAAAAATAAGACCGTAGTCCAAAAAGATGTTGGTTAATGCAATTACTGCGGCACTGATTAAAATCATATAGGTTTTTCCCATGGCCATGAAGTAGGCGTTAATGGCAAGGGTGATCATGCTGAAGAGCAAACCAAAACTTCGAATCCGAACGAAAACTATTTCTGCCTCGGCAATGTTCTCGTGATAGGTAAAGCTGCGAATCAATTCGGGAAGAAAGAATTGAATTCCTACAAGTAGTATGGCAGCAATAGCCACATTTATAAGAAGTGTGGTGCCGAAGATTTGTGCTAAGAGATGTTCTTTTTTCTCTCCAATGCGTCGTGCCATCAAAATTTGAGAGCCATCGCTAATTCCCATGAGTGCCACAAAGAGCGTTACGAAGATCATTCCTCCATTTCCCGCGGCATCAAATGCTACCGTGCTGTAACGACTCAAGAATGACGAGTCGGTAATCATAACAATAGATTGTATGAACGACGAAGCCATTAACGGAATGGCAACGGATAAAATGGTACTGTAACGTAAATCAAGCATTAGTCCACCTGAATAACGAGTCCTTTCAGATATTCTCCTTCAGGATGAAAGGCACTTATGGGATGATCCATAGGCTGGTGCAATTGCTCCAAGATGCGGACGTTTCTTCCTGTTTCAATAGCTGCGGCAATTACAGTATTGGTAAAAAGCTGCTTGTCTACCACCTGAGAACAGGAAAAAGTAAATATGATTCCTCCAGGTTTAATTTGACGAATAGTGTGCGCGTTCAATCGCTTATAACCTTGAACCGCTTTGTGTCGCTTATTTCGGTGCTTGGCAAATGCCGGTGGATCCAAAACAATGATGTCGTAATCTTCCGGAAGTTCCTTCATGTAATGCATTGCATCTGCCACAATCGATGTATGCTGCTTCGTGAATCCGTTTAACTCAATGTTGGCATCTGTCAATTCGATTGCCTTTTTCGAACTATCCAATGAATGCACTAAAGAAGCACCGTTTTGCAGCGCCAAAAGACTAAAACCGCCGGAGTAACAGAAAGTATTGAGCACTTTTTTGCCTTGGGCATACTTCGCCAATAACATTCGGTTCTCACGCTGATCGATGAAAAAGCCCGTTTTCTGTCCCGTAATCCAATCAATATTGAACTTTACACCATTCTCCAAGGCGACATGAGGAACTTCGCAATCTCCTTGAAGGTAACCGTCCTCTACATCAGAGCGCTCCGGTAGGGTTTCACTCGATTTAGAATATACAGCAATCAAATCATCGTTCAATGCATGTACCAAAGCAGGAACAATTTTATCCAATTCACGATACATACCAATACTGTGACATTGAACAACAGCTACCCCAGCATAATAATCTACAATGAGTCCAGGCAATCCATCTCCCTCACCGTGAATAATACGGCAAATAGAATTGTCTTCACGAAAAAGCCCGCTGTTTCTTCTTGATTGCACCGCATTCGAAATACGATTCTTAAAGAAAACGTGATCAATGGGTTCATCGCCAAAATTGAGAATGCGAACTGCTATAGTAGCATGTTGAAAATGACCACGCGCCAAAACTGTTCCTTTGGAATCGGTAACGGCAACTAAGTCTCCATCCTCAAAAGTTTCTGTTTTCGAAGTGATGGCACCCGAAAATATCCAAGGATGCTTGCGCTCGATGGAATGCAATTTTTTGGGATGTATAGTAACCGTTCTTTTCATAATGCGAAGAGCAAAAATAGTCGCTCCGATGAAACAGAACTTACGATTCCTAAGAAAGTTGATATTTTTGCACTAAATCTAAAAGCATGACTTGCCGAATTCATTTTTATCTACTCAATGATCATTACTCACAAGAGTATGCGGATGAACAGAACAACGGCGAGCCTTCAGAGATGAACCGTAAGTACCTTTGGGAGGACGAATTCGCGATTAAAACGAAGGTGACGAAAGTAGACGCACGCGATTATTCTACGTATCCACTGCAAGGAAAAAGCGGCGAAACACCGTTTACGGAAGAAATTGCGGATATGCGACTCTTTTATTTAATGGACATGGATACGCCAGTGGCAGTTGTTGGATGTTCCGAAGTATTGCTGGATTCGTACTCTATTCAAGAAGGTGAAGAAGAAATTGTTTTGGAAGCATACATGAAAGGGGAGGAGCCTTTGGCAAATCCGGTAACTGGAATCTACATTGCATCTCGTTACTTCCCAAAGAAATTGATTTCACAAGAATGATACGAATAGAAAACATAGGTGTATTACGAGAGGAATGGGTATTCCGAAACGTATCGCTTGAACTTCCACAAGGTAAATTGATGGGGGTGATTGGCGATAGTGGTGCCGGAAAGACCTCCTTTTTGAAGGCGATTGCTGGATTTCTTGATATTGTTGAAGGAAAAGTATCGCTGGACGGAAAAAAACTCATTGGTCCATCGGAAAAATTGGTGCCTGGTTACGAAGAAATTCAGTTGGTCAATCAAGATTTTGAATTAGAAACTTTTCACACCGTTGCCGAAAATATTAAAGAGAAAGTACTGCATTTACCAAAAGAGCATCAGTCTGCAATGGTGGAAGAAATGCTGGAGCTTTTGGAATTGAACGATATTCGTGACAGACAAGTGCGCTCTATTTCAGGAGGAGAGCAACAACGCGTTTCTATTGCCCGTGCATTGGCCTGTGAGCCACGTTATTTATTGTTAGACGAGCCTTTCGTACACCTTGATCAACGCCTTCGTATGAAGTTGATGGCACATTTAAAATCATTGAACAATGTGCGCAATACTACGATTTTACTTGTTTCTCACGACGGTGCAGAAATGATGGGGTTCGTGGATGATGTAGTACACCTATCAGATGGTTCCATTCAACGAATTGCTTCAGCGAATGATATGTACTACCATCCGGAGAATGAACGCCAGGCTGTTCTCATGGGAATTGTCAATAAATTGATGATTGATGGCGAAGAAGTGCTATTCCGTCCAACAGAGTACACGTTAGAGAACCCAAATATTTCCGTAAAATTCGATTCTGGATTTGATACGGGGATCGTTGTGTTTAATTACTTTTTAACTGAAACAAACACACGGATTGTACTGTCCTCTCGAGAATCAATGGAAGGTGTAACGGCCATTCGAATTCAAAAGCACGCATGACCTTTCGCGATTTAGGACGTTTACTAAAAACCACGGTGTTGGAATTCACCCGTGAGCACCCTTTGCATCATGGAGCGGCGCTTTCTTACTACGCATTAATGGCGTTAATTCCAATTCTGTACCTGAGTGTGACCATTTTCGGAAGCTTTGTGGGACAGGACACCATGCAAGATATCATTCGCGAACTTTTGCATGAAAACGTAGGTGTAAATGAGGTAGGGGGGATTATCGACTTTTTAGGACAAGTTGATTTATCGGGCAGCTTTGCCTTGAAAACAATGGGGGCCATTGCATTAATGTTATCGTCAACAGCCATTTTGAATTCATTAAAAAGAAGTATTAACGAATTCTACGATTTAGACAGACTGAAATTAGGTCGTAGAAAGAAAATCGTCCGAAACATTATTTTTCGCCTAGTTTCCATGGTGGTAATCGGTGTTATGACGAGTGTGGTCATTGCAATTTACTTTTTGGAAACTCTTGTCTTAAGCTTGGAAGAAAGATACTTCGCTGATAACGCTTTCGTAAGTTGGTTGTTTTCGAATTTCGCGCACCACATCCTGCCCATTATTCTGAATTTCTTCGTGTTTACGTTCATTTTTAAGTACCTACATGATGGTTTTGTTCGTTGGAAAGTGGCTATTACCGGAGGAATTATAACGGGTATTTTTCTCTATCTCGGACAGTTATTGATCAAGTTTTATCTCGCAAACTATTTTTTCGCGGCAGAAGGCGGAGTAGCGGGAACATTACTTATCATTTTAGTGTGGGTGTACTACTCCTCTCAAATCTTGTTTCTCGGAGCCAAATTCTCTTGTGTTTACGCTAATTTCCTTGGAACACCGATTGAAACAAAGGAATAAATAATGATTAAATATTGATCATTACTTGTTTAATTTCTAAGAAGTTACTATTTTCGACCAGTTAAAGGAACAACTTGGTATGGAAATCGGAAAAAATTTAAAGCTTTTACGAAATCGCTTAAAGAAGTCTCAAGGAGAGGTAGCAGCGGATTTGGAATTAACGAGAAGTTCTTATTCCGGCTATGAGAATGGTGTTGCGCAACCTAACCTCGAGAGTTTGATTTTGCTCAGCGATTATTACAAAGTGACAATTGATGATTTGGTTCGTAAAGATCTCTCTACGTTCAAAGAGAGCGATTGGAAGCGTGTGGATCAAGGCTTACATGCGGATGTCAAAGGACAGAAGTTACGCGTTCTAACAGCCATGGTCGACTCAAACGATGAAGAGCTGATTGAACTGGTTCCAATGAAAGCGAGTGCCGGTTATACTGCCGGTTATGCCGATCCTGATTACATAAAAGTGTTGCCGACATTTCATTTACCCTTCCTTTCAAAAGATAGAAAGTACCGTTCATTTCCAATTAAAGGAGATTCCATGCCCCCTGTAGTAGAAGGGTCCTTTGTGATTGGTGAATTCGTTCAGAATTGGATGTCTATTCGAAACGGAACGCCGTGTATTGTCGTTACCAAAGATGAAGGAATTGTGTTCAAGGTATTGCACAACTTATTGAGCTCAGAGCAGTCCTTCCAGTTGTGTTCTACCAATACGTTCTACGAACCCTACACAGTTCATGCCAACGACATACTGGAAATTTGGAAGTTTGTCAACTATATTTCACCAGAGCTCCCGGAGGTTCGCATGGACGACAGCGGATTGTCGCAGTCGATAAAATCATTGCAGAAAGAAGTGCATGATTTGAAAGGGATGATTAAAGGAGAGTGAAGGGCAGAGTGAGTAACAGTGTGAGAGCGAATTTTCACTTTCTCGACTTAGATTGATGTTTTCATTTATTATTTGGACAGCTCTAAATGAAACTAAATTCCCGAGATACTTTCAGTCTAGAATAATTTGATCATCAAATAAAACGCAACGCTAGTTTCGAGCAAATCAATTCATCATTCCTTATTCATCATTCATAATTTTCAAAGCGAAATTCATTTTGCTTTGAAATAAACTCCTTCTTCGTAGTATATCGCCTCATCATGCATCAACGCCCGAATCGCTTTTTTCAATAGCTCGGTTGAAGCGGGAATTTCCTGTTCCAATAGAGCGAAGGAACTCGGCAATTTCGCCAAAATGATCTCATGCAAGGTTTTTGAGTCAAACTCTTGACGCAGACAGTTGTCACAGATGCCACAAACCTTTAGGGTGTTGGATGAATCATCCTCGGTATCATCAGCGAAGTATTGAGAAATGAGCTTGGATCGACACTCATCCGACTGAACAAAGTCAACAAGGGCCTGTAGTTTCGATTCCTCACGCTCCTTTCGAAGAAGATATACTGTTGGACTCAAAGACAAATCAGAGTCAGACAAGCGCTCCTTCAAAAAGGTAATCTTGGGCAAGTTCGATTGAAACTGAACATCAATGACGCCAAATTGCTCCAATCGTTCCAACTGTTTTTGCAGCTCCTTTTCCGTAATATTCAAACGTTTGGCAACTCTTCCTTCATGCAAGGTGATGAAGCGATCAAAAACACCTGGGTAACTTCTCGTTAGTAAAGTAATTAACGGAGCCAAACTGTCGTGCGACACCTGAAATGTATACAGCGCCTTGTTTCCGATCAGAATTCTCAAACGCGTCGGAAAGAAAGTTGACTCGGTAAATCCAATGGTCTCATTCAACTGCAAAATACGCAAGGCATAATACGTTTCGCTTGCAGAAACATCAAAAGTATTGGAGAATGCGGGTAAATTAAATGGATAGGTTTCGTCCTTTCCTGATCCAATGGCGACCTGCAAATAATTACAAATGGCATTGTAAATCATTTTAATCCGCTCTCTAGAAGGATATTGCGCCTGCAAGCGTTCTTCCATTTGCGATAGATCGCGTTCGTTCCAGTAGCCAACTGCCTCTGCGGGCTGACCATCGCGCCCGGCTCGACCTGCTTCTTGATAATATGCTTCTAGGTTGTTGGGCAACTCGTAATGTAGAACATATCGTACATCTGGTTTGTCAATCCCCATTCCAAAAGCGTTTGTGGCCACCATGACTTTCAATCGATCCTGCATCCATTCTTGCAACATGTAGCTTCGGTCCTCTGAAGACATGCCACCATGATAAATTCCCGCGGAAATTTTATGTGCCCGCAATTGCGTGACGACCTCCTTTACGCTTCGCCGCGTCTGACAATACACAATACCCGTTTCCTTGGGATGCTTCTGACAATGTTCCAAAACGCGCTGCATTTTGTTTTCGGCAGCATGCAAACTATACAATAGGTTCTTGCGCTCCAATGAACCCACAAACTCCTTTGGTTGCTTGAGTTCCAGCTTAGCCACAATGTCTTCTTTTACTTTCTGCGTGGCGGAAGCCGTCACGGCAATAATTGGAGTAGTGGGATGGTGTGCTCGAATAGAAGCGATGTCTCGGTACGAAGGTCGAAAATCATGTCCCCATTCGGAAATACAGTGTGCTTCATCCACCACAATGAGTCCAACATTCATGCGTTTGAAACGTTCCAAAAAGAGTTCCGATTTTAAGCGTTCCGGAGATGTGTATAGAAACTTCGTATTGCCAAATCGTGCGTTATCCAAGGCAATATCAATTTCACGGTAGGAGAGTCCGCTGGAGATGAGTGCTGCACGAATGCCTCGTTTTTCCAATTGACTCACTTGGTCCTGCATCAAAGCGATCAATGGAGAGATTACCAAGGTAATGCCGTCGAGTGCCAAGCCGGGAACCTGAAAACAGACCGACTTACCGCCACCAGTTGGCAAAATCGCCAAGGTATCATGACCATAGATCACGCTATCGACTATTTCTTCTTGTAGCGGTCTGAAGGCAGGATAGCCCCATATTTTTTGCAGTATCTCGCGACTTTTTTCCAAATCTTTACTGAGAGATCAAAGCTAACAAATAAAAAAAAGGTGAAAATCTCTACTCTATTGGATTAATAGGAGAATCTCAGTATCTTTGCACCACATTTCTAAGGTATGATTAAAGACACTATTTCCATAAAAATCAACAAAACACAGAATTCTCGAATAGCGGAGGTGGATTGGGACAATTTGCCGTTCGGTAAAGTCTTTTCCGATCACATGTTGGTTATGGATTACAAGAACGGTGCGTGGCAGGAGCCTGAAATCATGCCATTTGGAAATTTATCATTACACCCAGCAACTTCTGCAATTCACTATGGTCAGTCGATCTTTGAAGGAATGAAGGCGTATCGCAATGATAATGGTGAAGTGATGATTTTTCGTCCGGACATGAATGAGAAGCGTTTTGCTGAATCTTGCGAGCGCATGTGTATGCCAGTACTTCCGGAAGGAATGTTCACAGAGCTGATCAGTAGAACAGTTGATGTCGACCGCGACTGGGTGCCACAGAAAGATGGATACTCTTTGTACATTCGTCCATTTTTATTTGCCACAGACGATTTCATCGGTATCAAACCTTCAGATAATTACAAGTTCGTGATTTTCACGTGTCCAGTTGGAGCGTATTATTCTCAGCCGGTGAACGTGAAAATTGAAGAACACTATACACGTGCCGCAGAAGGAGGTGTAGGACGAGCAAAAACAGCTGGAAATTACGCGGCTTCGTTGTACCCTGCAAAATTGGCGCAAGCAAAAGGGTTCCATCAATTGGTTTGGACGGATGCAAAAGAGCATAAGTACATTGAGGAGTCAGGAACTATGAACATAGTGTTTGAAATTGATGGGAAATTGATTACCCCATCCGAAGATTCCGATACCATTTTGCGTGGAGTAACCAAGCGTTCGGTAGTCGAGATTGCGAAACATTGGGGGATTCCAGTAGAGGAAAGAAAAGTAACTGTAGAGGAAATTGTTCAAGCAGCTCGCGACGGCAAGCTTACCGATGCCTTTGGTGCTGGTACAGCTGCGACAATTGCTCCTGTTGCCAAGATTGGTTTCAGAGACGAGTTGTTTGAACTCCCAGGACTGGAAACAAGAACGACATCCAACAAAATCAAAAAATATTTAACGGATTTAAAATCAGGTGCAATTGAAGATGAATTCAATTGGATGCTGAGATTCTAACGAACGAATGTTCATAAAGCCTCGATATTTTCGAGGCTTTTTTTATGAAGCTAATCGTTTGAGCACTATATTTGTCTTAACTAGAATAATTCTAAATAAGTTTTGTGAAGATTGTATTGGCAGATACCAATGAATTAATCCGTTTGGGCATTCGCGTTTTGCTGAAGTCTGAGTTGGATTGCGAAATTGTTGGGGAAGCAGCCAATTCACCGGAACTGTTAGATATTATAGAATCGTTTGAAGTGGACGTAATCATTATGGATTTCACTTCAGCCGGATTCGATATTGATGATATCGCCGTAATCAAACGTGAGTTTCCTAAAATCAACTTATTGGCAATTACACCTGAGCAATCAGCACAGGTGCTTGTAGATGCTCTTCGTGCGGGGGTAACGAGCTACGTTAAAAAAGACTGTTCCTTCCCTGAGATTCTTGAAGCGGTTAAGGAAACATCGAAAGAAAACAAGTTCTTCTGCGGACAAATCCTTGAGACCATTCAAGAAGCCAACTTAAATATCGACGATATCGAACTGGATTCATTCACGTGCGAGCCGGTACTTATTTCTAAAAGAGAAAGTGAAATTATTACGCTTATCGCTGAAGGAAATACCAATACGCAAATTGCCGACAAATTATTCCTGAGTTCGCACACGATCAATACGCATCGAAAGAATATAATGTCGAAGTTGGGTGTTAAGAACACCGCGGGAATAGTCATGTATGCCGTAAAAACGAACCTGATTTCCCCGAACAAATTTTTGTTTACGTCCGACGCAAACTCTTAATTTCTTACGATTATATTCTAGATCTTGCCGTCTTTGAGAGGTGTCAAGGTTGTTCCCTTTCTTATTCCATTTCAGCTTATTCGTTTCATAAATCTATTTTATAGTTCGATTTCCAACCCTAGAAAGTTTCACCTCATCTTCTCAGTGTAAATCAAAAATGGAATTATGAAAAAAGCAATGAAATTACTTACGTTCTCACTGGCACTTGTTGGACTTTTGGCTTTTACATCTTGTCAGAAGTACCGAAAATATGATAACAATGAAGTGATTGACAATACCTATTCTGGTGCGGTTCTTGTAACTTCAACAGGAAGTGATCCTGCCGGAGACTTTACGGGAAATGGTGATACAGGTGAATATTCATTTGCTTGGGATAACACGAAAAGTAAGGCCCAAGTAAACTTTGATATCACCACAAGTTCAGGATCTGTGCAAATGATTGTTTATGACGCTCGTGGTAACGAAGTATTGAATGCAACACGTTCTGCAGGCGGAAACGATACTTTCGCAGGAGTTTCTGAAGAAGGGAAGAAGGGGATGTGGAAAGTTTCTATTATTCTCACTGACTTCAACGGAGATGGAAGTTACTCTTTGAGCCCTGTGGATTAATCTAATCGCATAGTTTAAGTTATAGGGTGAGCCCCGAAGTCAAATGATTTCGGGGCTTATTTTTTGGTTTTTCCTCGGCATTTTCCAACCGTTTCCTTTCGTAGACATCTTATACATACATTGGTTCAATTGTAAATTAGTAACGCATGAAAGCACGTCACCTCTCTTTGTCAATTTTCTTTGTTGGAATTATTCTTTATCCCTTTTCCGCAATCTCTCAAACTACAGATTACGAGTTGTGGTCGGGTGTAAGCGTAACGTACAAAGTAGCGAAAAAGCATAGGTTGGAACTCGAGCAACAAGTTCGATTTGATGACAGGATTTCCTCAGTGAAAAATACCTTTACGGCATTCGGTTGGAGATGGAAAATGAATAAGAGATTTTCGTTTACTCCGACATACAGATATACCTTTGTTCCAAATGATGACAACCATGGGAGAATTTCAGCAGATTTGAATTATAGCTGGGATAAGAAAAAATTTCCGTTGCGTGTAAAGAACCGCTTGCGCTATCAAAACAGGTCACCTTTTGACGGTGATCGCCGCAAGTCCTATCTAAGAAACAAATTGTCGTTTGAGTATAATGCTAGTAAATTGGTAGATCCTTTTATCGCAGGAGAGATATTCTATCGTCTTGATCGCAGGAACGAGTTTAGAATATGGCGTTTCAACACTGGATTGACCTGGCGCATCAATAAAAGAGTGGATGTTCGAACTTTTTACCGACTGGAACAGGAATTCAACAAAAAATCAAACGATCGTTTTCACATTTTCGGATTGGACCTTGCGTGGAAAATCAATTAGAATGTGTACTTAACTGAAGATTCAATCTATGGTGAACAAGGAGGTTCAGCTCTATAAAGGGTGAACCACCTGAATAAAATGATTGCAAGGCTTATTTATGGATAATTAAACAATGATCAATTTAGGTATTAGTACTTATTGAATAAAGAATGTTTGCTGATTATTTTTGTAAGTGTTTTGTTGTCAATCTCTTATTGACTATTCATTCTTAAATATTTCAGCGCCATGAATCGATTCACACTCTGCATCCTATTGCTAGTAAGCTTTTCAAATTTCTCAGTCGCTCAATCGCCTGAGGCATTTAAATATCAAGCAGTTATTCGAGACGCTAATAACCAAATAGTTGCAAATTCAACTTTGGGCGTACAATTTATCATTCGACAGGGAAGCACAATAGGACCAATAGAATACTCTGAGACTTTTACAACCGTTAGTAATGCCTATGGGTTGATTGATTTAAGTATTGGTACAGGCAATTCACAATTTATCTTCAGTAGCATCGATTGGTCAAACGGGCCTTACTTTTTAGAAACCTTACTTGACTTAAATGGTGGTACTAATTATGTTTTATTTGGTTCATCAGAGTTTCTATCTGTTCCTTATTCGCTTCATTCAAAAGTAGCGGAATCTGCAATTATTGACAATGTTAACGATGCTGACTCTGATACTTTGAATGAGATCCAGACTTTGTCACTGAATGGTCTTGATCTCTCAATATCTGGTACTGGAGGTAATACAGTTACATTGCCTTTAGATACTACGACTGGCACTAGATATAGTGTCGGCACCTATACATCTACTCAAACTTCATCGAGTAGTTTTACGGATATGGCAGGAATGACGACAAACTTTACTTCCGGGAACTCACCAGTCATGATCCAAGCCAGTATTCCGGGTACTTATAATAGTTCAACTGGAGCGGTAGGACACTATGAACTCATAGTTGATGGCGTTCAGACTGACTTGGTTATTGTTCAGTATGTTAGTATTTCTGATGTAAAGCAAGTCAATTTAAAGTGTATTGAGCAACTTTCTGCTGGTCAGCACGAAGTGAAAGTTAGATGGAGAGCACTATCGGGTACACTAAGTGCTGGATGGAACCAGTGTCATCGACAAATACTTGTTTGGGAGTGATGGCTGAAGTTTAAAGCGTATATCCAGCACGTAAGTAAAGTCCTCCAGAAACCAGTCGTGTGAAATTCAAGTGTGACGGAATGTAGCTCTTCGATGAAGCAAGATTGATCATCCCATAATTAGCAACCAATCCACCTTCAAATTGGAGGGATTTCCAATAGATTCGTTTCCCTAACTCCATGCGCAAACCAGCATCACTTCTTTGGTACACACTATTTATGTCTGTAAGGAATCCATTGTTATAGGTATAATCGCTTTTCACGCGTGAATAGTAAGCACCCAATCGTGCTACTGTGCTATGCGATACGCCAAAGTAATGCGGTTGCGAATTCCAGCCAAGCAGCAAACTTAACTTGGAATGATTGATCTCACGCACTTTATTCGTATAAGTACCATGGTTGTAGTAATTCGTGCGTTGATTCGTTCGCGATTGAAATAAGTACTCAGCTGTAATTGCCAGCCTCGGCCGTAACTGGTACTCCGCAAAAACGCCGTAACTCGCCCCTAAGGCAATTTCATTCTCTACCAGCGACTCAGAATCAAAACCTTCGCGTGTTTCATTATCCAAAATCCATGTATTCTCTAAGGAAGAAATTCCTCCGATTGTCAAACCAAGAGAGTGCTGTGGCTTTGGCTGCTCAAATGAAGGAATTGAAAAGTCTTCTCGATGCGGCTCCAATGTAGCAAGTGCCAAGGTACCAGGGAGCGCTTGGAATCTTTTCAGAGTATTGTTCGTTGCCAAGTCATCTCCGTTGTCCGAAGTTATATCCTCAATGGGAGTAGGAGAGGGCAACACGTTTTTTACCGAAGCGTTCTGCGCAGAAGTTTCTGTTGCGTTCGTCGGTTGGACGAACTCTTTAGAATTGGTATTGCGCTGCACGGGCGCTGTGGATACATGGGGATGGCTCACGCTTCCCTCTGCACTGTTCGATTCAAAGAAATCGAAGTCTAGATGAAAGGGAAGCAACAGTATCAATAGAACGGCGGCGTATCGGAGGAAGTGGAAGCGTTTCTGAATGTAAATTCTTCCCATGATGCGTGTCCAAACGCGATCGATGTCCAATTGATCCTGAACTCGTTCCCAAACCATTTCCGGCGCGGTGTCCTGTTGTCCTTCAAAGCTTTCCTTTACTGCGGTATCGACTTTACTGCGAGACAATTCATAGCTGATGGCCGACCACGCCATTTCTGGAGCACGGTCCTTTGAACCTGCGTTTTCAAACGCATCATTAACGATATGGTCCAAATCTTCGCTCATCCTTGCGCGTTCATTTTTGCTTTTAATAGAGCTCTAGCTCTGTTCAATTGAGATTTTGAAGTACCGACGCTAACGTCTAGTATCTCCGCGATTTCAGGATGTGTATATCCTTCAATCGCATAGAGTTTCATGATCAACCCTGCTTTTTTCGGAAGTTCATTTACCCATTGAATAATGTCTTTAGGATTCAGCTCAGAGGTACTAACATCTTCTTTGTAAAGCTCTTCCTGTTCAATTTTGATCAAGTTGTAATGCTCCTGAAATACTTTCTTCTTGCGTATTTCTTGGAGTGCAGTATTTACAACGATTCTACGAATCCAACCTTCAAGCGAGCCTTCGAAATTGTATCGATCAAGTTTACGGAAAACCGTAATGAAACCTTCCTGAAGAAAGTCGCACGCTTCGTCTCGGTCCTCTGCATAGTACTTGCAAACGGAGAACATTTTATCGGCAAACTTTCGATAAAACGCTTCCTGAGCTTCTCGAACATTATTGAGACAGGCGCTTACAAGCTCTTCATCCGATATGTTAGTATAGTTTTCGATGACTAATTAAAAACGGCTTCAGTCGATTCATCAACACGATCGGCAAGTAAATCGTACAGGTTATCGTTATTGCTCTCGTTGATTAGTATGGTTTGAACACCATTAACATCAACCAAGTTGGCATTTTCCAACTGATTGGTTGTTAGAATATCGAACCAATAAATAGGGTCGAGTCGAATAATTGCACTGGAAGGCATATCGGCGTCCAATACTACGACACCGGAGTTTACGTCGTCTTCACCACTAATCTCAAAAGTTTCAGAGGACATGAACTCAAAACGGATTGGAACATCGGTTCCCTGGCTGTTGGTAAACGAACCATTCACTGTAATGGTCGCGTCGCCGTTATCATCGAAAGTGGCAAATCGAACCCTCAATTCCGTGTACACGCCTTGGGGGATATCGAAGTTCAGGTCGCCTATAACGCCAGTAGCGTCAAAATTAACGAGTAATCCGTTCGAAAAGCTGCGCGAAAAGGCAATCGGATCACCTTCCTGTCTTTCACCTTCTACATCAAAGGAAGACAGGAGGATGTATCCACTTTCAAATATCAAATTCCCATTATTACTAGCATTTCGATTGATGTCTACGCTAAAGGAAACATCTGTTGGTTGCTTTAATTGCTGCTTTTTACAAGCGGTTACCGCAATTAGCATTACAAGAAGTAGCCATTTCCGTTTCATATTCAAAAAATTACTTTTTCTACACAAACGCTTCTTTTGCTGGAGTGCGCCCGTCGAATAAACCTCAATTTAGGAATTCTCATTGTTTTGACTCCTTTTTAATTGGGTATTAGATGAAATTCGTGTGTGCTTCCACCATTAGTAAACTGGTACCATAACTCATCTTTCTTTAATTTGAGAATGATGTAATCGGATGCCGAAACCGTCGAAGTTTCATTGGTCAATTCATAGCTTCCCGTTCCTGAAACGTTGATAGTTGACTTTTCGTTGTCTAATACCCAATTGCCCAAGTCTTCCTGCTGGTCACCACTTCCATCCGTGTAATTACGCGTGTAGGTACCATCATCGTTGAAAGTTTCTATGAAGTTACTAATCAACAGATTCTGCGTTTGATCGACTCCGTCAAGGTAATATGCCTCAAGTTTCCAAGTCTTTTTGATGTTTTTCTCGGCACGAGCTTTGCTTCCACCGTTGTCGTACTTGTTACAAGAAGCAATCAGCATTGTTGCTCCTACTAGGATCACTGGTAAATAAAATAACTTTCTCATAGTTTTTGTGTTTCGTTCAAAGGGTAGATGTATCGAGTTTTCAAAGGGTTGGAATTTTTTTTTAAATTTTTTCAAAATGAAAACAAACGATTTCAAATTGATGACTTTTTAGTTTTTGACGAGAAGTTTATGTCTTGTAAAACAATGCTTTAGAGCCTTCGGCACTGATTTCGCTTTACCACTGACATGAGTACATCATTATTTATTCTTGACGACGATCTCTATTTTGGGCGCTGCTTGAAAAAGGAGTTGGAGGCTATTGTGGATGAAGTGAAGCACTTCAAAACGGAACGCAATTTTTTGAAAGCACTTGAAACGCCTCCAAATATTATCATTCTTGATTACCACCTAGAACAATCGACGGGTTTGGAAATGATTCATCAAATGGAAAAGAAGGGAGTAAACGCCGAAATTCTGCTGGTTTCAGGACAGGAAGACGTTAGTGTGAAGCTAAAAGCTTACAAAAAAGGAGCGTTGGGTTACTTCGAGAAATACAGTGGAACATGTAGTGAGGTAAGGGAATGCATTGAGTGGATTTTACGCGTGAGCTACAACTTTGACCATCCCATTGAAAGAAAAGAATTTCGGGAAATGTGGTTAAAGCGAGAGAACGTTGGGTGGCGTAACCCGAATTTTCATTCAATGCCCTAAAAGTCACGCCACCAACGTACAGGAAGTATAGGTACTTTATAAAAGTCCTACAGTTATAATCCGATACGTTGATTTGGTTACATGTCTTCGTCGTCTTCGGTCCAACCCCGACGCTTTTGCTTTAGAAGTTCCAACTCCCAATCATCATCATCTTCAAACTCTACGCGGGGCTTTTTGCCACTTTTCTTGTAGGCAGACATTTTGAACTCGCGATTTTCCGGCTTATCGCTCGACTTCTTCTTTTTATTCTTTCCTCGCTTCGATGTTTTTTCCACTGTTGATGAATCCGAACTATCATCGTCATCTCGCGGGGCAATTGGCGCTTTGAAGTCGTCGGTTTTAGGTGGACGTCCATCCGCACTATCTGCTCGTGGCGGTCGCGCGTCTCTTTGAGGTGGACGTGAATCACGTTGTTGATTGCGATCTCTTGGAGGCCCGGAAGGTCGAGGTTTGTTTCCGCCGCTTCTGTCTTCGGCGAGTTTTACCACCATGTTTCTTCCGTTTATTGCATGACCGTCGAGTGCACGAATGGCTTCTTGAGCTTCTTCCGTAGTACCCATTTCAACAAAAGCAAAACCACGAGGATTTCCTGTTTCACGATCCTTGGCAATGTGACACTTAACTACTGTTCCGTAGTTTTCGAATAGGGATTTCAGGGCTTCATCGCTTACACCGAAGTCGAGCTTTGCCACAAAAATATTGGTCATATCAGATTGTGAGAGAATGTATTAATATTAGCAATATACTTAAAAAATAGTACGCGTCAAATCTAGGCACAAAAAAAGAACCGAGCAATCCCGATTCTTTATTTTTATGTTGCGAAACTGTTATTTCTTCAATAGGTCGCGGATTTCCGTTAATAATTCCTGATCCTTCGTTGGAGCCGGAGGCGCTGCAGGAGCCTCTTCTTTCTTTTTCTTCATCTTATTAATTGCCTTAATTACCATGAATACAGCAAATGCGATAACGAAGAAATTTACAATGGCTTGAATGAACAGTCCGTACTTAACATCCACGCCGTTGATTGTGTGGGACATCGAGGCAAAGGATTCACCTAAGAATGAACCAATTATTGGCATCACGATGTCGTTCACCAACGACTTCACAATCAAGGTAAACGCCCCACCAATCACAAGGGCAACCGCTAAGTCGATTACATTACCTCGTGAAATAAACTCTTTAAATTCTTTCCACATTTTGTTTAGGTTTAAATGAATACTCACTGCTAAAAATAGCAAGAAGACTAACCTGAAATTAATTTGAGTATGACAATGTTATCCACATGGAAGTATGGAAACGAATTACATTTTAAACGGTTGACGATGGAGTAGTGAACGACTCAAAGTGACTTCATCCGCGTATTGAAGCTCAGATCCCACGGAAACTCCGCGTGATAAAGTTGACACCGTAATTTCGAATTCTCTGATTTTTTTGTAGATGTAATAATTCGTTGTATCTCCCTCCATAGTGGGGCTCAATGCAAAAATTACCTCATGGATGTTGCCCTTTGAAACGCGTTCAATCAATGTTTGAATGTTCAAATCAGACGGACCGACGCCGTCCATTGGTGAAATAATTCCTCCCAATACATGATATCTCCCTTTGTAGGATTCGGTGGCTTCTATGGCGAGAATGTCGCGAATATCTTCCACCACACAAATGGTAGTTTCATCTCTTCTAGTATCAAGACAAATAGAACATACCTCTAAATCTGAGATGTTGCCACAGGTTTTACATTGATGCACATTGGCTTTCATTTCAGTAAAAGCATCGGAAAAAGCCTGAACTTCATCTTCAGATCGCTGCAATAAGTTCAAAACCAGTCGTAATGCCGTTCTACGGCCAATTCCTGGGAGTGAGGCAATTTGGTCTACAGCTGATTCAATGTGCTTGGAAGGAACTTTCACACCTCAAAAGTACCGATAAAAGAAAGATGCAAGTCGCAGTGATTGATTACTTTTGCACAGTACCGTCGTGAACATGAAAAATCAAATCAACATACAGAACAAGAAGGCACGCTTCGAATATCATTTGATTGATAAATTCGTTGCGGGCATGCAATTGACTGGTACTGAGATTAAAAGTATAAGGAACAGCAAGGCGAGTATTGTTGAGGCCTACTGTGTTTTTCAAGATGGAGAGGTGTTCATCCGCAACATGCACATTGCCGCGTATGAAAACGGCTCCTATTACAATCACAAGCCTCGAGGCGATAGAAAATTATTGTTGAACCGAAAGGAAATCAATAAGATTGAAAAGTTCCTGAAGGTGAAGGGGAATGCCTTAGTTCCGTTGCGCATGTTTATTTCCGAAAAGGGGTGGGCAAAACTCGAAATTGCTACTGCTCAAGGTAAAAAGCTCCACGACAAACGTCAGGACCTTAAGGAGAAAGACGACAAACGTGCCATGGACAGAGCCATGAAATCCTACAATTAATTAACGAAGTCGATCAAGGCTTTTTACGAGATTGTCATCCTTGCGTACCAAAATCACTCCAACAAGCAGTAACACGGCAATCGCAGGCAACAAAAAGAAGCCCAGTTTGTAAGTAGTGACCAATTCTACATCACTCATGCGAGTAGGAAGTAACTCCAGTTCTACCATAGCATCTAGCGCAACTTTCGAAGCGATGAATACACCGGTGGTAACTAGAAGCGTCAATAATACCAACACCACTCCAAAACGGATTTGAAGTCGGCGTCTTTTAAACAAGAATATGAGTCCAATAATGCTCAATCCCAGTAGAATACATCCAGCAGTACCAAACATGAAAATGATGCCAAGATCGCGCTTTTCAACCTCCTCATCCAACTGCTCATTCACTTTCTTCATGCCCTTTTCAAACTCCTCATCAGATAGTTTCGGTTCACTTGGCTTGTTCATTTGGTAGTCCAAACCTGATGCTTTTACAACAATTTGAGGATTGGATTCAGTCACTCGTTTTTGCACATCGTCAGGTAGTTCTGAGTAATCAGAAGAGTAACCCACTAATGGAACGTATGCCGTAATAAAACAAAGAATCGCTGCGGCGATAAAGACTAAGGTTTGTGGTCGTTGTAACATATTAATAAAACTATCGAATTCAAATATACACAATCCAATCAGAGAAATCCGAACGTTAACAAATGTGCCCAGCGATCCCCGGAAACAAGAATAATAAGCATCAATCCATTTACACCGTACATACAAAACTGGTAAAGTACAGTAAATGAGATTTTTCGTCTTTTGTAGTACAAGACAAAAGCGGGGAGCAGCAGGAGCGGAATGATAATAAAACTCAATCGGAAAATATTGAAGTTAATAGGATAACCATAGGTAGCTGTTTTGTCTTGCTTTTGAATACGTATCGGGTTGTGGAAGATCCAACTAGACTCCACCAAGATTTCATGATTTCCATAATACAACTGTGAATTGAAGCGTTCGATCCAAAATTTTCCGCTGTCCTCTGTTTGAATCAAGCTCACCCGTTTTCCACCAATTCCAAAGGCCGAGTTAGAATTGAACGCGGTAATCATATCGTCAGAATAATGATGGGGAAGGAGTAGGTCAATTGACATGGCAAAGGCTACAATAATTCCCAATATGGCTGAAGATTTCATGAGTTTCCAGCGCCAGCCACTCGTAAGTTTCCGAAAGTAAAGCTCGTTTTCAAGATACTCTCGCAATTTTTGCTCCTCATATCGCATTTGAGCCTCCTTTGCTCGTCTTGCCTGCTCTGCATCCGAGTTACTCTGCGAAGGAGACGAACTTCTCGAAGATTTTCTTTTCGTGAGGCGTTGAACCGGAGCCGCTTTTTTTCCTGTTAAAACTTCGTAGGCATCTTTTATTTCGATGAATCTGCGCTGTGCATCAGGCGATGGATTTTTATCAGGGTGATATTGCATCACCAACCTGCGATATTGTTTTCGCACATCGGATAGCGGAGCGTTGTCGGGTAGACCTAATATTTTATAATATCGGCTCTTCATGTCGCTCTTCATCGGCTAATGTCGCCAAACGATTGATTTTATCACTTTTTGTATAGATAAACTTTTGGTAGAAAAACACCTTCGAGGGTACGTGATATTTGGGCAAAAGTTCTTCTAATTGAGTTTTATGTATGGTCATCGGGGAAGATTCTACGCACAAAACAAGTCGCTCTCCCAGCTGTTGATCGGGAATTCCAATCACGAAAAAATTTACGTCGAATAACGGAGCTAGACGTTTTTCTACTTCTTCCGGGTGAATTTTGACCCCTCCGCTGTTGATCACGAAGTCCAATCTTCCGTGCCATTCAAACTCGCGTGGTCCATGGAAGGTAACGCAGTCGTTGGTCACGATGTTATCCACACCCAAATGCGGTGCTGAAATTTGTAGTTTGCCGTTTTCAATACCCGCAGAAACTCCATTTAATAACCGAAACTTTGAATTTTTCTTGGAGAGGTTACGTAAAGCGATGTGTGAGATGGTCTCCGTCATTCCAAAAGTATGATAGGACTGACACGGTAACCTCCGAATTTTACTCTCTAATCCAGCGGGAATCGGTCCTCCACCAATAATCAGCTGCATTTTATTGTGAAATACCTCAGGATTCTCTTCAATTACTCGCTGCGTCTGATAGGGTACCATTGCAACGAAATGCATGGGTTGCGTTATATTTTTAAACGGATTTGCGGAAGGCGATACGACATGCAAGTTAAGGTTCCATTCGAGCGCGCGAACAATCATCATTTTTCCCGCAATAGTGTCAGGAGAGAGACAGAGAAGGGCATTTTGTCCAGTGTACAAACCTAAATACGACCCTGTCATTCTCGCAGAGGAACGAGCATGCAGTTTCAAGATTCGGATGGTTTTGGGAGTACCGGTAGAGCCTGAAGTCTTCACATGCAAGAAATCGTCATCGTTACTCCATTGATTAATAAAGGAGTGTACAGCGTCCTGAATGGAAGAATCATCGGTATGGAACTGCAATTGCATGCTTTTGGAATGGAATTTGATTTAAAGGTAACAACAATTGCTTTACAAGTTTGCCTTTGCAATCGTCTTGTAGATGTGTAAGGTAATACTTACTTTAACGAACCAAAGTTCAAACGTAGAACGAAAAACAACACAAATGAGAAAATTAATTGCATTAGTAGGTGTCGGATTTTTATCGCTTGCATTCATGAGCTCAACTTGCTCTTCGGATTCAGGTCATGCTACCTACGATAAATCAGGTAAATTGGCACCTTCGCCGGGGATTTCTTTTAAAAAGAAATCGTTGGAAGATGCAATGAAAGAGGCAAAGAAATCAGGAAAGTTGATTTTCATTGATGCGTATACGGACTGGTGTGGACCTTGTAAGCGCATGGCGGCAACTTCTTTCAAAGATCCCAAAGTAGGGGATGTGTTCAATAAAAACTTCATCAACATCAAGGTAGAAATGGAAAAAGATGCTGATGGTCCAATGATTGCCCGTAAATACCGCGTTGCAGCATATCCAACTTTGTTGATCATCGATGGAAACGGAAGACTTGTAAAACAAGCCGTTGGTATGAAAACAAGTGACCAATTGATTGCATTAGCGAAGTCAGTGATATAAGACACATAAAACTAGACAAAGAAAAAAGCCCCGAGGTCATCGAGCATTGCTTTCAAGAAGCAATGCGGAGTCGAGATGCGGGGCTTTTTCATTTGAGGTCATTAATCTTCTTCATCCGTCATACCAATCAGTCAAGCCACTACATTCTCTTTAACTTTTCCAACAAGCCCAATCCACAAAAAAAGGCCGACAAACAATTGCCGACCTTATGTAAATGTTGTTGTAAAGAATTACATGCGTGCTTTTTCGCGTTGTGGCTTACTTCCTGATGTTCCTTTCACCATTTTTGACCATTCTGCGATAGACTCCTCATTCATTTTGATGTAGTTGTCGTATCCTGCTTTTTCAGCACCTTCTTTCGATTTCTTTGCTGTTTCAATAGCTGCCTTGTAATCTCCCAATTCGGCTTGAATCAAAGCTTTACGACGAAGTACCCAAAACTTTCCTTCACCTCCGTCCATTTCAATCGACTTATTCACCCAAGTCAACGCTTGGTTCATGTCTTTCTTTTCTTCCAAGTAATAGTTGGCTGCGCGGTAATAATCTCCAGCAGTTGGTCCGCTCATCACTTGGTCAATCGCAGCTGTTACCTGGGCTTCCGTATTCACTTTGAATGGAACTGACACTTTCGTTTTGTCCCAAGCCAATGTCAAATCGGCACCTTTCGATGTAAGGTTTTCAAATCCAATCGTGAATGTCTCAGTAACATCATTCATAGCATAAGTAAGACCAGCAACCTTCGCTGCTACTTTCTCATCATCCCAGTTTTCAGGTGTTCCCCAGTTTTCTGTATCCGTATAGAAATATACTTCCCAAGCACCTGGAGAAGGCTTCGTGAAAATAGCGTAAGTCCCTGGTTGCAACGTGTCAGCACCGAAAATCAAGATCTTATCGGTAGTGATCATAGTATTTTTGTTTGCACCCGTTCTCCACATCTCGTTGAAAGGAACCAATGATCCGAAAATATCACGTTTCTTTTTCGACGGTCGGGAGTAGGCCACAGAGATTTCTGTTAGTCCCACCGTTTGTTTCACCTCTGCCGCAGGGCTTGGTTGCGGCGTTTCAATCTGCGCTGATGCCGACATTACCGCCGAGCAAGAAAGAGCAAAAAGTACGTTTTTCATCATGCTTTTGTGTTTTTGTTGCCTTAAAATTACGCAATCCAAGGGGATTGAGTGAAGTGGACAGGAAAAATCTTTACCATGGAAAGTATTTCCATTATTTCCTTGTAAATTTACGATCATTAGAAAAATCAGGTATGCGATCAATTCTCCTCTTGCTTCTTGTTCTTTGTGCATTTACTCTCCGTGCCAATGAAAATCCCGGCAGTATTTATGTCAACCTTCAAAAATTGCACTCGCTTAAAAGAGTTCTTTATGTAGCGGCGCACCCCGATGACGAAAATACACGGGCGTTGGCTTGGTTCTCACTAGGCGAGAAGGCTGAAACAGCTTATTTCTCCCTGACGAGAGGTGATGGCGGTCAGAATTTAATTGGAGATGAACTCAGTGAAAAACTAGGAGTTCTGCGCACGCAAGAATTGTTGGCAGCTCGATCATACGATGGCGCAAAGCAGTATTTTTCACGGGCTGTAGACTTTGGTTATTCAAAATCCGCAGATGAGTCGTTTGATAAATGGGGCAGAGAAGCCCTTCTGGAAGATTTGGTGCTAATGATTCGTATGTTCCAGCCTGATGTTATCGTTACTCGCTTCCCTCCTGATGAACGCGGTGGACATGGACATCACACAGCCTCGGCAGAATTGGCGATTGAGGCTTTTGGAAAAGCAGCCGATGCTTCCATTTTTCCTAAACAGGTGGAGGAGTTCGGAACCTGGAAAACAACATCCATTTATTGGAACACTTCCTACTGGTGGGACAAAGATATTCGTGAATACGCAGTGGATAACCCTGATTACCTGATTGAAGAAATTGGTGATTACAACCCATTGCTCGGAATGTCGTACAACGAAATTGGAACAATTGCACGAAGTCAGCACAAATGCCAAGGATTTGGCGCTATCATAGAACGTGGGTCGCGTGAGGAGTATTTCCAGCATCTAGGTGGTGAGAAATTGCAAGAATCGTTCTTCGAAAAGAACAATCGCACTTGGGCAGATTTGTCGAGTGCAAAATTAGATGAGAAGTTTTCCAATCTGCTTGATAACTTCGATTTCAAGAAGGTGGAAAATAATATTCCTGCATTATTAGAAATCTACAAAGAGCTGGAGACCTTACCCAATTCTTACTTCAAATCAGAAAAGTTAAACCGATGTCGAGAAATAATCATGGATTGCCTTGGTTTGCGCGCGGAGCTTTTGGGGAACGACTATTACTATATCGCTGGGCAAACGGTGGATTTTCAATTGGAACTTCTCAATCGTTCATCGGTTCCAGTGCACGTTGAATTCTTTGCACCACACATGCTCAAAGGGGAGCTTATTAATCTAGACTTAGAACAAAACGAACCAGCCACTTATGAGCTTAAGCTGGGAACCACAGGAGATTTAGGCTCACCCTTTTGGCTAGACAAACCTTTCAACGAGGTGTTTGATGTTGCCCATGTAGATGGTCGATTGAGAGCAGAAGGAGACGCCTCGGTCCACGGCATGCTTCGGTTAATTATTAATGAAACAAGCGTGGATATTCCGCTCGAAGCAAAATACAAATGGCGTGATCCTTCCTATGGTGAGCGATCTCGTCCGGTAATTGGTGCACCAAGGTTTACCGCTACCTTCGAAGAGGAGATTGTTTTGATGAAAACGGGCGAAACGAAAGAAATTCGCGTTAAGGTTCGAAGTTTTGCCGATAATTTGAAGGATAAAATCACTTGGGGCGAATTAACTGGTTGGGAAATTGAAGAAAAAGAACTGCCTGTTACTATTGTCCAAAAAGGTAGTGAGACCTGGTTAACTTTTCATCTGAAAGCAACAGGGAAAGAGGCGGAAAGAAGTACGCTTACTTTGAAGGATGGAAACGGCGAAACTTTGTTTCAGTACCAAGAAATCGCCTACGACCACATTCCTACGCAAACGATTTTCAGTCCGGCGGAACTGGAGTGTATTCAAATGAATGCAAAAATTAGATCCGGAAAAGTCGCCTACATCAAAGGCGTAGAAGATGCGGTGCCAACAGCCATCGCTACACTTGGATTTGACGTAACAACTTTCGAAGTAAGCGATCTTTCAGATTTGAACCTCTCAGATTATCAAACGGTGGTGCTTGGTATACGAATCTACAACGTGTACCCTGAATTGCGCAATTTCGAGGAAAAACTCTATCAATACGTTTTCAACGGTGGAAATCTAATTATGCAGTACAATACGGCATCGCGTTCCGGTGACAATGAATTCGGACCGAAGCCTTTTCAATTATCAAGAAACCGTGTTACGGAGGAAGATGCAGCTGTTACTTTTTTAGATCCAGACCATGATGTATTGAACACGCCGAATAAAATCACACAAGAAGATTTCGACGATTGGGTACAAGAGCGCGGACTCTATTTTGCCGGGGAATGGGATGAAGCATATACGCCGATTTTCTCCTGGGCAGATCAAGGGGAAGAACCCGTGTTGGGTGGACTTATCGTGCTGGAGCACGGCAAAGGGCAATTCGTTTACACAGGAATTTCATTTTTCCGCGAACTTCCCAACGGAGTGGTTGGTGCTTACCGATTGTTTGCTAACTTACTAAGCTACAAGCCATGATAGAAGATCCATTAGACAGCAAAAAACCGAAAGACGATCCAACCAATTGGAACGGTTGGTATATGGGACTTATTGCAGCGTTGGCGCTTCAAATTATCGTGTATTTGCTCATCACAAATATGTATAAACCATGAATTGGCTAGATTGGGCAGTCTTGTTTTTAACCTTGCTGACGATTGTTCTGTACGGTAGTTGGAAAACGCGTAAGAACAACAATCTTGAAGGCTATTTAAAGGGAAACAACTCTGAAAATTGGATGACCATTGGTTTGTCCATTATGGCTACGCAAGCTAGTGCCATTACCTTTCTTTCAACTCCCGGACAGGCATACGAGGAGGGGATGGGGTTCGCACAATTCTACTTCGGCTTGCCGTTGGCGATGATTATTATTTCCGCCTTCTTTCTTCCTATTTATTATCGTCTGAAGGTTTATACAGCGTATGAGTATTTAGAACGTCGTTTCGATGGCCGCGTTCGTGCATTTACCGCGCTTCTGTTTCTTTTGTCAAGAGGATTGGCCGCTGGAATAACTATTTACGCGCCTTCCATTATTCTCTCTACCTTGCTTGGTTGGAACTTAGAGCTGACCTGCGTGATGATCGGAGGATTTGTGATTTTCTACACTGTTTCCGGGGGAAGTCGAGCTGTTTCCCTTACGCAGAAATGGCAAATGATGATTATTATGGGAGGGATGATAACAGCGGCATTCTTCGTTGTACAAAGTTTTCCCGACACTTTCGCCTTTTCAGATGGAGTTAATTTAGCAGGAAGTTTGGGGAAGATGGAAATCATTGACCTCTCTCCAGAACTTGATAATCGCTACACCTTACTTTCCGGACTCACTGGCGGATTATTTTTGTCGCTTTCGTACTTCGGAACCGATCAATCTCAAGTACAGCGCTACTTAGGTGGTAAATCGTTGAAAGCTTCTCGAATTGGACTGATGTTTAACGGTTTGGTGAAGATTCCAATGCAGATTTTGATCCTCTTCATCGGGGTGATGGTGTTTATATCGTTCCAATTCAACAAACCACCTATTGTCTTCAATCACCACACGGTCG
This sequence comes from bacterium, assembly GCA_024742305.1. GTDB lineage: Bacteria > Bacteroidota > Bacteroidia > Flavobacteriales_D > Crocinitomicaceae > UBA4466. The sequence goes on along the minus strand of JANSYQ010000012.1, from coordinate 33,999 downwards.
ATTTAACTCCAACAGAACAGGCAGAGCTGGACGAAATTGAAAAGGCGTACGATGTCAACTTTGAGGAAAAGCGTTTAGCGATCATCAATCTACCGGAATATCCTACGGATAGAGACTACGCACCGATTCAATCCATGCAGCGCTATCAAGATACACTACGCGCAAACTACAAACAAAAATTAGCCAGTTTCGATGAGGATTACGAAGACAAAGACGGTGATTATATCTTCCTGACCTTCGTTTTGGACCATCTGCCTGTTGGATTGATAGGCCTGTTATTGGCGGTTATCTTCTCGGCCGCAATGTCTTCTACAGCCGGAGAATTAAATGCATTAGCATCAACCACCACTATTGATTTCTACAAGAAATTCATCGCTAAATCAGATGATGACAAACGTGATTTGAATGTAGGTAAATTGCTCACCGTTGCGTGGGGTGTCATGGCCATCTTCATCGCGTTAATAGCGGGCCTATTCGATAACCTGATAGAGCTAGTCAATATTCTTGGCTCCTTATTTTACGGAACCATCCTCGGAGTATTCCTCTTGGCATTCTTCTTTAAATGGGTAAAAGGGACTGCGGCATTTATTGGTGGAATTGTCGGACAAATTGTGGTGCTTGGAATTCATCTAATGGTTGTTTGGGGTAAAATTGAGTTGAGTTACCTGATGTACAATATCATTGGAAGCGGAGTTGTATTGCTCGTAGCCATGTTCATTCAGGCGATGATTGGAAGCAAAAAGAATAAGGAACTAATTGATACGTGACCACGATTTTAAACGACGATAGCGGAGAAATTTTAGTTTATCCAAGGTATTTTTCTTCTAAAAACCTTTTGAAAGAGCTGGATAGTTTTGGTCTTCAACAAGAATCAATCGTATTGTTCGGAAAACAAGTAAATCAACCGCGGTTATCCCGATTGTACGGAAAGAAGGGGACATCTTACAAATACAGTGGCAAGCTTTTCACAGCCATACCATGGACGGGTATGTTAGAAGAGTTAGCGGAAGATTGTTCAAGAATGTGTGGCGTCGATTTTAATACGGGATTGCTCAACTATTATCGAGATGGTAACGATAGCATGGGAGTTCACGCTGATGATGAGAAAGAACTTGGGAACAACCCAGTCATTGCCAGTGTTAGTTTCGGTGCCACAAGAAAGATGATTTTCCGAAAGCGAGAAACGAAAGAGAAAGTAATTGTTCTGTTATCGCATGGAGATCTTCTTATAATGAGAGGAGCATTACAACATCAGTGGAAGCATGAATTACCGAAAGAGAAGAAGGTCAATGAACCACGATTGAATGTTACCTTTCGGTGGGTAAAAATGCCATCCCCTTGAAAATAATGGTGCGGAAACACTTCTTAATTGAAAATAAATTGTTTATTAATCTAGGGAAGGAATGAATATGAGAAAGAAAGAGCAGCTGGACAAAATTTTTAAACTTTCAATTCTTGCGGCGCTTCTCGTACTCCTTTTGTACTACGGAGGTTCCATCATTTTCCCCTTAGTATTTGCATTTTTCATTAGTCTCGCACTTCTAACCCCGGCGAGATGGCTAGAAAAAATTGGCGTTCCACGAAATGTATCTTCCCTGTTAGTTGTATTGCTTGCGAATGCGGCTGTTTTCGCTCTGATGATATTTGTTTCGTTTGAAGGGTATCAACTTGTGGAAACGCTGAACTTAGGATCTGGACAAAAAGTGGTTCCGATTCTAGAAGAATTTGGAGGTTGGCTAGAAAACAAATCAACAATTGATATTCCGGACAAAGAGAAAGCTATAAACTCTACCACACAAAAAGTGATCAGCGTTTCGGGAACAGTACTTCAAAGAGGTGCGTCCATGCTACAATCTACGTTGGTGTTCATGTCCTTAGTTCCCATTTATACCTTTTTTATGCTCTCGTATCGTGGAAGATGGAAGAAGTTTCTAAATGATTTCCTTTCTAAAAGAGGGTCAAAAGCAGGAATGGAAATTTTTGAGAAAACCGGTGAAATGATCAAGTCGTATTTAGGTGGACTGGTGCTCGTAATTGCTGCAGTTACGGTTCTTTATGGAGTAGGGCTTCACCTTTTAGAAGTTCCGTTCGCTACATTTTTGGCGCTCGTTACGGCAATTTTAATTGTAATTCCGTACGTGGGGGCTGTAATTGGTGCGGTTTTACCTGTGGTTATTGCATTGATTACCATGGATTCTCCCTTGTATGCATTAGCTGTTCTCGGCGTATATATTGCAGTTCAAGTGATTGAGGGATATTTACTTACGCCTTATATTGTTGGGAGAAGCGTGGACCTTAACCCGCTGGTCATCATTATCGGAATGATCGTTTTTGGGGCGCTTGGCGGTTTGCTCGGACTGCTTCTTGCCGTGCCGATAATCGCTACTGTGAAAATTATTTTAAGTTCCATGGGAGATACGGAGCCTATCGCTGAATTACTCGAACAAAAATCAGATAAATAACTGTAATTGTATGAAAAATATATTCCAATCACTAACGGATAAGTTGCACTCTTGGTGGGAAGGCTTCATTTTAATGTTGCCGAATCTAGCAGTGGCGATCGTTATTTTCGTCGGTTTTATTTTCATTGCGAGATATTCTAAGAAGTTCCTAAACAAATTACTGAACAAGGTTTCAGATAACAAGGCAGTCAATCGACTATTGGCGAATGTAATTACGGTAGTTGTAGTATTGATAGGACTGTTTATTGCCTTAGGAATATTGGACTTGAGTAAAACCGTAACGTCCCTTCTTGCTGGTGCTGGGGTTGTTGGATTAGCTATAGGTTTGGCGTTTCAGGACCCAATTTTAAACGTTATTTCTGGAGTGATCTTGTCAGTGAAGCGCGTACCGTTCAAAATTGGCGATTTGGTGAGAACCAATGGCCACTACGGTTTTGTGGAAAGAATATCCTTGCGAACCACTATAATTAAATCTCTTTCAGGTGAGGATGTCATCCTGCCCAATAAAATAGTTGTGCAAAACTCCATTGTCAATTACTCGTTTTCAGCCGAACGTAGGGTTGATATCGACTGTGGTGTGGCATACGATTCAGATTTACAAATGGTTCAGGAAACCGCGTTGTCGGCTATTGAATCGAATATAGAGCGCTTGGAAGAGCGTCCTATTGAATTTATGTACACAGAGTTTGGAGATAGTTCCATCAACTTTACATTGCGCTATTGGATCAAGGAGACGGGGGAGAAGGACTTTTTAAATTCAAGAAGTAAAGGAATTATGGAAATTAAAAAAGCATTTGATTCAAAAGGAATCACCATTCCGTTCCCAATTCGTACTTTGGAGTTCTCACAAGATGATGTTGCTTCAGGCATCGTCGGAAAAGGTAATGCATAGGAAATTCTAAAATCTTCCATCTTCTAATTTTTCAACTATGAACCTAAATAAAAACGAGTACCATTCTTACTTTGAAACGTATATCGGGCCGTTGGCAGAGCGCAATGAATCCATTACAGAAATTTTGGAGAACAGTGCGCAATCATTCGTTGAGTTATTGTTAGCACTCCCGGAAGAGAAGGAAACTTTCCGATATGCGGAAGGAAAGTGGACGATTAAAGAATTATTACAGCACATAAACGACACCGAGCGCATTTTTCAAAACCGTGCATTACGCTTCGCAAGAAAGGATGCAACGCCACTTCCGGGATTCGACCATGATAACTATAACGACGTCGCTTTCGGAAATAAGCGAACACTTCAAAGTTTAATCGACGAATTTATTGCGGTGCGTCAGGCATCCATCACTTTATTTGGAAGCTTTACGGAGGAAATGCTGATAGAAAAAGGAGAGGCCAATGCACACTTGATCTCGGTGCGTGCCATTGGTTATTTAGTTTCCGGACATCAATTGCATCATCAACGGGTTTTTGAAGAACGATATCTCTAATAATGCACTTCCAAATTATCGCAAAGGCGCAATGAGATATAGAGGCCTATTAACTTTTCGCTTTGCTCAAAGTAATCTATAGGTATCCTGGCTTAGTCGGGATCAATACTTCAAAATATTCCCCGCGTTCTTTGCTCCTTGGCGGTGAAAATGACGGACTTCTTTTATTCTTGAGTTTTAACCAAAAAAAAAGACCGGTCGTCGAGCTAGTCGAGACGCGGTCTTTCCAATATTCAGAAGAGAATGTGCTTATTCTCCTTTGTCCATTTTTTCTTTCAACGCTGCCAAAGCATCCAAATCTCCCATTGTAGATTTCGCTGCACTTTGGTTTACGTTTTTCACTGCTGCAGATGAACTTCCGCCACCTTTCTTAGATGGTTTGTGATCTTCACCTTCCTCGAATGTTCTCGTGTGAGAAACAACGATTTTGCGTGCGTCTTTGTTGAATTCAATAATCACGAAGTTCAAAGTCTCATCAACTTTCGCGTTTGATCCATCCTCTTTACGCATGTGGCGCGCTGGACAGATTCCTTCCAATCCGTAAGGAAGAGAAACGATTCCTGATTTGTCTTTGTTCTCGATGATTGTCCCTTCGTGTGTTGTACCTTCTGCGAAAGTAGATTCGAACACATCCCAAGGGTTTTCTTCAAGCTGCTTGTGTCCTAGAGAAATACGACGGCTTTCGCGATCGATTTCCAATACAACAACGTCCATCATGTCTCCAACTTTACAGAATTCAGATGGGTGCTTGATTTTCTTCTGCCATGAAAGATCAGAGATGTGGATCAATCCGTCTACTCCTTCTTCCAACTCTACGAATACTCCAAAGTTAGTGAAGTTACGAACCTTAGCGGAGTGCTTTGTTCCAGCAGCAAACTTCGTTTCGATGTCTGCCCATGGATCTGGCATCAATTGCTTGATTCCCAAAGACATTTTACGCTCTTCGCGATCCAATGTCAAAATCACTGCTTCTACTTCGTCTCCAACTTTCAAGAAGTCCTGTGCAGAACGCAAGTGCTGTGACCAGCTCATTTCAGAAACGTGGATCAAACCTTCTACACCTGGAGCAATCTCAACGAATGCACCGTAGTCAGCCATAACAACCACTTTTCCTTTCACTTTGTCTCCAACGTTCATTTCAGCGTCAAGAGAATCCCAAGGATGCGCCTCAAGCTGCTTCAATCCAAGAGCAATACGCTTCTTCTCGTCGTCGAAGTCCAAAATTACTACGTTCAATTTCTGATCCAACTCTACCACTTCTTCTGGGTGGTTCACGCGACCCCAAGAAAGGTCTGTGATGTGAATCAAACCATCTACACCTCCAAGGTCGATAAATACCCCGTACGATGTGATGTTCTTAACAGTTCCTTCCAATACCTGACCTTTTTCAAGACCAGAGATGATTTGTTTTTTCTGTTCTTCAAGTTCCGCTTCAATCAATGCTTTGTGAGAAACAACAACGTTTTTGAATTCTTCGTTAATCTTAACTACTTTGAATTCCATGTTCTTTCCTACGTACATGTCGTAGTCACGGATAGGCTTCACGTCAATTTGTGAACCAGGCAAGAATGCTTCAAGACCAAATGCGTCTACGATCAATCCTCCCTTAGTACGACACTTAACGTACCCTGTAATTACTTCACCCGTTTTCAATACCTCATTCACTTTTCTCCAAGCGCTGTGAGTACGGGCTACTTTGTGTGAAATCACAAGCTGACCGTATTTGTCCTCTTGAGTTTCTACGTACACTTCAACAGTATCACCTACTTTCAAATCCGGATTGTAGCGGAATTCGTTGGTAGCAACTACACCTTCAGATTTAGATCCGATGTTGATTACTACTTCTTTCTTGTTCATGGAAACAATTGTTCCCTCAACAACTTCTTTTTCTGCTACGGAGTTTAAAGTTCCGTCATACTTGTCTGACAACTCAGCACGTTCTGCCGCGTTGTAACCGTCCAATGCTAATGCATCCCAGTCAAAATCCGCAATTCCTTGCGTTGTTTTGTTATCTGCCATAATGGCTTAAATAATTGTATTTCGGGTAACCCTAAAAATCCCGAAAGAGTTAATAAAAAGTCGCTCTATTAAAGGGTTGCGACAAATTAAAATTCCCTTAAACACAGAAAGGGAGTGCAGCCTCTGCGCTAAAGTTACTTCGCTGCAAATGAGTACAATGAAGAAAACGCTTCGGCTACGGAAGCGCAAAGATAGGGAATTAATATTTAATTTACCTGATACTCAAAAAGAAACCCTGACCATCTTTCGATGCCAGGGTTTTCCAATCTTATGAGATTTTGATTACAAAGAGTTCAATCGCTCTTTATATTCTTTCGATTTCTCTTCGTTTCCTTGTTTGTAGTGCGCTTTGTACAAGTTGTCCAATACATACTTGTCGTTTGGTTCACTTTCAAGGTACATTTCTAAGTACTTAATCGCAGCCTTCATCTTTTCGTCAGATTTCTGCTCCAATTTAGAAACATTCGGATCACCGAGCGGAAGGTTCTTCGCCTCAACAGCCAATACTCCTGACCAGTTATACAACAAGGCTCCCAATTGGTACTGAGTGTTCACGTTAGAACCATCAAGTTCCAAAGAAGTCATTAACGCTTTTTCTGCCTCTTCGAAGTTTTCCAATTTCATTTGGATACTTCCGATAGAGTAGTAGAGCACTGGATTTTTCGGGTCAGCCGCAATAGCATCGTCCAATGCTTTCATAGCTGCTTCATCATCCTCTTGCGCCAAGTAAACATCAACGCGTTGCTTCAAAATGTCCAAGTTACCTGGGAACTTCTTCTCAGCAGCGTCCAAAGTAGCGTGTGCCTTTTCGAAGTTTTTCGCTCCTGAATAACATGAAGCTGCCAATACAGCACCTGTCGCACCTCGATAACCAGCTTCCGCTAATACTTCGAATGCTCGAGCACCTTCCGCATACATTTTTGCATTTCTGTAACTCAAACCAGCGTTGTAGTAATAGTTTGAATCCAATATGTCAATTGCTGAAAAACACTTTCCGGCCATTTCGAAAGCTTCTCCCGCATCACCGTACTCTCCAGCCTCATACAACGTATTCGCCATGAAACTCATGATTCCTGCTGTGTATTTCGCGGAAGTTTCAATGTCCTTTTTGTACTTACTAGCAAGGTCATATCCTTCATCGTAGGCTGAAATTGCTGTATTTATGTATTCAGTGATCTCTTCTGCGTTTATTTTTTCAGGAGTTGTAGCATTAATGGTTATATCCATATTAACTAATGCTGTATATATTTTTCCTCGGTACCAATAAACCTTATCGATTTTTTTCTCGGTAGGATTCATCTTCGCATACTCGTAGGACTCATCAATGTACTCCTTCGCCGTTTTGGCAACAGATCGAGCACTTTCATAATCACCGGCAGCCATGTGACCGCTGATCTTATCGAATTCCAAAGCAGCATCTACTACCTTGTTTTTTTGAGCCATTCCTGAGAAAGATATTGCAGTCAATCCCAATACAAGCCCTACATTTTTCAATGTCATTTTCATAGTTACTTTATTCTTTTGATGCACTAAATGCACTTATTCCACAGCACCATCATTTTCAATATCCGTGCCACTTTCGTTGGAAGTGTCGTTTTCTGAAGATTCTTCGTTGATGATTGGGTTTCCATCCTCGTCGAATTCTACTTCATCTTCATCTTCGCTTCGTGGGACTCTCGCAACTGCGGCAATTTCTGATTTTCCTTTCAAGTTGATCAGTCTCACCCCTTGTGCGGCACGTCCCATAGTACGTATCGTGTCAATATGCATTCGAATAGTGACCCCTGATTTTGTGATAATCATGAGATCTTCTTCGTCTGTCACATTTTTAATGGAAAGCAATTTACCAGTTTTCTCAGTAATATTCAAAGTTTTCACCCCTTTACCACCACGATTGGTGATTCTGTAAACTGGTTCTTCGTCTTCAGGATCGTTCAAGTAGGTACGTTTTCCGTATCCTTTTTCAGATACCACGAGAATGGTTGAGAATACGTCTTCTACACAGATCATTCCAACAACTTCATCGTTGCTGTCGGCTAATTTTACACCTCGAACTCCGGCTGCATTTCTTCCCATCGCACGAACTGTATTCTCATTGAATCGTATAGCACGACCGTTAGTGGTTGCTAGTACGATTTCGTTGGATCCATTCGTCAACTTTGCTTCAAGCAACTCGTCATTCTCACGAATTGTGATGGCATTAATACCATTACTACGTGGACGAGAATACGCTTCCAAAGATGTTTTCTTAATAACACCTTGTTTGGTCGCCATTACTACGAAGTTGTTGTCCAAGTATTCTTTATCGGTAAGATCGGTTACTTTAACATACGCTTTGATCTTATCGTCTTGTTCTATGTTTAACAAGTTTTGGATAGCTCGACCTTTTCCTGTTTTCGATCCTTCAGGAATTTCGAACACTCGCATCCAGAAACATTTACCTTTCTCGGTGAAGATGAGGAGGTAGTTGTGGTTTGTAGCAACGAATAGTTCTTCCAAGAAGTCCTTATCACGCGTTGCAGAACCTTTCGACCCCATTCCTCCACGGTTTTGTACTTTGTATTCCGCAAGGCTTGTACGTTTAATGTATCCTGCGTGGGAGATCGTAACTACAACCTCTTCGTTCGGAATCAAGTCTTCAATGCGCATTTCGCTTGCCGAGTACTCAATTTGAGAACGACGCTCATCACCGTACTTATCACGAACTTCGATCAATTCGTTTTTGATGATCTCCATTCGACGCTCTTCACGATCTAGAATATCTTTCAAATCTTTGATCAAGTTCATCAAGTCTTCGTACTCAGAGCGCAGCTTGTCTTGCTCCAGTCCAGTCAACTGACGCAGACGCATTTCTACAATGGCGCGAGCTTGAATATCCGAAAGTTCGAATCGTTCAATCAATTTCTCTCGTGCTTCTTCCGGACTTTTTGACCCTCGAATCAAGGCAATTACTTCGTCAATGTTGTCCGAAGCAATAATTAATCCTTCTAAGATGTGTGCTCTTTCTTCTGCTTTACGCAATTCGTACTTTGTACGGCGTACAATCACTTCGTGACGGAAATCAACAAAGTGACGAATCATATCCTTTAAGTTGAGCAACTCAGGGCGACCGTTCACCAAACAAATATTGTTTACCGAGAACGAAGTCTGAAGCGCTGTGTATTTAAATAATTTGTTCAGTACTACGTTTGGAATTGCATCACGCTTCAATTCGTAAACAATGCGCATTCCTTTACGGTCAGATTCATCACGAATATCGGAAATACCGTCAATTTTCTTATCGTTGACAAGTTCCGCCGTTTTACGGATCATATCCGCCTTATTTACTTGGTAAGGAATCTCAGTAACAATAATTACTTCTTTCCCCGTTTTTGTCTCCTCGATTTCCGCTTTGGCGCGCATCACGATTCGACCTTTTCCGGTTAACAATGCCTCACGAGCACCGTCATAACCATAAATGATACCCCCTGTAGGGAAGTCAGGCGCTTTTACGTGCTGCAATAACTCTTCGTCGTCAATTTCTTTGTTGTCGACGTAGGCAATCATTCCATTACAAACCTCTGTTAGGTTGTGCGGCGCCATATTAGTAGCCATACCCACAGCAATTCCGCTGGCTCCATTTACGAGGAGGTTAGGAATTTTTGTAGGTAAGACCGTCGGCTCTTCCAAGCTATCATCAAAGTTGGGAGCGAAATCCACGGTTTCCTTTTCAAGATCACCAAGCATGTCTTCCGAAATCTTACGAAGTCTTGCCTCGGTGTAACGCATTGCTGCCGGACTGTCACCATCGACAGACCCGTAGTTTCCTTGTCCATCGACAAGTGGGTAGCGTAATGACCAGTGTTGGGCCATACGAACCATTGTATCATAAACAGAACTGTCTCCATGTGGGTGATACTTACCCAATACTTCTCCGACAATTCTCGCACTCTTTTTGTAAGGTCGGTTCGAGTAGACACCTAAATCTTGCATTCCGTAAAGAACGCGACGGTGTACTGGCTTAAAGCCATCTCGAACGTCTGGTAAAGCTCTCGACACAATCACCGACATGGAATAGTCGATGTAGGCCGATTTCATTTCATCCTCAATATTGATCTGGATTATTCTTTCTCCGTCTGCCATGAGTATTTAATTCGTTAAGTGTTTAGCACGGTCTGTGCGTGTTCAAAAGCAAGCCTCGAAATTAGTCAATTCGGGGTAAAAAGCACCTGTTGAAAACATCGTAATTACTAACAAAAATCTGTGGAAAATGGCAGTTTTTGTCGACTTATTAACAATTTTGAAATTCACGCAAGAAAAACGCAATTTTACCCTGCTACTAGAGTGAATTGGAGTTGGTGAGTTTGTCTACGCTAAACGGAAGACTTCTGACAAGCTAATTTAAGAATGTAGTGTTCTGATAATCAATTAGGATACTGTGCAAGGTGCTGCCAAATTGTCCTGCTGTGATAATCGGAACGGTTCTTGATTCTTCTCAATTCGAACAGTAAAATGTGAAAAAGAACATAAATAGCCTGCGATTTATGTTTTTTATACGTTATATATTTGTAGGAGTAGTGAAAGCTCTCTTTTCGCAACTCATTACAACGATTGTAAACAGCATTCAATATGGAAGCAAAATTCTCACAAAGAGTAAAAGATGTTATCAGCTTTAGTCGCGAGGAAGCTCTGCGATTGGGGAATGATTTCATCGGGGTGGAGCATCTCTTACTCGGATTAATACGTGAAGGTGACGGCAAGGCAATCGCCGTGTTGCAAGAGTTTCACTTGGATCTTAAAATGATTCGCAAGGAAGTTGAACAAAATTTAACCAAATCGGCGGCTACGGCTATCGGTACGCAAAACTTGACCAACATTCCTTTGGTAAAGCAAGCAGAACGTGTGTTGAAGTTAACATACCTCGAAGCGAAATTGTATAAGAGCCCAATGATTGGGACCGAACACCTTCTACTGTCAATTCTGAAAAATGAAGACAGTGCAGCATGCAGTATTTTAAATAAGTACGGCGTGATTTATGAAAATGTAAAAGACGAACTAGAATCAATGAAAGATGATCAAATAACACCGAGGGCTGAGTTCCCAGGTGGCACAGATGACGAGCCTGCTGGAGGAGAGGAATCATTCTCTTCGCAGCGAAAGGCAGATCCGAAGTCGAAAACGCCTGTTTTGGACAATTTCGGTCGCGACCTAACCAAAATGGCAGAGGGTGGCCGTCTTGACCCAATTGTAGGACGTGAAAAGGAAATTGAGCGTGTGAGCCAAATCTTGTCACGTAGAAAGAAAAACAATCCAATTCTGATTGGTGAGCCTGGTGTTGGTAAAAGTGCCATTGCTGAAGGATTGGCGCTTCGCATTGTGGAGAGAAAGGTGTCTCGTGTACTTTTCAACAAACGTATTGTTTCGTTGGACCTAGCCTCTTTGGTGGCAGGGACAAAATACCGTGGACAGTTCGAAGAGCGTATGAAGGCTGTCATGCAGGAAATCGAAAAGAATCCCGATGTGATTTTGTTCATTGATGAGATTCATACGATTATTGGTGCTGGTGGCGCTTCCGGTTCTTTGGATGCATCCAATATGTTCAAGCCAGCTTTGGCGCGTGGAGAGATGCAGGCAATCGGAGCTACCACGCTGGATGAGTACCGTCAGTATATTGAAAAGGATGGTGCCTTGGAGCGTCGTTTCCAAAAAGTATTGGTAGAGCCTACCTCTAGAGACGAGACTTTCCAGATTTTGAACAACATTAAAGAACGCTACGAAGATCACCATTCGGTGCGCTTCACCAAGGAGGCACTTGAGGCATGTGTGCATTTGACAGAGCGATACATCACAGACCGTCACTTACCGGATAAGGCGATTGATGCTATGGATGAAGTAGGATCGCGTGTTCACTTGACCAACATTAATGTTCCTCAAGAGATTTTGGATATCGAACAAAAGATTGAAGATCTTAAAGAGCAAAAGAACGAAGTAATCAAGTCGCAGCAGTACGAAAAGGCAGCAGAGCTTCGCGATAGCGAGCGTAAACTTCAGGAAGAATTAGAAGTTGCTAAAAAGAAGTGGGAAGAGGAGTCAAAGGAAAACAGAGTAGAGGTAACGGAGGAACATGTTGCCGAGGTGGTTTCCATGATGTCTGGAGTTCCTGTAACTCGCATTTCTGAGTCTGAAACAGGTCGCTTGGCGGTTATGTCCGATGAAATTAAAGGAAAAGTAATCGGTCAGGATGAAGCGGTGCAAAAAGTGGTGAAAGCCATTCAACGTAACCGTGCAGGGTTGAAAGATCCGAACAAACCAATTGGATCGTTCTTTTTCTTAGGACCAACTGGTGTGGGTAAAACGCAGTTGGCGAAAGTCTTGGCGAAATACTTGTTTGACTCTGAAGATTCCTTGATTCGCATCGACATGTCTGAGTATATGGAGAAATTCTCCATCTCTCGATTGGTTGGAGCACCTCCGGGCTACGTTGGATACGAAGAAGGTGGACAATTAACCGAAAAGGTGCGTCGTAAACCGTATTCAATTGTTCTTTTGGATGAGATTGAAAAGGCGCACCCGGATGTATTCAATTTGTTATTGCAAGCATTGGATGACGGACACATGACGGATGGATTGGGTCGTAAAATCGACTTTAAAAACACCATTTTGATCATGACCTCGAATATCGGGGCACGTCAATTGCAAGATTTTGGAACAGGTGTTGGATTCGGTACCAAAGCCAAAATTGATCAGGCAGATGATGCAGCGAAATTGGTTGTACAAAACGCTTTGAGAAAGGCTTTCTCTCCGGAATTCTTGAACCGTGTTGATGACATGATCATGTTCAACTCATTGCGACGTGAGGATATCCATAGAATCATTGATTTAGAATTGGATAAGCTATACGGTCGCTTGAACGACTTGGGCTACACGATCGAAATGACGGAAAAAGCGAAGGATTACATCGTTGAGAAAGGATACGACGAGAAATTTGGAGCGCGTCCGTTGAAAAGAGCGATTCAAAAATTGATCGAAGATCCGTTAGCGGAAGAAATCGTTAAATCAAACCTTCATGAGGGTGATACAATTAAAATGGATTACAAAGAAGGGGATGAGGAATTAACGATTGACATCAAAAAAGGAAAAACGCAAAAAACAAAGCCAAAGCAGGAAGAAAAATAACTCAATGGCGAGTTTACTGCGTTGGCATCATTAAATAGAGGTAAGAATCTCTACTTGCATTAAAGGGAACGAGCTCCATCGCTGAAGCTTTAGCGAAAGAGTTAAGTTCCCTTTTTTTATGTTATTACAATCGACCGAATTTTATGTTATTACAATCGACCGAAAATATAGATAAGCCATAGCGCTGAGGCTACCAATCCAATGATACCACAGATTTGCCCAGCCTTAGCGTTTTTCAGAGAGCCTTCCGTATAATTTCCTGGGTTTTCTTCAAATTTCTTGATAGCACCGCCGCCGGAGCTAATCGCTATGATTCCAAGGATTACACCCACCAGTCCTGCAAATGGAATGGAGATGATACCGCAAACCAACGCAGTTGTGGATCCCGGTACTTTTTGTTGGATATTTCCGCCGCTTTCGCGATGCGTTATTCCTTCGTCTAAGTTTTCTGAATCTGTCATTTTATCCTGTCTTATTTCTGTGAAGATGCACAATTAATGTAAAACTTTGTACAATCCATAAGCAAATCCTACGACACAAAGTACAAGTACCAAAGTCAGTATGATTGTTGACAATAAGCTTCTCGGTTCACTTTCAGTGTCTTCCGATAAGGGTTCTACACGGTTTTCGGGAGAGTCGTCAATAATATCTGGACGTAAGCCATTACCCATTAGTTTAGTTGTAGATGATTAGGAAGGCTAAAATTTGACCAATCCATACAGTCAAAGAAATATAAGCTAAGTTTCGACCTATCTTCACTCGCTTTAAGGATTTCTGTGAGTACGACTGAGGACTTTTCTTGTAATCTTCGAGCATTTCCTTTGATCGTTTGAGTGCAATATTCATTAAGTAGAGGCTAACCATGAATCCAAACACCGTAAACACAAAAACTAACGCAGCTATTCCTTTATAGTAAACGCTGTTTGCATAGGGAAGTTCAATCTTATCGGAATCAGAAATAGTTGAGTTGTTTTGTAGCTTTTCTTGAACGAATTTTTGATCGTCGATTAAATCTTCCATTTACGAATTGTATTTATGCTGTGTAATTTTCCACTGCCTTTCGAACACTGCCATGCTTTTCCAATAGTGCAGCCGCTTCATCGTATGAAATATTCAATTGCTCCTGGACCATTTTAGTTCCTCTATCCACCAATTTATTATTGCTTAAATGCATGTCCACCATTCGATTGCCTTTCACGCGCCCTAGCTTTATCATCAGGGCTGTACTAATCATATTCAATACCAGCTTTTGCGCCGTTCCTGATTTCATTCGTGTGCTTCCGGTGACAAACTCAGGTCCAACTACAGGGACCATAGGGTATTCTGCAAGTTTTGAGAGTGGCGAATCCGGATTGCAGGTGATTCCGCCAGTGATCAATCCATGGTTTTGAGCTGTTTCAATTGCGCCTAATACATACGGCGTAGTTCCTGATGCGGCAATTCCAACAAGTGTGTCTTTTTCCGTGATGGAATATTCTTGCAAGTCTTTCCAACCCTGTGAAGTGTCATCTTCCGCAAATTCAACCGCCTTTCGAATCGCTTTGTCACCGCCCGCCATGATTCCTATAACTGTGTTGTGATCTACTCCAAATGTAGGAGGACATTCACTGGCGTCAACAATGCCCAAACGGCCACTGGTTCCGGCGCCGATGTAAAATAAGCGTCCACCTACTTTCATATTTTCACAGCATGCATCAATGAATGCCTCAATTTGGGGAATAACAGCTTCTACTGCCAAGGCTACTTTTTGGTCCTCTTGATTGATTCCGCGCAATAACGAGTTCGTTGATTGTAGCTCTAAATCCTTGTGAAGTGATTCCGATTCTGTAATTCGTTGGCTCATGTCAAATACGCTTTTATGCCGTTCTCATCCATTTTGACTTCTACGCGCTCCTGTAGGGTGGTGGAGAGGCGAATTCCGACAAAATCTGCCTTGATTGGGAAACGACGGTGCGTTCTGTCTACCAAAGTCAACGTTTTGATTGCCTTGGTTGGAAACTGAAGGAGTTCGGTGAGGGCGTATTGCATTGTTTTTCCTGAATTCAACACATCATCTACCAAAACGATAAAGCCATTTTTCATTTGTTGAATCGGGATGCTCAACTCAATTGGGTCGGACCAAGGTTCTTCCTTATTGACTTTCAACTCAAACAGGTGAAATGTTACGTCCGTCGTGTCGCCAAGAATTGATTGAAGTTTTTCTGCCAATAAAAAGCCATTGCCATGAATTCCGCCAATAAAAACGTCTTTTTCCTCAAAACAATTTTCAAGTAACTCGTGAGCCAGACGCTGAATTTTCTGCTCTAACTGAACTGGTGATAGTATTTCTTGCATAATTAGATGTGACTGAAGCAAAGATAAGAAAAAGCGAATGCCATTTGATTGGAATGTTCGTTGCGGAATATGCTTTTGGCGTGAGAGAAAGCGTAACCTTCATGGGTTTTTTGAGTATAACGAATTGCACAGTTTTTCACATGCTAAAAACTATTCGATTTCATAGGGTGTTGCTTCCGACGGCATTTGTTGGTTGCCTTGTGATTTCCGCGTGCGACACGTTTGACGAAAACTCATTAGCAGAGAAGGCGTCAAGTGCAGAAGTAAGTGATCCTATCGAAAAGGAAGACTCCATTCAAATTCTCAACGGAACTTTTTTAGGGAATGATCAACGCAATTATTACGGAGACAGCATTGGTAACGACTTGACTGAGCTTTGGAAATTGCATCTCGGAACAGGGGTTACAAACCTTGCAGATGGTCCGGTAGAGTGGAGTGGCGCAGGATGGACCGGGCAACCCTTAATTGTTCGTGAACACAATAAGAAATTTCTTCTTTTGGGTTGCTATGACCATAATTTGAAGAAAATTGACGCTTCATCCGGAGAATTGGTCTGGTCGTATGCCTATGATGATGTAATTAAAGGTACCGGTAGTATTTGGGACAATCCAAAGGCGGAGACCCCAGAAGATCGATTGGTCGTGTTACAAGGTAGTCGGTTGGGGAACCAAAACTCGCTTTCGGCACCATCCGTTTATAGTTATCGTGCTGTTTCTTACATGACGGGCAAGGAGTTGTGGCGAATGAATAGCAAGCGAAGCAGTAGCTATAGTAGAGATGTGGATGCATCCGCTATTACCATTAACGATACCGCTTACATCGGACTTGAAAATGGTTCATTTATCTCTTTTGGTCCGGGCAAGGAATATTTAAAGCCAATTGCCTCAACCGCTTATTATGAGCCCAGTGTCTTCCAGGAGTTGCCTTTGTATGAGAAGGAGGATGTTTGGAATCATGGTGGAAACTTAGTTACAGAAGCGTCTCCGGCAAGAATTGGTGATCGAATTTACATTGCATCTGGATCGGGACACGTTTACGGCTACAATCTCAAAACCAAAACCATAGATTGGACCTTCGATATAGGGTCAGATTTGGATGGTTCGCCTGTGGTTACATCCGACGGATGCCTGCTAATCACCGTAGAGAAACAATACATATCTGGGAAAGGCGGTGTATTTAAGCTCGATCCAAGCAAGAGTCCCGAAGAATCTGTCGTTTGGTACTTTCCAACCGGCGATCGTGAATTTGCTGATTGGAAAGGCGGTGTAATCGGAAGTGTTGCGATTAATGATTCTTACAATGATGGACAATATCCGTCGATGGCTGTTTTTACAGGGATTGACGGTACTATGTACCTTGTTGATCACCAAAGTATTGATCCGAACAAAACGTGTCCAGGGCCGAACAACAAACATACGTACCCAATGCCGAAGCTGTTGGATCAGCGAAAGATAGGGCCGTCCATTTCTACGCCAATATTCGTTCGAAACAAAATTGTAGCGGCGGGGTATCACGGGCTCCATTTGTTCACAGTAAATGATCAGGGGGAGATAGTCTCTGATGTCAAGCGCAACGGTGTATTCGAAGCTTCCCCCGTAGCAGATCGAGGTAATATTTACATCGCTTCTCGAAATGGATACTTATACTGTCTTGGAAGCGAGAGTACAGATAATTCAGAGTCAATTGAAGACGTAAAGCCGGAAGTAAACATTGCGAAAAAAGCTAAGCCTAAAACTGTTGAGAAGAACAGCGTCTCGAAAAAAGTTGTGAAGCCAGTGGAGAAAAAGTTAACCCAAGTCGTTGATTCAAAATTAGCCTCAAGTAAATCCTTGCAAAAAGGTCATTACTACATCGTTGTAGGTGCGTTTGGGGTAAAAGATAATGCCGTCAACGAAGTAGAAAGGTTCCGATCCAAAGGGATAAATGCCTTTATGGCTCCGGGGCCCAATGGCATGAATTACGTTATTGTAGGGGAATCGGATTCGGAAGATTCGTTGAGTACAGTGCGATCAACTTTGAAAAAAAAGTATAACGTAGAGGGTTGGGTATATCGAAAGTGACTTGGAGAATATTTCGAATTAAAGATTTCAGAGGGAGATAAAGTAGGAGATGAGTATTTTGAAGCTTTTGTTTTCAATATTACTGCAATTTTAGAATTGTACATTTCTACAACCCGCCTGCCTCGCGCAGGCACGGTGTCGAACAACCAGGGTAAATATTGTAAATGTAAATATGTGCTGTTTACGCATTATTCCTAAAAATCAAACAGCCCAAGCTAAAAGGTCTAACTGTTGATCTTTCGTTAATTATCATCGCCAACCAACCACCATAAACGGACCGATCAGGAGTTATCCACGGGAATTGTTCAAAACATTAGAAAAAAGGTCAGCAAAATGCGTTTAGTGCTTGTCATTTTTATACTAAATTTGCGTTCAATTTGACGCGAACTTTCGTGAAGTTGAACCCCCATAATTGCGCATAAAATGCCAAAAGACAATTCGATTAAGTCCATTCTGATAATAGGTAGTGGACCCATTGTGATCGGTCAAGCCTGTGAATTTGACTACTCAGGATCACAAGCCTCAAGATCTCTCCGTGAAGAAGGAATTGAAGTAACGCTCATCAACTCGAATCCAGCAACTATTATGACTGACAAAGTCGTTGCGGATAACGTGTACCTGAAACCACTAGAACCTCAAAGTATTATTGAGATTCTAGAAAAACACGATATCGATGCGGTACTTCCTACCATGGGAGGTCAAACCGGATTGAACCTCTGCATCAAGTGCGAGGAAATGGGTATTTGGGACGAGTATAATGTGCGTACCATCGGTGTAGATATCAACGCGATTGAGATCACCGAGAACCGCGAAGCATTTCGAGATCTAATGACAGAAATCGGTGTGGGAATGGCTCCGCAAAAAGCAGCAAAATCCTTCCTCCAAGGAAAAGAAATCGCGCAAGAGTTCGGTTTTCCGTTGTGTGTGCGTGCTTCGTATACACTAGGTGGAGCAGGAGCATCAATTGTTCATGATCCGAAAGAATTTGATGACCTTTTGGAAAGAGGGTTGCAGTTGTCACCAATTCACGAAGTGATGATTGACAAGGCCCTTTTGGGTTGGAAAGAATATGAGTTGGAGCTTCTTCGAGATTCAAATGATAACGTAGTTATTATCTGTTCCATCGAGAATTTTGATCCAATGGGTATTCACACTGGGGATTCCATTACAGTAGCGCCCGCAATGACACTCTCGGACACCACTTTTCAAAAAATGCGTGACATGGCCATTCACATGATGCGCTCTATTGGAAACTTTGCTGGTGGATGTAATGTGCAGTTCGCAGTATCTCCGGATGAAAAAGAAGAAATTATCGCTATCGAAATCAACCCACGTGTATCACGATCTTCGGCGTTGGCTTCGAAAGCCACAGGATATCCTATTGCGAAAATTGCTGCGAAACTGGCAATTGGTTACCATTTGGATGAACTAAGCAATCAAATTACCAAAACTACCTCGGCATTGTTCGAGCCAACATTGGACTACGTTATCGTTAAAATTCCACGTTGGAACTTCAACAAATTCCCGGGCGCAGATCGCGAATTGGGACTTCAAATGAAGGCAGTTGGAGAGGTGATGGGAATTGGTCGATCCTTCCAAGAAGCGCTTCAAAAGGCATGTCAGTCGCTTGAAATCAATCGAAATGGATTGGGAGCTGACGGCAAAGAATTGCGCGATCAAGATAAAATTTTACACAGTTTGTCGCATCCAAGTTGGAACCGTTTGTTCCATATCTACGATGCCATTAAACTGGGGATTCCGTTTAAAACTATCGTTGAAAAAACGAAAATTGATATTTGGTTCCTGAAGCAAATTGAAGACTTAATCAAGCTTGAAGGACGCATCGAAAAGCATCATTTGGATTCAATTCCGAAAGATTTGTTGTTTGAAGCCAAGCAAAAAGGATATGCCGATCGACAAATTGCTCATTTGTTACGCTGCTTAGAGTCAGAAGTGCATGCGAAACGCGAAGAGTTCGGAATCAGTCGTGTTTACAAGTTGGTAGATACCTGTGCCGCAGAATTCGAAGCGCAAACGCCATACTATTACTCCACATTTGAGTTGGAAAACGAGAGTGTTGTAACCGACAAGAAGAAAGTGGTAGTTCTTGGATCAGGTCCGAACCGAATAGGGCAAGGTATTGAGTTCGATTACAGCTGTGTACACGGTGTATTGGCTGCGAAAGAATGCGGTTATGAAACGGTGATGATCAATTGTAACCCGGAAACGGTTTCTACGGATTTCGATACGGCCGATAAGCTATATTTCGAGCCTGTTTTCTGGGAACATATTTACGACATCATCAAACACGAGAAGCCGGAAGGTGTTATCGTTCAGTTAGGTGGACAGACGGCATTAAAGCTGGCGGAGAAGTTAGAGCGATACGGAATTAAAATTTTCGGAACAAGCTACGACGCTTTGGATTTAGCAGAAGATCGAGGTCGTTTCTCGAATGTTCTAAAGAAAATGGATATTCCATACCCGAAATTTGGTGTTGTAGAAAGTGCCGAGCAGGCATTGGAACTCTCGAATGAATTAGGGTTCCCGTTGTTGGTTCGCCCATCGTATGTATTGGGAGGACAAAAAATGAAAATTGTCATCAACAAAGAAGAATTGGAGCACCACGTAGTAGATATTCTTCGTGACATGCCGGATAACCAAATTCTTTTGGATCACTTCCTAGGCGGAGCAATAGAGGCGGAGGCCGATGCTATTTGCGACGGAGAAGACGTTTACATCATTGGAGTAATGCAGCACATTGAACCAGCCGGAATTCACTCCGGAGATTCATACGCTGTACTTCCCCCTTACAACTTGGGCGACTTCGTAATGACTCAAATTGAGGACATTACGAGAAAAGTAGCTGTTGAGCTGAAAACTGTAGGATTAATCAATATTCAGTTTGCGATCAAAGATGACAAAGTGTACGTGATTGAAGCGAATCCTCGTGCGTCACGAACAGTGCCATTCATTGCAAAAGCATACGACGAGCCATACGTAAACTATGCAGCCAAAGTAATGTTGGGAGAGAAAAAGGTGAAGGATTTCAACTTTAATCCAAACAAGCAAGGTTACGCGATTAAAATTCCGGTTTTCTCTTACGAGAAGTTCCCTGAAGTGAAAAAGGAACTTGGTCCTGAGATGAAGTCCACCGGTGAGGCCATTCGATTCATCGACTCTTTGAAAGATCCTTATTTCATGAAGATCTATTCGGAGCGTAACATGCACTTATCGCGCTAATGACCGTTGCCGAGGCAAGCTTAACCGGAGCCATTCGAATGATTTTAATCATCATCGGGGTCTTGGTGGTGCTTCGCTTTTTAGGTCAGTTAATGATTGCCAAACGGAATATTGCCGAAGAGAAAGAGTTGGATCGCCAAAAAAAAGCATTCGATGCCGAGGCGAAACGGAAAAAACGAAATCTAGGCAGAACCAAAATCATTGGTAAAAGACAAACGTCGAAAGATGGAATTGAAGATGTCGACTTTGAAGAGGTAGATTAATGCTGCCTCTTCGCTTTTTATTGACTCCATTTTCAGTATATTCACGGACAATTAATTCAGTAAAACCAGCCTTTTAAATCATGAATTTGAGCGCTTTTTTTAAGAAAAATGGAATTCATTTCATTGCGATAGCATTGTTTTTCATTGTAGCCTACGCTTATTTCTCTCCTCAGTTTAACGACTACGGATTGAAGCAACACGACATCGAACAATACAAGGGGATGTCAAACGAAGCTAAGCATTACCGAGAGCTCACAGGTGAAGAGCCACTTTGGACCAATGCAATGTTTGGTGGTATGCCAGCCACGCAAATCAGCGTTTTATACTCTGGAAACGTATTAAAGAATGTGGTCGTATTTTTTGGTACACCTCTTTCAGGTCCTGCGTATCCTTTCCTGTGGCACTTGATCTGTTTCTATATACTAGCGCTTTGTTTACGCATTAAGCCCGTAATTGGAATAGTTGGAGCATTTGCCTTCGCCTTCGCCAGTTATGAAATAATCATTTTACAGGCAGGACACATGACAAAGGCGATGTCTATTGCTTTTTTACCGGGTGTCTTAGGCGGATTTATACTGGCATATCGAAGAAATTGGAAGCTTGGAGGAATTGTTTCCGCGATATTTATGGGGATGCACTTGGGAGCCAATCACTTCCAAATCACGTATTACTCACTCTTTATGTTCCTGATTCTAGGAATTTTCTTCCTAATAGAAGCATACAGAAAAAAGGAATTAAAGAAGTTTGCGATCTCTACCGCTGCGATTTTGGGCGCGTATGTCTTAGCCATTGGGATCAATTCAGGAAATATCTTCATGACGAAATCGTATGCAGATGCTACTATCCGCGGAAAGAATGATGTTACAATTACCCCAGATGGGTTGTCCTCAAAGACAGCTGCTAGCGGAGGGCTAGACAAGGATTATATTACTCGTTGGAGTTACGGAATAGGAGAGTCATTTACCCTTGTCACTCCTTACGCTAAGGGGTCTCACAACAACGTGCCATTAGCTGAAACACGCTTCGCACCAATTGTTGAGGACATGGAATTAAGCTCCACTGAAGAAGAAGCGGTGCTTTCTAATCGAGCCTACTTTGGAGAGCAACCCATTACAAATGGTCCTGTATATTTAGGAGTAATTGTCGTTTTCCTTGCCGTACTTGGACTTGTTTTCTTAAGAGACAGAATTAAATGGGCATTCTTGGCGATTTCAATTTTTGCCCTACTGCTCTCTTGGGGAAAGAATTTTATGGGCTTGACCGACTTCTTTATTGATAATGTTCCCCTCTACAATAAGTTCAGAACAGTAACGATTATATTGATTTTGGTTGAAGTAAGTATACCAGTTATTGGTGTCATGCTTCTTCAAAAGTTCTATGAAGAAAGAGAATCGTTGAAAGGAGAGTGGAAGAAGTTCCTCATCGTCTCTGGGGTATTCTTTGCATTCTTGCTAGGGTTGAAATTTGTTGATATCAATGACAAATATTACTCCTCTGAAGAAGCAAAGTTCTACAATGAAGAAACTATGACGGCGCAAATGACGCAGCAAGTCATGAATATCCCGCCACAGGCATTGCAACAAAACTACGGAGTGGATCCAAATAACCCAGCGCAGATTCAGCAGTTTATTGATGCCCAGGTGGCACAGCGTATGGATGGATTCCAAAAAGTGAAGGAGGTACGACGTGAAATTTATGCGAAGTCTACCAATCACTCCTTGCTAATTGCATTTCTTGGAATTGGAGCAATGTCGCTGTTGTTCTTTACGTCCATTCCTTCAGTGGTTGTGATGATTTTAATTGGAATTATCTCCACTGCTGATTTGATTGTGGTAGACCGTAATTACCTGAATAATGATCCTCCAGTTGCTGATAATGGTGACTATCAGTATTGGATAGAACAAGGTGAAAAAGACTTCCCAGTTCAAGCGACACCAGCGGATCAGCAGATTATGGATGCGGAATTGCAAGAGAATCCTGAACTGAAAAAGAAAATAGACGCGGCCGAGCGCGAGGCAAAAGAAAAGGCCGAAGACTTGGAGTTAGATGGTCCGTACCGACAGCGTATGATAGACTCTTACAAGTTTTTCGCGCTAAATATGAACACGAATTATCGAGTTCTTGATTTTGATGGACTGTGGAGTAGTACACGCTCATCATATTTCCACAAATGTCTTTCTGGGTACCATGCAGCGAAACTGCAAAATATCCAAAACGTATTCGACTTCCAAATCCGATACAGAAACCAAAAGGTATTGGATATGTTCAATGTGAAGTACGAAATTGAAGGTGGGAAGTTAACTCCAAGACCAACCGCCATGGGCAATGGATGGTTTGTTCAAGAGGTAGAAACCTATGAGACGCCAAACGATGAAGTGCGTGCGCTTGGAAATAAATTCAACCTGAATAACGCAGGTGGCGGACAGCTTCTCATTAACGGAACGCCGACAAAGCAAGCAGCAGTTTACGGTGGAGAGGAGATGAAATACGTCTTAGCTCCAGGCGACTCTGTAAATATTGGCTTGCCACGAACACTGCGTGAGGATATGTCTCTATATATTGCAATGGATTCAACAGGAGCGACTAATTTCTATCAAGATGCTGACTTTGAGAGAGATTCCTCGAATTCCTTAACGAAATTGGTGGCTTTAAACCTTGAGAATAGTTTTGAGCCAAGAACTGAGGCAGTGATGTTGGCATCTGAGGCGAAGAAGTTAAGCACGAAGAAATTCTCGGGTGAAGGTTCTATTGAAATGACTTCGTATGCACCCAACCGATTGACCTACGAGACGAAGTCATCGAAAAAGCAATTGGCAGTATTCTCGGAAGTCTATTACAAAAAAGGTTGGAAAGCCTTCGTTGACGGTAAAGAGCAGGAGATATTGAAAGTCAACTATATGCTACGTGGATTGGAGCTTCCGGCGGGGAATCATAAAGTAGAATTCAAATACGATACAAGTCAGTATGATACAGCAACCGTAATTGCATGGATTGGTTCCATTCTACTATTGCTATTAATAGGTGCTTACATCTATTTCGAAAAGATTCGTGGTGCGTCAATCACCGCCGATAAAAGCGAAGAATAATATTGAAAGGAGAGCAATGATTGTTCTCCTTTTTTATTTCTAACTGGATTATTGATTCGAGCCGATATTCAGAAATGCTTTCGTAGCAATCCATCGGTAACGGAAAGTATATCGTCCTTTTTTAGGCTGTCCTTTCAACATAAAACCAATCATAAGAATGAAGCTACCTGCTAATTTGTAAAAGAACTCGACCAATTTTTTAAAATAGGTCCAACTGCCTTCATCTTTTACACGCGTGTATTCAGCTTTTCCAAACTTGGTTGTAATGTCTTCAAAGCACTTATCGGTCGTCCTGTATGCGTCAATGGTGTGTTCTACTTCCAGTTCAGGTATGTAGTACACCTCATCAGATATTTTTCTCACGGACAGATAAATGAATTTATCGTCGCTGCGCCATTTTAAATTCGTGTTGAAACCACCCACTGATTTCAGTATATCCTTTCTGTATGACATATTACAACCGACTGGATAGCGCTTGTTGAATTTCAGAACTTTATCGCCGTGATCTACTGCCGACACGACACCGTACAGATAAGGGTTCATCCACTCAGGTTCCTCTATTTCGTAGCGAGGTTTAATTTTTCCTCCAATTCCTGCTGTTTCCGGATGTTTATTAAAGTAGTTGTAGACGATCTCCACAAAATCGGGTTTTGCATAAGCATCATCATCGATATAAGTAATGATATCGTACTTTGCATCTTCAATCCCTCGATTTCTTGCATAAGAAAGCCCCTGCTGCCTTTCCATGACATAGTTTACATCGAGTTCAGGATGGTCGTTTATGAACTTTTTGCAAATTGTTTCTGTGGTATCGTTTGAGTTGTTATTAACGATCAGAATTTCAAAGTTTTCGGCGTTCAAGGTTTGATTTGCAAGACTGTCCAATGCTTCACCGATGAACTTATCCCGATTATAGGTACAAATAACAATGGAAACTTTGAAAGGATGAGTTGCTTTGTTCATAAGGTTGTAAGAATCATTTAACGGAAGTCATTGCTTTCGTTTGACAAATTTATCTGCAATTGCGTTAAGTTCCGGTGAAATCTTCAAAAAATAAAATAACAGTGAAAGAAGTGATGCAGTTAGACCACAATAGAGCAGTAAATTAAGTAAATCTCTCTGAAATAATGCAGTAGATTGTAGCATAGATCCTATGAACAATCCGATTGCTAATATTCCGAAAATGACCAGTGTCTTGCTATTGAAAGGGTGAATTTTCAACTTGTGGTAAATGAACCAAGTTTTAATGGAGTTATAGATAAACAAACTCGTCATGGTAGCCATGGCAACACCAACAATTCCGTATTGATCAATGAGAATAAGGTTCAGTGTTATGTTCAATGCACTCACCAATACTAGGAAAAGCATGTTGTAACGATACCATTTTGAATAGTTGATTATCAGGTGGTTAACGCTTGTTGATAAATCAAGAATTTTCGCGATTCCCAAAAAGAACAAACAGTAAATGAACGGCTTAAGCTCGGAACCATTGTTCATAATATCTAACAGGAAAAGTATCCCTATCCAAATAGTCACAAGAATTACAGTTCCAATGACAAGTAAATTGTTTGATGTCTTCTTATAAATCCGATCGATTCTCGGAATATCGTCGTGCTCGAAACTTTCAGAAATTTCAGGAGCTGAAATTTGGCTGAGCGAATTCATAGGAACCATCATTACATTGGTCATAAAGAGGAACATGCTGTAATAGCCTACACTTTTGTTATCGAGTGATGAACCAATGATAAAGACGTCTATTTTGTACGCCAAAACAAGTCCTAAAGTATTCAGGACACCGAGCAGCCAATAACTAATTACCTCTTGCTTGAAGTGTTTAGGTAACGATTTCCATGAAAAGCCCTTGACCGAAAATTTACCAAGCGAAATAATGTAAAACAAAAGAAGTAGGGCGGTTCCGACGTAAAATAGTATCAGCAGGGGACCTGAAAGAGCCTTGTCTAAAAAGCCGTAATAACTCCCTAGAATCAATGTCATTAAGAAAAGCTTGAAGAAGACGTTACTAATAAGGTCAGGAACAACAATTCTTCTAGCATTTGCCGCTTGAGCCTGAAAAATATTTGTAGCGATTAACGCGAGACAAAACAGATACACAATTAGTGCATCGTGTTGGTTCATTTGAAGACGTTCAAGAAAATTGGTGTCTTGTAGGAAGTACGCAACAATTAGGATGAGCAACGACATCGAGACAACACTTAGGGCCGCGAGCTGAAATATCATTCCAAGAAAGCCAGGGATATTGTTCTTTTCAAAGTAAGGGTAAAACTTCTGAATTAAACCATTTGTCCCTAGTCTGAGTATTGGCGTTAACAGCATGGCGCTGGATATCCAGTATTGAATAGAGCCATATAGATCCCAATCGAGAGGATAAATAAAAAGTGTCGCGAAGAAGCCAAGGGCAATACCAAAGTAGTTGACCAAACTGTTGATGATTCCCTGACGTTGTATGACTCCCATTTGATTCCGAAAAAAAAGCAACACATATTGTGCTGCTTTTTCATATCAATAGTAATGATTTTATCCTTTCACGAATGCGCGAATCTTCAATTGATGCGTTTTTTCTTTCGTATTCGCTGTTACCGTCACTGTTTTGGTGATTTCATTCATTTGTCCAGGCTTCGACTTGAATTTTACCTCGATTACGTCTGAAGCTCCTGGAGCGATTGGTTTTTCCGGTTTCTTTGGAGTAGTACATCCACAGCTAGCCGATACGTTTTCAATAACCAATGGGCGCTTTCCTGTGTTTGTCACAGTAAACTGTGTAGTTACATCCGTCTCCGCTTCAACATCACCAAAATCATGCATTTCTTTATCGAACGTCATGCTAGTCAAAGTTGCTTCCAACTTTTTTTCTTCTTCTGCAATGCGCTTTCGCTCTTCTGCTAATTGTTTCTTCGCTTCTGGAGATAATTCTTCGCTGGCATCAATAGCCGACTTAATTTCTCCGCTTTGAGCAGTTGCTCCTTCTACTTCCTCAGAACCGCCACAAGAAAACAATAAAAATGCTGCTGAAACGGGTATCAATAAATACTTCATTTTTCGTTTAGATTTTACCGATCAAATGTACAAAATTCTAGTTGTTGTCGCCAAGTAAATCGTATTGCTCTGATTCAATGACCTCAATCGCTTTTTGTAAAATTTCATTCGATTCATTGTAAATCTGATAAAACTCGCTGTAACCCCAAAGGTCTCTTGCCATGGATGCCTTGATTCTTAATTTCAAAAGGTTTTCGCTTAATTCGTACTCCTCTTCGTTGAAGACTAGCTCCTCATCATCTTCGCTACCTTCTTCAACATAAGCGAAAAACTCATCCATAAACTCTTTGTCTAGGTCGAAGTTGTCGCGGAATTTGCCAAATTCATCGTACGTGCCTAGCAAGTCTTCTCGGTTTTTGTCTACATATTCTAACGCAAACGTGTTGACTTTACCGGAGCGAACAAGGGCAGAGAAGTAGTCGGTTACTTCTGTTGTATCCAATGGAACGAAAACATCGGGCATAATTCCTCCGCCACCGTAAACTTTTCGCTTGTTGATCATGGTTTCAAACATCAGAGAGTCGTCGAATTGAATGGAATCTTCGTTCATAAACTCGCCTCGGTCGTAACGATCCAATAAGTCTTTCTGATAAGCTTCTTTGTCCTCGTACGACTTTTGAATGAAGCGCCCGCTCGGTGTATAGTAACGAGCAATCGTTAATCGAATTTGTGAACCGTCAGTTAGGTCGATAGGTCGCTGAACCAATCCCTTACCAAAAGTTCTACGTCCGATAATCATTCCGCGGTCCCAATCCTGAATGGCTCCGGATAAAATTTCACTTGCAGAAGCAGAATACTCGTCGGTCAAAATAACCAGCTTCCCATCTTCCCAAAGTCCGTCAATTCCCGCAGTTAAGTCTGTACGTGGTTGTGCACGTCCCTCGGAATAAACAATCAGCTTGTCGTCGGAGAGGAATTCGTCGGATAAATATTGTGCTGCACGTAATAATCCACCGCCGTTTCCTTGAAGGTCGAAGATGAGATTTTCCATTCCCGCTGCTTTCAATTCTTTAATACCGTCGCGCACTTCTTTTAGCGAGTTTCTAGAGAAAGCGTTTAGTTTGATGTAACCTGTTTTATCTGAGACCATGTAAACAGCATCCACCGAGTTTACCGGGATGATGTCACGAGTGATCACAAAATCAATAGGCTTGCTTGTATTCTTGCGCTGTACTTCTACTTTCACTTTGGTTCCACGATCTCCTAACAACCGATCACGAACGCCGCTATTTTTCAATCCAACGCCTGCAACTACTTCGTTTTCAATTTTGATGATTTTATCGCCTGCTTGCAAACCTAGCTTTTCTGATGGACCACCCGGAATGGTTGAAACTACCATCAGTGTATCTTTCAAGATTTGAAATCGAATTCCAATTCCAACGAAGTTTCCGTTGATTCGTTCGTTTGCCTCGTTTACTTCCTCTTTCGAAATGAAAGTAGAGTGGGGATCCAATTTTTCAAGGAGTGCAACAATTGCTGCGTCGGTCAATTCCTCTTGATTTACGTCGTCAACGTACAGTTTGTTCACATACGTTAAGACTTCATCGAATTTTTGTGTGGTAGCGATTTTGTTTTTGTCGATTTGACTTAAGCCAACGAACGACATCAGCGTTACCGCTGCGAATAATACATATTTCATGAAATAATTTTAATGATCTCGGTTCGATTCTGTTACTAATATAACGTATTTCAAACTCAATTGATACGCCGCTTGTCATATAAAATTTGTTAATGGACAATGTAGTAGTGAACAGTGAGAGGAGAAAGGACGCTAGACTTACTTTTCCAGTGAATTGATGAATAGGAGGGTCTAATTTCTCGCGTTTAGAAGCGTATCGGTCTAGCTTCTTTTCGCCACTCTCGACAAATAAACACTCGATTGTGGAATGAATTTAGCTACACGCTGTACCAACTGAAAGTTTAATTCGTTACTTCGAATAGATGAAATGGCACTTTACATTTTTCTTGATTCTCGCGTTTGTCGCGGTACGCTTCGAAGCAAGGGCGCAAAATCCTGAGTTTGACAAACTAGAGATGCTATTTGACCAGCGTCACTATAAAAAAGTGTACCGAAAGTCGCGTCGTTTGATGGACAAGCCGGAGTACGATTACTCACTTTTACCGAAATATTACAAAAGTTTGAGTGGTCTACAGCTTTGCCAAAACGAACATTGGCTATTGCGACATCCGCATGTGTTAGAAGATTCGAAGGAACTGTTCTTGGAAGTTAAGCGCGATAAAGATGCCGAGAAGCTTTTCGCTTCACACAAATACGAATTGACTTGGGTGAAAAATGAGCTGGTTGCGTGGGCGGCCGATTTAAAGCGTCGAGGTAAGAAAGACGAATTCGAGAGCGTTCAAGAAATAATTGATGTCCTTTTTGAGAATATTGATGATTTGGACGACATGCCCGATGGTTCTACGGTTGTGAACCCGGACACAACAGTTGTCGAAAACCCAGATTTCCGCGATGAAATCATTATTACCGCGAAACAACACTTGGGAACTCCTTATGTATGGGCCGGTAGTGCTCCCGGTGGGTTTGACTGTAGCGGATTTACCAGTTACGTAATGAAGGAAAACGGTAAAAGTCTACCAAGGCGCGCAGTTGATCAGTATGAATCTTCGCAAAAAATCAAGGAAAAACACGTTCAAAAAGGAGACTTGGTCTTCTTTGATAATGGTTCGGGAATTTCCCACGTAGGAATAGTTATTTCGGAAAAAGGCGAGCCCTTAACAATGATTCATAGCGCCTCTAGCAAGGGGATTATAATTACCGATATCACTAAGAGTGAGTACTGGACAAAGCGATTGCATGGTTTCGGTACCTATGTTACCGAGTAGATCAAGATTGCTTTTCGGGCAGCAACAAATGTATAACGGCAAGTAAACCTGTACTCAAAAGGAAGTACCAAGAAACTTGATAGAATAGAGCATCTGTAGTTTGAATCAAAAGCGGATACAAAAACAGTAGCGAAGTGATGGCGAGTAGGACCTTTGTGGCAATTCCACTCCAGTTCTTGCCTTGAATTTTATAGAAAAATACTGTGCTGCTTAGTAGAACGTATGCTGCCACCGTAGGTTTCCAAAGTGCCATCACGTTCTTTGGACTGATGAGCATGAAGAGCAGCCCAAGCGAAGTAAGTAAGAATAATACCAAGGTGATCCAGTTGATTTTTTGTTTGCCGATCCAATCAATTCGATAAGTGGCACAAAGCACAAAAAAGGAAAGAAAGAAGGTTCCTGAAATGATGCTGTTCCCAAAGTTTTCATCGGCAACATCAAGACTAAAAAATTGTACCAGTCCGATTGTTAGAGAAGCCAGCAATGCAACGGAAAGCACAAGTTTTGAAATTCGGATTACCCTCATGACACAAATGTACAAAAGAAAGGCAGTCGCTCGATAGTACATCGAACAACTGCCAAACTCTCTAATATATTTCATAATAGCGCACCTCGAGCATTGCTTTCGCGAAGCTCCAGCGAAGCAAAGCGGAGCCGAGAAGTACACTCGACTTAACTCACCGGAACTTCTTCCTCTTCATTTATTGGCCTCCGAAAAACCATTTTCCCATCGAAGATATCCAGCACCACATTTTGTGTGGTATCTATTTGATTGCCAAGAATGGCTTTCGATAGTTCGTTCATGACCATTTTCTGAATAACCCGTTTTACAGGGCGTGCTCCAAAGAAGGGATCGAATCCGGCTTCGGCGATGTATGCCAAGGCATCTTCTTTCACCACCAAGTTGATATTTTGCTCTTTCAATCGCTTTTTCAAAGTATTCATTTGAATAGCAACGATGTCATTCACATTTTCACGCGTCAATGGCTGGAAGAGGATGGTCTCGTCAATTCGGTTCAAGAACTCTGGACGTATTGTTTTTCTCAACAATTCCATCACATCTGTGCGTGCTTGTTCAGTTGCTCGGTCAAAATCCTTCTCATCAATACCATCGAAGCGCTCGTGTATTAAGTTCGAGCCAAGATTCGAAGTCATGATGATAATGGTGTTTTTAAAATTCACCGTACGACCTTTGTTGTCTGTGAGTCGTCCATCATCCAATACTTGAAGCAGTACATTGAAAACGTCCGGGTGTGCCTTTTCGATTTCATCCAACAAAACAATCGAGTAGGGGCGACGGCGAACGGCTTCCGTTAATTGTCCACCTTCATCGTAGCCAACGTATCCCGGAGGTGCACCTACCAATCGACTCACGGCATGCTTTTCTTGGTATTCACTCATGTCGATGCGAGTCATTGCGTTTTCATCATTGAACAGGTAATCTGCTAATGATTTTGCTAGCTCTGTTTTACCTACACCCGTGGTTCCAAGAAAGATGAAAGAACCAATCGGACGTTTATCATCTTGTAAACCAGCTCGTGAGCGTCGTACGGCATCTGAAATGGCTTCAATAGCCTCTTTTTGTCCAACAACTCGTTTGCTGAGTTGGTCCTCCAGCTTCAGCAGCTTTTCACGTTCACTTTCGATCATTTTGTTGACTGGGATACCTGTCCATTTTGATACAACTTCTGCAATTTCCTCGGCATCCACCTCTTCTTTGATCAATTTAGAATCAGCTTGCATTTCCAATAACTGCGCTTTGGCTTTTTCTAGCGCTGTTTCTGTCTCTTTGATTCGACCGTAGCGTAACTCCGCAACTTTTCCGAAATCTCCGGCGCGCTCAGCTTGATCTGCTTCAAGTTTCAGGTTCTCAATTTCTTCTTTGAAATTTTGGATGTTGTCCACTACCTCATGCTCCGATTGCCATTTCGCTTTCAATGCGTCTCGCTCTGAACTTAAGTTGGCGAGCTCTTCCTCCAAGGACTGCATCTTCACTTGGTCCTTTTCTCGTTTGATCGCCTCACGCTCAATTTCCAATTGCATGATTTTACGTTCAATTTCGTCCAGTTCCTCTGGTTTGGAGTTGATCTCCATGCGCAACTTGGAAGCTGCCTCATCAATTAAGTCGATGGCTTTATCCGGTAAATGACGCTCTGTGATGTAGCGTTGTGAAAGTTCCACGGCGTTAATAATCGCTGCGTCCTTGATCAATACTTTGTGATGATTTTCATATTTCTCCTTAATTCCTCGTAGAATAGAAATAGCGTCTTCCGTGGATGGCTCATCGACCATCACCGTTTGGAATCGGCGTACCAATGCTTTGTCCTTTTCAAAGTATTTCTGATACTCGTTTAAGGTTGTTGCTCCGACAGCACGCAGTTCTCCACGTGCCAAAGCTGGCTTGAGGATGTTTGCCGCGTCCATCGCTCCTTCGCCACCGCCACCGGCACCAACAAGCGTATGAATCTCATCAATAAAGAGAATGATTTCGCCATCTGCTTTGATGACTTCCTTTACGACAGATTTCAATCGCTCCTCAAATTCTCCTTTGTACTTCGCACCGGCAATCAACGCGCCCATGTCTAATGAATATACAATCTTCGTTTTGAGGTTTTCAGGAACATCCCCTTCAATGATTCGATGCGCAATACCTTCAGCAATAGCTGTTTTACCCACACCTGGTTCACCGATAAGAATTGGGTTGTTCTTGGTTCTACGTGTAAGAATTTGAAGTACCCGTCGAATTTCGTCATCACGACCAATTACTGGATCCAATTTTCCAGCTTTTGCCAATTCATTTAAGTTGTTGGCGTATTTGTCTAGGGACTTGTAGTTCCCGTCTGTGCTATTTGATTGCACTGTTTCGCCATTACGTAGGTTCATTATTTCGTCTTTTAATTTCTTTTTAGTGATTCCATTGTCCTTAAGCAAGGAGCCAACTGCATCGGATGAAGAGAGTAGGGCATAGAAAAGTACTTCAATGGAAACATAGCTGTCGTCGAAAGATTTCAGTTCTGCAAAAGCATTGTTCAGTACTTGATTCATTTGGTTCGACATGTACATTTGTCCTCCCGATACTTTCGGATAGGTTTGTACGATTCGATCCGTTGCGCTCTCAAGCATATTGGTGTTCACGTCTAGGGCTTTCAATAAAAACGGTACAACGTCTTTATCTACTTGTAAAATTCCCGATAAAACGTGGCCGGTCTCTATAGTTTGATGACCGTTTTGTGTCGCCAATTGTTGCGCAGCTTGCAAGGCTTCTTGCGTCTTAATTGTCAATTTATTTTGGTCCATATTATTCGTTTTGTTCGCTACAAATTCGTCAAATCGCACGCCAAATGATTTTTCTACGTGTTTTTCGGAAAAAATGTCATCTAGGATTGATGTGAGCTGTCAAATTGTCCGGTATTAGGGCGAAATGAGAGTTATTAACAAAAAAATGACAGTTATTAACAATTTTATGTAACACAATTACGATATACACGTAAGAGAGGGCACAAACACAACAAAAATGAAAAAGAATTTAGTATTACTATCCTTATTACTGCTAGGCTCGAATTCTTTTGCAGCAAAGATTACGAGAGCCGAGTACGTTGATATGTGGAAGGAAACAGCGATCCGCCAGATGATGGATCACAACATTCCGGCAAGTATCACTTTGGCGCAAGGAATTTTAGAAAGTGGAAGCGGTAATTCTGCATTGGCGACAAAAGGAAACAATCATTTTGGGATTAAATGTCACGGATGGACAGGAAAGAAAATGTACGTCGATGACGACGCCAAGGGAGAATGCTTTCGTGTATATAAAGATGCGAGCGATTCGTACGAGGATCATTCTACATTCTTAAAAACTTACAGTCGCTACGCTTTTCTATTTGAATACGATGTAACCGATTACAAATCATGGGCAAAGGGATTGAAAAAAGCGGGGTACGCCACAAGTCCAACGTATCCGGAGAAGCTAATCAAAATAATTGAGGAGCTAGACCTAGATCAATACGATAGCGGCATGCAGCTTGAGGCGCCACAACTCATAG
>JANSYQ010000025.1 GCA_024742305.1 bacterium | reverse complement strand
GTACATCTTCAAGATGAAGGAATAGGTAAGGGGAGTTGTAATTCCCGGGTACGACTCAATTATATTACTGTTGTCCCAAAGAATGTACTCGCCCTCGGGTTGTTTTCCAGCAGCGGTAACGGGTCTTGTCTGTAGGAGGTAGACTTTTGAGTCGAGAACGGCAAACTCTATATCTTGAGGTCCTTTTAAATGTGCATGTAATTGATCCAGAATGCGTTCTATTTCGCGCAATTGCGTTTCATTCAAACTGGGTTTGTCTTGGTTCTCTTCGGAAACTTCTACCATAGTCACTCCAGTTCCACTTTGCGATCGAACCATCTTGTGTGTTTTTGTCGCGAGCGAGGATACAATGGACTCGGAAGTAACGTGAAATGTATCGGCGTTCAATTCTCCTGAGACCAATCCCTCGCCCAACCCATAGACTGCAGATACGACCTTTTCTTCGGTGTTTCCTGAAACTGGATTCAATCCAAAAGCAACGCCAGCCACTTCGGGTTCTACCATTTCTTGAACTACTACACCGATACCGAAATTAAGAGGAAGATCATTTTTTTGACGGTAGGTAATGACACGATCTGCAAATGTTGACTGCCATATTTTTGTAATATGCGCCTCCAACTCGTTGAAAGGAACGTGCAAGAAGGTTTCGAATTGTCCCGCAAAAGAAAATTGGGCGCCGTCTTCATCGATGGCAGAGGAGCGAACCGCATAACTTTTGGTTTCAGCGCCTTCTCCAAACCAATCTTTGATTTCCTCTAAAATTGCGTTTGGAACCGTAGCCTTCATAACTTCCTCCTTGGATGCTTCTAGCTCTTTGGGTTGAGAAAATTGCTTCAGTATAACTGACTCCGGTATGACGCACCACTTCGGTACGGCAATACCTTGATCGTTTAGTTCGAACAAATTCCGCGCTTTACCGCCAATTCCTTCGAGAACTCTGTTCTTATGAGTAATGAGTGTTTTCATGATAAAAGTGCAGTTAGCATAGGAATTCCTCCTAACGATAAGTACATGAGAGCCGTCCATCCTGCCGAGGCGTACTCAATGTATTTTGATCTTTTTTTGGTCGGGTTGTTTAAGAAGAGAATGCCCGGCAATGCGCATAAACAATAGCATGCGCCCAATATTGCGAAGGCGATCCAACCGTAATTTGCGTAATGCGTAGCACCAATGGCCAAGCCAAGCGTAACGAACATCAAAATCAACCAAATAATAACGCCACCTCTTGTTCCGTACATTTTCGTGTAAGAGACAACGCCCTCTTCTTCCGTTTCAGGAGTTCGGATTTTACGTCCAAATTCCAGTACCAATCCGTTCATGTAGGAAACGGCGAAGAACCATGCAAGCCCCCAATGAGGTGAGTCTCCATCCAATAACCAATCGAGACCACTAGCATAAATATCAATGAGTGGAATGATGACCATGTGAGATGTGATGTAGAGAATCTGTCTCTTTTTCAACCATTCGGGAACGAAAAACTCAACCCCCATTAGCAATAGATAGCCGAGAACAATTCCGTAGAGATACAACATCTCTAATTGAAAGATGGCAATGACGGCAATCTGCGTGAGTCCAACAATCCAACCTACTGTTTTCAATTCTTTCAAGGAGATGAGTCCTCTTGGAACCGGCAAATAAGATCGGTACTTGGCATCGTCTTCTTTGTCCTTAAACTCATCGAAAATGCGAACGAGAAAGAACAATGTAATGGTGGCGAAAACCCCAATGAGGAAGTCACCAATTCCGATAAACCCTTCCTGACCTCTGCAAATGCGTGAATACGAAACAGCAGAAAAGGTAAACGCACTGATCATTACTCCGTGAGCAAGGAACGGAAAGCGTTCTTTCTGATAGGTCAAGAACCGTTTGAAAAAAGATTGTTGATTTGGGTCCATCTTATTTACGTCCTAACTTTTCGTGTGCGGTTGTGAAGTGATCCACAGACATCGCTGCTGCAATGGATAATTCTCCCGCCAATGCCACGGCACAACATACTTCTGCAAACTTTCTCGCTTTGCCTACTCCATGACAGTCAATCATTTCGAGGCATTCCTTTTGTGTAGGAAGGTTGGTTCCGCCTCCTACGGTCCCTACGATTAGCGAAGGCAAAGTCAGTGCTACGTATAAATCGCCATCTTCCGTCACCTGCATTCTTGTCACTCCAACGGAGGATTCCGATATACACGCTACGTCTTGTCCACATGCGATAAATAAGGCTGTGAGTCCATTTGCAACGTGTCCTTGAGCGCCAATAGAACCACTTTGGGTCACAGCAAGCGTTGAGGAGATCCAATATTTTTCAATCTGTTCGGGAGTTGTCTTCAATACATCGGCAACGATGTTTCGTGGAATCGTGATTTCCGCGGCCACTTTCTTTCCCCGTACAT
Source organism: bacterium (assembly GCA_024742305.1). GTDB lineage: Bacteria > Bacteroidota > Bacteroidia > Flavobacteriales_D > Crocinitomicaceae > UBA4466. The sequence goes on along the minus strand of JANSYQ010000025.1, from coordinate 46,009 downwards.
TTGAAAAGGATAATGCCGTCGCTTTTTTATCACCTGAGTAATTGCTCTCAATGTACCACTCAACGGGTCTTATGTCGAAGTTTTTAAAGATGTAGCGGCAGATTCTGTCGGTACAAATGGTGACCATGTTTTGCCCGGCTGCATCTCCCGTATAAAATTCGAAGGTCACAATGACACTGTTTCCTTCAATATTCGAATTGACTTCATTCAAGCGTGCAAAACGACTGGTTTCGGAAACCACTTTTTTGATGTTCTCTGTGTTGTCGTGAATCCATTTGATGAATAGTCCAACTTCTCCAATGTTTCGAAATTTGAAAAACGGACTTCGTTGAACGCCTTCGACCAAACAAACGGATGTAATTCCACCACTTAGTCGACATGCTTTCATCCCGCGGTTGTACGAAGCTACAAGAGCTCCTTCCGTTGTTGCCAATGGAATGTAGAAATCGCCACGTGCGTCTTTACCATTGATGTATAAAGGTCCGGCGAGTCCAATAGGAATTTGCGCCATTCCGATAAAGTTTTCAATATTTCCTTTTAGTTTATCACCGTCGATGTCTGTAGTGAACCCGTTGATCGCCGCAGTGCTTTTGTCTTTTTCTTGCAGAAAGGTTTGTCGCTCTTTCGTTGCCTCAGCATCTGACCCGGTGTTGTAACCATTGTGATCCAAGGCGGCGATTTCATCTTTGGTAAGAGGATTTAAGTTTTTGGAAAGTGCTTCAATGGTTTCCACTTTTTCCCTCTCGTGCAATACGTTATTGATGTATGATATTGATTTAGCCATAGCGTAGAATTTCTCGATTGTAGTTCTTAAATGTATCTATTAAAAAATTAGTACTCATTTGTGGTACAAATCTAGGGGCGTTGATTTGGTTGTTGAGACTGAATATCGCAGCTAACTTTTCTCGATTTGCGATTTCCGCAATTCAGTTTTGAGGATGCGACTCAATTTTTTTTTGTCCTCGAATCCTCGCCGTTCGTGGAGAAAATGGTGCGTTCCTCATCAAAACAAAAAAGTCGTGTAACATTTTAAGTGCTTGAAAGTCTTACGGATAGAAACATGATTCTTTCGAAGGATGTCAGCAGAGTGTTGACTTTCATCAAAGAACGAAAATTTGAGAAACATGAAAAAAGTAGTTGTAGCATTGTTCGTCGGGTTGTTATCAATCAGTTCATCATTCGCGGGAGAAAACCCGAAATTGGTGAAGGAAATCCAAAGAAAAATCAAGGTTGATCTCAGTGGGATTCAATTGGAAAAATCGAAGGAACATTTTGTTCTAGTCAAGTTCAGAGTTGTTGATCAAGAAATCGAAGTTTTGAACGTAAAAGGGTCGAAAGAAGAGCTAACTGACTTGATGTTGACCGAGCTAGAGGAAATGTTTATCACTTCTGATGCAGATCCAAGCAAAATCTATCAGTTCAAGTTTAATTTTTCTCGGGAATAAAGGATAATTGCCCCTTAGGGCTTCGTTTTTACCGACAGGTACGACAGTTTCTGAGTTAAATGTTTGGTTCCCCCTGGTTTCGATCAGGGGGATTTTTTGTTTAATGGTGTACAGAACTGCTTTATGGTAAAAAGGATTACTAAGACAAGGATGAAAAGGTAAAGTGAAAGATCGAGAGTCTTTTTTTAACCGCCAAGGGCGCCAAGGATCGAACAGGTTCGATTTTGATGTGATTGGAATAGAGATATTAAAGAGATAAGAAAGAGCGAGTCTTTTGTCTTTGGGCGTAGCCATGCCTTTGGCTGGCGCAGGGGTCTAGTGTCTATAATAACCTCAATTCACGATTAGAACACTCATCATAACACTGGAAAAAATGTCCGAAAATGAAAAAAGATAAAAATTTCATACCGATTGAAACCCTTGTTATTAAAGGGTTCTGTGAGTTTTGTCAAAAAAAATGAAATTTCTGTGTAACAATTTGTACCCCAAAAAGTCTTACGAACAGAAACAGATAAGTTTCACCAAAACAAACGAAAAACCAGCTTCAAAGTAGGAGCAAAAATTAAGAAAATATGAAAAAGTTAATTGTAGCATTGGTAGTAGGATTTTTGACAATGAGTTCTTCATTCGCAGGTGAAAATCCAAAGTTGATGAAAGAGATTCAACGAAAAGTAAAAGTTGATTTGAGCGGAATTCAACTGGAGCGTTCTAAGAAGCACTACGTGATCGTAAAGTTCAAAATCGTCAATCAAGAGATCGAAATTTTAAACGTGAAAGGATCGAAGAAAGAGCTTACCGATTTGATGATGCAAGAGCTAGAGGAGATGTTCATTACTTCGAACGCTGATCCAAATGAAACGTACCACTTCAAGTTCAACTTTACTCAGGAATAACAACTTGAATTCACAATAGACAATCCCTCTGACTTCGGTTAGGGGGATTTTTTATTGCAGCATGTTTTGCATGCGAGAAGAAATGCTGTCCGCATAGTAAAGCGGCCCACAGATATGACAAGAATCAATGGCGTAAAACGACTTCGGACCAGTTGCATTTCGATACATTTCCGCCCCGTTGGAGAAGGGGACCGTTTTATCCTTAATGCTATGAACGACGAGTAGCGGCTTTTTTAAGGAACGTATCGCTTTTTTTCCGGAGTACATCTCTCTTACGAAGATTCTCGCCAATACTGGAACTCGATCTGCGGCAATATCCTTGTGTGATGAAAATCCTCCTTCAATAACAACGCCATCAATTTCTTCTTGAAATTCGGTTCCCAAGACAGCAGCAAGGTGCCCACCCAAAGACTGACCATAAACGATGAATTTGTCACCATCAAACTCAGGTTGATTTCGCATAAACTCATAGGCATGACGACCATCTTCTAATACATTGCCTCGTGTTGCTTTCCCCTCTGAGAAACCAAATTCACTGTAATCGAAAAGGAAGACTTTGTATCCCCTCTCAAGATAGGGTTCCACCAGTTGATACTGATATACGATGTTTCCAGCGTTTCCATGAAGAAAGAATAGAGAAGTTCCATTGGAAGAGTCCGGAACCATAATCCACGCGTTGAGATTTCGCCCTTCGCTACCGAAAAAAGTATTTCGAATGGTGTATCCGGGATGGTATTCTCCATCATTGAAATAGAAGTTGGGATCGGCGTTTTCGTTAAAGTTCAATCGTAATGAATCGCCAACTTCATTATCATATTGCGTAAACGTAGAATCCTCGTTCAGTTCATACGGAAATAAGAACAATCCATTGAATGCGCAGCCGGATAAAACGAATATAGTTACAAGTATAGAGAGCCATCGAACCATGCGCTAATGTAAGAAAAGATGATGGACCAGATAGTTTGGAATGTGTGGAATAAAAAAAGCTACAGAGAAACAATTGAGATCGTGTCTTGTAGCTTTGAAGTGAGTGAATAGCCGTTAGGCGTGTTGCCTATAGGGAAGTGAAAGGTACAAATCTGATTTGGTTGAAAAAAGGGGGGAATTCATTTTCCGTATAAATACGTGGACGGGTAAGTATTTATACTTAGTGCGTTTTTTAAAGTGTTAAAGCGCAGTAAAACAGGCGGTTAAGATTTATAAGAGCTTTCTAGTATATCCGCAATTCGTACGGTAATCGCATTTGAATTCCCCGAAAATCTTCCAATCGACGGATTTCTGAATACCAGCTTCTAAGTTCTTCAGGCATCCCCGTTTTTTCCATTCGAACTTTCGGTTCAGCGTTGTCCAACTCTTCGAGCAGCGTGGTGAGCGCATTCTCTTCAATCATTGGGTAATACACTACTTTTGCCGATTTTACTTTTGCCTTTTTGATGGCATAATTCAAGGCGTCTTCAAGTCCACCTAATTCGTCAACAAGTCCAACGCGTTGTGCATCGCGCCCTGTCCAAACGCGGCCACGGGCAATCACATTTACATCTTCTTTGGTCAAACCTCTTCCGCTAGCAACGCGCTCTAAAAATTGACTATAAATATCATCTACCTCTTCTTGAATGATTTTCATTTCCCGTTCAGTCAAACGACGATTCGTGGTCATTGAGCTGTGCTCGTTCGTCGTTACGCGATCAAAAGTAATTCCCAACTTGTTCTCCAGCATATCACCAGTGTAAGGAATGACGCCAAAAACTCCGATGGAACCAGTAATTGTGGTCGGCTCTGCAAAAATGATAGTGGCTGGTGCAGCTACATAATATCCACCTGATGCGGCAACATCTCCCATGGAAACGATTACCGGTTTTTTCGAGTTGGTCAATTTCACTTCGCGCCAAATTTCATCGCTTGCCAAAGCACTTCCTCCAGGACTGTTCACTCGGAAAACAACCGCCTTCACCGATTTCTCTTCCCGTGCTTTTCGAATCAGCTTGCATATTTCCTTCGAAGTCATTTCATCCCCGGAAGTACTTATACCTCCCTCAGCCAATATTACCGCGATGTTCGGGTCCTCATCTTCTTCGAAACGTTTTTGATCTTCTTTGAATCGGTTTTTCGCATACTTGGTGAACGACATGAATTCGATCTCGCTAGACTTTTTCACTTTCACTTTCTTAGCGATAATTTTCAGTACTTCATCTCGGTATTTCACCGCGCCAATTAGTTCCTTTTCGACAGCATCTCTAACATTACGAACTTCAGCTCTGCTGGCAATAGAGTCCAATTCAGCGGCATCCAAACCACGGTCTTTTGCAATATCGGTGAGCATATCCCCCCAAAGGCCATCCATGTACACTTGCGCTTGATGTCGTGCCGAGTCACTTAATTTCTCCAAGAAGAACGGTTCAACGGCACTTTTGAAATCGTTGTTTGATCCTCGAATTACCTGCATTTCAACTTCCAGCTTATCAAATAATTTCTTGAAGAACATGCGTTCACTGCCCAGTCCTAAGAATTGGACATTACTAGTCGGGAATCCGTAAGATTCATTCGCAGCGGAAGAAACGTAGAGTGCTTTTGTACTGATATATTCTCCTTGAGAGTAAGAAACGACAAATTTTCCAGACGACTCAAAGTCGTTGATGGCTTTGCGTAGTTCTCGGGCAGATCCCATTCCACAGTTCAGGCCATCCACTTCGAGGAAAATTCCCTTGATGTTTTTGTCCACTTTCGCTTTTCTCAATCCCTGAAGAATGGTCGCAAGTCCCAATTGATTTTTCACAGTAAGCGAGCCTGGATCAATCGAAGTTTCGGTGCGTTCACCAATAGGACCGTCTAATTTCATGTGAAGAACAGTCTTTTGCTTTACTTCAAACGGCTCTTCTTGAATCAGGCTTCCAATCACAATCAACCAAAAAAGTAATCCACCAATGGATACCACCATTGCGGCAATCAAACTCGGCCAAAAAACTCTCCAAAATGAAATTTTTACCTTCTCTTTACTCTTCTCCATGCTACGCTTTTAAGTCAGAATAAAAATACTTCAGTTTCCACAAATATATGCTGCAATTACACCAATGGTTACAGGTGGAGATAGACGCTGATTGACAGGTATAAACGATATTTCGAGATTTCATTCAAAGTCCGTATCTTGCAAAGACTAGAACTATCAAACATGAAAACACTAACACTCTTAGCAACGCTCCTTATAGCGACAGCTTCGTATTCTCAGAATTATTCAAAAGTAAAAATCTACACCGATCTCGCTGGACTTACAGAGCTAGCGGAATTGGGTCTTGCGGTGGATCACGGCGAATGGAAGAACAATACTTTTTTCATTGGTGATTTCTCCGATGCGGATATTGAACGATTGAAAGGTAGTCGTTTCGAATACGAAGTAGTGATTGATGATGTGAAAGAGTATTACGCGGCCATAAACACATTGGAAGCAAAACAAAATGTGATTTGTGATCCGGCTGCATCAGGAGGTGCACCAGTGATAGAAACGCCAGTGAACTTTGAAATGAATTCCAGTTATGCCGGCTTTTATATGTATCAAGATATGTTGGATGCGCTCGACTCTATGGCGGCGCAATATCCTAATTTGATTACGGCTAGAACCGCTATACCTTCAGGGCAGACGCATGAAGGTAGAGATGTTTACTACGTTAAGATTTCAGATAACGCGTCCATGACGGACGATGCCACGGAGCCCAATGTGTTGTATTCATCCATTCACCACGCAAGAGAGCCGATGAGTATGTCGGAAACGATTTTCTATATGTGGTACTTGTTGGAGAATTATGCAACAAATCCGGAAATTCAATTTATTGTAGACAACACCGAAATGTATTTTGTTCCATGTATCAACCCAGACGGATACATTCATAACGAAGCGAACGATCCGAATGGATTTGGTATGCACCGAAAAAACAAAGCACCGGTTGGAACGAACAATCCAGGAGTGGATTTGAACCGAAACTATTCTTATGGTTGGAACACGACGGGGGTAAGCTCTGACGAAAATAGCGATGTGTACCCGGGGACTTCTGCCTTTTCAGAACCGGAAACGCAAGCGATGAAGTGGATGGTGGAAACGTACCATTTTAAAACGGGAATGAATGCGCACTCTCACGGCGGGTTGATGTTATTTCCAGTCGGGACGACCTCTAATGAATTTGCCGATCATCACGACTATTTCCAAGACTTAGGAAATCACATGGTAAAGTACAATGGATACGAGGCCATTAAATCTTCTGGACTGTATCCGGCGTCCGGAGACTCAGACGACTACATGTACAAAGACAGTATTGGCGTGAATGGAAAGGATACCATGTTCGTCATGACTCCGGAAACGGGAACGGCTTTTTGGCCTGCTCAGAATGAAGTGATTCCTACTTGTGCTGGAATGGTTTGGCCCAATCTAAGAATGGCGCATGTAACACACAAGTACTTGGTAACTGAAGAAACGGATGAGGCATTGATAGGCTCAAATACGGGATACTTCCATCATGAAGTGCAGCGATTGGGCTTCGAAGCAGGACCAGTAGATGTTTACATTAATCCAATTCAGAACATTCAAACGGTAGGAGGGACAATCACGCACGATATCGCTTGGCATACTTCTGACGAGGATAGTATTTCGTACATTTTGGATCCAGCGATTCAATTTGGTGATGAGGTGATTTACGAACTCGTAACCGATTACGGAGCTTGGCAACATAGAGATACGATCACTAAAATCTACGACCAGTGGATTGTAGTTGCAACGGATAACGCAACGACCACGACAAATTGGACAGGAACGTGGGGCTTGACTTCGGACGAAGCGTATTCTCCATTGACAAGCTTTACGGAGAGTGATGGTTCAGATTATGCGAACGATGATAATAAAACGTACACCTACAATACTTCCATTGATCTGTCGAATGCAAACGATGCAATGGTGACTTTCTTTGCCAAATGGTCCATTGAGGCAGATTACGATTACTGTCAGTTCCAAGTTTCTACCGATGGCGGAAATACTTGGGAAGGACAATGTGGATTGTATACTGTAGAAGGAAGCAGTACACCATGGAACGGAAGTGTCCAGCCAGATGGAGAGCCCGTTTGGGAAGCAACCTCAGACTGGGTACAAGAACAAATTAGTTTGAGTGATTACCTTGGGCAATCCATTCAAGTTCGCTTTCAGTTCGAGTCGGACGGGGGCGTTACGCAAGATGGATTTTACTTCGATGATTTCGAAATATTAATCGACGCTCCTGCACAATTAGAAGAGTTGAATGGACTTCAAATGGTTGCAGCACCGAATCCAGCAGATCAATCCATGATTATTAGCGCGGCTAATGTCTTTTCTGGGACATTGATGTTGTTCGATCAATCCGGGAAATTGGTATACGAACATACCATCGATGGTGAAGTCAAACAAATAGAAGTACCTACCGCGCAGTTACCGGAGGGAATTTACGTGGCACGAATCGCAGATCGATTCTCTGTTCAGCCTGTGAAGGTAGTTGTGATGCATTAATGGAAGGAAGATAAATGGTGAGAAGGCGCTCTTTTGTATTGTTATTACTGGGGATGCTTTCTTGTAATTTTCTAGAAGCACAGTTACCAACATATACACCCACCAATGATTTGGTAGGATTTTATTCCTTCAGCGGAAACGTCTTGGACAATAGTGGTAATGGAAATAGTAATGCCAATTACAATATTATCTCTACCTCAGATCGATTCAACATGGCTTTACGCGCCCTTTATTTTTCTGGTACAGGAACGGAGTTTTTAAATTATGGTGATGTCGATGACTATGAAGGTGGATACCAAATGTCCTTTTCCTTTTGGGTCCGGCCGGAAGCATACGGAGGTAATGCGTCGAATGAGTTAAAACCGATTGTCTCCAAATGGTCTTCTCCATTGGATTTACAAGGAAGTAGCTATCTCGTAGCCATGAATAGTACGGATTTATGCTTTGTACTAACCGACGGAGTTGCAGCTGATACGGTTTTCACTTCCCTCAATCACTTCTCTTTAAACAATTGGTCCCACGTTGTGATCACATACAACTACGGTTTGACTAAAGTCTACATAGATAATGTTCTAGTAACTGACTCTGGTTCTGCGGTATCATTAATGGTTAACTCCACGAGTAGTTTCAAGGTAGGGACCTGGTACAGTGATATCGACCCTAGCTACGCTTCCTTTACCGGGAAAATTGACGATTTGGGAATTTGGAAACGCGAACTAAGCGATTGTGAAGTAGAGGCATTGTATTCGGGAATTGAATGTCCGAACGCATCTCTCGAGGAAGTGGAAAGCTTGCAATTGGTCGCTTCACCGAATCCGGCAGACCAATCCATGATTATTAGTGCTGCGAACGCCTTCTCAGGGATATTGATGTTGTTCGATCAATCCGGGAAATTGGTTTACGAACATACCATAGACGGTGAAGTCAAACAAATAGAAGTACCTTCCGCGCAGTTACCGGAAGGAATTTACGTGGCACGAATCACGGATCGCTTCTTTGAACTCCCAGTGAAGGTAGTTGTGATGCATTGATTTATGGAATTTGCGGAGGAAGGCATCTAATCTGTATGATAAAAGTTCTTCTACTCGGACTTCTTTTTGCGTCAAACACAGTTCATGCCCAATGGAAGGGACGTTACACCTACAGTTGCGTGGATCCCGTTCAACATTCAAAAGTTGTTCAAGATACGTTGCCTCGGAGGGAGATTCCTCCAGTACAAATTGTTGGACCCATTGTAGTTCGAAGATTCAGCGATGAAACATTAATCATCAAATCTTGCGGTCGATTCAAAATAGAAGGAAGTAACATGATCACGGCCTATGGTTTAAACACAGATAATCCTACCGTCTACGGTCGTTACAAAATTGTCAATGATTCCATAATTTTGACGTACAAAAAATCCATTCAACATTTCAATAAGCTAGCTCCAAAACGAAGAGTAAAAACGAAAAGAAATGAAGTCTATCGCTATCTCCTGCAGGAAGATGGTGTTCTTAAAGAAAATGAATATTGTTTTTGGAAGCGCAAGGAGAATGAATAAGCAAACAGCTTACCCGTGCATCGTTTCGCCTTTCCCGTACTTCTGCATCAAAGTTGCTTCGAAATCAAGGAATTCTTGCCAGCGTGTTTCTACATCAATGCCTTCACCGTATTTGCGCGCAAAGTTTAGAAAAGTTGTGTAATGACGTGCCTCGCTTTCCATTAAACTTCTGTAAAATTCACGCAGGTCTTCGTCGTTAATTTCCTCGGAGAGAATCCGGAAACGTTCACAACTTCTCGCCTCAATCATCGCAGCGAACATCATTCGATTCACAAATTGATTCGTTCGTGATCCACCAGAATTGCGTTTTTTCAAATAAGCTGCCAAATCGTTCACGTAAGGATCTTTGCGCTCGAAACCTAACTTCAATCCACGCTCTAGCATTTTTTCGTGCACCATTCCGAAATGCTCCATCTCTTCCTGAGCAATTGCCGTCATCGCCTGCACCAAATCAGGGTATTCTGCATACTTCACAATTACAGAAATGGCATTGCTCGCCGCCTTCTGTTCACAGTACGCATGATCGGTAAGAATCTCTTCAATGTTTTTCTCTACGATGTTTACCCAACGCGGATCGGTGGGAAGCTTCAATCCTAACATGTATCTGATTTTAACGCAAAGTTAATGCTATCAATGGGTTCTCACGAGCATTTAATTCAATATTTTTGAATCATGAAATTACAGAAGTTTACTCTTGTCCTTACATTGGCAATCAGCAGTTTTGGCGTTTTTGCTCAGCAATCTGATGCACCGAAATTGGTTGTTGGAATCGTTGTAGATCAAATGTGTTACGAATATCTCTATCGCTATCAAGACCGATATAGTAAGAAGGGATTGAAGCTCTTGATGGATAAAGGAACGAACTGTCGAAATACCAATTACAATTACGTTCCAACGTATACCGGTCCTGGACATGCGTCCATTTACACCGGAACCACACCGAGCAATCACGGCATTGTTGCGAATGATTGGTGGGACCGTGACTTGAAACGAAGCATTAACTGTGTGGAAGATACAACGCAATCTACAATTGGAGCATTCGGTAGTGCCGGTTGGTGCTCTCCACAAAACCTCAAGGCAAATACGATTACAGATCAGCTAAAATTGACGTATCCCAATGCGAAAGTAATTTCCATGTCCATAAAAAATCGTGGGGCCATTCTTCCCGGTGGACATCTTTCCGATGGGTCGTATTGGTACGATTTCGGTAGCGGTAATTTTATTACGAGTACGTTCTTCAAGGCGGATTTGCCAAAGTGGGTCAGCGACTTTAACGCGCAAGGTCAAGCCGAGAAATATATGTCCGGAACTTGGAATACACTCTATCCAATTGAAACGTATGTAGCAAGCGGTCCAGATGATTCACCCTACGAACACCTATTGCCTGGAAAGTCATCCCCAACGTTCCCGTATAATTTAAAAGCAATGGTGGAGAGCGATACAAACGTTACAGCCGCTGGACTGTTTCCTTACACACCATTTGCCAACAATTTCCTAACGGATTTTGCCTTGGCAGGGATGCGTAACGAAGGACTGGGACTCGATGACCAAACCGATATGCTTTGCATTAGCTACTCGACACCGGATATTATTGGTCATGCATTCGGACCTTATTCCGTTGAAATTGAAGATACTTATTTGCGACTTGATCAAGAAATTGAAAAGTTGATAGAGGCATTGAACGACGAAGTGGGAAAAGGAGAATACGTGGTTTTCTTGACAGCCGACCATGCCGTGGTACCCGTTCCGCAACTTCTGGTAGATCATAATCTTCCGGGGGGATATTTCTTTCAGGATACGAATTTCGTCATGCTTGCCAACGATTTGGTGCAACAGTTCGGGCAGAATTTCGTGGAGGAATACGACAACTTGAACATTTATTTGGATCAAGAGGCGATTGAACTTTCCGGGTACGATTACAACATGGTGATGAACTTCATTTTGGACCGCGTTCGTAAGTGGGATGGAGTAAAGCGTGTTTTCACCGGGCATCAGTTGTATAATGCGAATGTTGATGATCCTTGGTTGAACATGGTGCGTAATGGCTATCATCATGCGGAAAGTGGCGATATCATCATTACTTTGGAACCGGGATATTTACCAAAATCGGAGGATAGCGAAAGCTCTCGCAAAGGAACTTCACACGGTTCGGCTTACAGTTATGATACTCACGTTCCGTTGCTGTGGTATGGAGCCAATATTCCTCAACAAGAAGTTTTCCGACCGATTGAAATCACAGATATTACGGCAACATTGACGCATATTCTTTACTTGCAACAAGTGAATGCATTGACGGGAAAACCAATTGTGGAGCTCCTAGAGGATTGATTCCAAGGAAACTTTCAGAATTTCTGAACTCGTTTCGCTGGCAATAGCCTTCCGAGAAATACACAGTTTAGGCAGCCATAGAACATGCTTGTCGTCGACAAGAACGCACAATGCTTGCTTCTCTAGACCGGTCAATTTATGGTCAGAAATCACATCAGAGACCAATCGTGAACCTTTCATTCCAACAGGATGAATTCTATCGCCCCTTTGAACGGAACGCAATCGAAGTGTTCCTGAAATCGAATTTGGATCTAGATAAATTTCTGCTTTATTGAAGTTTCTTGGAAGAGAATCTACTTTTTCCGTTTTTAGTTTCCATTCAACTTGACCCTTTTCCGATAAAAAGGAATAGGAGGTTCCATCGAAAACCATTTTATGGTAAGGGAACTTCGATGTGGGTGTTAACTCAATCCCAGTGCCTTTGTGATTCAAGTTTTTCCATGTTTCCGCAATTCCAATAGGTTGTGAAATTTGGCGACACAATTCAATGCGTTCGTGTTCATCCAGTTCTTGAAATTTTGCAAAGGAGAGCAAATTCGAAGCACGTATCTCGTTGACAACAGACTGAATTTTTTTGGTTATTTCGGTTTGTTTTTCCTGAAACGATTTCGTCAGAATTTCTACTGAATCGTCCAAGCTAGGAATTGCCTTTCGAAGCTCGGGAAGAACTGTATTTCGCCATTCATTTCGCGTGTATTTCAGGCTTTGATTGCTAGTGTCCTCCCGCCAAATAATACCATTTTTCGTAGCGAAATCTCGCAACTCCTCTTTCGAGATAGACAATAACGGTCGAATGTAATTTCCGCGCTTCTCAGGCATGGCAGCGAGGCCCATAACGCCTGAGTTTCGTGCTACGTTCATGAAAAATGTTTCGGTTTGATCCTCTTTATGATGAGCAAGTAGAATCAGTGTATCTTTTTCACCAGCGCGCAGCGATTCAAAGTAAGCATATCGTTCTTGGCGCGCCTTTTCTTGTAGATTGCCACCCTCTTTCAAAGCTGTATTCAGATCGATACGCTTGATGTGAATGGGGACCGATAGTTTTTGAGAAAGTGACTCTAGAAAGCGTTGATCTCCCTCAGATTCCTGCCCTCGCAATTGATAATTTACATGTGCAATTTCAACTGGATAGTTCAGTTTTGAGCAAGCATGCAGCAAAACGGTTGAGTCAAGTCCGGCACTGCAAGCAACAAGAAGTCGTTTCGGCTGGTAATTAATCAAAACGGTATCAATATGTTGTACCAGTTTATCCATGATGCATGCGATCGAGGATTGTTTTTACCTTCGTATTGCACTCTTCGTACTCTGCTTCAGGATCAGATTGAATGGTAATTGCGCCGCCAACAGAGCAGGATAAGTAGTTTTTCTTTTGATTGTAAATCAAACTTCGAATGACAACATTGAGGTCGAAATCTCCATTTGGGGCGATGTATCCAATGGAGCCTGAATACCATCCCCTGCGGAAATTTTCGTGTTTTTCAATGAGGTTAATTGCACTTCTTTTTGGTGCTCCTGTCATCGATCCCATGGGGAAAGTGGCTTTCAGAATATCTGTGAAATTCACGTCCTCACGAACCTGACAAGATACCGTGGAGATCAATTGGTGGACCGTATTGAAAGAGTACACACCGAACAGCTCATCCACATTAACTGAAGATTTTTGCGCGACTCTTGACAAATCATTTCGAACCAAATCAACAATCATCACATTTTCGGCGCGCTCTTTTGGGTCGTTCAACAAGTCTTGTTTCAACGCATCGTCTTCACTTGGATCATTGCTTCGTTTTCGTGTCCCTTTGATGGGCTGTGAAATAAGCGTTGACGCCTTTTTTTTCAAAAATCTCTCAGGACTACCGCAGAGAATGCGAAACTCATCAAAATTCACGTATGCCGAAAAAGGAGCTTCCGTGATGGTATTCAATCGAAAATAAGCTGCTTCGGGATGCTCCAATTTGAAATTGTCATCATAGAATTCTTGGCAGAAATTGACCTCGTAAATATTGCCGTATTGAATCTCCTCGTGAAGGGCTTGAAGTGTTTGAAAGTACGCCTCTTTCGAAGTGCGCGCTTTTACGTCAGCCTTCCATTCAAATGAAGCTTTTCGTTGCGCAAAAAAGGTCTCCATTGTAGTTTCTACTTCCTTTGATAGATCACCATGAACGACCTCGGTTACCTCTTCATCTTCTAATTTCACAACCACTTCGGGTACCCATAAAAATGCGGTAGGAAGTCCTAAAAAGTCTTCATTCTCTGAGCTCGATTCTAGAAAGTTGGATTTCAGATCGTAACTCAAACCAAGGAAAATATAATCTCCTGAATGCTGGTCTATGAACGATTGAAGCAATTCAATTTGACTAGCATCACGAAGTAACAAACGATTGGATTCGCCCAGTGCGAGCAGGGAGCTACCATCATTGCTATTCAAATATGCGAGCGTCGATTTCACGTTGTAAAAGTACGCTTATTTTCGTGTGAATGCGGAAAGCTAGTGGAGCTTTGAGGCTTTTGATTGTAGCTTCGCTTACCGTTGGGTAAATGCAATTACAAGGTCAATTGTCAGTTGCGAATAACACAAGTCATCACTTTGCTCTTGCTTACTTTCGTTGTGTTGCGCGCAGGAGTACCACTAATTTTACTCATGAACTTAAAAACGAATGCAATGAAAAAGGTATTACTGATATTAACAGCAATTATGATAACGACTTTTGGTTTTGGTCAGAATGAAGAGTGGGATGATTATTTCATGCCCGGAGCAGGATATAAAATGTTTGTTCCTAAAAACCGATCGGATTTAGGAACCTATCATGGATTCACTACTGAATTCGTTATCTACGCCAGAGCAAAGGGGGAGGAATCGAAATATTGGTCAGGACCGGGCAGGATAAAGACCTACGGAAACCTAAGCATTATGGCAAGTGACAATAGCGATGCGAAAGACATCTTTTTTGTAAATACAGGATTGAATTTATCATTCGAGTCTAAAATAAAACGCAAGTATTTGATTCCGTATTTCGGACTTGAATTGGGGGGATTGTTTCAGCGTGATTTTTCTTCCATGCACTTTACACCATCGGCAGGAATTCAACTTCTGTCCTTGAAAAGGGTGATTTGGAGTGTTCAAGGAGGATACCTTTATACAACAAAACGATTTGATGAATATAGTGGTTATTCGTACTCCTCTACATTGAATATTTTGCTTTGGAATGATTAAAGCTTTATGGAAATATTTCGATATTGCCATCCAGTGCTCAAACGCCGAAAATGTTGTACCGATTGTTGAAAATTATTGTTGGGGTGGGAATTCGCCTGTTTTACCGACAAATTCGGGTAATCGGTCGTGAGCACTTGGAAACGCGTGGACCTAAAATCATTTTGGCAAACCATCCGAACACGCTGATGGACGCCTGGATGATCGGTCATATTTGTAATCAGCGCATTTACTACATGGCGAAAGGAACCTTCTTCAATACACGGTTCAAACGCTGGGTGCTCGGAAGCCTTGGAATGATTCCGGTAAACCGTAAATCGGATGCGAAAATTGACGGAGTTTCTAACCTCGACTCCTTCGAGGCTTGTTATCGCTTGCTGGAAGAAGGAAAGACTTTGGTTATTTTCCCAGAAGGAAACAGTTACAAGGAACGACTTTTACGAAAACTAAAATCAGGATCGGCGCGAATCGCGTTGCAAACCGAGGTTAGAAATAACAAGCAACTCGGACTGCAAATCATCCCAATTGGACTGAATTATACGGAGCCTGAAAAATTCAGAAGTTCCGTTTTAGCTAATATTGGTGCTCCCATTGACCCGAAGCCCTACGTTGATTTGTTTCAATCAGACTCATTAAAAGCTGCTAGGAAGTTAACAGAAGAAATTCGCATTGGAATGACTCGACTGCTCGTTAACTCTGAAAGTAAGGAAGAGGAGAAGTTGGTGGAAGGAATCGTTGACTTGCTTTCTTCGGAATATATCAAAACGCCCGAGAAAGGTGTGGAACGAGACGTGAAAGAAATGCGGGAAGTATTTGCTCAAATGAACGCTATTCGAGTGTCACAACCTTGGAAAATCAGAGAGATTGCTCTTCTAGTAGAGAGTTTGAAAATAAGAATTGAGCACTTGCACATCAAATCGGATTTCTTGGATAGGAAGTATAGAACGTCCTTATTTGTTCGGCAGTTGGTATCCTCCTTCTTTGTGATGCTGATTGGTTTCCCACTGTTCGTCTTCGGTATGGTTCACAATTTTGTTCAATACAAGCTCGTTGATTTTCTCGTGGTGAAAATGGTGAACGACGTCGAATATCATGCGCCCGTTTCAGTGTTGTTTAGTTTGGTGCTATACCCATTGGTGTATACGAGCTTTTTAATCGGACTCGGTCCATGGCTAGAAGGACACTTTTGGTGGAAAGTAGCGTATTTCTTTTCCATGCCATTGAGCGGTTTATTCGCTTATTACTACGTAAAGTATTACAGACACATCTCCTTCAAGCGCAAATACATCTTTCTCATGCGCAAGAGAAAAAGCGATGTGGAAACCCTAAAACAAGAACGTGAAAGTCTCCGAAAATTAGTTTTTGAGCAATGAGTTCGAAGGTAATTGTCGCGAGCTATCTTATTCACAACAAAAAATACCCGTTTCATGACAAATTCAAGGTAATGCAGTCAAATCTCATGTAGTTTAGTCATGCTAAATACAAGAAATATGAGAAAAAAAATTACCTTAATTGCTTTGTCGGTCTTCGGAATGACACTGCCTATTTTGGGGCAGCAAGCAGCAGAAATTCACAAAGAACACAGTGCAAGCGATCAGCCAATTAAAAAACCAATACAACACGCACAAACCAAAGCATTCACAAAAATTTGGGGTGCTGAAGCAGTTGTTGGTGTAGCCGAAGGACAATTTCAAAATGGATTTATTCAATCTACAACACCTTCTAGCTATTCGCCAACATCTTGGACAGCGTTGACGGTTTCAGAATCGTCGGGGTCTGTAACTCCAGGAAACGCTTATTGGACCCAAACCATGACGGGTACTTCTCAAGGTGCTTACTGGGGATCTGAACCTGCCATGCAATCTCCAACGGTTGGAAATGGAGCGGCAATTTTCGATTCAGACTTTATGGATAATGGAGGTACCGCTGGAGCTTTTGGAACGGGAAGTTCTCCGGCTGCGCATGAAGGGTGGTTAGTTTCTCCTCGAATTGATTTAACTGGATACACGGATTCAGTAATCGCCGTTCGTTTTTGGAGCAAATGGAGAGAGTTTAGCGTGAATGATTTCACCATTAGTGTTTCAACAGATGATGGTGCAACTTGGTTAGAAGAGTCTATTGCGGCAGATCTACCCAGCGGAAATAACCACGTGGAAGGATGGGTTTCCAATTTTTTTACTAATGCCTTTTTAGGTGTACCAAACCTCACGCAATGTCGTATTCGTTTCCGATTTAACGGCGATTATTATTACGCGATGGTGGATGATGTAACGATTGAATCAGGACCAAGTGTAGACCTTACAATTGCAGCAAACAATATAAGTTCGGGTGTCATAGCAGATCAAATGAACCAAGTGCAAATAATGAACAACCGTCATATGCCTATCAGTGGAATTACCAATCCGCGAGACTTTACATTCGGTGCTGTTGTTCAAAATGAAGGTGGCGGAGTTGCGCAAAATATCTCTTTTTTAGAAAATGACTTAATCGCACACATTCAAAGAGATAATGGAGGAGTTTGGACAACCGTTCACTCTGATACGATTGAAATTCCAACCTTCGATTACGTTTCAAGTGTTCAGCTTACAGACACGCTATCCGATGTGAGTTGGGCTACAGTGGGCGAATACCGCGTTTTATATGTTGTGGACCATTGGAATGATGCGAATACTATGAACGATACTCTTGAAGAGTTCTTCACAATTAATGATGATACGTATGCATCAAAAGTGCAGCGCGACCAAAATGGATTACCGCTGATAGAAACGCAAGTATTTCCAGGAGGAACACAGTCGACATTTGAGTTTGGTTCGACATTCGAGTTCTCCAATATGGGAACGAATAACCTGAAACTGGACTCTATTTCTCAAGGATTCTATATTCCGGGAAATTATGCGGGTGCTTCAGATATAAACTACACGATCCGCTACTATGAGTGGAACGATGTGAACGCCAGCTTAACGATTGATGATATGTCTGAATTAACGCTAGTGGCACTTGGGTACGATACGCTCACTAACGTGACGGCATCAGTCGGTGGTAATATCATGCAGTCTACCCAATTGACGGACGTTACAACCATGGCAGCGGGTTATGAAATGCAGGATAACAAAATCTACGTAGCTACTGTTTCCATGGTGGCAGCTGAAAATGGATTGACTTCTTTTGGATCTACAGCCATGCCTTGGATTGCTTGTGCATCTTCAGTGAACTATGGAATGAACTTCTTCTACACGAATGAAAAGCCAAGCTTCTTGCACTTGATAGATGGTGGTGGAACGGAGATTCTAGTTGATCAAGGGTTTGGAATGTTGAGGATTCCAGCGATGGGGCTACATATTTCTCCCGCATGTTCACCTGTTACTGCCGATTTGAATTTCAGTGCCAATTTCCTAGCGGTTGATTTTACAGATGCATCTACCTCTCAAGGTGATCCGGCAACTTCATGGAGTTGGACCTTTGGGGACGGAAACACGTCTACAATGCAGAATCCAAATCATACGTACACCGCTCCGGGGCAGTATGAAGTGTGTTTAACCGTTACGAACTCTTGTTCTTCAGATACATTCTGTGATTCAGTGGTAGTTCAACAAAACACTTCTAGTTTGACCGAAAATTGGGTGGATGCCTTGTTAATTTACCCAAATCCTTCCGAGGATGTTGTTCGTATTCAAAACTTACCGGAAGGTGGAGTAACTATTGAACTTCGCAACGTGGTTGGACAGCTTGTGTATGAAACTTCAATAGACAGTGAAGTAGGAGTGGAGATTCCTGTTTCCCATTTGGCTGCTGGTCATTATAACCTGATTCTTCGATCAGAAATGGGGGTTGCCAACAAGCATATCGTGGTAAAATAACTCAGTTCAAGTAAAGCAAAGGCCCAGCGGAGACGTTGGGCTTTTTTATTTTTTCTGAAAATGGAAGGTATACCATTTGTTATTCGTACATACCTTTGCCAAGTATAGTCCCTTTGAAAGAGATTGCACAGAGATTTGATCTCTCTTAGCATTGGACTTTAGTAACTTTCCGTCCATTGTGTAAATTTCGATTCTGTCTGGGGATTCATTGATAACACTCAAAACTGTGGACGTCGGATTAGGAGCAATTACAATGTCGGTTTCTTTTTGATTTTCTTCCAAGTTCAATTGGCAATATGGATGTGTGTTTCCTGGGTAGTAAGAATAGAAGTCTAATGGGAAGTCACCCAAATAATATCCGCTAGAAGAGCAGTATAAATAGCTAATTTCAAACTCACTAACAAATGGAAAGAAAGGGTGTTTCGTACTGCCAATTCCCTTAATCCAGCTATCGCCATTTGAAAAATGAAAGTGCGGGACCAAGTGACCATCCATATCAAAACTTGTGATACTCTGTAAAATTGCAGGAGGGTAACCGTTTTTTTGGTAGGCGGTATCACCAATTTGCAAATCATAATCATATAAAAGATGAAAATCTTGGGAATAATCGCCATCAAGTTCGCCGTTCAAGTATTCGATTTTCGCGTATACTTTATTTCCATCCATGGCTATTTGCCCCACAGGTGCGGATGTGAAAATTGTTAGAGTGTCTTGTAAATTAAAATTATACGTACTTAAATGGAAAAATTGCCATTGTTGGCCTGGAGGATTATTGATTTGATAAGTATAGTATTGGTAACCAGCTTCAATATTTGGCAAAAGAGAATCGTTTTGCCCGTTCGAGTAGAAGTGGATAATGAGGAAGGGTAGTAAGAGTGATTTCAAATTTACACACACTACATTAAATTACACTTTAATTTTTGCAAATACTAATAAATGAATCAATACTTAAACGCATTTTTGCGTTAAATGAATTTCCTGAAATTTAGCAATTGTAATCCAGCAGTAGGCCACAGCCCTATTTCAATTGATTAAATTTTTTCCATTCCAACAAATATCGCGTAGCTAGAGAACGGTAAGGAGACCATTTTTCTGCCACTTCCTTCATTTGCGATTTTAATCTACTGTTTGGGTCAAGCTGATACAATTGCGTCATGATAATTTTCAAATGATAATCATCAGCGGGAAATATGTCAGGGAGCTCCAACGTGTACAGCAGAATCATATCAATTGTCCATGGTCCGATTCCTTTTATTTCTTTCAAGGCACTGCGTACTTCTTCTTCGGATAAATTTTTCCAATCGTTTGGTAATTCATGCCAAATGCTAAGAATGCGATGCAAAGTCACCACTTTACTCTCGGTAAGTTTGATATCAGAAAGGGCTTCTCGCTCAAAAACCTCAAAGTTATCGGGAGTAATTACGTCCAAATCAGCCTTTCTCAACAATTTCTCAAAAGTCTTTTTTGTACTTCGATAAGGAATTTGCTGCTCAATAATGCACGCAATGAGGTCGTGAAAAAACCGAATTTGAATTCTGAGATTCGGGAGGGTCTAATTGCTCGATGATCTTCTTGAGAACTGGATCGTTTTGGGAAAGATGGTGTTCAGGAGTCATTGGAATATAGTCATCAAGAAGTTAATGATAATCATTTTCAATTCCCCATCCCCGAAGAAGCAACGCAGTTAAATGGCGAATAAGATCCAAAGTTTGCCTATTCCTCAGTTGGATACTCCACCGAAAGCTGCCCCGTCATTCGGTAGATTTCCAAATAGGTGTCCATTCGATTGTAAATGTTCTCGTAGTGCTGAATTAACGCATTTCGATAGTTCGATTGAATTGTTGCCAAGTCAATCGAGTTAATCGTTCCGCGTTCAAATCGATCCTCAGCTAATTCAAATGTTTTTTCTGCGTATTCAAGGTTCTGCTCTGAAATACCAACAAGTTGATTGCGAACTTCATACAATTCGAGCAGGTTTTTAAGCGTGTTCGTCAACGTGACCTCCATGGACTTCGTACTGATCTCCGCAATTTGCTCTTGAATTCTAGACACTTCAACCGCCCGCTTATTCTTCCAGTTATTGAATAGGGAATAACGCAGACTAAAGTTTCCGTAGTACACCAAATTTTGTGTTTCAGCACTTAGGAGGTTATCCTGAATCTCTTCAAAACGGTTCCAACTTGGATTGGCACCCAACTGAAAGCTTAAGGTCGGATACAAAAACGACTTTTGCAATTCGGTATTTGTCCGCTGGAGCTCAACATTGATATATTGATTTTTCAGGTTACGATTGTTCTCCAGCATTGACTCCATAGCAAGATCCGCGTCAATTAGTACTTCGCCAATATCAAACGGGTCAACCAAGACAACATCTTCCGCAGCCGTGACCGTGTCATTCATCAAAAGCAGCAAGTTTCGAACCGAGTTGGTGTAGGATAGTTTTTGCAGAATCAAATTGGAACTATCCGTTAGCATTTGGTTTCGAAACTGCATAAGTTCCAATGAATTTCCACTGCTGTACTCTTGTTTGAGCTCGTAATACGATACGCGGTCTTTTGAAGTCTCGTAAACATTCCGAAGCATGTCTGTTCGAGCATCGTGTAGTTTTGCGGTATAATATGCTTTCAAAACATCTTGCACCGCGGTTTCCATAACGGCCTGCGCATTGTTGGCGCTTTGGGCTTCTAATTGCTCCAAACGTACCTTCGACATACGCACGGCGAATCCCGTAAAGATATTGTAGTTGACATTCACCGAAGGATTGATACTTTGCGATAGAATGACCCCCGGAGTAAAGGTAAACGGGTTGTTCCGATTGTCTTGAATACTATTGTTTTGACCAATGATGATATCTACCGTGGGGTAGGCTCCGGCTTCGCTCCATGTATTGTTTTTGGCACCAATTACTTGCTGAAGATCGGCCATCTGTACATCATAGTTGTTCTGTAGCGCAGTCAATACGGCGTCGTTCACAGAGATTTCCTGCTGCGACCAGCCGCTGAAGGATAGGAAACCTCCAAATAGTAGACTAAATAGGATCTTCATCTTCTTCAATTTGTTTGATTTCATCATCATCTGTGTAAAACTCCGGTTCTCGGCTTAAGCCCTGTTTTCGTTTCGTGTTGCGGATAATTGGCTCTACCGAAGCCGGAACTATTCTCCAATGTCCGTGAATTACATTTTGAAAGCCAATTCTACCCGCATTCCAAAATAGAATGGCAGCTGGGTAAAAGACCAAAATGAAAATGGTCCCAAACAGTACGCCAAAAGCAATGGAAACCGCAACAGGAATAAGGAATTGCGCCTGCATACTCGTTTCCGACATAATGGGTAACAATCCCGCAACTGTCGTTAATGAGGTGAGAAGAATAGGACGGAAGCGTGATTTTGCAGCCTCCACCGCCGCAGTTTTTACATCTTTTCCTTCCAAGAGCAAATCGTTGTAGCGATCCAAGAAAACAATGGAGTCGTTCACCAAGACACCTATCAATGCGATGATTCCAAAGAACGAGAAAATGGAAATTGAAATCCCGACCAATCCATGTCCGATAATTGCTCCACCCAATCCAGCAGGAATTACCAACATAATTAAGAAGGCATTACTGAGACTGTTAAAATGAAGTGTAATGATGATAAACATGATCACAACACCAATCAATCCAGCTACTTTCATGGATGCCGCAATTTTTCCTTGTCGTTTTGCCTGCCCAAGAGGAACCGTTTTAATGGATGGGTACTTGCCGTATATCCCCGGTAGAACTTCATTCGTAATAGCCTCATTAATGTTTGCTACCATATCGGGATCGGTAGTTTCAGCATCAATGGTGATAATTCGCTGACCATCCAATCTGCGTAAAGTTTCCGGCGCACGACTCATTTCAAAGTCGGCTATGGCCTGAAGTTCCACCTCCGTTCCCTGCAAGTTTCGAATCTTCATTCGTTTCAGATCTAGTAGTGAATTTCGATCTTGTTTATCGAAGCGAACCCACAGTTTTACTTCATCTTTTCCAACAATTACGCGTTGCGCCTCATCGCCAAAGAAAGACTGACGAATTTGAGATAACACTTCGCCTTCGGAGAAACCATAAATGGATGCCTCGGGACGCAATTTCACCTCCACTTCATTCTTTCCGAGCGGCATGTCATCTTTTACATTGATGACTCCTTCCATATTGGCGAGGGAATCTTTGATCTCATCTCGTGCACTCAATAAATTGTTGTCGTTAGAGGAGGTAATTCCGAGCTGAATGGGTTTTCCGAAGCGTTTTTCACCGCCTACGTAGAGACTTCGAGCCAACTTTCCTTGCGGTGTTTCTCGCAAACGTCGGTTCACACGATTGATCAAAGTATCCACAGGTGTTTTCGAATTTTCTCCGTCGAAGAAAACGTTGATCATCCCTGTATGATTTCCAAATTGACCAATACTTTCGGATACACCAATCGTACTGATGTAATAGGAGAGTAGATCGTCGCCAGTTTCTTCTTTGATGCGTTGATTTTCTTCCAACAAAATTTGCGTCGCACGCTTTTGGAATTCTTTGGTTCGCGTGTCACTATCTCCCGGTGTATATGCTGCTTCAATGGTGAAGCGATCCGGTTGAATATCCGGAAAGAAAGTAAAGTTGATGATGCCCGATCCGAACAAGTACAAGGCGCTTACCACAAATAGGAAAGGGATGAAGAAAGTGAAGTAATACGCTTTGATTCGTTTCCCTACAACATGTTTCACTGTGGTGGCAAACCAACGATCACGGACGAACTTAATGCCTTTGTCCGCTGAACCGCGAATTAAATTTTCCATAGGAGACTTCGTGAAGCCCATCAAGAAAACGATAGCACCAACAATGATCAACACAAATGGGAACAAGAATCCAGCGAATGAGAATTCATCGGGAATCAAGCGTGTTCCGAGAAAAATAACCGCAATGCCAGCAAGCAAAAAGAGGAATCCTTTTAAATAGGAGAAGGTCGCTTTTTTACTTTCAGAAAGTACGTTATCATGCCCCAAGTGTCCCGGAAGGATAATAAATGCTTCGAAAAGAGAGAAGGCTAGACACGCAATTACCACGAAAGACATTTCCTTAATAAGTTCCATACCCTCGACAAAGAAGAGAATGGAAAAGGCTACTATGGTTGTAAGTACAGAAGTGAAAACAGGTTTCAATACTTCCATCGTTCCGTCTAACGCGGCATCTTTCGCCTTTTTCCCTCTTTCGAAATGGGTGAAGATGTTTTCAGCAATTACCACTCCATCATCGACCAGAATTCCGACAACGAGAATCATCCCGAACAAGGAAATCATATTAATGGTAATGCCGTACATGGCACCGAAAATGAACATCCCGAGGAATGAGAATGGAATTCCAAAGGCTACCCAAGCCGATAATTTGAGGTTGAGGAACAAGCCCAAGAATAAGAGAACGAGTACCAATCCCATGATTCCATTTCGAGTGAGGAGATCAATACGATCGTCCAACATACCGTTGAATTCAAAGAAAATATTGAATTGGTAGTCGGGGTTCTCCTTTTCGAACTGCTTCTTGAATTTATGAAGCTCTTCCGTGATGTCCGAAATATCCTGTTCCGGTGTTTTCTTTACTTGGAAAGAAGTGGAAGGGTTTCCATTGAAAAAGGAAGTTTGAGATTGCTCGGCGTAGGTGATTTCAACATCCGCAACATCACCAATATGAATGAGTTCTCCTTTCGGCGTGGTGCGCAGTACAATCTCTTCGATGTCCTTAGGATCCGTCGAGCGATTGTTGGAACGGATGTTCATTTCCTCCATACTTCCTCGAACAACTCCCGTGGTAATATCGATATTTTTGGTGCGTATCGCTTGGGCAATCTCACTAAGAGAGACGTTGTAGCGAATCAGTTCTTGCTCTTTTGCGCTAATGACAATTTCCTTCTCCGGGAACCCACTTTTTTCGATTTCGGTAATGGACTCGGTGTTCAGGAGTGCCGTTTCTACTTCATTGGAAACATCGATTAATTCGGCGATATCTGCGTTTTCATCCTTTGCCGAAACTCCTACAAACGCCACAATACTTCCCATACCGAAGGCTTTGGGCATTGTGATCGTTGGAGGTTCAGTTCCTGCAGGAAACGAGCTGATGGAGTTCACCGCGTTATCAATATCGTTGAAGAGTTGTTCCATGTCGGCATCGTCTTCTGCGATAACGGTGATTTGCGCAAAGTTTTCTTGAGAGGAAGACCGAATTTCGTCCACGCCATCGAATCCTCGAATGGCCTGTTCAATTTTGATGGTGATTCCTTCCTCCATTTCCGAAGGTGATGCTCCGGGGTACGTTACACTGATGATCACCCGTTTTGGATCCTCTTCCGGGAAGAACGAACGATTGGTAGTGAACAAACTGAAAAGTCCGAACATGATAATAATCACGATGGACGCATTACCCCAAATCGGTCGATCAATGAAAAACTGAATTAATTTTCTCATTTCTGCTTCGTGTCTGGAACAGATTCGTAAATGATATCATCGCTTGGTGCACCTACTTGCTCGGTAACAACCACCTGGCCGTTTTGAAGTCCGGTTACGTATACGGTATCCGGTTTCCGATTTTGTTGCAAAACATCAACGTAGGATAGTTTGGTGCCTTCCAAGACGAGGACTTTTCCATCAGTAACGGCTCTTCGCGGTAATGCCATCATCTCCATTTCAGGAATGAAGTCGATTTCAACGTTGAGGTACAGACCGTTGTAAATTTGTGTTCCTTCTTCTGGTTTTACTGAATAATAGATATCGGCAGATTGTGTGCGTTGATTGACAACATCTGAAATGCGAATAATACTTCCCGTTGCCATCAAGTCACCCTCGGGATTCGTAAAGCGTGCTGTTTTTTGCTTTTTGTAGTATTCCAAATCGCTCAGCGCAACCGGTACTTTCAATTCAAACTCACCCGTTCTTGCAATTTTTGCGATTTGCACTCCGGGATTTACAATGGATCCGGGCTCTGAGTAGATTTCTGTTACAGTTCCGGAGAAGGGGGCGAAATAATAGTACTTCTTCACGCGCTCTTCCAACGAGGCAATGCTGTAGTATTCCGTGAGAACATTTCGCGAGGACCAAAATCTAAATTCTTTGTTCGACATTTTTGTCGGTAGTTCAGGAATGGTAGCATCGCCAATCATTGCAGCCACAAAAGTTTCCCATTTTTTCACTTGCCCAGGGAAATCTAGAGCGATATCCGGCAAATTTTGATTAATAACGCCAACGAGCGCCATCTTTCTCGACTTGATGGAAAGTAGTGTCTCCGTAGCGTCGATTTTGTAAAGTAATTGACCTTTTCGGAAGGAGACTCCTGGTTTCAGCCGTTTATCTCCCTGTACCAGTTTTCCTTGCACTTCAAAAGACACCATCAACTCCGTGTTGGGTGCCACTTGTCCGTATGAACTCATAGGAATATCATGTTGCTGGTTCTCCACTATTGTCGTAGGAACCTCTACAATTTTATTTTCCTCTTTTGTTTGCTTTTCATACTTCTTGGCGTTCATCGCGATAGGGATGTAGATGATCCCTGAAAGAACTACGGCAATGCCTAAAAGAATGATTTGACTACGCTTCATGCAGTACTGATTGAAATTTCCTGTAAAGGTACAACTTACCCGGGTATTTGTTCAGTAAATTGAGTGAACCTGACAGAAAGTTCGATGAGCGGTTCTAGCTTAGTGTCAGAGGGAGATGTGGAAAACTGTTGAAAAAAATGTGGATAACGTATTTTTCACACCCCGAATCCGAGGTTAAGCCTTTGTTAACTTTGTGTGTATAATTCAACCTTAATCCATGTTCGGAACGATTCTCAGGAAAAAAGTATCTGACGATAAACTAGCGAATGTTTTCATTAACGGTTTGTTCAAGACCATTGATGAGGGATTCCCCGTCATTGCTGAGCTCATCAACGATGATCCTGCTTTTGTGACGTCTCCAAACGTTTCTCCCAGCCAAAGCTACGAGTTCTCGCTTGTGGTAATTGTTGGAAATCTTTCGTTTTTGGAAAGCGCCTTTGAACCGGAGCAAGCGAACCGTGTAGAGGTAATCGTGTACGAGAAGCTGGCGCGCGTTTATGAAATGGAGGTAGGAGAGTTCAAGCAACTCTTGAAAGATTACAAAAATTTGATGTGGCGTTTGAATCATCCTTCGAAGAATATGATTTACGCAATGTCGAAAGCGATTTTTGATAAGTACACGTTGTACAACTATCAAGATGAATATTTTAAACGAATGCAAGCGCCCAACCCGCTTTTCTTAAAGCGTATGGATGAAGTAGTAGAAAACTTCATTTGGGACTGGGATGCATTTTTCCGCAAGTACAAACTGGACTAGGTCCAATACTCCAAGTATAAATTTCTCTAATTCTGAAAGTAGCCCGGTTGGGCTATTTTTTTTGTCAAATCGGTTCGACTTCGTTTCTAATGAGGTATACTTCTACTATAATTCTCGAAACCAGTTCAAGGTCCAATTCTTCTTTGTGGAGAAGTAAACGATACTGTTTCTTTTTCGAAATGGGCGGTAATTTTTCAATCACGTTCAGTTGAAGCAGCACTTTTCGAACCAATACTTTTCCTCCGTAACCGTACTTGAACGAGTTGTTGTTGATGCCGTTTTCTAAATCGGCAATTCGATGGAGCATTTTGTAAGTCTTGTGGAAGTACTTGCGTAGTTGTCGTTCCCGTGTAGGTGTCAGCTCTTCGGCGTGTAAGACTTCTCCTGTGTACCTTGCTGTTGCATTGAGTTCTTTTAGGAACTGTTTGCGTTCGGGAGTGCCAGCAATGAAGATTGGGTTTGACATTTTATTAACTAAAGAAATTACGATTTCCTGTGAATTATTCCTAGAGATTTAACATTTGGTAATTAGGCATTTGTCTAATTTCATTTTTAGTAAAATGTACAACTGCACAATTGTATGTTTCAATAATTCTAGAATTATAGAACTTTTGAATAACAGAATTCCGAATCAATTCCTCACGTACACCACCTTCTTCGTCTCGAAAAACTCCTCCTTGAAAAAATCAGGAATATCAAAGTATTGGACTGCCTTCTTTACCGGAGCCATTTCCTCTGATAAATCGCCTCCCTTCAGATACAAAATTCCGTTCTTGAAGTCGTTTTTATTCTCTTTTAGAAATTTGCCCTTCGTCCAGTTTATGAACTTCGGCATCGCTGTAACTGCACGACTCACAACAAAGTCGAATTGTTCGTTAATTTTCTCAGCACGCTCATGAACACCGCGGACATTCGTTAGTTCTAACGCCTTTGCGACTTCGTTGACAACTTTGATTTTCTTACCGATGGAATCGACTAATAGGAAATCGCATTCGGGGTACAAAATTGCCAATGGAATTCCCGGGAATCCTCCGCCCGTTCCGATGTCCAAAATCTTCGATCCATTCTTGAACTGCATCACCTTGGCGATGGCTAGAGAATGCAAGACATGTCGTTCGTAAAAGTTATCAGTATCCTTTCTAGAAATCACATTGATTTGGCTGTTCCAATCGTGATATAAGTCTTCCAAAGCCTCAAATTGTGAGCGTTGTTTTGGCGTAAGATTTGGGAAATAATGAAGAATCAATTCGATGCCTTCCATTAGATGGTGTCTTTGGTTTTTTCCATCATATTAGCAAGGAAATCACGGGCTCGAAATAATTGTGCTTTCACGGTTCCAAGAGGTAAATTGAGTTCCTCTGAAATCTCTTCGTAGCTCAATTCTTCGAAATAACGTTTCTCCACAAGAATGCGATAACGCGGTTTTAATTTGGCAACCACTTCGCGCATCATCACCACCTTCTGTTTGTGTTCCATGGTTTCTTCCGGATCGCGGGTATTGCTTTTCGCATCAATTTGAATGTGCTCGCCATCTCCGGTTTGGATGCCTGTATCCATTGAAGTTACTTTGATGCGCTTTTTGCGAATGAAGTCAATGCAATTGTTGGATGCAATCTTGAAGAGCCACGTTGAGAATGCGTAGCTCGGTGAATATTGTTCCAATCGTCTGAAGGCCTTCCCAAACGCCTCAATCGTTAAGTCATCCGCGTCATCGGTATTCTTCACCATCTTCAACATCATGAAATAAATGGATTCACGATATCGATCCATAAGGGTCGCGTAAGCAGATTGATCTCCGTTGATGGCGCGTTCTACAAGCTCTAGGTCCTGTTGCGCTTTGTCCGATAAGTGATCTTTATTCACCATTTTTTTGTGTCGCTCTTATCGCTGGTGTAGTAGAAAATTGGTGTTACGATAGCGTAAACAACATCTAACACTGGCAGCCACGCGATAAATTTGGTCGCTCGCAATTTCTTGAAGGCATTGCCTAAAATGATCCATTTCCAAATAAATACAAACAGATACACTGCAAGTGATAACCAAAGGAAATTGCGGTCAAAGCACAAAATAACGAAGGATGCGGTAAAGATTAACAGGGTAAGGGGATAGATTCCTAACATCCATTTCTTAATAACCCGATATTTTTCAGTGGTAGTATAGTGTCTTGATTTCTGTCGAAACAACTTTTCCCAAGTAGATGCACCGTCCGAGTAACAATAAGAATCCGGATCAATATTGATGGTGTAGTTGCGTTTTTTGGCAGCATCCTGAATAAATAAATCATCATCCCCTGAGGACAGCGCATAGTGCGACTTGAAACCATTCGCTTCCTTGAAGGCTGTCTTTGTATATGCCATGTTTCGTCCAATTCCCATATAAGGTAAGCGCGCTTTCGCAAAAGAGAAGTAATTCATCGCGATCCACACCGTATCGAAGCGAATGAAGCGATTGAGCATCCCTTTTTCGCGGCGATATGGGCCATACCCAAGAACAATTTGTTTTTTGTCACTGAATCGACTCGCCATGCTACGGATCCAATTATTGGAAGCTGGTTTGCAATCCGCATCCGTGAACAAGAGATGTTCGTATTTCGCACCACGGATTCCTATAGTTAGCGGTAGTTTTTTTCCGTATTTCAAATGTTTATTACGCTCAACTTCGATCACCCGAAGGTTTTTGTACTGCCGCGAAAATGCATCCAAAATATATTGCGAGTCATCCATACTTTGATGGTTGATCACGATCACTTCAAACTCCGGGTATTTCTGTTCAAGAATAAAGGGGAGGTGCTTGTACAAATTGTCTGATTCGTTTCTTGCGGCAATTATTACAGAAACAGGTGGAAGTGTATCGCTCAGTTGCTCTTTTGACGAACGATGAAAAGCCAAACGAGCATAGACCAAGAACATGAAAAGTAGGTGCAAAAAAGCAATCCCACAAAATCCAAAGAAGAGATAGGTGCTCCAGTCGTCATGAAATTCGGGCAGAAATTTGAGCATTCAAATCACTTTGGTACAAAGATGCGGGCTTTCTCAAATACATTTATCTTTGCGCGGGTTAATTATCAACAAATTTATGCACTTCGACTTACTTCACACCGACGAAAAATCTAACGCGAGAGCCGGTGAGTTACATACGGACCATGGTGTGATTGAAACGCCAATTTTTATGCCTGTGGGAACTGCGGGAAGCGTGAAAGGAGTGCATCAACACGAATTAAAAGATACCGTTGAGGCTCAGATAATCCTTGGTAACACGTATCACTTGTTTTTACGTCCTGGCCTTGAGGTGCTTGAACCAGCTGGAGGATTGCATAAGTTTATCAATTGGGACCGCCCGATCTTGACTGACAGTGGAGGGTATCAAGTGTACTCATTAGCCGGAGCGAGAAAAATCACCGAGGAAGGGGTTCGTTTTCAATCACACGTAGACGGAAGTTACCACTTCTTTTCCCCGGAAAAAGCCATCGATATTCAGCGCAGTATCGGAGCGGACATCATTATGGCATTCGACGAATGTACACCGTATCCTTGCGATTACGAGTACGCGAAAAGCTCCATGCACATGACACACAGATGGCTGAAAAGATGTTTCAATCAATTTGAGAAAAATGGACCGAAATACGGTTACGAACAAGCACTTTTCCCAATTGTTCAAGGGAGTGTTTACAAAGATCTTAGAACGGAATCCGCTGAAACGATTGCCTCTCATGATGCTATTGGAAATGCCATTGGCGGGCTTTCAGTGGGTGAGCCCGATGAAGAATTGTACGGAATGACCGAGCACGTTTGTGGTATTCTTCCAAAGGAGAAGCCGCGCTACCTAATGGGTGTTGGAACACCGGTCAATATTTTGGAGTGCATCGCTATGGGAATTGATATGTTTGATTGCGTGATGCCATCAAGAAATGCTCGTCATGGAATGTTGTTCACTTCAGAGGGAATCATCAATATTAAAAATAAGAAGTGGGAGAAGGATTTCTCACCGCTTGATCCGAACGGAACTGCTTATGTTGATGCTGCGTACAGCAAGGCTTATTTGCGTCATTTGATTCGAGCGAAGGAAAATTTGGGCATTCAAATTGCCACCATACACAATTTATCCTTCTATTTGTGGTTAGTGAAAGAGGCTAGAAAACACATTTTGGCTGGAGATTTCGCTACTTGGAAGGATCAAATGGTGCCAAAATTGAGCAATAGACTCTAAATGTTATCCATTTTAGACAAATATATCATCAAACGTTTTCTGCAAACGTTCTTCTTCATTTTTGGGGTGGTGATGCTTTTGTCCATCGTTTTTGATATTTCTGAAAAACTCTCCTATTTCTTAGAGCGAAACGCTACCTGGCAAGAGGTTGTGTTTGATTATTACATCAGTTTCATTCTCTACTTCGGAAACATGTTCTCGTTTCTGATCATTTTTATCAGTGTGATTTGGTTCACGGCGAAAATGGCGCGGGATACAGAGATTATTCCCATTCTAAATAGTGGAAAGCCCTTCGGAAGATTTGTCCGACCCTACATGATTTCTGCTACACTACTGATGTTAATCTCGCTTATCCTGAATCATTTTGTCATCCCAAACACCAATCGATTGCGCTTAGATTTTGAGGAAAAGTACTACCGTGAAGTCATGATTATCGATACCTATCACGCTGAGTACCCCGGTGGACAAATTGTTCATTTTAAATCTTATGACTCACGAACAGACAGGGCTGTGGGATTTGTTTTGGAGCAGGAAGATGAAACGGGTCTTGGGGTGTCTTATTTTATCAAGGCGGAAACTGCGGAAAATATCCCGGGAACAGATAAATGGGTGCTACGGAATTACTACGAACGAATTCACGGCGATACCAATGACATCATTCGTGATGGACTGCGAAAAGACACAACCTTCCAATTCCGTATGTCGGAAATTGCGAAACGCGAGAACGTGGCCGAAACCATGCCTTATTTTGAATTGAAAGAGTTTATTGAACGGGAGCGCGTTAAGGGTTCATCTATGGTTCCGTTGTACGAAATCGAATTGTACCAACGTACTTCTTATCCCTTTGCGACTTACGTTTTGGTACTAATCGGAATTTCGGTGGCTAGCAGAAAACGACGCGGGGGAATAGGCATTGGTCTAGCCATTGGGATTTTGATAAGTTTCATGTACATCTTCGCGATGAAAGTTACTAGCGTTGCAGCAACAAACCTAGGCTTCCCGGCATATCTCGCAGTTTGGATTCCCAACGTTACCTTCGCTGGACTTGCGTACCTTCTCTACAAAAGGGCTATGCGTTGATCTCTCTCCAGTGGGTAATTGCCTCGGTGTAGACAAGAACTACGTAGTTGTACATCTACCAAGAAGGCACAGGACACACGTAGAATAGTTTCAAGCCCAGGACGTTTAAAGTACATTATGGATTATGATTTCGTCATAATCATGTGCTCTCTCGAGTAATTTTCACCTACCTTTCTTAGTGCTCTTTGTGCCATTGTGGTGAAAAAAAATACATCATTACCTTCCTGACCGCCGGCAGGCGAGTTATCTAGAAATTTATCCTCCAATCAGTCTCTCTCGCTCTCAAACTCACACTCACACTTTCTCTCTTTACTGTTCCAGTGGAATTTCAAAAGAGTATCGACTTCCTTCTCTCGTGAATGTCCCCTCCATCTGTTCAGTGAGAATGTCGATTAACTCCAGTCCGAAGCCATTTTCTTTTTTCGGTTCGAGCCACTTACCGTCGTCCCAATAATTCAACAAAAGACAGCCTTTTTGAGCATCGCTGGATAGTTGCATATTGATTGCGCCTTCAGATGCTCCTTGGTAGGCGTGCTTCATTGAGTTTGCCACTAGTTCGTTGATCAACAGTCCGAGAGGGACGATTGTTTTCAAGTCTGCAAATTCATTGTTTGCTTCCAAGTTCACTCGCACGGAAATACGTTCTTCTGACAAGGAAACCAGCTCCGCAGTCAAGTCTTGGAGATAGTCGCGAATATTGATTTTTGATGGTTCCTTTTCCTGATAAAGTTTTTGGTGAATCATGGACATAGTGAGAATGCGATTGATCGCCACGCTAAATTGTTTTTGTGCCTCTTCTGACTCAATTTCGGAGCGTTGCATTCGTAGTAAACTAATGATGATCTGAAGGTTGTTCTTCACGCGATGGTGTACCTCTTTCACCAATGTAATGTTCTCTTTGTTTTTTAGTAGTACTTCTTGATTTTGTTCTTCCAAACTCGTGTTCAGCTCCTGTAATTGCTTCTTAGCGTATTGCTGAAATACCACATACTGATTCAACAAGTAGGCGATAGTTGTGAAGGCCAGAAGAATCTCTAAATAGAGGGCAAGTTTGTCTCCAGTATTGTGAATTCGTACTTCAAAAAAGTGAGGATTCAAATTAAAGGCTACGTAATATCCGAGTCCGATGGCATGTAAAGCAGTGAAAATCATACCCGGAACTCTGCCTAACCCAACAAAAGCAAAAAGTATGGTGGAAATGATCCAAAGTAAATCTCCAAAATGAGCTGAGTCCAAAATGGTATTGAGTGTGAATTGCGCAATGATGCTTCCTGCTACGGTGTAAATCCAAAAGGCAAATCGGCTTTTCTTCGTTTTGTATAGGAAGTACATAATCCCCAAGGCAATAGCGTCAACAGCCGCGTATACAATTGCTGTTTCAAGCAAGATCTCTCGAAATACAAAAGCCAATGCCGTAAAAACTAGAAAGAACAAGATGCACAGGCGCCAAGCCATTAGAAAACGCCCCTTCTCTTCGAAAGAGGAAATGCTATTCGTATTTGGCGTTAACAGGCTCATTAGCTGCAAAAGTACGCAAATCTCCATTGCAATGGATGTGTTTTATTTCTTACCTTGTTGACTCATCTAATCGAGGAGAAGTGCTGCACATGAAGAAAATTTTTACCGCCGCTGTTATGCTTATTTGTACTACTACGGCATGGGGTCAGGTGGATTGTGAGTCGTATAAAACGGGCAAATTTGTTCTTCGAAGTCCTGAATACGGAGATGCCTATATCACGAGAACTCGCAAGTATCAGAAAGAGAAGGTGACCAATCCGAATACTGGAGAAGTAACGAAGCTAAAAGACCGAATAGTTTGGATTGATGATTGCACGTATCGATTGATTCCTGTCAAGATTGATGATCCCGAGGGTGTGGTAGGTGACGAAATTCTCACATTTAAAATTATTGAAACTGGAGAGGACTACTACGTGGTTAAGGTAACGGGCTTGCCGGGAGAGCCGACGGTAGTTCGTGTGGATAGACTTTAGTTTCAAACGGGATGTTCTGACTCTTATTAGTGGATCAATTCTAGCGTGGTGTTATACACTTTTTCGTTCAACATTTTCGCCTTGAACCAACCGTAAACACTCATAAAAAAGATGTCTTCTTCGCGCGCCTCTTTCCATGGGATTGTACGTTCGATCTGCTGATGAAATGCATCGGTGTGAATGATGTTTGGCTGGTTCAGATACTGTTTGAAAACTTTTAGAAAAGGTTTGATTTGTTCGTTTGCTGGATCGCTAAAAAAGTCTTTCTGTTGTCGTAAAAAATTGTCAATTTGCCCATAAGCAAAATCCAAATTTCCTAACTCCACTTGTAAGACAATCTCCAAGAAACGTTTGTTTACCAGCCATTCCAATCCAGCAATTCGTTTGTAGTAACTATCTGTTCGATAGTGCTTTTTGAGGATCGTTCGAGCCTCATTGTACCGTTCTTGTTGCGCGAGAATCATTGCGTGTGTAAGGTCTACTTGCAGCTTTTCTAGAGTGTCTTCCTTGGAACTGAATTGAACTTGATCCAAAGTGCTTAAGGCAGATGCAGCATCGCCCTGAAAATTCTGATTCAGTGCCAATAAAAGCTGGTGCTTCACAATTCGATCCTGATAAAATTTACCGTCGAAAGCGTGTAACTGCTTGTGCATCTTATCCAAATACTGCATGCTTAGTTTGAAGGAACGCTGACGGAAGTGAATGTTTGCTAATAAATAGAGTAGGTCAATATGATACAAATGATTGCGTTCGTTGTTAATTTCTTCCGAACTCAATTGTTCAATTTTGTCAGCGAAAAACAATTCTATCGCGTGGTATGATCTCGTTTGTGCTGCAGCATAATCAAGAATGGTTGCAAGTTGATACAGTGATTTAAGCCGGAATCCATTGGACTCGGAAATCCCATATTTCGAAAAGTTTTCTTGAACAAGTGCATTCAAGTCTACTTGTTGTTTGCCTTGCTCTCCTTCCTTGAATGCCCTTTTCACTCTCGCGAAGACAAGGTTTAGTCGTTCCTGTAGTAAAAAGTTGTGCGTATTTGCTTCGAGTTTGTTTATAAGCTCTTGTTGCTCTACAAAAGGTGCTTCGTGAGATATTTCAATGAGTGAATGATAAATTTCGTTCAGCAGGGTGTAGTGTTGAATCTCGATGGCTTTGCTTTCTGCCTTGATCAATAGTTTTCTGCCCGATGCTAATTTCCCCAGCTGCAACATTTTTCTTGCCAATGCTAGTAGCCGAATAATTTGAGACTCTAAAGTGAGTTCTCCCTCAAATACGCGCATAGATAAAAATTCACTCAGGGTGTTCGTCAATCGCATTTTAAGAACGTTATAGGCGTTGCTTCCTAACTCAACTTTTAACGATGGTTCTCTCCCTTTCGAGAGTGCTTTGAATAGCGCTAAACTTCGCCCTTCTTTTCGTCGATTTCTTTCCGATAGAAAGCGCAGAAATTGCTCTTTGTCACTCGGAGTCATGATAGAAATTAAATCGTTTAGCATTAATAAGTAGTAATTATAAATTGATATAAATGGTTGAAAAATAGAGTAATAGTATGTTTATTGTAGTTTTTAGGTTGTAATATAATGGAAAAAAGTGAATTTTTCTCGACAAGATTTCCTAACACCTTTGAATCATCAAACCGGAACAATTGTTCCTAAAAACATGAGTTATGAAAGAGCAAGTTTTTAACGTGGAAGAAATCAAAGAAGAGAAAAAGGAATCGACGGGCTTTAAACCAACACCAGCCTTTATAGGTGCATCGTGGGTGGCACTTGGAGCAGGAATGATCTCTTATTGTGTTGGACTATGGAACGCAGATATGTGGTTGAATGAAAAGGGATACTATTTTACCATTCTTTTGTTTGGGTTATTCTCTGCGATTTCTGTTCAAAAATGTGTGCGAGACAAATCAGAAGGAATTCCCGTAACAGATATCTACTATGGAATTAGCTGGTTCACCACAATTACATCGATTATCCTTTTGGTAGTTGGATTGAGAAATGCCGATATCGAGCTCAGTGAAAAAGGATTTTACGGCATGTCGTTTACACTCGCTCTCTTTGCAGCCATTGCTGTTCAGAAGAATACACGAGACTTGAAAGCATTCAATGAAAAATAAATTGGTTGGTATGCAGCGTTTTCTGAAGTGCGTGTATCTAATAAAATAGTAGAGTAAATCAGTTAATGATTTTTTAGGTAGTAGTAAGCAAAAGAGGGGCTTCGTTTTGAACAGATTGTTCGAGTGGCGAGTCCCTCTTTTTCATTGAGAGATAAGGGATAAGTAATCAGTGAGAAGAAGTTTCACCTTTCGCTTCTCACTTCTGACCTCTTACTAATTCTCTCACTGTATCCACTGCAATTTGTTCTTCTCCACCTTCATTCTAGCGAACCCGAAAGTAACAGTCATGGTATTTCCTGAGATTTCCTCCACTGTACCCGATTGTTTGGTGGCTATGAGCTTCACCTTTGACCCTACTTTAATCTTATCACGATTGTAGGGATCTTTCTCCTTCGCAGGACGTTTTTTCCGTTTTGAAGTAGACTTCTTCGCTGCTGCCGCTTTCAGTTTTTCGGCATTTTTTGCTTCCTCGGCTTTCGTGCGCTCTACGGCGAGATACTTCCGAACTTCCTCCAACAAAGGTTGATTGATGGTCTTTTTTCGTGAGCGAGTGTTGTACCGGTCAATGAAGGTTTTCATCTTCTTGCCCATGCGAATCAAGGCTTCGTTAGAGGTCTGTTTCGAACGCATTTCCTTGATCTTTCGTTCGTAATACTCTTTCTGATCCGTATACTCGTTCAACGCTTCTTGGGCAGTTTCTTGCGCTTCAATGTGCTCCTTATTCAGGCGTGATAGATAGTTCTTCTCCTTCTGCAATGCGTTCAGAAGTTGATCCATCTTTACTTTTCTGTCGTCTAGTTTCGACTTAGCATCTTCAATGAGTTCGTCAGGTATTCCATTAATCTTGGCAACTTCAAATGTGAACGAACTTCCCGGTTGACCAATATCCAACTTGTACAGCGGTTCCAAGGTTTCGGTGTTGAATAACATACATCCGTTGCGAGCATTTCGAAGCTTGTCAGCTTTTAGCTTGATGTTGGCATAATGCGTCGTAATTACCCCAAAGCTCTTTTTAGAATAGATCGTTTCGAAAATGGATTCTGCTAAAGCTCCTCCCAAGTCAGGGTCCGATCCAGTTCCAAATTCATCGATCAAAAACAAGGTATGTCGGTTCGCAGTATCGAGAAACTGTTTCATGCGTTTCAATCGATAACTGTAAGTACTTAGTTCATTCGCGATGGATTGATTATCTCCAATATCACTCAAAATATTTTGGAAGAAACACATCACGCTGTTCTCATGAACAGGTACAAGTAAGCCCGACTGTAGCATCAATTGCAGCAGTCCTACCGACTTTAGCGTAATGCTTTTTCCTCCCGCATTTGGCCCCGAGATAACGAGCATTCGTGAGAATTTATCTAGCTGAATTTGCTGCGGAAATGTCTTCTTTTTTTGTGCTTTGTTGTTGCGCCATAGAATGGGGTGGTAGGCATCAATCAGCTCGATTTGCAATTCCTCAGAGATACTCGGGCGATTGCACTCCAGTGCCATGGCCAGCCGTGTTTTCGCGTTCACAAAATCAAACTCCGTAAGTATTTCTTGATATTCTTTGATCAGTCCGATGTACTGATGCAGCTCCTTCCTAAGTAATTGAAGTATGCGGAAGATTTCCTTGCGCTCGTCGTCCATCAACATCTCCAATTCGTTGTTCAACGCAATGTTGACTTGTGGTTCAATGTATGTCAATGAACCGGTATTGCTTGATCCAACTACAGATCCGGGAATTTTTCGCTTGTGAGAAGAGAGGATTGTTAATACGCGTCTGTCGTTAATAAACGTTTCTCTCGTATCTCCTAAAACGCCATTCTTTTGAAGCTTTCGTAACTCTTTGTCGAAGTTTTGATTGATTTGCTTACGAACGACCTTTATCTTGTTCCGAATGGAATATAGTTCAGGCGATGCATCGTCTTTTATTTGCCCACTGCGATCAAAAACCTTCTCTATCGCTTCAAGAATTTCTTTGGTGTAGTAAGCGTTTTCAAGCGTGTGTGCTAAAAGTGGATATTCTTCTTCTCGCTTGTCAAAAAAGTGCAAAAGATCATTTACCAATCGGCTGGCGGTATGGATGCGCATGAATCCTTCGAGAGAAATGGAGGCATTTTCAATAGGGATCAATCGAATTTCATTCTCCAATTCTTCAAATTCCAACTGAGGAAACGTTTCTCCCGTTATTCGAACCTGTTGAAACTCAAACGTCTTATCTAGTTGATACTGAATCTCTCCAAAGTTTGGGATTGGGGAGAGTTCTGCCAAACGATATTGTGCAGTTGGCTGTTTTGCATACTCCACCGCCCACGAACGAATCGTGTTAAATTCTAAATCAGAAAGCGTTTGTGCATCTACTGCCATGCCGCAAAGATACTGCTTTCCATTGTTTCAGAAATTACGACTTCACTTCTTCTGTTCCATCGGAATGGAGGGCAAATCGACCTTTATCTCTATCGTGTACCTGATCATAACGGGACCACGGCCATCCGCCAAACTTCGTTGAATGGTAATCTTCAAAAGCTTGTTGTATTTCCTGTCGTGTATTCATAACGAAAGGACCATGTTGAACTACCGGTTCATCAATCGGTTTTCCTTGCAACACCAAAACCTTAGAGACTTCCGCACCAGCTTGGAGTGTCAATGCTTGGGTTTCATCAACGTCTGCCGCATGATAGTTCGGAATAAATTGCTCATTGATTACGAGATCGTTTCCTTCGTAAAAATACAATGTGCGGTTCACTCCTTTCGATGCAGCAGGTAATTCGTAGGTTCCGTTTGGCTCTAGCTTGATGTTGTAAATAGCGACTTCATTTTCATCAGGACTTGCCCAGGAATCTGGTGGAGCCGTTGGTGCTGCATTTTCAGCTAGTTTCCCTGCCAATACTTCAATTGTTGCTTGTAATACATCGCCTTCCTTATGTTCAATAATCGGAATGGTCTCACTCCATAGCATTTTGAAGTATGGTTCTACCATTTTGCTTCGTTTAGGCAAATTCAACCAAATTTGAAACAATTCCAACGGATTTTCTTTGTCTGGATGAATCAGTGGGAACATTTCGGAGTGCTGCACACCTTTTCCTGCAGTCATCCATTGTACATCACCATTTCCGTATCGACCAGCGGCTCCAGTAGAATCGGCATGATCTACCAAGCCTTCTCGAACAACGGTAATTGTTTCAAATCCTCTGTGCGGGTGCCCCGGGAATCCTGGTACCGTTTGTCCGTGGTACATCCGAAATCCATCTTTTAAGAGGAAATCCTGTCCCATTTGACGGCCTTGTAAATAGGAGGGATCAGGTCCCATTTCTTCATTGCCTTTCGGGAATTTATCTTCGTGATGCACACAAAACAGAAACGGATCGCGTGTTTCCCACTGAAATCCAAGTGCTCGTACTTTTTTTACTGGATGCTCCATTGTTTCCTCTTCTTCTTTAGTATCTGTTGTTGACTCCTTGGTAGTGCTGGCTAGAAAGGGTAGTGCCACTAGTGATGATCCACCAATAAGTAGCTTACCTAAAAAGCCGCGTCGATTGTCTTGAGATTTTTCCATGACTAAAAATGTTTACCATGGTAAATATAATACTTTTAAATGACATTTCTTACTTTTATCTCAAAGCAAAAACATGCAGATAATTTCATTCAATGTGAACGGCATTCGAGCGATTGCCAAAAAGGATTTTCATAAAGATATAGCGGCTTTGAACGCAGATATCGTTTGTCTTCAAGAAACGAAGTCGACGGTGGAGCAGGCGAGAGAGGTTGTGGCGAACATGGAGGAGTATCACTACTTTGGAAATGAATCGAAGGCGCGAAAAGGATATTCCGGCACGGGGATTTTGACAAAGGTTCAGCCTATTTCTGAGCGTTATGACATGGGAGTCGAGGAGCATGATCAAGAAGGACGTGTCATCGCGTTGGAGTTTGAAGACTACTTTTTAGTTACTGTGTATACGCCCAACTCCGGAAACGATTTAAAACGATTGGATTATCGACAAGATTGGGATGCTGCTTTTTTGAAGTACCTCAAAGATTTAGAGAAAGAAAAACCTGTGATCGTTTGTGGCGATTTTAATGTGGCACATAAGTCAATCGACTTGGCGCGACCGAAAGCAAATTACAACAAGTCGGCAGGACACATGCAAGAAGAGATCGACGGAATGGATGCTTACACGTCCAATGGATTGGTTGATACCTTCCGAATGAAATATCCTGATGCGGAGGAGAAGTATTCGTGGTGGAGTTATAGAGGCGGTGCACGTGACAGAAACGTAGGCTGGCGGATTGACTACTTTTTGGTATCAGAGTCGATTCAAGATCGTGTGAAGGATGCCTTCATCCTAACCGACGTTTTTGGTTCGGATCACTGTCCTGTGGGGATAGAGTTGGTATAATAGGCGATAACGCATAGTTATAGGATTGAGCTCCTATCCTCCATCACAATTGAAAGAAAGACCACAAAATACAAAAGACCACCCTGAGTCAAGTACTTCTGAAGTTTCTATCGGAAGAGAAATGATCATTTGGTGGGAAAAGAGAAGGATTATATACAATGTTATCATAATTTCTCTTTCTGTTTATCTTATTTATAATTTTTGGGATTACCCATGGAGGAAGATTGTTGGAGGACAGACAATAATTATGGACGCCATCGTATTCATATTATTGGCAAATCTATTATATAGTTTAAGCTGGGGTCTAGGCTTAATGAGTCACTA
This sequence comes from bacterium, assembly GCA_024742305.1. Lineage (GTDB taxonomy): Bacteria > Bacteroidota > Bacteroidia > Flavobacteriales_D > Crocinitomicaceae > UBA4466. The sequence goes on along the minus strand of JANSYQ010000025.1, from coordinate 4,777 downwards.
CATATTTAAGACTAGAGGATTAAATAAAACGGGACGATGGGTTCTTTTCTCTTTGGGTACATTGATTTCAATTGTAATAACAGATTTATATTTTGTATTTGCCTTTGATGTTCTATTTGCGGGGCGATAGTTACGTACAGCACTTACAAATCAAGCCGTAAATGTGCTATATTCGAGAAGCGGCTAGTTTCTTAGCTGCGTAGTGATAGGGCACAAAGTTGTGCGAAATAAGCCTACCGCACCACCAATCGTTTCGAAACTTTGTTTTCGTATTGATCACGAATGGTTACTAGATACTCGCCCTTCTCATAATTTTTAATGTAGAGTTTGAATCGGTTGTATCCCTCTGAAATCAATACCTCAAACTCTTCAACTATTTCTCCCGACTTCGACATAACAGTGAGCATTCCTTCAGAAGCAATCATCGAATCGTACGATAAGGTCATCTCCTTGTTTACTTTGCGTGGAACTGGGATTAGCAGCATGTTGGTCAATACTGGACGATTGATGTTTACACGGTCCATTTCGGTCGTTTCTCCATTGGCGTCCACTCGAAGGATGCGAAAGTACTCATGCACGCCCTCGGCAAAGTCTATTTCTGAAATCTCATAGGTATGTTGCTCCTTATGACTTTTGATGGATGAGACTTTGGTAACTTGCGTCCAATTTTTCTGATCCAAAGACTTTTGAATTAAGAAATGATCGCCAAGCTCTTCGGATGCAACACTCCATCGAAAGTGAATAATGCGCGCGGACAAGGTGGCCTCCATTTCATTGAACTCGATTTTCGAAGCGGTGCTATCTCCTTCTTCTTCAAATGCATAGGTGGAAACACTCAGAAGAAGTGAAGTTAGAATACATAATATTTTAGCGTTAGAGTTGAGCATTATTAGTTAGTAGTTACTCTGTATGCATAATAAAGTACTATTAACTAAACGGTTTAGCAAATAAATTAGTTGCTAGTTATTAACAATTAAATTGTTGGAAATCTTCTTTTTTTCGTATTCTGTATGCGAACACCGAGATAATGATGACGAATGCCCTAAAATTGCCTACAAATAAAATGATGATTTGTTAAGAACCGGAGATAGATACAATTCAAGCCTTTAACTCTCCAATTTTCGTCAATCGACCTTGAACTATATCGCCAATCTTTACATCAATTCTTGCATCAAGAGGCAATAATAGATCAACGCGGGAACCAAATTTGATAAAGCCGAACTCCTCTGCTGCCGTGACGTTTTGATCTTCTCGAACGTAATAACAGATACGTCGGGCAACAGCTCCCGCAATTTGTCTGAAAAGCACTTTCTGTCCGCATGCGTGCTCAGTGACGATCGTTGTTCGTTCATTGTCTGTACTGCTCTTCGGATGCCAAGCCACCAAAAACAATCCTTTATGGTATTTGACATACTTCGTAACACCAGAAATCGGATGACAGTTTTGATGGACGTTCAAGGGCGACATGAAAATGGAAATCTGAATGCGTTTATCGTTGAAATACTCGCTTTCTTCAACTTCTTCAATCACTACCACTTTTCCATCTGCCGGACAAACAATATCGTTCGGTCCAAAGTTCGGATCTCTTTTAGGAATGCGAAAGAACTGCACAATCAGGAAAAACATCACCAATACACCGAGCGATAACAACAGGAACAACCATAGCCATTCAAGAGATTGGTAGAGGAAGTAATTCCCGACTTGAATCCCTGATAGAATCAATGCTGCAACAAGAATGATGGTGTACCCCTCGCGGTGGATTTTCATGGACTAATTTTGGTCAAAGATACGGATAAATGGATGCCCAAGCCATAAAAAACGGAACCGAAAAGAACACGGCATCGAAGCGATCAAGGATGCCTCCATGTCCTGGAAGAATGGAGCCCGAGTCTTTGATTTTCAGCGATCGTTTGAACATGGATTCGTACAAATCTCCCAAGATGGCACACGGCGCAATGATCAATGCTGCACCAATCCAAAACCCGAGAGATTCATTGGTGTCAAAGTACGTTCCGATTAAAAAGCCGACTAAAATGGTCATGACCACACCACCAAGGGTTCCTTCCCAAGTTTTCTTTGGTGAGATGCGCTCGAAAAGCTTGGTTCTACCGATAAGGCGCCCAGTTAGATAAGCAAAAGTGTCATTGCTCCAAATTAGCATAAACATTCCTCCGACTTTAGGCATAAAGAAGCCATCTGTTGGTCGAACATCATTAAAGTTGTGATCGTCGAAATTCATTTCTGTGATAAGAAAGAAGGGGAGAACGATGTAGAAGATTCCTGCAATTTGGATGGTACTGTTCAGAATGGGATTTTTCTTTCCGCGCCAAAGTTCCGTGAGCATCATGATTAGAATGACAGGAACGATTAAGGTAAATGCTGCGACGGGAACTCGGCGATACAAGCTAAGAACGGCAATCACGTATATAATCAAACCTACGCTTGCACCCAATTGCCAATTGATCTCAATAGTTCTGTGCGAAGAAAAAAGCTTGTTGAATTCCACCAGTCCCAGTACCATGAAGGCACCGAAAACAACGGTCGCATATAAATCGTCCAAAAGGATAGACCCTAGAATCACGGCAACAAAGAGTGCTCCGGTGATAGATCGAACGACGAGATTATTCATGCGTCAAATTTAGGATTTCGTGAGCTTTCTCCAAGTGTTCTTGATGTACTTTCAAGTATAAATAGCCGAAGGCCTGATACGAAGAATCCCGCTGATCAAAAATCACAGCGGGAATATCTGCTTCAACTAGTTGCATGTGTTTGATACGAACAACGTATTCATCACGAGATTCGAAAATGGTCACCCATTCAGGCTCCCGGATCAGTTTTGTCCGAAGCGCCGTCCACCGGTTTTTCATCTTCTGAATCAGCTTCATTCGTATCGTTCTTTTCTTCTTTTTCGTCTCCCTTGTTCACCGAGATTGTATCTGCACGTGGCACTTCAGGGACTCTTACAGTTTCTTCATCAGCATTGATCGCTTTCTTAATTTGAGCGCCCTCCTCTTTTTTATCCCAAGGACGTTCTCCAAAGATGGCCACCAAATCTTCTTTAAAGATAACTTCACTCTCGAGAAGTTTGTTGGCTAATTGTTCCAATTTACCTTGATTCTTCTTCAGAAGTTCCAATGCACGCTGGTATTGCGATTCAATGAGTTTGCTTACCTCTTCATCAATTACGTGCGCCGTTTCATCAGAATACGGTTTCGTAAATTGATTTCCGTGCGGATCGTAGTAAGAAATATTTCCAACTTTTTCGTTCAATCCGTAAACGGACACCATCGCGTAAGCTTGCTTGGTTACTTTTTCCAAGTCACTCAAGGCGCCAGTGCTAATTTTCCCGAAGGTTAATTGCTCTGCAGCACGACCTCCAAGAGCCGTACACATGTCGTCCAAAATTTGTTCAGTTGTTGTGATACTGCGCTCTTCCGGCAAGTACCAAGCAGCTCCCAAAGAACGACCACGCGGTACAATAGTAACCTTCACCAATGGATTCGCGTATTGTAGCAACCAAGAAACAGTTGCGTGTCCCGCTTCGTGGAAAGCAATCGCTTTTTTCTCCTCAGGAGTGATGATTTTGTTCTTTTTCTCCAATCCACCGATGATACGATCCACTGCATCCAAGAAATCTTGTTTTTCAACGGCTTTCTTTCCTTTACGTGCAGCAATCAATGCGGCTTCGTTACATAAGTTGGCAATATCTGCCCCGGAGAATCCTGGTGTTTGTCGTGCCAAGAAGTCAATGTCCAAATCGACCTCCAGTTTCAGTGGCTTCAAGTGAACTTGGAAGATTTCTTTTCGCTCGTTCAAATCGGGCATGTCTACGAAAATCTGACGGTCAAAGCGACCAGCACGCGTCAATGCGTTGTCCAAAACGTCTGCACGGTTAGTAGCTGCCAAAATGATCACACCTGAGTTGGTACCAAAACCGTCCATCTCTGTCAAGAGTTGGTTCAAAGTGTTCTCGCGTTCATCATTGGATCCGAAGCTGTTGTTCTTACCGCGAGCGCGTCCAATAGCATCAATCTCATCAATAAAGATGATAGCCGGAGCTTTCTCTTTCGCTTGTTTGAACAAATCACGAACACGTGAAGCTCCCACACCCACGAACATCTCTACGAAATCCGATCCGGATAGAGAGAAGAACGGTACTTGCGCTTCACCTGCAACGGCTTTCGCTAACAATGTTTTACCCGTTCCCGGAGGTCCTACAAGCAGGGCTCCTTTTGGGATTTTAGCTCCTAATTCTGTGTATTTTTTCGGATGCTTCAAGAAAGCGACAATTTCTTCGACTTCTTCTTTGGCTCCTTCAAGTCCTGCTACATCTTTGAACGTAACATTTGTTGTTTTACCGTTCTCGTAAACTTTCGCACGGGACTTCCCGATATTGAAGATTTGTCCGCCGGCACCACCGCCACCGCCACCAGTCATGCGGCGCATCACAAACATCCAAATGGCTAGGATGATAATTAACGGAAGCAAGAAACTCAAAATCCCACTGAAGTAGTTGACTTCATCCACTGATTTCGGTTCAACTGATGGTACTTTTAAATCTGTTTCTTCACCGGCTTCTTCTGCTGCTGCAATTTCTTCACGAATTTCATCCTTTCGCTCGTCCAAACGTCGGTTAAATGTTTCAACACTAGCCAGTTTCAACGTGAATTCTTTTTCACCGCTTCCCAGTGTGTTTCCTTCTTTTAAGGCTTTGCGCATAGAACTGAGACTAGCATCTTCAGATTCTTGCACGTATTCTCTTCCTTCTTTTGTCAAG
>JANSYQ010000045.1 GCA_024742305.1 bacterium | reverse complement strand
TCAAGGTTATACTTGGTTTCTTTTTTCTTATCAGTTTTATCTTCTGGTGTAGAAGTATCACAAGAAGAAACAATAAATATTGAGAAAAGAAGAAGGTAAAGAGTTCTATTCAGCATTTGAGCGGTTTTCATTGAGCATAACTTACTTATACCGTGCACAAACATACTTTAAATGCACGGTATAGGACTAAAATAAGAATAATAGCGTGCATAGATCGGTTTTACTAATGCACGTTTATTTTTTCGAGCGGGCTCTCAACCCTTCTGCTGCCCTCACTGCTTACGTGGGTGTAAATTTGAGTTGTCTTGGGGCTTTTATGCCCCAAAATTTCTTGGATATATCGCAGATTAACGCCACTTTCTAGTAAGTGTGTTGCGTATGAGTGACGAAGCGTATGTAGACTTGCCTTTTTTCGAATGCCAGCATCGTTCAGGGCGCGTTGGAAGACACGTCGTAAACTGGAAGGAGAATAACGCCCGCCATTAGCTCCATTGAATAAGAAATCTTTCGGACGGTATATTTTGTAGTATTCTCGTAAGATTCTCAATGCTGTTGGACTCAATGGAACGTCTCGATCCTTATTTCCCTTGCCGCCTCGGACAGAAAGGATCATTCGATCCGAATCAATGTCCGAGATTCGAAGGTTCAATAACTCTCCTGATCGTAATCCGCTGGAGTAGATGAGTGTAATCATTGCCTTATGTTTCATGTTTCGAATGGAGAGAAGTAACCTTTCCGTTTCCTTTAAACTGAGTACAACGGGGATTTGATACCCTTCTCTGGGGCGCTCTATATTGTTTGTGTTGAATTGAGTGCTTTCAAATCGGAGGAAATAAAGCTTCAAGGCATTAATCACTTGGTTTTGATAAGATGCAGATAGCTTTCTAGAGATAATTTGTTCTTTGTTAAATCGCTCTACATCTTCTTCAGTTGTGTTTGAAAGGGGTAGAGGCAATAGAAAGTTCTGAAATACCTTTAGGGCGCCTGTATAGGTTTGAATGGTGTTTTCACTGTAACGTCGTTGCCGAAGATAGTTTTCGAAGGCAACAATCTCATTAGTTGACATAGGGTTAGGTTCGTAATTCCCTATTTAAGTTAATGGAAATTACCACATGCTGGTAATAAAAAATCTCAATGTTTTTGTCGAGCTTGCTACCGTAGGTAAACGTGAATTATGAATCTTCCCTGTAATATTCTTTATTCGCTCTTTTTTGATTGAAATAGGCTACGAATAGGAGGGATAGCGGGAAGAATGCTATTATCAAAATCCATTTCAAGATGGTTGAAAATAAGTTCATGCTTGTTGTTTACGGTCATATAACAGAAAAACCCTGACGCTCTTTCGAGGTCAGGGTTCTATACAGAGTGCTTTATAATTACTTCTTAACTGCGTCAACAACAGCTTTGAAGGCTTCCGGATGATTCATTGCAAGGTCTGCAAGAACTTTACGGTTCAACTCCATATCGCTTTTGTTAACGAGTCCCATGAATTGAGAATAGCTCATTCCGTGCTGACGTGCACCCGCATTAATACGCGTGATCCACAACGAACGGAAGTTTCTTTTCTTTTGTTTACGTCCTTCGTAAGCGTACAACCACCCTTTTTCAACGGCGTTTTTCGCTACAGTCCAAACGTTTTTTCTGCGCCCAAAGTATCCTTTGGCATGCTTCATCACTTCTTTACGACGTGCTCTTGAAGCAACATGATTAACTGATCTTGGCATAATTTTCTGTTTTTTAATAAGGAGCGCTTCACTATTCTTTGCTTTCGCTATAGCTCCAGCGGAGCAAAGTCAGAAGGCTTAGAGGCTCGTTACTTGGTTAACTAATAAAACCTGCTTGGTAATTTCGGCGAACCGAGATTACTTCATGCACATTTGTTGTTTAATGTTCGGTTCGTCTGCTTTGTGAACCAAACCAGAGTGAGTCAAGTTACGCTTTTGTTTTTTCGTCTTCTTTGTCAAGATGTGACTTTTAAAAGCGTGCTTTCTTTTCAATTTACCGCTTCCAGTAACTGTGAATCGCTTCTTAGCACTGGATTTAGTTTTCATTTTTGGCATCTCTTTTCAATTTAAGTTTTGCGCTCTGTATAGCTTCTTTAAGACTCTAGACTTTCAGACGCTAGATACTAGACAATTTGTCTTGTGTCTTCGAGTCTAGTTTCTAGTGTCTCTATTTCTTTTTAGGGTTAATCATCATCGTCATACGCTTACCTTCTAGTTTCGGCATTTGCTCTACCACTCCGTAGTCTGCTAATTCCTGAGCAAGCTTCAACAACAAGATTTCTCCTCTGTCTTTAAATACAATCGTTCGACCGCGGAAGAAAACGTAAGCTTTCAATTTACTTCCTTCCTCCAAGAACTTCTTCGCGTGTGCCAATTTGAAGTTGAAATCGTGATCGTCCGTGTTTGGACCAAAACGAATCTCTTTCAAAACGACTTTACTTTGCTTCGCTTTCAGCTCTTTTTGTTTCTTCTTTTGATTGTAAAGGAACTTTTTGTAGTCTAGAATTTTACAAACCGGTGGATCCGCTTTAGGAGAAATTTCAACAAGATCAAGTCCTTCCGCCTCTGCTTCACGCAAGGCATCTCGTGTATCCATGATCTCTGGTTCTTGCCCTTCGCGTACTAATCGTACTTCACGCACGGTGATTTTGTCATTAATACGGTGAAGGATTTTCTCTTCTCGCTTCTGAAAGTTCTTCTTTCTAGGTCTTCTCATTAATTCTTTTAAACGTTATGTGTTAGTTCCTTTTCAATCGCTTTGTTTAGTAGGTCAGCAAACGCTTCAACCGACATAGCTCCGAGGTCTCCGTTTTCAACTCCTCTCTGGCGTACTGAGACTTGATTTGCTTCAAAATCTCTTTCACCCACGATGAGCATGAATGGAATTTTTCCGAGCTCCGATTCACGTATCTTCTTACCTACCTTTTCGTTACGATCGTCAACGAATCCGCGAATATCGTAATTATTTAAGAGTTTTAAAACATTTTCGGCGTAATCATTGTATTTCTCGGAAACCGGTAAAATCGCTACTTGGTCCGTTGTCAGCCACAGTGGGAAGTCTCCCGCACAGTGTTCTAACAGTACCGCAACGAAACGTTCCATGGATCCAAACGGTGCTCGGTGAATCATTACCGGACGGTGTTTTTGGTTGTCCGAACCAGTGTACTCCAGTTCGAAACGCTCCGGTAAGTTGTAGTCAACTTGGATGGTACCCAGCTGCCACTCACGACCCAAAGCATCTTCTACCATGAAGTCTAACTTAGGTCCGTAGAACGCTGCTTCTCCATATTCTACAACAGATGGAAGTCCTTTTTCCTCCACCGCTTCCTGAATCGCGCGTTCTGCTTTTTCCCAGTTTTCGTTGCTTCCAATGTATTTTTCAGGGTTTTCAGGATCACGTAATGAGACCTGCGCCTTGAAGTTCTCGAAATCCAATGTCTTGAAGATGTACAATACGAGGTCGATCACCTTCTTGAACTCTTCCTTCACTTGATCGGCAGTACAGAACAAGTGAGCGTCGTCTTGTGTAAAACCACGAACGCGTGTCAAACCGTGCAGCTCTCCACTTTGCTCGTAACGATATACTGTTCCGAATTCTGCAAATCGAACTGGAAGATCTTTGTAAGATCGAGGGCGCGACTTGAAAATTTCACAGTGATGCGGACAGTTCATCGGTTTTAGCAAGAACTCTTCGTCTTCGTCTGGTGTATTAATCGGTTGGAACGAATCCTTTCCATACTTCGCGTAGTGTCCGGAACAAACGTACAATTCCTTCGATCCAATGTGCGGGGTAATCACTTGCTCGTATCCTGCTTCTCGCTGTGCTTTCTTGAGGAAGTTTTCCAATCGCTCACGGAGTGCGGCTCCTTTCGGCAACCAAAGTGGTAATCCCTGACCAACGCGTTGAGAGAAGGTGAATAAATCCAATTCCTTCCCCAATTTTCGGTGGTCGCGAGCTTTCGCCTCTTCCAGTTTTTCCAAATATTCCGTTAACTCGGTATTTTTCGGGAAGGCAACTCCGTAGATGCGCGTCAATTGCTTACGATTTTCATCTCCACGCCAGTAGGCACCAGCGATAGAAGTCAATTTTACCGCCTTAATGTGTCCTGTATGCGGGATGTGCGGTCCACGACAGAGGTCTGTAAATTCACCTTGAGTATAGAACGTGATGTCGCCATCGTTCAAGCCCTCCAACAGTTCCAATTTGTACTCGTCGCCTTTTTCTTCGTAGTAGGCAACGGCATCAGCTTTGGAAATTTCCTTTCGGATGTATTCGTTTTTCTGCTTCGCCAATTCCTTCATTTTCTGCTCAATCTTTACAAGATCTTCTTCAGAAATGGTGTAATCCATGAAGTCAATATCGTAGTAAAAGCCATTTTTAATCGGAGGTCCGATGGCCAATTTTACACCCGGATAGTAGAACTCAATCGCCTCGGCAAGCAAGTGCGCGCTTGAGTGCCACATGGTTGATTTACCTTCGGTATCGTTCCAGGTTAGCAATTGCAAGGTGGCATCCGTTTCAATCGGACGTTGAGCATCTCTAACTTCGCCGTTTACTTTCGCGGCGAGAACGTTTCGAGCAAGTCCTTCAGAAATACTTCGTGCAATATCCATTGCGGAAGTTCCTTTTTCGACTTCTCGAACAGAACCATCGGGTAAAGTGATGTTGATCATTGATTTTTAAAATTGGTTTAAATCAGGCGTCAAAGATAGTGATTTACAATTCCTGAGTAGGGGTGAGAACGGCATTTTTTGAAGAAGTTGAGTTGCAACATGGATGAAAGGGTTTTGAGTGTTTGAGTGCGGCTGTCATCCTCGAACCAGTGGATCGTTCCGACTTTATCATCGAAATGAAATGGTCCGTTGAGTGACATAAAAAAACGGAACCCTTTCGAATTCCGCTCTTCTAACTTCTGACCTCTCACTAATCACTTCTCACTTTCCCCTACTTCTCCCCAAGCACAATCACCCAGTAATATCCGTACGGACTGTCAGCATCATGCACCAACCCAATTCCAACAGATCGATTGTCCTCATTAAACAGTTTGTTGTAAGAATCGTCCGATCCGATCCATTTCTGAAAGGTATTTTCTACGGATGAAGTACCCGCTGAAATATCTTGCTGATAGACATTGTTCTTACGTTGGAACTGTGAAATACGCTCTTGAGCGTCCGCAATGAAAATCAGCTGTCCATCCACGCGGTCATAACTTTCATTCATCGTATACTCCTGACCCGCCATGTCGTTGGCGTGATAGCGTGCCGCACGAGCCAAATCGTTGTTCCATTTCAATTCCTTCATAAATAAAGCTCGACGTTCTTCGTTGATCATTTCCAATAGTTTTTGCTCCTGTATTTTGTTAGCAGATGGAGCCACTTCATTACCCGTCGCCAATCCAAAGTATCCGGCGTTTTCGTGATCAGCGGGAGTTTCATGCTCAATACTTTCGTTTCCTTCACTTTCTGCGGGAGAAGAAGCCAATGCAGCATCGGCACCCTCAACGATGATCACTTTTTTGTGTAACAAGAGAAGGTGATCGCACTTTCTATCAAGTTTGTCCGCCAAATAACTCAAATCACTTGAATCGAGATCCAACATGAGTGCATCTGTGTCGTCACGCAACTTCAAAACGTACGCTCCCCAGTTCACAGTGCTCATGATATTCAAATCACCCAATTCTTCAAATTTTGTGGCATATCGAAGCGATTTACTCATCATCATGTAACGTGTTTTCATGGTCGGATGTGTTTTCTGCTTTTCATTGTAAATGGCCGAAGCGAAATAAAAAGGGGATGCCTTTTCGGGTGCACGTTTCATAATCCGTTTGGAAACATCCACACATCTCCACGGATCTGATTCGTATATACGATTCAGACGATTGTATGTCCAATCTCCGGCTGTAGCAGCCATACTTAGAAATAATGCGGCGATTAATAGCGTAAGATTTTTCATAGTTCTCAGTTTTAGCTCCTTCGCTGATGCTCCAGCGGAAGAGTAATTTCTATGTATGCATAATAATATCGTGCCATAAATTGTTAATGAGATGTTATTTGAGTAGGAAGATTGCGTAAATGTTGCAAAAACTTGCTCAGTTCTGTGATGAGTCTCCATGTGTATCATTTGTAATTTTCGCGTGCTTCTCCTTCAAAGAATATTTCGGCGAAGGAGCTAAAACGGTGCTTTTGAGATTTTATCAATCGCCTTTCTTGTATTTGACCCCGCTATTCATTTTGGGTGTGCTGTTCGGTGAACTTGCCACGTTTTCACTGCAATGGGTATTTCTTGCATCCTTTTTCGGAACGCTACTCACGTTTTTCATACTCAAAAGAGCCTTGGTGGTGCTCCCAGTTTTTGCTGCAACGATTTTCCTTCTTGGGGCAACGATTGATCAACAAGTGCGACACCGCGACAATGAACTATCGGAAGGCATCCATTCTCGAGTTGGAGTGGTGGTTGAGGTAGATCAAGACGAGAAAACTTGGAAGAAACATATTCTCAGGGTTGAGAGCGAGCAACAGAATGGGAAGTGGGTTTCCATGGACCAAGAAGTAGTGGTGTACAACCAACAGCGTTTACGCGAGGGTGATGTACTGGTGTTTCGATCCGATCTGAATACCATCCAAAATAGTGGGAATCCGGGAGAGTTTGATGCGAAAGCGTATTGGTATGCAAAGAATATTACCAAAATGGGGTTTATGGGAACAGAGGACTACGCGCTGGTCGATTTCCAAGCGCCCAATTGGTTGTCAGAGCAATTTCGTAGGACGAGGACGTATCTATCGTCCTTAATTAGTAATTCCCTCCCCGAAGAGGAAGCATCGCTCGCCCGCGCGCTCATTTTGGGAGATAAAAGCAAGTTATCCGGAGAAACGAGAGAATCCTTCGGGAACGCCGGAGCCATGCATGTGCTGGCAATTTCAGGATTGCACGTCGGAATCATCATGTACTTGCTTTTTTTCCTTTTGAAACGTGCCAACCGGTGGATATCAAGACGCACCGCCGTAATGATTACCTTGCTATTTCTATGGGCGTTCGCTGGTGTAACGGGTGGAAGTCCGTCTGTATTGAGGGCCACCTTGATGTTCAGCCTCCTTTTGTTGGGGCAACAGTGGGCGCGTTCAGGAAGTCCCATGAATACGCTTTTCTTCAGCGCATTGATCCTGTTGTTAATCAACCCGCTCTTGCTCTTCGACATCGGCTTTCAATTGTCGTATGCTGCCATGCTCGGCATTTTCATCTTTTTTGACAGAATAAAGGCACTCGTAAAAATTAGGAATAAGTGGCTCCTAAAGGCGTGGGAAGGTACCGCACTGGGAATTTCTGCACAGATGTTCACCATTCCTATTGTTTTGTATCACTTTCATCAATTCCCTAATTATTTTTGGATCACCAACCTTGGTATTATGCTACTGGCAGGTGTCATTCTTGCTTTGGGATTGATCTTTTTTGCGTTTCATTTCGTTCCTATTCTCAACCTATTCCTAGCAATGTTGTTAGGTTGGTCGCTGTTCGCTTTGCTTCAATTCGTGGATTGGGTAGATAGACTTCCTTACGGCGTGGCGAAGGGGTTTGAACTTTCTCCAAGTGCGGTAGCGCTGTTTCTTGCAGTTTTGTTCATACTTGTGGTTTTTTACCAACGAAAAAGAGTCAGATACATGGCTATTGCTGTGATGGTTATAATGGTCGGAAGTTGGCAATGGGATCGTTTCGATGCAATGCGAACCACAGAAATGATCATCTACAACAGCAATTCTCCGGTTATCTCATGCAAACACAATGGCGAGGTACACGCGTTTTACTTGGGAAAGAAGAAGAATGCAGATCGACTCATTTCTGCCTACCAGAAAGTAAAGCCTGGTGTGGTTCAATTGGACTCCTTGCAGAATGGGATCACCTCGGTTCAGATGGGGGATCATCTCATTAGGATTGTGAAAAGCGACGATGGAATTTGGATCGATGATGGAAAGAAAACCGTCTATCTTCGCATGCGATATCGTTTACCTGAGCAGAAACCCGATGCCATTATCGACATGCCGTACCTTGAAAATCGAGAAGGGCATTATAGTTTGGCAGGTGGGGCATACCGACATCAGTTCAATTAGATTCTGCAACAGTACCCGATGCTTTTGTTAGATACGTAACAAACTGTGCAGAAATATTCATCCAGTACATTCATATGATAAAGAGCGAAGCTTTTCGTTGATTTCAATTTTGTACAAAGCTAAATTAGAGGTAGATACAACTACATTGAACGCACATGCGATCCGTGTTAATGACACTTCTAACTATATTGTTCATTCATTTGAACAGCTTCGGGCAAACGTTTTCAGATGTTGCTTCCCAACATAATATTGCCTCAATTCCCACTGCCGCAGAATATACAGGTATCGGAATGTCGTTTTATGATTTCGATGAAGATGGCTGGGACGATCTTACGCTTCCCATCAACAACGATTCTATATTGTTCTATCGAAACAACAACGGAGCCTTCGAGAAAATTGACTCCTACATAGTTTCCGATGGAGTAGTGCGTGAAATTTTGTGGGTTGATTATGACAATGATTTGGATTTGGACATCTGTATCTCTTATGACGATGTTGGCTTCCGACTCTATCAAAACGATGGTGCCTTCCAGTTTTCAGATCAAACAGCGAGTGCCGGCATATCAACTGCTCCCTTCAAAGGATACGGATTTGCTTTTGCGGATCCTGATAATGATGGAGATTTGGATTTTTACTTGGCATCCCACGAAGTGCCTATTCAATTCGCTAACCCCCAGGTGAATTTTTATTACGAAAACCAAGGAAATGGAACTTTTATCGAAAAAGCGCAAATGTTGGGGATTGATAACGGTGCTGCACCGACTTTTATGCCCGTTTGGTTCGATTACAACAACGACAATCATCTAGATTTAGCTGTGATTAATGATAAAAATCTTTGGAATGATGCGCTGTATCAGAATAGCGGTTCTGGCACCTTTCAAGACATGGCTGCTACGCTAGGGTTCTCGAATAACGGTCATAACCCGATGTCGCTTTCTATCGCAGATTTTAACAACGATGGTTATCAGGATGTTTTCAAAACAGATCTTGGCAATGACTTGATACATCAAGGGGCTCCTTTTGATCACAAGTTGTATAAGAACGAGGCAGGTTTGGGCTTTACCGAGATCGCTCAAGGCTCGGGATTGGATACGAACCTGTTCGGTTGGGGCGCTGTTTGGGTGGATTACAACAACGATAGCTTCGAGGATTTATTTTTCACAACTTCTCTCGGATTTGGGTCTGAATCGCTGTTGTTTCGGAACAACTCCGGGACCTCTTTCGAGCTAATGAACGATTCTATTTCAGGAAACTTGGTGCATACCTCGTACTGTGCTGTAAAAGGGGACATGAATAACGACGGTTTTTATGATATCGTTGTGCTAAATCACCAAGACGTACCAAATTTGTTGCTCAACAGTGGAAATAACAACCATTTCATCAAGTTGGATCTAGTAGGACATTACTCCAATCAAAAGGCCATTGGCGCGAAGATAGAGGTGTTTGCAAACAATGAGCATCAAACCCAAGTCGTATTTTGTGGTACGAATCTTTGTGCACAAGATTCTCAGCACAAGATTTTTGGACTAGGATCATCTACCGTAGCGGATTCTGTAATTGTCACATTCCCAAGTGGAATCATAATGAGAGAATACAATCTAGCGGCAGATTCCAGCTACACGATTCATGAGCAAGTTATGGAGTATGTAGATTTGAATCAAGGTGTAGATACCGTGTACGCCTGTCCTGGAGATCAATTTACCATCGGCATTGAAGGCTATGAAAATTACGAGTGGAGCACTGGAAGTCAAGACTCATTGATCGTTGTTCAGTATAGCGGCTGGTACTCATTTGAAGCGACAAATCAAGAGATGGATACCCTGTTCGTTTCGAATCCAGTGTTCTACAGTTTTGAGCTTCCTCTTGCAATTGTGGAGAATGTTATCGACCCTGGATGTGGACAGGCAATTGATGGCGCTGTCAATTTAACACTAACGCCCATTCAATTTGTAGATAGCGTGGATTGGTCAACAGGAGACAGTGGAGCAAACATCAGTGGAGTGCCAGCCGGAACGTATTCGTACACCGTCACTACCAATTATTCTTGTATCTATTCAGGGAGCGTTACGCTGCAAAGTACGCCTGTATTCACAACACAAACCATGACGGAGCTGCACTCAGATGTTTCATTCGGCTCGGCAACATTTTTTATGTGGGGAGGTGTGGCTCCGTACGCGCTCATCCTCGATGGAGATACTGTTTCAAACCCGATTGAGAATTTAACTTACGGTAATTATGAGGTGATTATCACAGACGCGGTTGGATGCTCTGACACCATTGATTTTGTCATTCTGAATAATACCTCTGCGAGTTTAACGTCAGCGAATCCCTCTTCGATGAGCGTCACTTTGGAGAACGGAAATTTACGCATCATATCTCCGCTCATGAGTGAAGTTCAACGTATCGAACTGTTCAATTTGATGGGAGCCAAAATCGTTGATTCAAATACTTGGGTGTATGATGCAGATACGCAAAGTGCGATGCGAAACATCGAGGGACTGGCAAATGGTATGTATCAAGTTGTGCTGACCTTTGAGAACGTCCAGGTATCCCTATCCGTCTCGATTTTTTGAGATGTCCTCTTTCTTTCAAGTTGTTATTTATTTCTTAACGCCGGTTCTTTGGCACACCCTTTGAAATACTCTTCACGAATTTAATTGCTTTCGAGGAAGCATTCTGAACAGATAGCTTCAGCAAAGGCGCAAAACCAAGAATTATGAAGAGAACAACTACACTAGGAATTGCAGTGATGGCCGTTCTTTTCTTTACGGCGTGTAAAAGAGAGGAATCGATCAACATTGATCAGAACAGGATTTATTCGAATTATACTTACGAGTACAATGCGGATAACAACCGATCAACCATGACAGCCGTGTTCCGAATGGACAACAGCGGTGGTCGCAAAATTGAATTGAGCTACCCAGCTCGTGTAGATTTTAATGGTGAAGGCTTGGCATGGAGAGGCGCTCTTGGTTCTTACCAATTAACAACGAACGGACTGATGAGCGGTGGAAGATTCAACTACCACGATTTGGACGATAATACCTATACCAATGACGTATCTGCATTGTCTCCAACGGAGTTGCCATTCGGAATTACCAGCATCAGTCGAAGCGGAAACTTTTTCCTTCCATGGGATGGCCCAGCGTTGAAAGCTGGAGAGACTATCCGAGTTCGGATCAACGCAGGAACGACGCGAACGTTTACTACAACGATGGCAGGTGCTACGCACATCATCTTGAATCAGAATCAACTGGCTGGGCTAACACCGGGCAATGGAACGATTCAGTTGGAACGTGAGTCGTATGCGAACCTTAGCTCTTCCAATTTGGCAGGCGGACGTATAACGAGCACGTACAAAAGTCGTCGCGTTTTTATCAATATCAGCAACTAATCAGGATCAAAGAAAAGGCCTTCAAATCACTGGAATTGAGGGCTTTTTCGCTTTTCAATTGAAAGGTCATCGAGTTTATCGAGATGTCTTTTAACGCTGTAACTAATTGATCCATAAGACTTATAATCATACAAAACCACAATTATGAAATCACATTTGAAAACATTAGCCATAACGGCACTTTTGATGGGAAGTACGTCTGCCTTTGCACAATTAACCGTTCAAGACAATTCGAATGCACGCACCAATGGACTGAACGACGGTCAAGAAGCGTTAACGTATACTTTTCCTGTTACATCTTCCTTTAAATTGATGAATGACAAAAAGGAAGTAGTTCAAAAAGGATTGGGAAAATCTGCGGAGTTGGGAGTTCTGGTTCCCGGTACGTATTTTATGATTTACGAAAGACAAGACGGCAAAGCGATGATTGATCGTTTTGAAGTTGCCAAGAAGTAGCAATAACAGCAATCTAGATAGAAACCCTGATGCTGCGAAGTGTTGGGGTTTGTTGTTGAAAAATTTTCGATAAGTACAATTAAAAAAAATAAAGAATTTAATTGAACTATGCCAGCGTTCGCAATTCTTTTAGTTCGCGAAATGGCGAACAAGGGTGTATAGTCGCTTTACTTACTTGAACTTAGTTTACTGAAAAATAACACGGTACAATCAAGTTAATTGTAGAGTTTAAAGTTGACATATTTGCGATAGCAGATTTGATCGAAAGTCATTCTTGGTCTACGAGAAAATATCTGTTTCAGCCTTAATTTCTTTCAATGCGTAAATCAAAACATCAATGTCTTCTTGACTTACATAGGCCTGAGTCGACAATCGAAGGTATACTTGATCCCTCAACTTAAAAACGGGAATTTCAATCTTGTATTTCTCGAACAATTCTTTTTTCAACGGCCTCGGATCGTCAATCGGTAATGGAACACTGGCAATTTGACCCAAGAATTCTTCTGATATTGGGCAGAGGGGTTCGGCATCAAAGAGATCGCATAAAACCGGATAATTTTTCCGAAGCATTTCCTTACTTCTAGCTGAAACGTCCCACCAGTCATGTTCTTCCATAAACTGAATGGCAGCAGGAATGGTTAAGAAGGCAGAATAATCACGTGTGCCCTGTAATTGGTGGTAATCCAAGAATTTTGATTTCCCCGGAACATCTGCGTCATATCCCCAGCTAATGATCACTGGATCGAAGTCGTTTTGAACTTCAGGCTTTGCGTACAAAAATGAGGATCCTTTCGGAGTCATCATCCATTTATGACAAGCGCCCGTGTAGATGTCAGCTTGCAGCTCAGGTAAATCTAGTGGAATATGTCCGGGAACGTGCGCTCCGTCTACAATCGTTAAAAGTCCAAGCGATTTAGCACGTTCACAAATTTCTTTGACGGGAAAAATAAGTGCCGTCATACTGGTAATTTGGCTAATGAAAATGGCTTTGGTATGCTCTGTGTATCCTGCAAAGAAATCTTCAATCATTTGCTCTTTTGAAGTAACAGGAAGTTGGATTTTTTGCTGAACATATTTGGCTCCGGCTTTATCACAATAGTATTTCCAGGTGCGGTCCAGGGCTCCATATTCTTGATCTGTAGCAAGAACTTCGTCGCCTTCCTTCAGGTCCAAGCCTTTGGCAATAATGTTAATCGCATACGTGGGATTTGTCGTGTAGACCAAATTGTCCGCATCACAATTAATGTACTTCGCCAAGGCTTCCTTCGAGCGCTGCAATTGCTCATTTCCCTTGTTTACAAAAAAGTCTACAGGATCGCGTTCCAGCGCCAATTGCCATCGTTGATAATCTTCAAAAATGGGCTTCGGACAAGCACCAAATGAACCGTGATTTAAATGTCGATATTCAGGGTTAAGGAGGAAGTAATCTTTCAAATTTGCCATGACGACAAAATACGGAATTTCCTTATTCGATACCCAAAGCTTCCAGTCCTCTTAACAAGCGGTAGACTTTTCTGCGCGACAGGTCACGCTGACGCACCACCGGACTTTCGAACAACGATATGGCTTTTTCTTGAAGCTGTTTCAAAATAGCAATTTCCATCTCCGTAAGCTCGATTGCTTCGTTGTCCATTCTCGCCGAACGCTGCGTAATATCAAACACGCGGAAATGTGCGTAAATACTAAATATGCGCTCCATGGTTTCAATGTCTTCGTTGAGGTCTTGACTCATCGCAGTGATGTTCAAAATCTTATCCTCGACCAAAGGTTTTAGTTCCACTTGAATCTCTTCGCAAACTTCAGGGCGTGCAACCTCGTAGAAAGCGTTCAGGGCATCTAGTAAGGCGAAATCCTCCAATTTTACCATCTCTTTTACAGTTATTTGTTGATAGAATCGGTCGATTAAGGATGCTCGACGTTCCATGAAAACCGGAGAAATATTGATGATTAAATACGACAACGTGGACAGTTCTTTCTCCGCCGCAGTTCCTAGTGCCGTTAAATAATCAACGGTTGTGTAACGAACCAATTGCTCTACACTTTCCAAAGCTTGAATGCTTTGCATGGTAGCCGTCTTATCCGACACTAATGAAAATGCCCTGCCAGTTGGGGCAAGATGGTCGTACAAACCAATGCTCACCATTCCGTATGGTGCGTTGCTGTAGGCTTTTCTATTTGGATTATTAGCGAGGAGGTCCAAAATAATGATATCGCTGGTGAAAAGTGAAGGTGTCTTCAGCTCTAGATCCAAATTAGTTCCTTGATAGTTCACGTAGAAATTCCTTGGGGCCAAACGATAGGTCATTTCTGTATCTTCTTTCAGAAGCTCTTGCAACCATTGCTTGTAGGGCAAAGCTTCCTTGTCTCGATCTACGAAAAAGGGTTTGTCTGCAAGAAATTCAAACTCGTTGTTTTTTATCGAAGTTTGCAAATCGTCAGTTGTTTCGCGTAGCATCTCCCAGTACCATGAAGCGTTCAGAAGTGAAGTATTGATTACTACAACATCACTCCGAGTTCCAAATTTGAACTGTTCGTACAGCAATGGGTAAGTGTCTTGGCTGGCAGAGGTAAATAGCAAGCCGCCATCCTCACATGAGTTCAAGTTGTTGAGGGCAAATTGTCGCCACGACTCACTGTAATACAAATTCTTTTCAAATACCGATTCCAGTGTCGATGCTTTTATGGACTTCGCCAACAACCACAAATGCATGTATTCATTACTACGCATGAACTCGATGTCATCACCGGTAACGCCTACATAATTAGGATATTGATCCTCTAACTGCTCCCAATACTCCAAGGATTTATTCGCTGCCTCACCGAAGAACTGCATTTGTGTATTGTTTACTTTCGCATAGCCTTTGTCTTCAAACAATCCGGAGAGATCTATGTAGTTTTGAGTAACTCCCGGATGTGCTGCCTCAGTCGCTTCGTAAGCATAACTTCGAGCTAAAATCTCCAAGTCTTTCGCCGTTTTGTTCGGGTATTGTTGCAGTAAAGCGCGCGTATCTTCAATCCAGCCATCATAGCCGTAGTACAAATTGAAATCGTAGAAATTCGCTTGTTGATAGTTGGTTTTGAACTCTTCGGGCGGCTCAGGTCCCAAACGTTTGTCACTGGCGAAATCCAGAACATCAAAAGCGACGAAATCTGCCGCATTACGATCCCATACTTTAACGTACTTTGTTGGCTGTCCTTCTTCAAAAGGAGTTGCACTGAGGAAATAACCTTCTGGTTTTTTCGCAATTCCATAGAAACAATCGTCACAATATGTTTCTAAATTCATCATGATGTGCGTGAAAACTTCCTCAAACCCTGGGAAATTTCTTCGGACGAACTCGCGCTCAGGAATAGCATTAGCAAAAGTCAATTGCACCGAAAGTGCCATCAATACTGTAAGAAGGAAGCGTTTATATCTCATATTTCAAATCTACCGCAATACTCGAAACAATCGTGCCAAGTATTGTTAACAACGTTTAGAGCCGATTAAATTACAGTCTTTTTTGAACTAGTAAAAACGCAACACCACCAAGTGCATACATTGCCACGTCGATTGGATCGCTGGTGTATTTCACGTCTTGATTTGGCAGATACCACTCAAAATAGAGAGAAACAGCTATCACTTGCAGCAGCACACTGTACCAAGGGATTTGAATGTCAGCATCGTTTTTAATGCGGCGCACGAGTATCAAACCAAAAATGCACATAGCTGGAACAAAAAGTAAATCTGTGAGATACCAACGAAGAATTCCCGTCGTTCCAAAAATGTACGCCCAACGGACCAGGAAGTACACCGACATCAATACAAGGAACAAATATATGTCTCTGTGTTTAGCCATTCGGAGATGCAGCAATCCATGCGAAAAATGAGGCGATGGCGAAGAAAATCACACCAATGGTGTACAAAACCTGATATAAGGCTCGAAGCACCCAAAACTTTGAGTTGCGCCACTTGCTAATGAATTTATCAAATTTAGTGGGTGGGCGATAGCGACGCTTTTCACGTTGCTCCTCGCGCTTTTCTTCAATGATCTTCGGTGAAAGAAGCTCGCCGCAATTGACGCAATAATCCTCTTCTTTGTTCCACGTTTGGCATTTCGGACATTTTCGTTCTGTTGCCATAATTTCTTGATTGCTTCTACAAAGGTACTGTTGATTTCCTTCCAAAATATGACCTACATCAGGTCTGATGATTCAACGGGGAAATATGTACATTTGTGTATGCCTGTTTTCGCTAGAAATATTTTCCTGTTGCTTGGTTTCCTTGCGTTTACCTGTGGTGCTTCGGCTCAAGGTAACAAGAAGTTTTCTGATGAAGAATACAATTTCCTCTATTATTTCCAGGAGTATCAAGAAGTAGAGTTTTCAGAACCCAAACTCGCGAAAATTTACGCCGATTCTTGTTTGTACTGGGCAAGAAAGACAAAGAAAGATGCCATGATTGGTATGGCCTTCCAATGCAAAGGTTGGTACGAGGAGTCGAAATCCAGTTTCAAGCCCGCTCTCGATTATTATTATAAGTCGTTGAGCTACATGAAAAAGGCAAACAATGAGCAAGGAATTGCCGATGCCTACGGGAACTTAGCAAATGCATACTATTTCTTGGGCGATCTCACGAAATGCTTGGAAATGCAATTGCTTTCCCTCGAATACTACGAGAAAATATTGGCTGGAAACCCTACTGGCGACAAAAAACAGGAGGCACTTTCGGGACGTTCCATCGCAATTCACAACATTGGGGATTTGTACCTAGAAATCGGACTTTTTCAACAAGCAGACGATTATCTGTACGAAAGTATGGCGTTCGATTTGGAGTACGGTTCTGAGAAGGATTTGGCGATTTCCTACACGACTCTCGGTAAAATGTACAAAGCTTGGGATCGACCTGATAGTGCTGAATTTTACTTTCAAAAGGCGATTGAAATTGAAGAGTTCGAAGAACAACTGGACGATTACTCATCAGCCCTCTTGGAGTACGCAACCTTGCGCGGCGGTGGACTATCTCAACAGCGACGCACGAAAATGGCGTTGGAAGCACTCGAAAATGCCCGCTTTATGGGCAAGGCAGATAGCGAAGTGGAAGCGCTAATTAAAATAAGTGATTACTTTTTTGATCAACTTTCTACCGATAGCCTCAGTACCATGCTTCGCGAGGCGTACACCATATTGCAACGGGAAGATTTACAAGATTTAGCGCCCGATTACTTCCGCATGTACTCGCGCTACAATTCTAGACTTGGTGATTTTGAACAGGCGTATTTTGCTTTGGATAATTACCTCGAATTGAAAATGGTGGCGGATGAAAGACGTCATACCCAAGACGTAATCGCAGGAGGGATTCGCTACAAGTTGCAAGCGCAGTTCGAGCAAGACAGTTTACAACAAGTAAACAAATTTGCCACAGAACGGAACGCATATCTTGAAGATATCTCGGAAATACAGAACATCGTCTACCTTAGTGTCATTGGTTTCATATTGCTTATCGCCTCCTTGATTTACTACGTGACATCCAATCGGCGTAAGAACCGAATGAATGCTGTTTTGATGGAGCGAAATCAGTTAGTGCAAGCACAAAAAGACATTGTTGAAGAGCACAACAAGTCCATTTCGGACTCTATCAATTATGCAAGGAGACTGCAATCGGCGCTTTTACCGACACCTCAGCAGATCAACAAATTTTTACCGGATAGCTTTTTGTTTTTTCTCCCGAAAGATGTCGTCAGTGGCGATTTTTATTGGTTCGAGAATCAAGGGGATTGGTGTTTTTTAGCCGTAGCCGATTGTACCGGCCATGGTGTTCCAGGGGCTATGGTTAGCGTGGTTTGTAGTAATGCGCTCAATCGATCTGTGAAAGAGTTTGCTTTGAAACGTCCCAAGGATATCTTAGACAAAACACGAGAACTTGTTTTGGACGCGTTCGCAAAAAGCACAGAAGAAGTGGCTGACGGAATGGATATTTCGTTGCTAGCAATTCATATTGAAAAGAAAAAAGTGATTTTCTCAGGTGCACACAACGGACTGTGGTTGATTCGTGAAGCGGATAAAATGAAAGAAGTTCCTGACGAAGTAAGAACGAAAGAAGGGAAAAAACACGTACTGCTCGAATGGAAGGGAGACAAGCAGCCCATCGGAAGATTTGAGACGATGAAACCTTTTCAAGAATGTGAAATTCAACTCGAAGACAACGATCAACTATACCTAATGTCGGATGGCTATGCCGATCAATTTGGCGGACCGAAAGGGAAGAAGTTCAAATACGTAGCTTTGAAAGAGCTGTTGCTTGAGAACGCCGATCAATCCATGGAGCAGCAAAAAGAACAGCTATCGAATACCTACTATGATTGGATCAAAGACAACGAACAAATCGACGATGTCTGCGTTCTCGGCTTCCGTTTGTAAATGAGGATGAAGCGTTATATCTAATTCTTATCTAGGAATCTCGGCTACCAGGAAGTTGCATACGCGGCAAAGGAGCTTCAGCGAAGCAAAGCGGAGTCGAAATACGGAATTCATGACTCACATTTCGGCACCTCGAGAGCCTCGGCGACCTCAGTGCTTCAATTCATAACTCATAATTCACAATTCATAACTCACAATTCCTTAATCATCCACAAATCACACGCAAAATGCCCCGAGTTACCTAGTGGCGCGGAAATCTTCTTGTAGCCAACAGATTCGTACAGACCAACAGCTTTGTTTAACTCGGGCATCGACTCCAAATACAGTTTTTGATAGCCCATTTTTTTAGCTGCATCGGCGCAAGTCTGTAACAGTTTTTTACCAAGGCCAAGTCCTCTTGAGGAAGACGCCAAATACAACTTGACAAGTTCAGCGCATCCATCGGGAAGTCCATCAGTGGGATAGATGCCGCAACCGCCAACGACGGTATCGTTCATCTCTACCACAAAATAAACGGACTTTGGTGCTCGAAACAGCGCGTAAAGATCATCCGTAGTTGGATCTGTGTACACCGTTCCGGGTTTGTTCATACCGTGCTCCTCTAGGGCTTTTCGAATAACCTGCGCCAAAACCAAATTGTCTTTCGGCTCAATTTCTCTGATGGTATATTCCATTATTTGATAATCACTGGGAATTGTCTTTGTACGCTTTCACCACGAATACTTACTATGTAATATCCAGTTGCTAGTTCACTTGCGTCAATCTCATTACCTGTTCCACGCAGAACAGTTTGCCCTTGTGAATTGATGAGTTGGAAATCAGGAGATTCAACTCCCTCGATAAAAAATGTGGTTAGTCCGAACGCCTTGTTTATTCTACCTTGCTAAGCCATAGGTAATGCGCTACGCTGATTGGATGCGTGTTTGGTAAAACAACATTCTTG
>JANSYQ010000033.1 GCA_024742305.1 bacterium | reverse complement strand
AGATCTCAGATGGCTATTTGCAAAATTATTTGGACGAACTCAGTTTTAAGTACAATCATAAGGATAGCAACGATAAGGGATATAGCGTTCTAATTAGCCAAATGCTAGGAAATTAGGTAGTAATACGCATTGACAATGGGTTTTCTGATGAATATCTTTATAACCTTAATACTTATTCAAAAACAATGAGCAAACAACTATTTACAGGAGAAGCTAAAGGACTTTTTGATTCATCGCCAAGTGAACTATACGACAAAGCCTTATTACAAGCAATTGAGAAAGCTAAAGAAACATTACCTACAAGTTTAGTTGCCTACGAGGTAGTAGCTAGAAAAGGTGAATACGGAGGTTTTGCCGATGTTCATAACGTGTACGTTACGATTGAGGCTGGTGCTCCAAAAAACGAATAAAGAAACAGTTTAGTAAAACTTCTCATATTCCAAAGCTTGATTTTGGAAATATGCTTGCATGAGACTTTCCTTTATACCGAGAATCACACCGCAAACATTCTGTTTTTGGAGTTGAGAAAATTCATCGTCATCGGGAATAAAGTGAAGCATGAATATTGCTCGATCTAACCATTCTGTTACGACAAGAACATTACCATCGTAGTACTTGTTAATTTGTTCTAGAATTGGTTTTAAATCTTCTTCCTTCAATTCAATTTTAGTTCCGTTTGACTTGCTCATTTATCCGGTTTTAAGAATTAATTGTCCGATTATCGGAATAAATGTAATGACATTCGGATAAAAAACAAAGCTATTGTTTAGATTTTCGGGAAAAAGTGTCCGAATAGCTAACTTTATTGTCATAAAATCAGAATTATCATGACTGAATTAGGACTATATCTTTCAAGGAAATCTGTAAACAGATCAGACGTTGCGCGTAAGACAGGAATTAGTAAAACGAGATTGAGTGAATTGTCCAATAATCAAAGTACAAAACTTAGAGCTGACGAGTTGTATTTGATTGCTTTAGCTATAGACGTTGATCCATGCGAAGTGTTAAACGTTGTTTGTAAGGATTTGAAGTTGGTTTCAGATAATTGAATTCCGATTCAACCTCCTTCAATCAAATAATTATCAATTATGGAAAATAAAGAAGGGGGATTTAAAGATCCCAAGGGAAGGTTTGTAATGAAAAAACCTGAAAGTTGGATTTTTGAAGAGAATGAAAAAACAAAAACTGGAGTTTATCAATTCAAAATTTCAGAATCTTGTGGATTTACGATAAGTTGTTTACCTATCAATGACTTTTTTAAAAAGATAATCGAATCAGAAAAACTTGTACCCCACAATTTTGAACACCCAACTATTGGGTTTGTCGAGAAAATAAAGCATCATGGCGACACGGTTTTATACACTTGGATGAGTGTAGTCGATGATCTATTTTGTATGGCAGCGTATTCATTCGATGAGAATGTAAAACCTGGGAAAGATGTAGGCATGGACTTACTGGATGTCCGAACATCTTTGCAAACCCTTATTTTCCTTGAAAAACGTGAGAAATACCCCAAACAAAAAAAGGAAAAGAAAAAGGACTACTCAGATATTGAAAACTGGCGTGAGAGACCGTCAAAGTTTTTCGACTATTGGACTAGTGACAAAAAATCTAAACCCAAATCAAAAGGTCTTTCAACGTTGGACATTGATACTGTGAAACTATATGCTTTAATCAAAGCTAAGGTATCTAGTCAACCCAACGGAATTTATGACCTAGTAAGAACTGGTATGCCATTAGATAGTATGATATGGTGGGATTTTGTGCTAGAGTGCGATAAGGGGTTCATTCATCTATGGAGAACTCCACATAAGATTGAGGTGATTTATCGTTTTGATGGCGAATTAGATATAAAGTCTTTTTTCGATTCTAATATTGTAAAGTATTCAGCAGAGATTGAAAAAACCATAGACGCTTTCGACAAACACACAATTTACATTAATCATTACGAAAGCTACAGAGGTTGTGTTAGTACTCTTTTTGATGAAATCATGAAAATCGACTTGACTCCTCCAAATTCTCCTTCTGAGCATTTAACAAATAAAAAGGAGCTTGATAAGTACTACAAGGAGCTTAACACATTCTTGAACAATAGCATTAAATATCATGCCCTTGCCAAATCTTTAGTTCTAAATGCTGCTTTTAAAGTTGAGTCTTATTTAAACTTAGTAATAAGAATTGGTGCTCTGCCGGAATTAAGGAACTATCCAGATGTTTTAGATAAGTTTCTTAGGCAAGACTTTTCACATCGAGTCAAAAACTTTCAATTTTATACTCAAATATTTGTTTCTGATTTTGACTTGTCTGATAGCGTTTATAGGGAAACAAAGGAACTAATGACATTAAGGAATAAATATGTTCATTACGAGGAAGACGCAATTCACAACAGAATAGGGGAGATCTATTATGATCGAGATTGTCCATTGCACCAACTAGAAAAAGATCGCCCAGCCGTTGAAACGTTTAGGCAGACATTTCATAAACCCGATATAGAAAGGGTCAAGAAGTCTTATAAAACTTCCAATGATTTTATATCGACAATTGAAAATCTCATAGTTCCAGAAATTCGAGAAGAAATAAAATACTTAACCTCTCAAAACCCCTTAGGGTATAATGAATCAAAAGGGATGTATTCATCTGTAATTATGCCAAATGCAGTGGACTTTTTCGCTATTGGGGAACCAAAAAAAGAAAATGATAAATAGACATAATAATTATTAGTGATTTAGATTATGTTAAATAGAACCATAATCTAAAGAGCGCAGGCTCGAACAAACGGCGGGCGCGTGTCGGCTGTGAATGAACAAATGCTTAGTAATTCATTAAAGGCGCTTGACGTTTCAATCTCTGATTGGTTACTTTAATAGAATTACTTGTATTTGATTCAGAGCGCGTTGGCGCATCGTTTGTTCTTGATCTTTTTGGTTCTTTTTGCATCAAGGCAAAAATGAACATTAGAATTCCCTCTAAAAATTAAGTCCACGAGAATCGCGTAAAAAATTCCAAACTGTATAATCTCACAGATAATAAAAATTTAGAACCGCGATTTTAATTGTGCGTCGGAAACAAAAGGAAGAAAACGCATCAGTGAAGGAAGTGCGTTGGACGGAGGGTTGAGAATTTTACGGCAGAAATATTTTGGCAAATTTTCAAGCCAAATATTTACTGCAAGAAATTTTGCGTTGGCTGGAGGGGCTATTTAACATAGCAGCTAATTATAGGGCAATAAGGCTCGTGGAGTAGAAACTGGCTATTTAGGCTTTCAGCCCAAGCGGAATGCAATGTAGCGCAGACATAATATTAATTATAGTTGGCAAAGGTTCCGGAATCCGGAAAATACCCTTTTGCCCTATAATTAATATTATGTTAAATTGCTGCACAGAGCATTTCCACAACAACTACAACAATCTCCTTTATTCCTCTCTATTGAAATTGTTCTTACTGAAAATCTCAACCCTAGAAAAAACGCAAAGTAGTTTCTCCTACTCCAAAACCAACTAACCCTAAAAAATATTAACAACAAAAAAAGGCCACCCGAAGATGACCTTTTCCGTGAATAGTAGTTGGGCATTACTTTTTAACGAACTTCTCAATATGAGTTCCTCCACTCGTTTTTACTACAAGCAGATAAACACCCGAGGTTAAAGTAGAAACATCAATTGTTTGAATTTGACCTTCTAATTCGCCTGAGCGAATTAATTGGCCGTTCATTTGTGTGAGATCGAATGATCCTGATCCATCCGGACTTACCACGTTTAGCACATTTTCCGCCGGATTTGGATAGACGCTAATTTCAGAGGCTTCCTTATGCAGGCTTTTCTTCTTCACCGTTCCAATGGTAACAATCCCGGAAACTGCGCTGGTTCCGCCGCATCGCACAATTGCTCTGTATTTGACTTGAACACCCGTGTAGGTATCGTAAATGGTTGCCGTTGCTGGTAACGGTCCGCCTGCGATTTGCGTGAATACGGTCCAGCCGCCCCATGGTAAACGCGTGCTTTTCTCCCAAACCACAGAAGTTCCGTTATAATTGGTCAGCGTTAACCAAAAGCTAGAGTTGGCTGGCGGATTCGTGGTAGAAGGTACAATCACTCCGGCATGTGCCCCGACATAAATCGTAATTTGATCGGTTAAAACAGCTCCACTTGGCGTGGTTACTGAGACTTGATACGTTGTTGTTTGGTTTGGAAGCACCCAAATGTAATTCGTCGCAATAGTTTGAATCGATGAAAAATCGCCACTGACAACGCTCCAGGTAACATTGGACATATTGAGCATACACAAATTGTGCGATAAGGAGATTTTTGTGGATACCACTTCTGCTGCTTTACAGAACGTCCCCTGCTTGGCCGTTAGGTTGATCGATTCCGAGTAAGGATCTGTGCAGAAGGAGAAATCATCCATGTAAAGCGTTTTACAAATCGGATGACTGTTATTGAATGCGATATACTCAACCAAAATGTAGTTGTACGTATGCGCTGTATTGTTTTGATAGCTACCAACAGCGTTGTTCCAATTGCCCTGCATGGCTGGCGTTAACTCAATTTCGATCATATCGTAGTTGCCCCCTCCTCCACAAGCTAAGAACTCGGAGTTGGCACAATTAGTGGCAACATCGTTCTCAAAAAAGTACACACGAATGCGCGACTGCTCTATGGTTGAGCTTCCTGAAACATCCGGTTCGTTGGTGTAATCCACTTCAAATGTTCCCGACTTACACGGGTGTAAAGGAGATTTTAATGGGAAGGTCATCACATTGGAGTAATTCAGCGTACCATCAGGACAGCTAGTTACCGCCAAGTGTTGCGTTGGATTGCTGTTTCCAGGTTGTTCCAAAGTGAGCGAATGAGCGCCGTATCCGGAATACACTCCATTGCTGAGACCTTGCTCTAAATCGGTTGATGAAGTGAAGTTTTCGAGGTCGCCATAACATAAGATACAGTCTGGATCGCCTCCGGTGCACGCAGGCATTTGAGAGAATGCGATTGAAGAGAATGCCAAAAAGGTCAAAAAACCTAGTGCTTTTTTCATGATAAATAGTGTTTTGTAGTTTATTAATAACTACGTAACGGCATTAATTAACCGTTTTTGTAGCGTTAAGCGACGCGAAAGTAATGGAAACTACGAGAGAGCAATTATACGTCTGATCAAAAATCATTACAGTTTTGGAGTCCTGCCGATAGAATTCTATTGCAAACAGTAATGTTAAGGGGCAGATAATCAAAGAATAACAAGTCCAAAAACCTTGCATTCAAAGCAGGTTTCCACAAGAAAAGCAGTAACGCCTTACCAACGCAATTCGAACTTCCCAAGTCATCATTACTCAATGACCATTATTACTTATTCCTTATTTCTTATTCATTATTCTATTCGTATCTTCCACTATGAAATTTTTCCTCGTCCCGGTTTTCATTCTGTTTGTCTCCGCAGCATTCGGCCAAGATTCGCTGCTGATCAACTTTGGGAACAAATACGTGTCAACGCCCGTTTGGATTGAAGCGAAAGGATTTGATCGTCCGAAGAAGGTGGAGATTCCGAAATCCTATTTCTATAGTCCTATCAATTTCGCGAACTACGAAAGTTTGGGGTTCACTTTTCATAGTTATATTGATAATCTTCAAGAGGAACCGGCGAGATTTTATTACGACACCCTACCCGACTTCGAGCGAATCCAATTGGGCAAAGAGCAAGAAATCATGGACAGTTTGCTCTATCCTTTTTATTTATCGGCGTTAGAGCTTACGAATCGTGAATATCGTGAGTTTGTCGACTGGACGCGGGATTCCATTGCACGGGAAATACTTGTGGTCAATACGCCAAGTGTTAAGGAAAAACGAAAAATGCTGTGTAATTGCACAGAAAGTGAAGCGGATAAAGCAAAGAGCGGGCAAGATTTTAATCGTGATTCATGTCGTCTTGATTGGACCTACGACTTCAGTTATATGGATCCACAATGGGTGGAATGTTTGAGTGATATGTATTATCCGCAGCCAGAACGATTTTACGGAAGACGTGCCTTCGACATAAGCCAGCTCAATTACCGTTACGATAATGGTCAGGTCGTTACTATTTATCCGGATACTCTAGGGTTCGTGAAGAAATTGGATTTCGGTGATCCTCTGACGAACATGTATTTTTGGCATCCGGCTTATGATCGATATCCGGTTGTGAATCTGACATTCGAGCAAATGATGGCTTTCTGTCACTGGAAAACGAAGGAAGTGAACAAGACATTAAAAGAAGGGCGAATTGAAGTCAGCCTACCGACCATTCTGCATTACGAGTTGGCCGCCAAGTATGTGACGTTTATGTCAGATGAGCAAGAAATAGTCAACGTTCCGAATGATTTCTTTATCACGGGTGAAAGGAATTGGGAAGAACAACACTATTACCTCTCGAAAGTAGGTCGCCCTCTGCATTTACCGAAGGACCATCAATCGTCAGCTCCACTGATGGAAGAAGTCTATCATCGTTGGAGACATGAACGCTACAATGATTTCTTTCGCTTTTTAACTGGAAATGTTTCGGAAGTCGTTTTGGACACCATCTCCCCTGCTTCGTTGCAATATTACAATGTCGAGTCGGAGCATTTAAGCGGTGGACATTTTACGATGGGAGAAAATTACACGGAGCGCGTCGAATCTATGGATGTTCCTTCCTTAAACACTGTCTTTTACAAACAAATTCTTTTGAATGGTGAATCGAATTGCTATACGGGGTTTCGCTTGTTGTACCGCTGGTATCCGGAGTAAGAAAACTGTTTAAGAAGGTAGTCCTTTGATGACTCGAGTTTCGATATTTTGACGTCTTGATAGCTTGATATTTTGACAGATTGACAGCTTGATATTTTGATAGCTTGACGGCTTGACGGCTTGACATCTTGATATCTCGATACTTTGACGTCGCTTTGCTTCGCTGAAGCCTTGCTTTGCTGAAGCTTCGCAAAGGCATAGCTCCTTCGCCGCAATACTAGCTATGTAGGAGAAGCTCTGCGAAATCAATGCTCAACACAGTGCTCTCTATTCAACATTCATTATTTATTATTCCTTATTCAACACTCCTTATTCCTTATTCAATATTCATTATTCAATATTCATTATTCCTTATTCAAGTTTTATTATTCAGCGCCTGCGCCGTAGCTATGCCTTAGCTTCAGCAAATCAAGGCTTCGGCGAAGGAGCACTATTCCCCAAGCTTTCCAACCAGCGCCAAGCATCTTCTACCTCCATAAACACCTTTGCATTCACTTTTCGCCTTCTGATTTTCAAATAGAAACGCAGCACCATTTGTTGTCCGAGCCCTTTGATGACGTAAGCCACTGCTGTAACATCCGGCGCTTTTTCTGCGGCATACCTTCTTGCTTCATTAGAAATACTGGTGAAATGATCGAACTCTTGAATGACCTTCATTTTTCGTCCCTGCGTCATTTCTTCGAACGCAGCGGACAGTTCATCAATGTCGCTGATTTCAATATCATCGCCCCCATTCCATTGAATATGAAAGATATCATCGAGTAGCAATCTGACGTCTGCATTCGTCAGTTTACGCTCATTTAATACGACAATATCTTGAACCATAGCACATTAAAAATAGCGAACGAAGCTCAGAATTACAATTATCGTATAGTGAAAAAGAAAAGTCCCAACGGTATTGCACGTCGGGACTTTGAAACCAAAAACTCGGATAGTAGTGCAATGAACTGAGAAAACTACTGCTGACAATACTACCCGAACCTAACCTAAACTACTTAACACGCTACTGCTAATGTTGTTTTGACGGTTCAAGTTTCATCCACTTACAGTTTCCTTTCTAAAGAATTGTTAATTTCCTAAAATGCGCTGCCAAAGCGACTTCATAATGGTCCCGATGTCGCCTGCCTTCTGTAAATCGGGCTGCAAACGTTCAATTTGCAGCTTTCCATTTTCGTCAGGAACCAGTTCGAATTTCCAAATAAAGTCGGATGCATTCGGATCGAAGCCCAATTGACCAAATCGAAGGTCGATGTAATATAATTTTCCGTTCTCTTCTCGCACCATATACCAACCCTGCGAGATTTTAATGAGTTGTTTTACAGCTTTTTGATTGCGGTATGGAGCCAGCAAATGATGATTTTTTGGAAACTCTTCTGAAAACTGAATCGGCTGTGAATCAAAGATGGAGTAATACGCCATTCTGTAGCCAGTTTTCGTTTCCACTTGAGCATTCCAAAGGAATGTATTGAGTGGTGCCGGTCGCGTATCCATTTCCACATAAGCGATATCATCTTTTTCCAGTTTTTCTTGAAATGAGCTGTATGTAACTCCTTTAAGCACAATACTTAGAATCATGTAGCTTGAACTGACGATTAAGCCTATCTTGTTGAATTTGGACCGCTTCGGATTGGTGCGCTTCATGAACAAAGCGATCAGGGTAAAAACCAAAAATGGGAAGGTGTACAGTGGATCTACCACAAATATATTTTGATAGGCTACTCGATATTCAAAGGGCCAAAAGAGCTGTGTACCCCAAGTGGTGTGCGCGTCTAGCAGGGGGTGCGTGACTAAGGTCCAAAAGAACAACTTCGACCATTCCCATTGAGTGGCTTTCAATTCACTTTCTCCTCTGCGCCAAATAAGAAAACATAACAATGCGAACAAGCTCATGGCAATTGAAATGGAAATGATTCCTGAACCGCGTAAAATGGGATAGACTGCAAGGATGGCTAGAAAGGCAATTAAGGTGCCACGAGCTTGTTTCCAAACGCAATAGCCTAAAATTGCCGCCATTAAAACGGAAAAAATAATGGAATGGGAAAATCCACGATGCATTTCGGTAGCCGTCATTGGATCGAAGAAGAAACGCATATACACATCCAAATCCGGAATGGTTCCAGCAATTGCCCCCCAAGCCATAGCGCGGTTCCCGATCTTTTTCCCGAGTACGGCCTCTCCTACCGCTGCTCCCAATACGACTTGCGTCAATGAATCCATGCGGTGAAATTACGGAAAGCCTGATAAAATTATTCCTTACTCAGAATTATTAATTTGATGCAGTAATTGGATCTTCCCATACTACGTTGATTGGAATGCTTACCCTCGTCCCAATAATTTTGCCCCCTTGTTCAGCAGGGATCCATTCTGGCATTTGAGAAAAGACGCGTTCAATTTCATTTATCACTCCAACATTGTCGGTAAAATGCGTTTTTATTCTTTGGTTTCGCCCAAATTCATCAACGAAAAAAGTGACATAAATTTTGGATGGACTTTTTTCATTAAAACCTTGAATACCTGTAAAGTTTAGCTCGCTTTGTAGGTACCTATGAAACTCTTTCTCTCCACCAGGAAAGCTTGCCTCCCTGCTGCAACAACATGACCACATCGAGGGTTTCACCTCTTTTGAAAAAAAAATGGCCTGCGGCGCAACAATGGTATCTTGACCGAATGAAGCCGAAGAAATAAGTAGAAAATACGCTGCAAGCAATTTCATACTTGTAATTCACCAAAAATCATTCCACTAAAAAAAACGGCACTGGAACTCCAGCACCGCTATTCATTATTTATAGTTCATTATTCCTTATTCAGCGCCTGCGCTGAAGCTTCGGCGAAGGCGCATCATTCATAATTCCTAATTCAGAATTTCATTCTAATGCTCCTTCATCTTCCCTACTCGAGTTTCCAAAGCCGCCTTCATTTTCTTTATTGCTAAATCAACCGCCTTTCCTTTGTCACCATCTTTACTGGTCACTGCGATAGGTTGTGCTCCTTCAATTCGAGCTTCCAAAGTACACTGAATATCGTCACCGCCAGTTTTGTGCGAGTTTTGGTCAGATAAATGGATTTCCACACGGCTCACGTGCTGATCGTAATACTCCAGGCCTTGTTTCACTTTGCTTTTGATTTCGGCCTCAAGCGTTTCTGATCCGTGAATATTTTTGTCTGTATTGAATTGTATTGTCATGTTCAATTGATTTAATGTTTGATCTAGAATTTTAACTAATATACCAATCCATTCTTAAGATAAAAATGACTTTCGTCAGCAATAAGGAATTGCTCTAGTTCATTTCACAAATCTTAACTAAAATGGACGATGCAGCTATTCGAAATCTCGATAAATGAAGTTATTTATTCTTCAAAGCGGCATCTCGATATTTCGGCAGGCTCAATACATCGCATGCTCGATGACCGTTACTCCTTATTCAATATTCAGCGCCTGCGCTGAAGCTTTGGCGAAGACGCATCATTCATAATTCCATTTCATCTCTCCTTCAGCCGCACTTCATAAGGACTCGACATCATAGTAAATGCCATCTTTTCATCGACGGAATCGTAGGGAGTAACGAGTTCAACCTCGAAATTTTTCAAAAGCATCGACATCACCATCCGGATTTCCAATATCGCCAAGTTTCTTCCTGGACAATAACGAGCACCACCGCCAAATGGCGAAAAAGCCTCTGTATTATGAACCGGACACCTGCTCTCTTTTAACCATCGTTCGGGTTTGAATTGACTAGCTTCCGAGAAATTTTCTTCTTGTAATGAACCATAGCGATGTTGGGTAAGAATTCGTTGTCCTTTTTTAATGGAAACCTCCTCCAATTGAATATCTTCATTTGCTTGAAACAGCATAATCGGTGCCACTGGTTTAAAACGCATAGATTCAAATGCCGCTCCTTCGATGTAGCGCATTTTAGCATTATCCTCATACACCGTTGCCCATTTCTTATCACCTAGAACGCTGTTTGCCTCGTCACGCATCTTCTCAGTTACTTCAGGCTCTTGGGAAAGAAGGTAAATCAACCAGTTCAAGGTGACAGCGGTGGTGTCTTCACCTGCCATAAGAAGTGTAAGTATGTTGCCGCGAACATCCTCATCCGAAATGTCTTCTTGTTCTTCCGCTGCGACGATTATCGCCTCAATGACCGACGGTGGATTCTCGCGTAGCTCAGGGTTATCTTGTAGTCGTTTACGAGCCGCCGTAATGAATTCATCCACCAAACGGTTCATCTCTAAAACCGCTACATCAAACTCTTTGTCCTCTTTGGTACGATACAATTTATACCACGGAACTGGCATATTGATACGTTTGAAAATCATCGGAAAAACCTTCTCTAAGTGATCTTGGATGGCACCTCCCTCCTCTTCTATGGTATTCATGGAGTACCCGAATGCTAGAGAGGATGTTACATCCACGGTGAATCGTAACAAGTCTTTCTGAATGAAAAATGCCTCTCCGGATTTCGCTCGCTCCTGCCATTTCTTGTAAAGCCGACCCAAAATTGGCTCAATAGCTGGGTAAAAGTCTTTTTGATGCTTCACATCCAACCCTTTCGCTACAATTGGTCGGTGTTTTTTCCAATCAATTCCTTCTGTATTGAATACGCCGTGAACGCCACTCTCGCGGATAACCTTGTTCAGTTTTTCACTACGCGCAAACCCATGAGGTCGTTCTTTCATGATTTTTTGTAGCATTGATGGCCGTGTAACCACCAATTGATCGAAAATACCTAGGTTTAGTCGGAAGACATCGCCGTGTTCGGCACTCCACTCCTCAATGGAATTGTGCAATTGTGGTAGATCCAATGAAAATAAATTCCCAATCACGGGCTTTCCTTTCGGACCGGGTAAATCTTTAACTTTTGTAGCCATGTTCTAAAAATACTAGAAAGTGGGTAGAAGATGAAAGAGTGAAAGCTAAAAGATGCTTCGACAAACTCAGCAACCTTGAAAGACAAAAGATTGGTAGACACTAGATGTTATATTTCGAGACGCTAGACTTTTACGATACTTTCGCTCCTCGAACGGCGACTTCCTGACAAAGGTAAAGCTGTACTTTTTTTACCACAGAGGCACTGAGAGCACTAAGAAGTGCGGGGAAAAGTTTCTTGACAGCGGCGCACTAGATTATGACCTCGTCATAATTCTCCCTATCTGTCGACATTTCGGCAAGTTCAATGTAACGTTGGCTCAGTGTGACAAAACTTGGTGTCCATTATTCAATATTCTTTATTTCTTATTCCTTATTCCCTATTGATAATTACCTTTTTCCCTTCCGCTTATTCCGCTTATATTCGCGTTCTTTCTTTCGCACGCTTCGTCGGTACTCACGGTATTCCTTTAAGTTTTGCTTGTACTCGCTCTTGGTCATACCATTGATATTCATGTCGATCACACGGCGACCGGACTCTATATCTTGCAGCACCAATTCAGCGATCCAATCATCACCCTCTGCATCAAACTTGCTATTGGTTTCGTGTCCGTACAGCGAGAAGGTGGCTTCCACGGTTTTTGCGTACAGGTTTCCACGGTATTTCGCGAGGATTTCCGTTACGGTCATCCCTGTTTCCCGATGAATCAACTTGAAAAGCATCTTACCTTCTCCAACATAAAGATCTTTGATCAAGTATTCCAATTCTTCTTCCAGTTCTTTTTTTCGCTCTTTCGCAATTTTTTTCTTCTTGCGATTTTTCGTTTCAGCTGCTAATTCACGATCCAAAGAATCAATAATTTCCTTCGCTTTTACGGCCAATGGATACGTTCTGCGAATCAAATTAAACTGTTGTAGATAATGTAAATCGAAGTTCTTGTCATAACGAACCGCTTGCAATTCTTGTGTTCGCATGGCGGTAGTGTCCTCCTGTGCAAACATGGAGAAGCAGAGCATGAAGGCAAATAACAAAAATCCGAATCGGTTCATGAGATATAAATTAACACGTTTCCATGACAAATACAAATAAGATACCAAATAGTGGAAAATAAGGAATAATGAATCATTAATAATGAATGGGACTTCGATTCAATATTCAATATTTCTTATTCATGATTCTCTCTCATAATTCAGAAAGCCACTGCATCGTGTCTACCCCGTCTGCGTAATCATCCAAAGCCGGAGCTTGTGCTTTTCCAAAAGGTGTGTACTTATTTCCAACAATCACTTGTAGATCTTCTTGGTGCTGTGCCAGATAAACGTCCACTTCTTCTTGATCTGAATAGCGCTGATAATGTATCATAGAAAGCGGCGAGAAAAGGTCCTTCGACTCACGAAGCAATAGGAAGTTGTTATCCAACAATTGCGCCTTGTTCATTAAGTAGACCGCTTTGTTGTAATCGTAATTATTACCGTATTTGTTGTTATTGATGACTTCGCCGTGATGGACAATCGCCTCAAAGAAGCGGTTTAATTCGAAGTCCTTTGGAATCATCAAGTGCGAAACATTTCTGCATCCCAAGCCGAAATACTGAAAAATATCGTCTCCCAAGGCGGATAATTGTTCCTTGGTTTCATTTCCGTCTAGCACGGCCATTGAAGTTCGATTCTTCCGGAAAATATGCGGGTACTTACCGAAGTACTGCTCGAAATACTTTAGAGAATTGTTACTTCCAGTGGCTATTACTGCCTCTACCTCGCCTATTCGGCCTTGTGAAAAGCGGATTCTCGGTTGTAGTTCCGGAGTAAACTCGACGAGGTGCTCTGCAAGTTTGGGCAGTAAGGTGGCATCATCGCTACTCAATTTCGCAACTACATGGTGGCCCGAAATCAATACGGAAAGGAAATCGTGAAAGCCAACCAAAGGAATATTTCCCGCCATGATTACGGCGACTTTCTTGGGATTTTCATGAAATGAATAGTTTTTCGCCCACTGAGTTAGATTCTCTTCAGTAAGTTCATTTCCTAGTGCCAACAGGCTTTTACGTACATTTTCTTTGACAAACCATCCATTCAATGAGAATTGTTTATTGATCGTCACTTGCAACGCATGATACTCTGCTTCCGTTACACCAACAGAAAAATCGGACCATTGTTCATCGCTACCCAAAGCACGCATGAGTTTCCCCAATTGTGCGAATCCTTTGATAATTGCTTCTTGTTTCACGATGCAAAATTAATACATTTCCCTTCCTATTGAGCAATCACGATATTCACGAAACATTGTCCATTATTTCTTTGAAACACGCTTCCAGCAGAAAAGGAAACCCTTATATTTGCGGTATAAATTACGCGTTATGGCAATAATGATCACAGATGAATGCATTAACTGCGGGGCCTGCGAGCCAGAGTGCCCGAACAATGCAATCTATGAAGGTGGTGCGGAATGGCGATACTCTGATGGTACGTCATTAACGGGGATGATCACAACATTGGACGGTGAAGAAACATTGGCCGACGATGAAAAAGAACCGGTAGATATGGACGTATACTACATCGTTACAGATAAGTGTACAGAGTGCGTTGGGTTTCACGATGAACCTCAATGTGCAGCAGTATGTCCGGTTGATTGCTGCGTTGATGATCCTGATTATCGCGAATCCGAAGATGAACTACTTGCAAAGAAAGATTTCATGCACTTATAATCATCTACAACCCATTTTTAAAAGTCCGTTTCGTAAGAATCGGACTTTTTTTTGATTTTATAATTCATTGACTGTGAAGGTATTCAGGGACAAAACGAACAAAATATCCATTTTTTTTGTCTTTTCAAAAATCCAAAAAGAAAGCTGTGGCGTATGTCTATCAAATTCAAAACAAACAGACATGAAAAGAACATTTGTAACAGCAGCTCTATTTTCTTTAGCAGTAATCGGAAGTGCGAACGCTCAAAACACCGTTGTAGGTGGTGAGGACATGATGCCGGCAATGAATATTTTAGAAAACGCGGTAAACTCAGAGGATCATACAACTTTGGTGGCAGCAGTAAAAGCAGGCGATTTGGTTGAAGCATTACAAGGAGAAGGTCCATTGACTGTATTCGCTCCAGTTAACGATGCATTTGAAAACCTACCGGAAGGAACCGTAGAAACCTTGTTGAAAGAGGAAAACAAAGAAGCATTACAAGGTGTATTGACCTACCACGTAGTTGCTGGAAAGTACGATTTTGAGGCAATAGAGAAAATGATCAAAAAAAATGGTGGAACTGCCGAACTGAAAACTTTGAGTGGTGGTATTCTCAAAGCGACTATGAACGGGAAGCACAACATCATGGTTGAAGATGAAAACGGAGGCGCAGCGAACATTTCTGTGTACGATGTATACCAGTCGAATGGCGTTATTCACGTAGTAGACTCAGTACTTCTACCGAAAATGTAAGAGGTCGAAAGGATCGTTTTTAATTCTTCTTTACGATCATTTTGAACAGGGAGGCTCGCTCAATCGCTGTATGTACGGTGAAGGAG
Organism: bacterium; assembly: GCA_024742305.1. Lineage (GTDB taxonomy): Bacteria > Bacteroidota > Bacteroidia > Flavobacteriales_D > Crocinitomicaceae > UBA4466. The sequence continues at coordinate 20,634 of JANSYQ010000033.1, read as the reverse complement.
TTGGGTCTCCTTTTTTTTATTACGCCATTATGAAGAAAAGATGAAAAAAATGACTCGAAGCGACTTGTCAAGTCAAAGAAAGCTACTATTTTTGCGGCTGGGGTAAGTCTTGTACGACCAGCTCCCTCTGAATCCCCCAGGACGGGAACGTAGCAAGGGTAAGAGGTTGTAGCGGTGCGATATGAGTAGCTTGCCCCTCTTTTTTTCTCTCACCTTTCAACTCACCACTAAACCTCACTCTCAAATTCTCACTCACACTGTACCCCAGCGATACGAGTACCTACCTCCATTTTGTTCTGCTAACGCAGAAGTCATTCCGTCTTCAAAAGCTACGCTTTCTCTTCCCTCTTTTTTTTCTCTCACCTTTCAACTCTCCACTCAACCCCACTCTCAAACTCTCACTCTCACTGCATTCCGTAATTTAATCCGCTACGTCCCAACTCAACACTAAACCTCACTCTCAAACTCACACTCACACTATATCCCAGCGATACGAGTACCTACCTCCATTTTGTTCTGCTAACGCAGAAGTCAATCCGTCTTCGAAAGCTACGCTTTCTCTTCCCTCTTTTTTTTCTCTCACCTTTTAACTCAACACTCAACCTCAAACTCTCACTCAAACTCACGCTCACACTCACACTCTCCTACTATTTGATCCCCTTTCTCCCTACCGTTCCGTCCTTCCCATCAACAATCAAATATTCCCAAATACTTATTTTTACCGAAAACATCTTACATGAGGTTCAAACTCCTATATCTCCCTTTATTTCTTCTGCTCGCCTGTAACAGCGATAAAAACGGTCTCAGCAATGAAGAAAATTCTGATCAAGATACGTGGGATAAAAACGAGCTAAAAGAAAACTTTGAGAATGATCTTAGTGATTTTGTAAACTGCTTAAACAATCAAGATTACGCTTGTGTAGTAGACTACATGCCGGAACGTGTTTTTCGCATGGCCTCAAAAGAACAAATGATCAACGAGATGGAAGGTCTGAATCGAATGGGAATGCAAATGCAATTCGATAACTTCAAGATCAGTGAAATGTCTGAAGTAGTAAAACATGAGGACCATTATTTCTGTAGAATTAAATTTTCTACCAATACTACTTTCACCTTGTCAGGAATGATGGAAATTCAAAAAGACGTGTTACTTGAAAGTTTCGCCGATGAAGCGATTGAGGTCAAAGAAAATGAAACAGGTGAATTGTCGTACGCATCTGATGAATACATGTATGCCATAGCCGATGAAAAAAACAAAAACGTGGAAGTATCTTCGATTTGATAATGGACTGGAAGAACAACTCAGTGAACTTATCCCTGTTCAAGTAAGAACGCGATTGGAATGAGATAGGAGGACATTATCTCAATGAAAGTTCATTTGCACACCGAGAAACTTCACGAAACCGATCTCATTCGACTGTTAAAAAAACGTGAATAAGTATCTTCTACTATAACTCGGTAAACACACTTCTCTCACTACCTTTGGAGCAAACAAAAATCCGCAACTATGAAGTTCTTTATCGATACAGCCAACCTAGATGAAATCAAAGAAGCCAATGATTTGGGCATTTTGGACGGTGTAACCACCAACCCTTCACTTATGGCGAAAGAAGGAATTACTGGTGAAGCGAACATTATCCAGCACTACATCGATATTTGCAACATTGTTGACGGTCCCATTAGCGCCGAAGTAATTTCCACCGATTACGACGGTATCATTAAAGAAGGAGAACACTTGGCCTCTCTTCATCCTAACATTGTTGTGAAGGTTCCCATGATCAAGGATGGTATCAAAGCAATCAAGTACTTCTCTTCGAAAGGAATCAAAACGAATTGCACGCTTATTTTTTCAGCAGGTCAGGCGCTTTTGGCTGCCAAGGCGGGAGCTACATACATTTCACCTTTCCTAGGTAGATTGGATGACATCTCCTCTAACGGAATGGATCTAATCGCACAGATTGGTGCGATTTACCACAATTATACGTTCGATACACAAATCCTTGCGGCTTCGGTACGACACCCAATGCATATTATTCAATGTGCTGAGCTAGGAGCTGACGTTGCAACCGTTCCTTTGAAAGCCATTATGGCACTATTGAACCACCCACTCACCGACTCCGGATTGGAAAAATTCTTGGCAGACTACGCGAAAGGAAACGGTTAGAATAAGGAATACTTGAAATAAAGAATAATGAATATGCTTCAGAGGTGGAATTCATTATATCTTATTCATGATTCAATAGTTCTTATTCTTTATTAATTTTTTCATAACTCGCCGTTATACCTTTAATTAACGAACTACTAAATCCTGAGTGCTCCATTTCATTCAAACCGACAATGGTACAACCTTTCGGAGTGGTTACTTTATCAATCTCCTGTTCCGGGTGCGATCCGTTTTGAAGAATAAGTTCGGAGGCACCTTTCATCGTTTGACTAACGATTTGCGTTGCCGTTTTGGCATCAAATCCAACTTCAATGCCGCCTTGAATCATCGCTCTCATAAAGCGTAAAACGTAAGCTACGCCGCATGCACCGAGAATGGTAGCTGCATTCATCAAAGATTCGTCGATGTGTACAGTTGTCCCAAGTCCATTGAAGATTTCTTGAACAAACGCCGCTCGATTCAAAGGATCCTCATTAGAAGACAAAGCCGTCATGGACTCATTTACTGCTGCCGCAGTGTTGGGCATCGCTCGGTACACACCATAATTATTACCGCTAGCCTCCAAAATTTGACTCATGGTAATTCCTGTCGCTACAGACACCAAGGTATGACGCTTCGGGTCGAGAAACTCGCGATGCTCATGGATGAATGGTAAAACGGTATATGGTTTCAATGCAAAAATAAGGACATCGCAGTGCGCAATTACCACCTGATTATCGTCTGTTACCGTCACTTTTTTTGAAGCATAATGCGCAATAGAGCTCACATCTCTTTTTGATGCATAAACTTCAATATCAGGCATTTCAGATAGCACACCTTCAAGTAATGATACACCTAAATTCCCACAACCAATAATTCCAATTTTCATTGTCTTTCTACTTTCTTGTTGAAAGCGCCAAAATTACACTATAAAGTACAAGCGGTAGCAGCGATAGATGAAGAAATTCGTAATTTTATGTGCCGAAAATGAAAACTCTCCTCGTCATAGCAACACTGTTGACCATGCCCTTGGTTTCTAAGGCGCATGACTATTATTTCAGCTTTGTGGAAATGGAGTACAATGCGATTTCGCAGCGCATTGAAATGACGCTCACGCTAACTACGCACGATTTTGAAAGAGCCTTGGAGGAAAAAGGCAACGCTATTGATAATATAGCCAGCCTTGGTGACGAAGAAATTGCACGCATCGAAAAATACGTGAACTCACACTTTTATGTGACCAGCGGGGAGGAAAAAAGCAGGCTAAAATTCATCGGAAACGAGGTTTCATTGAGTGGAACATCCAACTGGTACTTTGAATCGGAACCAATTGATTTTCAAGACGAAATAACGATCCGATACGATTTGCTTATGGACGTATTTCCTGAGCAACAGAACAAGGTGACACTGTATCATAAGGGAGAAACCTTTACAGCCACCTTCACTCCTATTGATAAAACCAAACAGATATACATCGAAAACAAGGAACAATGAAGAAAATCTTACTTGCAGCTCTTTTGCTACCGGGATTGACATTTGCACAAAACCGATTCGCACAATTGGGAGAGGAATTACCCACTCCAAATGAGTATCGCAACGCTGCTGGGGCACCAGGACACGCCTACTACCAGCAAAAAGCCGATTACGATATCGAAGTTCGATTGGATGATGAAAAACAGCGTATTTATGGTGAGGAGGAAATTACCTACACCAACAACTCACCTGATCAATTGGAGTACTTGTGGATTCAACTGGACCAGAACATGCGTGCAGAAGATTCCGATTCCAAATTGATTACCGTGGAGAAAATGGAAGACTTCCGATCTATCGGTGATGTTGCACGAAAGCAGTTCAAATTTGACGGTGGATTCAAGATTGAAGAAGTAACAACGCCATCGGGTAAGGACTTGAAGTACGCAATTAACAAAACAATGCTTCGTATTGACCTGGACACGCCGCTAAAAGATGGCGCTAGCATTTCCTTCCGCATTAAGTGGTGGTACAACATCAATGACCGTATGAAAATTGGTGGTCGTTCTGGGTACGAGTACTTCGAGGAAGAAGACAACTACCTCTACACCATTGCTCAATGGTTTCCAAGAATGTGTGTTTACAACGATGTAGAAGGGTGGCAAAACAAGCAATTCTTAGGACGCGGAGAGTTCGCTTTAGCATTTGGAGATTACGAGGTGGCTATTACCGTTCCATCGGATCATATTGTTGGTTCCACAGGAGTTTTACAGAACGAAAGCAGTGTTTTGACATCAGAACAAAGAGCTCGATTGAAGAAAGCACGAAGTTCTGACACTCCAGTAATGATTGTTACGCAGGAAGAAGCAGAGGAAAACGAAAAAGAAAAAGCGGAAGGAGAGAAAACATGGATCTTCAAAGCGGAAAATGTACGTGACTTTGCTTTTGCTACATCTCGAAAGTTTATTTGGGACGCTCAAAATCAACCGGTTGCTGGGAAAGACATTCTCTGTATGTCCTACTACCCGAAAGAAGGAAATCCGTTATGGGAACGCTATTCAACGAAGTTGGTGGCGCACACAGTTAAAACGTATTCAAAATATACAGTTGACTACCCTTACCCAGTGGCGATTTCTGTTCACTCAAAGTGGATCGGAATGGAATACCCAATGATTTGTTTCAATGGCGGTCGGCCAGAAGCAGATGGAACCTATTCGGAACGAACTAAATACGGAATGTGGGGCGTGATTATTCATGAGGTTGGACATAACTTCTTCCCGATGATTATTAATTCTGACGAGCGTCAGTGGACTTGGATGGATGAAGGACTGAACACATTTGTTCAATATCTAACCGAGCAAGAATGGGAACGTGGTTATCCGTCACGTCGTGGTCCAGCCTATTTGATCGCCGATTACATGCGCGGAGATAAAGACTACATCTCTCCTATTATGACCAACTCGGAATCTATTTGGCAATTTGGAAATAACGCCTACGGTAAACCAGCTACAGCTTTGAACATCTTGCGCGAAACTATTATGGGACGCGAACTGTTCGATCATGCGTTCAAGATTTATTGTGAGCGCTGGGCATTCAAACATCCAACGCCAGCTGATTTCTTCCGAACTATGGAGGATGCTTCTGCTGTTGATTTGGATTGGTTCTGGAGAGCATGGTTCTTTACTACAGATCATGTTGACATCAGTTTAGACGAAGTGAACTGGTACGAATTGAATACCATGAATCCGGAAGTGGAAATGGCCGCTCAAAAACAACGAGACGAACAAAAAGATGAGTTCATTGGTGACACAAGAAACCGCGAATTAATAGAAGAAACGGTAAACGAGCGTGATGCTGATATCGACGATTTCTATGCGAAACGTGACATTTACGAGGTTGACGCTTTGCACCGCCAGGACTACGAAGAATTCAAGAAAGGACTTACCGAAGAAGAATTGAATTTATTGAATTCAGGAATGCAGTTTTACGAATTGAAATTCAGCAATATCGGCGGAATTCCAATGCCGCTCATTCTGCGCTTCACCTTCACAGACGGTACAAATGAAGTAATTCGTATCCCAGCCGAGATTTGGCGCCGCAGCGAGCACGAAGTCACGAAAGTATTCATGTTTGAGAAGCAAGTAGACAACATTCGATTGGATCCGTTCTTAGAAACTGCCGATACGGACTTAAACAACAACAGTTGGCCGCATGAGCAACAACCTACGCGCTTTGAGTTGTTCCGTCAGAAACAAACAATGGAAAACCCGATGCAACGTCAAAAACGTGTAGACGAATTGAACGGACAGTAGTTCGATAGAAATTATAAAAAAACCGATCATTCTAGTGATCGGTTTTTTTTATGCTTACTAGTCAGCAAACAAATTGAATCAGTGTTCTCTCTTGGTAAACTTAGAATTTCGGAAAACCTTCCAAAGCGTCGCCTTGTCCTTCTCGTTATTATAACACATGGTTGCTCCGAAATCATTGCCATTGATGAGTCGTGAACACATGTCTTGTTCGAGAATAACCTCACCATTCGGTCCGTAAATTTTGGTGTGTAGCACATTGAATTGCAAGCCGTCAATCAACGTCGTTGATGTGGACGTATCGACTTTAATGCCTTGTCCAACGAGCGTTTCGTACACCAATCCATTTACCATATCGTTGTTTTCATCCCATTCTTCGAGTGTCCAATCTTGCATGGCTTCTGAAGTAGATTGAAAACTATTGAAGCGGTCCTTCTTAAAATTGAGAAGGATTTTCATGTCCGAAACATCTATGGAAACCCCGCCACTTTCTTCCATAGCGTTTAGCCCTTTGTTGATGGTAGATTGTTGCGCCGCTCTTGTCTCAAGCTCCCAACCAGCAGGAATTGACATGGTCCAACCGATTTCATCATTGGAATAGTTTTCTTTTTCAATTTTGCCTTCATCTACGTAATCGTCAGATTTCGTTTCGCATGAACTCAGGGTGATCAATAGTAAGAAGGCGCTAAGACCAACTGGAAGAATACTTTTCATATTATAGTCAAATGTTGAAGTGGTTAAAATTAGCGCATCTACACCACTTAACGATACCCCCGTGCAAAATCCTTGCTAATTCATAGGTATAAGTTACTCAGAACAATACTCTAGCCACAATGAGTCATCAGGATATCCGTTTTCATGAGCGAGTCGAAAAAATTCACAGGCTTCATCTTTTTTATCATGACGAATGTGAAGAACAGAATAATTGTGAAAACTTTAGGCACCCCTAATTCAGAATTCAGAATTCATAATTCTCATTTCTACCGCCCTTCCTTATACAGCTTATAATGCTCAAACTTGTCTTGGATAAAGTGAATCAACTCCAGTTCAGATGCGGTTTTCAGGAATGAATCATTCAAATTGATGAAACTAATAAATTCGTCAAATTCTTCGTTGGAAAGATCGATGATCTCGTAAGCAACATAATTTCGAAGCAATTCTCGCACAATTCGTCGTTGATCGTCTTTGTATTCTTGCTCCGCCACCCAGCGTTTTGCTCGTTCTTTCTTCGAAAAAGCCTGATATAGCGCGGTAATTGGACTTTGAACCACCTCCATTCCGGTAACAGTTCTCGTTTCACGCATGGCCAACGCTTCCCGCTCTTCCTTAATTTCTTGTAGCGATTTTAAAGGTCGCACCTCCACAGCAGCAATTTCTTGGGCTTTTCCTTCTATGTAATAATTGGCTCGGTGCTGACAGTTTGAATCAGCCGATACAATCACATTAACCGGAACATAACCGCGAACAGAAAGACTAATGGTATCTCCATCAGAAGCATACACGCTAAAATGTCCATTGGGCTGACCAAAAACGCCGCGTCCAGTAGATCGATTCACAACCATTAAATTGTAAAACCCTTGTGGTCGAAGCGTATCTTCAATTGTTCCTGAAAACAATACCTGCTCGCAATCCTGAGAAAAGGAAAACGAACTGATAAATAAAGTCGCTATGGCGATTACTTGTTTGATGAGATTGAAATTACAAAAAAGGTGCCGTTCAGGATATGTTGTGATGGAAACAATTGTTAAATCTCTCAGTTTACATCTGTAAATACAATTGTAAACTTTCTTGATACATTTGTAACTATGCATATCTCAATAATTTTACTGGAGTAAACACTTCCCGCTATTGAACATCAACAAAGCAGCACTAACTCCGCATTTTCTTGTAATTTTGCACTATGAAACGAGTGGTTATCGGATTATCAGGAGGTGTAGACTCAAGTGTGGCGGCGTATCTATTGAAAGAACAAGGATACGAAGTGATAGGTATGTTCATGAAGAACTGGCACGATGAATCCGTTACCCTTTCCGATGATTGTCCATGGATAGACGACTCTAACGATGCTCTTCTTATCGCCCAACAGCTCGGGATCCCTTTTCAAGTAATTGACTTAAGCAAAGAGTACAAGGAGCGCATCGTAGATTACATGTTTAGTGAGTATAAGGCTGGAAGGACACCGAATCCTGACGTTTTGTGCAATCGAGAGATTAAGTTTGATGTCTTTTTGGACGCAGCCATGCAGTTGGGCGCAGATTACGTGGCTACTGGGCATTATTGCCGAAAGATAGAGCATGAAGACGGCAGTTTTGGCTTGGTTGCAGGAAAAGACCCCAACAAAGATCAGTCATACTTCCTTTGTCAATTGCGCCAAGAACAGTTAGCAAAAGCATTGTTCCCTATTGGAGAACTGTTTAAGCCTGAAGTACGTGAGATCGCCCAAAAGATTGGATTGCACACTGCCGACAAGAAAGACTCTCAAGGACTTTGTTTTGTAGGAAAAATCAGTCTTCCGCAATTCCTACAGCAACAACTGAAACCAAAGAAAGGTAACATTGTTGAAATTCCTGAAGATCTGAAAGCGTTTGAAAGCTATGAAAGCATTCCTGTTGAGCCGGATCACATCAAGGAACTGGCTGCTTCTTACGAATATACAGAGGATGAAGGCCAAGTTGTTGCAGAGCACCAAGGAGCGCACTATTACACGATCGGTCAGCGTAAAGGACTTCATATTGGAGGTAGACCAAACCCGTCATTTGTCATTGGCTTAGACGTAGAGACCAATACGGTATATACTGGACAGAAGGACGAACATCCTGGGCTGAACCGTTGGGCCTTGCGCATTGCATTGGAAGATGTACACTTCGTAAGCAGTCGTTACGACTTGGATCAGTTAAATGGACTGGAGTGCGATATTCGGATCCGCTACCGTCAACCATTGCAAAAGGGTTCGCTTCACGTGTTAAATGACGGGCTTTATGTGTTGTTTGATCAGCGCCAGCGTGGAATTACACCGGGGCAATTTGCGGCATTTTACTTGAACGAGGAATTGTTCGCTTCGGGCATTATTGCTGATTAGGCGTGTATTTATCGAAAGTACCGTCTTGATAGAAAATTAAGATCTTCTCTATTTCTTTTGAGTGATTTACGGAATCCTCTTGTACTTCCTCTTTACTTGGCGTTACGTCATTCTTTGATGGCACCGGAGTTTCTTCCCTAGCCTCTCCTGTAATTAACCACGAAGCATTGACCTTTGGATAGGCGTTTATGACTTTCACAAGAAAATCTAAGCTTGGCTTGTTTCTACCACTAAGAACGTGGCTCAGGTTTGATCTTTTCACACCAATTTTATCGGCAAACTCTGAGGCGGAATAATTACCGGATTTCATTATGGTACGAATTCGATCTTGAATTAACATTTGTAATCTCTAGGTGTTTGTACAAATGTAATCAATTTACAACAAAAAAGGCCACCCAATTGGGCAGCCTACTCTTTCTATGGTATCTTTTTCTACTTAGTTCAAAGAGAAGAATATAGATTGTCCTTTGGATTGATCCAGCTCCTCACCTTTTCTTACTGTATCCATCAATTTTGCAACATCATGAACAGACAATCGACTATTCACTCCTTGAGTTCTGTGTTGAGATAATTGAAATTTCGCTCGTTTGATTCGGTTGTTAATCATATCTATTGTTGTTATTTGCATTTCGTAATTGTTTCAAAATCTGAACTCATTTACGGCACCTTTTCAACAATGGTTACGAAAAAATTGAAAAAAAATATATGATTGTAAACAAAATTATTAAATCAATAATTTAAAAAGAATAGATTACAATCCTTTAAATCAACACTTTAAAGAGATGTTTACAAAACAGCAGAAATTGTTACTTTTTTTCGATTAAGGGGTAAATTAAATGCTCTAGTCCGTTGATTTTTATCTCTAAAACGAGAGCCAATTGCCGACCTAACTTACCATTTGGGAACCCTTTTTGTTTGTACCACACCAGATAAGCTTCAGGTAGATGAATCAAATAACGCCCCTGATATTTGCCATAATGCATTTTTGCATTGGCCAACTCTACCAATTCGTGCTGTTTCACCCCTTCTCTACTTCAAATTAATCTTGAACTGGAGTTCTATCGAGCGCAGCTAGGAAATAACTCCAAAATTTTTGAACTGAAGAAATCTGACATTTTTCGTCCGGAGAATGCGGAGCTCGAATATTAGGTCCGAATGAAATCATATCTACATTGGGTAGATGCTTGGACAGGATTCCGCACTCCAATCCGGCGTGACATGCTTTAATCTGAGGTTCCTCGTTAAATTTCTCTCGATACAAAGCATCCATGATTTTTAAAATTTCAGAATCTGGATTTGGCTGCCATCCCGGATAATCTCCCGACTGAACAACTGCACACCCCATAGATTCGAACGCGGCACGAACAGTATTCGCTACATCGCCTTTTCCCGATTCGACCGAACTTCGCTGCAAAGATTGCGTAGTGAATTTTCCGTCTTGAACGATCACACGAGCCAAGCTTGAAGATGTCTCAACCAAGCCAGGAATATCTGGACTCATACGAAATACACCATTGTGTACCGAATAAATGGTGTTCAGAATCTTCAGTAAGTCGTTTGGACTCATTGCTCTTGTTGCCTGAACATTGACAGACTGCAAGGAAATCACCAAGTCCTTTTCTAAACTCGCATATTCTTGTTGAATTGTAGCCCCAATTCGCTTGAATTCGTGATCAAATCGCTCCATGTGATCTGTATTCACAGCTACTCTTGCTGTTGACTCTCTTGGAATAGCGTTTCGAAGACTTCCTCCGTCGATTGAAATTAATTGGTACGGAACGGTTGACAACAAATGGTACAAAACTCGATTCATGAATTTGTTTGCATTTCCTCGATCTTTGTCAATGTCCATTCCGGAGTGTCCACCAATCAAGCCGCGAATGGTCAATTCCACCACTTCACTTTCGGGAAGAATATCCACTAATTCGTAGTCATAACTAGTATTCGTATCAATTCCACCAGCGCAACCAATAGAAAGCTCATCATCATCTTCTGTATCCAAATTCAAAAGAATGCTTCCCGAAAAATTAGAAGGATCCAACTCTTTTGCTCCAGTCATGCCGGTTTCTTCATCTATAGTAAACATTGCTTCTATTGGCGGATGCTTGATATCATCTGAAGACAAAACACTCATAATGGTAGCGACACCAATTCCGTTATCCGCACCAAGAGTGGTTCCTACCGCCTCTAGCCAATCGCCATTTACCACCATTTCAATGCCTTGCGTATCAAAATCAAAATTGGTGTCTGCATTTTTTTGATGCACCATATCCAAATGCGATTGCAAAATCACGGTTTTTCGATTCTCCATTCCAGGTGAAGCGGGCTTTTTTATCACTACGTTGCCAATGGCGTCCTTTTTAGTTTCTAGACCTAATTTATTCCCGAAGTCGAGCATGAACTGGATGACACGCTCCTCTTTCTTCGATGGTCGCGGCACCGCATTCAAATCAGCAAAATGGTTCCAAAGTACTTTAGGTTCTAAATCTCTTACCGTCATTACAGTCTTTTCTTTTTTATGATTTTGATTGTTCGTCTCGTTTTCGGAATTGATCCATGCGTTCAACATACATCTCCTCCACTTTTTTTCGAGCCCATGGTGTTCTGCGCAGAAACTTCAAACTGCTTTTGATACTAGGATCATGATTGAAGCAGCGAATTGGCACCAAATAGCCCATGTGTTCCCAGCCCAAATTATCCACCAGTTCATTCAAAATGAATTCCAATGTTTTTCCGTGCAAAGGATCGTTGGACTGATGCGTCATTTACTTGATTAATTTTTTGTACTTGATGCGTTTCGGACCTTGATCTCCCAGTCTTTTTCGACGATTTTCTTCGTAATCTGAATAGGTTCCTTCAAACCAGTATACTTCAGAATCGCCTTCAAATGCCAAAATATGCGTACAAATTCTATCTAGGAACCATCGGTCGTGAGAAATGACAACCGCACAACCTGCAAAATTCTGAATTCCTTCTTCTAACGCCCGAAGTGTGTTGACATCAATATCGTTGGTCGGTTCATCAAGCAATAAAACATTGGCCTCAGTCTTCAACGTCATCGCTAAGTGCAAGCGGTTTCGTTCACCACCGGATAAGACACCCACCTTTTTATTCTGATCGGAACCGTTGAAGTTGAACTTCGATAGATACGCACGTGCATTTACCTTTTGACTTCCAATTTCAACATATTCGGCACCTCCGGAAACTACCTCAAACACAGTTTTGTCTGGGTGAATGTCCTCATGCGTTTGATCCACATAGCCGATCTTAACTGTCTCTCCTACTTGGAACTCCCCACTATCAGGCTGAAGTTCGTCCATGATCATTTTGAAGATCGTTGTTTTACCAGCTCCGTTTGGACCGATAATTCCAACTATTCCCGCTGGCGGTAATTTGAAATTCAAATCTGCGTACAAAAGTTTGTCATCAAATCCTTTCGAAACATTAATCGCATCAATGACATTTGTACCCAAACGCGGTCCGTTCGGAATCGGAATTTCCAAAGTATCTTCTTTCGATTTCACATCTTCAGCAAGCATTTTGTCGTAATTCGCTAGACGCGCCTTGTTCTTAGCATGCCTTCCTTTCGGATTGGTACGCACCCACTCCAGCTCTCGTGCCAGCACTTTCTGACGTTTGGACTCTTGCTTCTCTTCTTCCTTCAATCGTTTGGATTTTTGCTCTAGCCAAGAGGTATAGTTTCCTTTCCATGGAATTCCTTCTCCACGATCCAGTTCCAAAATCCATCCAGCCACATTATCCAAGAAATAACGGTCGTGCGTTACGGCAATTACCGTCCCTTTGTATTGTTGCAAGTGCTGTTCTAGCCAATCAATAGATTCAGCATCGAGGTGGTTGGTAGGCTCATCCAAAAGAAGAATGTCCGGATTTTTTAGAAGCAAACGACACAAGGCAACACGACGTCGCTCACCTCCGGATAGTGTTTCAATGGACTGATCATCGGGTGGACAGCGCAATGCATCCATGGCACGCTCCAGTTTCGTATCCAGTTCCCAAGCATCCAAAGCATCAATTTTATCCGAAACTTCTCCTTGACGAGCAATGAGTTTCTCCATTTTTTCAGGATCGTTCATCACTTCTTCGTCCATGAAGGAATTATTGATTTCCTCGTACTCCTTTAAAACATCCACCGTTTCCTGAACGCCCTCCATAACGATTTCCTTCACCGTTTTACTTGGATCAAGTTCCGGTTCCTGCGGCAAGTAGCCAACTGAGTATCCATCAGAGAAAACGACGTCCCCCTGATAGGATTGGTCCAACCCAGCAATGATTTTCATCACTGTAGATTTACCCGAACCATTCAATCCAATAATACCAATTTTGGCACCGTAGAAAAATGACAAGTAAATGTCTTTAATGATTTGCTTTCCGGCTGGCGTACTCTTGGACACACCGACCATGGAGAAAATAATTTTCTTATCGTCTGACATAATTTATATCGATTAATGAAGGTATTTTTTGTGCGTACTATACATTACAGTAAAGCCAACAGGCGCTGCAACGTAGACAAAGATAAGCATCGCGGACCAAGCATTTATGTTAAAGTTCATCATTCCTAGCCAAAACCAAAGAACCGCCGCTATATAAATGACATTGCTTGCGATGTAAATGTAAAAACCAATTAGTTTTTTTACGAGCATAAGAATGGCTGCCGTGATACTTGCGATACATCCGAGAAATTCGGCGGCGTATATAAGAAGAAGATCATCTTCTCCTTCCAGGTATTGAAAGGTTATGTAATCCTTCAAAAGGATGAAAACACTACCAATCATTGTCAAGATACACAGGGCAATCAGCGTTGATGGTATAGGCTGATTACTCGCGGGACTGTCTAACCGTCCGTCAAGAACATCATCTAAGTCGTCAATATCATCCATGATTTTAGTGTGTTAGTATAAGGTGTTTGACCGTGTAATTTACCAAAATGAGCACTGCCGATAAAGAAAATAAACCGACAATTACATTTGGGCCATGTTTCAACCGTTTAAAGACGTGAATCAAGGTCAACAACGCTGTTAACAAAAGTGGTATAGTTGCTGGAAACATTTGAATGCTTTCCCAAAGTTCTCCTTTCAATAATAACGAGAAGGATCGTTGAAAACCACATGTAAAGCAGTCCATTCCAAAAGTTTGTTTCCAATAACAGTCGAGCATTAGAAGTTGCTTGAATAATAGAAGGACCCTCCGCCGTTAATTAAGGCGAGAATGAATATTAAAGCATAAAGTGCAGAGAGCGACAAACCAATAATGGCACAAACCTTACCACCGTTCGCCGTTTTCCAAGAAACAGCATAGAATGATTTGTCAGACTCGTAAAGTTGTCGATCCTTTTGGTGTAAGATCAATGCAATTATACCAAGAATTACCCCTGGAATTCCTGCGAAGAAGCAACCAATAATGGAAAGAATTCCCAATACCAGTGTTGCCACCGCGTTAGGCAAGTCGCCTTGTTGACCATCATTTCTTGGCATATCCTTTACTCCTGGATCTAAAATATCGTCTTGTTCCGCCATCGTTTGTTTTAATTAATTCAACTGTTCCAAGAAAAAAAATGCCCAACCCAAATGGGTCAGGCATTTATACATATTGTTAATGTGCTTATTTCAAGTGCTTAGCATTCAACCAGTACATGATAATGAATGCAGCTGGGAAAATTGACCCAAGAATCAATGCAAAGTTCATTGTGCTTGCTACCGCCTCGTTAGCAGCAGTAGAAACCAAAGAGTCCAAGTTTGAATCTCCAGTATCAACATCTCCAGTAAGGTGTGCTACAAATCCTTTGATTACAACCCACATTAGGATAAGCGAGATAACTTCTGACGCTGTCCAAATGTACAATCCAATCTTTTTCATTTGCCACATTTGGATAGCTCCGAACAATGTTCCTACGTTCAAAAGAAGCATTACCCAGTAGTAATATCCTGCGTATTCCTTCATTAGTGGTTCTTGGAATGCAAGTGCAGAAATGATTCCCCATCCTGATCCGATGAAAGTTAAAATACAAAGTACCGTTAAAAATGTAGGTCTTTTCTGTTGCTCAATTGTGTTGTCTAGCGTTTCTGACATAATAATAGATTTAAGTTACGGGCTAAATATAGCAAAATAGTCTACTGGTGATAATTTTTGTTAAAAACTATTAGCAACTAAATATTAACAACCGTTTATTCATTTCTACGGACACTTTATTCTTTGGCTGATTCCGACTTAAACTATTTTCGCATTTTTATAACATGAAATTACTCGCCATTGCGTTATTAACTGTTGCCCTTGGACTTACGGGGTGTAAAAAGGGAAAAGCCGATATTGTTCTTAAGGGGGCGCTTACTGACGATACCTTCAATACGGAACTTGTTGGAGCTACCGTTAAGCTATATGAAATTGAAGCTGGTGGCGGAGCTATAAATTTGCTAGGATCAACAACTGTTGGTAGCGATGGTAGTTATTCATTCACCTTTCCGAGAAACCCAGTGGACAACTACATTCTGGAAATTCGAAAAAACGGATACTTCGATCAAGATGTGAGTATTCCGCTCAGCTCCTTAACTATTTCGGAAGACAATGTGCGCAATTACTCAACGACCGCAAAAGCATGGGCGGGACTTCATTTTGTGACTTCAGGAACAGGTTCTGTTTCTTACATCAGGCAGCAAGGGAAATCGGACTGCGCTGAATGCTGTACATCCAGCCAGGTAACGCTCAACGGACCGATGGATACCACAATTTACTGCATTAATGATGGAAATGTTACGTATTCATATACGTATACAGCAGGAGGTCAAACAGGATTGAAACAAGCGGTAACAACTGCTTTCGATACAACGGTAATCAACTTAACATTTTAAGTATTACTGCGCCTTACTTAAGCGTACCACCTCGTGTTGGTCGTTGTAGCGAACATCTACCAAATAATACGCTGGTTTGAGGTTCATAAGATCAATGTTAAACTCATGAATACCTGCCACTGCTGAAGCATCATTCATATTTTGTAAGATACGACCGTTCAGGTCCAACAATCGAATCTCCAAGGCTTCTGTATCTGTTGGCAACTCCACTTTGAGCTGCGTAGAAGTCATAGCTGGATTTGGATAAACAAGTGCCGTAAAAGATGACGGAACTCCTGTCTTTTCTGAAGAGATCTCTTCGCGCTCCACAATTTTCAATGGTTCTACCCTATCTACTTCAATTATCATTGCAGGAACCCCCATGGTGTGCGATTCGATGCTTACCACATCGTATTCTTCAATTTCAATAGGGTCAATTATTTTTTCATGAACCACCGGCTCCCCGAGCAACAACGGTTCTCCCAACTCTACTCTTTCCTGTGGTTCAACTAGTGACTTTAGTTGAATTGCTTCCTTTTGCTCAGAATCATCGACTTGTATGGAAATAGCCTCATCCATAGCCCGCTGGTTCATTTCCGATATTTCCACCATGCTTGTCGCGACGGATTCCAAAATATTTCTCTCGTGAATTTGTCGGGAATCTGTACAACTGAACAACGTAAACCCGAAAACAACTAGCAATGAAAACAAGAAGGCGCGTTGAATGTTTTTCTTTTGAGATTGATGCAAAACGCCTAGATCTAGGTTTAGCGTGCGCTCCTGAGTAGGTGTCATACGCATACACGGCACTTTTTTCTCTGAAGAAATCATCTGAATAATTTCCGAGTTACTCATTCGACTTACGTCGTGAACTTCGTTGGAACATTTTTGGCAGAATGCGCCTTTCTCGGTGGGAGTCATCTTGTTCCAATTCTCAGAACACGGCTCGGGAATACTGAAATATTTCATGGCAGTACGATTGGTTATGTGTTATCGTACAAATGAGATGCAGAAAAGTTCAAATTCCATACGGGAAGGGAGAAGTAAAATGAGAAAAGTGAGAAGTGGACCTACTTACCTAGACTTCTGACTTCTCACTTTTGACTATTCACTTTTTACTCTTATCTCACTCATCCTCCAAATTCGCGCGCAGCTTCTGTCGTAATTGACGCTGGTACGTTTCTTTAAGGTACTTCAAGTAATTGGGTGTACTTTTCGTGATGCACTTAGTATAGTGCTTGAGACGGTGCTCGATATGATCGTTCAAATATTCTAGAAGCTCCAGTCCATGGAAGTAATCTTCCGCGACTTTCATGATTGCTTCGTAGTGATTTTCCATAGAAAGCTCTACTGCCTCCTTTCCTTTCGAGCCGTTATCAACGCATTCGTAATAGACATCCTTGATGCTGAATTCATCCATTAATGTGGTATCGCCAAAAGCCTCACGTACATTTCGGTTGAACTCATACTCTACTTCGAACTCCAAATCCTCGGCTTCGCTCAGGCGAGATTCCAAAAAGCGATCGGGAAAACGGAAGGCATCCTGCCAATTCAAGTAATCCTGCCATAGTCCAAAGCGGCGCACGTTGTTCCCGAGATCAATCAACTTGAATTTGTCTTTCTTCGGCAAACGTCTTGAACCACGACCAATCATTTGGTGGTAAAGCGTTAAGGAGCGTGTTGCACGGTTCAAAATGATCGTTTCTACCGTAGGTTCGTCAAATCCAGTAGTCAAAATTCCTACAGAAGTAAGAATAGCATCGTCGGTTTCTTTGAACCACTTCAAAACATCTTTTCGATCTTTATCGCTAAACGTGGAATCCAAATGACGAATCTTGTACCCACGCTTTTTAAAGGTCTCCTCCACACGCATCGACGTCTCGATTCCTGAATTAAAGATCAAGGTTTTGTCTCCAACTGCAACCTCCTCATAAGCGAACAGTAGCTTTTCCTGCATGAAATAGTTTCCATACACAACATCGGAACTATTTACCGTGAAATCACCGTTGGAACCAATCTTTAAGCCGTGTAAGTTTACATCGTACGTATATGATTCTGCATCAGCAAGATAGCCCCCCTCAATTAAAGAAGCGATACTCTCTCCTACCAATAATTTGTTGTAATTATCATTCAGCGGAAGTGCTTTGTTGCTACTGAGAGGCGTAGCTGTTACTCCAAGGATATTTGCATCTCCGTAAAACTGGAAAATCTTACGAAAACTGTTGTAGTGCGCCTCATCTACAATCACCAAACCAATGTCTTCAATAAAGTTTTCATTGTCATTGAGGCGATTGTTCAATGTTTCCACCATGGCGATAAAACACTGGTATTCGTCTTGATCCGGAATTTCCTTCACTTCACTGTTAATTACCTTGTTGTTCACCTGGATGGCTTGCAACTGTTTGGAAGTTTGAACGGAAAGTTCGATACGGTGGGTCAAAATCAGTACCTTACGCTTAAAATCCTCTATGTATTTCCGCGCAATTTCGGAGAAGATCACTGTCTTCCCTCCACCTGTCGGCAATTGAAATAATAGATTGAAGTCCTGACCATTAGAAGAAATCTCCTCTAAGATCTTGTCTACGGATTCTCGTTGAAAAGGATATAAGGTCTTGGCCTCGTATAATTCGGTATCAAGCATAAAATGGGTGCAAAAAAGCGGCTACAAAGCTAGTGTTCTTTTAGTGAAATACCAATTAAGTAGCCATGAAATGCTGAGAAAGTTCTTGCATTCCTATACAAATACGAGATATGTAAGAGGATATTGTGGTGTCCGTCTAAATGCTAATTTTGTGCTCCTCGCTTAAGCTTTTTTTGAACTGTTATATTTGGATTTCGATTTTCAATACAATCAACAAGAGCGTCTAAAGCGAGAAAGTTGAGTCAATTTATTTAGTAAACAAAGAGTCAGTAAACGATGAGCGATATAGAAAAAGTAACGTGCTTGATCATTGGTTCAGGACCTGCTGGATACACAGCGGCCATTTATGCAGCACGCGCAGACATGAGTCCAGTTTTGTACCAAGGAATGCAGCCAGGTGGTCAATTAACCACAACAAACGAGGTAGAAAACTTTCCGGGATATCCAGATGGTGTAACTGGACCAGAAATGATGGTGCAATTAGAGGCCCAAGCAAAACGTTTTGAAACAGATGTTCGCTTTGGCTTTATTACAAAAGTTGACTTCTCGGGTCCTGTGCACAAAGCTTGGACGGAAGATGGACATGAGATTCACGCGGAAACAGTAATTATTTCTACTGGTGCTTCTGCCAAGTACCTAGGCTTAGAAAGTGAGCAAAAATACTTGAAGCTGGGAGGAGGTGTTTCTGCTTGTGCCGTATGTGATGGTTTCTTCTACCGAGGACAGAAAACGGTTATCGTTGGTGCTGGAGATTCCGCTTGTGAGGAAGCACATTACCTATCGAAATTGTGTGAAAAAGTAACCATGTTGGTACGTCGTGATGAATTCCGTGCATCGAAAATCATGGCAGAGCGTGTGAAAAACACTGAGAATATTGAAATCCTTTACAATACGGAAACGGAAGAAGTATTAGGAGATGGTCAGGTTGTTACTGGCGTTCGTGTGAAGAACAATAAAACTGGAGAAGAATCTACCATTGAGGCAACAGGATTCTTCGTAGCTATTGGTCACAAGCCGAATACAGACATTTTTGCGGATTACATCAACCTAGATGAAACAGGATACATCAAGTACGAGAAACCGGGAACATCATTAACGAATGTACCGGGCGTATTCGTAGCAGGTGATGCAGCGGACCATGTGTACCGTCAGGCTGTTACCGCAGCAGGGACAGGATGTATGGCAGCTTTGGATGCAGAGCGTTATTTAGCAGCTAAAGGTCACTAAGAGACACTAGATATCTAGACTTTAGACGCTAGATGGATTATCCATTAAGAAATAGAGCCGTTCTCGAGAGAGGGCGGTTTTTTTGTACGAAGTGAGAAGATATAAGTGATGCGTCAGAAGTAAGTAGTTGTCGATGGGCAATCCAATGCACTTTTCACTTCTCACTAATGCACTTTTTACTCTAAAAAATCATCCAACAAATCATCCGAAGCAGGTGCAGATGCGCTCACATTCTTCATGCCAGCAATGCCCTCCTCCATCATTTTTATATCGCTGAGACTGGAAATTAATAAGAGATTGGACAGCATTAAAATTCCAGTGGAAAACGCACTGCAAAACAAGTTGAAACGTTCATAGCCAAATCCGAAGACTAAAATTAGACCACCGGCTACCCAAGTGATCCACCACCAATTTTTAAGGGAGATGCGACGTGAATTCTTTCGAATATATTGCTGTTTTATTAAGACTTCTTCAAATCCTCTGACAATAGCAGAGTAAATCATAAACGGACCAAACCAAGAGAAAACAGGCAAGAACCACCCCACGACCGCCATATTTTCAGAGTACTGCAAACGCTCGAACTGCCCAAGGTTTTGATAGGCTCTGTACATCCAGCGAAGCAAGAAAATAGCACACAAAACGAACAAAATCAATTGTAGCAACCAACTTAGAATCTCAATCATCTCTACAAGAAACACCTGACTTCTATGAATATAGATACCTCGAAGCATTTTCGACCATAAAGAGTACCGGAAGAGTTCGAAAATTAACTTGGCGACATAAAAACCAAGGGAAATGCGAAAAACAATGAGTGTTGCATCTATTCGATTGTTATTCGGCTGTATTTTACGATGCAGGTCCATTACATGGAGTCCAAAAGCTCCGGGTTACCTGGATTTTCTTGGCTTACTTCATCTATGAGT
>JANSYQ010000047.1 GCA_024742305.1 bacterium | reverse complement strand
GGATGATGGGAGACAACCGTTACAACTCTACCGATGCGCGCATGTGGGGATTTGTACCGGAAGATCACATTGTCGGTAAAGCTTCTCTTATCTGGTTATCTAGCGGTCCAAGTGGACCTCCGGGTAGCGTTCGTTGGGATAGAATATTTAAAGGGATTGAATGACTCCAGTGTTTCCGACGACATACTTTGGCAGTATCATCTACTACCAAAACCTTGTTCGGCACGCAGAAGTTCTGATTGAAACTAAGGAACATTTCCCTAAGCAATCCTATCGAAATCGGTGTGATATTTTGAGTGCCGATGGTTTACTTTCCTTGTCCATCCCGGTGAAAAAGCCAAATGGATCGAAAACACCAACTGATGAAGTCCAATTGGCAAATAACGAAAATTGGCGGGCTCGTCATTGGAGAGCCATCAAAACTGCCTATCAAAGTGCACCTTATTTTGATTATTATGGTATCGAGGTTCACGATCTCATTTACCGTAAAGACGAGCTTCTTATCGACCTGAATGATGCCATTAGCAGTAGAATTATCGATTGGTTGGATTTGCCAGTAAAAACGCAACACACAAAGGACTTCCACCCGATTCAAGAAAATGATCCAAGGGAAGTTTTGGTTGACAAAAACAAGAACAATGCATTTGAAGATAGTCCATACATTCAAGTATTCCCTTCAACGCAAAGTTTTACACCGAATATATCTATTTTAGATGCTGTAATGTGCAGCGGCCCCTTGGCGCGTAATTTGTTACTTCCCGTAAAATGATCGACATGAAAATCACTAAATTCTTCCTTTTTTCATTTCTAATTTGTTCATCAACAGTATTTGCCCAGGAATACAGAAGCAATATCCTTTTCTACAACGTTGAGAATCTGTTCGATACACTTGATACACCTGGAAAGGACGATCAAGAGTTTTTACCGGACGGAAGTCGTAATTGGAACAGCGCGCGCTACCAAGAGAAGTTGGACCACATCAATCAAGTTATCAATGATTTGGACAAACCAGTTATTGTTGGATTGTGCGAAATAGAAAACCGCTCGGTTGTTGAAGATATTATTACTTCGGGATATATGGGAGGACGATATGATATAGTACATCACGAAAGCTTGGACAACCGAGGGATTGATAACGCGATCATATACGATAGCACCCAACTTCGACTAGTGGAGGATGGCTTTATTCGTTTCAACATGCCCGATAAGGACTATCCAAGCCGCGATATTGTATGGGCAAAATTTAAGCGCAATGACGAAGAAATGATAGTGATGGTGAATCACTGGCCGAGTCGCAGAGGCGGGCAAATGATCAGTGAACCGAAGCGACTTGTGGCTGCCAATGCGGCTGCGGAGTTTATAGATTCCTTACAAAATGCCAACAAGAAAACGCAGATTGTATTTATGGGAGACCTCAATGATTACCCCACAGATCGCGCTCCAAAAATGATTAGCGAACGTTTGAAACCGCTTATCACAGAAGATTCGGGTGAATACGGCGGAACAAATAATTATCGCGGAGAATGGAACATATTGGATCACATCATGGTTTCGAAAGCAATTACCAAGAAAAAGGGAAGTATTTCGGTCAACAAAAAGTCGGGTACAATCAACGAATTCGACTACCTATTAACCGAATACAAAGGAAATATTGTTCCTTTTCGTACTTATGGCGGTGGAAATTATTTGTCCGGCTATTCGGATCACTTACCGGTGAGCGTTGAGATAACGTTGAAGTAAATCACGGGTAATTCAAGGGTTGTATGAATCGTTGAATTCATGTGATTACTTTCTCACACTTCAACAACAATAACTTCATCAAGGAACGCATGCTAAAATTTGGCATGGCAATGCGTATTTTTTTTACCACGAAGACACAGAGGGCACGATAACTTTTTTTTTATGAGGTAAGAAATGGAGGGCACAAGGCATTATGACAGCGTCATAATATAGTGTCTTTTTTACAATAATTAGCCCCCTACCTTTGTGATCTTCGTGTCGTAGTGGTGAGTTTATGATTACTTTCACTACCAAGTGATTGACACTTAAGCGGCAAATAACGCTATAAAATCATGAGTAAGCTACACCTTCACTTTGAAGGCATCGCCATTCACAGTTAGCATTGGCAACAAATTATCGCTGTCCAGCATTACCTGAATGAAAGAATTTGGTGGCGGAACACGACTGTTTTTAAAGTAAGAAGCGGCGATCAAATCTGCGTTCACCTCGAACATATAGTCTGATAATTCCTGTTCGTAGCTCTTCTTTCTAGGCAAATTCACTATCTCACATTCCAATCCACGTCGCTCTAGAAAATTACGCGCCGTCTGCTGATTCTCTGATGATCGTTGATTTTGCCACTCCACTTTATCGTAATAGCCAACCAAATGAATCGCGGATTCATACTGCTTCGCGAACTCCACCAAAGCATCCAGCACAAAAAGCGTATCCTCCACGAACGAGAACGGCATCACAATCGTATCTACTTTTCTCAGGTTCTGCTCCTTCACCAAGAGCAAATAAGGTGTTGATGACATCGCCACCATTTTAAGAGCATTGCTTCCAAGAAGTCGCTGCATTCCTGTCATACCGTGCGTTCCCATGACAGTGAGGTTCGCACCTAAAATCTCGCCGGCGATTGCCACGGATTTGTACAAATTACCACGAAGCACCTTCACAAAGACGCGCTTCTTCCCTACTTCTGACAAGTTACGGACCATATCGCTCATTCTCACATGCGCCTTTCTTTCGTCAGCCTCGGTTTTCGCAATATGCAAAAGGTAAACCGTTCCATTATTTCTCTTGGCCAATTGAAGAGCCAACACGAAGGCACTTTCAGCGATCTCAGAAAAATCATAAGGAACCAAGTATATGGGGCTTTGGAGCATGTTGAATTGAATTAAGCTAACAGTTCGTTTAAAGTATAAATTCTTCTTGAATTCGCGTATCTTTAAATAAATGAAGTACCTCTTTAGTATCATTGTTTTGCTAAGCTCACTGACTGCAACTGCTTCTGAAAAAGACAGCTGCGAGTGGATATTTATTTATTACGCTCTCTACGACAATGATCTTTCGCGTTATTCTGACAGTATTTTGTTACAACTTTCTACGGCAGCCAAATACGAGAATGTTCGAGTTGTTTTTCAAGTGGATAAAGATGATTCCATGGGAATGTTCCGTTATTCGATTGGTCCAAATGGGGTGACGACTGAAGCTATTCCATCAGAGGTAATTACTTCAAGAAAGCAACTCTCGAATTATTTAGATTGGGTCAACAAATCCTATGAATTTGACAAATCGGCTGTATTTTTCCTTGATCACGGTGGAGGGTTGAATGAAGTTGGACAAGATTTACAGCCCGACTCTACCTTTCTGAAGACGAATGACATAAGAGCATCTTTGAGTCGTTTCAATAGAAAAAATAAGAAGACCATCGATTTATTGTATTTGCAAGTTTGTGCCAAGGCATCCATTGAACCCTTGTACGAATTTCATGATGTTTCGAGTTATACATTGGCCAGTCAGAAGCTCATCGGTGCTCCCAATTACTATTATGAATGCCTATTTCAGTTTGCAAATAATCATCCTCAACTCAACGGTGGTGATTTGGCGCAATCTATTGCTACGTGTGAACAAAATGATATGATTGAATCACTCACCTGTATTGATAACGGTAAGTTTGATGAAGCAAAGTCCGCCTTTCGTGCGCTAAACATAGAATTGAATAAACGAGGTTCTTTGACATTCACACAAGCCCCGCTGCATTTTGATTACTCAAAGGATCGCTATTGGGATTTGATGGACTTTCTAGCGTGTCTTGACTTACAAACTGAAGCTGAAAAGGAGGCTAGGGATCGTCTGAAAGGAGCAGTTAAAACCCTTGTTTATCAGAAGTTTGATGCAACGAATTCACCAGACAAATTCTCCGGTATTTCTATTGCTTCGTTGAGTAAAGATCGAATTCGAAGGTATTGGTGCATGCGGTTTTACAGAGAGTTTAAAATGGATCGATTACCGATAGAATAATAGTTCTCAATTCTAGAATTTTGGAATTATAGAATTCTAGAAATATACAATTCGAGAAACCTGCCTGCCGCAGGCGCGGTGTCGAATTTGAGCAATAAGTGAGAAATAAAAATAATCTATAAGCGCATTTATTGGGATATTTCAAAAATAAATCTCAATCCTCCTTTGCTTCCAAACTATCCTCTGGAGCTACTTTCGCACCACCAAACGCATACGGCAATCGCTCTCTCCACAGCATCTTCTTATCAATGGACTCAAACTCGCGGTAGATGTAATACACGAAGTTATCTCGGATCGCGATTTTATCTACGTACCGATAATTGAGCTTAACTTGCTCCTTCACTTGACCCGTTTTTGTATCAATATACCCGAGGTATTTGTAACCAGCACGATCATACACCGCGTAAATCTTTCCAGTAGTTTCATCTTGAATCAATTGCTTGTCCCAGCCAGTTGATTTTGGATTGTAATGGTGATAAATCTCGACACTATCGATGGGTTCTCCTTCTCTGTTGAAAGTGTACAATTTGTCTTTGTAATAATCGAACAAAAACAAACTATCATTTCTATGAAAGAGCGGCGCATATACTTCCTTGTAGTAGATGGACTGAGTAAAGTAATTCGCTCCAACGTAGATTTCGGCATCTACACCCGTTTCGATCTCCAAATTTTTCGCCCACAGCTTTGTGCGCACGTCTACCCACTTGTACTCAGAGCGATATAACTCCATCATCAGGTCGTCTTGAACCTCCATGATCTTCTTGTACGTGGAATCCAGTCCATCAAAAACGAAATAATCAAAGGCCGGATAATCCGGATTGAAGTTGGAGAAATACATCTTGGTGGCGTTGGTATCCACCACAGGTGCCACGTAGGTCATGTAATAGTCCTTGGGGACTTGCGAAATACCGACCTTTTTTCCGTTGCGTTGAATTCCATAGACCATGTCTTCACAAACCACGTGTGGATTTCCGCGAAAATCATGAATGAGTTCCTTTGCCAGTTTCGGTACTTGAAAATTGATCAACGATTTTTGACCGTCATATACAATCAACTCACTTCCCTTTTTCAGTCTTTTTGGATAAGCAAGCAACAAAATATTTCCATCATTCATTAATTCAAAATCCTCAACATGTAATCGCTTTGAAGCGTAAATGGTGTCGGGGACGCCCGGAGGATAGACATGAATATCACGCAACTCCTTCACTCGTAAAAACGACATTTCGAATGTGAAGTCGGTTGTGTCCGCTGCATTTCGCGGAATCTTTTTCTCAAAAGTAGCGCTGGCGTAGAAAGAATGTGAAAGCTTAAAGTCGATATTCACATCAACGGGCGCCTGAAATTCAATTTTCCCTTGCATGTCCGACAATCGGTAAAAAGAACTGTCGCCCATAACAATCGTTGCATTCACATTTTGAACGGTTTCGTTATCTGTTTTACTGAGAATGGTAACGGAGACAAACGTAGAATCTTGCGCTAAAGAGAATAGCGAACTGCAAACAAAAAGAAGGAAAATAAAATATCGAATCATACCTTATAGATGCACTGTTAGTTCCGATTTCACAATTATCATACCTGAAACTACGAAAAAAGGGAAATATGGGAATTGCTGATTGGGTTGTATTAATATCTCGCTTCGCTTGATGTGTTTATTCTACAACCGCAAGGAGCGCGAGGTTCTTGTTGGAAAATTGATTTTA
Source organism: bacterium (assembly GCA_024742305.1). GTDB lineage: Bacteria > Bacteroidota > Bacteroidia > Flavobacteriales_D > Crocinitomicaceae > UBA4466. The sequence continues at coordinate 8,550 of JANSYQ010000047.1, read as the reverse complement.
CCTTCGGCAAAGTATTTAAAACAAGTCCTGACGAAGTCGCGATTAATACTTCACTAAATACAACTGTGCGTACTTTGCGACTTGTTGTTCATTTCAAGATTAATTGCGGTTTATCGAAACAAAAAAAAGCCGGTCGTCGAGCATGTCGAGACGCGGCCTTTCAAATTATGTTGTATCAAGCTTACGCTTCAGCGTTCATGTTATCCAAAACGCTCATTACGTTACGCACAGCAGTTGCTGATTCTTCCAACAATGCTTTTTCATCATCGTTCAAATCCAACTCAATAATGCGCTCAATTCCGTTCTTTCCAAGAACTACTGGAACACCAAGGTAGATATCCTTCATTCCATATTCACCTTGCAACCAAGCACAAACTGGGAACACACGTTTTTGATCGCGAACAATCGCTTCTACCATCTGTGCAGCAGCAGCACCAGGCGCATACCATGCAGAAGTTCCTAGCAACTTCACGATTTCACCACCACCAAACTTTGTACGCTCGATGATTTCGTTCAATTTCTCTTCTGAAATCAACTCAGTTACAGGAATACCTCCAACTGTTGTATAACGTGGAAGTGGAACCATGGTATCACCGTGACCTCCCATCAATACCGCTTGGATATCTTTTGGAGAAACGTTCAACTCCATTGCAAGGAAGGAGCGGTAACGTGCTGTATCCAATACACCTGCCATTCCAAATACACGACTAGAGTCAATTTGTGCTGTCAAATATGCACAGTACGTCATAACGTCCAATGGATTGGAAACACAAATGATCTTCGCATCCGGAGAGTGCTTTACTACATTCTCAGTAACTTGTTTTACGATTCCGGCGTTTGTAGCGATTAAGTCGTCACGAGACATACCCGGTTTTCTTGGAAGTCCTGAAGTAATTACCACTACATCTGAACCTGCCGTTTTAGAATAATCGTTTGTGGAACCTACTGTTCTTGAGTCATAAAGGTTGATTGGTGAAGTTTCCCAAATATCCAACGCTTTTCCTTCTGCGAAGCCTTCCTTGATATCAAGAAGAACAATCTCATTCGCGATTTCCCGGTGCGCCAAAACATCGGCACAAGTTGCTCCAACGTTTCCAGCTCCAACTACAGTTACTTTCATGTTATTTTGTTTGATCTTTTATATACTTTGCGAAAGCCACGAAATTAATATAAAGTTGAGAGAATCAGTCCTATTTTTGACTATTTTTTGGCGCGGAAGAAAGAAATTTATCTTCAAAAAGCAACCGCTTGAAAAAGCATCCGTCTAACAAACGATAACAATGTGGAGAACAAAGAACATTTAAAGGAAATCATCTCAGGGTGCATGCGCAAAGATCGACGTGCACAGGAAGAGTTGTTTCGCCTTTATTATGGGAAAATGCTCGGAGTCTGCATGCGATATGCGCGAGACAGAGATTCGGCAGAAGAAATGCTCCAAGAAGGGTTTATCAAGGTCTTTGACAAATTGGATGGTTTCGACTACAAAGGTTCTTTTGAAGGATGGATGCGAAGAATTGTGGCCAACACTGCAATCGATCAAATCCGGAAATCAAAGAAAGACCCGATGCTTACCGACAACGATGAAGATTTCAAGTTGGGTTCAGAGGATCGTATGGTAGAACAAGAAGAGACGGAAGAGCTTGAGATTAAAGCAGAAATGGCCATGGAGGCAATTCAGCAACTTTCTCCTGCGTATAGAGCCGTGTTCAACTTGTATGTGATGGAAGAATATACGCACAAAGAAATCGCGGAGATTCTCGGCATCAGTGAAGGAACCTCAAAATCTAATTTGGCAAAGGCAAAAATGAATTTGCAAAAGATTCTGAAAGAACGTTTTCAGAAAGTAGAATAAGACAACTAAACGACTAACGCTACCATCTCGACATGCTCGATGTCCGTAGCATTTAGTCCGAAAGGCATAAAATGAAAGACGCATTTGAAAATAACCTGAAGCAAAGTCTCGAGAATTTCGAGATGCCTTACGATAGCGCCGCATGGAATGCGATGCAAGCTCGTTTGGATGCTACCGCTTCTACTCCATCTTTCGAAGATAAGATGAAGGAAGGTTTGAATGCAAACGAATACCCGTACAATCCAGCTGCTTGGTCAGCTATGAGCAAGCGCCTAGACAAAGGTGGACAAGGTGGATTCAAAAAATGGTACTATGCTGCAGCTATTCTGGGAGCAGCGGCTATTACAACGACTTTATTATGGAACTACGATTCCAACAATGAAAAATCATCGCAACCTACAGCCCAAGTTGAGCAGAACCAAACAGCTTCGAATAAGCCTAAAAATAACGCATCCAATTCCAGTACAAATGTTTCCAGCAATAAGATGGTACACAACGGAAGTGCTGGTGCTTCGAATGGAACGAATGAAGGTTCTTCTTCAAACATTACTGAATCAAACAACGGCACACACAATTCAATTGAAGGCAACGTTAACAGTTTGAATTCAGGAGAATTAAATCAGGGTAACAGTAGTAATACTTCAAATACACAGGCATCTAATAACACCGCTAACAACAACGGAGGAAACGGTACAGTTGTTCCAACTAATACAACACCGAACGAATCTGCAGCATGGAAATTTATTGCGCCTGTTCTGCCGGAAACTATGTGTGAAGGAAGTGCCATTCAAATTCAAAACGATAATGAATACCCAATTGTGATTGTGTATCCGAACGGACTGAATTGGGTAGGACGCGAGAACCAAGTGACAAAACTGAATCCGAGCGTAGCAGGAACCTACAAAATTGGATACCTGAGAAACAACCGTTTCAAAGAGAAGACAACGTTTGTGGTGCATGAGCTACCAACAGCCGATATGGATTTCGTTGATCTTTCTCAAAAATACTTAAACGGATTGCCAACTATTGAAGTGCGTTCGACCTCAGATGCAGAGTCATACCTTTGGGAATACGAAAACGGAACCGTTGAAGGTGAGCAAGTAGGATTGCACTTCTACGATGCAGGATTGCGCATGGTACGATTGACCGTAACGAATGAAAACGGATGTTCACAAACGGTAGAGAAACCGGTAAACGTAACGGAAGATTACAATCTGATGGCAATGAATGCCTTCTACCCTACTGGAAACGATCGTACAACCAACACATTCATGCCGTATGCATTGACGGAACGAAATGTAGACTTCAAACTAATAATTGTGGATCCGAACGATGGGCACACCTTGTTTGAAACATCGGATGCATCGGAAGGTTGGGACGGAATTGATCAGCGATCAGGATCATTGGTTCCACTAGAAAAAAGTTATATCTGGAAAGTGACAATTATGAACCCAGAGCGCGGTGAAGACAATGTTTACGCAGGAACGGTATTGACACTACCTCAATAATACTTTGGCACTACTACAACTACTAAAACTAGCTAAACTTAAGGAGAAGCCGACAAGTCGAGTAATATCGAAGGTCGGCTTTTCTTTTTGGGAAAAATCGTGCACAGATAAAAACAATGTATACACGCTATTATTCTTATTTTAGTTCTATAGCGTGTACCGAAAGTACGATTGTGCACGGTATAGGTAAGTTATAGCTAATGAAGATCACAACACAAATGTACATACTGACATTTTTCAGTTTTCTGACCTTCGCCACTTTTTCACAGGACGGCAGGTATAAGAACGTCGCTGAGGCAATAGCAAATGCAGAGGAAGTTACTGAACTTTGGGTCTCTAGTGATGCCGATTCAATTCCGGAGACAATTAGGGCATGTAAAAACCTAGAATCAATACGGTTTAATAATTTGAAGCCTACATTTGACATTCAGCGAGCGATATTGAATTTATCCGCTTTACCTAATTTAAAAGAGGTCCACTTTTGGAATTTTAAGCATTCTGAGCCTCCAAGTAATCTGAAGAACTTGAGTCAGGTTAACCATATCGAATTCTACAACTCTCCGTCTATCAAGCTGGATAAGTACTTTGAAACTTTGAGATCTATGCCAAAACTTGATATGCTCACTTTGAGAGATATGAATTTGACATCAATTCCACTTGCAATAGTAAAATTGAAGAATCTAAAATACCTCAATCTTGATAACAACGATCAATTAATCCTACCGGAAACATTCAACACTTTGGCGAAATTGAAAATTGAAGAATTGAATCTTAGTTCTGCAAAGTTTAATACTGTTCCTACTGAAATTACTCAGTTAAAGCATCTAAAGACTCTAACGCTTGAGATGATCCAAGGTAAGTTCAATAATAAGGAGTCATACACGACTTTATCAAATCTAAAAAAACTCGAATGCTTAAACCTACAAGGCAACTTCTTTAAGGCGTTTGACCCTAGCATTGCTCTTCTAAAGAAACTAAAACGAATCGAAGTTGACGGGAATTGCTTAAATGAAGACGAATTCGAAAAACTGAAAGGGTACCTGCCAAATACAGAAATTCAAAATGAAATGCCCTGTTAGAATAGCTATAACAGCGGCTAAAAATCATACAGCGAAGGAACTTTTCAAGGTTCGGTGGTTATTTACAGGAATGAATATCTTTAAGGTAAAAAGGTTCCGCAAGATGCTGTACGCTTCCTAGCCGCGGAACGTTATAGTTAATGACGAGCTTTGCCGAATTCCCACAACCTGTTAAGCAAAGCATGGATAACCATCTCCCCCAACCCAGCTGCTGAATTTGACAACCAAAAGTTGACAATTTGCGTGTTTTTGACTAACTTATATTTACAAGTCAAGTACGACTTGCTTGTAAATACTAAGACAGAAAAACACCTGCTGTAATGGCGCATAAAAAGCCCAAAATCTGACGAACTTGATACGCGCATTGTAGAACTGTCCTTGGGCCCCTTCGACCTAAGTGACTTCAAAAATCGGAGCTGTTTGACCGCAGGGAGTTCTTCGATTTTAAGTCAGGTGGTCTTGAAGGGTAAGGTTATTCTACTGGCGCAAGGGCTTTTTTGCTTACTTTTTTAGCTCTTGAAAAAAGTAAGATCCTTAGCAGCATGGCTCGGAGCAGTGGTTAAGACTAACTATAACAACACCTACAAATCAAGCCGCAAAATGATTACATTCGAGAAGCGGCTCGCTTCGTAGCTGCAAAACGTTAGGCTTAATAGAAGAACAGCCGTGCACTTTCTAAAAAGCAGCTATTCCTTAATATAAAAGATCTCATTTGTTAATTGTAACCTTTGGGTTTCAGTAACACAATCAGTTAGTGTTTCTTGTTCTATAGCAAGGCTAGTAATTTGATTCTCGTCGATTTTAAAGTATCGTTTTCTACATGTCGTAGAATCACTTAAAGAAAATGTAATTTTCAAGATTAACGTGTCCTTGCTGATTTGATACTTACCCGTATAAACATCAAAATTAGGTATATCAGTACTGAAGCACATATCAAAAGAACAGTTATCATACAATAGAATATCAACTGAATTACCAGTATAAGGGTGCGATTTAGTGTAACTGACTAATAATCGTGAGTTATCAACCAATTGCTTGTCAGAATCACTATATACAATGAAAGCTGTGTTTGATTTTTGAATTAATGGGAATGATTCAGTTTGACCAAACATATTCAATGTAAACATTGAAGCAAGTAAGAATATATAGTTTTTCATTTTTTTCTAAATGTCCAAATTTGCCCCTCAGCTTCAGAAAACCTGCCACCCCACTTAACTTCTATCTTCCTTGCCTTGTTAGCGATAACGTTAAGTCGAACATTTATTGGTGTGACAAGATTAGTATCTCCAGTTGTATAATATAACTCAATGTGGCTTCCCTTGATTATATATATGTAACTATTGGTTTTCTCTCTACTTATAATGAATATTCTATTGTCTTCCTTAAATTCTAACTCAATGCCAGCATATTTACTATCCTCCGTCTTTCTGCCTTCAGTTTTAACCAATTTCCAACTTCCATATATGTCTAGTATGTTCTCCGAGGTTTGAATTAAAGAGTCTAAAGCATAATACGGTTCATTACTATTTCCAAAAATTGGCTCGAAACGAGTTGAATCCTGACTGAAACATTCGACTGAAACCAATAATACTATAACCAAAAACAATCTCACATCACTGTAACGTGAATAGTGACGAGATATTATGTTAAGCAAATAAGCCCAACAACGCCTAAATTTCACACACCCTCACGTCTCCAAACAAACAATCATTGCCTAGAATAATAATCCGTATTTTAGACTAAATAAACGTTTGGCTGAACGCATTTTAGCCTGCCCCGTTTTGCAAAACGATAAACACTATAAATGAGCATTAAAGATGACTTAAATGCAACAAGGGAAGACTCGAAAACTAAGAATCTAAAGATTGTTATTGCCATTGGACTATTCTTTTTCATTTCTAATATCAATGCACTAGGTCAAGATTCACTTCTATATACATTTGTGAAGTCGAAAAGCACAGATAGTTCGTATAATTTGAATCCAGTTTTGGACTCGGTGTGCAACTTAAATGAATTCTACCGTCCAAACTTCACTAAGCGCTACTCATTTGATGAATCAATGAAATTACTGAAGTCACTTTTAGAGTTTGAAGGAGACACATCAGAATGTTCAGTAGCATTGGGTACTTACCCAACCAGTAATCCCAATAGACCCGGTTCTTGTATATACCCTTTAGACTCAAACTACACGACACTAACTATAGAAATACAGGCTCTGTTTCTATTTAACATGTTAATTGAGCATAAGGCATTCTACATCGCTTGCTACCCTCGACTTCAAGCTAAAAAAATAGGTTGTATTGATCACGATAAACTATTCGAAATGAATGATCCTAGAGTCAAACTGATTTACAGTTACTATCGTACATGGCTAGAGAAATGTGAGAAGAAAAAATCATTTGATATTGGAGGTTACCCATTAGATGAGTCAGGGTATAGTTGGCTGTGATTGGCGATAACTTAGTTAAGAAAATGATAAACGCAAACATCACTTATAAAAGCAAAAGGGGGCTATGTTTCTAAATATAACTCTTACTAGAAAATCTATTCTTATCTTTAAATATCAATCCCAGCAAGGAGTCCGTGCAGCTTTATAGCCATGACCATTACAAACAATGAAGACCATAATTTGCATAGTATCATTAGTGCCCCTATTGTTCCTTACGTCGTGCAGCTCTCATACTAAACCTGAAGATCTAGCTCACGCTGTCCTAGATGCCTTCAAGTCCAAAGATGTCGATATGGCCCTGGAATACCTTTTAAACGAGGACGACTACAAGGATTTTTATTCAAATTCCACCTTGAAACGTTCCGAAAAGAAAAGACTCATTGATAAGCAATGTAATTCAGACTATGTTCAAGAGAGAAAGAAGCGGTTTAAGAAACGATTCAAAGAAATTATCGAAAAAGGTGAAAAACTCGGCATAGTTTGGAAAAATGTCAAATTCGAATCTATTCAAGGACCGAACAAAAACAAAAATTACGAAGGGATGCAATCGGATGAGATTTATGTATTCTTTTCGTATAATTCTCGGACCTATAAACTAACATTAGATGATTGTTATCGTACCTCGAGAGGATGGCTTATGTCTGACGAACCTAGGCTGCACGGTACAATCGGGAAATGAATCTTCGCGAAACAGCACCAAAACGAACAAAAAATGCAAGAACAAAAGAACTTTGAAAAACTCCGGGAAGTATTGTCTTCACATGGAAATGGGTTGGAAATTAAGAAGGATGCACCTGATAATTATTACTTGAATACGAATAAGAAAGTAAAGAATAAGGACATGTTCTTTGGAGCTGTTCAAATAAAGAAAAGCTATGTTGCCTTCCATCTATTTCCGGTATATACCAATCCCGAACTCTTAGATGAAATTCCTGAAAGCTTAAAAAAGAGAATGCAGGGGAAATCTTGCTTCAATTTTAAAAAGGAAATAACGGAAGAACAACTGAACGGTATAAACGAGTTGACAAAAAAGAGCTATGAGAAGTTTGTTGAGAATGGATATATTGAAATCGAATAAATAATCTTGTCAATATAATTCTCACTTCGCAAGAAACAAGTACCATTAGTAGACCGCTAATCCACCATGAAAATAAAATACTTCCCCTTCCTACTCCTATTATCAATGACAGCCCTCTTCTCTACCTCTTTCAATATGGGAAGAGAAGCAAAAAACATTGCCGTTGAGCATTCCGACGAAGAATTAAAACTGCATGCGCTTATTAATGCTTACAGGGCAGAAAATAATCTTGAGGAAATTCCCCTATCCAAATCGCTGAGTTTTGTAGCACAGCAACACTGTAAAGATTTGAGCGACAACAGTCCTGATCTTGAAGAAGGATGTAATACACATAGTTGGTCAAACAATGGAAATTGGTCCTCATGCTGTTACACTGCGGATCACAAGCAAGCAAAATGCATGTGGAACAAACCCTCCGAACTGACCAATTACAGTGGGTACGGTTATGAAATAGCCGTAGGTAGCTCAAATACAAATTTTGAAGGTTTTGTGGTTAGCGCTGAATTTGCACTTGATTCTTGGAAAGATAGTTTTCACCATAATAACGTCATTTTGAATCGAGACATATGGAAAAACGCGGAATG
>JANSYQ010000046.1 GCA_024742305.1 bacterium | reverse complement strand
TCGTTGAATACGTGTATTACAATGGTATGTTTCTCCCCCATGAAATTGATAAAATTCGAAGTTTATGGAACGACGAAAAAACCATCAAGGCAACTTTAGGTGGTAGTGATAAAAAATACAACGATGACTTGCGTAAAAGCTCCGTAATGTTCCTAGACGATACCCAAGAAATGCAATGGATCTACGAGAAGTTGAAAATGATCGCCATTTCGGCGAATCAGGAGCGTTACTGGTTCGATTTACTGGGATTTCATCAAGAACTCCAATTAACGCGCTACTCTGAAGGCGACTTTTTTGATTGGCACCTTGATTTTGGTGCGGCAGAAATATCAGCCCGAAAACTGAGCGTTACAGTACAATTATCCGATCCGGATGAATACGAAGGAGGTGATTTGGAATTTATGATCAATCAAAATGTAGTAAAAGCGCCAAGAGAGAAAGGAACGATTATCGTTTTCCCTTCATTTATAATGCATCGCGTTACACCAATAACCAAAGGAACGCGTCAGTCCATCGTTGGATGGGTATCCGGACCTCCATATAGATAAATAACTCCCTGTAACAAACGTATGGAAGTAATTGTTCTAATTCCATGCGACTGACAGTGCTATTTTATGTGATAACGCTCTCCTTCACTGGAATATGTCAAGACTCATGTTCCGATTTCGAAATGGGGTACACCGACACGCTTGATATCTATTATCACGAGAACGGGCAGCTCACGTTGAAACGAAAAGTAAACCATCGTGGTGTTTCACGCTCAAAGTCATGGAACTGTCAAGGACAAATTCTGCGTGTAGGAAAACACTATCCTGAAAGATTTGGAAAGCGAAATTGGACAAGAGACAAACGATTCACCTATTATCCCAATGGTCAGATAAAAACCAAAACCATTACGCGAATGTATGGATGCATGTATAAAATGCGTGGACGAAAAATTCGGTACGATGAAAGTGGGAAACGAATTCGAGATTGAGCCACCTGTAGTCTCGCACCAACCAAAACCTGCAATTTTTCGTATTTTTCAGTAGATTTTGTGATGTATGAAAGGGGTGTTGATCATTTTGTTGTGCTGTCTTGCAACAATCAGTTGGAGTCAAGGATTGAACGGAGAATTAGGCTTCAATGATGACTATTCTCAAAACGCCAAAGGAATTGTTGCCTTTGATGACTTTTCCATTTTCGTAAAAGAGCAAACGATTTCTGCTAGTTTTTTTACCGCTTCCTCCCTCGTGAAGATTGATACTTTGGGAAACGAAATTTGGGAGGTTCCCATTACACCCCAAGCAGCGGAAGTTGTCTTAATTGAAGAAATTGTCCCCTCAGAAAACGGAGGGGTCTACCTTTTAGGTTATGCGCGTCCCACATGCGATGTCTCGGGTGGATGCTTTTGGTTTTTATCCAAGATTGACAGCATTGGAAATGTAAGCTGGAACAAATACTGGTCCGATGCGGTGTGTTTTGGCGTTACGACCAGCGGACTTCGCCTGTCGCAGAACAACGAGTTAATTGTGCACTATAACGATCCATTAGATTCATACTTATTCACGATTAGTCCCCTTGGCTTCGATTTAGACACCATCCCAACCGGAATAAGCGGCGTTAAAGGCACTGATAAGTTTTCAGGAAACAACCCCGTTGCATACAAACAGTTTTCTCTTTTTGGTTTTGATGGAAATGGAAATCAAACAGCTTCTCGCACCTTCACTACCTTTATTTCTGAAGCCGTTGTTTGGAACGATTCCTTATACATTGCTACAAAGGACAGCCTTTTCATTCTCGACAACTCCTTTCAAGAATTAGCGGCTGAAGCTATAACTGGATACACCGATTTCCGTCAGCTAAAGGTTCGCGACAACGATATTCGTTGCATCGGTGCTACCAATTCTGAAGTACGCCTTTTCGAATTGAATCGTGACTTACAAGTCGTTGACACACAAAATATAGCCGTCGCAGGAACCGAAGATCAACCCATTGATTATTCCGACGATCATTTGTCAATCGCAGCCGACTTCGACCTCTCGGAATACACCACAATTCGTCATTTAGACTTCTCGCTAAAGGACACGCAGAATACAACTGTGAACAGAACGGATATTGGCATAGCTGACATTCAAATTACTCAATCCTCAGCAACCTTGAACCCAAATTTTAATGCCGTATTTGAAGTGGAAATAGCTGCCGATGTTCTGCTGAAAAACTACGGTCCGAATGTGTTGGAAAGTTGTCGAATGAACCACTACATTTCTCCAGCCCTAGCTTGTGGATTGATTTACTACGGAGAGGAGTTTTTCAACTTGAATTTGGCACCGGGAGACTCAGTTTGGATTCCTTTGGGCGTAATTCACACCGACCAACGTTCGTTCCCGACGGATTCACTCAATCAAGAAATTTGCATCTTCACGAGTTTTTCCAATTCAGTCACGGATTTGAATGTAACCAATGATCGATTATGCACCACTGTCACACTGGGAACGACCAATCTGCTTGAACTTGACAATAGCGCAAAAGAAGTAGTTAAAGTGGTCGATCTACTGGGAAGAGAAACACAAAACGTGAGCAATCAATGGGTCATTTTGATTTACGATGATGGCAGCACGGAAAAAGTATTCCGATTGGCCGATTGACCTTCTACCATTCTAAAATTTCCAATCGGTTTCGATGCAAGGCGATACGTCCTTCCCGCTCTAGGCTCTTCAAAATACGTGAAATGACCACACGAGAGGTGTGCAAATCGTTGGCAATTTCTCGATGGGTTACATTTAACTCAGCATCACCATTGACCATCATTTTGTTCTTCAAATACTTATAAACTCGGTCGTGCATATTTAAAAATGCCAAACTATCAATGGATTCTAAAAGTTCAGACAAACGAACGGAGTAACTATCGAAAACAAAGGTGCGCCAATCTGCGTATGACTGAATCCAATCTGACATTTTATCCAGCGGCACCATGATAATTTTACTGTCGCGCTCGGCAGCCGTTCTCACTTTGCTTTTACGATCGCCCATACAACACGACATCGTCATGGCGCAGGTATCTCCTGACTCCAAAAAGTAGAGCAGCAATTCATCGCCTTCTTCATCCTCTCGTAAAACCTTTATGGCACCTTCAAGGAGAATGGGCATGTACTGCATCGTGTCACCAATGTCCATCAAGATTTCGCCATCTGCTACGGCAAAAAGTTGTCCATGCGTTTCAATTTCCGTCAACAATTCTTCCGAAAACAAGAATCCAAAGGCATTCTTCAGCGCCAATTTATTCTCTTCGTCCCATCCAATTTTCTTCATACTCATACTGATCCAATTTCTGCTATATCCTGAAAGAAGGCAGGATAACTTTTATTCACCGCTTGAGGGTTTGTAATAACAATCGGCTCTTTCGTTTGCGTGGCCAAAATAGCTCCCATCATTGCAATTCGGTGATCGTTGTTTGAGTCGATAGTACCGGCACGAACCTCGCCTCCAGTGACCAGCATTCGATCGCCGTCTAAAACAACATCGATGCCCAATTTCTTCATTTCCGATTGAATTGTCAATCCGCGATTACTTTCTTTGGAGGCCAATCTTGAAACGCCTTGGAAAATGGAAGTTCCCGAGCATCCAGCCGCCAATGCAGCCAAGGGAGGAAATAAATCTGGGCAGTGCGTTGCATCAAATTCAAACGCTTTCTTCGATCCCTCACGCACGTGGAGTTCATCTCCAACCCAATTGATACTTGCCCCAACCTGTTGAACTGCCTCCACCATCGCTCTATCAGCTTGTGCCGAATGTTGATTCAAGCCCTTCAATGTTATTTCGCCCGACAAAGCCGCTCCGGCAATATGAAACGAAGCGCCGCTCCAATCTCCTTCAACAGTATATTTTCGTGCTTTGGTCCCTTGTGAAAATTCAGGGATGTAGAATGTTTCAAAATTGTCGTGACGAACTTTTACATCAAAAGATTCCAAAATATCCAAGGTCATTTCCACGTAAGGAATGCTCTTCAAGTTGTGAACGTGAACTTCACTTTTGTCCGGTAAAAAAGCAAGGGCAATCAACAGTCCGGTCAATAATTGAGAGCTTTCAGATCCATCTACCTCAATAGTTCCTGAAGTGATTTTGCCTTCGATTGTAAGCGGAAGTTTTCCATCATTGGAGCCCACTTTTGCTCCCAAAAGTTCCAGCGCATTGATGACCATGTCCATCGGGCGAACCAAAATGGACCCTTCGCCTTCAACGGTTGTTTTTTCAAACAAACTTGCTGCAATTGGACTAAACATTCTAGTGCTCAAACCCGATTCACCACAGTTGATTTTCACCTCTTTACCTCGATTCCCTGAGAACGACATAGAAAGTACTTCTCCTGATAAACTGGTTTTTGCCCCTAGAGCTTCTGCAATGGAGCGAGCTGCTAATGCGTCATTTCCCGGGGTAAAACCTATTATTTCAACTGGAGCTTTCGTCAACAATCCAATGGCGATTGCTCGCTGTAAATAACTTTTTGAGAACGGGACATGGAGCTTTCCCTTGTAAGAAAATGGAGATACTGTCTGTGTCATAATTTGGAACTCCTACGAAAATACGAGGAAATCATAAATCAAGACGAGTCCTTTAAGAAATGATTACTTTTCAAAACACTAAATTCGTCACATGATTCAGATTCTCATTCTATTTTTTCTCGGGCGTTGGCTCTATCAATTAGCTAAAAAACACAAGAAGCCGAATCCCTTGCTTTATGGGCTTTTCGCCATCCTGATTTATATCGGTGTTGCTTTTGTATTAGGTTTTATTTTAGGCGTAATCTTAGTCTTAATGGGGCGAGATGTTGTTTTTTCTAAGGGAGAGGAATTACTGCTTACTTTGGCATTGCTTCCCTTTAGTATCGGCGGTGTGGCACTTTTCCATTACTTATTGAAGCGGAAATGGAGTCGCGAAATCCCAAGTGGCGATGGACTCTTGGATGAAACCATTGATCAAATCGATAAATAGTTTGATTTATGCCCATTGAATGGACGGCTGTATTGCTCATTTTCTTGTCATCAAGATGGATTTATGTTCTTGCCAAACGCTATGATAAACCCGTAATATCGTACACGGCGATAGCCGTTTTAGTGTACCTTGGAGGTGGAGCCATCCTTGCATTCCTTGCTTCCTCTATTGTGTTTATGTTCTACGGAATATTTGGCGTGGATTACGATAAACTGGCCGCAGGATTTTTCACCTTACTTGGTGTTTTATCCGTGGGCATCTACTACTTCATTTTACGTCGAATGTGGAAAAAGAAGGCGCGATCTCGCTTCGATGATGAAGTTTTAGATGACGAGGTGTAAATCAGTACAACATTTTATAATACAGATACTTACTGTCAAAATTTCAACAAATACCTACGGTTGCAACATTTACCTAAAATGCTCATTGACAGGCAAATTCTTCTAGAAATTGGCTGGAAACAGATGGATGATTTCTAAATTCGAGGCAATCAAAAATCTATTACTATGAAAAAGATGTTGACGCTATGTGCGTTATTTTCTACTCTATCTTTTGGAGTATTGGCTGGTGGTCCGGATGAGCCCGTGACAACAAATGAGAACGTGGAAACAGTTACACTAACTGTAGAGCAAATCAAAGAAATGTACGGATTGGAGAACGTTGTGTTCGAAAATGGTGCTATCGAAGCGGGAGCTACGGTTACTCTTCAAAAACAATTGTACCCTTGCGGAGATCCGAACTTCTTCCCTTGTGATGGAGCTTTGGCGCAAGCACGTCAATTGCTTCAGCAGCAAGCAAACGCATGTTGTTGTGATCTCGTTTTCGGAATTGAGTGTTGTGACCCATCAACAGGATCGCTACGTGCTATCTTGTTTATCGTTCAGCCGAACAGTCCAAGCTGCAACTAATTCAAGCAAAAAATCAGTTAGAGGGCATTCGAAAGAGTGCCCTTTTTTTATGTGCAAGCACCGTGTTCAGAAAGTACAATTTTTCGTATCTTATGTTTTATGGGAGCTGGCGGATTTATTAGTAACATGCAGTCTTCGTTGAAGAATAACAATCGACGAAAGGGGCGCGAACGCTTTAAAGAAAGGAATTCAGCTGAACAAAAGCAGACAAAGTACAATGTCCCTAAAGTCTCAGAGGAAGAACGAAATAGTATTGTTTCATCCGTAACTCGACGGCGAAAATCCAACGAACGAATTGCTTTGATCCTCATCTCTTTTTTAGCGGCCGGCATTACCGCCTGTTTCATTTGGTGGCTCTACTGACGCTAAGTTTTAATCCCGCTGTATTTTACACGATCATCGATTGAGCAGCCCTTCCGTGAGCTCGTTTAATGTAGCTACCTTTTCTTCGAAATCCATCGTTAAGGTCTTTCGGTATTTGTGAAGATTTTCCAAAAGAACGTCTATGTCATCAGGCAAAACTTCCTCGAATAATTGTCGTAATCGTTTGGCTGTTGTTGGTGATTTTCCATTCGTTGAGATCGCCAATTTCAGGTTCCCCTTCGTAACCACTCCCCCCAAGTAAAAGTCGCATAACTCAGGCTGATCTGCCACATTTACTAGTAATTGCCTTTTTCTACAAACTGCATGAATCCCAAGGTTTAGAAGCGCATCATCCGTAGCTACAATCACAAGCGATCTTCGCTCTAAATCGGAAACTTGAAACGTTCGATGGATCAACTTCACTTGATGTTTTTTGGCGAGTTCTTTTACCTCATCGTTGAAATACGTTGCAACAACTTCGACCCAAGCATTTGGACTCGACTTCAACAAATACCGGAGCTTTTCAGCGCCTACATTTCCGCCTCCAACGACCAATATTGGGACGGATTGCGCCTTTAAAAATATCGGATACAATTCATTCATAACGAGTCATTTTTACTGTAATGCTCTTGCACTTCATCGTAAATACCTTGTAGTTTCACGCTGTGACGAACAACCTCCCCGACGATAATGATTGCCGGATTGTCCAAGCCCTCCTTTTCCACAATCGAAACAATAGAATCAATTGTGCCAACGCCAATCTTCTTGTTCTTTCGAAAGCCGTTTTGAATGATTGCCACGGGCATTTGTCCTTTATTTTCCCGCTGAAAAGTGGACACGATTTCTGGCAATTTCGACATCCCCATGAGGATGACAACAGTTGCGGTACTTTGCGCCGCCAAATGAACATCATCTGAGATCGTGCGATTCAACGTGGTTCCGGTAATAACCCAAAAACTTTCGGCAATTCCACGATGCGTGAGCGAAACACCTAGTTCTTGCGGTACAGCCGTAGCTGAAGAAACTCCAGGAATTACGTCCAAGTCAATACCAAAAGAAGTCACATGGGCGATTTCTTCACCCCCGCGTCCAAATACGAATGGATCTCCTCCCTTCAATCGCACCACGTGACCGTTCATTAATGCTTTTTCAACAAGTAAAGCGTTGATTTCCTCTTGCTCTAACCGCTTGTAGCCTCTGCGTTTTCCAACGAAAACATGCTCAGCATGAGGAGCAAAATTCAATAGTTCGCGATCTACCAATGCATCGTATAAAACTACGTCCGCATCTTGCAGGGCATTCGCTCCTCTGATCGTGAGTAAGTCGGCTGCCCCCGGACCTGCGCCAACCAATGTTACTTTCGGATTATTGTGCAATAGGTTCATGATTTTTTTCCAATTGTTGTTTTCTGAATTGCACTACTTGCAGGTAAAATGCTTCTACTTCCTTCGCGTAAGAAATCACTGCTTCATCTGCACGATCTTCTACCATACGCAGTGCCAGTTTTTCGTAGTTACGAACCACCAATTCTCCTGTATCAACAAAGGTTTCCTTGAATTGGTTGATGATGGCAACATGGGAGTTAGTTCGTTTTCCCTCAGCAATGAGAAGGGCTTTTGACGCCTGAACCACCGCACTGTACCCATGAAATTGTGCGTCTGCCCAAAGCTCTTGCCCCAATGCTTCTTGCATCAACGCTAGTTTTTCCTCTGCCTCAACAAAGAGAGTGGCAACGAGATCAATGACCACACCCGCACATTCACCCACTCCGATTTCCTTTCTGTATGCTTCTTCTTGCCCCCAATCGTAAAACAGTGCATCTTCCGGTGATTCGATATCCGCCAAGGGTTTGAGCAACTCGTAAAAGTACCTCTCACCTTTCCGGGCGTAAAAATCAAGAAAGTTCGTTTCTTCAGCGGCGGCAAAAGCATCCAAAATTATTCGCAATGCCTTTCCTGCTCGTTTACTAGGAATTTTAATCACTTTGTCCGCGAACGCTCCTTGTCCATCTCCCAAAACACCGCCGCCTAAAAGTATTTGAGACGCAGGAATGACACGTCCATCTTTGGCCTTCATTGACATACCTTGAAAACCAATATGTGCGATCATGTGTTGTCCACAGGAGTTCATACAACCACTCAATTTGATGTTTACGTGTTCTTTTGATTGCCACAATTCGCTGTATTCGTTCCTTACAATTTCTTCCAGCGCATTGCTAGCGGCTGTTGTATTGGCAATACCTAGGTTGCACGTATCTGTTCCCGGACAAGCGGTAATATCCAATGAAGTTCCGTAACCGTAATCGACCAAGTCCAAAGCAAGCAACTCATTGTAAACCGTTATCAATCGATCTTCAGGAATGTGTCGCAACAATAAGTTTTGATCTACGGTGAATGTCAATTCATCACCCGTATATGTTCTCGCCACTCGTGCTAATCCACGCGCCTGATCAGAAGTAAAATTTCCTAGACGAATGCGTAGCGCCATGGAGAAGAGTCCTTCCTGTTTTTGAGGGATGACGTGTGCTTTTCTCCATTCTTCGTATCCGGGTTGTGGAGCTACCTTGCTCAATTCAACTCGGGGAACTAAGACCTCGTAGTCCAGTTCAGCGATAGGAAAAACTTTCGACGGAACCACTTTTAATTCACGTTCCACATGCTTTTGAAATGTCTCAAAACCGACTGATTTCACCCAAAACTTCAGACGCGCCTTCATTCGATTCTTCCGCTCGCCATGTCGCTCAAACAAACGGAGGACAGCTTCTACCAGCGGGATCACCTCATCTGTCCGGAGAAAGTCGTATAGGACATCTGCCTGCCTCGACTGTGAACCTAGACCTCCAGCGACCATTACCTTGAATCCTTTAATTCCGTTCCGTTCTTTGGCGATAAACCCAAGATCGTGCATGAATGTAAGTCCGGTATCCTTCGCATTGTTCGAAAAGGCAATCTTCACCTTTCGCCCCATCTCTTGACACATCGGATTTCTCAAAAAGTATTGAAAAACGGCTTCGGCATAAGGTCGTACGTCGAAAACTTCTTCGGGGTCGATGCCCGATAATGCGGATGCTGTAACATTTCTAACCGTATTTCCACATGCTTCGCGCAGGGTAATTTCATCCCGTTCCAACTCTGTCCACAGTTCAGGGGTTCGATCCAAGGAAACATGGTGTATTTGGATGTCTTGCCTTGTCGTGATATGCAACAGCCCTGTGGAATACTCGTCTGAAACTGCTGCAATTCGCTCCAACTGACGTGCGTTGAGCTTTCCGTAAGGAATTTTAATTCGAATCATTTGAACTCCGGGTTGACGCTGACCGTAAACTCCACGTGCCAATCGAAGTGTTCGAAATCGTTCCTCATCTAACTCCCCTGCGTGAAATTGACGGATTTTGTTCTCGAGTTCGATGATGTCTTTCTCCACCACCGGATTTTCTAATTCTGTTCTAAAACTTTGCATCTTGATTCATAAAAAAAGCCTCCTATCAACGATAGAAGGCCTTTTGGTTTTTAACTTGTTTCTTTACTACATAGTATCTCCATTACGCCTTCTTTTCAGAGTCGTGCAACACATACAAGGGCACATGAAACGATACTTTTGCATTTTCTTATTTAATAAATCCGACCGCTACTGTATTGTTACTTTGCGGATCGATGAGGATAAAAATTCCGTTTTTCTTGTTTGATTCATAGGTATCGAAATACCCGGGTTGCGAGAGTCGGATTTCAACTTCCGTGATATCATTTAGTGCGATAACATCTTTGTTCTCCGCTGCATTTTGATTGGTTGGATCAACAGATTGTAAAATCGTTTGAAGTTTTACCGGAAATTCTCTAGAACCGGCTTTCATCAACCATTTTGATCCAACATTCGCATTTTTCTCATCCATCCAAACGACCGTTGCGCTGACGGATTGCTGAGGTTCCGGGGCTTGGTCGGGATGCACTAAAACAGCTCCTCGGCTAATGTCGATTTCATCTTCAAAGGAGATGCTGACACTGTCGCCGGAAGTTGCCTGATCTTTAGTTTCCGTATAACGTCTGATTTCTGTCACTACGCTTTCCTTGTTTGATGGAAGTACACGTAAGGTGTCGCCCACAGAAACTGTTCCGCTGATGACCCGCCCGGAATAGCCACGGTAATCAACAAATCCGTTTTCTTGTGAGTGTGTTACGTGTTGTACATCGAAGCGTAATGGTTTTGTACCTGATACATCTGGTTGCGTTTCATGCAGAAGTCCGTTCAGGGTTTTTCCCTGATACCACGTCATGTTTTCCGATTGTTTTACTACGTTGTCTCCTTTCAATGAGCTAACCGGAACAACCGTGTACGGAACATCTGCGTTTAATCCTTGAACCATGCGCTGAATTTCTACTGCGATTTCCAAAAATCTATCTTGATCATAATTGACCAGATCCATTTTATTTACGGCAAAAATCACACGCTTCAGTCGCAATAAATGGCTGATGTAAAAGTGACGGTAACTTTGTTCTAGAAGTCCCTTTCTCGCATCGATTAGAATGATGGACGTTTCTGCCATAGATGCTCCAGTTACCATATTTCGCGTATATTCTACGTGCCCCGGACTGTCAGCAATAATAAATTTGTGCGTGTCCGTGGAGAAATAAATATTCGCTACATCAATGGTAATCCCCTGTTCGCGCTCTGCCACCAATCCATCGGTAATTACACTCAAGTCAGGATCCTCCCAACCTTTTTCAGCTGTTTTCTTCGCCACCAATTCTTCCTGTTCCTTGGTTAAGGCGTTATTATCAAACAACAAGCGTCCGATCAACGTGCTTTTCCCATCGTCAACACTACCTGCTGTACTTATTCTTACTAGTTCCATTTTATAAAGACTTTTAGACTGTTGGATCGCTTCGCTTTTAGACCGCTAGACAATTCAACATTCATTATTTCTTATTGCTCACCTTCACTCTCACTCTGTTAGAAGTATCCGTCTTTCTTACGGTCCTCCAGCGCTGATTCGCTTCGTTTATCGTCGATTCTAGCACCACGTTCCGAGTGTTTGGATGCTACATTTTCCTTCAATACCGCTTCTACCGTTGAAGCATCTGAGAGAAAAGCCGCCGTACATGTCATATCTCCAACGGTTCTGAATCGCACCGTGCGCTCTTCAATTTCATCGCTATCCACAATATTTAGGTAGTCGGAGTATGCCAAATACTGACCGTCTCGTTTTACCAATTTTCTTTCGTGTGCAAAGTATACAGAAGGTAATTCCAATCCTTCTTGAAGAATGTAGGACCAAATATCTTCCTCTGTCCAATTGCTAATTGGAAAGGCGCGCACGTTTTCACCGAATTGAATGCGTCCGTTCAAAAGTTGAAAAGGCTCCGGTCGTTGGCGTTTGTAGTCCCACTGACCGAAATCATCACGTACCGAAAAGATGCGTTCTTTTGCACGACTTTTCTCTTCATCACGACGTGCTCCACCCAAGCAGGCGTCAAATCCATATTCTTCAATTGCGTCAAGTAAGGTCACCGTCTGCAATGAGTTTCTACTGGCGTATTTTCCTGTTTCCTCTTGCACCTTGTTTTGGTCGATGGAATCTTGCACATAACGTACAATTAAGTCTGCGCCCAACTCTTTCATGAAGGCATCGCGGAACTCAATCGTCTCAGGGAAATTATGTCCTGTATCCACGTGCATGAACGGAAAAGGAATACGCGATGGATAGAACGCCTTTCGCGCCAAATGTGCCATCACGATAGAGTCTTTCCCACCCGAAAACAAAAGTACGGGCTTCTTGAATTGAGAGGCTACCTCCCGAAGGATGTAAATGCTCTCGTTTTCTAGATCGTATAAATGTTGATTTTTCATGATTCAATATTTTGTCTTTCCTCTCAGCAATGGTGCAATTCCACCTGCTGATCGTCTTCTAAAGCTTCGCTTTATTTGGTGTGCAATCCGCATTCTCGGTTGGCCAATGCTTTTGTCGGATCGTAGTATCTATCTTCTGATTCTAATTGATGCGCTTCCAAGTAGGCGTCCAATTTCTCGTCTGACCAATGGTAAAACGGACAGACTTTAAGAATTCCGTCTTTGCCCATATTCACAATATCCATAGAATCACGAAGTGCCGTTTGTCCTTTTCGCAGGTTGGTAAACCAAACATCCGGTTGGTGATTGTCCATAGCACGACGGAAGGGCTCTAGTTTCACTTGTTGGGTAAATTGGTCGTGTTCTGGTGTGTCCGGTTCAGGAATGCCCATCACAACATCTCGATGAGCCGCTGTTTGTTTTGGAACATATAAGTCAACATTCAACTGCAACTGCTCAATTGTTTTCTCCGCATGTTGATACGTGTATGAAGTATTGTACCCGCTGTCGCACCAAATCACAGGAATATCTGATTTCTCAGTAGTTACCGCATGTAAAATCGCCGCTTCATACGGACGGAAGTTCGTCGTAATTACCGGACGTTTTGCCACGCCCAATGCCCACTGTACTATTTCCGCAGGACTTGCTTCTGCCAGTTCTTTATTGATTGCTTCCAAATTCATTGGTTTCTTTTTAAAAGTTTGATCCACGCGCGTTCGTGCAGGTAATACAAGATCATTTTACTCACGACCTCGATTCCACCGATGCTTATTGCAACATCCAATTTTCCCGTAAGCATATAGGAGATAAGCATGGTGTCCAGTGTACCAATAATTCGCCACGACAGCGTTTTTAGCAACGACACTTTGTTATCATCCAAGCGCTTCAATCCAATTGCATCAATGATCATTTCTCTTTCTTTTCGGACAAAGATATATTATTACTCTACTAATCCGATAGGGTATTAGTATTAATTTTATGTGAATTTCTTTAATAATGGCTATAAACCTCTGTTATACAGCAATTAATAACAGGAAAAAATTATCGGAAATATCTTCGCAATTGGAAGAATGGACGTTCAATTCCGTAATACGTGACGATCGACGTTACATAAGAGGAAATAAAAACTACTGCAAAAAAGAGCCAGTAATGCGTCCACTCAGAGGTATATCCGTGATTTTTAAAGAAGATCGACCAGTAATAAATATACACCGAGTGTACAATGTAAATACTGTAGGTGATCTCTCCGGAAAAAGAAAAGAGTGGAATTTTATCCAGTTTCACGATGGAATTTTTACTGAATACTTGTTCGAGAATAATGGCACCAATTATTACTGCCGGTAGAATTCTTCCAAAAATGAAAAGGGTGTCTCTGAAAATATGTCCTTCATACACCAACAAAATGATGGCTACCACATAGAACGTTCCGATTTGCCATTTGGGGATATTCTCAAAGAAAGCTTTGGCTTTTCCAGTGAAGGTCCAAATTGCCATTAGACAGCCAATCGCTAGATCCGACATCACAGAAAAGGTATGATAGTGCAACATTCTGTGATCGCCGAGGTGAATTGCCCTAAAAACGAAAGAGGCTAGAATAATAAGGATGCATATCACCACAAAAACATTTCGATTGAAACGTCCACCAAGAGTGAGAAACGTCATCAGAATACCCCAAACGATGTAGAATTGCTCTTCTACTCCCAAACTCCAAAGTGTACTCAAGAAATTAATAGGATCGTGCGGTCCCATGATGATTTCATCAATATTGGGAAGAAAAAGGAGATAGCGCCAAAGTTCATGTACCGTTTGAATTCCATACGGTAGATGGGGAAAAACAAAGAATCCGAATCCGAGAATCAAAAAATACAGCGGCCATACACGAAGCAATCTTCGCAAGAAGAACTTTCCCGTTTTTATCTTTCCTTTCGCCTCATACTCCCACAACAAAATGGAGGTAATGAGGAAACCGCTAATCACAAAAAACAAGATGATTCCCAGGTGTCCTCTACCCAAAAGAAAATAGGATTTCTCATACCAAAAACCTTCGGAGAACTCTCCCCAAATCGCTCCAGGTAAAGTTGCACAATGAAAGAGCAGCACACCGAGCGCACCTAGGAATCGCAATCCATTGATGTTCTCAAAATACTGTCGTTTCACTGGCTGATCCATGCCCTAAATGTAAGTAGGATTTCTTACTTGAAGATAGACATCACTTTTCCTACTTTTGACTATGGAAGATATCCAAACGAAAGACGATGTAGAATTCTTGGTGAATTCTTTCTACACCAACGTACTGAAAGACGAAGTTTTAGCTCCTTTCTTTACCAAGCTAGACTTTGATAGACACTTACCACGTATGATTCATTTTTGGTCGTTTGTACTGCTCGATGAACCTGGATACACAACAGATGTCACTAAAACACATATCAATATGCCATTGAAAAAAGAGCATTTTGATCGTTGGATTCAATTATTTAACGAGACAACAGACGCTCATTTTTCAGGAGGGAATGCCGAGAAAGCGAAACAGCGAGCATTTCTAATTCGCTGGACGATAGAGTCGAAAATGGGTTAATGTAAAATGCTGCCCTCCCCCTATCCCCCTCGAAAGTGGGAATCGTGCGCGCATTGACAACAATTTATCCATTCTATCAATAAGGTTAGTCTGAACAAATAATTAACTCTAGAAGGTTATCCAGTTCCCCCTTAGGAGGGCAATTGCCGAGATAATGGTAAGATACCCACAACTTAAAGTCTACCACGAAGGTACGGAGTGCATAAAATATACTTAAAACCCAAGACGAGTAAAGAACGCGGTGGGGTTATGACAAAGTCATAATCTAGTGTGCCTATTTCAAGCAATTTTCCCCCACTGTCTTCAGTGTTCTCTGTGCCTTCGTGGTGAAAAAATAGACAGCATTGCCGTTATCTAGGAAGTCGCTCTTTGGAGGGAGCTAAGGGGCGAGGATATAACAACACATCAAACTTCGCTTACAACATAATATGCGTTGCCGCTACGGAACTCCCCATAAACTCAGATGCCTGCTTGTTGAAGATTTGAGTACTTTCTGAGGTTAAGTAATGAACTGAACCATTTCTACTTAATTTGGAGTCCATCCAAGGGTGACGGCGCAAATAGTCAGACAAGCTTTCGGCTACAATTCCGCCTTGAGAAACGACTTTCACTCCTTCGGGAACGATGGATTCAATGTACTCCTGCAGCACTGGATAATGCGTACAACCCAAGACAATGGTATCGATACGTGGATTTTTTTCGAGAAGCGCTTTTACATCTTTTTCAATAAACTCGCGTCCTGCATGGGTATCGTATTCATTGTTTTCAATGAGTGGCACCCAAAGCGGACATGCGTGTTGAGTGACCGTACATTGTGGCCAAAACTTTTTGATCTCAATCACATACGATTCTGAGGCAACGGTTCCTTCCGTAGCGAGAATCCCAATGGCTTTCGTTTGTGAGTATTGACCAATAATTTCTGTGCTTGGTCGAATGACGCCGAGTACTCGTCGATCAGGAGCCAAGGTAGGTAAGTCGTTTTGCTGAATGGAACGTAGCGCTTTGGCAGATGCTGTATTACACGCGAGGATAACCAAATGACAGCCTCTATCGAAGAGTTCTTGTACAGCCTCTAAGGTGTATTGATACACGACATCAAATGAACGAGGACCGTACGGCGCACGCGCGTTGTCACCAAGGTAC
>JANSYQ010000032.1 GCA_024742305.1 bacterium | reverse complement strand
TGTCAAAGGTCGATTTACCTCTTGTAATTTAGAGGAGCCACACTATCATTTTCAATTGTCACGAGCCGTTTTGGTTCCGAACAAGCGTATTGTGTCAGGACCTATGAACCTTTGGCTATTAGGCGTTCCGACACCCATTGGACTACCCTTTAGCATCATTCCGCAGATGGAGGATAAAACGAATGGACTCATGTTTCCTGAAATTGTAATGCCTTCTGTTTACGGTTTTGGTATCCGCGATTTGGGGTACTATTGGCCCATCAACGATAATTTCCAAACCACTTTCTACGGATCGTTGTACAGTCGTGGGTCGTGGGGAATTCGAAACCGCACCGATTACAATGTTCGCTACAAGTTCAATGGTTCATTAAACCTTAGTTTCGATCAGTTCAGACGCGGGTTTCCCGAGACAGCCTCACAGAACAAAACCACGGTTGTTTGGCGCCACATGAAGGACGTTAAATCAAGTCCTTATTGGACGTTTACCTCGAATGTGAATTTTCAGTCGGATAACAACGCACAGAACAGTTTGGATCCCGTAAATGAGAACTACTTCAATAACACTCTGAGTTCCGACATCAACATTTCAAGAAAATTTCCGAACAAACCTTTTTCCATGGGAGGGAAAATATCCCTAAGACAAAACTCATTAACGGAAAACATCTCCTTGGCAAGTCCAATAATTAACGGAAACATGACACGAATCTTCCCCTTCAAGAAGCTCGTGAAATCAACGGGAAAACTGAAAGGTTTCAAGGAGCTAGCGCGGCAATTCTCTGTGACTTACAATTTTGAGGGATCAAATCAAGCCTTGTTTGAAGATACTTTGCTGCGCGACGGAAACTATAATGAAATCGGTGATAAGTTTATTAATGGCATTTCGCAAGATGTGCGTTTAGCAACAACATCTTCCTTGTTCAAAAACGTGCTAAAAATCACTCCGTCAATGACCTATGCGAATTATTTGAACTTTCAGCAAATTACGCGTGAATACGATACAAATACCAGCTCTGTAGTTACTGACACATTGCAGCGCTTTGGCATGGCGCAAACTTTGAATGTTAGTGCGTCAGCAACAACTGTCTTATACAGTTATTATCGATTTGTTGGAAAAAACAAGCCCATCCTGCGTCATTTGATGACTCCATCTATCAGCTACAGCTATCGTCCGAACTTGAACCCGGTAGATCAATATATTACACCTACGGACACTATCTCTTACTCCCGATTTGAGCGAAGTGCTTACAATATTTCATCCACTAGAGATCAAAACATCATCAGCTTTGGAGTGAATAACACCTTTCAATTGAAAAGAAAGTCGGAGAAGGATACCGTTGACGGTTTCAAGCGAACCATGATTATCGATGCACTATCTATCCGCAGTAGTTATGACATAATGGATACACTACGACCTTTGCGTGACATCAACTTTAGTATGCGAACGAGTCCGGTAGACTTCATCAACATCGTTGCCAACGCCAATTTATCCCCGTACAATTGGAACGATACTACAGGTGCAATAAGTGATATAAATGAAGACTATGCTTGGGGCACTCGCACTGGATTGGAGAAATTAGGACGTATAACTCGATTCGATATCACCACCTCCCTAACTCTCACTTCTAAGAAGGGTCGGGAACGACTTAAAAACGCCGTTGATAACATCGGTCAGAACTGGAACGCTGATTTCAATTATTACTACCTCAATCCTGAGCAGTTTCTTGATTTTGAAATTCCATGGAAAGCGACGTTTTCACACGTTTTCACACTTACGAGAAACCAGGCCATTTCAGAAACGAACCCCGACATTTACAATCAAGTTCAAACACTGATGTTTCAAGGAGATATCAGTTTCACGAAGCGATGGAAAATTAGCACAAGAACCAATTTTGACGTGAAAGATGGCAAGATAACCAACTCTCGTGTTTCACTAAATCGTGACATGCACTGTTGGGCGCTTTCGTTTGACTGGACGCCGATTGGACTCAATCAAAGTTTTGTTTTTTCACTGCGATCAACTTCACCATTCCTGCAAGACATTCCGATAAACTTACGACGTCCTCCTACATTTTTGTAAACAATTTGTATATTCGATCAGTGATCGACTTCGATTTTTCAACAAACGACAAACCGCGCAAAGGAAGTATACTCATCTCGGAACCTTTTATCTCTGATGATTACTTCTCCCGTTCCGTTATTTATCTCTGTGATCATAACGAAAACGGAAGCTTTGGTTTTGTCTTAAATAAGTACGTTGAAACCAGTCTCTCAGAATCCATCGAAGGCTTCCCAACCATTGATTTCAAAGTAAGTTTAGGCGGACCTGTCGACACTTCCAATTTGTATTACATCCACAGCTTTGGCGACAGTTTAGAGAACGCATACCCTATTGATCAGGGACTTTTTATTGGAGGCAACTTCGAGGATATGAAGTCAATTGTGACCAAAATACCGGGCAAAGCGAAAGAAGTTCGCTTCTTTATTGGTTATTCAGGGTGGGAAGAAGGTCAATTGGAAGCAGAAATGGATGAAAAAGCATGGATCGTATTGAATAACGTGCCAAGTTCTGTGATTATGAATACAGAACAAGAATCCCTGTGGCGGGACCTCATGAAGCGCTTGGGTGGTAAATTTGAGTTGATGAGTAATTTCCCCGTGAATCCTTCGGATAATTAGGGAGAAGTGATTGGTCAGAAGTCAATAGTGAAATTGAGGCTTACTGAAACTAATAACACTCTCATGAACATAAAAGGTGGCATTTAAAATGGCCACTCGGAATCTAAATAGTACCTCGAAGTTCAAACTTCTTTGTAAACTTATGGAATACCATGCCACTTTTCTCCTCTCCCTTTTCTCTTTTCACTAATTTTACCCCATGGCAATCACCGCTCCTCTTGCTGAACGTATGCGACCGAAAACTCTTGATGATTATCAAGGGCAGGATCACTTATTGAAGGAAGGCGCATCGCTGCGTAGAGCATTAGATTCGGGCGTAATTCCATCCATGATTTTTTGGGGACCGCCTGGTGTTGGAAAAACGACACTTGCCCACCTAATTGCTACACATTTAGATCGACCATTTCATCAACTTTCCGCGATTTCGTCAGGTGTTAGGGATGTACGAGAGGTTATACAAAAAGTCGAAAAGGCAGGTATGTTCCAACAGTCTGGGACACTGTTGTTTATTGATGAAATTCACCGATTTTCGAAAGCACAGCAGGATTCATTGCTCGGAGCCGTAGAAAAAGGCATTGTCACTTTGGTAGGTGCCACAACAGAGAATCCGTCTTTTGAAGTCATCTCTGCACTTTTGTCTCGTTGCCAAGTATATACCTTGAACGGACACTCAAAAGAATCGCTACTGTCCATCCTCGACAAAGCAATTGAGGAAGACGTAGTTTTGAAGGAGAAGCAGATCCAACTGACAGAAACCAATGCCTTGCTCGCCATTTCCGGGGGAGATGCTCGGAAACTTCTGAATATTTTTGAAATCATCATTGGAACTTTTGGTTCGAAAAAGGAAATTGAAATTACCGACGAACTAGTACTGAATACAGCGCAGCAAAGCGTTGCCATGTACGATAAAGACGGAGAGCAGCACTACGATATTATTTCCGCCTTCATCAAGTCGATTCGAGGGAGTGACCCGAACGGTGCTGTTTATTGGCTTGCTCGTATGGTAGAAGGTGGTGAGGACCCTAAATTCATAGCCCGAAGATTGATCATTTCTGCATCCGAAGACATCGGATTAGCGAATCCAAATGCGCTTTTGCTTGCCAACAATTGCTTCCAAGCTGTCCAAACTGTAGGATGGCCTGAGGCACGAATTATATTGGCACAATGTACCATCTATCTAGCAAGCTCTCCCAAAGGGAATGCGGCATACATGGCGATTAACAGAGCGCAACAACTGGTAAAGCAAACCGGTGACCTTGGAGTTCCACTTCCATTGCGAAATGCACCAACAAAGTTGATGAAAGAATTGGGCTACGGAGAGGGATACAAGTACTCACATGATTTTCCGGGGAATTTTGTTCAGCAGGATTTTCTACCAGAAGAGATTGCAGGAACGAACTTCTTTAAGGCTGGAAGCGGTGCCAAGGAGCAAGAAATTGAAAACAAAATTGCCGAATTATGGGGCAAGCGTTACAAGAAATAAATGGGAGCGAAAATAGGTTATTACATATTCATTCTTCCCCTCTCCTACTTGCCGTTGCCCGTTCTGTATGCACTTACCGACTTTTTCTTCTTGATTCTGATTGCTGTTTTTCCGTATCGAAAAAAAGTCATCCTTGGCAACATAGAACGAAGTTTTCCAGAATTATCCGCCAAAGAACGCAAAAAACTATTGCGCCAATTTTATCGACATTTTACCGACTTATTGGCAGAGGGAGTCAAGAATTTGACCATTTCGGAAAAAGAACTACGGCGACGGTTCGTGGTGAAAAATCCGGAGGTAATGCAAGAGTTTTTTGATGAGAAGAGAAATGTACTTTTGGTTTCGGGACACTTTAACAATTGGGAATGGCTCATCACCTCTCAAAATTTCCTTTTCCCGCACCAAGCCTACGGAATAGGTATGCCGCTTTCCTCCCAATTTTGGCATAAAAAAGTAACCTCCCGGCGCGAACGTTTTGGAATGCGGGTCATTCACGCGAAGAATTATCGCGAAAAATTAACGGCGAATCCCGACGAATTAAAGGCGGTTTTGGTACTTTCGGACCAGTCTCCCGGAAATTCTCTAAAGAGTTACTGGATGGAGTTCCTAAACCAGCCAACAGCAGTGCTTTTCGGTGCTGAAATGATGGCAAACGAGTTGGACTATTCCGTGGTTTTCTTCGCTACAAGGAAAGTCAAACGTGGCCATTATGAAATGGAGCTAGAGGTACTCACTACAAACCCACGTTCTTTAAACTGGGGAGAGATTACTGAAGCGCATACGTTGGCATTGGAGAAAGAGATTCGAAACAATCCGGCACAATGGTTGTGGTCACATCGCCGGTGGAAACGTGAAATACCGGAAGACTTGGAAAAACTTAAAACCGAACAAAATGAGAAGTTTAACGCTCGTTATCGTTAGCTTTTTACTGCTTACAAGCATCAATGAATGCTTAGCGCAAACGAAAAAATACATACGTCGCAATCGTACGGCCCCCATAGTTATCTACGGAGACTCAAACATGTATTCTCGTGGTGTGTACGTGGACACATCCCTTTTGTACCTTGCTGGCTCAGATGGTTCGGTGATACGATATAATGCCGAGACAGACACCTCCACGCGGATACTGAAGCTCGCACGTCGTGGTGAAAACAGAGATATTGAAGCTTCAAATGGCGTTTTGTTCATCATGCAAAGTGGCGACAATGGCTCAATCACCAAAATCCAAAAGAGTGGCGCCGTTGGTTTTATAGAGCCACGTGAATGGAAAGGTGTTTTTCTTGATGCTTTGGACTTCAACGGAGATGTTGGCTTTTTGATGGGCGATCCCGTAGATGGACGATTTACACTCTACCACACGCTCGACGGAGGAAGAACATGGAATCCTTGCGAAGGCTCTGTGACGGCAATTACTGGAGAAGCTGGATTTGCCGCCAGTGGAACCAATGTCTACGTTCCAAACGATAGCACCTATATGTTTATTTCCGGTGGAATGCGTACACAGTTTCATAAATCGACCGACAACGGCAAAACGTGGGTCTCTGTAGACATCCCATACTACCCGTCCGAAACGAACGGCGCTTACTCCATGTGCTTCGCAGATGATTTCAATGGTGTAATTGTCGGAGGTAACTACAAACAGCCCGGCTTGAAAATGAATACTACGTACTACACACACGACGGTGGTGAAACATGGTACAACTCCTTTGAACCGCCTGGTGGATATCGCTCGTGTGTTATTCATCACAACAACGTTTACTACACCTGTGGGCAGAACGGTATTGATTTTTCTTTCGACGGCGAAGTTTGGATTCCATTTGCGGAAGGCAAGTTTTATTCGCTCGGAATTTTAGAAGACAGACTGGTAGCCACAATGCGTCACGGAAGATTTCAATCTTTTGAACTAATCGAATAATGAGTATTACAGAGAAAGTTGAGTCGGCGATTCGAGAACAGTTTTTGGATGACGCTACCGGGCATGATTGGTATCACATCCAACGTGTTGTCACGCTTTCAAAATACATTCAATCCAAAGAAGGAGGCGACCTTGAAATTGTTGAGTTAGCCGCCTTGTTGCACGATATTTCCGACCACAAGTTCAATGGTGGAAAGCTGGATGCGGGAGGAAAAGTTGCCTTTGACATACTTCGTTCATTCGATTACCCTGAAGATCGCGCAATGAAAGTGAAGTATATTGTTGATAACATAAGCTTCAAGGGAGCCAATACAGAAAGTGAAATGAACTCTTTGGAGGGACGGATTGTGCAAGATGCAGATCGATTGGACGCAATTGGTGCCATAGGTGTTGGGCGGACTTTCGCATACGGCGGGCATAAAGGTCAGCCTATGTACGACCCTAACATTCCTGTAAAAATGCATGATAGCTTTGAGGAATATGCAAATTCTAAAGGCACAACTATCAATCATTTTCATGAGAAATTGTTACTTTTAGCAGATCGAATGAGTACGAAAACTGCACAGGAAATTGGCGCGAAAAGGCACCGACTTATGGAACGTTTTCTGAATGACTTTCTAAACGAATGGGAATTCAAGCCCGATACTGAATGAAAACCAAAATTGCCCTTGGAGTTGATATTGGAGGTACAAATGTTGCCTTCGGACTGTGCGATGAAAAAGGTACTTCATTCTTTGAGTCGTCCGTTCCTACCAAATCCTTTGCATCTCCTGAATTACTTGTGGATGAGATTTATTCTGTCATTGAAAATCAAGGACTTCTCGATTCACTTGTCGGCATCGGTGTTGGTGCACCGAACGGAAACATCAATACTGGGAGTATTGAATTTGCTCCTAACCTTCCTTGGAAAGGCAGTATCCCGCTTGCAGCATTATTCGAAGCGCGATTTGGTATAAAAGCAATCGTTACGAATGATGCCAACGCAGCAGCCATCGGTGAAATGATCTATGGAAACGCAAAGGACCTGAAAGATTTTGTTCTCATCACTCTCGGTACTGGTTTAGGTAGCGGAATTGTCGCCAATGGAAAATTAATTTACGGTCACGATGGATTTGCCGGAGAATACGGACATTTTCGAGTTATTCCTGATGGAAGAAGTTGTGGTTGCGGCAGAAAAGGTTGCTTAGAGACATACGTCTCCGCTACCGGAGTAGTGAGGTCTGCGATGGAACTAAACTCACCTAACAAAGACGTTTCCGCATTGAGCCGCCTAGAGTCCATTTCCGCTCAAGATGTTTTTGAATTAGCGACTAGTGGTGATGCTTTCGCAGAAGAAATTGTCGACTTCACAGCTGAAAAGTTGGGCGGTGCACTGGCCGACTACACGTGCTTCTCAAGCCCTGCTTCGTACATCCTTTTTGGGGGTATCGCTCAAAATGGCGCGCCATTTGCGGATAAAGTAAAAACGTACATGGAGCAACACATCCTCAATATCTATCAAGACAAGATTGAAATCCGAGTTTCTGCCTTGCATGACAAAAATGCTGCGGTACTAGGAAGTTGCTCTTTGGTCTGGAACGAATTAAACTAATTCTATGAAAAATTGGAACGTTGTACTGCTGTGCGCCTTAGTCGCCTGCAATTCGTACGCGCAAATTCCTGAACTTAAAAATGCATCCGATAAAGCACAAAGCAAAGTCGGGAGTCCGAAATCCATATTTAGCGAAGATAAGCTGCCGTATGTCAATCCGTTTATCGGTACAGGGGGGCACGGACACACGTACCCAGGAGCATCTGCCCCATTTGGTATGATTCAATTGAGTCCCGATACACGCCACGACGGCTGGGACGGCTGTTCCGGATATCACTATTCCGATGATGTAATTTATGGATTCAGTCATACTCACTTAAGCGGAACCGGCGTTAGCGATTACGGAGATTTATTAATTGTTCCGCAACATGGCTCTCCAAGACTCGACCCGGGATATCAAGTAGAAGACGGGTACGGATCCACTTTTTCTCACGATAACGAAACGGCATCCCCGGGATATTACAGCGTACACTTGGAAGAACCAGATATCGATGTGCAGCTCGCAACAACTACCCGTGCAGGAATACACGAGTATACTTTCAACAAAGAAAAAGGTAAGAAATTCCTCTTGTTAGACTTAGATCACCGTGATAGAATTATAGAAACGGACATGTCGGCTCCCGATGATAATACGGTACAAGGATATCGAATTTCTAAAGCATGGGCGGAGCGACAAGAATTTCATTTTTACCTGAAAACCGATGTTCCCTTCCAAAAGGCGCGCATGATTTTAAAAAAAGGTCGCTACAAAATGCTATTGATTTTTCCAAAAAATACGGAGAGGGTAACGCTTCGTGTCGGGATTTCCGCAGTAGATATTGATGGAGCTAAAGCCAACTTGGAAAAGGAAATTCCCAATTTTGACTTGAACATGGTACGTGCAAGTACAGAACGTCAATGGCGACAAGAATTGAACAAAATCCAGTTCCAAAACGAGGACAAAGAAGTCATGACAAACTTCTACACGGCACTGTATCACTCTTACCTTAATCCCAACGTATTTTCTGATGTTGATGGCCGGTACCGAGGTTACGATGGAAACATTCACGAACTGCCCAACGACTCAAAAAACAATTACACCGTTTTTTCCCTTTGGGATACGTATCGAGCAACGCATCCATTGTTCACGTTGACGCAAGTGCAACGAACCAACGACTTTATTCGAACATTTTTACGTCAATTCGAACAAAAAGGAACCCTGCCGATATGGGAACTCGCTGGAAATGAAACCGGCTGTATGATAGGCTATCACAGTGTTTCCGTTATTGCGGACGCCTACACAAAAGGTATTCAAGATTACGATGCGCGAGAAGCCATTAAGGCAATGATTGCCACCTCCATGCGTGACGAGCTCGGTAAACTGGAGTACGCATCCCAAGGATTTCTCGGTGTTTCCAAAGAACCTGAATCCGTTTCAAAAACCTTGGAGTACGCCTACAATGACTTTTGTATAGCTGAGATGATTGCCGATTATCATCAAAATAGTGGCACTACTCCATTTAATGAAGACTTACAAGAATACCGCAAGCGTTCCATGAACTTCATCAACTTGTACGACCCAAGCACCAAGTTCATGCGTGCAAGGCGTTCAGGTAGTTGGTTCTCTCCATTCGATCCCGCTGAAGTGAACTTCAATTATACAGAGGCCAATAGTTGGCAATACTCTTTATACACGCCACATGCAGTGGGTGTTCACACTGGTTTGCTCGGTGGAAAAGACTCCTTGGAGGCATGGTTGGATCGTTTGTTTACCACACCTTCGGACCTTTCAGGAAGACATCAGGTGGACATAACGGGATTGATTGGACAGTACGCGCACGGCAATGAACCGTCGCATCACATGGCGTATTTGTACAACTACACGAATGCACCCGAGAAAACGGCAGACTACATTCATCAGATTAGCTCCACCTTGTACAAAAATGCTCCCGATGGCTTATCGGGAAACGAGGATTGCGGTCAAATGTCATCTTGGTATGTACTGAGCGCTCTAGGCCTTTATCAAATCGCCCCTGGTCGACCTTACTACGACTTCGGAACGCCTTTATTGAATGATGGACAAATACAGTTTTCAGGACGCAATCTCCGTATTAAAACGACTAAGGAGAGTAATAATTCCAAGTACATTGACAAAATAATGCTCAATGGGAAAGAGTTGAAACAGCGCTACATCCATCACGAACAACTTACAAAAGGAGGAGAATTGCACTATTTCTTGACTGATGCTCCGAGCGCCAACTACAGAACCTATGCGATGGCTCCGACCATTGAAGAAGTTCCGGAAGACTTCGTTCCGGTTCCACATCGAATAGAGACGGAACGTATATTCGAAGAGCAAGCTGCCGTGACATTGCAGACGCCGCTACCGGCAGAAATTTATTTCACTACGGACGGGTCTGATCCAAAAACAAGCAAAACAGTTCAGAACTACAGGTTCATTCCATCTGAAAATGATGGTCCAGTTGCGGTACCTTCAGAGGAATTCTATGTTTCTGAAACAACCACCGTTAAAGCATTTGCGAAAGATTCTTTGGGTAACGAAAGCGCTGTGGTAACGATGGACCTTGTAAAAAAGAACCCAAATATTTCGATTGAGATTAAATCGGAATACGCCAACCAATACGCTGCCTATGGCGACTTGACCATGATTGATGGAATTCGCGGAGGAAACGAATACCGCACGGGAGATTGGCAAGGCTATTGGGCGCAAGACCTCATGGTGGAACTGACATTTAAGAATCCGCGGACGATCTCAGAAATGGCATTGGGCTGCTTAGAGGATACAAAATCGTGGATTTTCCTACCGAATGCTGTTGTTTTCGAAGGAAGCACAGACGGAGTCAATTTTGAAATCATCGGAATCAATAAGCTCATTCACACGGCGACGCAAGTAGAACCAGCGAAAATATTCGACTTCAATTTCAAGTTGGAACAGGCAAAGTCCTTTAAAAAGATTCGCGTAACAGCATTGAACTATGGAAAATGTCCTGAATGGCATCTAGGTGCTGGAAACGATACTTGGCTCTTTGTGGATGAAATAGTGTTGAAATAATATCAGAAAGTTGGTATTTTAGCCAGCGAAAAACTAAAACGGAAAATGAAACAATTCAAATTTATATTACTAGCAGTAATCATCTTTTCGGGATCGTTTGTATCTCGTGCAGATGAAGGTATGTGGCTCCCCTTCTTGTTGGGGCGCAATTACGATGACATGAAAGCGCACGGGTTGAATTTAACGCCTGAGCAGATTTATGACATTAACAACGCATCTTTGAAAGACGCTATCGTTTCTTTCGGTGGATTTTGTACAGGAGAAGTTATTTCTGACAAAGGGTTGGTACTAACAAACCACCACTGTGGATACGATGCCATAGCTGGAGTTTCCACTTCACAGAATAACTATTTGGACAACGGGTTTTGGGCGAAAAATCACGGAGAAGAAATTCCAATTCAGGGACTTTCTGTGACTTTCATCGTTCGAATGGAAGACGTTACCAGCTCTGTGAAAGCAAACTTGAAGAGCGACATGAC
Organism: bacterium; assembly: GCA_024742305.1. Lineage (GTDB taxonomy): Bacteria > Bacteroidota > Bacteroidia > Flavobacteriales_D > Crocinitomicaceae > UBA4466. The sequence continues at coordinate 26,211 of JANSYQ010000032.1, read as the reverse complement.
AGAAGACGAGCGCAACGAGGAAATCGACAAAGTGCGCAAAGCGTTAATCGCCGATGCCACTGATGGAACGAACTATGAAGCAAGCGTTAAATCTTTCTTTGAAGGAAACGAGTTTTACTTATTTGTAAAGAAGAAGTACACCGACATTCGTTTGGTGGGAACGCCTCCGCAGTCGGCAGGGAAATACGGTGGTGACACCGATAACTGGATGTGGCCACGTCACACAGCAGATTTCTCTATGTTCCGCATTTATTCAGATTCGAACAACGAGCCAGCAGACTATAATGAGAACAACGTTCCTTTGAAGCCAAAGCACTCTTTGCCAGTAAGCTTGAAAGGTGTAGAAGATGGCGATTTCGCTATGATTCTTGGTTTCCCGGGGTCAACAGATCGTTACTTGAGCTCTTGGGGGGTTGAACAAGCAGTTAACCTAGAACAGCCAAAGCGCGTTGACATCCGTGCAAAGAAGCTGGAGATCATGAAGAAATACATGGACATGGATACTGATGTTCGTTTGAAGTACTCTTCAAAATATGCGCAAGTAGCAAACTATTGGAAGTATTTCATCGGTCAAACGGAGCAAGTGAAGAATAACAACGTAGTTGGAAAGAAACAAGCTTTGGAGGCCGATTTCAATGACTACATGAAAAACAAACGATTGAACTTCGATATTCTTGGCTCCATGAAGGAGTACTACGAATTAACGAACGACGTAGTTTACCTCAATGCATATCAGTCAGAGTTCTTGTACCAAGCCGATGCAATTATTAATGTTATCCGTTATAAGTTTTGGGCGGATGCCATGGTTGACGAGGACCCAGTAATGAATCAACGCGCCGGTATGATGGCGAGCTTCTTCCGTCCTCAAGTAATGGAATTCTTTGAGAGCAGTCACCTGGAAATGGAAACAGAAATCGTTCACGAAGTATTGGCGATGTACGTAGAAGATATTCCTGAGGAACAAATGGGTGAGTTTGTAGCGAAAATTGCTTCCAAGGGACGTAAAGGTGTTGACAAATTCATGAAGAAAGCACGCAAAAAATCCATCTTCTTCAACAAGGATAAGTTTGATGCGTTCTCTGAAGACCCTACTCTAGAGGCATTAGAAAAAGATTTGATGTACAAATTGGTCGTTGATCTTTGGGATGCTGGAGAAGCAGCGAACGATACAGAAGAAATGAAAGCGGCAGAGGACAAACTTAGCAAAGCAAATCGCTTGTTCGTGTACCACCTCCGTGAGATGAATTCAGACAAGAATTACTATCCAAATGCCAACTTCACAATGCGATTGACGTACGGAAATGTTCTTCCTTATTCACCTAAGGACGGAATCACATACAATTACACAACAACGTTGGAAGGAATGTTAGCGAAGGAAGATCCAAACAACCCTGAATTCAACGTTGATCCGCGCATTAAACAAGTACACAAGAAGAAAGACTACGGTCAGTATGCCGATGAAAATGGTCAAATCATTGTTAACTTCCTATCAAACAACGACATCACTGGAGGTAACTCAGGTTCTCCTGTAATCAACGGTGATGGTGAATTGATTGGTACCGCATTCGATGGAAACTGGGAAGCGATGTCCGGAGATATTTTCTTTGAACCAAACATTCAGCGTACTATCTCATGTGATATCCGCTATACTTTGTGGTTGGTTGACAAGTGCTACGGCGCTACGAATATTATTGACGAGTTGAATATTGTAAAGTAAACAACTCCAAGAATTGATAAAAGTCCCTGTTTCACGACTTCGCTCGATGACCAGGGACTTTTTTATTTTATCTAACTTCTACTTTTGAATCTTTTACTCAACTCTCTTCATGACATTGAAAAGGATGCTCTGAACAACCACGGAGGTTATTCGGTGTTATTGGTTTTGTTGATTATTGCTGCTCCTACTCTCTTCTATTATTTCTTTTCCATCTACAAATTAAAGAAATGGGAGAACTCCATTCTTGATCGAAAAGGCGCCAAAACAGATCGTAATATCGCCATCGCATACATGATTTTGGTGGTTCACCTTATTCGTCATGACAAACGAGAAAGTGATTTGAAGCGTAGTCGCTTAAATCATGCGCTTGCCAAGTTTTCTCATCGTCTTTCTGATTTAAAAGAGGAGTACGACGCATTGAGTAAGAAAGACATCCGCGTTCGACATGCCGCTTCTTGGATCAACTGGCACTTTAATCACGATGAACGAGAGGAACTGGTGTATTTGCTGATTGAAATCACCTACATGGACGGAAGCGTTATTCTACCGGAGTTGGAAATTTTGAGTGAAATCTGTGAGCACCTCGACATCAGTCCAAGAGAACGAAGAAGCATGATGGCGTCTCACAAACAACGAATGGCTCGGGAAGAGGCCGAACGTCGTCAACGTCAAAGAGAATACCGAGCGAGTAGAAAGAAAACACCTACAAGAAGTGCTTTGGAACTAGCGTTTGAGATTTTGGGTGTTTCACCGCATGCCGGAGCAGATGAAATCAAGAAGGCGTATCGTTCCTTGGTAAAGCAGCATCATCCCGATCGATTTGTTGGTCAAGATCAGGCTATTATTGATGCAGCACAAGCTCAATTTATTGAAATTCAAAAAGCCTACGAGCTAATTACCTCATGAATCAGATGCTCTACATACTGACTGTTAACAACGATGAAGGTCCAAAGTTTTGGTGGTTGTGGTTCATTGCTTTTGTCCCTGGATTGATGATCTTTTTTTACCATGTAATTAAAGCGCAGCTGTGGGAGCGAAAGTTTCTTCCCAATCGAAAGGACAAGAATACGAGTGCTTTTATGAACGCGTACATCTGTTCGGCTGTATTGATCATCAAGCTGGACAAACGAGACGCTGACAAGAAGAAAGCGATTCTTCACAAAAAAATGACGGAGCTCGGTCGTGATCCACAACTACTTTGGGATACTTACGATAAGATTTGGAAAAATGAAATTAGCGAACGTCGCATTGCCAATTGGAGCAAGCGCAACCTAAATGAGTCTGAACGCAGCGACTTGATTTACATGCTCGTGGAGCTGGCTTTATTGGATGGAACCTTATTGGCTAGAGAATATTCCTTCCTCGTGAAACTCATGAAGGACATGCAGTTGCCATTGCGAGAGTTGAAGGGAATGATGGCATCGCACCGACAGCGGATGGCACGTGAGGAGGCTCAAAAGCAGCAAGAGCAACGTCAATACAGGAGTCAGCGAGTTAAAAAACCGTCGAAATCAGCCAAAGAACAAGCCTTGGAAATTTTAGGTTTATCCCCTGGCGCAAGTGAGACTGAGATAAAGAAAGCATATCGAAAATTGGTCAAGAAACACCATCCCGACCGCTTTGCAGGACAAGACGAAGCTATCATAAAAGCTGCTGAATCGCGATTTATAGAGATTCAACAGGCCTACGAAATAGTGAGTTCGTAAGCTCCTATTGAATTCCCAAAAAAATATAATCTTGCACCAAAAAGTGCAGGAAGTCGTTTTTTAGTAGAAACCAAAAAATCAACTCACCATGAAGCAGTCTAATTCTGTTCGGGTACTATTCGTATTCGCTATAATTTTCGCATTCCTGTTTCATCAACAAGCTCTTGGCTTGAATTTGGTGATCTTTGAAGCGATCCTCTTCGGTTGGTTTGCCTTTAGCGGTCAACTCCTTTTGAAAACATTCTATGAGCGACTGGTATTCGCCTGTACTCTAGCCACTCTTAGTTTTACTATTCTCCACCACTCTATTTGGAGCTACGTGATACACTTCTCCGTCTTGTTCTTGTACATTGGGGTGATGATTGCTCCAAGAATGCGCTCTTTGCTCAATGTTCTAGGGATGTCATTCAGCAATATTTTTCTTTCCTATAGTCAATTGTTTAGTGGACAGGAGGAACAACAAGTGGTACGTCAAAAAGAATCTAAGCGTAAATTTCAATTCAAACGATTGCGGTTTTACATCATTCCCGTAGCGATCATTATTCTTTTCGCAACGTTGTATGGATTTGCCAACCCTGAGTTTGGGGCGTATGTTGATGTTGTTTTGGGAGAACTTTATCAAGGGCTGATTTACCTCTTTAAAAACATTGATTTCTTCTGGATACTTACATTTCTCTTGGGGCTCATCGTTTCTATTTTCTTGTTGATGCGTAAAAAGAATGAAGTTTTGGAGGAGCGCGATTTAGCCGCTAGTGATGATAAAATTCGCGTAAGGAACCATCGGAAAATATCCAGTATGACTGGGCTAAAGAATGAATACCGCGTTGGGATATTCTTGTTCGGTTCCTTGAATGTACTGTTACTTCTAATGAACATCATGGACATTGATCGCGTATGGCTAAATTTTGAATTTGAGGGACAATTCTTGCGTCAATTCGTTCATTACGGAACGATTGTTTTGATCGTAGCGATTATGCTTTCTATCGTTTTGGTATTGACCTTTTTCCGTGGGAATCTCAATTTTTACAAAAAGAACATTTGGTTGAAACGATTGTGCTATTTGTGGCTCGGTCAGAATGCCATTCTCGCTATTTCAGCTGCCATACGAAACCTTTATTACATCGAATATTATTCATTGGCACACAAAAGAATCGCGGTAATGTTCTTCATCATACTTGTGCTTTACGGCTTGTTCAGCGTGTTTATTAAGATTCGAGATACGCGATCTAATTTTTACATGCTTCGAAAAAACGCTGTTGCATGGTTAATTGTACTTACCGTATCTTCCGGCTTTAACTGGGATCGAATTATTGCGAAGTACAATTTTAGTCGTGAGGACGGTGCTTTCGTTCACTTGAACTTTCTTTCAACCTTATCTGATTCGGCACTTCCTCACTTAGATCAACCATTGGATAAAGTCACGGCCATTGATCAAAAACAGGTCCGTTGGTTTGGCTCATTTGATAGTAGCATATCTAGTCGACGTTACCGAAATCTATACATGAGTCCAGAAGAATACAGCATGATGATTGCGTATCGTAAAGCGGCGTTCAAATGGAAATGGAAGAAGAAGTCTTGGCTGGAGTGGAATTACGCAGAATGGAAAGCGAATGAGGAGTTGGGAATTGTGAATGATGAATTATGAGGTATGAATGATGAATTATGAATAAGAAATATTGAATAATGAATATAAGCTCACCCCATTGCAATGCCAAAATGCGAGTAGATTCGGCACTAAGGAACTACTACAAACAGACTCCTCCCGCTTCATTAGAAGCAGATTTACGCGTGGTGATACTCAACTCGAGCCCGTAAAATCTAAAAGAAAAGGACTTTACTTAATAATTAGACGCTCAGTTGCGATTACTTGATTCGTTTCATCAAAGATTTGAACAAGGTACAACCCTTCTGAAGAGATTGTGCTAACGTCGATTTTACTTTCGTTAGAAGGTAGACGTTGCTCCATTCCTTTGCGCCCCATAGCATCTGTGATAACCAAATTTTTACCCGCAAGATTGTCTCCAGCGACTGTAATTTGGTCTGAAGCAGGATTTGGGTATAATTCAAACTCAGCGTTTAAAAGTTGCTCCACCTCCAAAAATTCATCGTACAAGGAAGCAATTTCCTGATCTATCAAAGCTCTACTGTAAATGCGAATGTCATCTAATTTCCCAGCATATAAGGAAAGAGGTTGTGGAGAAACATAACTACCGAGCATAATATCTTCTCCTGCCACAAATACCCCTGATGTACACGGATGTGTGCCTTCCAGCTGTCCATCTACATAAATTCTAATCTGACCTTCATTCACGATGGCAGTAATCATGTACCAAGTAGAAGCTGTCCAAGATGTAGTTGTAGTGCCAACTCGTGTCAATCCATAGGCATTACAAACGACCGAGTTATTATTCGTAAAATCGCCTTGAAGTTCAAAGTTGATTTTTCCATCATCTGTACTTGGCGCACTAAAGCAGTTCGATCGGTTGAATCCAATAATAAAGTGTCCGCTGATGTCTCCTCCTGGATCGGACTGAAAAAGGATTTGGTAATCAGAAGCTGAATTCCAGTTCTGACCTGGAGCTATCCAAAAGTTAATAGTAGCGCTACTATCTGTAACAAGATTGTTATTGAAAATGTCAAGTCTGTCATCCATTCCATCGAATTCGTAGGCTGCATTGGCATTTCCGAAACGATCCGTGGTAAGGTTCGGTCCTACGACGGTACCGTCATTTCCATTTCCGGTCTCATCCACAGCGTTTCCGTTGAAAGGCATGTGAACCATTAAATCAAGCGTAGGAACTTGCGCAGACGCATTCAAATGAAATAAAAGAGTAACAAGTGGTAATAGTAGGTTTCTCATACTTAGTATTTAGTTGAGGCTAAATTAACATGTATTAGAGGAAATCACACACTCACTTCATCGCAATGCCAAAATGCGAGTAGATTGGGCGCTCCACTCCATCGCTGTCCGCAGGGCGGTTGATGATGCCTCCCATATTTCTTACGTACATACACGATGAACCACCTTGATCGCACGCCATGGCATCCGAAGCACCAAGTGCTTTTAGAATTTTCGCGCAATCGCTGTATTTCAGTCCGGCGCTGTAGTCCGGCCGTTTTCCGTCGACAATCATCAAATACAAATACGTTCCTTCCTCGTTCACTGCCATAACAGTTCTTGCATAAGGTTTGTCGTTATCGTGCTTGATTACTTCCGCGTTTTTTAGAATATCAAACCGCCCCCAAATTGCATTGTAGTAAGCGTCTTTGTATTCTGTGTCGACAAACGATTCCTCGTAATACGTCGCCTTGTTCTCCTTTGAAATTCCGATAAATGGGCGTTTTTTGGTGTCCGCCATCATGACCACTTTCCCATCTGAGACCCAATTCCCGGACCATTCGCCTAGTTCGCAATCCATTGCCATTGTTTCTCCTGCTTCACCGTTAATAGCAAGGATGCAATTATTCTTTTCGGCGAATTTGGAAGTAAGCCACTTCTTTCCTTTTTTACGTGTGATCTGCACATCCACCAAGGGATTTGTCAAATCTACTCGCGCCACAAAGCTTACAGCATTGGGATTTTCCTGTGTAATGGTAAGAAGTTGAATTGCTTCATTGATAGGACGTTCGGCCAGTTCGGCTTTGGGAAATTCTTTTTTTAGTTGCGTTAAATCGTAAGGCGTACCGCCAGTAACGGGCACTCCCATCATTTGGACTTTACGGATTTTCTCATTCAGAAAAGTCATTTCTGACCGCATGAAGTCCATTTTCTTGTCGATGATTAGCAAAAGCATCAAAAGCACTAATCCACCATTAATGTACCAACGTTTCTGTTCGGAAATCCGCTTTAGCCACCTCCTTCCTAACCAATTGATTGCAATTAGAGCTACAACAATCATAATCAACAAGGCGTACAGGGGAAGGTCCATGAGGCGCCACGTTACTGAAATCAGATTATCAATAAGATTGTTGATGAAATTTCCCATTCAAAAAAAGAACAAAGATACTAAGACTTTACTCCGAATAGCACTTCTGTTTCCAAATCGTTTTCATGCGTATCCATTGGACTGTTCAGGTAGCGTTCAATTGGATCTACGTTTTTGTTTCCTTTGAATTTCTTGCCTCTTTGACGCATCATTTGTGCTGACCAAATATTTCCTGTGAATCGGTAGGGACCTTTTCCGTGAATCACGTGCACTTTTGTTGCTGGAACACTTCCGGAAATCATTCCCTCGGGCAAATCAGAAGGAACTTCGCTTACGGGAACACATGCGGTGTATGTTGTTTGTCCTTTCACTAGTTCCCACTTGTGATAAATCGAAAAGGCATCGCCATCTTTTTTATCTGCATGATTTTCCATGACGTACCCCATCAATTTGGTGTAGTCTTCGCTCATTGCGTTAGAAAGATCTTTTATCGCTGCATTGCGTCTAATTCCGATATACTTGCTTCCCGAGAAATCTTGAATTCCTTTTACGGTCATGGTATGTGGAACTTTTCCTTGCTCTACATAGTCCTTCAACATGGTGAGTCCTCGCTCGTAGTCCATTCCAACGAAGGCTTCTGTCATTTTTTTCATCCAAAACAGAAAGAATGGTAAACTACTATCCATATCCCAAGTCAAACGTACTCCGTCGCCTTCTTCTTTCATTAGAAACGATACTTTTGCTTTTGATTTCCAAGGCTTTAAAAACATCAAATCAATTTCTACTGATTGATTCTCTACTTCCTTAGCAATGGTCATTTCTCCTGCTCCAACAATTTCACCTTCCCATTCGTAGAATTTACCGTCTTCTCGGACATTTACTTTAGCTTCCGGTTCGGCTACTAACCAAGGAGACCAATCGGTCCACGTATGGAAGTCACTAACAATTTTAAATACTTTATCAATCGGTGCGTTGATCAGCACGGAACGTTCAATGTGCATTTTGGGCATAATGGTGCGTTTAAAAATTAGGCGATTGAAAGATATTCATTTAAACTAAAAAACCCAAGCACCATTTAAGGCACTTGGGAATACATACTGTTTATCTAATTTACTGCTTGTTAACGGAAGATGCTCCCGAGATATCCAATTCGTTGATCACGCCGTTTCCCTTGTAGTTGAATCGGCTGGCCCCTGAAACTTCGATATCCATTACTCCGTCTACCGTAAGTTCTGCCTTACTTGAACCGGACAAATCGATGTTGAGATAATTATTGATCAAGAAGGCAAAGTCACCGATATTACTCGCTCCTGAAGCCTCTATTTCTGCACTGTCTGCTGTACCCCACATCTCTACGTTTGAAGCTCCTTCTGCATCTACTTTCAAGTCACCAGTGTAAACTCCACCTTGGAATCGGCTGGCACCGTCAATATCCACCTCAAAATTCGTTGTAGTCACATCGTTCATAAATTCAACACGAGATGCTCCATCGATGATCAGTTGATCAATTGTTGTTGCGCTCACATAAACTTTGATCTCCGCACCGGATTTGATGCGTACGTTATTTTTCATGCGAATTTTAAGCACTCCATTCACGACATCCGTTAGAATGTATTGATGCAAGTTCGAGTTCGCTTCGACAACAACTTCTTCTTGCTGTCCAAAGGTAACTTCAACTTCCATCGCGTCGGAAACATCCAGTTTAGAGTACCCGGTTAGTTGTCGTGATTCTGTGGTAATATCATCCGAAGGTTTTACTGCTTTTTTACATGATGTGAAAACAAATGCCAATGACATTACTGCTCCTAAAAAATACGTTGCTTTCATAATTTCTATTTTGTTTATTGATAAGACAATTGAAATGCTGGTGCCCCCTACTCGATTTTTAGAAAAATTTTAAATTTTATCTTATAATCCTGAAAATCAACTCTCAATCTCACATTAATTGAAGTTTTAATTCTCCCTTGTTCGCCATTTCGCGAATTAGAAAATTGTACAATTCTAGAAATGCAGAAATATTATTTGTATTTTCCTTTAGGGCTAATGAAGCAAACAACTCCCCCACTAAAACAATCTCAACGCCACATGTCCACCAACCCACGACTGCATTCGTAATCCAGACGCCGTGGTCTCATCATAAATCGTGTACGGTGCAATTCCGCTCAGGTAAGTTACATCGTGACTGGAAGCATTGTCGATTAAAAACAGGTTCGCCGAAGGTCCCACCGCAAGCGCAATTTTAGGAGCGAGTTGCATCTGATACGAAATCGTTAGTTTGTTGTTCAATGCCAATCCCCACTGGTTATCTCTAAAATGATTGACGCTCTGCAAATCAAAGAAAACACGATTTTTCTTTCTCGCTCTTACGGAGCTTCCTACACCATAACCAATTCCCCAAGTTGGAGAGCGCTCAGACTCAAATCGTGCAGCACCAATAAATGAATTGTAGAATTGATTGGTTCCCGTTTTGAAAGCTACGTTGACATGAGTGAGTTCATTGGAGGACAGTTCCAACTGATGCAATCCTTTACGAGAAAACGAAATAAAGCCAAATGGAACACCGTTAATGGAGTCGTTTACATTGATCAACCCAATTTGGCTACCTGTCATTTTTCCGGCTACATTAACGATTCCAGCAAACTGCGTTCCTATGAAACCATCCCTAGCATAATTGCTAATTCCTGCTACCTGTGAACCAATGAAGTTTTTTTCTGCGACGTTTGAGATGCCGCTAATTTGAGCTCCGCGCGAATCATTACCCACATAGCCCGCAATTCCGTTAACTTGTACCACATCGGATTCTGCCCCGACATATCCTGCAATTCCACTCACTTGGGCGCCATCGAAGCTACCAAAAACGCCACTGCCTATACCAGCAACCTGAGCTCCCTCAAAAGGTCCTTGTGTCAAATTGAGAACTCCTGAAACTTGAGCCCCCTCAAAAGAAGATGCATTCAAATTCATGACTCCAGCAACCTGTGCCCCGTATTGTGGACCTCCTACAGCATTGAAGACTCCCGCAACTTGAACGTATTTCACGGTATCCCAAACGGTGTTGAATATGCCACCGATTTCAGCCACACGGACTCCACCATTCAGTCCACCAAGAATATTGAATGAATAATCAACCGTAGTGGACGGACTCATCACTCCGTTGGTACCAATGATAGGCAACAAACTTACTTGAGCGCTCTTTCGAAAGTTCTCCTTGATGTTTTCAATGGTGGCTTTTTGTTCTTTGGATAGTTTTATCAACGGGACGCGCTTGACTTTTTCCTCAAAATCTGCCGAGTCTTTAGAACGATCAATCATCTCTTCCGTAGGCATCAAGTACACGTTTTGACTTCCACCCTCGCTTTTCAGGACTACTGAAGTGTCGCGATAACCATATTTCGCTGCTTTTAATTCGATATTTTCCCTTTTGGGAATAGTGATGGTATAATAGCCGTACTCATCAGAGATGGTAGCTTCCAAACTAGTAGAATCATACACTGAGGCATACGGGATTTTTTCCTTTGTCAGCGCGTCGATAATGTAGCCGTCAGTGATCAACTCCGTTGGTTTTTGTACCGGTGCTGCTTTCAAAGCGATGTAATCACCTCTCTCCACATATATCAATCTACCTTGAAACAAATCATCTAAGACCTCGCGAACTGTTTTCTCTATGTAAGTACGTTGCAACCTATCATTTGCTGGAACTAATGCTGAGCGATATGTGAAGGAAACATTTACCAGCGGTTCTATTTCCATTAGCGCCTCTCGAGAATTTTGTCCTTTCAGTTCTAAACTTATGACTCTTTCCAGTGGTGGTACATTTGTTTGCGCCATTAATTGCCCATGAGCTACGAGGAACAGTAAACTGAGGTATACTTTACGAAGCGTCATAGATCTCAATTTTATCGTTCTTAATTACGAATCGTAAATCACTCAATTCCAGCAATTTGATCGCTTCGGGTAAATCTTGTCCTTTGAACTCTACCGTGAAGGTTTTCTTTTTCAAGCCTTCGTCCATGATGACAATATTTCGTTTAAAGTGTGCTGAGAGGTTTCTCACAATTTCTTGCAACGGAACATCTGTGAATTTGTAGATAATTCCGTCCAACACCTCTTTGTCTGGGTATTCAAGAATGAGCTGCTGACTGATGAGGTAAAATGCGCTATCCCCTTCTTCCATCGCCAGGACCTGTCCATTTTTTCGAAGCTCCACTGCGCCTTCCATCACTACCACTTTGACCGTGTCTTTAGTTGTCGTGATGTCGAAAACGGTACCAATATCATACACTTCCAAGCCTTCAACATCAATAACAAACGGATGCGCCTCATCGTGAACTACTGTAAAACGTCCGCTTCCTTTTAATTTAGAACGGCGATCGCCACTTTTAAAATCTTTTGAAAGCTCCAACGAACTTCCCTCTGCCAGTTCCACCGTTGAATTGTCCTCTAGATTGAATGATTTTACACCGTTCTTTGCATAAAGAATATTCGACTCCTCTTCCTTTTCCGCTATGGGTTGTTCGTCCATTTTAGTTGTTCCACCATCGTCCATTAAAGTTGGAATAATTAGCGCGATTACGAGAATTGCAGCGGCTGCCATTGCCCAGTGTCTCCAATCTTTTAATGAAACTATCCTCGTTTTTTGAGAAATCTCACCACTGACTTTCATCCAAGCACGATCGGTGTCCACTTGTTGGAGTCTATTTTGTGAGAAAAGTTCCTCGTAATGATTGTACAGTTGTTGATTTTCTGAGGATATTTTTTTCCAATCCTCCAACTCCATCGCTTCTTCAGGCGTTGCAATGCCTTCTAAATACCGTACGATCAATGCCTCAAAATCCTGTTTTTCTACCATCCTTTCGAAACTAAAATCGTTATTAATAGCAACGGTAAATACTCAGACAGCTCAGCACGCATAATTCGCAGCGCCTTCGCAATATGATTTTCTACCGTTTTTACAGAGATATTGAGTTCTTCTGAAATCTCCTTGTAGGATTTCTCTTCGAACCGACTCAACTCAAATACTTGACGGCACTTTTCGGGAAGTACTTCCATGGCTTCTTGGATCTGCATCTGTAGTTCCTCACCCATGATACCCTCGCTAGCGTCATCGGAGGCGTGAATTTGCACCTCTGAATCAGGAACGTGCCGAAGCGTATTTTTGTTCGACTTCACTTGATTAAGACAGGTGTTGTAGGTTGCCCGGTATAAATAGGCGCGTACATTTTCTACCTGTAATTCGAATCGCTTTTCCCAAAACTTCACAAAGAGTCGTTGCACAGCATCTTCTGCCTCCTCCTGATTCTTTAGAATGGAGTGTGCATAGCGCGTGAGCGGCTCGTAATGCTCGCGGAAAGTACTTTCGTAGTCTGTGATCGTCATGAACTTTTACGCTTCTAGTAATCGTGTTCCAATAATCTCTGTTTTGTACTAAGACATTGAAATGGGAGTTCCCCCCTACTCGAATTCGAAAAAAAGCAAAAATAGATGGAAATTATGGTAGAACGGATATAAATTGATGGGAGGTAATTGGAGGGTATAAGGCGTTGAGAGAATCGCATGAGGCAGTATAGCACTCCAAATTCGAAACCATATTACTTTAAAATCTACACTTAACCGAAAAGACGCTAGGAACGCCAATTGTAGTTTTATGGTCACACAGTAATGTGACTGCGTCATAATCTAGCGCTCACCAATATTGTCACAAAATAAAACCGCGCGTTCTTTGCGCCTTTGCGGTCGCCCAAGAATAGTGCGCATCTTACCTTAAATAGGAAGTCATAACTGCATGCTGACACAGTATGGTCAGATAGAGATATGAATTCACTTGCATTCTTCCGCCAAATTGACTGTTTTCTTTTAGTGCAATTACTTGCTGTCAAAAAAGTTATCCCAAAAATTGAGCATAAGAATGGCTTTGACTATGAATCCAATTACAAGAAGTTCAAAAAATGAAACCATAACTTGTCATTTTAGTGAGCTGTATTCATAACCCAATAGTAGCCATAGGAACTCCCTGGTACATAAACAACACCTATGCCAATCTTTCGACTGCTCTTGTTGAACATATTTTCATAGTGCCCTTTGCTGTGGTACCATTGCATGTAAGTATCATGCGCGCCCTGATTACCTGCGGCAATATTTTCGGAATTTACGAATGACGCCGAATAGAACTTCCGGATTCGTTCGAAAGTACCGCCCACTTTTGTCAGTTTGTTGGAACGCGTTCGATCGTGACTATCATGATCGAAATAGTTTTGTGAGCCCATATCAAAAGCATGATAGCGCGCTGCCTTGGCCAAATCTTCGTCCCACTCTAAAATGGACATACCTTGCTTGAGTCGTTCTTTGTTGATGTACTCTAAGACCTCACGTTCGCTTTGTAGATTGTAGGAGGAGATTATCTCCATTCCTGATGGCATTCCGAAATACTGACCATTTTTCATCATCGATGCGGGTACAGTTTCTTCTTCATGCGAATCATTTTCGGCTACATCCATTGACTTAGAATCTTTCATCCAATCAAAGCGACGCGCTTTCTTTTCAATGATTGCCGACAATTTGTACAGCTCTTCCGCATCCAAGTCTTCTCGAACAGACGCTGAAAATTCCTTAAGATGAGGAGTTAATGTATCCCAAGCCACACGCTCTAAGAAAGACTGATCTTTCCTTTTCTCTAGTTCGCGTGCATAGCGTAATGATTTCACCAAACCTAAATACCGTTTTCGAGCCGTTGTTCCGGTTTGCGCTTGTTCAAAATGCACGAGCGAGGCGTAATAATAAGGAGCAGGATTGTTGGGAAGAATTTTCATCCACAGTTCGGCCCGGTCCAATGTTTTCTCGTAATCGGTTTCATAGGATTTCTTCAGTTGTTTGTAAGGCAACTCGAAGGCATGAACGGATAGGCTGAATAAACCTACCACGAGAATGGAGAGGAGATTTTTCATTGCTTCTGGTTTTAAGTTTCTTGCTGGTTTGAATGCTAAAGCACTCACTATTATTACGAAAAACTAGTGCAATTATTATGCCTGCATATAAAATTGGTAAAAAGTAAGAGCTGAAAAGTGAGATGTAAGAGGCGAAAAGTGATAAGAACAGTTCACTTTTTCACTTTTCACCTAATAAACAACCGCTGCTATGGGAATCTTGAAGTTATCTTCGGAATAGATTAAAAATCCGCCATGTTTTTTCACGAGGCGCTTCATGTAGCGGCTTCCTCCTCGACCTTTTTTCAAAGCTTCGTTCATGTAAATTCCTTTCTCCGGTCGCCCTTTTGCGTCGAGAAACCCTTCGAAGAATCCATTTTTCTTTATGCGCTTACGACCGAAACCATCTGCCTCGGCACCATAAGCTACCAAATCCGGGACTTTTAACTCCGTATACATCATGTACGCTGCCTCTTGAAATGCATTGAAATCTTCGTAGCGGATCCAGCAGTATCCATCATCTCCCCAATCTGTCCCCCAAGAGTTAACCACACGAAATGCGCCTCCATAGAGGTCATCATCAAACCCCACAATCGTTAAAGCATGCGGAGTTGTCACAGTAGTTCGATTGCGCTCGTCTTCACTTGGACGAAATAAGCCATCGCTTGCCACATATTGAAACGATTCCGGAATGTGCATTGAAAATACTACGGCGTGATAACCTCCCAAAGCGTACTTAACACTTGTGATGTTTAATGAATCAGCTCGATTGGAATCTGTCAGCCTTAAAGGCTCCTGAAAATCGAGCAAGTTCCAATCTTTGTCAAAGTCTGTAGTAACCTCACATCCACTTTGATCAATGTTCAATCGTTTGATTCCATTTTTACTTAGGCTGAGCATGAGGTCGCTAAGGTATACCTCTCCACCACAGCCGTCACCGCTACCACCAACGCTGTTCATCCAAATTGGATCGTAGGCAAACGCGGTAATCATTGCTTTGTTGGATTGATTGGAAATCATGGCCCACTCCGTTGAAGCTAAATAATATCCGACTGCCCATCCACCGACATTTTCATTCTCCTCTTGCGAACGTACTTTGGGTACAAATGCTTCCAAAGAAATGGCGCTCGGAATATCAATCTCAATGCCTTCCCAAGGTTCGAATAATTCAATTTCTTGGTTGTTCGTTAATTCCAAGGACAAACCTGATTTTCGCTGTGGCACTTCCGTACCGGACAGTTGCCCGAATGATTGGAAGCACAGGAATGAAAATGTCAAAAGGAGAAATGTGAATCGATTCATAAAAAAACTTTGAATAATGCGTTCAATATTCATGCCAGCTGGTTAATTTTTGTGCCATTCGAGAACTCTTTTGAACAATGCTTCTGCGAATGGACGCGCGACCGTTTCGTAGTCGTATTCTCCGTCGTTGACAATATCATTTGAATTAACATAAACACTATAGCTGAGAAGAATACCATTTGCGAAGCCTTCCATCGGAACGTAAACCGTCTCAGAGGCAAAACCATACGAAAGTCCCAACTTATTGAAGGTTCTTCCTTCAGCGTGCCCCTCTATATTTCGAACGTATTTATATTCAAAATCTTCAAGATTGTGTTTTGTCCGAATCTCCGACGGGTACATTCCAAGAAGGTCCTGTAGGAAAAGAAGGTCTTTACTGCGGATATTCCAATCTTTTAGATTTCCTTGCATTCTTGGAAAATAGAGTGATAACATCATGGCGTGTACCTGCTCTAGGGGAATTTCGATATGAAAATTAAGATCGTAAGGACCATCGACAATATCGCCATCCGCATTTTCGTGCTTGCTACCGAACAATCGTTCTTCAGTAAACTCATACACCTCTTCCAAAATGCTACTATCCATCACTGTCGGGGCTTGTTCATATAGAACAGTTGAAAGGTCAGTATCATCATATACTTTGCATGGATAGGTTCGCAAGTGATCCGTTAAATCACAGCCGGTAAAGGCACGGTAAATCTTCACGCCCTTAAAACCTTTAGCTGCCAAACGCTTGTTCAGTTCCTGCGGAGTGATAAAATGATAAATAGCATTGTAAAAATGATTGTCACTTGCTACCAACAATTCCTTCAGCATCTTTCGGAAGGAAATGTTTCTTTGTTGACTGATTTCCACAAATGAGACGGAACCGCACGCTTGAACGGTATCAAAAACAGGAATGGCATCCAAGGAAATGTCTTTTTCATTCAAGATTTCCAAAAGCACCAAGGACGCCGGCAACTTTACGAGGCTAGCAGGATAATAATACTTTCCCGTTCCATAAGAAACCGATTTGTTGACCTTACCCTCCTTGATGGAAGTTGCTAAGAATTGAAATCGATATTCTTCATTCCGAGCTACATTCATGTCCAAGCCTAATGAATCCAATACGGATACTTCTTCGTTTCCGTGAGTTTCAGAACTCCCCTCCGATTGCGAATGAGAGCAAGAAACCAACAAACCCAAGAGTAAACTAAGCCCCCACTTCATCATTGTTATCACTTGACTTGCCTGTATCATTTATTGGATCCTCATCAGTGTTGGATTCGTTTTCTTTTCTTCCCGAGACATAATAAAGTACAATCGCCGGTAGAATCAAAATAAGCAACCATAAAAGCACCGTTGGTTTCATGCTTGCGAAAAAGTAAATCATCCACAGCGAGAAGCCAGCAAAAATAATAGGGGTTAGTGGATATGCGAACGAGAAAACGGTATTCGCAGTACTTCTCTTTTTGGCTCTAAGAATAAAAACGCCTAAAACTGTGAGCAAGGCAAATAATCCAAGTGTTACTCCGGTGAATTCAAGCAATTCGTTAAATGGAACTGTGAACACCATTAAGGATGCAATGGCGAAAATTACGACCAAAGCCAATTTGGGAGCACCATTTTTGGATTCTTTCCCCAGTTGCTCGAACAATTTGTAATCCTTCCCGATCTCTTGGACAACACGTGGTGCAGCGATAAACATTGCATTCACCCCAGAGATTAGCGCCAAAGAAAATACACTTGTGAAAACCAATCCCCACTGATCTCCCATAACTTTGTACGCCACAATATTTCCAATTTCCAATTGTCCGGCTAGTTCATCAAAATCGGAAACGTACAGAAAGACCAAGTTCAGTAATACGTACAATACCGTAACAAGGAGCGTTCCGACAATCAACGAATAAGGCAAATTCTTCTTAGGATTTTCCAATGACCCAACAATGTATGTGCTGGCATTCCAACCGCTGTATGCAAACAATACGAATACCAATGAACCAGCAAATGGCAGACTTAAAATGGTATCCCATGAATTATCATCGGGTCCAAAATGATTGCTTGATGGCTCATAGTTTCCTGAGAAGATAAACGGCATCATCAAGAAGAACAGAATCAACCCGAGTTTGATGGCCGTCATATAGTTTTGAAAGCGCCCTCCAACATTCACCCCTTGCAGCTGAATGAGCAATACCAAAAGGATGACTATGAAAGCAATCAAATTACTTAATTCCAGTCCCATGAACTGAGCTTCAGATTCAGCTCCCACCAAAGGAAGAAAGTACTTCCCAACAGCTAGTGCCAACATTGCGATGGCGGCCGAAAAGCCAACGAGTATGGAAACCCATCCACTAATGAATCCGAGTAATGGATGATACAAATCGGTTAGGAACGCATACTCCCCTCCCGATTTATTAATCGTTGTAGCAATTTCTCCATAGACAGTAGCACCACAGAGCGCAATAATTCCACCCAGGACCCAAATTACAATGATGGCAAAACCATCGGGTATTCCGAACATGGGATCGACTTGAAACCCAAGCGATGTGAAGATTCCCGTACCGATCATATTGGCAATCACCATGTTAATCGCTACCGAACGCGTATATTTTTGCGCTTTCATAGGTTGACTTTGCCCCTAAAGTAATAAAACATTGTCTGCCTCGGATTTTGATTTTCATTTTGGCGTAATTCAAAATAAATCAGCACTTTTGTTTTCAAACAACATAACGCTATGCGCCTTTACCACATACTACTAGCGGGTCTCTTCCTAATGACCGCGTGTGACAATTCCAAAGACACAAAAGAAACAGATTCACCGACAGAGGAAAGTACCAAAGATACTGTTGCCGTTGAAAAACCTACCTATCCTGAGGAGGCAAGATTCGATGATTTTGCAAAGTTTATTGCGGGAACAGAAGGTCGTGAGAGTAGTGAGTTAAAGGCATTAGAAGCTACTGACACTTGGCAGGCTTACCGCATGAACTTGGATAATTTGTGGCTCAAAACCAATCAAAAGCTACCAGCAATTAAGGATTGGACTGCAAAAGAACTGAGCGATGTCAACACTTCTGAAGGAACCCTGTTTTATCCCTTCTCGGGAGCGGATTTCTTGCATGCGGACCTGTTCTTCCCTGAACACGACAACATTGTAATGATGGCATTAGAGCCCGTGGGAGATTTCGCCGATTTGAATGAGAAGAACAAAGACGGTACGTTAACGGCGTACTTGAACGGCTTAAAGCGCGCTATGAACGCTATTCTCCGTTTGAGTTTCTTCCGTACGATTGCCATGGCAAGTGACTTCCAATCTGAAATGGATGGAACCCTGCACGTATTGGTTCACTTTATGTCGAGAACGGGACACGAACTGATGTATCAAGAAAAAGTTGCGATTCAGCCGGATGGTACACTGACCAACGACTTAACAAGCGTTGCTGATTCCGCATACGTTGGAAATCGCTTTTACTTCCGATCGGCCGGAGAAGAAAAAGTAAAAACACTCACCTACTTTGCCGTGAATGTTCAAAACACGGCTTATCATAGTCGTGGCGGACTAGTCGCCAAAGGTTTAGACGAAAGAAAAGATCTTGTCAACTACTTGAAGAATATTGACATAAAATCGACTTACTTGAAGTCAGCTTCGTATTTGATGCACCGCGAAACCTTTAGTATCATTCGAAACTTAATCTTGGATGAATCTGAATACTTGCTGCAAGACGACTCGGGAATTCCAGTGCGCTTTTTCGATCAGAACAAATGGGATCTCACTTTCTATGGAACCTACTCTTTCCCTATTTCTTTGTTTGCAGAGCGCCATCAAGAGGACCTGAAGGAAATCTATGTAAAGAAGGAAATGAAGGTGAAGCCGCTTCCATTTGGCATTGGGTATCAATATCGAAAAGGAACATCGAACTTGATGTTGGCTCGGAAGAAGTAATTCAAAATTTCTCGTTTTGTAGACTTTCTACTTTAGAAACCCTTCGAAATAGTTCATGATTGGAGCAACCCGTGACGCCCAAAAATGGTAGTCATGTCCTTCCTTTGGAACGAAATGAATTTGCCAGTACTCACCTAACTCTACTGAGTCCACAACGTTCGACAGTCTTCTTTGGTGTGCGATAGAAACCACGCTGTCCGCTTCGCCATGTGCAATGTACATCGGAACCCGCCACTCATCAGCATAACTCGTTGGGTTTTCTTGTGGATTCCATTTCTCCGGTTGCGTTCCAAAAAATCCTCTGTAGAGGTTATCATTAGGAAAGGCCGATTGATCGTAGTCACCGGATAAGGAAGCACCTGCTGTAAATATATTCGGGTTTTCTTGAGCAATGATCAACGCTCCTCTTCCGCCCGTAGAAAGCCCCATCACGAAGTTCTTTGATCGTTCATCAAACAGTTGATAAGAATCTTGCAATTCACGAATCAATGTATCCACTAGCCAAGTTCGTGTAGGATAAATGCGCCAACTTGTGCGGGTTTGCTCGTAATTTCTTTTGTGATAAATGCTCTTTCCCACATCGGGCAGCACGAGTGCGAATCCATACTCTGACGCCAATGCTTCCAAATCAGAACTATCACTCCAACTAGTATTTGGAAAGTTCCATCCTTGTAGCACTAGAATTGTTCCTCTGAAGTCTGTTTTCGGCATCCTGATTCGCACAGACGAGGTGAACTTGCCTAAATCGTAGAGCAAGTTGGTGTCTCGAATATTCGGAACTACTTGAACATTGGGTTCATCTGTGAAGTTCAATTGCTTCGCTACGGACTTAGGCTCGGGAGGCTCACAGGAAACAAGAAAGACCAAAATGGCTATGAACAAGACGATTGACTTCATACGATAAAAGTATAAACTTCGATGAATTTCAGTTCAGAACTTTGGGCTTTCGTATATTGTCGAAGCAAAGAATTTATGGCAGTACTTACTGACAAATACCCAGCAGTTACGTCCACCTCACGGAGAATTTTGATGAGTCTCATTATGAGCTCATTTGTATTTGCCTTTCTTGCCATTTTTCGTCCTTTTGGCATCAGTTCAGATCCCAATGCCGTTATGTTGTGCGCTGGCTACGGACTCACCTGCTTTTCTGTCATGTTTGTTCTGAATGTTGTGATCATTCCTTTGCTTCCTGGCTTTTTCAATGAAAGCAATTGGCTCGTTTGGAAAGAAATCGTTTGGGTCATTATTAACGTCAGTGCCATTGGATTGGCAAACGCTCTTTACTCTGCATGGGCGCTAGATCTTGATTTCACGCCCAAACTAGTTGGTACATTTCAATTGTATACTGTTGCTGTAGCGTTTCTTCCTATTATTCTATCTGTCTTAACCAACCATTCGCGGCTGCGGAATAAGTATGAACGGTATTCGGATGATTTGAGCAAAGAGATCATAGGCCATAGTGCAAACATTCAGCAATTCTCCATTTCAAGTGCAAGTGAATCTGTTCTTTTATCCACTGAGTCCTTTCTTTACGCCAAGGCCGCTGATAACTATTTGGAAGTGGTGCATATGGACGGTGAGACACTGAAACGAGAAGTCATCCGCAAGACACTGAAAAGTGCTTCTGAAGAATTAGGACATTTTGAGCATATTTTTCAGGTTCACAGAAGTTACCTCGTAAATCTAGAACGCGTGAGTAGGTTTTCGGGAAATGCCCAAGGGTTGAAATTACACTTTGAAGAGACGGATTCAGTAGTTCCTGTATCTCGGAATCTGACAAATGCCATGAAGGAACGGCTTGCAGTTCGTCCCTAACCCTTTCCATTCGCCAATTAAAATTTGTCATTCACCACGATTGTTGTCATTGCTCACTTTCCTTTTTGCAGTGCCAAGCATTGCGCTTAGGTTTGTCTCGAACCAATAATTCAATCTCATGGAAACAATTGCATTTTCACTTTTAATAATCCACATTATTGCCGGTATGACCTGCCTTCTTGCCGGAACACTAGCTATCGCCTCAAAAAAAGGAGGGAAACTTCATGCCATTTCCGGGAACACATACGTTTATGCCATGTTCACGGTAATCATTACAGCACTTTTCGTGGCTTTCTATCGTACCAATATCTTCCTTTTACTGATTGCTTCCTTTTCGTTTTACATGACGTGGGCGGGATTCCGCAGTATTCGAAACAAGTCACTTCAAGCCCACCTAATCGATTGGGTTTTCTTAATAGTAGCAGCCATCACGGCATTCTTTATGATTTGGACACTCAATATCGTTTTAATAGTATTTGGTGGACTTTTAGCGGTAAATGTTGTTCAAGAAATCATCTTATTCATTCAGGCGCGAGACGGGCGTTTTACCGGTACGAACAAGTGGTTGATTCGACATATCGGCATGATGTTGGGATCTTTCATTGCGACTACCACGGCATTTTTGGTGACAAATGTTCAGGATTTTGAACCAGGATGGTTGCCATGGCTCGCACCAACATTGGTTGGGAGCCCGCTGATTGCTTACTACACGAGGAAAGCCATAAAGAAAGGGGTGTAAATAAAACACATTTCTAGAATTCGCAAAATATGTAATTTTAGAATACTACAATTCTAGAAATCTACAATTCGAGAATTGTCGAATATGAGAAGTATTCCGTCACGTCTCCGACATACTTTGGTGCAATTTTTGAGTAACTCAAACCATGAACACAATTCTAGCTTGTTTATTTTCAACCCTAGTCATCACTTTCGTCAGTGCTCAAAATGGAGTCTGGGACACGACGGCTGTGGTAGACATGGGAAACGGCACTACTCTTATCATCGCCGAGTCATTCGAGGATACAGTTCATTCTATTTACACATCCCAAGGAAAATTGGAGTCACGAACCTATTTCGCATCAGGTGTTTATGAGCGCTATTACGAGAATGGAAAAACAATGTGGCAACAGGAAAGAAAAAACGATAGAGCCAACGGTGAAATGAAATTCTTTGATCCGAATGGAACTCACGTTGGAACGCTTGCATTAAAAAACGACACGATCACGGATACCTTATTTCTGCATCTTAGCAAAACAATCGTTTTCGGGAGGTGGACATATTCATCGGTGGTGCATGGAGGTATGCGAAGACCCGATGGCACCTCGAATATCTCTCGAGCTAGCGGCCAAAAGATATTTTCGAAGATGTACGCAGTCAAACACGATAAAGTAGAGCCCGCGAAAAAATATGCTGAATTTAGTACGGATGCCTACGGTTTTTTCTTTTTCATGGCTGAAGAAGGATCGTTTGGGATTTTTTCGGCTCACAATCCACTAGAGGATGTAACTCCTGAGATGGGGACAATGTTGCCGAGAAAGGGATCTAGTGTTCATACAACATGGAGTGTGTCCGGCCCTATTCAAGTGAGTAATAATTTTTGTTACTTACCGTATCATGTGCATTCTGTAGGATATGCACCTTAAAATTTCCTCCCATGCTAAAGTATCTAACACCTGTCGCAATATTGACCATCGTTTTCACGGCTTGCTCTCAAACGAACAACGACTCAATCCCTGTTGGTCAACAGGGTACTCTTGTAGTTGAAGGCAACGTTAAAGAATTCAACCCTGAGGGCACAACAATTGAGACTCGATATAACCCACCCGCTGGATTCCAACGTGCAGAAACAGACACCATGAGTTTCGCACACTACCTCAGAAATCTTCCTTTGAAAGCAGCAGATGAAGAAGTCACCTATTACAACGGAGGAAAGAAAGCACAAAGAAGTATCTACCGCTCTGTAGTTGATCTACCCATTGGAAATAAAAACTTGCATCAATGTGCCGATGCCGTAATGCGCTTCAGAGCTGAGTACCTTTGGAGTACCGGACAACATAACGACATTCACTTCAATTTCACCAATGGATTTCAAGTCGATTACAGTAAATGGCTCGCGGGGAATCGCATGGTAGTTTCTGGTAATAAAACGTATTGGTCACCAGGCAGTGCTAGATCCAATACATACACAACATTTTGGAAGTATATGGAATTGATTTTCAATTACGCTGGCACACTTTCTTTGGAGAAAGAACTCCATTCAAGAGACCTTAACGATATGCACATAGGCGATGTTCTAATTCAAGGAGGAAGTCCAGGTCATGCCGTAATGGTCGTGGATATGTGCGAAAATGCTGAAACTGGAGAAAAGCGATTCTTACTGGCTCAGAGTTATATGCCAGCTCAAGAGACACAGGTGCTGATTAATCCCGAGAACCCTGAGACTTCATGGTACTCATTAAAAAATTCCGGACCTATTTACACTCCCGAGTGGACATTTTACACAAACGATTTAAAGCATTTCTGATGTAACATTTTCAATCTGATTCGTTACTAGAATACAACTCATTATTAGCAACCAACATCCCCACTAGTACAAACACATCTGACCACAATAAAAGGCTGTTCTTACGAATGGCCTTTGTTTTTTACTTGGCAATAGATCTTCTTCAGGAGAGATGAACTTCTTCTCCATGACGGTGTGCCCGTTATTTGGAATTCCGACATTTTTTACTATCTTCTAGAGAGACGTTAGAACTATAATTCCACACTGTTTTATTAACCCAAAATTTTAAATCGGTTGCTCAGCAACCTAAATTATGAAGTATATATACACACTAGTTCTTTTCTTTTTTTCTTTCAATGGCGTAAGCCAATTAATTATCGATGCTGAATCCGGTGTTGCGTTCAATACGGATAACGAAATACGCTTTCCTAATAGTCCTGAATCTCAAGCCGACTTTGTGAATGTCCCTCAAGAATTCGGGGTTTCCCAAACAGGATTTGCCCGGCTTCGCGTCTCCTATGTCTTTAAAGACAAGCATACTGTTTCCGGATTGTATGCTCCACTTCAATTCTTCTCGTTCGGGAAACTCAGTCGACCCGTGGATTTTGGTCAGTCGACATATCTTCCTGAAGAAATTACAAGTGTCAATTATAAGTTCAACTCATATCGTCTCACCTATCGCTATCGAATCATCGAAAGACCAAAACTGAGGTTTGGAATAGGTGCAACGGGTAAAGTCCGAGATGCACGAATTGCCTTCAGTGCAGAAGACAAACAAGACGAAACCACCGATCTTGGATTTGTCCCTTTAATTAATTTTAATCTTCAATATTTCCCAACAGACAATATTACACTTACCTTAAATGGTGATGCGTTGGTCGGAACTCAAGGGCGCGCTGAGGATATCTTTGCTGGGATCGATTATCGTTTTAATAAAGTACCTGTTCGCGCCAAACTGGGGTATCGAATTTTGGAAGGAGGGGCAGATATTGATCAAGTGTATAACTTCTCTCTCATTCATTACGCAGCCTTTGGTTTCATTTTTAATCTCAAAAAGAAGTAGTCATGGCTAAGTTTAGACGATTATTTGCGGTCCTACATCTCATCATATTAATAGGATTAATTTATTGGAACTATTACACGAATACAGGCGCCATAAATGGTAATACTGTTGGAGGAGTTAGTGACAATTTTGAAAATTTATTTACGCCTGCAAGTTATGCTTTCGCTATTTGGGGAGTGATTTATCTAGGTTTGTTGATTTTAGGAATTTATTGGATTTATTTAGCGTTTTCTAAACCACGCGAGTCTGTTTCCATTGTTCAAGCTGCTCCTTCTTTAATTGTCGCTCATTTCGGAAATGCCGTTTGGCTATGGTTTTGGTTACATGAAGAAACTGGAAAGGCACTACTCGTCATGTTCGGAATTCTCCTTGCTTTGATCATCACCTCTCTTAAGATTCGCAAACTAGTTGGTCATGTAAAATCCATCGACAAATGGCTCATTCACCTTCCAATTGGCTTATACTTCGGGTGGATTTCTGTAGCCACAATTGCGAATGTTGCTTCGCATTTAGCAGGAATTGGTTGGACAGGTGGAATTGGTGAATCCATGTGGGCCACGATCGCAGTCGCAGTTGCCACTTTACTTGGCATCTTCATGCTACTGAAACGAAAAAATTACGTGTTTGCTTGCGTTGTAGTTTGGGCATTGATAGCGATTGCGGTGCGTCATTCGCAGGAGTCTATTGAAGTAATGTGGACCGCCGTTGTAGGCGTGTTTAGTTTGATCATTGCAGGCATTTCTGATCAATTGAAATACAAATCAAACATTGAAAAAAGGTAGTGCTATTAGGCTTCAACATGTTTTGTTGAGAACCGAAATACCCTACACGAAACAAAGGTCGCCCACCCAAAAAGTTGGATAGGCGACCTTTTAATTATTTAATCAAATTTTACTTAACCACCAAGGCTATTGGGTTCTCCATTAGCTCTTTGAATGTTTGTAAGAATGCTGCACCAGTTGCTCCATCCACTACTCGGTGATCACAAGACAATGTAACTTTCATTACGTTGCCTGGTACAACTGCTCCATCTTTTACAACTGGCACATTCTTAATTCCACCAACGGCTAGAATGCAACTATCTGGTGGGTTTACGATTGCCGTGAATTCCTCAATTCCAAACATTCCAAGGTTCGAGATCGTGAAGGTGTTCCCCTCCCACTCTTGTGGTTGTAGCTTCTTGTTCTTCGCTTTTGTCGCCAATTCGCGAACTTCAGCTCCAATTTCTTGCATTTCCTTGCCATCAGCAAAACGAACCACAGGTACCAGTAACCCTTCGTCTACAGCTACGGCAACACCAATATGAATGTGCTCGTTGCGGCGAATGAAATCACCGTGCC